>NZ_LNCU01000049.1:10123-51522 GCF_001542415.1 Bradyrhizobium macuxiense
ATGGCCGGGACAAGCCCGGCCATGGCGGCTCTGGTTGGGATCGGTCTCGGATTTGTCATTGGCCCAGCCGCTCGATGAGGGCAGGTGCGTGCACCTGGTCGGCCTTGTAGTTGCCGGTCAGCGTGTACATCACGATGTTGACCCCGGCGCGGAAGGCGAATTCGCGTTGGCGCGGCTCGCCCGGTGTCAGCGGCAGCATCGGCTGGCCGTCGGTGCGGATTGCCCAGGCGCCGGCGAGATCGTTCGAGGTGATGATGATCGGCGAGACGCCGTCACCGCCGCGTGCCGGGCGCTGCGTCGCCTCGTCGTCGCCCTCGCGCGGCAGCGCCTCGACCCAGGTCTGGCCGGTGTTGAAGCGCCCGGGGAAATCGCGCAGCAGGTAGAACGTCTTGGTCAGCACGTGATCGCGCGGCACCGGCTCGAGTTCGGGGACGTCGAGCGTGGACAGCAATTCGCGCAACGTCTGCATGCCCGGCGTCTGCGATGAGCCGTTGTCGCCCGGCGGCGCCTCGATGGCGTCGCGGGTGTCGAACAGGACGGTGCCGCCTTGCTTCATGTAGGCGTCGATCTTGTTGATGGCGTCCTGCGGCGGCTTCGGCGCGCCCGGCACGATCGGCCAGTAGATCAGCGGGAAGAAAGCGAGCTCATCATGCGCAGGATCGATTCCCACGGGATCGCCGGCCTCCAGCGCGGTGCGCTGCGCCAGGAACAGCGTCAGCCCGGACATCCCGGCCTTGACGATGGAATCGACGTCGGCATTCCCGGTGACGACATAGGCGAGCCGGGTTTGCGACGTCGCCTTGATGGCGAAGTCGTCGCCGTTCTCGGCGCGCGTCGCCGAGGGCGCCATCGCCACGAGCATGAACGCGAAGGCAAGCACCACGGGCGCTGTGCGCCGCCGCAGCACGGCGGCAAGGCCGGCGCCGAGCATCGCCACCACGATCGCATCGATCAGGAACAGCGCGAGCGCCGACGACAGCATGATGCCGCGCAGGTCACGCGGCTCGGTGTTGGTGTAGCTCGCACGCCGCGCGTGCAGGCTCGATGTGTCGAGCGGCGCGATGCGGTCGGAGGAGGCGAGCGTGTTGATCGCGACCGGACCGTCGGCCGGGCCGTAGAGACCGGGCGGATGCTCCGCCGTGGCGCGGTCGCGATAATCCGCCGAGATCGGCTTGGCGGTCGAGGGCGGCGGGCCGAACGCGCCGAAACCGTCGAGCGTCCGCAGCGGCGCCACCGTCTCGGCCTTGGGATCGGCCGCAACGCCGGGGCCGGGCTTCGAGGTGTAGCCGGACATGTCGACCAGCCGCCGCAGCATCTCGACGAAGGTGCCGGACATCGGCAAGTCCGACCAGCGCATGTCGGCACCGACATGGAACAGGCTGATCACGCCCTTGCCGCGATGTTCGCCGGTGACGAGCGGCGTGCCATCCTCCAGCGAGGCCCAGCTCTTGGTCGCGAGCACGGCATCGGGCTCGGCCAGCACCTGCCTGCTCACGGTGACATCCTTGGGCACATTCAATCCAGCGAACGGGCCGTCGGCTGCGAACGAGGCCATATGCTGCGGCTTCTCCCAGGTCAGGCTGCCGCCGAGAGTGCGGCCGCCGCGGCGCAGCTTGACGGGAACGAGATCGTCATCGGCCTGCGCGAGACGGGGGCCGGCGAAGCGCACCAGCACGCCGCCTTGCTCGATCCAGGCGTTGAGCCGGTCGCGAATCTCCGGCGACAGCGTGCCGACATCGGCCATCACGATCATCGGCAGCCGTTGATCGAGGAACTGTGCGATCACCTGCTGCGGCGCGCCGCGATCGCCCAGCCGGACATCGGCGAACGGCTGCAGCGCACGGGAGAGATAGAAGGTCGAGGCGAGCAGCGGCTGCGAGGTATCCGTGCTCGATCCCGAGACCACGCCGATCGCGCGGCGGCGCCAGCGCTTGTCGAGAAGTTGGACCGCGCCTGCGGATCGCTCGCCGGCGATTTCGAGCCGGGCGATGTCGTTGCGCAACTCCACCGGAAGATCGAAGGAGGCTTCGGTGTCGCGTTCCTGCGGGCCGAAGGTGTAGTGAGCCTCGCCGATCGGCGAGCCCTTGGCGTCGAGCGCACGCACGGTGCCGCCGGCGATCCCGCCCTCGGTGCGCAACACCTTCACGGTCATCTTGGCGGCCGCGTTCTCGGCCGCGACCAGTGCCTGCGCGGGCGGCGCGCCGCCTTCGAAGATCGTCAGGTTGCGGTTCTCGATCACCTTGCCGAGGCCTTCGGCGAATTCGGTGCCGCGGCCGGTGTCGACGCCATCGGACAGCCAGGCGATGTCGCAATCGCCTGTCGTCTTGAGGAAGCGTCCGAGCGTCGCAAGGGTGTCGACCCGATCGATCGAGTAGGGTTTTGGTGCGAGCTGGCGCAGTGCGACACGGGCGGCGCCGGCCGGCATCAGCGTGATGTCGCGCGCGGGCTCCGACAGCGGCACCAGCGCCACGCCGCGGCGGTCGCTCTCGGCATCGGCAATCAGCTCGTCCGCAGCCTTGATCCGCGCATCCCAGCTCGAGGCGGCGCTCCAGCCGTCGTCGAGCAGGATCACGAGCGGTGACTTGCTGGCGGCAATTCCGGTTTGCGGATTCCAAATCGGGCCGGCGGCGGCGAGGATGACCAGCGCGGCGGCGGCAAGCNGCCGCAGCAGTGTCAGCCACCACGGCGTGCGCGAGGGCGTCTCCTCCTTCGGCGAGATGTCGAACAGCAGTCGCGTCGGCGGGAATTCGATGCGCCGCGGTCGCGGCGGCATCACGCGAAGCAGCCACCACAGCACGGGTAGGCTGACCAGCCCGAGCAGCAGCATCGGTTCGGCAAAGGAGAGGGGGAGGCCCGCGATCATGCGCTTCGTCCCGCCTTGACGATCGAGCGTCCGCCGCTTTTGCTCGCCATCATACCGGCATGCAGGAACAGGAGCAGCTCGGCGGCGGAGCGGCTCGTGNNNGTGGGTCGAAAACAGCCAGTCGAGCCGGTTGGTCTCGCCGCGGATCTGGTCGCGATGCAGCGCGACGCGCGCGACGTAGTCGGTGGTCCAGCTTTCGGCGCGGCCCGCGGTGATCACGCCGCCGCCTTCAGGCTCGACGAACTCGACGCGGCCCGAATAGGGGAAGGTCTCTTCCGCGGGATCGACGACCTGGATCAGTGTGCCATGCGCGCCGGATGAGGCGAGCCCGGCTAGCATGGTCTTGATCTCCTGCAGCGGCGACCAGAAATCCGACAGCACCACGATCTCGGCGAGCGATGACGGCACGAAAGAGGGCGGCAGGCTCGCGCGCGTCTTGTCGTCGTGCAGCATCGCCTCCGCCATCTTGTCGATCACGGCGCGGCTCGCCGTCGGGTTCATCAGGCCGGGAATGCCGACGCGCTCGCCGCCGGAGACCAGAAGCTCGGCCAGCGCGAAGGCGACGATCAGGCCGCGCTCGAGCTTGCTGTCACGCGCACCGCGTGAGGCAAAGGCCATCGAGGGCGAGCGGTCGGGCCAGATCCACACGGTGTGCGCGGCCTCCCACTCCTGCTCCCGGACATAGAGATGGTCGTCACGGCCGGAGCGGCGCCAGTCGACGCGCTGCGCCGGCTCGCCGGAGACGAAGCGGCGATACTGCCAGAAGCTTTCGCCGGCGCCGGCGCGGCGGCGGCCGTGCAGACCGTGGATCACGTTGGCGGCGATGCGGCGAGCCTCAAGCACCAGGCGCGGCAGCGACGCGGCGAGCGTTCGGCTTTCGCCATCTGCACGTCGGACCGCCAGTATCTCCTCGTTCAGGTGCCTGTTGTCTGCGGCCATCAACCGATCCGCGTCTTCAATTGCTTGATCACGTCAGGAATGGTGCGGCCCTCGGCGCGCGCTGAGAAGGTCAGCGCCATGCGGTGCTTGAGCACAGGCTCGGCGAGATCGAGCACGTCGTCGATTGAGGGCGCGAGCCGCCCGTCGAGCAGCGCACGGGCGCGCACCGCCAGCATCAGCGACTGGCTGGCGCGGGGACCCGGTCCCCAGGCGATCAGCTTGCCGGCTTCGCCGCCCTCGGGGCCGGGGCGCGCGGCGCGGACCAGCGACAGGATCGCCTCGACCACGGAATCGCCGACCGGCAGGCGGCGTATCAGCCGTTGCGCAGCGATCAGCGTCTCCGCATCCATCGCCGGCTTGGCGAGCGTTTCCTCGGCGCCGGTGGTCTCGAACAGGATGCGCCGCTCGGCGTCGCGATCGGGATAGTCGACATCGATTTCCATCAGGAAGCGATCGAGTTGCGCCTCGGGCAGCGGATAGGTGCCTTCCTGCTCCAGCGGGTTCTGTGTCGCGAGCACGTGGAACGGCTTCGGCAGGTCATGCCGCGCACCGGCAACGGTGATGTGCTGTTCCTGCATGGCTTGCAGCAGCGCCGACTGGGTACGCGGGCTGGCGCGGTTGATCTCGTCGGCCATCAGGAGCTGCGCGAAGACAGGACCCGAGATGAAGCGGAACGAGCGCTTGCCGGCCGAGCTCTCGTCCAGCACCTCGGCGCCGAGAATGTCCGACGGCATCAGGTCCGGCGTGAACTGGATACGCTTGGCGTCGAGCCCGAGCGTGATGCCGAGCGTCTCGACCAGCTTGGTCTTTGCAAGGCCGGGCACTCCGATCAGCAGCGCATGTCCGCCGGACAGGATCGTCACCAGGGTGTTGTCGATCACCTGGTCCTGGCCGAAAATGACGGTGGACACCGCTTCCTTGGCGGCGCGAATCTGGCCCGCGACCTGCTCGGCCGAACGGACGATCACATCCTCCAGTTTCTCGACGCTATCTGCTCCGGCCATTCCGTCCGCTCCTTCTTGACGACGCGCGCATTCCCGCGTCCTCATATCATGGCCCTCATGCTAAACCTGCACGAAGGCCATGTATTCGTTGAATTAAACTATCCCCACCTTATCGGTATTTCAGGGTATGAACGGCATCACGATGTGGCGAGAATGTCATCCCGATCACATCTCAAGACATGTGCATCAGGACATGAGCACCAATCGTGCCGGATTGAAGGTAGGAAACTTTAAGGCAAACAATGGCGAAGCAAGGGCAGACCGAGCAGGGCCGCGAAACCACGGGCCTCGAAGGCAAGGGTCTCGAAGGCATCACCGCTGCGGCCAATCAAGCTGCGACATCGAATCCGGCGGGGCGCAAGGGATTGCCGCCGGTGCATCTGTGGAATCCTCCGTTCTGTGGCGACCTCGACATGCGAATCGCAGGCGATGGCACCTGGTTCTACATGGGAACACCGATCGGCCGCCCGGCACTGGTGCGGCTGTTTTCCACCATCCTGAAGCGCGAGGACGGCAAGCACTTTCTTGTGACGCCGGTGGAGAAGGTCGGCATCCGCGTCGATGACGCGCCCTTCCTTGCCGTCGAAATGCAAAAGCAGGAAGACAACCGCGGTCGCCTGCTCAGGTTCCGCACCAATGTCGACGATTGGGTCGATTGCGAAAAAGGCCACGGCCTCCGATTCGAGGCCGCCGCGGATGGCGGGCTGACGCCCTATCTGCATGTCCGCGCCGATCTTTGGGCCAAGGTTACCCGTGCGCTCTATTACGATCTGGTTGACATGGGTGAGGAGCGGATGGTCGATGGTGAACAAATGTTCGGCGTCGAGTCCGGGGGCGAGTTCTTCGCGATGGCAGATGCGAAGCAGGTGAGGGACGCACTTTGAACGAGCCGTTGCTGAGGGCGAAGCCGGCGACGATCAACTCGGCCGAATTCTTTGCGCGGGCCCGCGCGCGGCTCGATTTTGAGGTGCCGCCGGGCCTTGTCGATCCACATATCATTCCGCGCACGGGAGATTCCGGCAACGATCGCATGCTCGAGATCGTCGCGAGGGAGCAGCCGGTGCGGCCTGCCGCGGTGCTGATCCCGGTGGTCGATCATCCCGAGCCGACGGTGCTGTTGACGCAGCGCTCGCCGCATCTGTCGAGCCATGCTGGCCAGATTTCGTTTCCGGGCGGCAAGATCGACGCCACCGATGCCTCGCCGCTCGATGCGGCGCTGCGCGAGGCCTGCGAAGAGGTCGGGCTCAAGCGCAACTTCATCGAGCCGGTCGGCTATCTCGACCTCTACGGCACCGCGTTCGGCTTTCGCATCCTGCCGACGGTCGCAAAGGTGAAGCCGGGCTTCACACTAGAGATCAACGAGGCCGAGGTCGTCGATGCCTTCGAAGTGCCGCTCGCGTTCCTGATGAATCCGGAAAATCACCAGATACACACCAAGGAATTCCGCGGCATCGATCGTTCCTATTACGCGATGCCGTTCGCGGAGCGCTACATCTGGGGCGCGACCGCGGGCATACTGCGCGTGTTGTATGAGCGGATTTATCTGTCATGATCCGAACGGTGTTGACCGAGGTCGGAATCTTCCTGATCCCGTTCGCGGTCTATGCCATCTTCCTCGTCGCGACGCGTGCCGGCGTGACGCTGCCGGCGTCATGGGCACTCGGCAGGCTGGCGAAGCTGACGCTGGCGGCGTTGGTGCTTGTCATCGTGAGCTTCATCCTGCTCGCGGAGTATACCGGCGCGCCGCCGAACTCGACCTACGTTCCTGCCCATATCGAGAATGGCAGGCTGGTGCCGGGAGTTGAGAGATGAGCGAGGTGCGCCTGCTGTCCGACGCGCCATGGCTCGCCTCCGGTCCGGCGGCGCGCGTGCTCGGCCTGCTCAACGCCGACGGCGAGGAGGCACGCGTGATCGGCGGCGCCGTCCGCAATGCCTTGATGCGGATTCCGCTCGGCGACATCGACATCGCCACGACCGCGCTGCCCAACGAAGTGGTCCGCCGCGCCAAGCAGGCCGGCATCAAGAGCGTGCCGACCGGCATCGAACACGGCACGGTCACCTTGGTTGTCGAGGGCCAGCCCTTCGAGGTGACGACGCTGCGCGAGGACACCGAGACCTATGGCCGCAAGGCGAAGGTGACGTTCGGCCGCGACTGGGTGCGCGATGCCGAGCGGCGCGACTTCACCATCAACGGCCTGTCGGTGGATGCTGCGGGCGTCGTGCACGATCATGTCGGCGGGCTCGCCGATATCGAAGCCAGGCGCGTGCGTTTCATCGGCGATCCCGCGCAGCGGATCGCGGAAGACTATCTGCGCATCCTGCGCTTCTTCCGCTTCCACGCGGCCTATGGCGCCGGCGAGGTCGACCGCGCCGGCTATCTCGCCTGCATCGACGGTCGCGCCGGACTTGCCGGCCTATCGGCCGAGCGCATCCGCATGGAGATGCTCAAGCTCGTGGTCGCGAACGGGGCCGCGCCCGCGGTTGTCGCGATGGCCGATGGCGGCCTGCTGCTGCCGCTGTTCGGCGGCATCGCCTATACCGGGCCGTTCGCGGCGATGATCGAGATCGAGAAGCTGATGGGGCTCGCGCCAAGCGCGGTGCGCAGGCTCGCCGCGCTGACGGTTGCCGTGACCGAAGACGCGCGGCGTATCGCAAGCAGGCTCAGGCTGTCGAACGTCGAGGCCAAGGCGCTCGACTCGATGGGCCATCGCTGGTGGCGGCTGCCCGGCATGGATGAGGCGCATGCCAAGCGCAGGCTCTACCGGCTCGACGAGCAACCTTATCGCGATCGGCTTTTGCTGGCCTGGGCGCGGAGCGGCGTCGGCCGCGATGACGATCAATGGCATGCGCTCGTCACGCTGCCGCAGCGCTGGCGCGCGCCTCACTTTCCCTTGCGGGCGTTGGATTTCATTGCGCGGGGAATCGCCGAGGGGCCGGCGCTCGGGCATGTGCTGACCCTGGCCGAGGATGCCTGGCTTGCCGCAGACTTTCCGCTGGATCCGAAGGTGCTGTCTGGCATCGCCGACCAGACGGTTTCCCGCTTCACCCGCGATCACCGGCTCTGAGTTGCCGGCGAGACGATGCTGCCGGCGGCGTGCCAGGCAGCATCGCGCGCGGACATGCTAGGCGGCCTTGCGCTTCTTCTTGCGGCCGTCGTCGTCTTCGTCTTCATCCTCGTCGTCCTCTTCCTCTTCCTCGTCCTCGTCATCCTCTTCTTCGGCGTCTTCAGGATCGAGTTCGGTCGATTCGAGCGCCACGAGTGGCAACGTTTCGCGAAACAGATCGCCGTCGGTCCCCATCCAGAGGCACTCGACCTTGTCGTCCTCGACTTCCACCACCGTGATCGGATGGCCGCCGGATTTCAGCATGACGACGTCGCCTGGTTTCAGTTCCATGATTTCCCTCCGCGCTTGATAACGCGAACGGCAGGCTATCGAGCGGTCATGACAGTCCGATCACGGCCGACGCCGCGTCCAGTCGATTTGCTGTGAAAACAACCGGTGCGGCGCTATTTGCGCGCGGCAGGCAGCAACTCGGTCAGCGAGCGGATGATGCGGTCGGGCTTCACCGTCGATCCCGACGGCAGGCCCTCGCCATGCACGTCCATCCAGATCGCGTAGATGCCAAGCCGCTGTGGCGCCACGACTTCCCATTCCAGATTGTCGCCGACCATCCAGGTGTCAGGAGCAGTGACGCCGAGCGCCTCCATCGCGTGCAGATAGGCACGCTCCTCCGGCTTGCCGAAGCCGTGCTCGCCCTCGATCTGGATGTGATCGAAGCGGTGGCCCAGCGCGAAGCGCTCGACCTTGGCGCGCTGCATGTCGGCGTTGCCGTTGGTGACCAGCGCGAGCTTGACGCCATGCGCCTTCAGCGCATCGATCGCCTCATGCGCGCCGGGGAAGACGAACATTTCCTCTTCGCGATACGTCGTGAATCGATCGGCGATGCGATGCGCGAGATCATCAGGCAATGCGCGATGGCCGGCGGCCGCGAGCGCGTCGAAACCGCCCTTCACGGTCAGGCGCCGCGCTTCGCCGAGCCTGATCCGCCAGATCGGCTCCGCCGTCGACCAGAATTGCCGCGCGGATGCGAGCAGCGCGGTCGCGACCTGGTCAGGGAGCAGGGGAGCGAGTTCGTCGGCGAATTCAGTGGCGATCTTGTTCCACGCGATTTCGGGGCGACCATAGGCCGACAGGATGGTGTCATCCATGTCGATCAGCATCGCACGCGGCAGGCTCGTCACGGCCATTTCACCTCCGGCGGCAGCGACGACAGGATCGAGTCCACGTTGCCGCCGGTCTTCAGGCCGAAGATGGTGCCGCGGTCGTAGAGCAGGTTGAATTCGACATAGCGCCCGCGGCGAATCAATTGCTCGTCGCGATCCTCCGCGGTCCAGGCGGTCGCGAAGTTGCGCCGCACCAGCTCGGGATAGATCTTCGCGAAGCTGCGCCCGACGTCCTGGGTGAAGACGAGGTCGGCCTCCCAGTCGCCGCTGTCGTGCCAGTCGTAGAAGATGCCGCCGATGCCGCGGGCTTCCTTGCGGTGTGGCAGGTAGAAATACTCGTCGCACCACTTCTTGTACTTGTCGTAGTCGGCGACGCCGTTCGGTCCGCTGCACGCTTCCTTCATCGCGGCATGGAAGGCGATCGTGTCGGGATCCTCTTGGGTGCGCCGCCGGTTCAGCACCGGCGTCAGGTCGGCGCCGCCGCCGAACCATGCCTTGGTCGTGACGACGAAGCGGGTGTTCATGTGCACCGCGGGCACGTGCGGATTGCGCAAATGCGCGATCAGCGAAATGCCGGACGCCCAGAAGCGGGGATCATCGGCGGCGCCGGGAATCTGCGCGCGGAATTCAGGAGCGAATTCGCCATGCACGGTCGAGCAGTGCACACCGACTTTCTCGAACAGCCGGCCCTTCATGATCGACATCACGCCGCCGCCGCCGGGCTTGCCGGAATGGTCGGTACGGTCCCAGGGCGTCCGCGCGAACCGGCCGGCGCTGCCCGGATAGAGCGCGGCGGGAGCATCGTCCTCGAGCCGCTCGATGGCCGCGCAGATGTCATCGCGCAACGCCTCGAACCAGCGTCGCGCGCGCGCCTTGCGATCCTCGATGATGGCAGGGTCTGTGGGCAACATGGCTAATCCTGCGGTCCGAAATAGGTGCAGCTCTCGTTGCAGCTGTCGCGATGGACGCTGACCCGTGCCAGCGTCCCGGCGTGCTGCAACCGTTCCCAGATGAAGCGTGAGAGGTTTTCCAGCGTCGGCAACCCGATCGCCTCGATCTTGTTCAGGAACTTGTGGTCGAGCGTCTTCTGCACCTCGGCCATGCTGCGTTCGAGCAGGCCGAGGTCGACCACCATTCCGGTCTTCGGATCCTGAGTGCCGCGCACGGTGACCTCGGCGCGAAAGGAGTGGCCGTGGATCTCCTCGCTGCCGCTTCCTAGAGTCGTTCCGGACAGCGCATGCGCAGCCTCGAATCGGAACGATTTCGTCAATTCCCACATCTCGTTCAACAGTCCAGTTCTGTCAGAGTTGAGAGCGTGATCCGATCAAAGCGGATCATGCTCTTATCTTTTGTTTGGTCGTGTTTTCTTGACGGCATTCACTTCGCACGAAAACGCTCCGGTTCATCTGATCCCGATCGCCTTGTGCGTCTGCACACTGAGCCGCCATTGTGGGTGCTTGAGGCAATAGTCAATCGCGCGCGCGGTGTTCTCGATCACGTCGGGGCCGTCCATCGGCTGCAGCGAGAAGCGCTCGAAGGACAGGCCCGCGAAATCCTCCGGGGCATTCTCGGCTTGCGGGTAGACCAGTTTCAGCTCGTGCCCCTTGCGCACCACGAGCTCGGCGGCTGCCTTGGGGCTGACACAGATCCAGTCGAGCCCGTCCGGCGGCGCGATGGTGCCGTTGGTCTCGATTGCGATCGTAAAGCCACGCCCGTGCAGGGCCTCGATCAGGGCCGCATCGACCTGCAGCAGCGGCTCGCCGCCGGTCAGCACCACGTANNNNCCCGCCGGTCCATTGCCCGGCGATGGTGTCGGCGAGCTCTTCGGCGGTTGCATAGCGGCCGCCCAGGGTGCCGTCGGTGCCGACAAAATCGGTGTCGCAGAACCGGCAGACCGCGCCGGCGCGGTCCTGTTCCCGGCCGCTCCACAGGTTGCAGCCGGCAAAGCGGCAGAACACGGATGCGCGGCCCGCATGGGCGCCTTCGCCCTGCAGGGTCAGAAAGATCTCCTTGACCGCGTAGCTCACCAAAAATCCCTTAAGTTACCGACGTTGCCGAACCGGTCTGGCGCAGCGCCTCTCCCACTGCCATGGCAGCCGAGACGGCCACATTGAGCGAGCGCAAGGACGGTTTGATCGGAATCACCAGCCGCGCATCCGCGGCGGCCACGACCGCGTCGGTGACGCCAGCGGACTCGCGCCCGAACAGCAGCACATCGGAGGCGGTATACGCGAAATCAAGGTAGGATTTCGCCGCCTTGGTCGTGAACAGGATCAGCCGACACCCTGCCTCGGTACGCCATTCTTCGAATTTTGACCATGAGTCGTGGCGCTTCAACCTGACTTGATCAAGATAGTCCATGCCGGCCCGGCGGAAATGCCGGTCCGACGTGTCGAAGCCCGCCGGTTCGATGATATGGGCTGACACGTCCAGGCAGGCGCAAAGACGAAGAATCGTCCCTGTATTCTGCGGGATATCGGGCTGGAACAGCGCGATCTGCATGTTGCTGGCGACCTGTGACCTCAGGATGAAATTGTCTCAATAAAACATCGCTTGGCGCGGATTTCGTGCATTGCACGCTCGCGAGCCGATAGCGGGCTTGCGCTCGTCCGGCAAGGGTGCCAATAGAACGATTCTGGACTGCTGTTCCGCCGTTTGGGGTGCGGGATTGGCAGTTTTCTGCCGCCGCGGGGGCCGCGGGCGCCGGCAGCCTTTCCTGGGCGCGTTCTGCGTCTCCGGGGCGGTTCCACCGGCTGCGGATAAGAAAGGGCTTGGAAACGTGACGACAGCGTCTTCGGCGGATCATCCGACACGCCGTGATTTCCTTTTTGTTGCAACCGGAGCTGCCGCCGTCGTCGGTGCAGCTGCCACCGTCTGGCCGCTGGTCAACCAGATGAACCCGGACGCCGCCACGATCGCGGCCGGCGCGCCGATCGAGGTCGACCTGACGCCTGTCGCCGAGGGCCAGGACATCAAGGTCTTCTGGCGCGGCAAGCCGATCTACATCAGCCATCGCACCAAGAAGCAGATCGAGGAGGCCCAGCAGGCGCCGCTCTCGAGCCTGAAGGACCCGGAGGCCGACTCGGCCCGCGTCAAGGCTGGCCATGATCAGTGGCTGGTCGTGATCGGCATCTGCACCCATCTCGGCTGCATCCCGATCGCCCATGAGGGCAATTACGACGGCTTCTTCTGCCCCTGCCACGGCTCGCAGTACGATTCGTCCGGTCGCATCCGGCAGGGACCCGCGCCCGCTAACCTGGCGGTGCCGCCCTATACCTTCGTTTCCGACACCAAAATCCAGATTGGCTAAGTCCCGGAGCTCTCCGGGCTTCGGCCTCGACTTGGACCCATCGCGTCGTTTTTCTTCTTCAGGATCGCATCAATGAGCGGACCATCCGATTATCAACCGACCAACCCCGCCTTGAAGTGGATCGAACGGCGCCTTCCGATTTTCGGCCTGATCCACTCTTCGTTCGTGGCCTATCCGACGCCGCGCAACCTGAACTACTGGTGGACCTTCGGCGCCATCCTTTCGATGATGCTGGCGCTGCAGATCCTGACCGGCGTGATCCTGGCGATGCACTACACGCCGCACGCCGACCTCGCCTTCAAGTCGGTTGAGCTGATCGTCCGCGACGTCAATTACGGCTGGCTGCTGCGCAACATGCACGCCGCCGGCGCGTCGATGTTCTTCTTTGCCGTCTACATCCACATGTTCCGCGGCCTCTATTACGGGTCGTACAAGGAACCACGCGAGGTGCTGTGGATCCTCGGCGTCATCATCTACCTCCTGATGATGGCCACCGGCTTCATGGGTTACGTGCTGCCATGGGGCCAGATGAGCTTCTGGGGCGCCACCGTCATCACCAACCTGTTCTCGGCCATTCCCTATTTCGGCGAGAGCATCGTGACGCTGCTGTGGGGCGGCTATTCGGTCGGCAATCCGACGCTGAACCGCTTCTTCTCGCTGCACTACCTGCTGCCCTTCGTGATCGCCGGCGTGGTCGTGCTGCACGTCTGGGCGCTGCACGTCGCAGGGCAGAACAACCCGGCCGGCGTCGAAGCCAAGACCGAGAAGGACACCGTGCCGTTCACGCCGTATGCGACGATCAAAGACCTGTTCGGCGTGTCCTGCTTCCTGATCTTCTTCGCCTGGTTCATTTTCTACATGCCGAACTATCTCGGCGACGCCGACAACTACATCCCGGCGAACCCGGGCGTGACGCCGGCGCACATCGTGCCCGAATGGTACTATCTGCCGTTCTACGCGATCCTTCGCTCGATCCCGAACAAGCTCGCCGGTGTCGTGGCGATGTTCTCGGCGATCATCGTCCTGTGCTTCCTGCCCTGGCTCGACAGCGCGCGGACCCGTTCGTCGAAGTACCGCCCGTTGGCCAAGCAGTTCTTCTGGCTCTTCGTGGTGGTCTGTGTCCTGCTCGGCTATCTCGGCTCGCAGCCGCCGGAAGGCATCTACGTGATCGCCGGCCGCATCCTCACGGTCTGCTATTTCGCCTACTTCCTGATCGTGCTGCCGCTGCTTTCCCGGATCGAGACGCCGCGTCCGGTGCCGAACTCGATCGCCGACGACGTGCTGTCGAAGAGCAGGGGCAAGGCTGCGACCGCGGCGTCCGTCGCGCTCGCGCTGGTGGTCGCCGGTGGCCTGTTGGCGGGTTCTGCGCAGTCCGCCAAGGCGGCGGAGGACGACACCCCGCCGCCCCAGAAGTGGTCGTTCTCCGGCCCCTTCGGCAAGTTCGACCGTGCCTCGCTGCAGCGTGGCCTCAAGGTCTACAAGGAAGTCTGCTCGGCCTGCCACAGCCTGAACTACGTCGCGTTCCGCAATCTCGCCGATCCCGGCGGGCCCGGTTATTCGACGGCGCAGGCGGCTGCCTTCGCGGCCGACTACAAGATCAAGGATGGCCCGAACGACCAGGGTGAGATGTTTGAGCGTCCGGGTCGCACGGCGGACTACTTCCCGCCGCCGTTCCCGAACGAGCAGGCCGCGGCTGCTGCCAACGGCGGCAAGGCGCCCCCGGACCTGTCGCTGATCACCAAGGCGCGGTCCTATGAGCGCGGTTTCCCGCAGTTCATCTTCGACTTCTTCACCCAGTACCAGGAGCAGGGACCCGACTACGTCGACGCGATCCTGCAGGGCTTCGAGGACAAGCCGCCGGCGGGTGTGACCGTCCCCGAGGGCACGTACTACAACAAGTACTTCCCCGGCCATGCGATCAAGATGCCGAAGCCGCTCTCCGACGGTCAGGTGACCTTCGACGATGGTTCGCCGGCGACGGTGGCGCAGTACGCCCACGACGTCACGACCTTCCTGATGTGGGCCGCTGAGCCGCACATGGAGGCGCGCAAGCGGATCGGCATGCAGGTGTTCGTGTTCC
This sequence comes from Bradyrhizobium macuxiense, assembly GCF_001542415.1. Taxonomy (GTDB): domain Bacteria; phylum Pseudomonadota; class Alphaproteobacteria; order Rhizobiales; family Xanthobacteraceae; genus Bradyrhizobium; species Bradyrhizobium macuxiense. The sequence goes on from NZ_LNCU01000049.1 coordinate 24,545, forward strand.
TGATCATCTTCGCCTTCCTGATGTATTTCACCAAGAAGCGGGTCTGGGCCAACGCACATTGATGCGAGGCCCGTGTCACGAAATTGAGAAAGCCCCTGCGGGGGCTTTTTTATTTGCCGCGTGATCCGAACCGGATGGTCGTCGCGGAAATGCCGCCGCTGGCGGACGGAATGACGAGTGCGCGAGGATGCCGCAGGGCGATTGCGTCTGCGGCCGAGTGCGGACAAGATGCCGGTCAATCAGCCGGCAACATTGCGGAGGAACTCATGGGTACCAGCATCAGCTTCAAGCGCCCGGACGGCAAGGACGCGACCGGCTATCTCGCCAACGCTGCGCGCGGCAACGCGCCGGGTGTGGTCGTGATTCAGGAATGGTGGGGCCTGTCGGACCAGATCAGGGGCCTGTGCGATCGCTTCGCTGTCGCGGGCTTCGACGCGCTGGCGCCCGATCTCTACAAGGGCAAGGTTGTGCCCTATCACGACACCGACGCGGCCGGCAAAGAGATGAACTCGCTCGACTTCATGGACGCCACCACCCAGACGGTGCGCGGCGCGGCGCAGTATCTTGCCAAGAACAGCGCCAAGGTCGGGTTGACCGGTTTCTGCCTCGGCGGCGCCGTGACCATCATTGGCTCGGTGCATGTGCCGGAACTGACCGCGGGCGTCGTGTTCTATGGCATCCCGCCGGAGCAGGCCGCCAAGCCCGCCGACGTCAGGATCCCGCTGCAGGCGCATTTCGCCAACAAGGATGACTGGTGCACGCCGGAGCTGGTCACCAATTTCGAGAAGGCGATGAAGGCCGCCGGCAAGTCGCTCGAGCTGTTCCGCTATGACGCCGAGCACGCCTTCGTCAACGAGCAGCGCCAGTCCGTGCACGACCGCCAGGCTGCCGAGCTGGCGTGGGGCAGGGCAACGGACTTCTTCAAGAAGCATCTGGGGTAAGCGTATCCTCAAGCGAGCTGTCGTCCCTGCGAAAGCAGGGACCCATACGCCGCGGCCGCGGCAATGGATACGTTGGCCGTCATCCCGCCAGAGCACTGCACCCTGTGGTTATGGGTCCCTGCTTTCGCAGGGACGACGCCGAGAGTGGATTACGCGCTCTTCACTCCGTCCCACCACGGGCATGTCCCCGACATCAGCTTGAAATTGCCTTCCATCACCTGCACGGGGGCGCGCTTGCCCTCAGCGGCGGCGCGCATGCGCATCTCGCGCGCCACCGCGCGGTCCTCCGGCGACAGCCAGACGCGCTCATGGCCCCACAGGCTCGGGCCGTCATGCATCTCGAACGGCGTCCAGTTGACCGGATCGATCTCGCGGCCGCCCCAGCCGCACTCGACCATGAAGGCCGACGGCGACTTGGCGTAGAACGACGTCATCAGATCGTTGGTGTGGCGGCCGAGCGTGACGTTGACGCGGTCCTCCTTCATTGCGATGTCGTAGGCTTGGCCGACATCGTCGAGCGAGAACAATTCCATCATCAGATGATGCATGCCGTTCTTTCCGGTCTCGATCAGCGCCAGAGAGTGGTGGCGCGGATTGACGTGGAAGAAATAGGCGCGGAACGGCTTCTCGATGTAGTCGCTCAGCCCGAAGCCGAGTACGTCGACGTAAAAGGCCATGACGGGAGCAATGTGCTCGACCGTCAGCACGGCATGGCCGAGACCGAGCGGCCCGGTGCGGAAGCCGGAGATCGATCGCCCCGGCTTGAACGGCGTGTCGTCGATCTCGGCGCCATGAAATGCTTCGAGGCGGTTGCCGGCGGGATCGTGGAACGAGATCAGGCCGCGCACGCGCCTGGCATCGGCGAGCGATTGCAGCTCGGCGGTCACCATAACGCCTGCGCGCTCCAGCCGCGCCGCCAGTGCGTCCAGCGCCGTGGCGTCGGCGACCTCCCAACCGAAGAAGCTGGCGCCTTCGCCTTGCGCGCGGTCGATCACGATCCGTTGCTTGTGGTCGTCCATCCGGAAGGCGAGCAGCGAATTGCCGCGCTCGATCGCCTGCAGCCCGACCAGGCCGGTGCCGAACTGTCGCCAGTCGTCGAGCGCGTCGGAGCCGAACCCGGCATATCCGAGACCCAAAATCGCCATCTGCGCGTCTCCGCCATTATCTGGTTTTTGGGCGGTCGATCAGCCGCCATTGGCCAAATCCTACGCGGATTTCCGCCCTTTCAAACCCCGAAAAGCCGTCCCAAGCCGGGGCAGGGGCTGTGGACCATCCCTTGACAGGGCCCGCGCCGGATGGTGAGTAACGGTCCATGAGCACCGTTGCCAGTCCATCCCGTCGTTGGTGGCCCACCTTCTCATAGGTGGCCGGTGCGTTTTCATCTCCCAAAAACGTCGAAGGTCGCCATCGCGGTGCGACCGGTGGTTTGTTTGCCCTTCGTTTGTCCTGTGTGGCGCTCTCTCGGCAAGTCTCGTAAGAGGATCACATGAACAGGACAGCCTTCTCCCTGCCGGCCAAGAGCGAGTACCTCACCAATGGCGGTCTCGCGGTCGCGCGCGTGGTCGAGCAGTTCACCGGCGGCGCCAGCCGCCTCGACGACCTCATTGCGCTGCTCGACCGCCGCCGCGGCGTGGTGCTGTCCTCGGGCACGACGGTGCCGGGGCGCTACGAGAGCTTTGACCTCGGCTTTGCCGATCCGCCGCTGGTGCTGGAGACCTCAGGCATCAATTTCTCGCTCTCGGCGCTCAATCCGCGCGGCGAGGTGCTGATCGCCTTCCTCGGCGACGTGCTGCGCGAGCCCTGTGTCGTGATCTCGGAGCGGAGCGCGACGAAACTGTCGGGTCTCATCATCCGCGGCGAAGCGCCGGTCGAGGAAGACCAGCGCACCCGCCGCGCCAGCGTGATGTCGCTGGTGCGCGACATGGTGGCGGCGTTTACCTCGAATGCTGATCCGCTGCTCGGCCTGTTCGGCGCCTTCGCCTACGACCTCGTGTTCCAGATCGAGGATCTCGTGCAGAAGCGAGCGCGCGAGGCCGACCAGCGCGACATTGTGCTCTACGTGCCGGATCGCCTGCTCGCCTATGACCGCGCCACTGGCCGCGGCGTCGTGCTCTCGTACGAATTTTCGTGGAAGGGCAAATCCACCGCCGGCCTGCCGCACGAGACCGCGCCGAGCCTCTATGCCAGGACCGATCGCCAGGGTTTTGCCGATCACGCGTTGGGCGAATACCAGGCAACCGTCGAGGTCGCGCGCGCGGCCTTTGCCCGCGGCGACCTGTTCGAGGCGGTGCCAGGGCAACTGTTCGCCGAGCCCTGCGAGCGCTCGCCGGCGGAGGTATTCCAGCGGCTCTGCCGCATCAACCCGTCGCCTTATGGCGCGCTGATGAATCTGGGCGCCGGCGAATTCCTGGTCTCGGCGTCGCCGGAGATGTTCGTGCGCTCCGACGGACGGCGCGTCGAGACCTGCCCGATCTCGGGCACCATCGCGCGCGGCTCGGACTCGATTGGCGATGCCGAGCAGATCCGCAAGCTCCTGAACTCGGAGAAGGATGAGTTCGAGCTCAACATGTGCACCGACGTCGACCGCAACGACAAGGCGCGCGTTTGCGTGCCCGGCACCATCAAGGTGCTGGCGCGGCGGCAGATCGAGACCTATTCAAAGCTGTTCCACACCGTCGATCACGTCGAGGGCACGCTGCGGCCGGGCTTCGACTCGCTCGATGCCTTCCTCACCCACGCCTGGGCGGTGACGGTGACAGGCGCGCCGAAACTGTGGGCGATGCAGTTCGTCGAGGACCATGAGCGCTCGCCGCGGCGCTGGTATGCCGGCGCGATCGGCTGCGTGAATTTCGACGGCAGCATCAATACCGGCCTCACCATCCGCACGATCAGAATGAAGGACGGCCTCGCCGAGGTGCGCGTCGGCGCGACCTGTCTTTTCGACTCTGATCCGGCGGCCGAAGATCGCGAATGCCAGGTCAAGGCGGCGGCGCTGTTCCAGGCGCTGCGCGGCGATCCGCCGAAGCCGCTGTCGGATTTCGCGCCTGACGCCACCGGCTCGGGCAAGAATGTGCTCCTGATCGACCATGACGACAGCTTCGTGCACATGCTGGCGGATTACTTCCGCCAGGTCGGCGCCAATGTCACTGTTGTCAGGCACGTCCACGCCCAGGAGATGCTAAAGCGGAAGGGATGGGACCTGCTGGTGCTGTCGCCCGGACCAGGACGGCCGGAGGATTTCGGTATCTCGAAAACCATCGGCACGGCACTGGAGAACAAGCTGCCGATCTTCGGCGTCTGCCTCGGCGTGCAGGCGATCGGCGAATATTTCGGCGGTCAGCTCGGCCAGCTCGGCCAGCCCGCGCATGGCCGGCCCTCGCGGGTCCAGGTGCGCGGCGGGCGCTTGATGCACAATCTGCCCAATGAGATCGTGATCGGCCGCTACCACTCGCTCTATGTCGAGCGCGACAGTGTTCCCGACGTGCTGGCGGTGACCGCGACCACCGAAGACGGCGTCGCGATGGTGATCGAGCACAAGACGTTGCCGGTCGCCGGCGTCCAGTTCCATCCGGAATCGCTGATGTCGCTTGGCGGCGAGGTGGGCTTGCGCATCGTGGAGAATGCATTCCGGCTCGATCCGGGAGTGAACTGACTTGGACCGTCATTGCGAGCGAAGCGAAGCAATCCATCTTTCTGCTTGCGGAGGCATGGATTGCTTCGTCGCTTCGCTCCTCGCAATGACGATGCGGAGAAAAGCGAGACACCAATGACCTTTGACCAGGACATCAAGTCGACCGTTCGTACCATCCCGGATTACCCGAAGAAGGGCATCCTGTTCCGCGACATCACGACGTTGCTCGCGGATGCCCGGGCGTTCCGGCGCGCGGTCGACCAACTGGTGCATCCCTGGGCGGGGTCGAAGGTCGACAAGGTCGCGGGCATTGAAGCCCGCGGCTTCATCCTCGGCGGCGCGGTGGCGCACCAGCTCTCGGCCGGTTTCGTGCCGATCCGCAAGAAGGGCAAGCTCCCGCATACCACGGTGCGGATCGCCTATTCGCTCGAATACGGCCTCGACGAGATGGAGATGCATGCCGACGCGGTTCAGCCCGGCGAGCGCGTGATCCTGGTCGACGATCTCATCGCCACCGGCGGCACCGCGGAAGGCGCGGTGAAGCTGTTGCGTCAGATCGGCGCCAACGTCGTCGCCGCCTGCTTCATCATCGATCTGCCCGATCTCGGCGGCGCCGCGAAGCTGCGCGCGATGGATGTTCCCGTGCGCACGCTGATGGCGTTCGAGGGGCATTGAGCCCCGCACCCTCCACATGTCGTCCCGGTTCGCGCTTCGCTTGGCCTGGACGACGGCTTACGATCTCTGCAGCAGCATGGCCAGTTCGAGATCGCGGAACGTGGTGTAGTTCCTCCGGATCCATTGATGCAGCTCGGTCGATGAATCCTTCTCCTGGCGCAGATAGCCCGTGAAGGAGAAGTTCAACCGGTCGATATAGGTCTTCAGAAACACTGGCAGCGCGCCGAAGCGGAGCGCGCGGCTGTGCGCCATCACCGGCGGCAATTCTCCGCGCACCACAAACTCATTGTCGACCACGACGAGCGCGTTCGGCGGGATCAGCCGGCGCAGCGTGTCATACGCGCGCGCCGAGACACGGTCGGTATCGGCCACGAACAGGATCACCGGCGCGACGCGGCGGCGCAGCGCCTCCTTCATCAGCCCGATCTCGTCGCACATTTTGAAGAATTCGTCGAAGGCGTGGTAGCCGAGGTCGATCACCTTGCCGATGCCGTCATTGACGATGACGCGGTCCATCAGCTGCATCTTGCCGTAGGTGTCGATCACGTCGGCGGTTTCCGTGATCCGCGGCAGATAGTCGAGCAGCGACGGCTCCTTCAGGTTGATGTCGAAGGAAACCACGTCGCCGTTCTTCAGCAGCAGAAATTCGCTCAGCAGCCGCGCGATCAGCGTCTTGCCGACCTGCGGGCGGGGCGAGCAGATGATGTAAACGGGCGTGGATGACATCGCCCGCTATATCAGGCCAAATTTTCGCCTAATCCAGCCCCATCGCTGCCCCCGGGCGCGATTTTTTCGCCGCCCGGGCGCGACCTTTGCAACTACTTTTCGCCGCCGCGGGTGGTCGACTTGGCGCCGACCAGATCGGTCAGCTTGATCCGGTCGTACTCGCTCCAGACGTTGGCCAGCCAGTGCCGGACATAGCCGCGCAGCACGAAGGAATAGTTCGCAGGGTCGTCATTCATGAGCTTGTTGGCGACGAATTTGAGGAACGGAACGGACGAGACCTCGACCTGCTCATAGGCCATTTCGTTGAGCTTGGGGATCGTGAGGTCGGTCGCATCCTTGATGCGGTGGAAGTAGGAATTGTAGGTCGACTGGTCCCACTGGAAGAACTGGGTGTCGTTGATGAAGTTCTTCACCAGGAAGTATTTCGCGCCGCTCATGAAGTTGGCGGTTTCGGCGATCTCGTCCAGCGAGGCGATCGAGGGGCCCAGGATATGGAACACGGCGAAGGTGATCTGGCCGGACCGCGCCGCGTCGAGAAAACCGATGTCGCGCAGCGAGGCCAAAGCGGGCGACAGCAGACCGGCGCGGACGTCGATCACGGTCACCGAGGGGCCGGCGCTCAGCGTATCGAAGATCTTCATCTGGTCCGCGGTCGTCGTCATGTCGACGATCTCGGTGATGTCAGGATGAAAGCGCTTCAGCGTGCCGCGCGGAGATTCGGTGTCGAACGCCCGGGTCTGCACATTGTTGGCACTGAAATAGTCCAGGAGGGTCCGCGAGACGGTGGTCTTGCCGACCCCGCCCTTATCAGCGCCCACCACGATCACGACTGGCTTTGCCATGGAAGTCCCTTAAAAGCGCGCTCCCGATCGCGAGGGCGATCGGCAAGTCCCCACGCCTGCTTTGGGCGCGAACATGGCAGAAACGAGGGAGAATTCAATTCCTTAACGAGCCCACATTCGGTTTGGTGGGGATTTCCTTAATGGAATGAGAGGGCTGCGCCGGACTTTAGACGCGCCGGCCCCATGGTCCTGCAGGAGGTCCCGGAAGCGGGTCCTGCGCCGGGCCGGGCGTTGGCAGCGGCGGCGGCGTGCCACCGGGCGTTGTGGCCTCGCCCCAGGGACCGCGGTGTGGTGGCTGATCGGAGGTACCGTCGGGCTGATTTGCCGGTGGACCGGCATCGTCTGCGTTGTCCTGGGGCAGCGCCAGCGGTCCCGGATCGCGCCCGCCGGCGTATTTCACCAGCGCATCGACCCGGGATTTGATCGACGGGTGGGTCGCGAACAGATCGGCAAAACCCTCGCGCGGGTTGTCGACGCAGAGTTCCATCACCGCCGATGTCGCGCCCGGCAACTCGCCGTGGTTCTCGATCTTGCGCAGCGCCGAGATCATCGCGTCGGGATTTTTCGTCAGCTCAACCGAGCCGGCATCGGCGAGGTATTCGCGCGAGCGCGATAGCGCCAGCTTCACCACCTGCGACAGCAGCCAGGCCAGCAGGATCAGGGCGACCGCGATGATGATCACGATGATCGCGCCGCCGCCCGAGCCCTTGCTGTCGCGGTCCGATGAGGAGGACCTCGACGACGAGGAGGACGATGACCAGCCGCCGCCACCCGAGCTCCACGACAGATTTGTGAAGACGCGGAAGAACAGCTCGCCAAAGAAACCGACCGCGCCGGCGATGATCACGGCGACCACCATCAGCTGCACGTCACCGTTCCTGATATGGGTGAGTTCGTGGCCGAGCACGGCCTCGATTTCCTGGTCGTTGAGCGCCTTCAACAGACCCGTGGTGACGGTGATGGAATATTGCCGCGGGTTCAGTCCGGTCGCGAATGCATTCAGCGCCGGGCTGTCCATGATCTTCAGCTTCGGCATCGGGATGCCGCGCGAGATGCAGAGATTCTCCAGCAGATTGTACAGCCGCGGCTGCTGCTGACGCGTCACGGACTCGCCGCCGGTGACGGCGTCGATCATGTCCTGGTGGAAGAAATACGCGATCACGATCCAGGCGACGGCTGCGATCGTAGCCCAGGGGAACGCCGACACGAGGTCGTGCGAGGCCCGTGTGAGGTAATAGTCGACCGTGCGGCCGCCGTCGGTCACGACCTCGCCTACCAGCGCGCCCGCATACACTAGCACGTAGATCAGCAGGAACAGGCCGGCAAGCAACAGCATCGAACGAAACCGGTTCGATGCGATATGCGTGTAGAGACCGTAGGCGGCCATCAGGAAGCTGCCTTTCGCCGGCGCGCTTCGCGCCTCAGAACTTCACGCTCGGCGCCGTCTCGACTTCGGCACGGCTGGTGCCGAGGTCGAAGAAATCTTTGCGGGTGAATCCGAACGTGCCGGCGAACAGTGCGGCCGGCATCTGTTGGATGCCGGTGTTGTACTCCTGGACCGCGTTGTTGAAGAAGCGGCGGCTGGCGGCGATCTTGTTCTCGAGATCGGAGAGTTCCGAGGCGAGCTGCTGGAAGTTGGCGTTGGCCTTAAGGTCCGGATAGGCCTCCGACAGCGCGATCAGCCGGCCGAGCGCGCCGGAGAGCTGGTTCTCGGCCGCCGAGACCTGGGCCGGCCCTTGCGCCGACATCGCCGAATTGCGCGCCTTGATCACGTCCTCCAGCGTGCCGCGCTCGTGCGACGCATAACCTTTCACGGTTTCGACTAGGTTCGGGATCAGATCGTGGCGCTGCTTGAGCTGCACGTCGATGTCGGCAAAGGCCTGATTGACCCGCTGGCTGAGCGCGACGAGGCGGTTGTAGGCGCTGAACGCAAACAGCACGAGAAGGACAATGACGCCGATAACGATCCAGCTGGTCGACATGACTGGGCTGCTCCTGATGGGACGAAACGGCGGCAGCGTAGCCCAAAACAGGGCACACGCCACCCCGCCGCGAAAAGGTGGGCGCTGTGTTGGTCGGAACAGTGCGGGGATCGGTTCAACGACGCCGAGTCGTTCCGGCGCTTCGCTGGACCGACGTGCTTAAACCGCATCCCCCCAGCGCCAGCGGCGGGCGCGGGCGTAATCGGCCTTGGCGCGTCGCGGGACCCTTGCAATGGCAACGCCGTCGGGCGTGCAGAGCTTGGCTGAAATCTCGACCTTGCCGACATCGGGCTGGGCCAGCACCCGCGACGGACGCGCCGTCATGGGCGCGCGCGTCAGCACGACATAGGCGAAGCGTTCGTCCTCGAACGGCGCGTCGGCGCCCTTGATCTGCTTGTGCGCGCGCGAGCGCTGCAGGCGCTGCGAGAAGTGGCACCAGTCCGGCGCGACAAGCGGACAGGCGCCGTCATGCGGGCAGGGTGCCGCGACATGGGCGCCGGCCGCAATCAAGCGTGCGCGGAGTGAGATGATGCGTGCATAGCCCGCGGGCGTGCCGGGTTCGATCACCAGCAGCGTGTCGTTCGTCCTGTCCCACATCGCATCGGCGAGCGCGGCGCGCTCGGCGTCGCCGATCTCGCCGATCATGTAGCTAGCGACGACAAGGTCGGCTGAGTCGGCATGCGCGACAAAGACGCGAGCTTGTCCGAGCTCGTAGGTGAGGCCGCGCAGCCGTCCACTCTTGCGGGTGAGGTCCAGTGCCAGCGTGCGCAGGGCGTCATTGGCATCGAGCAAGGTGAAATCCCGCAACGACGGGAAAACTTCCGCTGCCGCCCAACTCGCCGTGCCGGGCCCGGCCCCGACATCGAGCAGGCTTTTGGGCGCAAAGTCCGGCCGCATCTCCGTCAGTGCATTGAGGCTCGCGACAACCGCCGCATAGGTCGCCGGCATCCGCGCCAGCGCGTAGGCCAGTGCATCGGTCTCGGTCTTGATTGTCCCCGAGCCGCCGCCGTCGCGATAGGTCTGCGAGATCACCGAGGCCCGGCTCGCCGCATCGTTGCGCGACAGGCCTTCGAGCCTGGCGTTGAGCGCGGCCTTCAGTTCGGCGGGAAGATCGGGTGAGGTCATCGTCTGTCGTCATCCTGAGGTGCGAGCGCTTGCGAGCCTCGAAGCATGACGATCACGAGTCGTGGCCCATCCTTCGAGACGCCGCGCAATGGCTCCTCGGGATGACGCCAGAATGTGCTACGCCACGTTCTGGTCGAGGATATCCACTGCGCCCTGCAGGTCGACCGAGACCAGCTGCGACACGCCGCGTTCGGCCATGGTGACGCCGAACAGCCGGTTCATCCGCGCCATCGTGATCGGATTGTGCGTGATGATGATGAAGCGCGTGTCGGTCGAGCCGGTCATTTCGTGCAGGAGGGTGCAGAACCGTTCGACGTTGTGGTCGTCGAGCGGCGCGTCGACTTCGTCCAGCACGCAGATCGGCGACGGGTTGGTGAGGAACACCGCGAAGATCAGGGAGAGCGCGGTCAAAGCCTGTTCACCGCCCGAGAGCAGCGACAGCGTCTGCGGCTTCTTGCCCGGGGGCTTGGCGATGATCTCGAGGCCGGCTTCGAGCGGATCATCGCTCTCGATCAGATGCAGCGCGGCTTCGCCGCCGCCGAACAGCTCGGTGAACAGCCGCTTGAAGTGGTTGTTGACGGTCTCGAACGAGGTCAGGAGCCGCTCGCGGGCCTCGCGGTTGAGGCTCTGGATGCCCTGGCGCAGCCGCTTGATCGCCTCGACGAGGTCGTCGCGCTCGGTGGTCAGCGCGGTGTGCTGGGTTTCGACTTCCTTGAGCTCTTCCTCGGCGCGCAGGTTGACGGCACCCAGCCGCTCGCGGTCGCGGCGCAGCTTTTCCAGCTCTTCCTCGACCTGACCGACCGGCGGCAACTCTGCGCCGGGCTCGATCTCGGCGAGGCCGACGACCGCCTGCGGCTCCACCTCGAGCATGTCGTGGATCTCGCGCTCGATGTCGACGAGACGGCGGCGCGTGCCTTCCATGCGTTCCTCGGCACGCGCGGTGCCTTCGCGGGCGCTGGAGAGCGCTTCGAGCGAGGTCTTGGCGAGGCGGTCGGTTTCTGCCATCGCGGCCTCGGCGGTCGCCAGCGCGTCGGCGGCGATACGACGGTCGCTCTCGGCATGCTCGATCTCGGAGATCAGCGCGCTGCGCTTCTCGGCGAACACTTCCGGCGCGTTGGCGAGTTCTTCTCGCTCGATCGAGACCTCGGCGATGCGGGCCTCGATGGTCTCGACCTGTGAGGCCGCGCTGGTCTTGCGGTTCTGCCAATCGTTGCGCTCGGCGAGGATCGCCTGCACGCGGCGGTCGGCAAGCTCGGCCTCGCGGGCGAGCGCCTGCGCCTCGGCGCGAACCTGGGCCGCGCCACGGCGCTGATTGTCGATCTCGGCGCGCACCGCGGCCAGCTGGGCCTCGGTCTCGACACCAGGCGGCAGCTCGGTCAGGGCTGCGACCGCGCTCTCGTGGGCGGCTTCTGCCTCTGCGCGGTCCGCAGCGACGCGGCTGTGGGCCTCGGTCAGCGCCGATTTGCGCGCGGCATGGCGGTTGATCTCGCGTTCGGTCGCGGCATGACGCTCGCGCGCCGCGTCGGTCTCGCGGCGGGCAGCCCGCACGGCTTCGCGGGAGGCGGCTTCGGCCGCCGACGCAGACCGCAGTTCCGCTTCCGCCGTCTCCAGCGCCTGGCGCTTGGCGGCCGCATCGATGCGGGCCTGTTCCAGCTCGTGCTCGATATCGACGAGGCGCGCGCGCTCGGCCAGCCGCCGTGCGGCGCCGGTCGGCGCATGCGCGTCGGCGACAAAGCCGTCCCAGCGCCAGACGTCGCCCTCGAGCGACACCAGCCGCTGGCCGGTCTTGAGCTGCGACACCAGCGCCGCGCCGCGGTCCTTGGTGACGACGCCGATCTGCGCCAGGCGCCGCGCCAGTTCCGGCGGCGCCTGCACATGGTCGGCCAGCCGCTCGACACCGTCGGGCAACGCAGGGTCATCCCCGGCTGCGCCGGCATTGGTCCAGCGCATCGGCGCCGAGGGATCGACCGGCGCGTCGAGGTCGTCGCCGAGCACGGCGCCGATCGCCTTCTCATAACCCTTGGCGACCGTGATGCCGTCGATGATCGGCGGCCACAGATTCTTGGTCTCGCTGGTGACCAGCTTCGAGATGGTGCGGGCTTCGGTCTCGAGCCGCTGCACGCGCTTCTCGGCTTCCGTGAGCGGGTTGCGCGAGGACTCCAGCGTCTGCCGCGCCGCGGCGTGATGGGACTCGCTGGCCTGCACGGCAGCCTCGGATTCGGCGAGCGTCTGCTGCGCCATCTCCATGGCTGCCGCCAGCGCATCGATGTCGCCGATATTGCCGGTTTCCTGCGCAAGCCTGGCCTCTTCGGCTTGGACGTTGGCGATTTCCTGATCGAGCCGCGCCAGCCGGTCGCGATGCGTGCGCACGCCGGCCTCGAGTTGGTTGCGCTTCGCCGTGAGGTCGGCGAGCTCCGTGGTGAGCTCGGTGAACTGCCGTTCCGTCGCCGCCAAAATGGCTTCGGCCTCGGCGACGCGTTCATCGACACCGGAACGTTTCTCGACGCGCGACTTGATCTCTTCCTTCAGCTCGGCGTCTTCGGTGTCGAGGCGCTGCAGCGCGATGTCGGCATCCGAGGTCTGCTGTTGTTCGCGCGCGATGTCGCCGGCGAACTGGGTCAGGCGGCGATCGAGCTCGCCGACGCGCTCCTTGGCGCGCTGCTCTTCGCGGTCGAGCATCTCGCGCGCGTTGGTCAGGCGCTGCAGGCCCGCTGCAGCCCGCGCCTCGGCATCGCGCAGCGCCGGCAGTTCGGCGGCGCGGATCGCCTGGATGCGGGCGGCTTCCGCCTGCTCGCGGGTCCGCTCGGCCATCTCGCGCACGGCGACATCGTGGGTGTGCGCGGCGTCGTTGACGTCGGCGTTGGCCTCGATCCAGCGCAGGTGGAACAGCATGGCCTCGGACTTGCGCACCTTGGCCGCGACCTCGCGGTAGCGAATCGCCTGCCGCGCCTGCTTTTTCAGCCCGTCCATCTGGCCGGTGAGCTGGCCAATCACGTCCTCGACGCGAGTCAGGTTGGTTTCGGCCGCCTTGAGCCGCAGTTCCGCCTCGTGACGGCGGGCGTGCAGGCCGGCGACGCCGGCGGCATCTTCCAGCACGCGGCGGCGCTGCTCGGGCTTGGCCTGGATGATTTCACCGATCTTGCCTTGGTGAACCAGCGCCGGCGAGCGCGCGCCGGTGGCGGCGTCGGCAAACAGGATCTGCACGTCGCGGGCGCGCACGTCGCGGCCATTGATGCGGTAGACCGAGCCGGCCTCGCGCTCGATGCGGCGGGAGATTTCGAGGATCTGGCTGTCGTTGACGGCAGCCGGTGCCGAGCGATCGGAATTGTCGATCGTCATCACGACTTCGGCGTGGTTGCGCGCCGGACGATTGCCGGAACCGGCGAAGATCACCGCGTCCATGTCGGCGGCGCGGAGCGACTTGTGCGAGGTCTCGCCCATCGCCCAGCGCAGCGCTTCAACGAGATTGGATTTGCCGCAGCCGTTCGGTCCGACGACACCGGTCAGGCCCGGTTCGATCATGAAGTCGGTGGGTTCAACGAACGACTTGAAACCGTGGAGGCGGAGGCGCGTGAGCTTCATGTACACAAATCTCGCTTGGCCGGGCGCGAATCTCCCTGCCGTGACAATACCATAGAAGGCAATGTCGGTGTGTGGGTGAGTCGCTGCATGCAGCTCTCATGGAGCGGGACAATGGCGAGGCCCGCGCGCAAGGGCAACCGCTTGACGCGGCTTTTCCCAAGGGATTTGCAGGGGTTTTGCAGCAGTTTTGCGACATCGGCGGGTCGCAACAATTCAATTTCAGTAAATCGAGTTTTCAACAGCGAATTCGATGTGCAGGCTCGATTCCTGGAGCAGGATTTCATCGACGATCACGATGTCGTCGATGAAACAGCGCGGCGCGCCGTCGATCTTTGGGACGTCGAGGGCGAATCTCAATCCGGTCGGCGGCAGCCGATCAGCTCTTCAGCAGCGCGTCGATATGCTTGCTGAATTCCTCGAACGAGGTCTCACCCTTCAGCGTCTCGCCATTGATGAAGAAGGTCGGCGTCGAGTTCACCTTCAGCACATCGTTGGCGTATTTCTGGTCGGCGGCGATCTTGTCGAGCAGCTTCTGATCCTTCAGGCAGTCCTCGACCTGCTGCTCGCTCAGTCCAGCCTGCTTGCCGATCCGCGTCAGCGTCTCGGTGGTGTTCTTCATCACCCAGTCATTCTGCTGGCGGAACAGGAGGTCGATCACGGCGAAGTACTTCGGCGCGTCATCCTTGGCGATGCAGCGCGCCAGCATCGAGCCGGCGGCGGCTTTGATATCGAGCGGGAATTCGCGGAACACGTAACGGACCTTGCCAGTGTCGATGTAGGTTGACTTGATCTTCGGGAACACGGTCTCGTTGAAGTTGGCGCAGTGCGGGCAGGTCATCGAGGCATATTCGGTGATGGTCACCTTGGCGTCCTGCGGGCCGAGCGCCATGTCGGGCAGCGACTGCGGCTTGGCGACCTCGGCGGCGGTCTGCGCGAAGGCGCTGCTGATCAGGCGCAGCGGCGAGAGGCCGGCGAGGGCGGCAAGCCCGGTCAACGAGAGAGCGGTGTTGAAGGCGCGGCGGGTGATGATCAAGGTCTGCTCCCGGATTGGCGCATTCACGCCGGAAAGAAGGGTCCCGAAAAAGAAGCCTTCGCTAGCTTGAAACGACCATCGTGGCAATGGCGGGTTCCTTCGCCGGAATGGTCGAAAAGCGTCAATTTCGCTTGATCGAGGCGCCTAGCCGGGCCAGCGCCGCGCGCAGTTCCTCGTCCTCCACGGCAGCGAGGCCTTCGGCGACCCGGGCGATCGACTTCCCATCGGGCGCCTGGGCGCGGATGGGACGACTGCGCCGCGACAACGGCGCCTGCCGGATGGTCAGCCGGCCGACCGCATGCCAGCCGAAGAAGCGGTTCACCCGTTCGAGGATGACGTCGGAGGAATGCTGGATCTCCAGCGCCATCGGCCCCTCGACGCGCAGCACCAGCGTTGCCGGCTCCTGCGGCTGCCCCTCCACCGGCCGCGGCCACTGCATCTTCAACGGCTCGCAATAAGCCGCGATCCGCTCGCCCGCGATCTCGGTCCAGCGCGTCACCAATTCGCGGGCGGCAAAGCCCTGCTTGGCGTAGGCGTCGGTAAAGACGTCGCTGAGCAGGATGGACAGGGGTTTTGCGCTGATCGGGCCGGGCTTGGACATGCGGGACTTATAGCAGCGGGACCAGCGCAACCGAAACCGTGTCAATCGTCGTGGCCGGGCGCGACCCGGCCATCCACGTCTTTGTGCCCAAGAAGAAAGGCGTGGATGCCCGGGACAAGCCCGGGCACGACGTAGAGAGATCTGCGTCGGGGTCTTAGAATACGTCCATGAGTTCTCGCGCGGCCGCCAAAACGAAACCGACCGATGATCGTGCCGACCGCCCGGCGCAGCTGCTGGCCTGGTACGACCGGCATCGCCGCCGGCTGCCATGGCGGGCCGCGGCGGGGGAGCTGGCTGATCCGTACCGGGTGTGGCTGTCGGAGATCATGCTGCAGCAGACCACGGTCAAGGCGGTCGGGCCCTATTTCGAGAAATTCGTGTCGCGCTGGCCGGATGTCACGGCACTCGGCCGCACCTCGCTCGACGACGTGCTGCGGATGTGGGCCGGGCTCGGCTATTATTCCCGCGCGCGCAATCTGCACGCCTGTGCGGTCGCGGTGTTGAATGACCATGCTGGAGTGTTTCCGGACACCGAAGACGGCCTTCGCGCGTTGCCGGGGATCGGGCCTTACACGGCTGCGGCGATCGCCGCGATCGCGTTCGACCGCCACACCATGCCGGTGGACGGCAATATCGAGCGTGTGGTCACGCGGCTCTATGCGGTCGAGGAGCCGCTGCCGCAGGCCAAGCCCCTGATCCAGCAATTGGCGGCGACTTTGCTCGGCCCATCCCGCGCCGGTGACAGCGCGCAGGCATTGATGGATCTGGGCGCCACGATCTGCACGCCGAAGAAGCCCGCGTGTTCGCTCTGCCCGCTGAATGACGACTGCACCGCGCTTGCCCGAGGCGACCAGGAGACGTTCCCGCGCAAGGTATCGAAGAAGAGCGGCACGCTGCGCCGCGGGGCCGCCTTCGTGGTCACGCGCGGCGGCGAATTGCTGGTGCGCTCGCGCCCGGAAAAGGGCCTGCTCGGCGGCATGACTGAGGTGCCGGGATCGGAATGGCTTGCGGGGCAGGAGGACAAGGCAGCGCTCGCGCAGGCGCCCGGGCTCAAAGGCGTCGCGCGCTGGCATCGCAAGGCCGGCGTCGTCACCCATGTGTTTACGCATTTTCCGCTGGAACTGGTGGTCTACACCGCCAGCGTTCCGTCGCGAACGCGTGCGCCCGAGGGCATGCGCTGGGTGCCGGTCGCGACCCTGGATGGCGAGGCGTTCCCGAACGTCATGCGCAAGGTCGTCGCGCACGGTCTCGATCTCTAAAGCGCGATGAGATCGGGTTGGATCGTCATCGCGCTTTAGCTTCTTGTTTAACCATGATCTCCGCGCAAACGCGTCCCGCGTTTGTCGCGAGGGAAAGCCGCTCCACACTTTTCCGGATCATGTTTTGGCGCCGGCGTATCCTGCTGACACCATGCTGGCAGCAGGGCTCGGTTACGACCTCAGGCAAACGGAGGCCGCCATGCTCGCAACCGCGCTCGACCACATCCCCACGCCGCCCTGCGCCAAGCTGCTCGGCTGGCGCCTCATCGATGCCCGCCCGCAGGACGGCTGGATCAGGATCCTGTTCGACGGCAAGGAGGCGTTCTGCAATCCCGCCGGCTTCGTCCAGGGCGGCATGCTCTCGGCGATGCTCGACGACACGATGGGGCCGGCGGTGTTTGTGATGACCGAGGGTCGCCTCTACACCACGACCATTACGATGAACGTGAACTTCATGGCGCCCGCGAAGCCCGGGCCGATCACCGGCGAAGCGACGGTGACCCAGCTTGGGAAGACGATTGCCTTTGTCGAAGGCCGCCTGACGGCCAAGGACGGCACGTTGCTCGCGACGGCGACAAGCAGCATCCGGCTGGTGGAGTCGGCGCGGGCCCTACGGTAGGGGGCGCGTCTACGTCATGCCCGCCCGCTGTACGATCGGCGGCTTGGCGTTCAGGCCCTCGACCTGGAAGCCGGCGACGCGCTTGTAGTTGGCGGCGATGTCTTCGAGTTCCTGCTGCGACAGCACCTCGGTGACGACACCGAAACCGTTTGGCGCGCGCTCCTCGACGAGCTGCATCACCTGCTCCGGCCCGTTGCGGCGATTCAGCATCACGAGATCGGTGGTGGCCGGCCGCCTTTCGGCCTCGTAGGCGGCCAGCGCCGCCTGCGTCGCGCCGTGCGCCAGGATCTCACGGGTCAGCACCCGCGCGTCCAGGATCGCCTGCGAGGCGCCGTTGGAGCCGATCGGATACATCGGATGCGCGGCGTCACCCATCAGCGTGACTCGGCCGAACGTCCATTGCGGGATCGGATCGCGATCGACCAGCGGATACTCATAGGCATGCGGGCAGTTCCGGATCAGGCCCGGCACGTCGAGCCAGTCGAAGTCCCAGCTCTCGAACCACGGCAGGAACTCGTCGAGTTTTGCAGTGCGGTTGTAGTCCTCGCGGCGCCATTGATAGGTCGGCGGCATGTGGCGCTCGGCGACCCAGTTGATGTCGAACTTGCCGTCGGCGCCGGCCTGCTTCGAGATCGGGTAGCAGACGAATTTCAGGATCTCGTGGCCGGCCATGATCATGGTGCGGCCGGTGAGGAAGGCGTTGGCGCGCGTGATGCCGCGCCACAGGATGCGGCCGTTCCAGATCGGCGGCCCCTCGTTCGGATAGAGCTTCTCGCGCACCACGGAATGGATGCCGTCGGCCGCGATCAGGACCGCACCCTCGTAGCTGCCGGCCGGCTTGCCGGTCGCCCGGTCGATGAAGTCGGCGCGGACGCCGTCCGCGGTCTCGGTCCAGCCGGCGAGGTGATGGCTGGTCAGGATGTTCTCTCGCCCCAGCCGTTCGATCGCTGCGTCGAGCAGGATCTGCTGCAGCCGGCCGCGATGGATCGAGAACTGCGGCCATTTGTAGCCGGCCTCGAGCCCGCGCGGCTCGCTCCAGATCGGCTTGCCGTGCTTGGAGAAATAGGCGAGCTCGCGCGTGCGCACCGCCTCGGCGTCGAGCCGGTCATGCAGGCCGAGCTCGATCAACTCGCGCACCGCATGCGGCAACACATTGATGCCGACGCCGAGCGGCCTCAGCTCGGGCACGCTCTCGAACACGCGGCAGGGAACGCCGATCTGGTGCAGGCTGAGCGCCAGCGTCAACCCGCCAATTCCGCCACCGGCAATGAGTACAGTCATGAAAAGCCCTCTCGATCGGCCATGGTCATGGCACGGCAGCGCCGCTGGGGGCAACCGCGAAACCTTGCGACATTGGGTAGGGATGGACGGCAAACGGCGGGGCCGTTAACGTCCGCCGCGTCAAAACAAATAAGCGAGGGCCGGGTTCTCAACGAACCGACAAGGCCCGAAGAGGACAGCACCATGCTCAAGCTTTATTTCGCCCCCGGGACCTGCGCGCTTGCCTCCCATATCGCGCTGGCCGAAGCCGGCACGCCCTATTCGGTCGAGAAGCTCGACTTCAAGGCCAACCAGCAGAACAGCCCGGAGTATCTGAAGATCAATCCGAAGGGCCGCGTGCCGACGCTGGTGACCGATCGCGGCGTGCTGACCGAGACGCCGGCGATCCTGGCCTACATCGCGCAGAGCTTCCCGCAGGCGAAGCTCGCGCCGCTCGACGATGCTTTCGCGTTTGCCAAGCTCCAGGCGTTCAACTCCTATCTCTGCTCGACGGTGCATGTCTGCCACGCGCACAAGATGCGCGGCGCGCGCTGGGCGACGGAAGAGAGCTCGTTCGCCGACATGAAGAAGATGATCCCGAAGACGATGGGCGCCTGCTTCAACCTGATCGAGCGCGACATGTTGCAGGGCCCGTGGGTGATGGGCGAGAACTACACGGTCGGCGATTGCTATCTCTACACGCTGACGCTCTGGCTCGACGGCGACGGCGTCGATATAGCAACCTTGCCGAAGGTGAAGGCGCACAAGGAGCGAATGGAGCAGCGCCCGGCCGTGCAGAAGGTGCTCGCCGAGCAGAAGGGTTAAGCAACACTCGCTGTCGTCCCGGCCAAGCGAAGCGCGAGCCGGGACCCATAACCCCAAATCGCGATTGTTGTGCGACACTGGGGCCGCTGGATTGTTTCATCACGACAAGCGGTGGTTATGGGTCCCTGCTTTCGCAGGGACGACATGTGGATGGAATTGCGCTAAGTAGCCTTCCGCGCCTCCAGCTCCGGCCCCGTCTCCAGCACCAGCCTGCGCAGCCAGATCGAGCCCGGATCCATCTGGGCGCGTGTCGGATAGAACATGTGCTGCTCGTCGATCCCGGGATCGAACGGCGGCGTCACCATCACCAGCGACAATTGCTTCGACAGCGCCGAGATCAGCCGGCGCGGCACGAAGGCGACGAGGTCGGTGCGCGCGGTGATGTGCAGCGCCTCGATATAGCCCGGCACCACCAGCGCGATCCGCCGCTCGATGCCTTTCGGACGCAGCCAGGTGTCGATCAGATCCTCGTTCTGGCCGCGGATCACCACCGCGACGTGGCGCGCGGCGAGGAACGCCTCGCGCTTCCTGAGCTTCGTGCCAGCCGGATGGCCGCGCCGCACTGCGAGCGCATCGCTGTCGGTATAGAGCCGCTGGCGGTGAAACCCCTTGAAGGCGTCGCCGATCGAGATCACGAGATCGATGGTGCGGGCGAACTCCGGCGTGAAGATCGCGGGGCCGCGCCACGGCACCACGTCGATGGTGACGTTCGGCGCGGCCTGCGTGATCTTTTCCATCAGCCGCGGCATCATGAGCTCGACCGCGAGATCAGGCATCATCAGCCGGAAATGCCGCTCGCTGCGCGCGGCGTCGAAATCGTCAGGCTCGAACAGCGCGCGGACCTGGTCGAGCGCCTGCGCCAACGGCCCGCGCAACGTCTGCGCCCGCGGCGTCAACTCCATCCGCGCGCCGTTGCGCACCAGCAGCGGATCGCCGATCAGGTCGCGCAGCCGCTGCAACGCATGGCTGGTCGCGGGCTGTGACAGATGCAGCCGCATCGCGGCGCGGCTGACATTGACTTCCCTCAGCAACGCGTCGAGCGCGACCAACAGATTGAGGTCAAGCGAATTCAAATTCATGCGGTGGATATATATCATACCACCTATCGATTGGAAGAATGTTCGTTCGCGACGCAGGATCCGCCCTCATCCAATCGAAGGAGAGCCGCCATGAGCGCAGCCGACAACAAGACACTGGTGCAAGAGATGTTCGCGATTGCGGGTGACCCCGATCCTGCCGTGCGTGAGAAATCCCTGTTCATGGCGCGTCTTGCCGACGACGCGACCTGGACCGTGATGGGGCAGTATTCCTGGTCGCGCACCTTCACCGGCAAGCAATCGATCCTCACCGACCTGCACGGCCACGTCCGGTCGAAGCTGGTCGAGCGCGGCCGCACCATCGCGCATCGCTTCATCGCCGACGGCGACATCGTCGTGGTCGAGGCCAAGGGCAACAACCTCACCAAGTCGGGCCAGCGCTACGACAATGATTATTGCCTGGTGCTGCGGTTCGACGGCGGCAGGATCAAGGAGGTGAGGGACTATTGCGACTCGGTCCTGACCGAGAAGGCGCTCGGCCCGTTTCCGGCTCCATAGCCACGTGCCGCGACGGTGCGGCAGAAACGAAAACGGCGCCCGAACGGGCGCCGTTTGCTTGTCATGCCGACCGGCTCACGCCACCTTGTTCTTGAGGTGACCGAACATGATGTTGCGGGCCTCGTCGTCCATCTCGGTCTTGAAGGTGTGCTTGTCCTTCAGCGCGATCGCGCGCGCCGCTGCCGGGCGCGCCGAGATCTCGTCGACCAGCCGCTTCACGTTCGGATATTTCGCGTAGCCTTCCTCGCCAAGCACGAACGGCGCCATCCGCGCCCAGCCCCAGAACGCCATGTCGACGATGGTGTAGCTGTCGCCGACCATGTAACGCGATTTCGCCAGGTGATCGTCGAGGATCTTGTAGTGGCGATGCGCCTCGTACTGGTAGCGGTTGTTCGCGTAGTCGAGGTCCTTCGGCGCGAAATGCTTGAAGTGCACGGCCTGGCCCGAATAGGGGCCGAGGCCGGTCGCGATGAACATCAGCCAGGATAGCGTCGCCGCGCGGTTGGCCGGCGTGTTGGCGGGCAGGAACTTGCCGTGCTCCTCGGCGAGGTAAAGCAGGATGGCGTTGGAGTCGAACACGAAGATGCCGTCGTCGTCGATCGCCGGCACCTTGGCGTTCGGATTGACCTTCAGGAAGTCGGGCGCGAACTGGTCGCCCTTCCGCGTGTCGACCGGGATCGCCTCGAAGGGCAGGCCGGACTCCTCCAGGAACAGTGCGACCTTGTTCGGGTTCGGCGCGCCGTTGAAATAGAATTTGATCATGAAGGGACTCCCTTGGTTTGCTGACCGACTGGTGATGTGACCGATGAGATCGGGGCGCGGCGGGGGAAGGCCGCGAGCGATCCTTCTTGCGCAAATTTTATTGCGATGCGCAAGCGACGAGTTTGTGAAACCGCGCACCTTGCGGCGCCTCGGAAATGACCGGGAGGGAGAAAGATACCTTAGCGATCTCGCAAGCTGGGCAAGGAGAGGCGTGCCCGCCGCCGGCAGGGGAAATCACGCAGATGCGGTGGGCACGACGCGTCGCGCCGATGCCCATCTGACTATTCCTTGAGAGGCCTCAGCTGGCCTGCGCCATCTCGGAGCGAATCTCGGCGCGCAGTTCGTCGATCAGCCGCAACCCGTTCTTGGTCTCGACGTGCCAGAAGGTCCAGCCGTTGCAGGCTCCGGATCCTTGCGCGACCGCGCCGATTCGATGGATCGAGCCGACCTTGTCGCCGAGCATGATGGCACCGTCGGCGCGGACCAGCGCACCATGGCGCTTCTTGGCGTCGACCAGCTTTGCGCCGGGCATGATCATGCCGCGCTCGATCAGTTCGGAGAACGCGACGCGCGGTGCGTCGCGCGCGGTCATGAACGGCGCGAGCGTGGCGTTCGGCAGCGGTTCGATTGCGGCGATGCGCGCTTCGGCCGCGGCAGCGTAGGCCCGATCGCGCTCGAAGCCGATATAGTTGCGGCCGAGCCGCTTGGCGACGGCGCCGGTGGTGCCGGTGCCGTTAAACGGATCGATCACGAGATCGCCGGGCTTCGACGACGACAGCAGCACGCGGGCGAGCAGTTGCTCGGGCTTTTGCGTCGGATGCACCTTCTTGCCGTCATCACCCTTCAGGCGCTCTTCGCCGGTGCACAGAGGGATCAGCCAGTCGGAGCGCGCCTGCACGTCCTCATTGGCCGCCTTCAGCGCTTCGTAATTGAAGGTGTAACCCTTGGCCTTCTCGTCCCGCGCGGCCCAGATCATGGTCTCGTGCGCGTTGGTGAAGCGGCGACCGCGGAAGTTCGGCATCGGATTGGATTTGCGCCACACGATGTCGTTCAGCAGCCAGAAGCCGAGGTCCTGCATGATCGCGCCGACGCGGAAGATGTTGTGATAGGAGCCGATCACCCACAGCGTGGCCGACGGCTTCATCACGCGGCGGCAGGCGAGCAGCCAGGCGCGGGTGAAATCGTCGTAGGCGGAGAACGAGGAGAACTTGTCCCACTCGTCATTGACGGCATCGACATGCGATTCGTCGGGGCGCTTGAGATCACCCTTCAGCTGCAGATTATAAGGAGGGTCTGCGAAGACCAGGTCGACCGAGCCGGCCGGAAGCTTCGACAACTCGGCCACGCAATCGCCAATGACGATGTGGCTCGATGGGGCATTCTCAAATTTAGTGCGGGGCGCCCTTGCAGACGCCCCGCGACGCGACACTACCATGACTCAAGAACTCTGACTCAGGCGACGCTGTCGGCGACGCGGGACTAAACAACCGACTGGCCATACATTGACGGGCCAAAGTAAAAATCGACTTAATTGGAAATGATCGCGTAAAAGATTGCCGCGCCTTTCGAGCGAGGTGGCGCATCGTCATTCGCGTTGTGCTGCAACATCAGCGCGTTCCGCGAAAAATTTCGCAGATCATCAAACGGGCACGATTGGACCGGTAGATTGGCCCGCACCTCTAGCTTTGTTCGCCGCAGGGATGCGCGTCTGCGGACTAGGCAATTTTTGCCGGGCGGGTTATTGATTAACAGAATGGAAATTTTACGTTGGTGTGTCCCACGTTGGGGCGCCGACTGGAATGAAGGGAAAGCGTCATGCGCTACGATGACTTCCGCCGCAGCGACGATGTCGAAGACCGTCGCGACGAAGGCGGGATGGGCGGCGGCGGTGGCGGCGGTTTCGGCCTTCCGATGGGCGGCGGTGGTGGTCTCGGCATCGGCACCATCATCGTGCTCGGCCTGCTCGGCTATGCCTTCGGCATCGACCCGCGCGTCCTCATCGGCGGTGCGGAAATTCTCACTGGCGGTGGTCAGGCGCCGACCTACCAGACCGACCGTCGGACGTCGGGCGGGCAGGTCAAGCGCGGCGCGCCGACCGATGAGATGGGCAGCATGATATCAGGCATCCTCGGCGAGATCGACGACCGCTGGAGCGAGATCTTCCAGGCCAGCGGCCAGTCCTACACCGGTCCGAAAGTCGTGCTGTTCCGCAACGCCACCAATGGCGGCCGCTGCGGCATGGCGCAGTCGGCGATGGGCCCGTTCTACTGCCCGCCGGACAAGACCATCTTCCTCGACACCGGCTTCTTCCGCGAGGTCGAAACCCGCTTCCGCGGTTGCTCAGGCAATGCCTGCAAGTTCACCGCAGCCTATATCATTGCGCATGAGGCCGGCCATCACATCCAGAACCTGCTCGGCATCCTGCCGCGGGTGACGCGGCTGCAGCAGCAGGCGGGCAGCAAGGCGGAATCCAATGCGCTGCAGGTCAGGGTCGAACTGCAGGCCGATTGCCTCTCCGGCGTCTGGGTCAACCGGGAGGAGAAGAAGCGACCGGGCTTCCTCGAGGCCGGCGACATCGACGCCGCGCTCACCACCGCGAACGCGATCGGCGACGACACGCTGCAGCGGCAGGCGACGGGCAGGGTGGTGCCCGACTCCTTCACCCACGGCTCCGCCGCGCAACGCAAGCAATGGTTTATGACCGGCTATCAGCAGGGCACGGTGCAGGCCTGCAACACGTTCGGTGGCGGTTAATTCTAGCTAGCGGCCCTTGGTAGCGTGATGCACCGCGCCACGCTGTCATAGCGTCATCCTGAGGTGCTCGCCTCTTGGCGAGCCTCGAAGGATGACGGAGCCCGTGGCCCATCCTTCGAGGCTCGCTTCGCGAGCACCTCAGGATGACGTCAGTGTATGAGGTGCACGATGTCTTCGATCGACGAATCCAAAACCTTCATCCCGCTCAACATCGCGGTGCTGACGATTTCCGACACCCGCTCGCTGGCGGATGACAAGTCGGGCACCACGCTGGCCGATCGGCTCACGGCGGCCGGTCACAAGCTTGCAGGCCGCGAGATCGTGACCGACGATGTCGAGGCCATCCGCGCCGTGGTCAGGCGCTGGATCGCGGATCCCGGCGTCGATGCCGTGATCACGACCGGCGGCACCGGCTTCACCGGCCGCGACGTGACGCCCGAAGCGATCGAGCCGCTGTTCGAGAAGCGCATGGACGGCTTTTCAATCGCCTTCCACATGCTGAGCCACGCCAAGATCGGGGTGTCGACGATCCAAAGCCGCGCCACTGCTGGCGTCGCAGGCGCAACCTTCATCTTCTGCCTGCCCGGTTCGCCCGGCGCCTGCCGCGACGGCTGGGACGGCATTCTGGCCGCGCAACTCGACTACCGCACGCGCCCCTGCAATTTCGTCGAGATCATGCCGCGGCTCGACGAGCATCTGCGCCGGCCGAAGGCGAAGGGCGCGAGCGCGTAGCAGCTGTCATTCCAGGCGTACGAAGCACGAACCCGGAATCTCGCACAACAACTTCGAGATTCTCCGGTGCGCAATTGCGCACCGTAGTTCATCGCTGCGTGATGCTCCGGAATGACGGCTGGAAGCCAATTAGCTGCGGCTGATGAATCTGATCAACGCGCGCCACAACGCCCAAACGGCGCTGCGATACGCTTCCGCACGAAGCGCGTGGGCTCTGCGCGTATAGAATGTGACGAGCTCCGCCGTCACGCGCCGCGCAGGTCCGCGGCGCTGTGGCTTCATAGCTCCAGTTCCCAGGTCTCGCCGATGAGGTCGACGCCAAAGCTGTGGTGGTTCTCTTCCTTGACGCGTTGGAAGCCCGCGCGCGCGTAGATGCCACGTGCTGCGACCAGAATGCTCTGGGTCCACAGTGTCATCTTCTTGTAGCGCTTCTCGCGTGCGGAGCGGATGCATTGCTCGACCAGCGCGCGGCCGACGCCGAGCCCACGCGCCTTTTCCTCGACCAACAGCAGCCGCAGCTTGGCGATTCCGTTGCCTCCGTTGACCAGGAAGATCGAGCCGACCGGCTCGCCGTCGACCTCCGCGATCCAGCAATGCTCGTAGGTCGGATCGAACGATCTAAGAAATTGCGCGCAGATCTCCGCCACCAATGCCTCGTAGCTGATGTCCCAGCCATATTCCTCCGCGTAAGCGCGTCCCTGTCGTGAAACGACCCAGCCCATGTCGCCGACGCGATGGCTGCGCAGCAGGAAGCCGACCGGCTTCTCGGCCACTGGCTCCAGCGACTGCTCGATCGTGCTCATGGCACGGACCACTGCGACGCGGCGGTTGCCGTCCATCTGCTTCAACAGCGCCGCGACCTCGCTGCGCGAGCGGCTTTCAAGGTCGGCGGCTGCGGCTCGGCCCTTGGCGGTCAGGGCCACCTCATTGACGCGCTTGTCGGCTTTCGACGGCTTGCGCGTCACGATCTGGCGTCGCTGCAGCGTTTGCAGCGTGCGGCTGACGAAGCCGGCATCGAGGTCGAGATCGCCCACCAGATCAGTCGCGGTGCAGTGTTCGCGATGCGCGAGTTCGTAGATGATCCGCGCCTCCTGCAGCGTGAACGGGGAGTGCAGCAGCTTCGGCTCGATGATGCCGAGCTTGCGGGTGTAGAACCGGTTGAAGCCGCGGATCGCGGCGACCTGGCTCTCGAGTGTGCCGTCAATGATATTTGATTTCATCAAGTACATTATTTGACGGAATCAAATAATGCGCAAGGGCTTTCTATGGGACCATGATCCGGCTGCGCAGGATGGTGCGGGACGACCGGCCGAGCTGGCGCAACAGCCGCGCCTCCGAGCGGGGGGCATCGGGCCGGTAGCCCCCGATCCGCTCATAATGGTCGCGGGCGATCAGGAGGCCCTGTTCGGCCGAGGGGCCTGCGATCATGCGGGCGACGAATTTGAGGCCGTCGCGCAGGCCGGCGTCGGTGTAGGGCGAACGGGCGTAGCGGAAGATACCGGCGCGGTCCTTGCCGCTCGCCGCGACCATCTGGATGAACTGGGTGGTTTCCTCGATCCAGCCGTGATCGAGCACGGCGCCCGGATGCAGGAACATCAGCCAGGGCGAGCGGGCCTGCCGCGCGCCGGCGGCGAGCGCTGCGGCGCGGCTGCCCTCGAAACGCAGGAACCGGCAGCCCGCGACGTCTGCGACCCGCTCCATCACCTCGGTGTTGGTGCGATCGACCAGCAGCACCTCGCGGATGGTGCCCGCGGCCGCGCCCGGCACCAGCGCGGCCAGCGTCGCGACCACGGTACGTTCGATCCCGTCGGTCGGAATGATTACGCTCAGCATGAGTGAGGCTTCGGTGGCTCAAACGGTTGAAAAGCTGAGCTGTGTTATCACCTTGTCATATTCAAAGCAGCCTGTGCGGCTGCGGATTCTTGCGCCAGTGCGGTGTGGAATTTTACAGCGCGTGTTCTTGATTTGTTCCTAAGCTGTGTTAGCTTCACAGCATGAGCCGAGCATCCTCTCATGCCCTCAAGCACCCGCCGG
>NZ_LNCU01000049.1:51547-53145 GCF_001542415.1 Bradyrhizobium macuxiense
TCCGATAACCCGGCGGGTGCACCTTCCCCTTTTCCCGAGCTTGCGGTCGCGATCGAAAGCGAGCGGCGGCGCGGCCGGGGCGCGCAGTCCAATGCCAGCGGCCGTTACGAGGCCGAGGCGCGGGTCGCCTTCGACGACGGCTGGCATAGCCTCGACGACCTGCCGCCGTTCAAGACGTCGGTGGCGATCGACACCTCGCGCAAGGTGATCACCCGCAACGACTCCCCCGACATCGGGTTCGATCGCTCGATCAATCCCTATCGCGGCTGCGAGCACGGCTGCGTCTACTGCTTCGCGCGACCGACCCACGCCTATCTCGGCCTGTCGCCGGGCCTCGACTTCGAATCGAAGCTGCTCGCCAAGCCCGATGCGCCGGAATTGCTCGAGAAGGAGCTGGCGGCGCCTGATTATGAAGCGCGGATGATCGCGATCGGCACCAACACCGATCCCTACCAGCCGATCGAACGCGAGCGGAAGATCATGCGCGGCATCCTCGAGGTGCTGGAGCGGGCCGGCCATCCGGTCGGCATCGTGACCAAGTCGGCGCTGGTGACGCGCGACATCGATATCCTGTCGCGCATGGCCAAGCGCAATCTGGTCAAGGTCGCCCTCTCGGTGACGACGCTCGACGCGAAGCTCGCCCGCACCATGGAGCCGCGCGCCTCGACCCCGCCGAAGCGGCTCGAGGCGATCAAGCGGCTGGCCGAGGCCGGCATCCCGACCACGGTGATGGTCGCGCCCGTGATCCCGGCGCTGAACGACTCCGAGATCGAGCGTATCCTCGACGCCGCGTCGCATGCCGGCGCCAGGGAGGCGAGCTACGTGCTGCTGCGCCTACCGCTGGAGGTCCGCGACCTCTTCCGCGAATGGCTGATGTCGAACTATCCCGACCGCTATCGTCACGTCTTCACGCTGATCCGCGACATGCGCGGCGGCCGCGACTACGACTCGCAATGGGGTACGCGGATGAAGGGCACCGGGCCGATGGCCTGGATGATCGGCCGCCGCTTCGAGATCGCCTGCGAGAAGCTCGGCCTGAACAAGCGGCGCACCAAGCTGACCACGGACCACTTTGCCAAGCCGAAGCGCAACGGGCAGCAGTTGAGCTTGTTTTGACCCTACGAAGAAGTCGACGACGTCACATACGAAGTGAGTGCCAGCATGAGTAACACCGCCGCCACCCCGACCCCACGCTTCACCGTCCTCACGCTCGGCGTCAACGACATGCGCGCCAGTATCGCCTTCTACGAATCGCTCGGCTTCACCAGGAAGATGCGCGCGACCGGCGAGGAGGTCGCCTTCTTCGAGACCGGCGGCAGCGTGCTCGGGCTGTTCCCGTGGCATCTGCTGGCCGCTGATGCCGCACTGCCCGATCAGCCGCGACCGGCGGCATTCCATGGTGTCGCGATTGCGTGGAACTGCTGCGACGATGCGGAGGTCGATACCGTCATGACGTTCGCGCTCTCGAAAGGTGCCAGGCTGCTGAAGCCGGCGCAGCCGACCAGCTATGGCGGCTATTGCGGGTACTTCGCCGATCCCGACGGCCATGCCTGGGAAGTCGTCCGCGCGCCGGGCTTCGAGGTCCGCGACGACCGGCG
>NZ_LNCU01000049.1:53203-63224 GCF_001542415.1 Bradyrhizobium macuxiense
CCCGCCAGTCCGTACTAACCAGTCCGTACTAAGTACTAAATGAATAGCGGGGAAGGGCGGCAGGTTCCCGGTTGCGTGGCGGGCCTCGCTTGATCACCATCCCCCGCATGATTCGGGACAAGTCTGCGAAGAAGAAGCCTGCCGAGGCTGCCAAGGGCGAGAAGCGCGTGGTCGCGGTGACACGGCCGAGCTTTAGGCGCGAGCGTGCGCTGATCAAGCGCGGCATCTGGCCGATCGCCGGCTGCGACGAAGCCGGGCGCGGTCCGCTCGCCGGGCCGGTGGTCGCGGCGGCCGTGGTGCTCGATCCGAATCGTATCCCGAAGGGCATCGACGATTCCAAGCGGCTGACCGCCGAGCGCCGCGAGGAACTGTTCGAGGAGATCTGCGCGACATCAGCGTTCTCGGTCGCGGTAGCCTCGCCGGCGCGAATCGACCGCGACAATATCCTGCGAGCCTCGCTGTGGGCGCTGGCTCGCGCTGTTCATGCGCTGCCTGAAATGCCGAAACATGTCTTCGTCGACGGCCGCGACAAGCTCGCCACGCCTTGCGATTGCGATGCGGTGATCGGCGGCGACGGCCTCGTGGTGTCGATTGCCGCGGCCTCGATCATCGCCAAGGTGACCCGCGACCGCCTGATGAGCGCGCTGGCGCTGGATTGCCCGGGCTATGGCTTCGAGCAGCACAAGGGCTACGCCGTGCCGGAGCACCTCGCGGCGCTGGACCGGCTAGGCCCCAGCACCCACCACCGCAGCTTCTTCGCCCCCGTCGTCGCGGCGCGCCTCAAGCACTTCCCGACACCTGTCGAGCCCGACCTGTTCACGGTGGATCCCGAGAGCGAAGCCGCGGCGTCCGCGGCTGCATAGAGCGCGACTGCGCCGAATCGTCTCCACTTGTCATCCCCCGCGCATGCGAGGGATCCAGTATTCCAGAGACGTCATGCTCAAGCCGAGCCGCCGCGGCGTACTGGATGCCCCGCCCTCGCGGGGCATGACAGCGGAAATTGACTTGGCAGTTGGGCAGGTCCAGCCCCGGTTGCCTCTGCCGCCATCGCCCGTTATCAAATCCCACGGGATCACATTGAGCCGCTGACGGAGTGGTTGGGGCATTTCAGGCGTTTCATGCGGTTTACCTCCTTGGTTGTCGAACTGATCCGCGCCCGCCCCCGGCTGGTGGTTTGGATCGTGGTGCTGGCGCAGGCGGCGATCTGGCTGTTCTTGCCGGTGATCTTCTACGGCAGCCCGCCGGGCGATCTCGCAACCGTGCTTGCATTCGGCCGTGAGTACCAGGTCGGCACCGCGATGGGGCCGCCGCTGTCGTTCTGGCTGGCCGACATCGCCTTCCGCGCCGCCGGCAATCACGTGTTCGGCGTCTACCTGCTGGCGCAGGTCTGCGAGGTCGCGACCTTCATCGCCTTCTATCATCTGGCGCGCGCCATTGTCGGCGGTCCGCAGGCGGTGCTCGCGGTGCTGCTGTCGATGACGGTGGTGGTGTTCTCGTCGCCGAGCGTCGAGTTCGGCCCGCTGATCCTGGCGCGCCCGCTCTGGGCGTTGCTGCTGCTGCATTCCTGGCAGTTGATCGGGCAGAACCGGCGCAGTGCTTGGTTCGCCTGGTCGATCGATTGCGGTTTGCTGCTGCTGACGACGCCGGCTGCGATCGGCATGATCCTGCTGGTCGCCGTCTTTGCGGTCACCAGCGCGCGCGGGCGGCGGACGCTGATGGCGGTCGATCCGCTCTATGCGCTGCTCGTCATCATCGTGCTGGCGCTGCCCTACCTGATCTGGCTCGTTCGCGCCGACGCGCTTACGCTGCCGCCTCTGCCCGTGATCGCCGATCTCAAGGCTCGCGCATTGCGCTGGGGCGTCGTGCTCGGCGGGTTGATCGTGGCGATGGGTGCCATCGTGCTGCTGGTGATCCTCAATTCGCGCTGGTTCACCCGCGACAGCGATGATGCGCCGATCATCCATCGCCCGCCGGTCGGGCCGCTGGGCCAGCAGTTCGTCTATTTCTTCGCCTTCGCGCCGGCGATTGTGGGCAGTTTCGTCTCGGGCCTGTTCAACGTCGATCGCGTGTTCGGCGGCGCCGGCGTGGCGCTGTTGATGTCGGGGCTTGCCGTCGTGGTCGCGGCCGGCGATCTGATCCATCTGCGGCGGCAGCGGCTATTGCGCACGGTCTGGGCGCTCGCGGTCGCGGCCCCCGCGGCCCTCGCTTTAGCTGTCGCGCTGTTCCTGCCCTGGACCAGCACCACGGAAGCAAAGACGTCGCTGCCGGCGGTTGCGATCGGCCACTTCTTCGACGACAGCTATCAACGGCGCACCAACCAGCGCCTGCGCGCGGTGGCCGGCGATCCCGAGATCGCCAGCCTGATCGCGATGGCCGGCCGGCGCCCGCATCTGCTGCTCGACGCCACGCCGGAGCGGACACCGTGGCTGTCGATCGCGAAATTCGACGAGACCGGCGGCGTCGTGGTCTGGCGCGCCCGGGATACCGCGGGCACGCCGCCGCCCGAGATCGGGCAGCGCTTTCCCGGCCTCGTGCCGGAAGTGCCGCGTTCGTTCGACCGGCTGGTCAACGGACGGCAGGGCGTGTTGCGGATCGGCTGGGCAATCGTGCGGCCGAAGGGGTAGCGCTGTCATTCCGGGTACACGCTTCGCGTGCCCCGGAATGACAGCGTTAATTAAGTCGCCGGCTGCAGCGCTTTCGCGATCGCGCGCAAATCCTGCCACGTCAGGCGCTTGTAGGACGGCGAGCGCAGCAGATAGGCTGGATGGAAGGTTGCGATGGCGCGGATCGTGCGCGTGCCGGTGTCGTAATCGAGCCATTTGCCGCGGCTGCGCATGATGCCTTCGCGGGTGCCGAGCAGTGCCTGAGTCGAGGGATTGCCGAGCGTCACCAGCACGTCGGGATTCACCAGCTCGATCTGGCGCTGGATGAAGGGCAGGCAGACCTGGGTCTCCTGCGGCGTCGGCGTACGGTTGCCGGGCGGCCGCCACGGAATCACGTTGGCGATATAGGCTGAGCGGCGGTCGAGCCCGATCGACGCGATCATGCGGTCGAGCAGTTTGCCTGAGCGGCCGACGAACGGTAGGCCCTCGATGTCCTCGTCGCGGCCCGGCGCCTCGCCGACGAACATCACGCGCGCTTCCGGATTGCCGTCGGCGAACACCAGCTTGGTCGCGGTGTGCTTGAGCGCGCAGCCGTCGAACGTCTCCATCAGCGCGCGCAGATCCGCCAGCGTCGGCGCGGTGCGTGCGGCCTCGCGCGCCGAGGCGATTGCGGCGTCCGGTGCGACGGTGATTTCGCTCCGCGGAACGGCCGGCATCGCGGCGGGCAGGGGACGCAGAGGGCTGGGCGCGGCCATGGGCCGCGCTGCGGCGGGCGCTGGAACTGGCTCCGGCTCCTCCAGCCGGTTGATCGGCTCATCGCCGAGCGCGCAATCGACCCCGGCCTCGAGGTAAAAGGCCAGCAATTGCTGCAGCGTAGGGGTGGGTTCGGGCATCAGGGCCATGATGGGCGGCAATTTAGAGCATGGTGCGGAAAAGTGGAGGCCGGTTTTCCGCAAACGATCATGCCCAAACCTGCATGGGGCCGCGCGAAACCTCCCCGATGGCAATTCCATGGTTGTCCTTGCGCCAAAAATCGGAAACAACGACCCCTGAAAAGCTTAGAAGCGTTCTCAACGGGCTGAGACCAGATCATGAGTGCTGAAGAACTTCCTCCGCGCGAGTCCATGGAATTCGACGTCGTCATCGTCGGCGCCGGCCCCTCGGGCCTTTCGGCGGCGATCCGGCTCAAGCAGCTCAATCCCGAGCTGTCGGTCGTCGTGGTGGAGAAGGGCTCCGAGGTCGGCGCGCACATCCTGTCGGGGGCGGTGATCGATCCGGCTGGCCTCGACAAGCTGGTGCCCGACTGGCGCGAGGATGCCGACTGTCCGCTGAAGACGCAGGTCAAGGATGACCGCTTCTACTGGACGACGTCGCAAGGCTGGTTCCGCATACCGAACTTCATCATGCCGCCGTTGATGAACAATCATCACTGCTACATCGGCTCGCTCGGCAACGTCTGCCGCTGGCTGGCGCCGAAAGCGGAAGCGCTCGGGGTCGAGATCTATCCGGGCTTTGCGGCCGCCGAAGTGCTCTATGACGACAAGGGCGCGGTGCGCGGCATCGCCACCGGCGACATGGGCATCGCCAGGGACGGCACGCATAAGGATTCCTATACCCGCGGCATGGAGCTGCTCGGCAAGTACACGCTGTTCGCCGAAGGTGCGCGCGGCTCGCTGTCGAAGCAGCTGATCGCGCAATTCAAGCTCGACGCCAACAGCGAGCCGCCGAAGTTCGGCATCGGCCTGAAGGAAGTCTGGCAGATCGATCCTGCGAAACACAAGAAGGGGCGCGTGCAGCACACACTGGGATGGCCGCTGAAGGACAAGACCGGCGGCGGCTCGTTCCTTTATCACTACGACGATAACCGCGTCGCGGTCGGCTTCGTCGTGCATCTGAACTACGACGATCCCTATCTGTCGCCGTTCGACGAATTCCAGCGCTTCAAGACTCATCCTGACGTGCGCGAGCTGTTCGAGGGCGGCAAGCGGCTCGCCTATGGCGCGCGCGCCATCACCGAGGGCGGCTACCAGTCGGTGCCGAAGCTCTCGTTCCCGGGCGGCGCGCTGATCGGCTGCGCTGCGGGTTTTGTGAATGTGCCGCGCATCAAGGGCGTCCACAATGCGATGGGCTCCGGCATGCTCGCCGCCGAGCATGTCGCCGCCGCGCTCGGTGCCGGCCGCGCCGGTGACGAGCTCGTCGATTACGAAAACGCCTGGCGTTCGTCCGCGATCGGCAAGGACCTGTTCAAGGTCCGCAACGCCAAGCCATTCCTGTCGAAGTTCGGCACCATGTTCGGCATGGTGCTGTCCGGCTTCGACATGTGGTGCAACACGCTCGGCTTCTCGCTGTTCGGCACCCAGTCGCACGCCAAGCCCGACCGCAAGACGCTCGACCCGGCCAGGCAGCACCAGCCGATCACCTACCCGAAGCCGGACGGCAAGATCTCCTTCGACAAGCTCTCGTCGGTGTTCCTGTCCAACACCAACCATGAGGAGGACCAGCCGGTCCATCTCAAGGTCGCCGACATGAACCTGCAGAAGACGTCGGAGCACGACGTCTTCGCCGGCCCCTCCAACCGCTATTGCCCGGCCGGCGTCTATGAATGGGTCGAGGAAGCCTCCGGCCCGCGCTTCCAGATCAACGCCCAGAACTGCGTCCATTGCAAAACCTGCGACGTGAAGGACCCCAACGGCAACATCACCTGGGTTCCTCCGGAAGGGGGCGGCGGCCCGAACTACGAGGCGATGTAACGAGGGGGCCGGCCACATTTACGTGAGGCGGCCCGCGTCGTTCCTGCATATTCGGTTCGCCTCTCCCGCAAGGGGAGGGGCCGGAACTGGCCGTCAAGGCTGTTCAACTTTCCTATGCAGTTGTTTCCCAACGCGATTGTGCCTGTCCCGGCCACGATACCGCCACACTGGAAGCGTTTTGCGGTGGGCTGGCTGGATCGGCGGGCCTAAAGGCTTAATCTGCCTATCGATTCGTCATGCGTATCCTTGCGGTTGAACGCCAAAAGCGGCAATGTCGCTGGCCGCGATGCCGCCGCTTGGGTTCGCTTTTTGAGACTGATCGCAAGACCGTGGCCGTAAATCCCTGGAGCAAGGCGACCGTGATGCTGTCCACCCGTTTCAACCGCCTGACGATTGCCCTCTTCGCTGCCGCCGCGCTGGCCGCGCCTGCGCAGCTCTCGGCACAAACCCCCGACCATCCCGCCGACAATGCGGCGCAGTTTCCGACCAAGAACGACCTGAAGTCGCTGACCACGGCCGGCAGCTATCTCGCGGCCCGCCATGCGAGCGTCGAGCGCGATGCGGCCTCCGCTGCGGAATTTTACCGTTCGGCGCTGCGCACCGATCCGAAGAATTCCGAGCTGCTCGACCGCGCCTTCATCTCGTCGCTTGCCGATGGCGACATCGACGAGGCGGTCAAGCTGGCCGACCGCATCCTGACCCAGGACAAGTCCAACCGCGTCGCGCGCCTCGTCATCGGCGTGCGCGACCTCAAGCTGAAGAAGTACGGCGCCGCGCAATCCAACATCAACCAGTCGGTCCGCGGTCCGATCACCGATCTGGTGGCGACGCTGCTGTCGGCCTGGGCCGCCTATGGCGCCGGCGACTCGAAGGTCGCGGTCGCCAATATCGACAAGCTGACCGGACCGGATTGGTACCCGATCTTCAAGGATCTGCACGCCGGCATGATCCTCGAGCTTGCCGGCAAGGAGAAGGACGCCGGCGCTCGCTTCGAACGCGCCTACAAGCTCGACGATTCGATGCTACGCACGGTCGACGAATATGCCCGCTGGACGTCGCGCAACAAGGATGCGGCTTCCGCCACCGCGCTCTACGAGGCCTTCGACAAGAAGCTGCCGCGTCACCCGCTGGTGCTGGAAGGCATCAAGGACACCAAGGCCGGCAAGAAGCTGCCGCCGCTGGTCGAGTCGGCGCAGGCCGGTGCGGCCGAGGCGCTGTACGGCATCGGCGCGACGCTGACGCGGCGCGGCGGCGAGGACCTCGCGCTGGTCTACCTGCAGCTTGCGCTCTATCTGCAGCCCAACCATCCGCTGGCCCTGCTGTCGCTCGCCGATCTCTATGAATCGGTGAAGAAGCCGCAGATGGCGATCAAGGTCTATGAGCGGATGCCGGCGTCCTCGCCGCTGAAGCGCAATGCGCAGATCCAGCTCGCGACCAACCTCGATGCTGCCGACCGCAGCGACGAGGCGATCAAGATCCTGAAGGAAGTCACGGCTGACGCGCCGAAGGATGTCGAGGCCATCATGGCGCTCGGCAACATCGAGCGCGGCCGCAAGAAGTTCGGCGACTGCGTCGGGACCTATTCGCAGGCGATCGACGCGTTGCCGCCCGAGGGCGACAAGAACGCCTGGGTCACCTACTACTATCGCGGCATCTGCGAGGAGCGCTCCAAGCAGTGGACCAAGGCCGAGGCCGACATGCGCAAGGCGCTCGAGCTGCAGCCCGAGCAGCCGCATGTGCTGAACTATCTCGGCTATTCCTGGATCGATCAGGGCACCAACCTCGACGAAGGCATGAAGATGATCAAGCGTGCCGTCGATCAGCGCCCCGACGACGGCTACATCGTGGACTCCCTTGGTTGGGCTTACTACCGCATCGGCAATTACGACGAAGCGGTGAAGAACCTTGAGCGGGCCATCGATCTGAAGCCTGAGGATCCGACCATCAACGACCATCTCGGCGACGCCTATTGGCGCGTCGGCCGAACGCTGGAAGCCAAGTTCCAGTGGGCGCATGCGCGCGACCTCAAGCCCGAGCCGGAAGAGCTGCCGAAGATCCAGGCCAAGATCGAAAACGGCCTGCCCGACGATCCGGCGCCGGCCGCCGCAGCCGCCGACAAGAAGAAGGACGACGACAAGGGCGGCTAGTCGCCAGGGGCGCCGCTGTTCTACCTCTCCCGCCCGCGGGAGAGGTATTCCTGCCCGGAATTTCTGCGCAAACAAAGAGATAGGATCGTGGTGCGATTTACGCTAATCGCATCACGATCTTTGTTTTTTAGGGGTTTATCGCCGTGCCGGCGTTGATTGAAGAAGGGCGTGCCAAAGTCAACCTGACGCTGAGGGTGGTCGGCCGACGCGTCGATGGCTTTCACGACCTAGAGAGCGTCGTCGCGTTTGCCGATTGCGCCGATCGTCTCACGCTGGAGCCGGGTGACGCGCTCGCGCTGACGATGGACGGGCCGCTGGCCGACGCCTGCGGCGACACCTCGGACAATCTGGTGCTCAAGGCGGCGCGCCTGCTCGGCGAGCGTGTCGCGGACCTCAGGGTCGGTCATTTCACGCTGGAGAAGGTGCTGCCCGTCGCGGCCGGCATCGGCGGCGGCTCGGCGGATGCCGCGGCCGCGCTGCGCCTCCTGGCGCGGCTCAACGAGCTTTCGCTCGACGACAGCAGGATCATGGAAGTGGCGCTGCAGACCGGCGCCGACGTGCCGGTGTGCGTCGCCTCGCATGCCTGCGACATGGCCGGCGTCGGCGAGACGCTGCTGCCGCTCAACTTGCCCAAGATGCCCTGCGTGCTGGTCAATCCGCGCGTTCCGGTTGCGACCAAGGACGTCTTCAACGCGCTCGGCCTGCGTCACGGCGAGCTCTTGATCGGCGCCACCGATGTCGTGATCCAGACGCCGTCCTGGCCGGAGCAGGGCGGCGAGATCGACGAATGGATCGAGGCGCTCGCCCGCGGCACCAACGATCTCGAAACACCTGCGGCGCGGATCGAACCCGTGATCAGCGGCGTGCTGTCCGCGTTGCGCGAGGCCAGCGGCGTTCGCCTCGTGCGCATGTCAGGCTCCGGCGCGACCTGCTTTGCGATCTTCGGCAATGACGCCGACGCCCAGGCCGCCGGTGAAAAGCTCCGCGCCGACCAGCCCGGCTGGTGGGTGCACGCGGGCTCGCTGAGCTGAGCTTGCTCTTCCTCGTCATTCCGGGGCTCGCGAAGCGAGAACGCCAACGTATGACTCACAAGCGGTTCAACACATTCGGTGTCGTCCCTGCGAAAGCAGGGACCCATATGTGGACGGCCCCCGTGGCACAAGAGCTTTTTGGTGAGATCGGATCGCTTGCATCCATATGTCCGGCCTGTTGAGCGCGATCGATTGGATCGCTGGCCAAGATGGTTTGCGCGATGCGAGTTCCAAACAACCTGGCGACCTGCTGGCGGCCAATGGGTCCCACGGATTGTCTCGCATCGTTGCTCGATCGATCGCTCCATCTGCTCCTGCAGCTCCGGATCGGCCGGCGAGCGAGCCCGCCGGTCGGCCAATCTGTTAGGCGGCCACTGCCGTAGCGGCATTCGACCGCGCCGCGTCGTAACTCTCGCCGGTCACCATGAGCTTCCAGGCGATGCGGGCGACCTTGTTGGCGAGCGCCACGGCGGCGAGCTTCGGCGGCTTGCGCGCAATCAATGCCAGCAGCCAGCGCGGATGCTGGCCGCGCCCACCTCTGGCCTGCCGGATCACCGCCGTGGCCCCGATCACGAGCAGTCGTCTCAAGTCCTCGTCGCCCGCCCGCGTGATCTTGCCGAGCCTGGTCTTGCCACCAGTGGAATGGTCCTTGGGCGTCAATCCCACCCAGGCCGCAAAATGCCGACCGGAGGGGAACGCACGCGGATCGGGCGTCTTCATCACCAGCGCGGTCGCAATGATCGGGCCGACCGCGGGGATCGTTGCCAGACGCCGGCCCGTGGCATCGCCGCGGTGCCAGGCCATCACCTTGGCCTCGATTGCCTCCAGTTCGCTCTCGAGCTTGGCGTACTCGCGGCCCAGCACGACAAACAGCTCACGCGCCAGAGCGGGAAGCGTCTCGTTCTGCGCGATCTGCGCCAGCAGCGGCTCGATCCTGTCCAGCCCCCTGGGTGCAATCAGGCCATACTCCGCCGCGTGGCCGCGGATCGTATTGGTCAACTGGGTGCGCCGGGCGATCAACCCGTCGCGGATTCCCATCAGCATCAACGCGGCTTGCTGCTCGGCTGTCTTGACCGGCACAAAGCGCATGGTCCGCCGGCTCATCGCCTCACACAGCGCTTCCGCATCCCGCCAGTCGTTCTTGTTCCGCGCGACATAGGGCTTCACCAATTGCGGGGCCATCAGCTTCACCTCATGGCCCAGCCTGGAGAGCTCCCGCGCCCAATATTGCGAGGCTCCGCAGGCCTCCATCCCGATCACGGTCGGCGGCAATTTGGCAAAGAACTCCACCACCTGCTTGCGCGAAAGCTTCTTGCGCAGCACAGGCCGCTCATCCTCATCAATCCCGTGCAGCACAAAAATATACTTCGACGTATCCATTCCAATGCGGATAATCTTCGTCACGGACGGCTCCCTTGCTGAGATTTGCAACAACCTCATTCTGGCACACTGATGCCGTAGGGGGCCGTCCACCCCATCAACCACGAATG
>NZ_LNCU01000050.1 GCF_001542415.1 Bradyrhizobium macuxiense
CCCCGCCGCAGCGTAGGCCGCGTTGTTCGCCGACTTCCTCGGTACTCTGGGTGGGTCCGACTTCTCCGCATCGTGCATCACGGACTTCGGCCTCCGGCCTTCCCCGTGCGGCCCCGGGCGCGGCAGCCCAGGGCAATGTGGAGACCTCCCGGTTCCCGCGCAGAAGATGTGCGCACATGCCAGGGTCTCAGACGGCGCGGAGCTGGTCGGGCACTCGCGATCGCGTGTCCGACCATGTTGCCTTCTGCCGGAACGAGGGCATCGGCACTCCGGATGATTGGAATTTCGCCGCTCAATGGCTGGCCTATACGTTCCCCTGTCAACGCTTCACGCGTCGCCTCGCGACGACCCGCGCATGACTCGGGGCCGGTGTGGATCGCTACTCCTTCACCGTAAAGGACTTGCACCTTCTATCTCCTGCCGGTCTCCCGGCGCACCGCTCCAATCCATCATTGGGAAGAGATGTATGCCAGATGATCTCATTGCGATCCTCCCGATTCTATTGTCCGTTCCAAGCCGACATTTCTCGCGCCCACAAGCGCTTCAGTCTTGACCGCGCGCTTTCAATCCAGTGGCAAAGATAAGCCCCCCAGCGCGGCTCGGCATGCGGCGAGCCCCTGGCCGAGCGCCATGCCCTGCCAGTCCAGCGAGTCGCTGTGAAAGGCCTCGCGGATTAGCTTCTTGACGCCAGCGGCTTCTGGCGCGGTCGGATCGCCATGCGCATGGAGCCAATTATCCGCGCGAAGCGCGGCGCCGACTTTGTCTGGGGCTTGTACGCCGCATTCGAGTGCGACCGCATCAACGACGGTCTTGGGAAACAAGGCTTGAATGGCGCTCAGTGCATCGCCGGAAATCTCCGCGGAAACTGAGCCGCCGCCATAGATGGATGTCGCCGCCGCGCCAATCCACGATCTCGTTCGGACAAAGCCAGGATCGTCGCGCCGCCGGTGGATGATGGGCTCAGCGTAACCGTGCGGACCGAGTCCGGTATGGAAGTCAACGATCGCGACGTGGGCCGCACCGGCGAGATGAGACTTCAGGACGTCGGTCAGAACCTTGCGGGACCAGCTCGGTGCGGCTCCACCGTAGGAGAGGCCGTCAGGGTGACACCATTGTCCGCCCATGACTGCCTGCATGAGGGCGCGGTCGCCATTGCGCTGCCGCCACCTTGAAAGGCGGACGCCGGCCCCCGCCTGCGCTTCGGGCGACCAATCGGATGGACACAGATCTTGCGCGATCTCTTCGTATTGCGCGTTGACCGGCAAGGGACCATCAAAATCGATCCAGTTGCGATTGAGGTCGACGTTGTTTTCGTTCGCTCGCCGCAGCCACGCGAAGCCATAGGGGTTGACCGCGTGCACCAACAGCGCTGCGGCGTCCTGCGGCAGCCTGCGGTTCTCGCCGCGGCGCATCCATTCGATCTGGACGCCAGAACCAAAAAAGGCCTCAACGCCGTGAACGCCTGAAAAGGTCACGAGCACCTTGCTCGCCGACCGATCGCCAAACCAGGCGATATCCATCGAAAGCTCGGCGCCGTCCGGCCCGCGTGCAGGGTGGCCGATGCGCTGTACATACCCGTCTTGAGCCTTCGCCGCTTCGACGAATTTCATCCGGGCCTGGCTGTAATCGGCGCTGAAGCTTTCCATGGTTGAGTCGCCTAGGTTTCTCATTGACGCTTGACACCACACTGGCTGCGAGATGCCTCACTGCATTCCCCGATCGTGAGATTGCGCAGCGTCATGCACCTCGAGGTGGAGTCGGAGAAACGCGCCCGTGGCGTCACGAGCGCGGCGTGCAATCTCTTGAGGGGACGGCCGCTCGGCGACGCCGAGCAGCAGGCCGACCATCAGGTTGCCCCACAGCAGCCCAAAAAATTGCTCGGCCATTTCACTGGCCTCGCCGTCGAGAAGTCCCGCCGACCGAGCCTGATCCATGATTCCCCGCAAGGCGGCACGACTGGTCTCGCGTCCTATCGAGTCCAGAGTTTGTGCGACCTGGGGTTCACGCACCGCCTCCGCGATCGCCAGGCGAAAGACGCCGATCACGGCGGGGGCGCTTATCTCGCGCAGGAGCTGCGTTCCGAGCAAGGTGAGCGTCTGTCTCAGGGTTTCCCGGTCGTGCGGCGCGGGCAGATCGGCGGGCACCTGTAACCGCTTGGCGCGCGCGCGAATGCATGCGCCAAGCAATTCGTCCTTGTTGCCCACCAATGCATAAAGCTCTCGCTTCGAGACCCGTGCGCGCGTTGCGATCTCGAGCGTGCTCGTCCTGGCATAGCCGGACTCCGTGAAGGCAGAGAACGCGGCCTCCAGGATGCGCCCGCGGGCCGGGGTCTCCTCCGTCTCTTCGCGACGCGACTTCGACGTCAATCTCGCTTTCATCATCTTTTCTTGACCCAGGTACCAGCGAGTACCATATTGCTCAGATGTATGGTACTAGATGGTACCGAGTCAAGGCCTTTTAATCATCACGGAGGTGCATCATGTCAGAGTTGGTTCTTGTTACCGGAGCATCCGGCGGTCGGCAGGGACAAACCGGTCGGCATGTGTCAGAGATGCTCTTGGCACGCGGCGTGCCGATCC
Source organism: Bradyrhizobium macuxiense (assembly GCF_001542415.1). GTDB lineage: Bacteria > Pseudomonadota > Alphaproteobacteria > Rhizobiales > Xanthobacteraceae > Bradyrhizobium > Bradyrhizobium macuxiense. The sequence continues at coordinate 2,580 of NZ_LNCU01000050.1, forward strand.
GCGCTTTCGTCCATAAGCTCGACGAACGTTCCGACCGCCTGCGCGGGCTCGGCGCCGAGATCGTGGAGGGCGATTTTCTCGACGCTGCCTCAGTGAGACGTGCGGTGGACGGCGTCTCGGCGATCTACTTTGCCTACCCGGTCAAGGACGGCCTGCTCGACGCCACCGCGATCATGGCGTTGGCCGCGCGCGAGGCCGGCATCACACGCCTGGTCAATCTCGTGATGCTGCGTTCTTCACTCGATGCGCCGACGCCCCGCATGCGACAGAACTATTTGTCGGAGCAGGTGTTCGAGTGGGCCGGGATCGAAGTGGCTCACCTCAGGGCGACCGTATTTTATGAAAACCTACGCGCGCTGGTGCGTTCGAACCTTTCGGTCAACGGGCCGATCCGGCTGCCCTGGGGCGACGAGAGCACCGTCATCCCGCTGGTTTCTGCTGAAGACGTGGCGCGTGTTGGCGTCGGCCTGCTGACCAAGCCCTCACTGCCTTCGCCCTCTAGCTATCCAGTGATCGGGGCAGTCCTCGCATTGGGCGATATCATCGCGACCTTTGGTCGGGTGCTCGAACGTGACCTTCGCTATGAAGACATCACTGACGAGGAATGGCGTCGGGAGGCGCTTGCCCGTGGCAGCAATCAGCACGCTGTCGAGCATCTGTCCCAGCTATGGCGGTTCTTCCGCACCGCCGGTCTGCGTCCGTCTGTTATTGAATTCCAGGTTACGGATACGATCGAGTACCTTGGCGGTGCCAAGCCCAAGACATTCGAGGCATTCGTACGCGAAGAGCGTGCCGCTTTGGGAGCGAACGCGCCCTCAGTCCAAGGACTCTCTGGTGGAGTTCGGACTACACTTTAGCCCCCAGCACGCAAATGGCCTCTAACGCCCGCTCGTCGTTATCGTCAGCAACCGATCAGATCACGATCCGATCGAAGTCGGCGGCAATTCGACTGTTCGGGAACACATTCACCGCTTCGGCGAGAATCTCTTCGTCCGAGTAGCGACCCGAGATGTGGGTGAGCACGAGCTGCCTGACGTTGCTCGCGGCTGCGAGCGATGCCGCCTCCCGCGCTGTGAGATGGCCGTAGTCTCGCGCAATCGACGCATCGCGATCCAGAAACGTCGCTTCGACTACCAGCGCGTCAGCCTCAAGGACATAATTCGTCAAGTCATCGGTTGCCTCGGCGTCGCCGATGACGACAAGCTTCTTCCCTCCGGACAGCGGCCCGCACACATCCTCCGGATCAATGGTTCTGCCGTCCGCAAGCGTGACCGGTCGTCCTTCCGCGAGCTCCTTTCGCACCGGACCATCCGGCACACCGAGGGCCGAGAGGCGGTCCGGCTGAAGGTGACGGCGAGCGGGAATTTCGAATGTGAAGCCGAAGCTATCCGTATCGCGATGGCGAACCGGAAAACAGCTGATCGTGCAGTCCCCGGCGTCGACGACCGGACCTTCCGTCAATGGAATGAGCTCCGGGGGTAGCGGCGCTCTTCCTTCGCCCCAGAAGCCCGCGAGCATCCGGACGACGACATCGAGCGTCTCCGGGCCGCCGTGGATCGTCGTCACACCGGTGCCTTGCCGCAATCGCAGGGTGGACAGGAGGCCAGGGATTCCGAGCACATGGTCGAGATGACCATGTGTCAGCAGGATGCGGTCGAGCCGACGAAAGCCGGCGGCACTGCGAAGCAATTGCCGCTGTGTGCCCTCGCCGCAATCGACGAGGAGCCTCTGGCCGCCCACCTCCACCAGAAGGCCCGGATGGTTACGATCTGCGGAAGGAACGCTTGCCGACGTCCCGCGGAATGTGAGGGCGAACATCCGGTTCACTCGTCCAGAAGATCCAGGAACTCTTCCATCCGATCGAACAGGTCCGCATGCGCCTTACAGACCCAGACGACCCGGTCGCCATCGCGTTGCAGCGACCGTGCCCTGGACTTCCGCAGTCGCCCAGGCAGGAAACTCGCCGCAATGGCCTCCGGCCCGACATCGAGCCTGATGATGCCCCTTCGCTTGCACTCCATCCTGAGCCTTGCTGCGGCAAAGAACGCATGGGCGGGCGGCGGCAAGGTCCCGAAACGACGAGCGGTTTCCTCCTCCAGGTCATCGAGGTCATCTTCGTTGCGACACCTGGCGACGCGGCCATAGATTTCGAGCCGTAGCGCCTCCGATTGCACATAGCTTGTGGGCAAGGTGTCGGCCAGCGGCAGGTTCAGATCAGGCACCCAAAGATCGGCGGCGCCGTCGTCAGCTTTCTCCGAGGCCACCTTCAGAAGGTGACTGTAGAGCACCGGTCCGAGCACCTGCACATGTCCCGACTGCCGTTCCGAAAACAGGTCGCCGGCGCCCCTGAGGTCGAGGTCGCGCTCGCTGATGGCAAAGCCGGCGCCCGGTCTCGTGAATTCCTCCAGAACCGCCAGACGCTTTCCGGATTGCTCCGAGCCGGACTCGGTCAGCAGATATGCAAACGCGCGCGTCCCGCCTCGCCCCACCCGTCCCCGGAGTTGGTGGAGCTGCGCAAGGCCGAACCTTTCAGGCCAGCAGACCACAATAGTATTCGCGCGAGGAATATCGAGACCGCTCTCCACGATGTTGGTTGCCAACAAAACGTCGGTCTCGCCATCGACGAAACTCATCATCCGGTCATCAATCTCGCCGGCAGGCAACCTGCCATGGAGGCAGGCGATACGAAGGTCGGGAGCCACCGCCTGTACCCGCGCCAGGATCGGGTCGAGATCCTGGATGCGTGGACAGATCAGGAAGCTTTGGCCGTGGCGGCTGCGTTCGCGCAGCAGAGCCGCGGCAATGGCCGCATCGGAAAGCGGAGCTACTCTGGTCATGACCGGCAGCCGATGGGCCGGTGGGGTGGCAATGACGCTGAGATCCCTGAAGCCCGCGAGGCCGGCTGCGAGAGTGCGCGGGATCGGCGTTGCGCTCATGAACAGCGTGTGGCCTCCCTTGGACAGTTCTGCGAGCTTCGTCTTCTCCGCCGCTCCGAAATGCTGCTCCTCGTCGATGATGACCAGACCGAGGTCGCGAAACTTCACCTCCTTCGAAGCCAGCGCCTGGGTGCCGATCACGACCTTCAATTTGCCGTTCTTGAGCCTCTCCTTCGTATCCCGCGTTTCGGACGCCGATGCAGCGCGCGACAATCCTCCCACTTCGACATCGAACGGGTCGAAGCGTTTGCGGAAGGTCGCAAGATGCTGCCGCGCCAACACTGTCGTCGGCGCCACGACCGCGACTTGCTTGCCTGACAGCGCCACGGCGGCCGCCGCGCGCAACGCCACCTCGGTCTTGCCAAATCCGACGTCGCCGCAGATGACGCGGTCCATGGGATGACCGGATGCGAGATCATCCAGCACGTCCCGAATGGCCTTGGCCTGGTCGATCGTCGTGAAGTAAGGAAACCGCGCGACAAACTTCTCGTAGAGAGGGCCAGGCGGCACCAGTTTGGGCGCGCGCCGGCGGCGTCGCTGCCTGATGTGCTTGGCGAGCTCCTTGGCGGCGAGCTGAATCTCCTGCTCGGCCTCGGTGCGTCGAGCCCACCACGTACTGCCATCCGCCTTGTCGAGCGAAAGCCTGCCGAGCTCCGCCGCATAGGGCCAGACCTGGGCGAGGTCTGCGGGAGGAACGAGGACCGCATTATCTGCCGCGTACACGAGCTTGATCATGTCGCGCGATGATCCGTCTCCCGTTCCCACAATCTGCAATCCGTCGAGCAAGGCGAGCCCTCGCTGCAGATGTACGACCACCGCCCCCCGCTCCGGCACTTCCGGATGCTCGAACGCGGCATTCCAGGCTCTGGCCATGGGCTGCGGATGATGCGCCCTGCTGCCGAGGACGTCGGCCGCCGTCACCACGATGAGAGGCTTTTTGCCTGCTCCGACGAAACCTGTGTCGAAGTCAGCCAAGAGAGCCGCTTCACCGCCCCGGCCCGCGGCCGCCTTGCTCCAATCGGCAAAGCGCTCCGCCCTGACTCGGCCGATCCGCTCCATCGCGCGCAAATCTTCCTCCATCGCAGCGACAAAAAGTAGTCGCGATCCGCCGCGCCGCGTATCGTCAACAAATGCGCGGAGAGCCTTCCTTGGTGATGGAAGCTTGGAAAAATCCGGCGTCGGCTTGAAAGGCGCCTCTTCAGGCAGCGCGCTCATGCGTCTCGTCAGTCGTTTCCAGTCGTTTCGCCCGAGATATTCGCGCTCCGCCTCCTTGCGACCGGATGCTTCCTCGATGGTGCCGAGCCAGCTGTCGGCGTGTGCTGAAACTCCGGCATCTACGATCCACTTGGCGCGCTCGCAATAGTCGATGAGGGGCGCCCGCCGCGCACGCTTGCCTGCGAACGCGAGCCGCTCCGACATCGGGTCAATTGCCAGCTCATTGGTCTCGTATATGACATCGTGTTCGACCGGGTCGACCGCTGCTATCCGGCGAATTGAACCTTTGGAATGCTCTATCCTGAACGGACCAAGGCCACCCGCCGGAAACACCTCGAACGTGCTTCCATGGAACAGAACACCACCTGGATAGTCCGCCTCTTCGTCGACAGCGTATCTGAGAGCCTCCAGGCGCATTTTCAGATCGCGCTCGGAATAGGTTGCTCCGACCTTCAGGCTGATGCTGAGGCGCGTCCAGGCTGACGGCAGCGGCAGGCGCTCCATGATAGCCTCGGCCGTTGACACCAGCAGGACAGGTTTTCGCGCCTTGGCAAGTCGCCGCAGAACCGAGCTTCGCCGGCCCGCAATCTCTCGGGACGGCTCCAATTGGTCGAACGGTAGCGTGTTCAACCTCGGAAACACCAATACATCGCACGAAGGGTCGAGCGCGTGAATGACCCCACCGAGCCGCTCCGCCCTGTTCTCGTTTTCGGCGAGGAAGACGACACCGGCGCGCTCTGACTTTCTCAATTGCGCAAGAAGGTGGAGAGCCAGCATGCCGAGAGGCGATGAAGAGGAGACCGCGATTTGCGACGCCCCTCTGCCATTTTTCGTCGCGCGGCTGCCTGCGCGCGCCTTTTTCGAGTGTCCCACGCTGAATCCGTCGTTGTGTCGCGATCATGGTGCTGATCGCGAGCCGTCACTTGAGCCTGTCCTGCTGCGGCAAACCAAGGGTGCGTTCTTACGCGATCTTGCGCGCTGACGCACGCCCCGATCGGTTCCGCCCGAACGCGCCTTGATCGTTGATGTTCGGGCGGCTTTGCGGGGAGAGCCCCCGCATTGCTCGTCAATCGTCCGCACGTGCTGCTTTTGGCTAACCGATATTCCATCTCGCCTTGAGCCACAGAATGACCGCGCCGATCAAGGCCGTCGTCAAACCACTCCACCAGATCGATCTAGATCGCGCGGCATTGATGGAGACCATGTACAGGATTGCTCCAAGCACGACGCCATAATGCTTCCGAAAGTCGCCGCTTCTGCGCGCGATCTCAACGAGGTCTGAAGACCTCACATGCTCATCCGACATCGCCAAACCCTATTGGATCGGACCGCCATTATAAGGGTGAGTTGGGTCCCGGGTCGAGTCACACTTCCGATTTTCCGAACAATGTGATCTGGGAGCCATCTCGCGGCGCGGGGAATCGAAGCCGGATGGCCGGGACGCGAAGCGGCACGGTTCACGAGGCCGTCCCGCTTCCGAGGGCGTACCACTTTGACGGACCGATCGCTGGGCCCTCAACCTTCCGCCGCGTGGACTTTGCGTGATCCGGGACTCAAGGTGCGCTTATCCACGCCACCCGAGCCGACCGCCACGTCAGATATCTATCCACAGGCTGCGGTACGCTGCCCGGTCGGATCGGCTAGACTGTCGCGCTGCTTCAAGCGACAGGATCCATCGTCAGCTTTAGATATGACCGCTCATCCAACCCTGACCGACATCGCTGCCACCCTGGAGCAGTCTCCCGACTATCGGGTGCTGCGCCGCCTGGTTCCGCGCTCCGAATTCATACCGGGCAACGACGAGGCGGCCAAGACTGCGCTTCTGCTTGACGTCGAGACCACCGGTCTCGATCCGGCCCGTGACGAGATCATCGAACTCGGCATGGTCAAGTTCACCTATCTCCCGGACGGCCGGATCGCCCGGGTCATCGACAGCTTCAGCTGCTTCAATCAGCCGTCGACGGCGATTCCTGCCGAGATCACGGGCCTGACCGGCATCACCGATGAGATGGTCAGCGGGCACCGGCTCGATCAGGATCATGTCGGCCAGTTTGCCTCCGATGCGGTTGTGATTATCGCCCACAATGCCGCTTTCGATCGTAGGTTCATGGAGCGCTACGTGCCGTTGTTCACGCACAAGGCATGGGCCTGTTCGGTCAGCGAGGTCGACTGGCGTAGTCATGGTTTTGAGGGATCGCGCCTGGCATATCTCCTGATGAAAGCCGGCCTGTTTCATGAGGCACATCGGGCCGTCGACGACTGCCTGGCTCTGCTCGAGATCCTGGCGCTTCGCCTGCCCCAGCTCGATCGCACGGTCCTGTCGGTCTTGCTCGAGCGAGCCCGGCGCAAGACGATCAGGATCTGGGCCGAGCAGTCGCCCTTCGAGCTGAAGGACGAGCTCAAGCGTCGCGGATATCGCTGGAGCGACGGCGCCGACGGCCGGCCGCGATCCTGGTATATCGACGTCGACGAAAACACCCAGGTCACGGAAGTCGAATTTCTGCAGAAGACGATTTATCAGCGTGAGTTCGAACCGCAAATTGAAGTCCTGACTGCTTTCGACCGCTTCTCGGTCAGAGCTTGAGACAGCAATCAGCCCCACCCGTTTGGCGCGTCGCGCGCGCGAGCACACCTGGGTGTCCCGTTCGTGAACGATGACCCGCGCCGGTTACAGCTCCTTTTCGGCAATGTTGCGCAACTCGTCTGGCACCGAGCGAGACAAACCCAATGCCGCCGAGCCGTATCCAATCGCCTCCCGTCCGAAGCGATCGCGGATCTTGTCGATGGCGCAATCGGCAGCCCAACGCGCCATGCCCAACCTGCTCCCGGGACGCCGCGCTTCACCTTCGAGCCCAAACGGGAGCTCCAGCTCAAGGTCCCAATGTTCCTCAAGGTGCGAAACGGAAATCGCCAGCAGCGAGATGGTTCTCTCGTGAGGGTGATCGGCAAGGATCGTGCGTACCAGTCGCTCGGCGTAGTCGGCAAGAATCAGGGTCGCGAAAATCGGGATATCGAGTGTGATCGAGCGCGTCACCGATCGCAGGTCAGCGAAGCGGACACGCACTGTCACCGTTCGACCTGGCCTCGACTTCGCCCGAAGCCTTGTCGCGATGCGATCCGCAAGGTGAAGCAGGGTTGGACGAATTATCCGCTCGACTGCAGGCTTCCGCCCGATTGCCGATTGCGCTCCCGCCGATCGGGCCCGCCGGTGCGGTTTCAGTGGCCGCGGATCACGATTCCAGGCTAACGCACCGAGCTTCTCCCCTGCCGCCGGACCGAGCAATCGCTCGAGCGATCGTCCGGGCAGCCTTGCGAGTTGCCCGATCGTCGAGACGCCGCTCGCGGCCAGGCGAGCCTTGGTGACCGGCCCCACACCCCACATCAACTCGACAGGTAATTCGTGAAGAAACTCGAGTTCGGTATCGGCATCAACGACCACGAGCCCGTCGGGCTTCGCCACCTGCGAAGCGATCTTCGCCAGATGCTTGGTACGCGCAACGCCCACCGAGATGGGAAGACCGAGTTCACTGCGCACGCGCCGGCGGATCGCTGCTGCGATTTCGGCGGGCGCACCGAAGAGATGGGTGCAACCCGCTACGTCCGCAAAGGCCTCATCGATCGAAATCCGCTCGACGAGAGGCGTGAAATCGCCGATCACCTTGATGGCAGCATCACCCAGCCGTTCGTAGTCCCGAAAATGGCCTCCGACAAACGTAAGTTGTGGACATAGCTCGCGCGCCTGTCGTCCGGACATCCCACCATGGATCCCGAACGCTTTCGCTTCGTAAGAGGCGGCAAGCACAACTCCGCCACCGACAGCGATGGGCTTGCCTCGCAACGAGGGGTCCAGCAATTGCTCAACCGACGCATAAAAGGCGTCCAGATCCGCATGAAGGATGGTGGCTGCAGTTGCCATCCCAATCGTCCACCTGTGCCAATAGATGGTCGACCCCCGTTCAACACCAATTAGCACACATGCGCTCAAGCAAGGCTCGCGCCGCGGCCGTCGACCTGCCGGCATGCTGCTGGCGCACGATCGCCTCCCCCTACGAAGGGACCTGCTCAAGCCGCATCGCGCTCCCTCTCGGCCACGGCTTCCTCGATCTGACGGACTACAGCTGCGATCGGGCGGCGCTCTCGTTTGAGCGATCGGAGCCGATTCCACAATCTGATGATTTCTCTCTCTTTCTCGGCGTCCATGGCGGCACCTCTCGGAAAACCGCACTATGAACAGAACAAGAACAAACTTCAAGCCACTAGAGTTGGGGGCACGCTCTCCGACCCCCACAAGGGCTGAGGATGGATCTTCCGCGACGATGCGGCAGACCGCGAACCTGTCAGACTTCATGCTTCAGAATTCGCGATCCGGACTGAACTGGGCGTAGCTTTAGTAGGCGCGCGCGAAGTCGCCCTCCTGCTTGATGTCGCTGAACACGGGGAAGCGCGGTTTCCACGGCGCGCCCTTGGCGGTGGTCAGGGCGTTGAGCCGCTGGAGCACACCAAGGCCGTCCTTGCGCAGACTTACAGAGACCGCCTCGCGGTCGGGGAAATTCTTCAGGACGGCATCGAGCCAGATCGTGCGACCGGCAAGGAATCCACCGGCACCTGCAGCGCAAGCGAATTCGAGGACACGCTCGAATTTGTCCGGCGCGGCGCCGCCCGACAACAGCACCCAGGGGATGCTCCGTTCACGGCAAATATCGCCGATCGCATCGAATTCCTTCTGCGCTGCCTTTGCTTCAGCGCTGCCATCGCGCGCAGGCAGACCGTTGGCCGCAAGCGGGCTCTCCAGCTTCAGAAGGTCAACACCGTATTCCGGCTTGGCGAACTCGCGCACGCTGTCGATGACGAGGCTCGGCAGCTTGCCCAGCGATTCCACGTAGTCGGCGGTGTGATTGGCGCTGCCGAGGAATGGGTAGACCAGCAACTCAAGGACGTAGGGGATGTCGTGCCGGGCGCAGTCCTGCCCAATTTCGCGCACGAAACGCTTCTGGTGTTCGTTCACCGCGGCATCAGCATCCGGCCGATACCATGCGAGCACCTTGACCGCGTCGCCGCCCATGGCGCGGATCTTCTCCACGCTCCAGTTGGTAATCGCACGCGACTTGCGCCCCCCCGGTGTTTCCTCAACACGGTGCTCTTCCAGGGTCATGATCAGACCACAGCGCGGTGGCAAGAGATCGATCGCGGCGGGCACCGCAAAATTCGGATCGAACAGCATCGAGCTGCAATGCGGCGCGAGGTTCTCGACGAGAAGACGCTTGGCGGCCGTAACGTCGGAATATTCGACCTGATCGGGGGTGATGCCCTTCGCCTTCGCAATGGCATCGAACAGTGGCGGCCGCTGATCGAGCGCGACCATGCGAAAGTGGCCCTCCGCGTCGGCAAGCCGCGCCAGGCCGCGGTTCTTTCCAATCGTTCTCATGGCTTCGTCCTCATGAATGCGAGACACTCGTTGATGGTGGGGATTCCGTTGCGGCCACCGGCGTGGCAGCATTTCATCGCAGCCGCGGCTGCCGAAAACGCCATGGCGGCGCACACATCGAGACCGGCGCCGATCGTCAGCGCATAGGCGCCGTGGAAGACGTCGCCCGCGCCGGTGGTGTCGACGACATCGACGGCGTAGGCAGCCCGCCGATGCAGCTCGCCATTCTCGTACCAGCTGACGCCGTCCTCACCGCGTGTGACGGCGATGACGCGGCATCCGAAGCGTGCAAGCGCTGCGAGGGATTTGTCCGCCGCCGATCCGGCAAAGGCGGTAAGCGCAGGTTCGGAGAAGATCGCGTGGTCGGTGAGCGGCAGCAGTCGCTCGAACACGTCGGCATCGGCCATGTCGCCGTCGAGCACCGTCGGGATGCCGCGCGCCCGCGCTTCCCGAAACAGCGTCGTGGCACCTTCGACCCAACGCGGATCGGCCAGCACAGACGACGCACGCGCGACAACCTCCAGCGGAAGCCAGTCGGCAGCTTCCGGATAGAGGCCGCGGAAATTGACGATCTGCCGTTCGCCGGAACTGTCGACGATGACGCCCGAAACGGAGGAGCGCCCGTCGGGAAACAGCCGAAAGTTTTCGACGTCGACACCTTCAGCGGCGAAGGCCGATTTCATCTCGTGGCCCGCGGCATCATTCCCTGCCCGCCCCCAGAACGCGACGGACGCGCCGAGCTTTGCCACCGCAACGCTCGCATTGGCGGCCATGCCGCCGCCGAGCGTGCCGTACTCGACGGCCTTGATCTTCTCGCTTCCGCCCGCGAACGGCCGATCGACGCGCCAGACCTGGTCAAGCGCCGACAGCCCGAGACAGATCACGTACACGGGCTTGGCTTTGGACGCGACGTCCGCTAGCGCCGAGAGATCGCCGATGTTGACCGACGCGATCACCGCAAAACCTGTCCGTTGGCGGCATCGAACAAATGCGTCTTGCCCGGTTGCGGAATGAGGCCGAGCCGATCGCCGACCTTCGGCCGCAGCGACGGGTCGACCCGCGCGATGGCGGAGACGCCGGCGAGATCGAAGTGGATCAGCGTATCCGAGCCCAGCGGCTCGACCAGCCTGACGTCGATGGCGATGCCATCGGCGCCGTCGGTCGCGACGGCAAAATGCTCGGGGCGAATGCCGAGCACTGCATTGCCGGCCTGACGCAGGCGGCCTGCGGCCGCGTCGTCCAGCGGCACCGCTGTCGCACCCTGTGAAAGGTTCGCACGCCCGTCGCGCCATTCGACCGGGAAGAAGTTCATGGCCGGCGAACCGATGAAGCCGGCGACGAACTGGTTGGCGGGACGTTCGTAGACCGTCTCTGGCGTGTCGTATTGCTGGATGGTGCCGCTCTGGAGCACCACGATCCGGTCGGCCATGGTCATGGCCTCGATCTGGTCATGGGTCACGAAGACCATGGTGGTCTTCAGCTCCTGTGACAGCGCCTTGATCTCGGCGCGCACCTGCCCGCGCAGCTTGGCGTCGAGGTTGGACAGCGGCTCGTCGAACAGGAACGCCTTGGGATTGCGCACGATGGCGCGGCCCATGGCGACGCGCTGCCGCTGGCCGCCGGACAGCTCCTTCGGCTTGCGGTCCAGATAAGGCTCGATGTGCAGCAGGGCTGCGGCGCGCTTCACCCGAGCGTCAATCTCCGCCTTCGGCGTGCCCCGCAGTTCAAGCGCAAACGACATGTTGTCGTAGACGCGCATGTGCGGATACAGCGCATAGTCCTGGAATACCATCGCAATGTCGCGCTGGGCGGCCTGGACACCATTGACCCGCTTGTCGCCGATATAGAGGTCTCCGGACGAAATCGGCTCGAGGCCAGCGATGATCCGCAGCAAGGTCGACTTGCCGCAGCCTGACGGGCCGACGAACACGACGAACTCGTGGTCCGCGATCTCCAGATTAAGATCGGGGATCACGGTGAAACTGCCGTAGCGCTTGACGAGGTTGCGGATCGAGATGGAGGCCATGATCGCTCAATCCAGCGCCAAGACCGGCTTGATCAGCTCGCCCTTGGCGAAGCGGGCGAAATTCTCAGGGAGGGCCGACAGGCCGAATTCGCCGTCGACCAGTACGCGATATTCGTCCTTGTACTTCCGCAGCAGCTCGACATTCGGCTCAAAATCCGAGACCGGGAAATAGAAGGTCCGGATCATGTAGAAATCCTTGCGGCGGAACACCTTGCCTTCCTCGATGACCCAAGGAGCGGCGTTCTCGCCGACCAACACCAGTGCGCCGCGCGGCAGGACCAGCTCGATACCGAGGTTGCGCGCCGCATGTGCACCGGAGCATTCCATGATGAGGGCGAAGCGCTTCGAGGTATCGCCGACGGGATGTGCTTTTGCGCTGAACGATTGCGCGATCTTGAGGCGCTCCGCATTCGGATCGGCGACATGGATGTCGTTGTAGCCGAGCGCGCGGAGCGCCAGCACGACGCCGAGACCGACAGGTCCCGCGCCCATCACGAGGACCGGCCCGGCCTCGCTTGGCGGAACCACACGACTCACGAAGCGCACCGCGTGGCCGGACGTGCCGATGGTGTCGAGCAGCAGCGGCGCGAGGCTGTCCTCGATGTCGCCGGGCACCGGCAGCAGGCAGTTTTCCGGCACCGGCACATATTCGGCATAACCACCCGGCCTGTTCCAGCCGATCAGGCTCGAGACTTCCAGGCACATCTGGGTATCGCCGCGCTTGCAGGCCGCGCAGCGGTCGCAGTGCAAAGGAATGTAGACGGCGCAGCGGCGACCGTGCAGACGGTGACCGGGCTGCTCGACGACACCGAAAATCTCGTGACCCGCGGTGAACTCGGCGCCCTTGTGCCAGAGCTTGAAATCCGAGCCGCACAGCGCGGTGCGCGAGACGCGCACGAGCACCTCGCCGGCGCCGACCTCGGGCATTGCCACGCGCTCGATGGTGATGCGGTCTTCACCATGGAAGACGGCGGCCTGCATGATCGAATTCGGTCGAGGTGATACGTTCATCTGACACCTAGCCTTTCACCGCACCGAGCGTCAGTCCCGACACCAGCCAGCGCTGAACCAGAGCCGCCAACACCAGCGGCGGCAATGCGATCAGCGTCGCCGCGGCCATGAGGGCGCCCCATTGCGTCGAGCCTTCGCCGATGAAGTTGAAGGCCGCCGCGATCAGCGTCTTGGTGTCGCCATTGGAGAGCACCAGCGCAAACAGGAAGTAGTTCCAAGAGAAGACGAAGGCGAGGATCGCCGACACGGCAACGCCGGACGCCACCAGCGGTAGCGCAATGCGCCAGAGGATGCGCGTGACGCTGCATCCGTCCACTTGCGCGGCCTCGAAGACGCTGCGCGGAATGCCGTCGAAGGACGGTAGCAAAACCCAGATCACGATCGGCAGCGTAATCACCGCGTGGCTGAGGATCAGCGCGGTGTAAGAGCCGATCATGCCGACCTGCCGGAACATGACATACCAAGGCAGCAGGAACAGCGTGCCGGGCGCCATCCGTGCCGCGAGCGTCAGGATCGCCGGCCACGAAATCCGCGTCCAGGAAACGGCGAAAGCGGCAGGGATACCAAACAGCAGTCCAAGCGCGGTCGAACCGGCGGTGACGATGAGGCTGTTGAGTGCATAGCTCAGGAACGGCGTGGTCCTGGTTAGCTCGACATAATTGTCGAGCGTCGGTGTGAAGATCAGCGTCGGCGGATAGGCCGTCACCTCGAACGACGGCTTGAACGAAGACAGCACCATCCAGACCGTCGGCGCCATGATGAGTACCCCGGCGAGCACAAGCTGCATCGTGTTGAGCCAGCGTATCCAGCGGTCGGCGGTGGCGGCGTCTGTCATGCGGTCACCAGGCCACTGCGCCGCGCAAGCGGTTGAAGGCGAGCACGGCGCCGAACACGATCGCCGTCAGCGTCAGCATCAGGGCGCTGGCATAGCCGATGTTGAAGAATTCGAACCCGACCCGAAAACCGTAGATATTGAGCGTGTTCGACGCATTACCCGGACCGCCCTGGGTCGTGATGTAGATGATGTCGAAGAAGCGCAGGAGATCAACGCTGCGCAAGATGGCCGCGGTGACGATGGTCGGCAGCAACAGCGGCAGCGTGATGCGCTGGAATGTCTTGAACGGGGATGCGCCGTCGATCTGCGCCGCCTCGTAGACGCTCGGCGGCAGGGACTGCAATCCACCCAGCACAATCAGGGCAACATAAGGCGTCCACTGCCAGCTATCGATCAGCGCAACAGTCGGAATCACCCATGTCGGCGAGGCCAGCCAGTCCGACGGCGGCAGGCCGAACGACTGCAGGATGTAGTTGGCCGCCCCTAGCGAGGGATCGAGAATCACCAGCCACATCATGCCTGCCACCACCGGCGGCATCATGAAGGGGGAGATGAACAGCGAGCGCACGATGCCCGGCAGGCGCTTGGCGTGGAACAGCACCAACGCCAGCCAAACGCCGAAGACGAGCTGGAGCACCAGCGACAGCACATAGAGCGCGATCGTGACCCAGAGCCCATGCCAGAACTCATAGTCGGACACGAGCTTCGAGTAGTTGGCAAGACCCGCGAAGGACTGCTTGCCGGTCGAGGAGAAATTCTGGAAGCCGAGCCAGATCGTATAGACGACCGGAAACGCGATCATCGCGACCGTGAAGATCACGGCCGGCGCCGAGAGCGCCGACATCTCCAGCTTTTGCCGGTCCTGCGTCAATGTCGCAGTCGTGTCCGACATGCGTCCGTTTCCTCGATCGTGGGAGATGCCGGCCGGCGCGAGGCCAGCCGGCAACAGGCCGTTACTTCTGGGCGATCAGCGCATCGAGCGCCTTGTCTGCATCCGCGCAAGCCTGATCGATCGGCTTCTGCTTGAGGATCAGGTCCTGCACGGCTTGACCGATGAACTCGCGCGATTCCGGGTTGGCGATGATGGGATAGCCGACCTCGGAGGAGCCCTTCGTCGCGAGCACATCGAGCGCGGCCTGCCATTCCTTGCGAACCGGCTCCTCGTCAATCCACTTGCGGTACTCGGGATCCTTTGCAACCGACGGACGCGGCGGCGCAATGCCCTGGAGCGCCATCTTCTTCTGCACTTCAGGGCTCGTCGCCCATTGCACGAAGTACCAGGCCGCATCCGGCTGCTTGCTGTGTGAGGACACCGCCATGCCCCAGCCGATCGTAGTCGGAACCTGACCGGCGTCACCCGCAGGGAACGGCAACAGGCCAGTATCCTTCAGGCGCGCGCCGCCTTCCATCACGGTGCGCAATTCATTAGACGATTCAAACGCCATCGCGGCGCGGCCGCTGCGATAGAGCGCGGAGATCTGCTGGAAGCTGTAGTTGACGACGCCCGGCGGTCCGAAATCGCGGAGCAGCCGGCTGTAGGTGTCGAGCGCTTCCTTGCCCTTGGCCGAGCAGAGGCTCGATTTGCCATTCGCAATATAGGTGCCGCCGATATTGTGCAGCATGTTGCTGAAGGTGTAGGCGACCGCGGGCTTGAGGCCGCGCGAGACGAAGGGCGTGACCGCGCTGTCACAGGACTTGATCTTCCCGGCGGCCGTCTCGACGTCCTTGATGGTCTTCGGCGCCTCGATGCCGCATTTCTTGAAGATGTCGGTGCGGTAGTAGAAGATCGGACCTTCGATGTTCATCGGCATGCTCGTCAGCTTGCCGTTAAAGGTCGCAGCCTTCAGCAAGGCCTGGCTCAGCCCGGCTGGGTCATAATCCTTGGCGACCTCGTTCTTGGCCATCCCCGTGAGATCGCCGTACCAGCCGGCGGCGGCGAACTGCTCGCCCTCGCGCGACGGCAGCGTCATGAACACGTCGACCTCGTCGCTGTTCGCATTCATGACGGTGACCAGACGCTGGCGCATCTGCTGCTCCTGATAGCCGTCGACCTTCAGGGTCATGCCGGTCAGCTTCTCGAAATCGGCCTTGTAGGTCAGGAGCGCTTGCGAGACCGGGTTGTTGTTGGCGAGGAAAGTGATGGTCTTGCCCTTGAACTTCATCCAGTCGAAATCGGCGGCGCGCGACGGCGCAGTCATCGCGGCAATCGCGAAAACGGGCAACGCGACGTGCGTCGCGAACATCCTGGCCTTCATCGAACTCTCCTCCCGGCTGGCCGCCTTAAGCTGACGGACCGTTTTGAACAGGTTTGAACACCCTTTGAAAACGGTTACAAAATAGACTTCACATTGGCGGTGTCAAGCGATGGACAAGACGCACAATCTACGGCAGATTCGCGATCTTATCGCTACCTTGCGGTTCGCGCTGCACCATGTAACGTTACATTCATGAGACTGACCAACGCCAAGTCTGTGAAACAGGGCATCCGCGCCGTGGCGGCCCGGGCCGGCGTCTCAACGGCGTCGGTCTCGCGCGCCCTCAACAATCCCGATGCGGTGAGCCCCTCCTTACGTGCGCGCATCGACCAGGCCATCGACGCGCTCGGCTATATCCCGCACGCACCGGCCCGCATCCTGTCGTCACGGCGTTCGCGCACCCTCGGCGCGATCGTGCCGACGATCGACAACACGATGTTCGCGCGCGGCATCGCCTCGCTGCAGCAGTATCTGTCCTCGGTCGGATACATGCTGCTCCTCACCACGAGTGGTTATGATCTCGACGTCGAATTGCAGCAGGCACGCAATCTGATCAGCCGCGGTGTCGACGGCCTCGTGCTGCGCGGCGACTGCCACCATGACGGACTGCGAAAGCTGCTCGCGGACAATTCGGTGCCGTTCATCAACGTCGGCATCTACCAGCCTGACCGGCCCTACCCTTGCGTTGGCACCGACAACGAAGCCGCCGCCCATCGCGCGGCCGCGCACATCATCGAGCTCGGCCATCGCCGCATCGGGATCGTCTCTGCGCTCCAGCGCAACAACGACCGCGCCAGCGCGCGCGTCGCGGGATTTCGTCGCGCCTTGGCGGAAAGCGGTATCGAGCTTCCACCGCAATGGCATGTCGAGGTGCCCTATACGCTGGACGACGCGCGTGAGGCCGCCCGCTATCTCCTCAACCTCAAGGACCGCCCGACGGCCGTGGTGTGCGGCAACGACGTCATCGCCTATGGCGTGCTGCTCGAGGCGGAGCGCGACGGCTTCTCCGTGCCCCGCGACCTTTCCGTCGTCGGCTTCGACGATCTCGACTGGAGCCGGCATTTGCGGCCGAGCCTGACCACGATCCACGTGCCGACCGGAGAAACCTGGCAGCGCGCCGGCGAATATCTGGTGCGCAGCCTGGCTGGCGAGCAGACCATCATGCATCGCGAGATCGACTTCTCGCTGGTGGTCCGCGAGTCGACGGCCCCGCCCCCGAAATCCCTGAAGTGAGACCCTCCCCATGAGTTCGAATTTTTCTCTCGCGCCCGGCTTTCATGCCGTGGTGATCGGCGGCGCCGGCGACATCGGCGCTGCGATCAGCAACCAGTTTTGCGATCTCGGCGCGACAGTCACTGCAACCGGCGCCAACGAAGCCGATCTTGCCCGCACACTGCTCAAGCCGCGCGCGGGCCTCACGCCGGTGACGCTCGATGTCACCGACGATGCGGCCGTGTCGTCCTTCGCCAGGACGCACAAGCGCGTCGACGCGCTGGTCAACTGTGCCGGCATTCTCGCGCGCGACAAGGAATTCGAGATCGAGACATTTGTGAAGGTGATCGACGTCAATCTCACCGGGACATTCCGCACCTGCATGGCGTTCCACGCACTGCTCGCGGAGGCCAAAGGTTCGATCGTCAACATCGCCTCGATGAATGCGACCTTGGCGCTGCCGCGCATTCCGGCCTATTGCGCCAGCAAGGGCGGCGTGGTGATGCTGACCAAGGCGCTAGCCTTGAAATGGGCCGAGGAAGGCATCCGTGTCAACGCGGTTGCGCCCGGCTATATCGAAACCGCGATCAACGCCGCCGGCCGCACCGACCTGGCGCATTATCAGCGTATCGCCGACCGCACCGCCTTCAAGCGCTGGGGACAGCCGGAGGATATTGCCGGCGCGGTCGCCTTCCTCTGCATGCCGGCCTCGCAATATGCGACCGGCACCGTCGTTGCCGTGGATGGCGGGTTTCTCGCTGGATGAGCCATGGGGTTGAGGACGCGATATTCTTCGTAGCCCCCGCATCATTGCGAACCAGCTCATGCGTGCCTGCGAGGTCCGTCGCCCCCGCCGCAGCGTAGGCCGCGTTGTTCGCCGACTTCCTCGGTACTCTGGGTGGGTCCGACTTCTCCGCATCGTGCATCACGGACTTCGGCCTCCGGCCTTCCCCGTGCGGCCCCGGGCGCGGCAGCCCAGGGCAATGTGGAGACCTCCCGGTTCCCGCGCAGAAGATGTGCGCACATGCCAGGGTCTCAGACGGCGCGGAGCTGGTCGGGCACTCGCGATCGCGTGTCCGACCATGTTGCCTTCTGCCGGAACGAGGGCATCGGCACTCCGGATGATTGGAATTTCGCCGCTCAATGGCTGGCCTATACGTTCCCCTGTCAACGCTTCACGCGTCGCCTCGCGACGACCCGCGCATGACTCGGGGCCGGTGTGGATCGCTACTCCTTCACCGTAAAGGACTTGCACCTTCTATCTCCTGCCGGTCTCCC
>NZ_LNCU01000051.1 GCF_001542415.1 Bradyrhizobium macuxiense
CGCCCGTCCGCTACGGCGCTATTTGGGGGCGCGCGTACGGGCGGCTTTGCTCTACCGAGCTACACCATCACTGGGGACACGACCCACCAAGGCCGCCTCCGCCATGCCAATTTGCTTCGCGATCAAGCGTCGCGCCGCCCTCAGCTGTTCGGCCTTGTGCTCCCGCGTAGATAGAATCATAAGAATAATGGTTTACCTTTTCCTCTCAAATCAACAACGGCTCCATTGCGCCAGCCGGTGATCACGCGTTCAAAACGGAAGTTATCTTTTGGATTCAGGAGCCAACTCGCCGCTCCTCGGCAATAGTTATCTGCACTACGTCTTCGACTTCTGGGCCCATCAGAGGCGAAGCAAGACGGCGAAAGGGGATTTCACTGTCGTCCGCTATGCGGACGACAGCGTCGCGCTCCAGTCCGAGGCCCTGCACTTTCTCGACCGACTGTGTGAGCGGATGGCGACGCACGCCGGGGATAACGCAGCCCGGAATCGTTCGACTTCCTCGGGTTCACGCACGTCTGCGCTGTGACGCGAATGAATCCGCACTTCACAATCCGGCGCGTGACAATCCCATCCCGCATGCGGGCGACGCTGAGAGCGATATGATACGGTCTGATGAAACGACACCATACGCGCATCGCTGAGATCGGCGCCAAGCTCCCGCGCGTGGAGCCTGGTTGCCTAAATTACCCCGCGATTCCCGGGAACCTGAAACGGCTCGGCACGTTCCGCGCCGAGGTCTGGCGAGCATGGCTGCGCTCGCTTTGCCGACGCAGCCAGCGCTCTCGACCTGGAATCGGTTCCAGCGTTACGCTGGGCAATACATTCCGAAAGTCCGCGCCTGTCATCCGCATCCTCTTTCACGGTACGCCATGACTCAAGGCAGGAGCCTTATGCGGTGGCTTCGCGCGCAGGGACCTGAGCCGGGGGCGCTGGGAAACCAGCGTCCCTACCGCGACCTAACGAAGCGATCCTGACCAATGTGGTGGCGACACCCGATCTTGCGGTCAGAAATTGCGTCAGCACCTAACGGAGAAGCAGTTTGGTGTTCAGCCAGGGAACCATCCCGCGCTTTACGACCGGACCAATCCGCATCGGGAAGCGCAGTTAGTTCTCCAGTCGAGTAGGATTGGATGGTGCTTTGTTCTCCCACTCCTAAAAATCGAACGTCCACCTAATTGGGGGCCGCGGTTTGGCGACGGCGCAGAGCCTTGATGGCGTCTTCTGCTACGGGGGAGGCCGCATTGCCCCAGGAATTACGGACATAGGTCACGACCGCAGCGACCTGCGCGTCGGTAAGACGAAAGCCCAGCGCAGGCATCGCCGGCGCCGTCGGCCGCTCGCCTGTCGCCGCTGCGCGCCCACCCGCAATGACAATGCGGGCCAGCGAAGCCGGATCATCTTGCTGGGCAATGGCAGTGCCGGCGAGCTTGGGGAAGATATGTTCGATGCCGCCACCATTGCTTGTGTGGCAAGCCGAACAGGTATCTACGTAAATCGCTTCGCCTGCCCGCATGCGCGGATCGGATGCGGAGAGCGGCGCAGGCGGTGGAGCGCCTCCAGCACGCCGCTCCTTCAGATAGACCGCCATGGCCCGAAGATCACTATCCCGCATTTTTGAGGTCGAGTTCTCGATCACATCCTTCATCGGTCCGCTGGCGATGCTCAAGCCAGTTTGCCCGGTTTTGAGATACTGGGCGATATCGTCGACCGACCACTTGCCTAAGCCTGCATCCATATCGTTGGTGATGTTGGGCGCAGTCCAGTTGTCGATCTGATTTCCTTCCAAGTAGCGGTCGCTCCTGGCGGCCCCGAAGGCATTAAACGGTGTGTGGCAGGCGCCGCAATGGCCGAGACCTTCCACAAGATAAGCGCCATGGTTGAATTCGGCTGAGCGCTTCGGATCCGGCACAAACGCGCCCGCCGTAAAGAATATCGTGTTCCATCCCCACATCGACAGGCGGATATTGAACGGAAATGGCAACGTGCTCCGATTTACGTTGTTCGTGACTGGTGAAAGCGTACGCAAGTAGACGTAGATCGCATCGAGGTCGGCGCGCGTAACCTTAGTGTAGTAAGGATAAGGAAAGGCCGGATAGAGATGGGTACCATCCGGCCGCCGCCCCTCATGCATAGCGCGGGCAAAATCGTCCGCCGACCAACTCCCAATGCCAGTGATATTATCGGGTGTGATGTTGGGCGTCATTATCGCGCCGAACGGCGTCTGCAGAGCAAAGCCGCCCGCAAAGGAAGCGCCTCCTATCGCGGTGTGGCAGGTAATACAGTCGCCGGCCGTCACAAGTGCCCTGCCGCGGGCGGCCTCAACATAATTGTCGGGATCCGCGGCCGCGCCACCTACGAGAAGCTGTAGAATCAGCAGCACTTGGCACAAGCCTGCTAGTGCTTCTTTCATGATGCCCCTCACGAAGGGACCAACGCGCGCGGGGACTTCAGATAATCGAAGATCGCGTCCAGCGCCCAATAGGTTAGCGCGCCGACGGTACCCGTCGGGTTGTAGCCCGCGTTCTGCGGAAAGGCAGAGGCGCCCATCACGAAAACATTATGGACGTCCCAGGACTGCAGATAACGGTTGAGCACGCTGGTCCTGGGACTGTCACCGAATATGGCTCCCCCAGTGTTGTGCGTCGTCTGGTAAGGCACCACGGACCACGGACCGTTCAGGCTATGCACTTGAGTCTTATTAGTGCCCATCGCCTTGATAATCGCGTCGCAACGATCCGCCATCCAGGTCGCCATCTTGCGCTCATTGTCCTTGTAGTCGAATGTCATACGCAACAGCCGTCGTCCCAACGGATCCTTATAGGTGGGATCGAGGTCTAGATAGTTGTTGCGGTAGCTCATCACGCTACCCTGCGCGCCGACACTGGCGACCTTCTGATAGTTGTCGCGGACCGCCTTTTTCCAGGCGCTGCCCCAGGTAGGTGTGCCGTTCGGCGTCGGGTGATACTCGATAGGCCGACCGTTGCTATACGCGCATGTGATGTTGGCGCCGCCGACAAAACCGTGCGGACCGTGATCGAAATTGTCGCTGTTGTAATCGTCCAGCGCCATGCCGAGCGAGCCCGCCGCGGCGAACGGATTGAACTTTACACCCTCGAAGAAGCCGGTCGACCCGCCGCCGGTCTGATAAGCGTAGTTGCGGCCAACCACGCCTTCGTCTCTGGCCGCATCATAGGGCTTCCCGATGCCGGATAACAAAAGCAGCCGCACGTTAAAGAGACTGAAGGCACAGACCAGAACCAGGCCAGCCGGCTGCTCCCACTCGTCGCCATTGGCGTCGATATAGGTGACACCCGTCGCCATTTTGCCGTCGGCGGACAGATTGACCTTGGTCACCTCGCATTCGGTGCGGGCTTCGAAGGTCGGCTCGCGGACCAACGCCGGCAGCACGCAGGTCTGGGGCGAGGACTTCGAATAGTTGGCGCAGCCGAACCGTTCGCAGAAGCCGCAATAGGTGCACGGGGCCATCGTGCAGCCGTACTGATTCGTATAGGCGACCGAGACGTTCGCCGACGGTAGTGGAAACGGATGCAGCCCGAGGCTCGTGGCCGCCTTGGTGAATAGCTCCTGGGCATATCCCTGCTTCATCGGCGGTGTCGGATACTCATTTTTGCGCACGCCTTCGAATGGGTTACCGCCCGTCTGGATCTTACCCTTGAGATTGCCGGCCTTGCCGGAAACGCCTAAGACCAGCTCGAACTTCTCGTAATAGGGCGCAAGTTCGTCGTAAGAGACCGGCCAATCCTGGATATGATTGTCCTCGGGAAGGATCTTCTCGCCGTAACGCTCGATCATATGGCTGCGGATGCGGAAATCGTCGGGTAAGAAGCGCCAAGTCTGGCCGTTCCAGTGCGCGCCGGCGCCCCCGACACCGTTCCCAGGCAGAAAGCTGCCCCATTTGCGGATCGGCAGTGCTTCCTGTGTCGCGCAGTTACGCGCGGTCAGTGTTTCCTGCCTAGGGCGTAGAAAAAATTCGTGTCGTACTGCATAGCGGAGCTCGTCCGGTGCCGTGCCGATGTTGAAGTCAGTGGCTGTATCACGCCATGGGCCGCGTTCGATAGCAACCACGTCGTGCCCGGTATGCGACAGCTCGTATGCGAGGATCGATCCGGTCCAGCCGAGACCGACAATGGCAACATCCGTTCGCGGGAGACGACGGGCCATCAGCGTACCTCCCAGGCAGGACGGCCCTGCAAGCCGACCGGTGGCAGAGTATAGGAATGGTTCGGTCTCTCTATCGCGTCACGAAAATCATACCGTACGCCAGGAAAGCCGACAAGCTTCCAGCCCACCATGTCATGATTGCCACCATAGATCGGGTCGGCGAAATAGCCTTCGATCGTATTGCTGTAGATGATCGAGAACAGGACCTGGCTGCTGAAGCTTTGAAGCCGGGCCTCGCCCTTCTCCATCGCACCGACCAGTTTATTCTGCTCCTCCCCGCTGAGTTCGACAAAACCGCATCCACCATAATTTGCCCTGCAATACGCATCCAAAGCTGCGAGCCCTGATCGATATTGTTCCCGCGGCGTCAACGGCGATTGCAGCCCCTGGCTCGGTAGCGGGCTCTCGGCGAACGGCCCTTGCATGTAGAGCCAGTCATGGCCGCCGTAAGGTCCAGCCAGCTGGCGGTCAATGAACGTGGTGACGCCCGCATCCCGGGCGCCGGCTCCGAGTTCGTCGGTCGGGATCAGGCGATCGATGAGGGCATCGACGATGGCGGCTTCAGCGGCGGTGAAGAACAGGCAGCCGCCAGGAACGACTGGCGTCACCGGATAGACCTCGCTCGGCCTCCACGGCAAGACCTTTGTCACAACCCGCGCACGAATACCGGCCGTGGTGATCAGGAGCGCCCCACTCGCCATCAAGCCTCTACGCGTTACGCTTGCGATCCTAGGCTCCGTCGCCGGCCCGGCGTCACTTCGCCGCGTTTGGCAACGATCATTTCTCTCTATCATAGCAACCCCTGTCGGCCGCTTCAATGTTCGACGAGAACTCATCAAACCAGACGCGCAAGCGGATAAGCACCCGATCGAATGCAAACTACTCACTCCACTCTGCGCCATATCCGCGACCGCACTTCGCCAAAAACTGCATACTTGGTGAGCGCGAACTTGGTATTACATGTGCAGCTTTGGTTCTCGACGTGATCCTTGAATGTAGCGCTCTCCATTCTAGTTCTCACTTTCAACCCATCTGAACCATCTGTTTTCGGCGCGCTACCGCTTATCAACTGCAAGGGGGGCTCATAGCTGTGCGCCATACAGTGAGAGAAACGGGAGTCGCCTGCCGATTCCGAGGAGTGCGCAGTTTATAAATTCAGTCGATCGTTCACCTAGCTAGGCTAGGCGCCACGATCTGCTGTAAGGTCAGCGGGAGAGACCGCAACTTAGAAAAGCAAGTCGTGGTTGGTCCCGAACCTGCCGAATCGAACGTTAGACGTCGGAGTGGTATTCAGCTTTGGACGTCAGTGGCGGCGCCTTACGTTCTGCATCTAGCAGTCTCGGCTACTGGCGAAGCACACGTTTGACATGGTGCTGGACAGCATTGGTTGCCGCGCTAGCGACATGCGCTTCCTTCGCTTCATGCGCGATGGCACGCAAGCCAACGATAAGCCGCCTATTTGTCGATTCCTTCGTTCGGCGAAAAGTAATCTCCGGAAACTCGCTGAGAATTCGCGCTCGCTCGATAGCCGTCTCCACAAGAGAGCTCGGATCAACCACTTGGTGCAGCAACTTGTGCTCCGCCGCCCATGAAATCGGAACAACCTCGCATCCATATATGATGTCAGACATTGCCGCCCGACCCACGAAAGTCTCAAGCATATAGCCGCCGATCGTACAGGCGATGCCGTGCTTCAACTCCCACATAAGCAGCTTGGTTTCCGGTGATCCGACGCGCCAATCGCAGGATAACGCGACCTGAAAGCCAACGCCTATTGCATGTCCGCCGACTGCAGCAACAGTCGGCTTGGTTACGTTGAGGATGGTACAATAGAAATCAATCCATCTGTCGATGAATGCTTCCACTGCCGCGCGTCCGGAAAGCTGGGCTACCTCCTTAAAATCACCACCGGCGCAAAATGATCGATCATTACCTCCTGTCAACACTAAAGCCCGTATCGAAGGGTTGCGCTCTGTTTCTCGGCATACGGAGCGCACGGCGTTCTCAAGCTCCAGACTCATCGGGTTAAGAGCGTTGACGTGGTTGAACGTTGCGATCAGAACCGCACCTCGAGCTTCCATTTTCAGGATATCCATTTCAGTCTCCGACCGGTCGCGTTGCATCTGCCCAGTCGCAGGATCGCTCATTGCGACCACGCTTACCTCCAGCACTCGGTAGCACACTCTAATCAACTATCCGTTCTGGAAGGCACTATGAAGAGCACTGCGACAACGTCTATCTTGATTAGAAAAAGGATAGAACAGAAATGAAGAGAGCGCTCCTACTATCTCTGGTAGGAAGCCCAAGTTCGCCGACGCCGAGGATACCGTGTAGAGTGGTTCTGACAATCGAACGACGGCATGTTGACCTGCTTGGTCTTTACCCGTGGCCTGGGAGCTTGCCGTTCCGTTTGTTCCTTTGTCAGCCAGCGCTACCAGGTCATCCGCTTGCCTCTTGTAGTCGTCCGTAACGAACGACGTTGACGTCCTTCCATCCGATACCTACGGACTCTTCCGGCCTACTACAGGTGTCCATCAATTCGGAGGAGGTTCACTCCTCGAAGCGTGACGTTCGGTTTTTCACAAAAGGAACTGTCCATCTCCACGCTGCTCATCTATCTCGGCGCATCTTCTCTCGACCCGTCCACGAACGCCCTTCCCGGGATCACTCTCGATCCGCCATTGCGACGAGACGCCGATGCCGGCGCTCGATCCGGGGCGACATCGCACCCGTATCTGCATGCCATGGCGATCCCCATGGGCGGCCCATCGCCGCCGGCGATCGCCTATGTGTTTGCCGATGGCCGCGGCACCGAGGAAATCGCCGGGCAATTGACGGGCTTCTCCGGCATTCTGCAGGTCGCTGGCTATGCCGCCCACAAAGCGCTTGCTTGCGGTCATGGCAGCGATCCAGCTCGCTTTTTGCCTCGCCCATGGTCGACGCAAATTCGTCGAGATGTACAAGACGATGCAGTCGCCGTTTGCTCACGAAGTGATCGAGCGCCTGCAAGCGGTCTACGCCATCGAGGCCGAGATCCGCGGTACCGAACGGCGGCTTGCCGCCCNCCCGCCGCACCAGCACCGCACCGCTGATGGAGGTACTGAAGGCGCGACTGATCTCGATGCTCGACCAACTGTTCTCGCAGTCGAAGCTGGAGGAGGCCATCAACTACACGCTCAATCACTGGGACGAACTGACGCTGTTTCTCCGCGACGGCCGCGTCGAGGTCGACAGCAACATCGTCGAGCGTTCATGCGCCCGATTGCGATGGGAAGGCGGAACTCATTGTCAGCGACAGCGAGGGCGGCGCTGAGAGCTGGGCAATTCTTGGGTCGCTGGTCAATACGGCAAAGCTCCGCGAACTCGATCCGGTCGATGTGTTGGAGCGCATCGTCTCCGGTCAGACCAGAAGCCACCAGTTGCGCGAACATCTCCGCTGGAACTGAAAGGCGGCCCGCGAGCTCAGCGGTGGCGGCATAAGCCGGCGTCGCCGTTCATCATCATCTTCATCATCGATGGCGGCAGCCGCGGTGCCGGCTCGACGAGCTGGAACCTTGGCTGCAGGCTCGCGCCAAGCAGCATCCTGTCACACGAGTCTTCCCATGCTCGACGGCTATGTCGCCGCGATCGCGGCCGGGCCGGTGTCAACGAATGCGTCCGACTGGATCTGAATTCGCTGCGATTTCGGCCGTCGATCGAGCGCGCAACGGCTGCGGCCGCGACGAGCGGCGCGCCGTCCGCAGGAAGAGAGCAAGCCGATTCACGAGGACATGCACGCCTTGTTGCTGCGTGCGCGCGAAACCCTCTCGCGCTCCTCCGCGGTCCTGAAGCCGATCAACTACATGCTCAGGCCGCTGGGATGCCTGTAAGCATCGTTCCGCTCCCACCTTCTCGCGGCACGTGGGATAGGCGAGTTTCACGATCTCTTTGAAGGGATCGACTTGTGTCTATGCTTGACTATACGCTTAAGTCCAGCGCGTCGGCTGGAAGTGATCACGGACACAGGTCGCCGTCGTTGGTTCTCCAAAGACGATAAAGCTCGGGTCGTCGAGGCGATACGGGCTGACCCCACAACAAGTGTTCACCTGGCGCCGGCAAGCACGCCGGTTGCCGATGCCGATGGCTGACGATTCGCCGTTTGTACCGGCGGAGGTCGGCGCCGTGGCATCCGTCGGGGCTGCTGGCCACGAGCGCAAGACAATGCGACGCAAGGCCAAGCCGGATGTCGGTGGCATCGAGATCGAAGCCGAAGGCGTCACTATCCGGGTCGGCCGAGGCGCGGACATGGCGATGATTGCGGCCATCGTCCATGCACTGAAGGCAAGCCGGTGATCGGCCCGTCTGGAACTGTCCGGGTGATGGTGGCAACCAAGCCGGTCGACTTCCGCAAGGGAATGGAGGGCCTTGCTATGTTGGTACGCGAGCACCTGAAGGCCGATCCGTTCTCGGGTGCTGTTTATGTGTTCCGTGCCAAGGGGGGCGGACCGGATCAAGCCGATCTTCTGGGATGGCACGGGTTTGTGCCTGTTTGCCAAGCGGCTCGTGGAAGGCGTCTCGCGCTGGCCAAAAATCGAGGATGGCATGATGCGTTTGTCGGCGGCGGAATTGTCGGCGCTGCTCGAAGGGCTTGATTGGCGGCGTGTCCACGCGGCAGGGGAGACAGTCGTCCCGACGCAAGCCGGATATTTGTGGGCCGCGCTGCGGCGAAGTAAATCAGAGGCGTCGGGCACGTCGTCAGGCGAACGCAAATATGTTCTGATTTGTCTTTGAGCGACAACCTTCCTGGTGTTCCCGAGACGTTGAAGGCGATGCTGCTCGCCGAGCGACACGAGAGCGAGCGGGTGCGTCACCTCATCAAAGAGCTGCAGCGTCATCGCTTTGACCGGAAGGCGAAGTCGCTTCCTGAGGAACAGATGTTGCTGGGCCTCGAGAACGTCGAGCAGGTCGCAGCTTCTGGCGAGGGCCGGTCAGGACGAGACCGCCCCTGAAGGTCGGACCGAACGGGCGCGCAAACGCCGCAACAATCGCGGAGCACTGCCGGCGCATCTGCCGCGGATCGAGGTCGTGGTCGACTCCGACGACGGGACCTGTCCGTGTTGCAAAGGCGACCTGCACAAGATCGGCGAGGACGGGAGCGAGCGGCTGGAGATGGTGCCGGCGCAGTTCCGCGTTATCGTCACCCGACGTCCCAAATACGCTCGACGAGCCTGCGAAGATGGCATCCTGCAGGCCGAGGCTCCGGCCCGATTGATCGAGGGCGGACTGCCAACCGAAGCCACCGCCGCCCAGGCTTTAGTGTCCAATATGCCGATCATCTGCCGCTCTATAGGCAGGCCAGATCTATGCCCGTTAGGGCATCCCTCTCGACCGGGCGACACTGGCGGACTGGGTTGGCATGTCGCCTTCCATCTGCGCCCGTTGCATGAGCGCCTTCTCACGGTGTTTCGCGCGAGGTCCAAGCTGTTCGCCGACGAGACCACGGTGCCGGTGCTCGATCCTGGTCGAGGCCACACCAAGACCGGCCGGCTCTGGGCCTATGCCGCCGACGACAGGCCATGGGGCGGCCTTGATCCGCCCAGCATCGCCTATGTCTATGCACCCGACCGCAAGGCCGAGAGGCTGTTCAGCCATCTTGCCGGCTTCAAGGGCGTCCTGCAAGGTCGATGGCTATAACGCCTATCCAAAGCTTGCCGAACGTGGCGAGGTCGAGCTCGCCTTCCGCTGGGTGCACATGCGGCGCAACTTCTACGAACTCGCGATGGCCGGCCCGCGCCGATCGCGAGCGAAGCGCTGAAGCACATCGCCGCATTCTATGCGATCGAGAAGGAGATCCGTGGCCGCAGCGCCGACGAGCGTCGCCTCGTGCGGCAGCAGCGAAGCCAACCGCTGGCCGATGCTTCGAGGTATGGCTGCGCGCCAAGCTGGCTCTCATCAGCCAGAAGATCAAGCTCGTCGAAGCAATCCGCTACGCGCTCTCGCGCTGGCAGGGCTTAACGCGCTTCATCGTTGACGGCCGCATCGAACTCGACAACAATACCGTCGAACGATCGATCCATGGTATCAAGCTCAGTCGCAAGAACGCGCTGTTTGCTGAATCCGACGGGGTGCCGAACAATGGGCTGTCGTCGCGTCCCTAGTCGAGACTTGCAAACTCAACGACGTCGATCCGCTCGCCTATCTCACCAACGTCCTGATCAAGATCGTCACAGGTCCAAACCGCGACATCGACCAGCTACTGCCCTGGGCCTACCGCGCTCAAGCCCTTAAAGTCGTTGCCTGAGAACGACGTTACGGATGACTTCGCGTGCTTCGTCGACAATGCCAGGATCTGCTTGACCAACAATTGGGCTGGCGCGCATTGAGAGGCATCGCATGGGGATGGCGCGCAACAGGAACTTTGCTGCCAGCCAGCGTGGCGCCGACCGTGCCGCCATCATGCTGACAATAATCACTACCTGTCGGCTGAACGACGTCGATCCCAAGACTTGGCTCGCCGACGCTCTCGCCTGTATCGCCGATCTTCCCGCATCCCGTCTGCATGAGCTGCCGCCCGAAGGATGGAAGCTGCTGCGTCAAGCCGACAAGCCCTCCGATCAGCAGGCCGCCTGACCTTCGCGTAACGCCATCATAGAGTTCGCCGTGCCCGCGCGCATGCGTCAATGAGACGGTCTTCGTCGTATGCGTACTTTCCTTATGCGCCTTGATCCGGCCGGACTTCTGGTCACATCCAGCGCTTTCGGCCGGGCGAAATCAGCGTCTGCCCAAGCTTGCCAAAACTCGGAGCAGCGAACGGCTAACACAGCTCACACTTGGTTCCTTCTCCGGTTTTCGAGTGCTTCGGCCTAGGCTACTGAGCGGCATCCGGCAGTGGCATCGAAAATCAGGACACATACCGCGCAATACCGTGATAGATCACGATGGTGAATACTGGCTCAATCAAATGAGTTTCTGGTCATGAGCTACACAAGATCGGAATTCACTGGTTCAGCAGCGGAAAATCACTGGTCGACCTATGCCCTGAAAGCGAACGCAAATAGGCATGGATGTCGGCAGCATCCTTGTCGGAGAGAACATCGGCGGAGAACGACGGCATGTCCTTGGAGGCCCCGCGCAGGAACGCGATGAACGAGTCCAGCGGAAGCTGGATCTGTGCCAAGGCGGGCGTCGGATAGTTTAACGTACCGCCCTGTCCGACGCGACCGTGACATCCGAAACAACCATCCGCCAGATAGAGCCGTTTGCCATTCGCTTGATCGCCGCCACCCCGATCGTTCGCACGCACCCGGCCGTTCCCCGCAGCGGCGAGCGCCACCGTGAGAAAGACAAGCGCAGCGGCCGTCGAGTACATTGCAGACGGGCGAGTGATCATGTTTGTATTCCAGTTCAGCGTTGATCCATGACGACGTCCAGCAACGCCGGATGACCTGATTTCACTACCGCCACAGCGCGTTTGAGTGCAGGAGCAAGCTTGTCCGGATCGGTGATTGGGCCCTCGCCATAAACGCCAAAGCCCCTCGCCAACGTAGCGTAGTCGACGAACGGGTCACTGATCGTCGTGCCGATGTCGGCACGAGTGATGCCGCGGCTATGCCGCGCAGCCATGGCCTGCAGATACATGTATTCCTGATGATAAGAGCGGTTGTTATGCACAATATAAAGCAACGGAATCCGGTGATGCGCAGCCGTCCACAGCGTGCTCGGGGTAAACATGAAATCGCCGTCGCCGCCGATTGCGACGGTCAGGCGTCCGGTTCCCTTGTTGGCAAGTGCCGCGCCGAACGAGGATGGCAGCGTGTAGCCGACACCACCGCCGCCGGAGAAGCCGTTCCACCGATGGGGTTTGTCGAAATTCCAAAGCTTGTGCGGCCACGACAGGTAGATCGAGGTGCCGACCAAAGACCAATCCTCATCCTTGATCTGGTTGTAAAGCTCGGCACAGAGGCGCGCCGTCGTGATTGGGCTCGCGTCCCAACCGATCGTTGCGGCGGATTTCGCCTGCTCGACCGTCGCGAGCTTGGCGATCGCGAGTTTCTTGCCGCGCGCATCGAACGCCACCTTCCAGCGCCGATCGATCAGGCGCTTGACCTTCTCGATCAGGGTCGGAAGGCTTGCTTCAACATCGCCGGCGATGTCAATGTCGACGTCCTGATAGCGGCCGAGATTTTGGTAGTTGGCCTTCGTATAAAGACCGCGGGCGCCGATGCTGACAATCTTGGCGGTCTTCATGTATCGCGGCGAGGAACTGCGCACGATGCGGTCGCTGAAATCGCTGAGCGCACCCCACAAATCGTTTAGCTCCATCGCAACAATGAGGTCGGCCGACGCCAGAATGGAGCGGCGGAAGGATTGGTTCAGCGGATGCCGCGAAGGAAAATTCATCCGCCCGTAATTATCGATCACCGCGCATTGCAAGGCTTCGGCAAGCTCTACCAGGTGGGCCATGCCGGCCAGACTGCGGACCATGCGATCGCAGATAATGACCGGGTTTTCCGCGGCGACCAGCATCTTAGCGAGATCGGCGAGCGCTGCGTCGTCGCCTTGCGGCGGGATCACCGGCGTGAGTTTCGGGATACGCAGCCTGTCACGGTTCTCGATCGGATTCTCCTGTAGCTCCGCATCGAGAGACAGCATCACCGGTGCCATCGGCGGCGTGACGGCGATCTTGTACGCGCGCACTATCGATTCGGCGAAATGCTGCAGCGATGCCGGTTGATCATCCCATTTGACGAAGTCACGCGTAAGCGCCGCCGGATCTATCGCGGAGAGCGACCATTCGGCCGGCGCGCGCTTGTCCGCCTCCATGATGTTGCCGCCTATGACGATTACCGGCACGCGGTCACACCACGCATTGTACATCGCCATGCTAGCGTGCTGCAGCCCGACCACGCCGTGGCAGATCGTGGCCAACGGCTTACCCGCCATCTTAGCATAGCCCTGCCCCATATGGACAGCGATCTCTTCGTGTGGGCAAGTAATGATCTCAGGCTTAGTGTTGCCGCCATGATTGATTAGCGCCTCGTGAAGGCCCCGGAAGCTTGAGGCGCAATTCATCCCGAGATAGTCGATGTCGAGCGTCTTGAGCACATCGACCATGAAGTCGCCGCCGCTGGAAGTCTGGTAGACTGGATCAGCCGGAGGCGGCATAGTGTCCGCCGCGGCGAGCTTCGGTCCCGGCACCGCAGCTTTTGGACGTTGTTCGGGACTTCCGGAGATCGCAGTGTTGGCTGATGCCTTTGTGGCCAAGGCGGTGGCGCCGGCCAGCGTCGCCCCTTTGAGAAAATTCCGGCGACCGTCGTCGAGGCTGTTATTGCCCGGGTTCGCGCGTTTGGACATATTTTCCTCCTACCAATGTATCCATGTCGCGCACCCGGTCCGCTTCGCGCGCGAGCGCGGATCTGCCTCATTTCGCCAGCCAGGCTCATCGTCTATTCATCTCGGCAAGACCACAGACCAGCCCCATGAGCGGGCTGCGTTGCCTGCGGATGTCGAAATCCCGCTTTTGCCTGCATTCAATCGTATCTGCCCGTTTGGGCTTACCCATTCGTTTATCGGGCCAGCTGTCTTCGAATTGGAAAGCCGCATACCAAGTGTCCATGATGCTAATCTTTTGAATCACTGCCATTGGTCTGTGATGTAGTCTAACTCCGGAACAGCCTTGGATGGGTGCGACGCGCTTGCGTCTTCTTTTTTGACGATTTGATGTCGAACAAGTCACATGCACGCAGCAAGCATTTCGCACTATGTTTGCGTCCGCCAGCCTCGCGGTTGCCCGGATCTGTTCAATAAGCAGGCGCGGCTTGGCGCTATTAAGCTGGAGTTCTAGCCCGGCGGCTTTCAGGTGGATGCTGAACGGGACCGAGATCGCCCCGATCCACGCGATAGCAAGAAAGAGCTCCATGTGCTCAATCGAAGGCGACAGCATGAGACCGACACGATCGCCAGACTTCACTCCAGCTTCCGTCAGGGCGCCGGCCATCTCCTGGACACCGTTACGTAGTTGTTCGAAGGTCGTTCGTTGTCCTTGGAACGAACAGAACACACGCTGGCCGCCGTCTTCGGCGCGGGCTTGGAGGAGGTCAGAGAGAATCTGCATCGGTATGGTTGGCCTTTCAATGGTTCAAGACTGACTGCAGGAATGCACGCGTACGGTCGCATTCGGGATAGCTAAAAATTTTGTCGGGCGAACCTTGTTCAATGATACGGCCAGCGTCGAACACGGCAATACGGTCAGAAACCTCGCGCGCAAATCGCATCTCGTGTGTGACGATCAGCAGGGTCACCTTCGTCTCGTGCGCCACGCCTCGCACGACGTCGAGCACCTCTCCGGCAAGCTCCGGGTCTAGAGCCGAGGTGATTTCGTCAAGAAGGAGTATCTCAGGTTTCAAGATAAGCGCCCGCGCGATAGCGATGCGTTGCTGTTGGCCTCCGGATAGCTGGGCGGGATATGCATGAACTTTACCTTCCAGACCTACCATTCGAAGGTATTCGAGCGCGGTGTTCTCAGCCTGCTCCTTTGACTGCCTCAGCACGGTCGTGGGCGCCAGAACCAAGTTCTGCAGCACGGTTAGATGGGGAAAAAGATTGAATTGCTGAAACACCATGCCGCACCGACGACGGATTCGGGCCTCCTGCGAGGTAGACAGCGGTTTGCCGGCAGAATCGAAGAGGATACTTTCGCCGAAGATCCGGATGTCACCCCCGGTGGGCTTTTCGAGCGTCATCGCCAGGCGCAACACAGTCGTCTTTCCCGAACCGCTGGGGCCGATCAGCGTAACCTTTTCGCCAGGCTGCACTTGCAGGTCGAGATCGACCAGCACACGATGAGCGCCGAAGAATTTCGAGATCCTTTCGAATTCGATAGCCCACTTGGCATGTTTCGATTTGGGAGCGACTCCATGCGCTTCCGTCGCTGCCTCGGGAACGAAAGGTCGCGAGTGGCTAAATTCGGCTGCACTAAGCATGCTTGTCCTTGTATCGGGAGAGGAGATAGAGGAACGGCAAATTCATCGCCATATAAATGATGCCGGCAAGCGTGAAGGGCTCAAGAAAACGGAAGCTTTCGTTACCAGCCACCTGAGCCTCGCCCATCAGCACGGGCACTCCGATCGCAAAAAGCATCGCTGTTTCCCGGAATAAGCCGAGCACGTAGTTGAGCAAGGCGGGGACAGCCCGTTTGATCATGAGCGGAACGAGGACGCGTTGCCACGTGACATACTGGCTCAAGTTGAGTGCCACGCATGCATCGCGCAGTTCGGTTGGAATCGTGATCAGACTGCCTCGGTAAACTTCCGAGCAATACGCGGCGTAGACAACACCTAATACGCCGATGCCGATTGGTATCGCGGGAATTGTAATTCCCAGTTGGGGGAGCACATAGAACGTGAAATACAGCAGTATCAGAATCGGTACGCCTCGGGCGAGTTCGAGCCAAAAACGCACAAATGTCCGCCCTAGCCTAGTACTCGCAATTTCCAGGATCGCAAGGAGCAGCCCTCCGATCAGCGCAATTGCCGAACTCGCGAGCGTTACCAGGATGGTGTACCAAACGCCCACCATAAGGTTCGGCACGATCTCCACGGCGTAGCTCCAATCCCAAGTCATTGGGCGGCTCCTGCAGGTGCATACGCGCTCGGCGCCCTAGCGGCTCGCAATGCGCGGTTCAACGGCAACACCTGCTCAAGCTCGCGGAAGACGAGGCCACAAAGAACGGTCAGGATCCAATAAAGGACCGCAAGAAGGCAAAAGACGATGGTCGTCTCGAAGGTTTGGGCGCGGACGTTGTTCGCGACATAAAGTATGTCCTGCACGCCGATGAAGCTCACAATCGAGGTCCACTTGATCATGCCCCTCGCTAGGCTCCCGAAAGCGGGCACTATCTGCGAGAGCGCTTGTGGTAGCACCACCTTCGTGAAACTCTGGAATCTGCTCAGTCCAAGCGCGTGGCACGCATCGGCTTGTCCACGATTCACTGCCTCAATGCCAGCACGAACGATCTCGGCGCCGTATACGGCTCCATCGAGCGCCAGCACAAGAATCGCCGCCGCGAGAGGGCTGAGCTGCGGCATGCCCGGCAGCAGGGGCAATGCATAAAACACCCAGAACAGGAGAACCAACGCGGAGGGGCCGCGAATGCACTCGATGAAAACCATCGAAAGCACTCGTATCACCCCGGTCCTGGAGACCCGCAGTACGCCTAGCATGATCGCGCCCAACGCCGCACCAAGGATGATGCACGAGCTCACCCAAACTGTAACCCATAGGCCCTGAATAAGCACGGGCCAGTACTCAAGCACGGCTTCCACAGCACTGCACTCCTTACTCGCAGCCCGGCACCATGTCGCCAGCCTTGGT
>NZ_LNCU01000052.1 GCF_001542415.1 Bradyrhizobium macuxiense
GGTGACGGAGGCCGACGAGGGCGATCTGATCCAGGTGGTGGCGACCGCGACCAACGAGCAGGGGCTGACGGCTGCGGCGACCAGTACGGCCACCTCGGCGGTGACCGATGCGGCACCGACGATCTCGACGCCGACCATCAGCGGCCTCGCGCAGGAAGGCCAGACGCTGACCGCCTCGGCGAACGCCGGCCAGGGCGACAACCCGGTCAGCTATCAGTGGATGGAGAACACTGGCCCGGGCGGCAGCTATGTGAACATCGCCGGTGCGACGGGCTCGACCTATGTGGTGAAGGAGTCCGATGAAGGCTTCAAGATCGAGGTGGTGGCGACGGCGACCAACGAGCAGGGGCTGACGGCTGCGGCGACCAGCACGGCAACCAGTGCAGTGATCGACGCGGCACCGACGATCTCGACGCCGACCATCAGCGGCATCGCGCAGGAAGGCCAGACGCTGACCGCGTCGGCGAATGCCGGGCAAACCGACAATGCGGTCAGCTACCAGTGGCAGATCTCGACCGATGGCGGCACGACCTTCACCAACATTGGTGGCGCCACCGGCGCGACCTATGTGGTGACGGAGGCCGACGAGGGCGATCTGATCCAGGTGGTGGCGACCGCGACCAACGAGCAGGGGCTGACGGCTGCGGCGACCAGTACGGCCACCTCGGCGGTGACCGATGCGGCACCGACGATCTCGACGCCGACCATCAGCGGCCTCGCGCAGGAAGGCCAGACGCTGACCGCCTCGGCGAACGCCGGCCAGGGCGACAACCCGGTCAGCTATCAGTGGATGGAGAACACTGGCCCGGGCGGCAGCTATGTGAACATCGCCGGTGCGACGGGCTCGACCTATGTGGTGAAGGAGTCCGATGAAGGCTTCAAGATCGAGGTGGTGGCGACGGCGACCAACGAGCAGGGGCTGACGGCTGCGGCGACCAGCACGGCAACCAGTGCAGTGATCGACGCGGCACCGACGATCTCGACGCCGACCATCAGCGGCATCGCGCAGGAAGGCCAGACGCTGACCGCGTCGGCGAATGCCGGGCAAACCGACAATGCGGTCAGCTACCAGTGGCAGATCTCGACCGATGGCGGCACGACCT
>NZ_LNCU01000053.1 GCF_001542415.1 Bradyrhizobium macuxiense
CCTGCGGCGACGGATCTGCGCACACTGGCCGCCACCATCAAGGCACGATGGATCTGCGAGCAGGCGCATCAGCAGTTGAAAGAGGAGCTTGGACTTGATCACTTCGAAGGGCGATCATGGCAAGGCCTTCATCGTCACGCTCTAATGACCATGATCGCCTACGCCTTCCTGCAACATCGTCGCCTCGCATATGCGGGGCGGAAAAAAAAGAATCAACGGGCCTCCGCCTCAGCCAACCATGCCCGCAGTACGTCACGCCATCGTCGATCTCATCCTGCGACCGCGGGCTCAGCGGTGTCCGTACTGCAGAAGACGAATCCTTGAAAAGTCGCTACAAAAACAGTTTCTGCCAAAGTAGTGCTAGGGCGTCAGGCCTGTACGACTTCGCCGTCCGCTTCGCGTGCTCTCGTCAGTCGCACGCTCGGCGTCCACCGCATCTCACCGCAACACTCGTGACGATCGCGACGCGCCCCTCAATCGGGTGAGACGGCTCAATTCATACACCAAATCGCATTTCCGAAATACAGAAATATTTTGCTCGTGAGGACTGGACAGCGGCGGCGAGCAAGTGAGTTGCCCGTCGGGACCGCTTGTCGCACGACCTCGGCCGTCACGCGTAATCGAACAGCGCC
The DNA here is from genome assembly GCF_001542415.1 of Bradyrhizobium macuxiense. Lineage (GTDB taxonomy): Bacteria > Pseudomonadota > Alphaproteobacteria > Rhizobiales > Xanthobacteraceae > Bradyrhizobium > Bradyrhizobium macuxiense. The sequence goes on from NZ_LNCU01000053.1 coordinate 633, forward strand.
ATGAAGCCGAAATCCATGTGCAGCTGCTGATGGCAATGAAACAGCGTCATGCCCGGATTGTCGGCGACGAAGTCAAACTCGACCTCCTGGAAGCCGCCGAGCATCACGACGTCCTTGAGGACACCGGCGGTCGGCTTGCCGCCGATCCGGACCAGTTCGAAGCTGTGGCGATGCAGATGCAGCGGGTGGATGTCGTCGCTGGCGTTGCGAAATTTGAGACGGTAGCGGCGGCCCTCATGCACCTTGTACATCGGCTTCATGGTCTGCATCGAGAACGCTTCGCCATTCAGCGTCCACTGGTTGAAGCCGTTCACTGCGCCATTGCGCTTGACGATCAGGAACTCCATCGTCTCGTCCGGCTTGGCGGTCGTCGTCTCGGCCTTGCCGAACTGCGTGTAGTCCCAGCGGAACGGTTTCGGCTTCGCCCATTGAGGCTTGCCCTTGGCACCCGCATATTCGACGACGATACCCATCCCGCGCTTGCGGTCGTCGTCGGCGAGATCGCCGATGATCCAGACGCCGGGATGGTTCATCTCGACAATCGCTGAGATGCGTTCCGCCGTGCCGAGCCAGAGCACCGGCACATTCCGCGGCGTCGGCACGGGATTGCCGTCGAGCGCCACGACCTTGAACACATGTCCTGGCAGCGCGAGGCTGCGGATCTCGCCGGCGCTGCCGTTGAGCACGTGAAACAGCACGCGCTCGCCCGGCCTGACGCTGATCGGATCGCCGTGGCCCAGCATCTTGCCGTTGATCGAGAACAGGTCGTAGCCGACCTCGAAGCCCTTGGCCTTCACCTGTGCTTCGTCATCGGCCTTCTTTCCGATCGCCTCGAGCTCCTTGATCTCTTCGCCGGCGAGAAAGTCCATTGCCATGTCGCCGCCGCGGCTGAAGGATGGCTCGCACTCCTTTAGCACCAGGAACACCTCGCGGTCGTAGGCGCCGGGCTCGTTCTTCGGCTCGATGTAGACGGGGCCGACCTGACCGGTGTAGGTGCCGCGATTGAGATCGCCGCCGGCCGGAACATGGGTGTGGTAGAAGCGGAAGCCCGCTGGCTTCGGCACGAATGAAATCCGGCGCATGCCGTGCGGTGGGATGAAAGGCGAGCCTTCCTCGGCCGCGCCGTCGACGTCGCTCGGGATCATCTGGCCGTGCCAGTGCACCAGTTCCGGCGTGTCGGTATCGTTGTAGACGTCGACCACGGCGCGCTGGCCCTCCTTGAAGCGCAGCAGCGGACCGGGGAATTGGCCGTTGTAGAGCGTCGTCGAGACGATGTGATCGGGAGCAAGCTCGGCCAGACCTGTCGCGATCCGCAGCGTGGTATCGGCCTTCTCCTGCGTGGCCTGCTCGTCGGCGCGAGCGAGGCGTGGTGCTACACCGAGAAGAGGGAGGAGGGCGCCGCCGGCTAGCATGGAACGTCGGTTGAGCGGCATGGCACGGGTGTCCTTATGCGACGTTCCAGCTTCAGCGATCGTCGATCGATGCCTGTGCGGACGCAATTCACTTTCGTGAATCGAGCGCCCGCGCGGTTGTCGGCTGTTGCTTCCGCTTCGGCGAACTTGCGTCATTCTCACCTAAAGGGATCGCGCTTGAGACGCAACGACGGCTGGCCGGTTCCGCCCAAATCCTCATCACCGGCCTGCCTTCAAACGAAGCTTGTTATTAGAATTGTATAATATAAACAGCATGATAATATAAATTGCATGCAGCATACAAAATGTGCTTGTTGTTCCGCGCAAGCTGGAACAGACTTCGCTCCTGGCAGGGGCAGGCGGATGACCTTCAATGGCGAACGGTCACGCGATGAAAGAAACGAGGCTGCCAACAGGGGGTAAGCAATGAGCGAACAGGTTTCCACCATCGCAATGGCAGACACGGCGAAGCCGAGCGGCGTGCGCTGGAAGATCTTCCTGCTGATGCTGTTCCTGATCTCGATCAACTACATCGATCGCGCCTCGCTTTCGGTCGCGATGCCGCTGATCGCGAAGGAGTTCGATATCGATCCGGCGATGCAGGGCCTGATCCTGAGCTCGTTCTTCTGGACCTATGCCGTGATGCAGGTGCCGGGCGGCATGCTCGCCGACCGGTTCAAGCCGCGGATCGTGATCGCGGCCGCAACGTTTTTCTGGGGCGCGTTCCAGGCGCTCGCGGCGCTGGCCCCGAGCTGGTTCCTGTTGCTGCTGACCCGGCTCGGCCTCGGTGCGTCGGAAGCGCCGATCTATCCGGCCGGCGGCAAGCTCAACGCGATCTGGATGACGCAGACGGAACGCGGACGCGGCGCGACCTTGCTCGACGGCGGCGCTCCGCTTGGTGCCGCGCTCGGATCGATCGTGATCGCGTGGCTGATCGCGGTGTTCGATTCCTGGCGGATGGCCTTCGTCATCGCCGGCGTCGGCACCATGCTGTGCGGCCTGTGGGCCTGGTACTACATCCGCAACGAGCCGCGCGAGCACCCGTCGGTCAATGAGGCGGAGGCGCGCTATCTCGAGGAGGCGCATGCGATCGAGGATGCGGCGACGCCGCCGCCGTCGGGCGCGAGCTGGATGGCCTATTTCCGCTTCCGCTCGGTGTGGTGCATGTGCCTGGGCTGGATGTTCTTCAACACCACCTTCTACGGGCTGTTGACCTGGATGCCCACCTATCTGTTCAAGGTGCACGGCTTCGACATCAAGGTGCTGGGCAGCGCCTCCTTCATCATCTTCTTCGCGGGCTTCGTCGGCGAACTGGTCGGCGGCTGGATCGGCGACAGCTGGCGCGCGCGGGGAGGTGCGCCGAACACGGTGTTCCGCACCCTGTTCGGGATCGCGGCGATCATGGCGACCGTGTCGATCTTCCTCGTCGCCTATGTGTCGAATCCCGTCGCGGTCGTGGTGCTGCTGTCGACCACGCTGTTCTTCCTGCGCTGGTGCGGGATGTACTGGGCGATCCCCTCGGCGCTCGCGGGCCGCGGCAAGTCAGGCTTTCTCGGCGGCTGCATGAATCTCGGCGGTAACATCGCCGGCATCACGACGCCGTTGATCGTGGGTCTCATCGTGCAGGCGACGGGCTCCTATTTCCTGGCGCTGATGTATTTCGCCGCCACCGGCATTGCGCTGTTGATCTGCTCGACCTTGATCGACTACAGCCGCAAGCTACCAGTCTAAAACGCGCGGGGCCGAGTCTGCACGAGGCTCGGCCCGTTGATGAGGCCAGTGAATGACACGTCCCGTCCGGCTCGGCATGCTGACGCCGTCTTCGAACACCGCGCTCGAGCCGATCACCTGCGCGATGCTGGCGGGCATCGACAATGTCTCGGCGCATTTCTCGCGCTTCAAGGTGACGGAGATCGCGCTGTCCGACTCCGCGCTGCGCCAGTTCGACGCCAGCGAGATCCTGCGCGCGGCCGAACTGCTGGCGCATGCCAAGGTCGATGTCATCGCCTGGAACGGGACGTCGGCGAGCTGGCTCGGCTTCGATCGCGACGAGAGCCTGTGCGAGCAGATTACGGCGTCCACCGGGATCAAGGCCTGCACCACGGTGCTGGCCTATCGCGACCTGTTGCGCCGGATCGGCGCGAAGCGCATCGGACTGGTGACGCCGTATCGCAAGGACGTCCAGGACAGGATCATCGCCAATTGGAATTCGGCAGGGCTGCATTGCTTCGCCGAGCGGCACTTGTCGCTGCAGGACAATTTTTCCTTCGCGGAGGTCAGCGAGGCCGAGGTCGCGTCGCTGATCGAGCAGGTGGTGCGCGAGGGCTGCGATGCCGCGGTGGTACTCTGCACCAACATGCGGGGCGCCGGTGCCGCCGCGCGGCTGGAGCAGCAGTTAGGCGTGCCCGTGCTCGATTCGATTGCGGTGACGCTGTGGGTGTGCCTGGTTGCGACCGGCTGCGATCCGTCGCGGATTCAAGGCTGGGGCGGCCTGTTCTCCAATCCGGAGCTGCGGGCGGCCACGGCGTTCAACGTGGAGGACGAAGGTCCTCGCGGGCGGTGATGAAGGCGAACAGTGACTGAAACCAGGACGACAGGGCGCAAGAAGGATCCCAAGCGCCGAGGCCCGATGACGGACGGGCAGCGGCGGCGCCTGCGCGTACCGCGGATCGGATTGCACGAGCAGGCGGCGGCGCGGCTGCGCACCATGATCGTGCGCGGCGAGCTTGCGCCCGGACAGCAATTGGGCGAGGCGGATCTGTCCGACGCGCTCGGCATTTCGCGCACGCCGCTGCGCGAGGCACTGAAGCAGCTCGCGAGCGAGGGGCTGGTCGAGCTGCGCCTCAACCACAGCGCCGTGGTCGCGCCGTTCCGGCACGCCGAATTGACCGAGCTGTTCGAGGCCGTCAGCGGCATCGAGCGCTGCGCCGCGGAGCTTGCCGCCACGCGCATGGAGCCCGCCGATTTCGAGCGGCTCAAGTCGCTGCAGGACAAGATCGAATGGCACCACGGTCGCGGCGAACTGCGCGACTATTTCCAGACTAACCAGCAGATCCATTCGGCGATCGTCGGCTTCGCGCGCAATGCTGTGCTGAAGGCGACGCACGAGGCACTGCTGGCGCGGGCCGAGCGCGCGCGCTTCTTCGCACTGTCGGTGCTGGGACGCTGGGATGAATCGGTGCGCGAGCACCAGGACATCCTGGCCGCGCTCAAGGCGGGTGAGGCGGCTCGCGCGGGACAGTTGCTGGCGCACCATGTGCGTCGCACCGGCGAAATCGTCGCGGAAACGCTGGGCGGCGAGGCGGACGCCGCCGCTCCGCCTGAGGAACGCACCAGGCCAGGCGGCCGGACGACAGGGAAAGTACGACGATGAGGATTCTGCTGCTCAATCCCAACACGACGGCGGCCGTGACGGATCTGCTGCATGCCGCCGGCAGCAGAGTCGCTTCGCCCGGCACCGAGCTGGTGCCCGCCACGGCGTCGCGCGGTGTGCCCTATATCGCGACCCGCGCCGAAGCCCAGATCGGCGGCGCGATCGCGCTCGAAATGTTGGCCGAGGCCGGGCCCGGCATCGATGCCGCGATCATTGCCGCATTCGGCGATCCCGGATTGTTCGGCGCGCGGGAGCTGTTCGAATTTCCGGTCGTCGGCCTCGCCGAAGCCGCCATGCTCACCGCCTGCATGGTCGGCCGGCGGTTTTCCATCGTGACCTTCGCCGGTGCGCTCGCGCCCTGGTACGAGGAATGCGTCGCCATGCACGGCCTGACCGCGCGCTGCGCCGGGATACGCACGCTCGACGGTGCTTTCGAGTCGATCTCGGAGGTGCAGGCCGAGAAGGAAGAGCTGCTGGTTGCGCTCGCCAACCGCGCGGTCGAGCGGGACAATGCCGATGTCGTCATTCTCTCCGGCGCGCCGCTGGCCGGGCTCGCCGCCAAGGTGCGCGATCGCATCCCCGTGCCGGTGATCGATCCGGTCGCGGCCGCGGTGCGCCAGGCCGAGACGCTTGCCGTGCTCAATCCTCGCAAGGCGGTCGCCGGCACCTTCCGTCGGCCCGACCCCAAGCCCACGCTCGGGCTGCCGGAGCCGCTGGCCGCCGTCATCGAACATCGCTCACCGAAGGAGGGAGCCCGCTGATGTCCTTCGACACCATCATCCGCGGCGGCACCGTCGTCACTGCTGCCGATACGTTTGCCTGCGACGTCGGAATCCGTGACGGCAGGATCACGGCGCTTGGACACGATCTCGGGCCCGCGACTGATATCATCGATGCGACCGACCGGCTTGTGCTGCCCGGTGGCATCGACAGCCATGTCCACTTCGCGCAACCGTCGGGTGACGGCATCGTCATGGCGGATGGCTTCGCCAGCGGCACCCGTTCCGCGGCGTTCGGCGGCAACACCACGGTGCTGCCGTTCTGCCTGCAGGAGAAGGGCCAGACGCTGCGCGAGGCGCTGAAGCGCTACCACGCGCTGGCGGAAGGCGAATGCCATGTCGACATTGCCTTCCATCTCATCCTCACCGATCCGACCGAGCATGTGCTCGGCCAGGAGCTGCCGGCGCTGGTGGAGGATGGCTACACCTCGCTGAAGGTCTTCATGACCTATGAGGGACTCGCGCTCTCGGATCGCGAATTGCTCGAGACCATGTCGGTGGCGCGCGAGACCGGCGCCATGCTGATGGTGCACGCGGAAAACTATGATGCGATCCGCTTCCTCACCGACCGCCTCGAACGCGCCGGCAACACCGCCCCGCACTTTCACGCGGCGTCGCGGCCGATCCCGGTCGAGCGCGAAGCGACCCATCGCGCCATCTCGCTGTCCGAGCTCGTCGACGTGCCGATCATGATCGTTCACGTCTCGAACCGGGAATCGATGGACGAAATCCGCCGCGCCCAGCAGCGCGGCCTGCGCGTGATGGGCGAGACCTGTCCGCAATATCTGGTGTTGACGGAGAAGGATCTCGATCAACTCAACATGGAGGGCGCGAAATACGTCTGCTCGCCGCCGCCGCGCGATCTCGCCAGCCAGAAGGCATGCTGGGAAGGCCTGCAGCAGAAGGTGTTCTCGGTTTTCTCGTCGGACCATTGCCCGTTCCGCTACGGCGATCCGCAAGGCAAGCTGGCACCGAAGGGCCGCACCAGCTTCCGCTGGGTGCCGAACGGAATCCCCGGCGTGGCGACGCGGCTGCCGATCCTGTTCTCCGAAGGCGTGGTGAAGGGCCGCATCGATCTCAACAGCTTCGTCGCCTTCAGCGCGACCAATCATGCCAAGATCTATGGCCTCTATCCGCGCAAGGGCACGATCGCGGTCGGCTCGGACGCCGACATCGCGCTGTGGGATCCGAAGCGCAAGGTCACCATTCGGCACGAGTTGATCCATGACGGCTCCGACTACACGCCCTATGAAGGGCTTGAAGTCACGGGCTGGCCGGTCCTCACCATGGTGCGCGGCAAGGTCGTCGTCGATGACGGCAATCTCGTCGGCGCCAAGGGCCACGGCACTTATCTGCCGCGCGCCAGGCCACCAGCGGGAGCCGGCCTCCCGTAACCCGCGAACCAGAAGGCAGGAGAGCACCATGCCCTTTGCTGTGACATACGACGGAGTACGCCTCTATTTCGAAGAAACCGGATCGGGCCATCCGGTGATCCTGGTCCATGAGTTCGCCGGCGACTTGCGCAGCTACGAGCCGCAGATGCGGCATTTCGGCAAGCGCTACCGGACCATCGCCTACAATGCGCGCGGCTTCCCGCCCTCCGACGTGCCGGAGCAGGTCTCGTCCTACTCGCAGGCACGTGCCGCCGACGACATCCTGGCCGTGCTCGATCATATCGGCCAGCCGAAGGCTCACATCGTCGGCCTGTCGATGGGCGGCTTCGCGACCCTGCATTTCGGGCTGCGCCATCCGGAACGCGCGCTGTCGCTGTGCATCGGCGGCTGCGGTTACGGCGCCGAGCTCGACAAGCGCGAGACGTTTCGCGCCGAGGCCGACGTGATCGCGAACATGATCCGCAACGAGGGCATGCCGGCCTTCGCCGAGCGCTACGCTTATGGGCCGACGCGCGTGCAATACGAGAACAAGGACCCGCGCGGTCACGCCGAGTTCAAGACCATGCTGGCTGAACATTCGGCGGTGGGATCGGCCAATACCCAGCAGGGGGTACAGAAGGAGCGGCCCTCGCTCTACACGCTGGTCGACGAGATGAAGCGCATCAATGTGCCGACGCTCATCATCACCGGCGATGAGGATTGGCCGTGTCTCTTGCCGGGCATCCTGATGAAGCAGAGCATTCCGTCGGCCGCACTCGCCGTGATGCCGAACTGCGGCCATGCCATCAACATCGAGGAGCCCGACGAATACAACAGGATCGTCGGTGATTTCCTGTCCCAGGTCGAAAGCGGCCGCTGGCCGTCGCGCGATTCGAGAGCGGTGAGCGCTTCGATCACGGGAATGAAGGACTAAGGCACCCGNNCCCGCCACGCCGCGGCGGGGGCGTGCTCGTGGTCGATCCCGATCCTGCGCCGGCGTGAGTTGGCAGCGCAATCTCGAGCGCGCATAATGGCGGCATGAATGTCGTCGAAGGCAACGGTGCCAAAATCCCCGCGATCGGGCTCGGCACATGGGAATTGCGCGGCCGTGCCTGCGCGCGCATCGTCGAGCAGGCTCTGCGGCTCGGCTATCGTCATATCGACACCGCCCAGATCTACGAGAACGAACGCGAGGTCGGCGAGGGGCTGCGCGCCTCGGGTATCAAGCGCGACGACGTGTTCGTGACCACCAAGGTCTGGACCAGCCATTTCAAGCCGAAGGATCTGGAGCGGTCCGCCAAGGAGAGCCTGGCGCGGCTTCGCCTCACCGACGTCGACCTGTTGCTGCTGCACTGGCCCAATCCGCAGGTGCCGCTGGCGGACACGCTCGGTGCGCTGGCGCGGGTCAAGCAGGCGGGGCTGGCGCGCCATATCGGCGTATCCAACTTCACGGTGGCGTTGATCGAGGAGGCGGTGGCCGCGTGTCCGGAGCCGCTGACCTGCGACCAGGTCGAGTACCACCCCTATCTCGACCAGGCCAGGGTGATGGAGGCCTGCGCGCGCCACGGCCTGGCGCTGGTCGCCTACAGCCCGATCGCGAAGGGGCGGATTCGCAACGACCGCGCGCTGGCGCGGATCGGCGACCGCTATCGCAAGACCGCCGCCCAAATCTGCCTGCGCTGGCTGGTGCAACAGAATGTTTCCGCGATCCCGCGCACCTCAAGGCTCGAGCGACTGCAGGAGAACATCAATGTGTTCGATTTCGAGCTGTCCGGCGAGGACATGCGCGAGATCTCCGCGATGGGCAGCGCCAGTGGCCGATTGACCGATTCCGGTTTTGCGCCGAAATGGGATTGAGGCTGACAGGTCTCGACCGCTATTGTAGTGGGCGGGGAGACATCACGACGTGATCGAGTGGGATGAAGTTCCGGCCAAATGCGGATTTGATGGCGTCGGTGCTCGTGCACCTGTTGCTGCTCGCGCTCATTTTCCTTTATTCGGAAGTCCATCAGTTCGACCCTGTCGCCGCTGACACGATGCCGGTCGAGGTCGTGACGCCGCAGGAGGCCGCCGAGGTCGCGCCCGACCCGACGCCGACCCCATCGCCGACGCCGGAGCTGCGATTGCCGTCGCTCGACAAGCCTACCGATCAGGCCGCAGCCCAGCCTGAAGCTCAGGCGCCTGCGCCGCAACCGGCGCAGAAGCAAGAGACCCCGCCGGCACAGGACCCGCCGGCACAGGAGCAGAAGCCGCAGCCCCAGCAGAAGCAGGCGGCGACGCCGCCGCAACCGGTGCCGCAGCCGAGTCCGCCCCCGCAACAGATGGCGAAGGCCGAGCAGCCTCCGATCCCCCAGCAGCCCCCGCCAGCAGCGCAGCAACCCGCGCCGCCGCCGGCGCCTGCCTACACGCAGCCGGAGCCCGATCCCTCAGTCAAATACCACGTCATTCTCGGCCTGCCTCCTTATCTCCCTGCGGAGACGTCCGCTCCGGCGCCGTCGGGCCCTGACGCGGGCATGGACAATTTCGATGCGCCGGCCACCCAGAAGGCCGATATCGGCACCGGCGTGGTCGCCGAATTCCGCCGTCATCTGAAGAGCTGCCTGAAGCTTCCGGCGACGCTGAGCACCAGCGACGATGTCAGGGTCAAGCTGCGGGTGTTGTTGATGCCCGACGGGAAGCTCGCGGCCACCCCGCAGTTGATCGAGGCCAGCGCGTCGGCGAAAGGCCCGCTGTTGATGCAGAGCGCCACCAGCGCGCTGCAGGCCTGCCAGCCCTACGCGATGCTGCCGAAGGATCGGTACAAGGAGTGGAAGGTCCTCGACCTCGATTTCACCCCGCGCGACTTCGCGTCGTAGGCCCACGAGAAGCCTGCGTTGCAGTCAGACTAGTACCCGCTTTTCTTGGAACGTGAGTCGTGATTCAAGGTCGGGATGATACCCGAAGCAAGAGAAGTCCGCCTTTCGAGGAAAGATCGCAAGGTGCTTGAGGCGTGTTGTCGCTCACCGATGACATTGCAGCGCGATTTGAAGCGGGCGCGGATAGTCCTGTTAGCGGCGGACGGGCGCAGCACCCGGTCGATCGCCAAGGAAGTTGGGGTCCAGCCGCGGATTGTCAGCGTTTGGCGGCATCGCTATGCCGACCAAGGCCTTGAAGGGCTGCAAGACAAGCCGCGGCCCGGCAAGCAGCCGATCTATACGAAGACGACCGACAAGCGGATTCTGAAGCTGCTGGATAAGCCGCCCCCGCAAGGGTTTGCGCGCTGGACCGGCCCTCTGCTGGCCGAGGCGCTAGGCGATGTTGACGTCCAATATGTCTGGCGGTTCCTGCGCAGCCACAAGATTGACCTCGCGGCTCGCAAGTCCTGGTGTGAGAGCAACGACCCGAACTTTACGGCCAAAGCCGCCGATGTCGTTGGCCTTTACGTCGCCCCGCCGGCGAAGGCTATTGTGCTCTGCGTGGACGAGAAGCCCTCGATCCAGGCTTTGGAGCGAGCGCAGGGCTATCTGAAGTTGCCCAATGGCCGCGCCTTGACCGGCCAGAGCCACGATTACAAGCGGCATGGCACCACGACATTGTTTGCAGCGCTCGAAGTCGCCACCGGAAAGATCATCGCTACGCATTCAAAACGCCGTCGCCGTGTCGAGTTTCTCGATTTCATGAACAGCCTCACCGCGGCCTTTCCGGGCCGAAAGCTTCACGTCATCCTCGACAACCTCAACACCCACAAGAAGAATGAGAGCTGGCTCAAGGCCCATCCCAATGTGCAATTCCATTTCACACCGACGAGTGCGTCCTGGCTCAACCAGATCGAGGTATGGTTCTCAATCCTGCAGGGGCAGTCGCTCAGCGGCACCTCCTTCACAAGCCTCAAGCAGCTTCAGGAACACATCGATGCCTACGTCAACGCCTACAACGACAAAGCCGAGCCCTTCGTCTGGACCAAGAAAAAGATCCGTCAACGCCGTTTCAAGGGCCGCCGTATCAATCAACTCTGATTCCGGGTACTAG
>NZ_LNCU01000054.1:0-9656 GCF_001542415.1 Bradyrhizobium macuxiense
CCTGCGGCGACGGATCTGCGCACACTGGCCGCCACCATCAAGGCACGATGGATCTGCGAGCAGGCGCATCAGCAGTTGAAAGAGGAGCTTGGACTTGATCACTTCGAAGGGCGATCATGGCAAGGCCTTCATCGTCACGCTCTAATGACCATGATCGCCTACGCCTTCCTGCAACATCGTCGCCTCGCATATGCGGGGCGGAAAAAAAAGAATCAACGGGCCTCCGCCTCAGCCAACCATGCCCGCAGTACGTCACGCCATCGTCGATCTCATCCTGCGACCGCGGGCTCAGCGGTGTCCGTACTGCAGAAGACGAATCCTTGAAAAGTCGCTACAAAAACAGTTTCTGCCAAAGTAGTGCTAGTTCCTTCACCTCACTCCGCTGGCGGGGAGAGGAGGAAAGTCCGTTACCGGGAGCAGTCGACGATCACAGTGCCCATCTTGTCGCCCTTCTCGACGGCGAGATGAGCCTGTGCCGTCTCGGCCAGCGCGAATTGTCCGGCGATGTTGTGCACCCGGGTGCCGGATGCGAGCCATTTGGTGATGTCCTCCTGCGCGGCCGCGAGCAGCATCGGCGGCAGCGCAAACAGCACCAGCGAACGCACCGTGATGCATTTCTCCATCAGCTCGCGCACCGGCACCGTCGGCGTGCGGTTGCCATTGGTGGCATAGACCGCGATCGTCGAATTGAACGCCATGATCTTCAATGTGGTCGCAAGGTTGCCGCCGAAGTCGACATCGACCACGCGGTCCACGCCACGGTTCTCGGTAAAGGCCATCACCTTGGCCACCACGTCCTCGGTGCGGTAGTTGACCACCATGTCGGCGCCGGCAAGCCGCGCCTCCATGTCCTTGACTTGCGAGCTCACGATCGCGATCACCCGCGCGCCGCCCCATTTGGCCAGTTGCACGGCATAATGGCCGACTGCGCCGGCGCCGCCGGTGACGAGCACGGTCAGTCCCGTGATCGGTCCGTCCGCGAACAGCGCGCACCACGCGGTCATGCAGGGGATACCGAGCGTCGCGCCGGCCGCAAAGGACACGTCATCGGGCAGCCGCGTCACCAGATAGTCGGCGATCGTGATATATTCCGCCGCGGTGCCAAAGGCGCGGCCATTGCGCTGGCCGTTGAACAGCCAGACGCGGTCGCCGACGGCACATCGCGTCACGCCTTCGCCGAGTTGGTCGATGATCCCGGCGCCGTCGCTGTTCGGAATCACGCGCGGAAATTCCATCTGCCGATAATTGCCGCTGCGGCGGCCGACATCGGCCGGATTGACGCCGGAAGCTTCGAGGCGGATGCGAACCTCGCCGGGGCCGGCATCCGGCGTCGGCATCTCGCCGACGGTAAGCACCGTCGGCGCCGCGCCGGTCCGTTCGTACCAGACGGCCTTCATCTAGCGCCCCTTTCAGAGCGTGCCCGGGAAGGCGCCGCCGTCGAGCAGGATATTCTGCCCGGTGATGAAGCCCGCCTTGGCGCCGCACAGGAAGGCACAGGCGTAGCCGAACTCGTCGGGATGGCCGAAGCGGCCGGCGGGGTTCAGCTTGGCGCGATCGGCGAGTATCTGCTCGACCGGAACGCCGCGCTTCTCGGCCTCGGGCTTGGCGGTGCCGCGCAGCCGGTCGGTCTCGAACGGGCCCGGCAACAGGCCGTTGATGGTGACGTTGTTGATCACGGTCTTGCGCGACAGACCGGCGACGAAGCCGGTGAGGCCGGCGCGCGCGCCGTTGGACAGGCCGAGAATCTCGATCGGGGCCTTCACGGCCGCGGACGTGATGTTGACGATACGGCCGAATTTGCGCGCCATCATGCCGTCGACGGTTGCCTTGATCAGCTCAATGGGGGTCAGCATGTTGGCGTCGATCGCCTTGATCCAGTCGTCGCGGGTCCAGTTACGGAAATCGCCGGGCGGCGGGCCACCGGCATTGTTGATCAGGATATCCGGATCGGGGCAGGCTTTCAGCACGGCCTCGCGTCCGGCCGGCGTCGTGATGTCGCCGACGATCTCGGTGACGGTGACGGAAGGATGTGCCTTGCGGATCTCCTCGGCGGTCTGCTTCAGCGCCTCGGCGCCGCGCGCCGTCAGCGTGACATGGACGCCCTCATTGGCGAGCGCGATCGCGCAGGCGCGGCCCAGCCCCTTGCTCGATGCGCAGACGATGGCGCGGCGGCCTTTGATTCCGAGATCCACGATTTTCGCTCCCTGTGATGTCGGTAAGTCTGTAAAGGTTCGATGGCGGTATTCTAGCCAAGCTTGGCGGTGCCGATAAGGCACCTGCAATGCATTAGTGCATGCCATGCCCGGCAGGAACAGGCTAGATGCGCCGCTCGCGTCGCAACCGCTCGATCGTCATGGTGACCTCGGGCGGCAAACGTCGGATGCCGGTTTGCCCGGCGGCGGAAAACAGCGGCCGCAATCGCGATCCGTTGAGGAATTGCGGCTGATTGGCCATGGGCACGAGCTGATCGAAAACCAGGACGAGGGTGATCACGACGAGCCCGGCCCTGATGGCGCCGAGCAGCGCACCGGCCAGCCGGTCACCGATCCCGATCTCCGAACCGACGGCGTCGTCGAGCATCGTCCGCGCCAACCGTCCGAGCACGACGCCGGTCACCAGAAATAGCCCGAACAACAGCACGCCGTTGGGAGGAAACGGCGATCCCGGAAGCTCCGCGATATGTGGTCCGATGATCGACAGCACGGCAACCGCGATCGGCATGGCGACGAGATAGGTCAGGATCGTGACCGCGCTACGCAACAGGCCGGTGCTGAAACCGGTCAAGACCGCAAACAACATGCCGAGGGTGATGACCGCGTCGAAACTGTTCATGGAAAGGAATCCCGCCCCATTGCGCCGCGGTCCCTTGGTCAATTAATCAGGATCACAATAGGCACAATTGTAGCTATCAATCGGCCACTCTGATCCGGGAACCTGTCGATGTCCGACCTATTCGATGTCAGTAAAGAAATCATCCTCATCACCGGCGCCTCGCAGGGGCTGGGACGGCAATTCGCCCGCGTGCTCGCGGCGCACGGTGCCGCGGTGGTGCTGGCGGCGCGGCAGACCGCGAAGCTGAAGAGCCTCGAGGACGAGATCAGGGCGAAGGGCGGCCGCGCTGCCGCCGTGCAGATGGACGTCACGGATATGTCTGGGATCGCGAAGGCGCTCGACGCGGCGGAAGCAGCTCTCGGCCCGACCACGGTGCTGATCAACAATGCCGGTATCGCGATCGAGAAGCTCTCGACTGAGCAGACGGAAGCGGATTGGGACGCGGTGATCAATTCGAATCTGAAGGGCGCCTACTTCCTCGCCACCGAACTGGCGCGGCGCATGATCGCGCGCAAGCAGCCGGGCAACATCGTCAACGTCGCCTCCGTGCTTGGGCAGGGCGTGCTGAAGGCCGTCTCGCCCTATGCGATCTCCAAAGCCGGCATGATCCAGGGCACCAAGGCGATGGCGCTGGAACTCGCCGGCAACAGCATCCGCGTCAACGCGCTGGCGCCGGGCTATATCGACACCGAGATGAACCACGATTTCTGGTCGACGCCATCAGGCGAGAGACTGGCGAAGCGGATTCCGCAGCGCCGGGTCGGCGCCGAATCCGATCTCGACGGCGCGATCATGCTGCTTGCATCGAATGCCTCGCGCTACATGACCGGCACCGTGGTGACGGTGGATGGCGGGTTCTTGCTGAATTGAGCCTTGTCGCCCGGATGGAGCGTAGCGCAATCCGGGGTCCTACATGTGAGTCCCGGATTACGCGGAGCCTGTCATCGGGCGCGCGTTCGCGCGACCCGTTGGCTTCATCCGGCCTACGCTTTCTGGACCGGGAGGGCCCGGCATGACGGGTTGGGTTGCGGTTGTCCCAATGCGCGATGATCGAGGACTGCCGGTGATTTGCCCGACGTGTCAAGGTGATTTCGGATAAGGCGCATCATCTCAATCCCGCCATTTTCTACTGTGCATGGGGTTGTTCCGCAGATTTTGGTTTGGCGGAAGGCGTTACCGCATCTCCCCCTTGATCATGTCGGCGGCTTTCTCGCCGATCATGATGGTCGGTGCGTTGGTGTTGCCGCCGATCAAGGTCGGCATGATCGACGCATCGACCACGCGCAGCGCCTCCAGGCCATGCACGCGCAGCTTCGGGTCGACCACCGCGAGCGGATCGCCGGTGCCCATCTTGCAGGTGCCGACCGGGTGGTAGACCGTGTCGACGCGCTCGCGCAGGATATTGCGGATGTCGTCGTCGGTATGCACGTCTGCGGTGAACATGTCCTTCTGCTGCAGGGCGCGCAGCGACGGCGTCTCCATCAGCCGCCGCGTGGTCTTGTAGCCCGCGACCATGGCCTCGAGATCGGCCTCCTCGCTGAGGAAGTTCGGATCGATCAGCGGCGCCTGCTCCGGATCAGCGCTCGCCAGCGCGACGCTGCCGCGGCTCTTCGGCCGGAGCAGGCAGACATGGCAGGAGAAGCCGGTGCCGCCATGGCGCTTGCGGCCGTGATCGTCGACCATCGCCATGCCGAAATGCAGCTGGATGTCGGGGATGTCGAGGTCGGGCCTCGTCTTGAGGAAGCCGCCGCATTCGGCGAAGTTCGAGGTGAGGGGACCGCGCCGCTCCCTGCGATATTGCAGGATGGCGCGGAGCAGCCGCGGCATGCCCTTCAGCGAGATGCCGGCGAAGTTCGGATTGTCGGACATATAGCCGAAGATGAAGTCCGGATGGTCCTGCAAATTCTGTCCGATGCCAGGCAGATGATGCACGCTCGCAAGGCCGCGCTTGCCGAGCGTATCGGCATCGCCGACGCCCGAGAGCATCAAGAGCTGCGGTGACTGGAATGCGCCGGCGGCGAGCAGCACTTCGCGCCGCGCGCGGATATGCTTCAGCTCCTTGCCCTGCCTGTATTCGACGCCGACCGCGCGCTTGCCTTCGAACAGGATGCGGGTCGCGAGAGCATTGGTCTCGACACGCAGATTGGCGCGCTTGCCCATATGCGGGTGCACATAGGCCCGCGCCGCGCTCCAGCGCTCGCCGTTCTTCTGTGTCACCTGGTAGATGCCGAGGCCCTCATGGTCTTCGCCGTTGAAGTCGTCGCGGATACGAAATTGTCCCTCCTGCGCCGCCTGCAGAAATGTCTGCTGGATCGGATTGCCGGAGCGGAGCTTGTTGACGGCGAGCGGGCCTCCCTTGCCGTGATACTCGCCGTCGAAATCGGCGTTGTCCTCCGATCGCTTGAAGTAGGGCAGCACGTCGGCGTACGCCCAGCCGGTGTTGCCGAGCGAGGCCCAATGGTCGTAATCGGCGCGATGGCCGCGGATATAGACCATAGCGTTGATCGCCGAGGAGCCGCCGAGTCCCTTGCCGCGCGGCTGGTAGCCGACGCGGCCGTTGAGGCCCTTCTGCGGCACGGTGTTGAATGCCCAGTTGTTGATGGTGCCGGCGACCATCAGCACCAGCGCGCCCGGCGTGGTGACGACCCAGTTGTCGTTCCTGCCGCCGGCATCGAGCAGCGCCACCGAGGTCGCGGCATCCTCCGACAATCTTCCCGCCACCGCGCAGCCGCCCGAGCCTGCGCCCACCACCACGAAATCGGATGTATGAGTCACGCTTCCCCCTTCTTTATTGTTATCCGTCATTGCGAGGAGCTCGCGACAAAATTGCAAAGCAATTTTGCGCTGAAGCGACGAAGCAATCCATCCATCCGTTGTGCGGCACTATGGATTGCTTCGCTTCGCTCGCAATGACGCTTGAGCCCTACGACAAATACCTCATCAACTTCTCCAGCCGCGCGATCTTCGCGCCGTAGGGTGGATACAGGTCGGCCAATCGGTTCAGCCGCGAGCGGTAGAACACCGGCTTCAGCTTGGTCAGCGTCTTGAAGCCCCATTCGCCGTGATAGGCACCGGTGCCGGATGCGCCGACGCCGCCCATGGGCTGATAGGCCTGCGCGAAGTGGAACAGACAGTCGTTGACCGTCACTCCGCCGGACACCGTGCGCGCCAGCACCTCGTCGCGCGCGGCGCTGTCGGTGCCGAACCAGTACAGCGCGAGCGGACGGTCATGCTTGTTGATGTAGGCGATCGGATCAGCGGCATCGCGATAGCCCATCACCGGCAGCAGCGGTCCGAAGATCTCCTCCTGCATCACCGCCATCTCGGGCGTCGCATCGACAATGACGGTCGGCGGGAATTTGCGCTTGCCCTTCCAGTCGGGATCGTTGGGCGCGGCCGGCTGCATGATGCTGGCGCCCTTCGCCGCGGCGTCGGCCACGAGGCGCTCGAGCCTGGTGTAATGCCGGTCCGAGATGATCGAGGTGTAATCGGGGTTGGCGGGGTCGGTGCCGTACATGTGCTGCATGTGGCCCTGCAGCCGCATCGCGAAGGACTGCACGGAGGCCTCCGGCACCAGAGCATAATCGGGCGCGATGCAGGTCTGGCCGGCATTGAGCAGCTTGCCGTAGGCGATGCGGCGGGTGGCTTCGTCGATGTCGGCGGAGCCGTCGACGATCGCAGGCGACTTGCCGCCGAGCTCGAGCGTCACCGGTGTCAGGTTGCGGCCGGCGGCTTCCGCGACCAGCCGGCCGACCCGGGTCGAACCGGTGAAGATCAGGTGATCGAACGGCAGCGCGACAAAAGCCTTTGCGATCTCCTCGTCGATGTCGGTGACCGCGAGTTCGGTAGCGTCGAATTTCTTCGCAATCACCTCCATCAGCAACTCGGCGAAGCGGGGCACCAGCTCGCTCGGCTTGATTATCGCGCTGTTGCCGGCCGCGATTGCGGCGACCGCGGGCGCCAATGTCAGCTGCAACGGATAATTCCAGGGCGCCATGATTCCGACCACGCCGAGCGGCTGCGGGATCAAGCGGTTCTTGGCCGGCGCGAATTGCAGCGTGGTCGGGATCTTCTGCGGCGCCATCCAGTGCTTGAGGTGCTTGGCCGCGTGCTTGATCTCGCCGAGCACCAGCATGGTCTCGGCGATCACGGTTTCGACGGTGGAGCGGTGGCCGAAATCGGCCGAGATCGCCGCTTCGAACCGCGCCTCGTTTTCGGTGACCGCGGCCCGCAGCCGTCTCAACCGGTCGAGCCGCGCCTGCAAGGTCGGCGCAGGCTCACCCCGCGACGTCTCGACCTGGCGTTGGAAGGTCTCTTCGAGCGCGTGAAGCCCGGGACTCTTCAATGGCCGGTCCATGGCGTTTCCTCTCGGATGACGTTTCGTTGACGGTTTTGTTGCGGCCCAAGCTCTGCTTTTGTGCGGTTTCTGGCAAGGGTCGGTTCCCCGTGGCAATTTTGTCAGGAAAACCGGAGGTTTCGGCGTCACAAAATCCTCAAAAACCTGCTCGCGGGGCTTTCCAAACCGGGGCGACGTTGATACATACGCCCCGCACCCGACGGCTTCGGCCCGGGTCGCCTTCTCAGGAAGCCCTCCGGACGGATCGATCGGCGCCGTTAGACGCGTTGGCCGGTTGTCTCAGGCTCCCGTTCTGCAAGGCATGCAACGGTTTAACGCGGGGTGGAGCAGCCCGGTAGCTCGTCAGGCTCATAACCTGAAGGTCATAGGTTCAAATCCTATCCCCGCAACCAAGTTGGTGAAAAACCCAGCAATCTCTAAGGATTGCTGGGTTTATTTTTGTCTGCGAAATTGCCTTCGGTAAGATCAATGACTTAACTCTCAGGTTCAAATCGCCCCGCAACCAAGTACGTCACATCGTCACGGGCCCAAACTCCGCCAGCATGACCTACGTTTTGGAAGGGATGGCTCCGCATCCGGTTGGATTCACGGATTCAGAGCCTGAGCTTGAAGAGTTGTCCGCGGCTTGGGACTCATTTCTCCCAAGAAAGCGCGCTCCGACGAAGGCAAGTAACTTCCGGTGGGGCGGCCGTTCCTATCCCTTCATTGCCTCGCCGGTGAATTCCTTGACTCGGACTTTGGCCAGGGCAAGTCCCTTCCTGCCCAAAGCCGTGGCCCGATAGAGCTTCCGGGCGGTGCGGCCCTTGCGCTGCTTCCGGGACTTGAGATAGCCCCGCTGTTCCATCGCGTTCAGAAGCGGATAGAGCGTTCCGGGACTGAGCTTGTAGCCGTGTCGTGCGAGCTCGTCGATGATCCACTGACCGTAGATGTCATGTTCCGCCGCGTGGTGGAGAATGTGCAGCCGGATGAAGCCGCTCAGCAGATCCTTGAACTTCATCTCGGTGCGCCTTTATCGGATTCCGTTAAAGGAAGGAACCCGGCCAATCCTGCAAGGTTGCCTGACGATACATCAAAACCGGCGGCGGGCGACGGGGCCGTCATCGACGCAAGGAGAGGTTGTTCCATGGCTCGATCGGCCTCGGTCACTTCACCCGCGTTTCTCTTCGTGATGACGACGGGCGTCGTCAACCTGTTCGGCGACATCACCTACGAAGGCGGCGGGAGCATCAACGGCCCCTTCATGGCCTCGCTAGGCGCGAGCGCCGCCATCGTCAGCATCACGGCGGGGCTGGGTGAGTTTCTCGGCTACGCGCTTCGCCTGCCGGCCGGCTACGCGGCGGACCGGACAGGACGCTACTGGATGATCACTTTCGTCGGCTACGTCATCAACCTGTTCGCGGTACCGGCAATGGCGCTCGCCGGAAGCTGGCAGGTCGCGGCCGCTCTCGTTCTCGCCGAACGGATCGGGCGGGCGCTGCGCAAGCCCACGGTCGAAGCCATGCTGTCCTATACGACGGGTGAACTCGGCAAGGGATGGGTGTACGCGCTGAACACTGCGCTCGACGAGACCGGCGCGACGCTCGGTCCACTCATCATCGCACTGGTGCTCCTGCTGAAGGGGGACTTCCGCACCGGGTACGCCTTTTTGACCATCTCGGCCGTGGCGGCCCTGGTCGCGTTGGTGGGCGCCCGGGTGAATTTCCCGCTGCCGTCGCGGCTCGAGCAGGGGCACACAGCCCCGGCCAGGGACTTCGGCAAGGCCTATTGGCTGTACATGCTGGCAGGCGCCCTGTTCGCCGCCGGCCTGATGAGTTTTGAGCTCATCTCATACCACCTGACCAAGGCGAATATCGCGTCTGAGCAGTGGATTCCCGTGATGCTCGCCATCTCGACGGCGTTTGGCGTGCTGGCGAATCTGTTCTTTGGAAAGGCCTACGATCGCGTCGGGCTCCCTATCGTAATTGCCGCGGTATGCGTCTCGGCCGCGTTCTCGCCCTTCGTGTTTCTCGGCGGCTTCTGGCTTGTGCTGTTCGGCATGCTGCTCTGGGGCGTGGGCTACGCGATCCAGGACACGTTGCTCAAGGCGATCGTCGCCGAAGTGCTGCCGGAAGGAAAGCGCAACTTCGCGTTCGGACTCTACTATGCGGGCTACGGCGTCGGGTGGCTCGCAGGCAGCATCGTGGCGGGCCTGCTGTACGAAAACTCGCTGGCGGTGCTGATCGCATTCTCGAGCGTCATTCAGCTCGCATCGGTGCCGATCTTCATTCTGGCGGGGCGGCAGAAGCGCTCAACTTGATTGCCGGTGGATGCCCTCAGTTGCCCCGTCTCGTTGCGGAATTTGGTATGGTGGTGGGCCGAACCACGAGTTTCTGCGACACGGTGCTCCATGGTGGGCAGCCACCCGCAACCTCTGCGTCGCTCGCTCACATGATTTCTGAAGTGGGCAATGGGGGGCTGGGCCACGATT
>NZ_LNCU01000054.1:9667-17815 GCF_001542415.1 Bradyrhizobium macuxiense
GGGTAGCAAGCGCCGGTCCACCGCGGCGCTTCTGGCAGGAGATCTCACGAGCGGTACGAGCGGGCAACCCAATGATGATCACCGCTCTTGACACAGGACCGCTTGACCGCTGCCCACGCGTTCGGTGCGAGATCTCCTCCTGCCTGGTATCGCCCGCATGCGCGGCTTGCCTCACCGCCCTCGGCGAGCCCCCTTTTCAGGTTCGAAATCTTCCACCGATAGACAGCGGCTTCGTTCGGATGAAACTCAACGGGATCGACGCCAACCTCTGACCGTTCACGTTCGACCATTGCTTGCTCCGCTTCGAGCTGCACGAGCCGATCATTAGGCGGATATGTCACGCTGAGCTGCAACGAGATAGCGTGCACTGAGAAGGAGCCTGAGCTTCAAGCGAAGTTGCCGAAGTAGTCGTTCAACTCGTTGAGCGTATCACCCTGTACACCTTCGCCCGCTTAACGGTCGATCAGACCTCGCAGGATGGCTTCAGCGCGGGCTGAGACAGCGGTGTAGTGCTGCGCGGCCTTGATGGACTTTCGCCGCTCCGGGTCATTTTTGGCAATGTCAGGATCGGCTAAGAGGCGCTGCAGCCGTGCCCTGCGCCACGCCTGCACGCGACGGAGGCGCGGCAGGATCACCGGCTCTATCCTATCGACACGTACAACCTTGCTCGCCATTCTCGCCTCTCGTCCGGGTTGTGAGCCTAACGCAGCTCGCCGCGCGGAGGGAAGAGGCTCCCGGTATCCTACGGACAACCCCGGTTCCACATGACTTTCGGCATCTTCCGCGCCTTCCGGTATTGAATGACGTTTGAAACGCCAGCGCGGAGTAAGCGCGGTCCCGGCCATCTCAAGCCAGCCAGCCCCGGTCGGGACCGCGCCCTCTCCAACCGCTCACGGAGGGCTAAGCAATGGCCTTGCTACGTAGAGCTCATCAACCCGAGGCCGCTTTACAGCTCGTGAAACACCGCGCCACCGCCATTCTGCGAGAGTACGTACAAGCGGAGGCTGAGCTTGTCGGAAGGGCTGCGGTTCTCACCGATGGGACTGCGGGGACCGTCGAGGGGGTGTTTCTGGACGACTCTCATGGGCTGCGCATATCGATCACAGGCCACGTCGGGAAGTGGCCGATCTCAACGATCAAGATGCTTCAACCATAGGTGCCGGGGCTGGACGCCATTCGTCCCAGTGGCCGGGCTCACGTGTGCGATCTCGCGCAGGGGCTCAATGCCGGTGCAATGCCCGAAATGAAAGAGGCCGCCAATTGAAGCGGCCTTAGTGGATGGCTCCCAATTCCTTTATCGCTATTGCGAGAGCCTTAGTCGCAACGACGGACCCTACGGACCGAACCGTCGTCACGCTCGACCGTGACAGTGCGGCAGCCGCGATATCCGCGATATTCCCGATCATATCCGTAGGCGCGATAAGCGCGTCGATCATAGTCTCGGTCGTAACGGGGATGCGGGCCCACTCTTACGCCGCCGAGCGGAGTGTCAACGTCAACTTGAGCTGACGCCGGTGCAATGGAGATCGGCGTCGCTATAGCGAAGCCTGCAACCGCCAGTACACTAGCCAGTAACAGAGTTCTCATTGGAGTTCCCTCCTGAGCTGTTGAATTGCTCTCTAACATCTCAGATAGGGCAACGTTCCTGCGCGAACTTCATCCAAGCTTTATAATGTGAATGTGGCCCTGCCAGAGGAAGGTACCCGCGTTCCCTCGGGCAAGGAAAGACGGAGTACGACGGGCAACGCGCAACCTCCCGGCCATTTTTGGCTGGGTCTGCGGCTGTTGCTCTCCGGCGAAGTGCGCGGTCCCTCTCCCGGGGCTGGCGTAGGATGGTAGGGACCGCGCTCCGCACCGCTGGCGGATAACCCATAAGCAGCGAACGGTGCAAAATGTTCCGGTCGAGGCGGGTGGCAATTGTCTCTGCGCCCGGGCAGCCGAGTCGCCCATGCGTTATTCCGACTTGGCTTGGCAGAGATACACCGGGCGATCAGAGGTCCACTGGACGGGCTTCCAAAGGGCTGTATTTACGTCGCAAATCGGAGTCTCAGGGGATGTTTGTTGCGCATCCCCGCAACCAAGTAAAATTCTGATTTCACGATGTTTTTTAGAAAGCCGCCCTCGGGCGGCTTTCTTGTTTTTTAGGCGTGTCGCCACCGAGAACGAGGGGGCGGGTCCCCTCATTCTGAAGCCCGCCGAACATCGACCCCCTTCACGAACTTCTTTGTTTTGATCGCGGCGATGATGGTCGCCATCATGTTCTTCTCCGCGGCGGGATTGTAGGTCAGAGCCCAGCCGTGATCGCCGATCCTTGGCGACTGGTTGAGCAAGAATCCATGGTTGGCACCTTGGTACTCGATCAATTGGATCGGCGTCGCCCGCTTTTTCTTCATCATCTCATGGCACGGCGCGGGCGGGTTAGCATTGTCCTGATCGCCGGTGAAAACGATCATCGGAGCGTAGTAGTCGCCGTATTTCGTGATCACGCTGTAGCAGTTCGGCGCAATCGGAAAGCCTGCCGCAAAGTGATGCGGGTGGTCCGCTTCCTTCTTGGTCATCGCCATGAGGCTCGCCAAACCGCCGTTGCTGTAGCCCATGACGTAGACTTCGCTTGCGATCTTCTTATCGACCAGATAGTCGAGAGCGGAGTAGGCATCATCGGCACGGCGGCGGCCCCAGTGCTGGTCAGGTAGGCCGCAGCTATTGTCCACGTACCGCGTGGTATAGCTGTCGAGCACCAGCGCGCCGAAGCCTTCCTTGTTGAGCACGTCGGCGACGTGAGCCGTCCACTCTTTCTCCGATGTGGTCATGCCGTCGCAGCCATGCATGACAACCACGAACGGCACTGGACCCTTCGAAGCCGTCGGCGAGTAGACGAATCCGTTCAACTCGCCATCCTTCTGCACGTCGCCGAACTCTTGCGGCGTGCCGTTCTTGAAGTTCTTGGAGAAGCCAGAGTCGTAGGGGTTGTCCTTCGACCAGTGCTTGTCGCTGTTGTGAGCGTAATCACCCTTCCACTTGATCCTCACTTCGGTAGGCTGGGTCTCGGCCAGCGCCACCGTGGAGAACAGAAAAACGAATGCGGTAAACAGAAGACGCATTTCCGACCTCGAATGCTTGCATGTTGAATGAATTTCGGGTGGCAGACCGACTGCTGCATTTCGCACTGTCGGTCCCCGTCGTGAAACTCCTCGAGTAGGACACGATAATCGTGACGAGCAGGCGTGGCCTATCCGCGCGCTAGGTCCGCGCGACGAGCAGCTCCTCGGCATTGCGCGGCGGGCGCAGGCCGTCCCGCCGGTCGGCGAAATAGCGCGCGGCGAGATCGTCTGTCGAGACGTGGTGCGCCTCGGCAAAGCCAGCATCGCGGGCGAGCGCGATGATCTCCGGCGGGGTGAAGAAGCTGATGAACGGCGTCCCGCTGGCGCTTGCGCCCTTCACCGCCATTCCGAGTCCGGGCCGCGCCTCGACATCCGCGAGTTCCAGCGGCAGCAAGAACGTCATCGCGAAGCTTGATCCCGGCGCCAGCGAAGCGACCTCGCGCAACGTCGCCGCGTTGGTCTCCTTGCTGAGATACATGCTGACACCGGTGGAGACCACGATGGCCGGCTTGGCCGGGTCGAAGCCGGCGACCTCAAGCTCATTCCGCCATGATCCGCCCGCCTCGAAATCAACGGGCACGAAGCGCAGCCAGTCCGGAGTACCGAAGCCTGTCTCCATCAGGCGCCGTCGCTTCCACGCTTGCGAGGCCGGCTGGTCGATCTCGAACAATTTCAGGCGCGAGGCGATCTCCGGCCTGCGCTGCGCGAAGCTGTCGAGGCCGGCGCCGAGGATGACGTATTGATCGATCCCGCGTGCGGCCTGGTCGACGACCAGATCCTCGATGAAGCGCGCGCGGGCCACGATGGAGGCGCGAAACGGCCGCGTGTACTGCGGATCCATGTCACCGCGCTGGCGCCAGTCATCGCCCGGCGCGAGCAGCTTGAGGCCGATCTCGTCATCCAGCACGTGCGGCGGGGGATCGATCGCGACATGCAGCGCGCGCCACAATGCCACTCGCGCTGCCGTGCTGTCCGGCGCATCGCTCATCGTCGCGACCTCAGTTGCCTGCTTTGGCCGGCGCCTGGAGCCGCCAGATGCGCCCATCGGGATCGCGCACCGTCATCTCTCTTGTGCCCCAATGGGTTTCCTCGAACGGCGTCACCACGTCGACGATGGGCTCGGGCTTGAAGGCGTCCTCGTCGCGCAGCTTGAGCACGACATGCGCCTCGGGCGGCTGGTTCGCCGGAATCTCGGCGATGAAGAGATAGGGCCCGTCGCCGTTGCGGAGCTGCCCGGAATTGTGGTCGGTCTCGAATTCGAGCGCAAAGCCCAGCGCCCGGAAGAACTTCGCCGATTTGCCCCAATTGTGCGTGGTCAGGAAGATGGCCTCGATGCCCTCGGGTTTCATGTCATTTCTCCTTCCTGGACGAACGCTTCTCCTGCGCGTCGAGATAGCCGCGCAGCGCCTCGGTCACGATCGCCGAAAGCGACATCTCCGCTTCAATGGCATGATGCTTCACCCGCCGGATCAGCCCGACCGGCAGGTAAACATTGAATTGCTTGACGTCGTCTTCAGCCATCCAAAGCTAGAATGCTAGTAATATAGCTTCGAGTCAACCCCGCGCGGCCGGGCTTCATCATCGCGTGGCGATGCGATCGTGAATGCGGCGCCATTCTCGTGCCGGATACCTTCATCCCGTTTGCAGGTGATGTCGGTTCGGGCAAATCCCGTCATAGTCCGCCGCACAAAAAGCAACGTGAGAGGAAACATGACCGAGAGCACCGTCGATACCATTGCGCCGTCGGTTGAGGCGACTGGCGCAGTGTCGCCGCGAAAAGTGTTTTGGGCGACCTGGTTCGGCTGGATGCTCGATGGCTTCGATTCCTCGATGTACGCCTACATCCTGGTCGCCGCGTTGAGCGAGCTGTTGCCCGCGAGCGGGATCGAGGCGAGCAAGGCCAATATCGGCATCTATGGCGGGTTCTTGTTCTCGATCTTCATGCTGGGCTGGGCCTGCTCGATGGTGTGGGGCTGGGCCGCGGATCGCTACGGGCGCGTCAAGATCATGTGCTGGACGGTGCTGGTCTACTCGGTGTTCACAGCGCTGTGCGGGCTCGCCACCGGCATCGTGATGTTCGCGCTGTTCCGGTTCGTGGCCGGCTTCGGCATCGGCGGCGAGTGGGCCGCAGGCACGCCGCTGCTGCAGGAATCGGTGCCCGAAAACACGCGGGTGCGGCTGGCCGGATGGCTGCACACGGCAACGCCTACCGGGCTGTTCCTGGCCGCCGCCGTCACCCTTGCCGTCGGAAGCACGCTCGGCTGGCGGGGCATGTTCCTGATCGGCATCCTGCCGGCGCTGCTGATTGCGTATCTGCGCAGCAACATTCCCGAGCCCGCGCATAGCGCTTCGCGCGAGCGGCCGTCAGTCAAGGCATTGTTCGCCGGCGATCAGGCGCGGACCACCTGGGCCGCGGCGCTGATGATGGCCTGCATCATCTTCGGCCTGTGGTCGTCGAACTTCTGGGCGCCCACCGTGATCGCGACCAAGCTGGTCGCGGCGGGCGCGACGCCTGCGCACGCGCAGGAGATGGGGGCGGTGGCCGGGCTGATCACCAATGTCGGCACGCTGATCGGGTGCTTTCTTGTGCCCTCGATCACCGGCTGGCTCGGCAGCCGGCGCCGCACCGCGGTGCTGTTCTTCATCGGTGGGCTGATCTCGGTCGTGGTCTCCTACGAAGTCGCGATCGAATGGCTCAACAGCCTGACGCTATTCATGGTGCTGCTGCCCGTGCTCGGCTTCTTCACCAATGGCGTGTTCGGCCTGTTCACGATCTGGTTGCCGGAGATGTTTCCAAGCGCGTTGCGTGGCACCGGCTCCGGTTTCGCCTTCAGCATGGGCCGCGTGCTCGGCGCCGCCGGCCCGACCCTGATCGGTGCGCTCGCCGCCCGCACCGGCAGCTTCCCGCTGGCGATCTCGATGCTGTCGCTGATCTATGTGATCGGCCTGCCGTTGATCGCGCTGGCGCCGGAGACCGCCGGAAAGCCGCTCGCGAAATAGGCCGCAGCTAGAGCATTATCGGTTCTGATTGGACCAGAACCGAAGCTCCAGACCATCTCAAGATGCCGCGGTCGGGAAGCTGTCCACCCCCGGAAAGAACGGCGAGCGTTCGACCAGAACGGCACCGGGGCGGACATCGAGCACCTCGGTTTCGAGCTGCAGCACGTCGGGATGATCGTGATAGAAGGCACGGGACATCCCGTATCCATAGCAAACGAACGGGATCGCTGACCACCCATCCCGTTACTGCGAGCCACGGACCGGACGCAGGTCGCGCCCGGTCCGAGATGCGCTTCGCACAGGATCAGGAGTGAGGCGCCGCCGCCTGTGCGACTGGCGCCGGGCTTGCCGGCGCTTTGGGGGCCTTATCGACCTTCTTCGACCAGGAGCGGTAGTAGGCGAGTACGGTCATCAGCGCGATGCCGACTGCGCTGACCACGATCTGCATCCAGATGCTGTTGGAGACTTCCACCAGGACAAGATGCGCGATCACAGCGAGGAAGACACCGCTGCAGAAAACCTCTAGCGATTGCTGCCCACACTTCATGATCGGCTCGAAAATTGGCCATTGGTAGCCCGCCCATTCGCGCGGCAGCAGCCGCGTGACGAAGAACGCGAGCACCACGAAATGCAGCACGCGATAGGGCGCGAGGTTGGTCTTGTCGTTCGGGTTGAACGCATCATAGAGCCATGCGGGCATCGCCTGGCCGAGTTCGGGGAAGCGGCCTGCCAGCGTCATGATCAGCGCGAATAGCAGATAGGCTGCGCCCAGCCACAGGAATGCGCGGGAGCGGATGAACGACATCGACTCGGCCGCGCCGCCAAGCGCGAACCATCCGCCGAACACGAACAGGAATTGCCAGCAGAATGGGTTGAAGTACCAGGAACCGCTCGGATAGCATTACAGTTGTGTTTTCTGAGAGTTTCTGAATCCATGGGCAACCATGATTCGAAGATTGTGGGCGCAGGCAGCGTCAGTTGAAGAGACGCTTGCGTTGTGGGCTGCGTCGCTTCGGGAGGTTAAGAAGCGGATACGTCCGCTGTTCGGGCAAGAACGTGTTGCGAGGAACGCGGGCCTGTTTCTGGAAGGTCTGCTCGGTGATGAGCAACGCAAGACCGGTTGGATGCGCGCGGAGGCCGCTGGCGATCCTGGTCCTTGGCGGCAACAGGCGATCTTGGGTCGCAGCGATTGGGATGCCGATGCCTTGCGCGATATTGTCCGCGACTATGTGATGGAGCATTTGGCAGACGACGATGCGGTCCTCGTCATCGACGAGACCGGCTTTCTCAAACAGGGGAAGGCGTCGTGCGGCGTGGCGCGGCAATACACCGGTTCGGCAGGCAAGATTACGAACTGCCAGATCGGCGTGTTCGCTACCTACGTTTCGCGTCATGGCCATGCGTTCATCGATCGCGCATTATATCTTCCGAAGGAATGGACCGACGATCCAGATCGCCTGGAAGCCACATACGTGCCTGCCGACGTCGGTTTTGCGACCAAGCCAAAGCTTGCGACGAGAATGATCGCACGGGCGATAGCGGCGTCTGTCCCATTCAACTGGGTTGCCGGCGATACCGTTTACGGTGTTGGCGACCTCGAACAGCAATTGCGTCGGGCCGGCAAGGGCTACGTGCTTGGGGTCAACAGCGCTCATGTATTCCGATCCTGGGGCAAGCGACCGCCGGTCGCCGGGACGGCTGCGGAACTCGCCCGGACGCGACGCCCATCCGACTGGAAGCGCCTGTCGGCCGGTGCCGGAACCAAAGGACCGCGGCTGCACGATTGGTGTTATCTCGAACTAGCCGATCTCGATGCCGAAGAATTCAACAGCGTCGATCAAGGTCTTTGGACACGCGGTCTGCTGATCCGGCGTCGTATCGCTGATGATGACCTCGCCTTCTTCTCGACCTGGTGCCCGGCAGGAACATCAATTGAAACGCTGGTCGCGGTCGAAGGCCATCGATGGGCGATCGAAGACAGCTTTGAAACTGCGAAAAACGAATTCGGGCTCGATCACAACGAGAGCAGATCCTGGCATGGCTGGCA
>NZ_LNCU01000055.1 GCF_001542415.1 Bradyrhizobium macuxiense
GGCTCTTCTCCCAAGTTTGGAAATGACGACTTTCCGCTGAAATCTATCAGTCAAGGTCAGGTACCGAAGTCCGTGAAAGGCACCGTTGCCAAGATCGGAGCTGCGCGGGACTTCTCGATGAAGGCTTACGGCAAGAAGCCGAACCTTGGCAGCGCCGAGACGGAAGCTGCGATCGCGGATGCAGCAAAGAAGTACGGCCTCGATGCCAACATGCTGCGCGGCATCGCAAGCATCGAGTCCAACATGCATCCGCAGAGCAATTGGAATAGGGCAACCCAATACAAGGGTTTGTTCCAGATGGGCCGCGATGAATGGGCGAAATACGGTAGCGGCTCGATCTACAACGCTCATGATAATGCGATGGCAGCGGCTCACATGCTGTCTGATCATGCGAAAGAGTTCAAGCGTCGCTTCGGTCGCGATCCTACGCCGTCCGAACTCTACATGATCCATCAGCAGGGAATGGGTTTCTTCACTCGCGGTGCAATGACCAACATCGGCGGCAATCCATATCCCGGCATGCGCGGTCCTCAAAGCCACGACTCGTTCATGAACGGATGGGGCAAGGAGCTTGCGCGTCGTACTGCTCAATTCGACACGTATTTTCCCGAAGTGCTGACCGCGCACGGCAACACCGGTGCTCATCTCGCCGACCGCATTGTTCGCAAACATCTGCGCGATAACAATGGTGGTGCCGTTAAGGTCGATGGCAGCGCGAACGTAAATGTGAATTTCAGCAACATGCCGAAAGGCACGCGAACGAGCGCGAATGTCAACGGTCTGTTCAAAGAAGCCCGGCTCAATCGCGGTCGCCCCATGGCGATGGCATCGCAGGACGCCTAGTCCTAAGACTTATACATCGTGACAACCCGGATGCGGTAGTCGTGATGATTACCGCAAACGGAGGCGCATCAATGATTGTTGTAATTCC
>NZ_LNCU01000056.1 GCF_001542415.1 Bradyrhizobium macuxiense
CGACGACCATCCGACCGCCAATGCGGACACCGCGACGGCGCAGGACGGCGGTTCGGCGGTGACGGTGCTGACCGGCAATGTGTCGAGCGTGATGGCGAACGACGTGTCGGGCGCGGATGCGCCGATCAACGTGACGGCGGTGGTTGCGACCAGCAACGGCAATCTTGCCGGCACGGTCGGGACGGCGCTGACCGGCGAGTTCGGCAAGCTGACGCTGAACGCGGACGGCACCTTCAGCTACACGCCGAACCACAATGTGCTGGTCGGCTCGCAGGACGTGTTCACCTACACGATCACGGACGATGACGGCACGACGTCGAGCACGACGCTGACGATCACGATCACGGCGGGCCAGGGCCCGGTGGCGGGCGGCGACTCCGCGCTGTCGGTGAACGAGAGTGCGCTGGCGCCGAACGGCTCGGGCGCGCATCTGACGCCGGACGTTGCGACGACGCAGGTGTCGTTCACGGCGGGCGCCGACGACCTCCATGTGACGCTGAACGCGGGCGCGCTGACCACGCTGCTGGCCGGCTTCCCGAACCTGGTCTGGACCACCAGCGCCAACGGCCAGGAGATCGTCGGCACGCAGAACGGCGTCGACGTGGTGAAGTTCGACATCACGGCGGGCGCGACGGTTGCGGCCGGGACGACCGGCCAGGTGACGGTGACGGAGACGCTGCTTGCGGCGATCCAGGGCGAAGGCTCGGCGTCGCCGGATCTCGGCACGCTGAACGTGGTTGCGACCGACACGCTGAACGGCGGCTCGGTGACGGACCACGTCACGGCCAACGTCGTCGACGACAAGCCTGCGATCCTCTCGGTTCAAAATGTCGTCATGCCGAACGTGAGCCAAACCGAGGCCCACGGTTCATGGCAGCCCATATTCGGGGCGGACGGTCTCAACGCAACAGCAGCAATCGGAATTAGCCTGGGAACTGCGCCCGGTAGCGAGACTTACTCGTTCAGCAACAATGTAGGAACCAGCGCAACCGGCGAACAAATCAACCAGGTCACGGTGACCCCGACCACCGGGACGGCCTACACATTCTACGAGTACACACATTATGACGCGACAACGCATAGCTCCGAAATGTTCGCGTATCAGACGCTGGCCGGCGCGCAGACGGAACTGGCAAGTAGTCAGTTCTTCACACTTACGATGGCGGCGGATGGCACATACGATTTCCATCTTGCATCGAACCAGTTGCAAACTTTGGTGACCACCAATCTGACGACCATCTCGGCCGGTCATAGCGGCTGGGCTGAAGTCAACGGGACAACCTCCAGCATCGGCAGTGGCACCCCGCCGCCCGGCTACGACGTTCTGATCCAGGGCGGCACCAATTACGTAGCGGCATCCGGTGCATTTACGCTGGGATATGTGAATTCAAACAATCACAGCTTCGGGGTGAATAATGCCAATTTCGACAATGGCGAGGTTGTAGATTTCAAGTTCGGCACAGCACAAACTTACGCATCGTTCGGCGTCTATTCGCCGGCCTCGACCGACAGTTTCCAAGTTTATATCTGGGATTCCTCGCATACACACTATTTGACCGAGACGCTGGCGGGGAATGCCTCGACGTTCATTATCGACACGGCCCACTGGACTGGCACTGGCACCAATAACTTGGCAGCGTTTAATAACTTTGTTGCGACGTATGGTGGTTTCTCAGAGATGGACGTCGTGAACACCGGGACCTCGGTTGGCCTCACATCTATCAGCTATAACGAGAAGGTGACGGTGACCGATACAACTCTGACCTTCGCTCCCACCATTACCGATGGTGACGGCGACACGGCGACGAGCGCAAGCAACCTCACGGTCACTCTGGATGGCAGTCATACCGGCTCCGGATACCAACTGACGGGGACGAACGCCGTCTTCGTCGCAAGCGCGACCGGAGCCGATACGTTCACGGCGACCGGAACCAACAACACGGTCGATTTCTCGAACGCGTCAGGTTCCGTCCAGGTTAATCTTGCGACCCATACCTATGGCGGATCAGCAAGCGGTGACACGCTGACGGGTATAGAAAATCTGATCGGCTCCTCGCACAATGGCGACGTTCTGGTCGGCGATGCCAACAACAATATTCTGATCGCAGGTCTGGGTCAGGCAACACTGACGGGAGGGGGCGGTAACGACATCTTCGTGCTGCCGGGCTCCGGAGCAGCGCACGACACCATCACTGACTTCTCTGCCCTGGCCGATCAGATCTTCGTCGATATCCCCGGCGGTCAGAACCTCACGATCGGGTCTGCGCAGTCGATCACGGCTGGTCAGTTCACCTCTTCGGCCACCACCGGTGGGACCGAGAATACCGCGAGCGCTTGGAACGAAAGCAACAGCGCCAACAAGTTCTTCTTCAACAATACGACCCAGGAGCTCTGGTATTCAGCAAACGGAACGGGCAGCGACAAGGTGGACCTGGCTCACCTGAGCACGGGCATTCCGGCAACTGCGAACGTCCACATTCGGTAAAATTGTGTATTGAAAAAGCCCGCCGGCGATCCTTCGTTGGCGGGCTTTTATTTGCATTAGATCACATCAATAGCGGCAGCGTGCCTATGTTGCCGCCGCCGGCTGGGGCATCCACGCTGGTCCATTCGGTGTCGGCCGCATTGGCGGCCGCCGGCGCGGCGTCGAACTCGTCGCCAAACGGCAGCCGCTTGGCGTAGGGCGCCGCGAACAGCTGCACGCCGCGCTCGTTGATCGCAAACATCGGCGTGAAGTTGGCGAGCTCGCCGTCGTCGATCAGCTCGGAGCGGCGGCTGTCCAGGATCAGCCAATGGCCATCCAGGCGTGCCGCCAGCACGGCGTGATCCTGGCGGATGGCGCGGTCGCGGCCCAGTACCAGGCGCAGGTCGTCGCGCGCGAAACCGGCTTCGCTGAGCGCGATGTATTTTGCGATCGCGTAGTCCTCGCAATCGCCCTTGCCGGTGGCAAAGGTGGCGAGCGGCGCCGTCCAGCGGTCGGCCTCGCCGAACTGGGCGAAGTCGCTCACATAGCGGATCGCTTGGTTGATGGCGCGGTTGGCCTCATCCAGCCGGTCGCGTCCGGATTTGGCCTTGACCGCGCCGATCAGGCGGAGGAACTGCGCGGCATTGGGCGGGCAGCCGGTCGCGTTCTCCCGGCACTGCTCGAGGACGGTACGCTCCTTTGCCAGATCGGCTTCGAGGCCACGCCATTTGCGCCACAGGCTGTTCTCCGGTGCGCGGAAGGTGAACAGGCCGAACGGCTCGGCGCCAACAGGCGGAAGCGGTTTTGACGCGGGCAGGGCGTCCGTCGCAGTCGACGGCGTGAGCAAGGCGGTGCGAAGGGCGTTCGGGCCGCGGCCACGCTGCCGGTCGAGCTTGGCCAGGACGTCAGTGATGGTGAAGAAGGTGGCCGGCGGGCGGTTCGCTGCGGCGTCCGACGCCGGCGCGAGCTCGCCGGCGGGGGGGCCGAGAGAGAGCTCGTCCGCGGCAAACGCTAATGGCGCAAAGCAAAGACTTATTGAAAATGCAGCCACGGCCATGACCGCCGTCGAAGCAGACTTCAGCGACTTCATATGACGTCCCCAATGTCGGGGACCGTCAACGTCTGTGCGTCGATCTGCGTCCCCGCTGTTATCGGGACGCAGACTGGCGCCGTCGCCGCTTAAGCAGAGTTAAGTGGAGGGGCGGGCTCCGGGGATTGTCGGAAAGGCGGTAAATCCGGGGTTTGCCGGTTCGTTCGAAATTGAACGATCGGTGGTAACGATCGGTTGACCACGGAGGCCGTGGTCCCGATCAGCGTTCGCGCAGGGCCTCGTCGCGCAGCAGGCGGGCGGGCTTGATGATGTAGTCCAGCACGGATTTCTCGCCGGTCAGGACCTCGACCGTGGCCACCATGCCCGGAATGATCGGCAGCGGATGCTGCTCGGTTCCGAGATGGTTTTTGTCGGTGCGCACCATGACCCGGTAGAAGGTCTCGGGACGCTCGGTCTTTTCCGCCTTGTCGTCGACGATGGTGTCGGCGCTGATGCGTTCGACCCTGCCCTTCAGCGATCCGTAGACCGAGGAGTCATAGGCGCTGATCTTCACCACTGCGTCCTGGTCGGGACGGATGAAGGCGATGTCCTGGGGACGAATCCGGCCTTCCACCAGCAGGGTGTCGTCGAGGGGCACGATATCCATGAGGTTGGCACCTGGCTGCACGACGGCGCCGATCGTGCTGATGTTCAATTTGTTGACGATGCCGTGGACCGGCGCCTTCAGATCGGTGCGGCGCACCCGATCCTCGGCGGACTTGATGTTCTCGTCGAGAACGGCGAGATCGGCGCGCGATTTGGCGAGATCCTCGTCGGCCTGTGAACGGAACGACGTGGTGATGTTCGCGATCTTCGACTGCGCTTCCGCCAGCTGGCCCTTCATGTCGGTTGCCTGGCGGTCAAGCCGCAGCATCTCGATTTCGGGCACGACCTTCTGCTCATAGAGCTTGCGGGTCAGGGTCTGCTCGCGTTCCAGGAGCTTGAGGGAGCCGGTGAGGCGCGTGACCTGCTGATTGAGGACGTCGATGTCCTGCGCGACCTTCTGCGACCGCATCTTGAACACGCTGGCTTCGGTCGCAACGGCGGCAGGGACCATCTTATCGAGATCATCCGGAAAGGTGATCTCGCTTCGTCCGCGCGCCTCGGCCTCGAGACGGGCCACCCGCGCTGCCATCGCCGCGCGGCGCTCGCGGATTTCGCCGAACTCGGCGGCGAATTTCGTGTCGTCGATCCGCATCAGCGACTGGCCCTGCTGAACGATGTCGCCTTCCCGGACCAGGATGTCGCCGACGATGCCACCTTCGAGCGATTGCACCACCTGCATTTGGCGCGACGGCACGACGCGGCCGCTGCCGCGCTTGACCTCGTCTAGCACGGCAAAATGCGCCCAGATCAGAAACGTCGCAAGCAACGCGCAGGACGTCCACAGCAGCATGCGTGAGGTGCGGGGCGTGCGCAGCAGCGCCGCGGACCGGATATCGTTTGCAAACGCAAAATCGGAAGACGCCATAATATTCGCTCGTTATGCAGATTTCGGCTGGATCGTATTCTCAGGCGACGGAGGCGTGGCTGCGGGCTTTCCCTGGAGCAGGGCGAGCACCTTGTCGCGCGGGCCGTCGGCAACCAGGCGGCCGTTGTCGAACAGCAGCAGGCGATCGACCATGTTCAGCAATGACAGACGATGGGTCGAGATGATGATGGTCATACGGTCGTCGCGGAGTCCCTTGAGGCGTTCAAGGAATTCCTGCTCGCTGCGGATATCGAAGTGCGCGGTCGGCTCGTCGAGAAACAGCACGCGAGGCTTGCGGATCAAGACTCGCGCGAGCCCGATGGCCTGCTTCTGGCCGCCCGACAGGCTGCGGCCGCCTTCCGAGATGGGCATGTCGTAGC
Organism: Bradyrhizobium macuxiense; assembly: GCF_001542415.1. Taxonomy (GTDB): domain Bacteria; phylum Pseudomonadota; class Alphaproteobacteria; order Rhizobiales; family Xanthobacteraceae; genus Bradyrhizobium; species Bradyrhizobium macuxiense. The sequence goes on from NZ_LNCU01000056.1 coordinate 5,406, forward strand.
CCATCGGGTGGCCGGCGATGAAGCTCTCGACGCCCGAGAGCCGCGCGGCCAGCAGGATTTCCTCATCGGTCGCTTCCGGCTTGCCGAGCGCAATGTTGTCCCGCAGCTTGCCGAAGAACAGGTCCGTATCCTGCATCGCAAAGCCGATGCCGGTGCGCAGGTCCGAAGGATCGTATTGGCGCGAGTCCACGCCATCGACCATGATACGTCCTTCCTTCGGCTCGTAGAAGCCCAGCAACAGCCGTCCGACCGTGGTCTTGCCCGATCCGACCCGGCCGATGACGCCGACCCTTTCTCCGCTCTCGACCTTGAAGCTGACCTTCTCGAGCGCATTGCCCGGCGCGTTGGGATAGGCGAACGAGACGTTCTCGAAGGCGATCTTGCCGTCGTTGATCCGTCTCGCGACATAGGAGCGGGTCGGCGATCGTTCCCGCTCGATCGACATGATGCGGTCGATCGCCTTGAGCGACGTCAGCGTCTGCGTGCCCTTGGTGATCACGGATGCGATCCCGGCGATAGGCGCCAGAACGCGGCCGGCGAGCATGTTTGCGGCGACCAGCGCGCCGACACTGAGCTGGCCGTCGAGGATCAGGAAAATGCCGACGATCACGAGCAGCAGGCTGGTGATCTGCTGGGCCGTGCTCGTGCTCGTCAGCGACATCGACGACCAGAAGTGAACGTCCTCACCGGATCGGGCTGTCGCCGCGACCGAGCGCTCCCACAAGGTCTGCATGCGAGCCTCGGCGCCGGTCGCACGGACGGTTTCGAGGCTGGACAGCGACTCGACGAGCACGCCGTGACGGGCCGCGGATTCGGCTTGCAGCCGCTTCATCGCGCGATCGAGCGGGCGCTGCAGCAGGAATCCGATCAGCATGACGAGAGGGAGCATGATCAGCGGGATCCAGGCCAGCGGCCCGGCGATCAAGAACAGTACCCCGACAAACAGGATGGCGAACAGCAGGTCGGTCGCCGACACCACGCTTCCGGATGTGAAGAATTCTCGCACCGAGTCGAAGTCGCGAAGCTGATTGGCGATGATGCCGACGGAGGTCGGCCGCTGCGCCATCTTCACCGCCATCACATGCTCGAAGATGTTGGCGGCCAGCACGACATCGATGGTCTTGCCGGTCACGTCGATCATGCGGCTGCGGACCATGCGGAAGATGAAATCGAAGACGATGCCGAGCCCCATTCCGATCGAAAGCGCGATCAGGGAGGGGATTGCTCCGTTGGGGATGACGCGGTCATAGACGCTCATCGTAAACAGCGGCGTCGCCAGCGCGAGGATGTTGGTCAGGAAGGCGGCGATCGCTATGTGCCCGTAGCTGCGCCAATGCGCCTTCACCACCGACCAGAACCAATGATTCTTGGGGACGTCGCCCGCTGCGACGGTCCGCGCATCGGCCTGCGCAGCGCTTCGCACCAGAAATGCGTAGCCGGTATAATCGCTCGCGATCGAGGCGATGTCGGCGATGTGCGGGGCGTTCGGCGTCGCCGGATCGATGATCCTAATCGTCTTGTTCGCTGCATCCACACCCAGGAGGATGAGCGCAGATCCGTCCTTCATGATCAGGACGGCGGGCAAGACCAGCGCGGGAATGCCCGAAATGTCGCGCTTGACAGCTTCGGTCTCGAGACCGGCACGCCTGGCCGCGCGGTCGTAGAGCGAAACCGACAAGCGTCCATCCGTGATCGGAAGTCCGCCCAGGAGAGCCTCGCGGCTCACCGCACGGCCGTGATGAGCAGCAAGATAGGTTAGCGACGCGGTAAGGGGATCATCGCCCAACGCTCGCGGCCGATTTTGCGCGGCGGGCTTCCGATCGGGATCATCTGTCGACGGCGGCTGGCCGGCATCGGCATCCGGCTTCGGAGTTCGAAATAACAACTTGGAAACCCTTTGATAGCCAAACAGGAAGTTTTCAAAAATCGGCTTTGATCAGTTGACCCAGATTATCGCAAAAGGCGAGCCAAATCACGGAATCCTGCTTTAAGAGTTAATTAACAAAGTGAAAAGGCCCCCTCTTTACGGGGGCCTTTCCGAAATTATGGGCTGGATTGCAGGCTTTACTGCGTTGAGATCGGGAAGACGGACGTCATCCACTGCGGCCTCGTCGAGGCATAGGAATTCGCGCCTCCCGAAGACGGCTCTGCGTAAATGACGGTTGGTCCGTTGGCAGCGCTCTTCTGCTGCATGACCCATTCGGAAGCACCAGGCACAGCCGCATTTGTCGTCGAACCAGCCCAACGGTCCGCGAAACCGGCATCATTCGGCTGAGCTGCCGCGTAGCCTGCGGCGCGGCGCGCCGAAGCGACAGGGGCCGGCGTCGCGACATGCAGCGGTTCCGAGCCCGTCTGTGGCAGGTCCACGCGAAGGGTGGGCAGCGTGTAGCGGGGCAGGCCGCCGTACTGAAGCACGTCCACCGGAGCGGCATCGACCGGCGGCGGGGCCTTCAAATACTGGATCAACGTTCCCATCGCTGCCAGCAGCTGGTAGTCGGCGAAAACAACGACGCCGCGCGCAGAGGTGAGTGAGACCGATGCGTTAAAGAACTGGTTCTGCGCGTTCAACAGATCGATCAGGGAACGTTGACCGAGCTCGTATTCCTTCTGGAAGGCCGCGATGGTCTTCCGGTCTGCATCCAGCTGGCGCGACAGGGCCGCAATGCGCGTGGCCGTAATAGTACGGGCGTTCCAAGCCTTGTCGATCGATTCATAAGCGTCGCGCTGCAGCCGGGCGTGCTTCATGGTTGCCTCGGTGTAGCGCTCGGCCTTCTCCGAGCGATTCCAGGCGTCCTGGCCGCCCCGGAAGATGTCCCACGACATCACGACCTTGCCGCTGTAGTCCTCATGGGTCACCGCGGGGAGCCCGGGGCTCGTGACGTAGGGGAACGAGTTGTCGTAGTGCGTCGCGCGGCCTTCAAGATAGAACTTCGGGCCGAACAAGCCGTCGGTCGCCCGGAAATCCTGCTTGGCGGCGTCGGCGTCGGATTGAGCCGCTGCGATTGTTGAATTGAACCGCAGGGTCGTCGCCAAGGCTTCGTCGCGGCTGTGCGGCAAACCCGCGAGCGGTGCCGGGAAGCGAAGATTGGTCGGCTCCAGGCCAATCACCTTGCGATACTTCGCCCTGGCGTCGTCGAGGCTGCGCTGAAATTCCGCAAGTGCTGCGCGAGCACTCTCAACGCGCTCTCGCGCTTGCTCCAGGTCGCCTTCACCGGCGCGGCCGCCCGAGAAGCGGGAATTCACGTTCGCAAAGATCTTCTCGTGGTTGGCGACGTTCTGCTGCGCGAGGCTGACGAGGCGCAGATAGCGCACGACGTCCACGTAAGCTTCGGCTCCGTCGAGCGCCAAGAGTTCGGTGCGCTCCTTGACGCGGGAGGCGGCAGCATTCACGCGCGCCGTCTGACGCCAGACCTCGTGGATCGACGAGAAGCCGTCCCAGAGCAGCTGCCGCACCACGACCGATTCCTGGCTGCCATTGCGCCACGGTCCCGAACCGGCGGTTGGGACCGTCAAGTTCGTGCTGATCACGCCTGGCGGTTGATCGAACTTTTCCGGCCCGTAGCTCGCATCGATGCGGACCTGCGGCAGCAGCGTGCTTTGCGTTTGCCTCAGTTCACTTTCTGTCGCGCGCCGGTTCGCTGACGCTTCGCCAACGCCGGGATTGGTCTGCATGGCCTGACGCAATGCATCGCTAATAGAAAATACTTCGGCACACGCTGGGGTTGCCGCCAGACAGAGACCCGCAATGACGAGATACGCCGGTTTCATAATTCTGCGCCCCCACTCGAAAAAAAATTACCTAGAATCTACCGAAACCGTAACAAATTGAGGTTCCATCACCTATGACATTTCGGTCACACAGCCGCTCTAAGTGAGTCTGGTTTGTTGCCGGTCAGCGGGCAGAGGTGCTCTGTATTGTCAATGCAGGTCAATAGCTTGTGCCGCTGTTGCAGGGCAACTCGGATGTCGGGGTGCCTTGGGCAGTGCGTCCAAATCGGGAAGGTCGGTTAAGTCCATCCTAATGACGGCCGGTTCGCCGCACGTTTATTGCTCGCGACAAGTCGCGAAGTAGGAGGCGACGAAGGGAGGCGATACCTTACCATCCGGCGAGGGGGCTCCGAGACGGCTCGGCGGCTTGTAGAGAGCCTTGCTGTCGAAATAGAACCGGAAGATCTCGACTGTCGTGTCGTCGACGCGGGTCGCAAAGATCGACCCGACATTGCGATGGGCGGCTGCAAAGACATAGGTCGTGAGCTTGGCTCCCTTGCGCTCCGGCGCAACAGACGTGCCCCACGTCACCGAGAAGGTTTCGCCATCGACTACGACGGTTGGTCGGACAGCATCCAGGTCGTCGTCGATCCACTGTGTGTCATTTGCGTTGCCGGAGGGGCCGAGCTCTATTCGCTTGCCTCGCGGCGCGTCGCACTCAAACCTCCTGGTTTGCGCAATCGATGCCGTTGTCATCGCCAGCAACAACAATAAGGAGCCGATCGGCCTTCGCATTGGCAGTCCCCAGGCAGCTGCATTCGACGGCGCGGAGTAGGCCGCCAGTCCGCTCGCGCTGCGGTCCCGTTTGGTGAGGTCGGGTTGCACCGCTGATGTCACTCCGGTGCGATCGGGTGCGGTGGACGCTCGATCGACGCCCTCAGGGTCTCGAGTTCGAGAAAGACATCAGCCTCCCGTCGAAGTTCGTCAGCGATCATCGGAGATTTGGTCCGAATACTGGAGACGATGGTGACGCGAACCCCCATTCGGCGAATAGCCTCGACGATGACGCGCAAATCACCATCGCCCGAGAACAAGAACGCCTGGTCGATGCGGCGCGCGATCTCCAATGCGTCGACGGCCAATTCGACACCGATGTTGCGCCTCATTCGTCGACGTCCTTCGCCGTCGTCGTGTTCCTTGGCGGGCTTCGTCCTGACCGCATACCCGTTGTAGTCCAGCCAATCAACCAACGGCTTGATGCTGCTGAACTCGTCGTCTCTCATCACCGTGTAGAAGTATGCACGGACGATCTGTCCGTGCTTGCCAAACTCCGTGAGCAATCGCCGGAAATCAACTTCGAAGCCGAGGCTTCTGACTGTATTGTGAAGGCTCGCACCATCAATGAAGAGTGCAATGCGATCGGTCATCTCAGTCCCCATGACGCCGCACCATTCGCTGCGCGTTTGGCTTTTGGATCCTTTGCGGATCGCGAGGCGGACGTTCCGATAGAATGAATTGGTCCTAGAAAATTGACTGGGAAGAAACTTCAACTGGGCCGATGCCAGGGTCATTTCGTGACCGCCGATCCGACGGCGCCGGTTTCCTAGGATCACTCAGGAACCGTCTGCAATCAACTGGTATGCTCGAGTCGAACGTTGGCCGAGGAGGACTTGATCAAGATCGGGTTGGGCGTGGCCGACGTAACGGCCGACAATCCATCTTAGGAATTAGCAGTCAGCTCCAGGCTAAATGCCGCCTGGGCCTTACTCCTCGACGGAGTGAGCGGTGTTCGTCCTCGGCGAATGCGATGTTCTGGCGTGGACTGTCAGCCCCGACCATCGTTGACCATCATAACCACACCCTTATCGAGGCGCCCGAACATCATCGGAAAGAGTGAGCCTGGATCAACGGACGCAAGATGAGACCTTCTCAACTAGCGCGGGAGGCGTCGGCTGCGTTGCTCCAAACACGTCACGGCAAGACGACCTTGTCGCTCGCGATTCCCGTACTATTGCGGGTCTGGCATTAGCGTGGAGATAGCACGCCTGAACGCGCGGGGCCGCCTGAAATTCCGGGGTACCCCGCCCCAATTCGACCTCCGTTAGCTTCGCTGCATTGGGTGTGGGTTGGGCGGTTTACCAATGGTTGTGGCCGCCCTTTGAAGCAGTTTGTGGATCGAATACTATTCGTGCCGAACTCGCGCGATTAACGCGCGGAGGCCCATTCTCGTGGCCCGAGAGGCAGATGCGCAGATGGAATATCGTGCTGGAGTAGTGGAGCCGATCTACCGCTACGCAATTTGGGCGATCATCGTCCTGATCGGATGCGTAGATGCGTTGTGGGTCTGGTGGATCGACATAAGGATCGTGCCAGATCTGAAGACCCTGCTCGGCCTGGCCGTGCTGCTTCTGATAAATTACGTCTACGTTGCAATAAGGCAGAAGCCCAGGATCGCGGTTCTTGCCGGCGCTGCGGCACAGCTGGTGGCGTTTACAGCGGTTTACGGCGTTCTGACCTATCTCGCCGCCAGATCCAGTTTTCCACTCGTTGACCGATATCTTTCAGCAGCGGACGTCTCGATCGGATTTGATTGGCTTGCGCAATTCAACTGGATTCAAGGTCATCCTGACGTCAAGTGGGTGTTCAACCTTGCGTATGAGACCGGGACAATTCAGATCATCATTCTCCTTATCCTGCTGAACGTGTTCGGAATGCTTGAGCGCATCGCCGAATTTGTATGGCTGTTCGTGCTGACGTTGTTGATCATCATCCCGTTCGCCTGGCTCATTCCCGCTGAGGGGGCCTGGGCCTATTACGGGGTAGCGCACCTCACGAGCGCTTACTACTTGCCTGACTTTTTTGCACTGCGCGACGGGACCATGCGGGAAATCGTCATGGACAAAATGACCGGCATTGTTCAGTTTCCTTCCTTCCACACGGCACTTGCGCTCATCCTTATTTTTGCCGCCCGTGGAATTCGTTTCCTGTTTCCCGCATCGCTCGGATTCAACGCCTTGATGATCGCTTCGACGCCCGCATTTGGCGGACACTACCTTGTAGACATCATTGGCGGAGCAGTCCTCGTCCCACTGGCCATCCTGATTTTCGGTTGGGTCCAGCAAGGGGAGACCAAGCCTCGGCCCACTGACGTCGGCACGCTGAACGTTGTGAGGGAGTGAAAACCTTTCGGAGATCGTTCGCGGCACTTGGTCAGAATACAGTCACGGTTGCTGTCGCGTACACGGGCGCGCCCGAGGCGCATGTCCAAAATAGGGCTGCTCGGCAACGCTCCCCGATGCTGGTCGAGGGGCCATCCGGTCCAAGGTCAAGAAGGGTACCTCATCCGCGACCGGCACTTGCTCATCCCGACTGAGCCGTTCCGTATTCACACGGAGCAACCGCTTCAAAAGGTGAGGGCCGTTCGAAATTCTCAATTATCTCAGGGGATTCCAATCGTCACTCGGGTACGGCGCAGTGCTCAACGGACGCTGCAGCAGCTGCCGCGGTAGGGTTAACAAAGGATTACCAGATGACAGCTTTCCCATGAGATATTATAAGCAAAACTTAGTTGGCAATGATTTTGCTTGCCAACTTTGTACGTAAATTAATCGTAAAAGGGATTTTGTCCTATGATCAAGTATTACATCAAGACCACGGAAGCCTTTAAGCGTCTGCGCGCGGACCAGGACGGCGTTGTGTCGTTCGAGTACGTGATCGTCGCCGCTTGCATCGTCGCCGCAGTGGCCGCCGCGTTTGGCACCAGCGCTACTTCCGGCATCGGCCTGGCGCTGAGCAATGCGATCACTACCATCACCGCCGCCGTCACCAAGGCTGTCGCTGCCTAAATCTCGACGTTGAATGCCGTTGGCTATTTATCGGCCAACAGGATTCGATATTCGCGATTTTGAAGGGAGGCTTTCTGCTATGTTGCGGTCCTACATTCTAATGACCGAGGCGTTGAAGCGTCTGCGCGCGGACCAGGACGGCGTTGTGTCGTTTGAATACGTGATCGTCGCCGCTTGTATCGTGGCCGCAGTGGCCGCCGCGTTCGGCACCTCTGCGACTTCCGGTATTGGCCTCGCGTTGAGCACCGCGATCACCACTATTAGCACCGCGGTCACCACCGCCGTCTCTGCTTAAGTCCAGAAGATGGCGCTTCGGAGGGGGGCATCATCTTTGCCCCCCACCGCTTCTGAGGCATTTATTTCATGAGTTGGATTGCTTCCACGACTTGGATTGCTTCCACGACCTCGTGTCTGGAAATCGCATTGTTGTTGTATGTCGCAACGATCGATATCGCGACGCGATTGATCAGAAATGAAATCTGTCTGGCGCTGGCGCTCCTAGGGATCGTTAGTCAGTTGGCCAGTCCGATGCAGCTTGTCCAATCGCTGATCGTTGCGGCGATCCTGTTGCTGGTGCTCTTTGTGATCTACCAGCGCGGATTGATCGGCGGCGGCGATGTCAAGTTGCTGGTCGCCCTGGCAATCGGCCTGCCGCTCTCCGGCTTGATCGAACTGCTGACTTTGACCGCGCTCGCGGGCGGAGCCCTCGGCATGGTGCATCTGATGATGCGGGCCCTGCCGCAGCCCAGGCTGGCGCCTGTCGGATCGTCGCTGGCGCGCCGCGTCTACGCGATCGAGCGCTGGCGTCATTTGCGACACGCTCCGCTCCCTTACGGGGTCGCCATCGCGTGTGGAGGTATTTGGAGCATTTTGAGCAAAGGATTTTGACATGTCATCCACATTGCGCCTCTCGATCATCATGGTGCTGTTGCTCGCAACGACTGCGCTCGGGCTCATCGCCTACAACATGAACCGGCCGGAAGCTCCGGTGGCGATCGTGCAGAAGGCGCCGGCAGCCGCTCCAGTTACCGTCGGCTATTTCGTTGCCGCGCGTCCCTTGCCGAAAGGCACGCTGACACGCGAAGAAGATTTCACGGTGCGTCAGGCGCCACCGGAAGGTGCTCCAGCCGGTGCGATCCTTGACACGCCCGAAACCAAGATTGGGCTTCCGGGCTCTCTGGTGCGCAAATTCGTCGACGCCGGCAGCCCTATCACGCTGCAGGACATCCTGCGGCCGCGCGATCGGGGTTTCCTCGCCAGCGTCCTGGCACCAGATAGCCGCGCCATCAGCATCAAGGTCGACGAGGAGACGGGGGTCTCGGGTCTGATCCGGCCGGGCGACAATGTGGACGTGGTATTGACCCAGGTTTTCGAGAAGGCGGATCCGGTGCGTCGGGCTGTCAGCGAAACCGTTCTGTCCAACGTGCGCGTCATCGCAATCGACCAGGAGATTGCGCAGGGTGGACGCCCCCTCGGCAATACCGTGAACAACGCCGTGGCAGCCAAGTCGGCGCAAACCGTGTCGCTGGAGCTCGCGCCCGATCAGGTCAAGAAGATCACGGTCGCGAAGCAGCTTGGAACGCTTTCACTGGTGGTGCGGGCGGCGGCCGATCAGTGGAGCAAGCCGGATACTGGCGACATTTCGAGCTGCGATGTCTCTCCGGAGCTCGCTCGCCAGAGTGCAATTGCCGGGCAGAGCACCACGATCGCGATCTACAACAGTGGCGGGATGAAGCAGTATTCCGTGAGGAGGGACGATTCGGATGACGGCGACGTACGGGTCGGGTGCGACGGGTCGTCGGATGTCAGCCAGCAGACCACGACCGCGATGCGTGACGCGAGCAGATTGCCGGAGAAACGCTGATGAGTGTGAACATGGCAATGACGAGCCCGCCCGAAGAATCGACGTCTGTTCTCGCGCGCAATCGAATCGTTTGTTTCGTCAATGATGAGTTGAGTGCTGCGGCTCTGCGCAAGGGGCTGGAGGGAAGCAACATCTCGATCAGACGTGGCACGATCCGTCATGCGACACGGATGCTCGAGACCGACACTGAGCTGTCCGCATTGGTGACTGATATCAGCGGAATCGACGATCCGTTCGCTGAGCTGGAAAGATTGGCGAGCGTCTGTCCGCCCGATGTTCGGGTGGCCCTGATCGGTGAGAACAGGGAGATCACGTTCTACCGCGAGCTGATGGAAATCGGCCTGACCGAGTACCTTCCGCGTCCGATCACCCGGGACATGGTGCTGGACCAGCTGCGCCCGAAGCTGCTCGGCGACGTCGCGCCCGTTCAGAACGATCGCGGCGGACACGTGGTCTCGATCTGCGGTGCCCAGGGCGGCGCCGGCGCGACAAGTATCGCGATCAATCTCGCAATGCAGTTGGCCGAGACCACCAAGGCCAAGGTCGCGCTGCTCGATCTTCATCTCCAGGGCGGCGAGACCGCCGTCATGCTGGGCCTGCGACCCGGGCCCGGGCTGCGGATCGCCCTGGAGAATCCGATGCGGGCGGACACGCTGTTCCTCGAGCGCGCGGCGATCGAGGTCAACGAACGGGTCTGCCTGATCTCAGGCGATGAAGAGCTGGATGCGCAGCTCGACATCACTGAGGCGGGCGTGCGGCACGTGCTCGGGCTGCTCCGCCAGCGCTTCAACTACATCGTTGTCGACGTTCCGGTCCCGTTTCCGCCATCGATCCATCCGGTGATCCAGCTATCGCGTCATGTCCTGGTGCTGCTGGAAGCCGAGGTGACCGGGCTCCGCAATGCCCACGCGTTGCGCAACGCCGTCACCAACATCGCCGGCAAGGATCGCGTGTTTACGTTGCTGAACCGGGCCGACCGCGCCGGCGGCCTTCCCAGGGATACGATCATCAAGGCCCTGGGCACAGAACCGGACATGGTGATCCCGGATCTCGGCAAGGGAATGACCCAGGCGGTCAATCTCGGAATTCCTGCGCTGAAGCATGTCTCCGGCTTGCGACGTCATCTGGCTCCGATCGTACGCGAGATCACCGGCGTCGGCGCTCAGGCCAAGGGGCGGTGGAGGAGGTGGCTTGGGCTATGAAGAAGTTCGGGAGGCGCGCAGACGAGACGCCAACGCGTTTGCCTGCACTGATGCCGAGCTCGCCCGCGGCGGAGGCAAGCATGGCGCAGACGGCGCCAAGCGCGGCGCCGTCTGCGCCGAGCCTAGTGTCGTCGATGCCCAGCGCGCCTCCACCGCTGCCGAGGCGCGAAGAACGATCGAGCCATCATCCGGTGATGCCGGCGTCGCTGCGCGAACGTGTGATGGAGCAGATCGATCCCTCGGCGGCCGCGACGGTCTCGCGCGACGTTCTTCGGCGGCAGATCGAGGAAATCATCCACGGCATCGCCAATCAGGAACGGCTCGAGCTTTCCGGGCGCGAACAGATTCAACTGGCAGACGAGATCGCGGACGACATGACTGGCTACGGGCCGCTGCGTCCGCTCCTGCTGGATGAGACGATCAACGATATCATGATCAACGGTCCGGCCAACATCTACGTCGAGCGAGGCGGCAAGCTGGAGCGGGTCGCCGTCCGCTTTCGCGACAATGATCATATCGCATCGGTCGCGCAGAAAATCGCCGCGCAGGTCGGCCGGCGTGTCGACGAGTCCAGCCCGATGGTGGATTGCCGCCTGCCGGACGGCAGTCGTGTCAATATCATCCTTCCGCCGCTGTCGATCCACAGCCCGTGCATATCGATTCGAAAGTTCCCGAACCGCCGCCTGAACATCGCCGGAATGATCGAGAACGGCTCGATGAGTGTGGGCATCGGCCAGTTGCTGGAGATTGCGTCGCGCTGCCGGCTCAACGTCCTCGTTTCCGGCGGCACCGGCTCCGGCAAGACGACGCTATTGAACGCCATGAGCCAGTTCATCGACCATAGCGAACGCGTTGTCACGATCGAGGACGCAGCCGAGCTGCAGCTGCAGCAACCGCATGTGATCAGCCTGGAGACGCGCCCGCCGAGTCTCGAGGGCACGGGGCAGGTGACGCAACGTGATCTCCTGTGGAATGCCTTGCGCATGCGTCCCGATCGGATCGTTGTCGGCGAGGTGCGCGGCGCTGAAGCCTTCGACATGCTGCAGGCGATGAACACCGGCCATGACGGCTCGATTTCCACGGTGCACGCCAACAGCACCCGCGACGCCCTGACCCGCATCGAGAACATGGTGCAGATGGGGCAGGTCAATCTGCCGTCGCGCGCAATCCGCGCCCAGATCGTCGCCGCGCTCGACATCATCGTCCAGGTCGAGCGCATGCGGGACGGACAGCGCCGCATCGTCCAGGTCAGCGAGGTGATCGGGCTGGAGGGCGAGGTGATCACCACCAATGATATCGCTGTCTTCGAATACAAGGAGGAGGACGTTCACGGGCGGATCTCGGGGACCTACAGATCCACCAACGCCGTCCCGAAATTCAAGAGTCGGCTTGTCTATTACGGGCTTGATCGAGCCTGGGCGGAGGCCATGAGGCAGATATGATACCGACATCAGTCATCCTCATCGTCCTGATGCTGCTGATGTGTGCGGCGCTGACCTCGCTGTGGCTCGATGCACGACAACGGCGTGTCGACCGTCAGCTCGAGATAGCTCTACCGGCCGCTCAGGCGGCGAGCCTGCCGTCCATTCGCCGTGCCGAAACGGCGGCCCGCTGGCAGTCAATCCATCGCTTCACGAATTACAATCCCGACGTCACTTATACCTTTCATCCCGGCTATGTGCTCCTGGCCGGCGTCTTTGCAGCGGGAGCCATCTTCTATGCCAACAATTTGTTGCATTTCCCGGTGCTCGAGGTGTCGGTCGCGGCCGCCGTCGTCGGCTTCCTGGTGGTGCGGGGCCTGTTCAAATGGCAGGAACGGCGTTTTGCCAATCAACTCTTCCGCCAACTTCCTGATGCGATCCAGTTGGTGACAAGCACCGTCCGATCGGGGCTCCCCGTCAACGAAGCCTTTCGCACGATCGCTCGCGAAATGCCGCAGCCGACATCCGGGCAGTTCGCCATCGTCTGCAGCGAGTTGAGTCTCGGAAGGCCCCCAGAGGAAGCCGTCGAGGCCGTCTATCGGCGCACGCAAGTATCGGAGTATGCGATGTTTGCGGTGACGCTCGCGGTTCAGTTGAAGTCGGGCGGAAGTCTGGCCGAGACCTTGCATACGTTGGGTGAGACCGTGAGCCAGCGGGTCGCGCTCGCTGCGCGGGCGAAGGCACTGGCGGGAGAGGTGATCTTTTCCTCGCGCGCGCTTTCGCTTGCGCCGCTCATCGTTGGAGGGCTGCTCTACGCGATTAATCCGCGATCGGTCGATCTGCTGTTCACCGACCCGACCGGAAACAAGCTTCTGGCTTATGCCATAGGTTCGGTGGTGGCCGGGCACTTCGTCATTCGCTGGATGATCAGAAGGGAAACGACGCTATGACCGGTAGTCTCGGCTTGGCTACTGTTGCCGTTGCAGTCGCGGCGGCAACTTGCGTGCTGATCATCCGCGAAATGCATCTCCGGGCCTTGAATACCCGTGTATCGAATGCAGTTCTGGGCATTCCCGACCGGTCGAGTTCGTCGAAGGATCTGCTTGGATGGTTCTCGTCGGTCGGCGCGCGATATCGACGCTTCTATGCTGATGAAAACCTCGACCAGCTCCGAACCATTCTTCAATCATCAGGCTTCAACCATCATCGAATGTTGCCGATCTGGATCGGCGTAAAGGTCGTCAGCACGTTTCTGTTCCCGATCGCGGCCTTCATCGTTGCGCAGCTTCTTGAAAGGCCGCTGAGCGACGTTCTGATCTTCACGCTGGTGGGCCTGGTGATCGGAATCATGGGGCCGCGCTTGATCCTGCTGATGGTAAAGCGGAGGTTCGATAAGGCCATCAGGCTCGGTACGCCGGATACAATTGATCTGCTGGTTGTGTGCAGCGAAGCGGGAATGGGCCTAGAGAGCGGCCTCGAACGCGTGGCCGAAGAGATGAAGGAGACCAATCCGGCCATGGCGCAGGTGTTGCGCGGTCTTCTCGATGATCTCCGGATGTTGCCGAACCGCGCGGATGCATTCGAGAAGCTCGCGTCGACGTCGGAGGGTCTGCGCCGCTTCGGCACCATGGTCAGCCAGAGCCTGCAGTACGGAACACCGTTGAGCCAAGCGTTGCGCAGTATCGCGGTCGATCTTCGTCGTGAGCGAATTACCAAGCTGGAAGAACGAGCACACAAGCTTGGCGCCAAGCTGACCGTTCCGATGGTGCTGTTCTTGCTCCCCGCCATGTTCGTCATCCTGGGTGGAAGCTCGTTCCTGCACCTCATGGGTGCGTTCAACAACATCGGTAAGTAAGTCATGAGTGCCGTGACCCTGTCGACAAACCTGGCTTACGATAGGACGCTCCGATTCCTGGGCAGCGCCTGGTTCATGCTGCTGGCGCTTTGCGTCGCGCTCAAGCTTGGAACTTCGTCCGTTGAATCTCTGGCGTCGTTTCTATCCAGCCTCTGCCTCGCAACCTTTTACGTGCTTCTGTCAGTGCTGGTTTTCACGCGTCCGGCCGCGAAGGCATCCGTCGATGGTCTGATGCCGAGAATAGCTGCATTCGTCGGCACCTATATGCCATGGACGATCACCTTCCTCGGCAAGACGGAGGGAGCGTTGCCGAACGTGGCGTCGACCGTCTGCGTGCTGGTGGGCATGATCATGATGCTCGTCACGATCCGGCATCTGGGGCGGTCGTTCAGCATCGTGCCGCAGGCGCATGCAGTGGTGCAAACCGGTCCGTATCGATGGATCAAGCATCCGCTCTATCTGGCAGAGGAAATCGCGATACTTGGCGTCGTGCTGCAATATCTGAGCCCGCTGACGGTGGCTTTGCTGATCCTGCATATCGGCATCCAGGTATCGAGAATTCTTTACGAGGAAGACCTGCTTCGGCGCACGCTTCCCGAGTACGCCAGTTACGAAGCGACGCGCTGGAGACTGGTTCCGTTTGTCTGGTGAGCGGCCGTGATGGCCGCATTGCCGTGGGTTTGACGATCGTTCGAAGGTGCTGACGTGCTGCATTCTTTGCCCAATAGGGACAGGGTTGTGAGCCGCAAACGCTTCATCGCGGATCAGCGCGGCGCGGTCGCGTTCGAGATGCCCTTTGTCTACCTCTTCTTGTTCATGATCGTGCTCTTGCCGCTCGCCGACCTTGGTATAATGGGCTTTCAGTTCATCTCCGCGTTCCAGGCCTTGCGCGGGTTCGGGCAATCCATTCAGTATTCCCCGCCACCAGACGTCACGAGCGCGTCGACCTGGACAACGGCCGCACTCGCGAAGGCGGATGCCAATTATCCGATCTCCAATTTTCAACTTGTTTGTGGCGACAGCGGTACGGTGTGTTCGTCAAGCAATACCGTGTCACCAAAGTACTATTCGTACACGACGAGCATCACCTTGCAGCCGATGGTGCTGAAATCGGTGCTGTGCACGAGTGGCAATACAAATCCTTGTACATTCACGCTGCCTTATTCCGAACGGTTTCAATAAGGTGTTCCATGCGTAACCTGCTCCGTTGCCGTCGAGGTTCAGCCGCATTCGCAACCGTGATTGCCCTGATCCCGTTGATCGGGGTGATGGCGCTCGGAGGCGAGGCGGGATCGTGGTACGTTACCCAGCAACGTGCGCAAAATGCTGCCGATGCGGCAGCCTATTCGGGCGGCATGTGGGTGGCCTGCTCGCTCGCCCCGTCGATCTGCACTGCCGACACCCAAACGATGGACTATCGCGGCAAGGAGTTCGCGGCGCAGAACACCTTCTGCAACAACGGCGACACGGCGTCCTATCCGGGTAGCCGGTGTGTGACGCTTCCGAGCAGCATCACTCAGACCGTCACAATCGCCTCGCTTACGTCCTGGAACGGGGCGAGTGGAAACTTTGTTCAGGCCACCGTCAGCCAGCAGCAGCCGACATACCTTGCGAAGGTGCTCGGTCTGTCCTCCGTCACGATCGGCGCGACAGCCGTCGCACAGGTCGACACGCTGGCGAAGCCACCCTGCGTTTTGGCATTAACAACCATTACGTTTCAGGGAAGCCCGACTGTATCTTCCTCAGATTGCGGCATTGCGGCGGACAGTAGCGCCGACAATGCAATCGGGTTTACGGGCAACAACGGCATCCAGGTCAATGCGCCAAGCTACGCCGTGGGCAACTGCTCCCAGACGGGCGGCACCCAATGCAATAGCGTAAAGACGTATCAGCAGTCGATACCTGATCCACTGAGTGCGTTGAACACGGCGATATCGGCGTTGAAGACGTCGGATTTTCCGAACAAGCAGTGCAGTACAAAATCACAGCCGATGTCGTATGAAGCAGGTTCCTGCTATAATGATGGTAATGTATCCCTAAGCGGCTCCCTAAGCGGCACCTACTACTTCAACGGCAGCGTCACAATAAGTAGCTCGTCGACATCGGTAACTGGAACTGCCACCCTGGTCATCTTCGGAAACGGATCCCTGAAGATCAACGGAGGACCGACGATCCAACTCACGGCGGTGACGTCTCCTGCGGGGCCGTTGTCTGCGTCGGCCTTGGCTTTGCTGACTGGCGTTGTCATCTATGATGGTGAGACCACGACGAAAAATCAAAGCGTCAACATCAGTGGCAGTTCGACGAGCTACTTCGATGGCACGGTCTATGCGCCAAAGGCTGCCTTGAACTATGGAGGTAATAGTACTTCATCTGCCCCCAGTCCCGGTTGCTACCAGGTGATCGCATTGCAGGTGAATTTTACAGGCAATACGACGCTGGACAATTCAGGTTGTGCCTCGACCTCTACCGTGCAGCCCAATGTCCAGACCGTGCGTTTGGTGCAGTGATGAGAAAGCTTGACCAGCGGGGTGTCGCGGCCCTTGAGTTCTGCCTCATTGCTGTGCCTTTGTTTACGCTGATCTTCGCCATCTTTGATTTCGGACGGTATGCGATCACGATGCAATCGCTGCGCATGCTTGCGGATGCGGGTGCTCGGGCGAACATGATCAGTTGCTATACACCTGCCGTCGTGGCGGCCACATCACCATCCGGTTGCACGGGTGACTATCTGACGACCACACAGAAGCAGACCGTTGCTCCTTTCCTATATGCTGCTGGTCTTACGCCTACGGTGAGCACGACCGCGGGGACCTCCGCGCTCACCGTGACGGCGTCTCAGTCGGGCTTCACTATGATGATGCCGATCTGGGGAACGTCCTTGAACGCGCCGAGCGCGTCCACAAAGATTCCATTCTAGGCGTCCTGCCGGATGGTGGACGATTCGCCGGACATTGTGGGGCGGGCTGTCGGCGAAGGGGCGACCGTGCCCATCGGGCCGGCTGTGGATCGCCCCGCCAGGTACCGAAAGTGGTGCGCGCTGGCAACATCGGGGAGTTTTCTCCCGCGTTGCCGCGGCGTGGTTGTGGACTCTCCTTGCAAAGGGGGCGGGGGGCGGATGATGATCTTGGTGCCGTATTTTTTGCGGCTGGCACGCGGCCGGGAGTGTTCGGCCGGAACTGATGTGCACCTCAGTTCAGCGTGCCGGGAATGGGAATTCGCAAGTAACTATTTGTAGTCGGACAGACTGTAAGCTCTACAGCGTGGTGCACGAAGGAGAGTGATCGGGAAGCCGGGGCCGTAAATCTACGGAGTTGGCCGTGAGACTCACGGCGAAGGGGATTCGAAATGAGTGGCGGTCGCGTTTGGGGTAGCGCGGGACGTAGGTTTGTCGCCTTGGGCGTGATGGCTCTTGGCGCTCCGCTCGTGCTGATTCATTCCACCGATTGCGCAGGTGCAGCAGAGCGGCGGGCATCTTCCGGCGGCGTCTTCGTCAGCGAAATGACTGACGTCCAGCGCGTCAGGGTGACCATCAACAAGTCGCGCACCTTCAAGGTCGATACGGCGTTTTCGACGATCGTCGCGGGCTCGCCTGACATCGTCGACGTGAAGTCGCTGAGCGACCATCTGATCTACATCCAGGGCAAGAAGACCGGCAGCACCAACGTCATTCTGTTCGACAGCGCGATGAAGCAGATCGGCATCCTCGATGTCCAAGTCACCTTGGATATCGGCAGTCTGCAGCAGAATATCCAAGCCAGCACGGGTGCGCGTGGCATTCGTGTGTCGACGTCCGAAGGTCAGGTCGTGCTGAGCGGTACGGCGGTCGACGCCGTGACCGCCGACCGAGCCATGGCAATCGCCAAAGGCATCGTTCCCGAAGGCGGCGTTGTCGTCAACGCGATGAGCGTCGCCGCGCCGCAGCAGGTGTTGTTGGAGGTTCGCTTCCTCGAGGTCAATCGTAACGCAGGCCGCGATCTCGGCATAAACCTCTATGCGGCGAACGCTAACGGGACGAACGTTGCGAACACCGGTCTTGGTGCAGCTACGGCGGCGCGCGTGCCGATCGGTGGCGTCAATGGTTCCGTTGGCTCTCCTCCCACCGGCAGCCTTCCGGTCCTCGGAACTATCGGTACCCTCGTTGGCGGTGCAACTGGCGTATCGCCGGCCCCGTTCGCAAGTATGTTGACCAGCATTCTCAGGACCAGCAATGGCGGCTCGGTGGATATGCTGATTACCGCCCTGGAGACGAAGGGATTGGCGCGTAGCCTGGCGGAACCAAATCTGATCGCACTTTCTGGCGACTCCGCCCGCTTCCTGGCCGGCGGCGAATTTCCGGTGCCGATCCCGACCCAGACGACGAACGGCTTTCCCACCGTCACGATCGACTACAAGAAGTTTGGTGTCGAATTGGGGTTTGTCCCCACCGTCCTCTCACGCGGCGTGATCAACCTCCGGGTCGAGCCATCGGTCAGCGAGCTCGATTTCGCCAACGCGATCACGATCCAGGGGACGACGGTTCCGGCTTTGACGGTTCGCAACGCGCGCACCACGGTCGAACTGCGCGACGGCCAGAGCTTTGCGATCGCCGGACTTCTTCAGACCAGAAATGCGCAGGGGGTCTCGCAATTGCCGTGGATCGGCTCTGTGCCCGTGCTTGGCGCCCTGTTCAGCAGCAAGTCGTACCAGCAGCAGGAAACCGATCTGGTCATCATCGTCACGCCGCACCTGGTTGCGCCGGCGGCGCCCGGTCAGCAGCTGGCGTCGCCGCTCGACTCCCGCCTGCCGGCCAACGATGTCGATTTCTTCCTCAACGGCCAGATGGACGTGCGCAAGCGCTACGACGACTATGTCAGCTCCGGCGGCAATCTGAAGGGGCCGTATGGGCACATTATCGCTCCGACTGCCACCGCGCCCGTTCCGGTGCCGGCCGCTGCCGTGGAGCAGCCGGTCGTGAAGACCCTGAACTAGAGGAGCGAGGAGATGACCATCAGATATCTGGCTCTGCTCGCACCCTTGCTGCTCGGGGGATGCTACGGGGTCGCAGGTCACGACGAGGTCGATCGCTATTTCCAGCGCTCCGACACCATCACGATGACCGCAGGCGATGCCAAGCAGGTCAACGCTGCCACCCATACGATCCATCCGTGGCCGCGCTACGTTGGCGACCGCAGGATCGCGTACGACGCCCGGCGCACGGGTGAGGCCGTCAAGCGCTACGGCGCCACACAACGGCCGGTGGATCAGCTTCCCGACATAAGCGAACCCGGGATAGCAATGGGCCAGGCGCCGCCCGTCACGACGAATGTCAACGTAAACGGTTTGCCGCCGGGTACTGCGTCCGGTGTAGCGGTGCCGGTCGGGACAGGGGGCAGGTAAGGGTCAACGGGGGTCGCCTCGGAGGCGGGCCCATGTCGTCATTGGGATCATTTCTTTTGGTCGTTCTGGTGAAATTGATTGCGGTCTATCGGCGGGGGCTGTGGGGTAGCGAGATGCGTCGCCTGTTTCTGGCATTGATCTGTTGCTGGCTGGGGATAGGCCTCGCGGCGTGTGACTACACGACGAGGGAGGCCGCCGTTTTGGCCCCCAAGGATCCCGGTGGCCCGGATCCCGTGCAGGAGCCGACGGACGTCAAATACTACCCGTCGGACGAGCCGGTGCGGTTGGGGCTGGAGGCCTACAACCGCGGCGCCTACGGGATTGCCCAGCGCTATTTCAAGGACGCGGTCGAGAAGTCGCCGAAGGACGTGACGGCCTGGGTTGGGCTCGCGGCGAGCTATGATCGCATTCGTCGCTTCGATCTTGCCGACCAGGCCTATGCGCAGGCGATTCGCCTGGGAGGCCGCACCGTCCAGATCCTGAACGACCAGGGGTATTCGTACATGCTGCGCGGCAATCTGGGCGCGGCGCGGCGAAAGTTCGATGAGGCGCGTTCGCTCGATCCCACCAACCCCGTGATCGCCAACAACCTCGAGCTCCTCAACGGCAGCCGGCGGTTCATCGAGCGGCCGCCGAACAACCAGCCTTCGGCGGAATAACACCTCTCATTGCTTCGCGTTTGGCGTCGTGTTTGCCGCGCCTGTGCCTGGCGGCGGCTGCCCAATCTAGTTGGGCGGCAGGACGGCATCGACCCGGTGGCTGTTCCGCAGGCTCAGGATGATCGTGCCGTTACGGGTCGCAAACCTGGCGCCCACGAGCCGCGGCACCTTCTCCGTCAGCGACGACGGCAGCGGAATCATTCCACCGCTAATGGAGTCGCCGACATTGATTGCAACGGGAGAGCCGCTCGCTGACGGGGCCGCCTTGATATATTCTCTTATCAACTGAATCTCGTCCCGCGAAAGGCTAAGCGCGCTCTGTTCGATACCATTCTTGCTCGGCTCCCGCCTATCTTGCGCATCTTCCTCTTGCTCGGCATCTCGTCTCGCGCTTTCAGCCTGTTCGAGCCGTGCAAGACGTTCCGTCAGCGGCGCCTGCTCACGGCGGAGCGCGGCGATGTCGGACTTCAGCGAGGAAATCTGGCCAAGCGCGATCGCCGCCGTGATGCACGCAACGACCGCTATCAGGCTGAGGCACGCAAGGGCAAGGCCGGTCATCCGCGCAAACACAGGCTCTGATTTCTGTTCCCAGGCGTTCGCCGCGGAACGCCGCCGTCCGCGAGCCAGCCTTGGCATGCCGGTGCGGATGACTCCAAGTAGAGCCGCCAGCCGGGAATCGCTTCGGCTTGCTCGTGGTGCGGAACCGAATGCCGGATCGGGAAATACCGGGGTGTCCCGCGAGCCTCCATCAGGAGCTTCGCCAGAGCCGCTTGATTCGGACTCCCCATGATCGTGCCTGCGATCATCAATCATGTCGGGGATATCGAGATCGATTTCCCCGGGTGCCGTGACGGCGCGGGGAGTGTTTAGCGAGCGCCACAGCGAAAGGCCCTCATTTGTGATCTGCATGCCGGCATCGTTGATCGAGACCCACCCCGCTTGGAAGACATCGGTATCGCCGATCTCGGACAATCGGTCCAACTGCGTCGCTGGATCGCCTGCGGCGATCATGCGCTTGACCTCGCGGCTGACCTCATCAACCGCGACCCGCTCCTCGGGCTTGGCAGCCAGCACACTTAGGATCGCCACGTTGAATTTCATGCGGCGCCTCTTGATGTCCGGTCCCCAGAACTGCCGATCGTCGCCACCCGAGCAGCTCAAGCTGGTGCATGATGCTACCGCGAATGCCCGCTTGTCGAGGGCCCGCGATTGCAACTGGACCCTGGCGGACAAGCAATCCGGTCTCGCGTCGGAGCAGTCGTCAGGCCGCACGCGGCGGCGGAGCTCTTCGGCAAATGCATGCTCAAAGGAAATCGCGAAGCCGCGACAACTCGACGATATGTTCGGGCGACAAGATATCGGATATCAGCGGCGCCTGGGCTTTTGTGCGGATCTCATAGAGGTGTCGAGAGTTTGCCGGCTTGGCCATGAACTCGCGGATGCATTCATCCAGCGTGCCGTCGGAAACCATGTATGGCGCACGATCCTCGCGGCGCAGATTGCCGAGAGAAGGCCATTTGTAGAGCCGTGCGGCGGCGGTAAAGTTCAGTTGTGAGATATCGTCAGACATAGGACATCGCTGGGGCCATCATCGAGCAGGGCGGCCCACAGACAGGTCGGCATCGCATGTCGGCCGGTGTCGCGCTCGGACGGAACCATTCGGAGATCTGCAACGAGGGCAGTCCTATCCGGACGATGAAGGCAATGACGAGTCCGGCCGAGCCATCGGCTTCCAAATGTTCTGCTCCAAAAAAATCGAGAACGTAACGAATGAAATGAGCACCGGTGTGATCTGGTCCGGCATCGTTCCATGGCCAATGGTGCTGATGCCGGGCCATCTCACCGACCTGCAATCGGTCGAGGCGGTCGCAATCATGATCGCATCTTCGCATCAAAGTCCATACGCGGTTTCAGTTGCACAGCAGCAAGGCCAGGCACCGTCCGTTTGCGGCCGCAGCAAATGTGGTCAGGTGCCGGAGGCAAGCCAGAGACGGCACGCGCTCCATCGGAGGCAGGATCGACCATCGCATCACAAGGCGGAGATGCTGCGGTTTCCCTCCGCCGGCAGCTCCTCGGCGTTGGGGTCACCCGGCGCCGTCGCCCAGGCCAGTTCGACGAGCGTCACGATTCGCCGACCGGCGCCATCGAGCTGGCAGACGATGAGGCCCTGTTCCTCGATGTAGCTCAACAACCGTCGCGCGCGGCGAAATGAATGTGTGCCGTAGGCGCGCGCGATCGCTGCATCGCTCGGACAGGGTTGTCCCTCTTTCGCGGCGCGGGCGATCATCATGAAGACGCCCTGCATGTCCTCAGGCAGGATGGCAGCACGGACCGAGACGTCCTGCCATGCTTCGTCCTCGGCGATGTCGGTGGCGAGCCCGGCACGCGCCCGCGTCAGCATGCGGCGGAAGTCCCCCAGGTCCGGTACATCCGAGCCGAGGCCCTCGATGCGGCAGCGAACCACGAATTCCTGGTAGAGGACGCCGATGGCACGGAAGCCGGCGTCGGGCTCGGCCAGGATGGCACTCAGGATGCGGTCCAGCCGCTCACGCCGCTCCGCCAGCTCCTCGGCGCTGAGTGGTTGCTCTATCGCTTCGGGATCGTCCTCCAGCGGCGTGGACTTCGCCGCCATAAGTTGGCTCAAGAGGTCTGGCGCGGGCGCCCGGCGCTGAGGTCTGACATTTTCAGGTGGCGGGCTTGCCAGGATGATGGCGCGCGCGTCCTCCAACGTCGTTCCAGGCAGCGGCATCAGCCGTGCCGGTGCATTGCGCGGCTGGGTCTCGGTTGGACCGATGCGCAACCCGAGAGGACGGCGCGACAGGGCAGGACCCAGGGCCATGAACTGGCCGCGCTCCAGATCGCGGAAGGCCTCAGCCTGTCGCCGCTCCATGCCCAGGAGGTCGGCCGCGCGCGCCATGTCGATGTCCAGGAAGGTTCGGCCCATGAGGAAGTTGGAAGCCTCCGCCGCAACGTTCTTGGCGAGCTTCGCCAGGCGTTGAGTCGCGATGACCCCTGCGAGTCCGCGTTTGCGGCCGCGGCACATCAGGTTCGTCATCGCGCCGAGCGAGAGCTTGCGCGCCTCGTCTGAAACCTCACCGGCGACCGCCGGCGCGAACAGCTGCGCCTCATCCACCACCACGAGCACCGGGTACCAGTAGTCGCGGGAGACCTCGAACAGGCCGCCGAGAAAGGCAGCCGCGCGCCGCATCTGGTTCTCGGCGTCGAGCCCTTCGAGGTTGAGCACCGTGGAGACGCGATGAATCCGCGATCGCTCGCCCGCGACCTGCAGACCCCGCTCGGTATGATCTTCGGCATCGATCACAAGGTGGCCAAAGCGTTCGGCCAGGGTTACGAAGTCACCTTCCGGGTCGACGATGGTCTGCTGGACCCATTGGGCACTTTGTTCCAGCAGCCGCCGCAGCAGATGGGATTTGCCGGAGCCGGAATTGCCTTGCACCAGCAGGCGGGTCGCCAGCAGTTCCTCGAGATCCAGAGTCGCTGCGCCGCCTGCGGTCGTATTCCCCATCTCGATCGCAACGGTCATGACTCGACTCAAAACTCCCTGTGGGACGGGGCTTATCAATCCGATCGCGACCAGTCGAGGCGCTTTGTCCTCGGGCCGACTTTGACAACAGGAAATTCTGTAGCGATCTCAATGAGCAAAATGGCTGTGAATTGCCGGAATAAGCGTTGAGGAGCGGCAAGAAATTTGTTGGGCTGAATGCAGAAGTTCCATTTCCTTCATCCGCTCCCCTATATCAAAGACAATGCGTGTCGAACGGTTCGCGCATCCGCGTTCCGGGGGCGGTTTCTCATCGCTGGTGCGACTTGCCGCGCGACGCCTTGAGCTGAAATTCGTCGTGACGACCGATCGGTGGATCGAGAGGTTGCTCTACACCGCGTAGCCGAGCGTCTGCGACGGATACTCGCCGAACAGCAAACGATAATATTGCGAGAAGCGGCCGAGCTCGCCAAAGCCCTGCTGGAGCGCGACCTCCGTCACGGTGGTGTCTCCCGGCCTGCTTTCGCGCAAGATGGAGTGTATCGCGCACAGTCGCTTGTGGCGCAAGAACGTGACCGGACCCATGCCGAAGACCTCGTGGAAGGCGCGATGCAGGCTGCGGCGCGACAGGCGAAGCATGGCACAGATCTCCGAGACGTGGACCGGCCGTGTCCCCGCTGCATGCAGATAGTCCTCGACATCCCGCACCAGCTTCATCGCTGACGGGAGGTGACCGAAGTCGTCGGGCGGAAGCGAGGTCACTACCGTCGCGGTCACGCAGTCGATGATTGTTCGTTTCCAGAATTCCGCCGACGAATCCGACAGCGCTCCGGGGTGCTGTGCGAGATATGAGACGATTTGCGGCAGCCTGTCCGCTGCGGTCATGCCGATCGCATCGTTTGCGCGAAAGTGATTCTTCTCTTGCCAGGTTTCGGCGTCGCTGAGCCGCGGCTCGCCGCCGAATATGGCGGGGACTTCGGCGAGGTCGAAGCGGATCGCTGCATAGGCCGACGCGCTCTGAAAGACTCCGTCATGTTCGACGGCAGGGGGAATCACAAGCACGTCGGCCGGCTGCATGTCGAACGCCCAATGCGTGACGCGGCTCCTGGCGCCGAGCAGCATTCCAATGATCAGCTTGTCGTCGGTCGCGATACGCTGCGTACGGACGCCGACGTTGAAGGTGCCGATGCTGAGCGAGAAATCGCCGATCCCGACATGGGACAGGGTACCGCGCAACTTGCCGCGCTCGAGCTGCATGACATCGACGTGCGAGCCTTTGACGGCGTGATGAAGCCCCTCGAAGCCGTCGAGCTCGCCGGTGCTGACCGACAGATGTTCGCCCATTCTCACACTCACAACTGCAGCGCGATTATTCTATTCAACCAAAAGACTTCAAATCAGTAGCAAGCTCGTCCCTGCGACAACTTGTCATGACTGTACCGATTCGAATGGCGAGATCGTGCTCGAGAACCGCGAAAGCGGAGATTTTACCTTATTTTCGGGGAAAGCAACGCGCACGCCGTCCGCAGTTGATTAATTCGAAACATCTTAGATCAAGACTCGCAGTGGGGTCGCCGAGATCGGTACAAACTGCGCACACGCTCAACGAGTTAGTCTATCGTTTGAATGTTAAAGGAGATTTCGCCCGTGACAACGTCAAGTGGAGTCTATCTCACGTCGTGAGAATGGCTATGCACGCTGATGTGCGCATCGAAGGAAGACCAAAAGAAGGGAAGTGAGGCTGACGCATCGACGACGTCAGCGCTGGCGGCGGCGGGCCACGTCCTCGTCATCGGTCGAGGAGGGTGGTCAATTGCGCGCCCTCGTCAGCGACGAAGACCGCGATCATTTCTGCCGGTTCGGTGTTGCTCGCACTGGCCGACATGACATGCGTCGCGCCCGGCGGAGGCGCTGGCCGCGCCAAGGTCGTCTCGCTCGCCAGCACCAACGCCAATGTCTTCCTCAATGCGTCAACCGGCAAGTTCACATCGAAGGCGATCCGCAAGGCAGCCGAGCTCGGTTGGCGCGCGCAGCAGTTCCTGCCGATCGGGAGCAACTTCGTCCGACCATCCTCAAGCCGGCGGGACTGCAGAATGCGAAGGGGGCGATCTCGGCGACGCCGACGAAGTCCGTGGGCGATCCCGAATGGGCCGACGATCCCGCCTGTCAGACGTGGCTGGCCTTCATGAAGAAATGCTATCCCGAAGCGGACATTGAGGATCAGCTCAACTTCACCGGATGGAATATCGCCGTCCTCATGACCAAGGTCATCGAAGCCTGCGGCGACGATCTTTCTCGGCAGAACATCATGAAGCATGCCACCGGCGCTGAAGGGCGTTGTCCTTCCAGGGCTCATTCCGGGCATCACGGTCAACACCAGCCCGGATGATTATCGTCTGATCACATCGCTCCGGCCGCAACGCTTCGATGGCGAGCGCTGGGTTCCGATGTCCAACGCCATGGCGGCGCAGTGAGGGCGACGGAGCCAGGCATCCGCTAACGCCCGAGCCGAAGGTCCTCGGTGGCGCGCCGGAGCACGTCGTGAAGCCACTCGTGCGACGGCTCGTCTTCGACGCGTTCGTGCCAGAGCATCCGTACCTCCACCGGCGTCGTCGCGTAGGGCAGTTCGCAGGTCGTGATGGCATGCATCTGCTCGAACGCTCTTGCCAGCGGGCGCGGCACGATGGCTGCCAGCCCGGAGTCGGCCAGCAGCGCAGGCAGGGCGAGGAAATGCGGCAAGGAGACCGCGATGCGCGGCGGCCGATCGCTTTCGGACAGTGCCCGTTCCAGCGCAGCGCGGTCGTACATCTCCGACCGTCGAGCAAGACCGCGCTCGGAGATGAAGCCGCCGATCGCTCCCTCCTGTTCTCCGCCAAAGGACACGACGACCAGCGGCAAGCTCGCGAGCTTCGCCTTGTCGAGCCGGCCGAGCTTGCGCCTTCTGCCGACGATCAGCACGTCGTCATATTCGAACAGCAGGGCGGTGCGGAAGCGGCTCGGCGGGTCCGAGAAGACGCCGATGGCGACGTCGATGCGGTCGAGGTCGATCTGCTCGGCAAGGTCGATCCGCGTCACAGGCTTGATCGTCAGGTCGATCGCTGGAGCCTCCCGGCCGAGTATCTTCAGGAGCGGAGACGCCAGCACCATCGTGGTGAAGTCGTTGGCTGCCAGCGTGAACTGCTTGGTGGAAGCCGCTGGCACGAAGGTCGGAAGCTCGACCGCCGCCTCGAGGGATCGCAGCGCCTGGCGAACCTGCGGCGCCATCGCCAGCGCACGTGCCGTCGGCTGCATGCCCGTTGCCGTGCGCACAAAGAGCTCGTCCTCCAGCATCTCGCGAAGGCGCGCCAGCGAATGGCTCACGGCCGACTGGCTCAGCGCGACCTTCTGGCTGGCGCGCAGCACGCTGCGTTCCTCCATGACGGCGTCGAACACCTTGAGCAGGTTGAGGTCCAATGTCTTGAAGGAAACGGACACGATGCGGGTCTCGTTGGAGGCGGATCGCGCGCCCCGGCCAATTGCTGCGATCGTGCGCAGTTAAGGCCAGGTGTCTCACGGTTGCAACCGTACGGATACTGATGACCGTTGCCGAGTTGGCGTGGCCGCGCGATCTGAAGGCGGTTCAGGATGAAGCTGCGAGACTTTCACTTCCGTACTCGCGCGTTCTGGTCATGATGGCCGCCGCCCGGTTGGGAGGAAAACAATGATAGCCTGGAGTGAGGTCGGTCCGAGGGAGACGATGCGGGACGCCGTGATCGGCGCAGGCGCGGCACCTGGACTGGAGCGAAACTGTATCGACGAGATCATCGTTGGCCGCTTCGCCTGCCGCGAGTTCTCCAGCGTCGCGGTAGCGCGACGGACCGTCGAGCAGATCCTTGACGTGGCGCGGTTCGCGCCGAGTGGCGCGAACATCCAGCCCTGGCACGTCTACGCGCTCGCGGGCGCGGCCAAGGACGAGGTGTCGGCCTCACTCCTGCGGGCGCATGAGGACGCGCGAAACGAGCACACATCCGAGTACAAATACTACGCGCGCGACTTGCCAGATCCGTACCTCGATCGCCGGCAGGAGTTCGGGCGGCTGTTCTACGGCTCGCTCGGGATCGCCCAAACCGACGCCGAGGCGCGGAGCCGGCAGACCGCAAAGAACTACGCATTTTTCGGCGCGCCGGTGGGACTGATCGTCACCATCGACCGCCGGCTGGAAGTGGGAAGCTGGCTCGATCTCGGAATGTTCATCCAGAACGTGATGCTGGCTGCGGCAGGCCGTGGACTGCAGTCCTGCCCGCAGGAAACGTTCGCGAAGTATCACAAGGTGCTGCGTTCGCTGTTGTCGATCCCTGCGGAGCAGATGGTGGTCTGCGGGATTTCAATCGGTCACGCAAAGGACCCGACGACGGGACGGTTGATGCCGCGCGCGGATGCGGAGGCATTCGCCTCCTTCAAGGGTTTTGAGAATTAGTCTGCAACAAGGCGAGGGAGAAAGTCATGGGAAGCCGAGAACAGCTGATCGAACGCAGCATTCCGTTTCTGCGGGAGATCAAGGACATGACGCCGGGCGTGGCGATGGAGCGATGGCTCAATGAGACATATGGCGAGGAGAGCGCGCTCTACCGGGACCTCGCTCGCCTGATCAAGGCCGGCGTCGAGGAGGGGTGGGCGGCAAACCAGGAGGTGGAAGGTCCGAACTATCGGCGCAGCCGCATCCTCGAGCCGACCCCTGAAACGTTCCAGTTCAGCATCACCGCGGTCTACATGAACAGCACCGATCCGCGCCGCTTCAAGGACGGGGACGATCATGATGTGCTGCGCGGGCAATATCATGGTCATCCCTATGGCGAACTCAACCTCGTCGTTCC
The DNA here is from genome assembly GCF_001542415.1 of Bradyrhizobium macuxiense. Taxonomy (GTDB): domain Bacteria; phylum Pseudomonadota; class Alphaproteobacteria; order Rhizobiales; family Xanthobacteraceae; genus Bradyrhizobium; species Bradyrhizobium macuxiense. Next base: position 33,694 of record NZ_LNCU01000056.1, read on the forward strand.
CATCAACAAGGGCGCCGAGTTGAAGGGACTGCAGGGCTGGCAGGGTCCGGGCTGGACCGCGCCCGATCCTGGCAGCCGGCACTATCCGGAGGTTAGAGGTGGTGCGGTCATCGCTCTGTTCTATCTGCCGGCCGGCCGGATCTCCTACGATTTCAGGGCGCCGGGCTGATGATGGACGGCGCCTGCCGGGCGGCAGCAGCTCTGATTGGAGGAAGCTCATGACGTTGATCTATCCGGTCGATTCGAACGACATCCATCCCGCGCGGTTGTCTCCTGCCTACAGGAGCTCGATCAAGCGCGCGCCGCAGAAGCCGCTGATCCCGATGCGGCACACGCTCTCGGAGCTCACCGGTCCGGTCTATGGTCATGAGACCGTGCGCGCGCATGACAACGACCTCACCATCCAGGCCAAGGGCGAGCCGCTCGGCGAACGGATCATCGTGCACGGCTATGTGCTCGACGAGGACGGCCGCGGCGTGCCCAACACGCTGGTCGAGCTGTGGCAGGCCAATGCCTGCGGCCGCTACATCCATGTCGTCGACCAGCACCCGGCGCCGCTCGATCCGAACTTCACCGGCGCCGGCCGCACCCAGAGCGACGCCAACGGCTATTACAAGTTCATCACCATCAAGCCCGGCGCCTATCCGTGGGGCAACCACCACAACGCCTGGCGGCCCGCCCATATCCACTTCTCGGTGTTCGGCCACTCCTTCGTCTCGCGCCTCGTCACGCAGATGTATTTCCCCGGCGATCCGCTGTTTCCGTTCGACCCGATCTTCAACTCGGTGACCGACGAGAAGGCGCGGGCGCGGATGATCTCGTCCTTCGATCTCGACAACACCAAGCCGGAATGGGCGCTGTGCTACCGCTTCGATATCGTGCTGCGCGGGCGCAACGCCACGCCGATGGAGACCAAGTAAAGTGTCGAACCCGCGTCCTGATGGAATCACGCCGTCGCAGACCGTCGGCCCCTATTTCAAATACGGCCTGACGCCGAACGGCGAGTATGAATGGAACGACGCCTTCACCAACAATCTGCTGACGCCGGATACGTCGGGTGATCGCATCCGCGTCGAGGGCAAGGTCTATGACGGCGACGGCGCGGTGATTCCGGACTGCATGCTGGAGATCTGGCAGGCCGATGCGCAGGGCCGCTTCTCCGATCCGCAAGACAAGCGCGCGCTGCCGAATTCGAGCTTCAAGGGCTTTGGCCGCTGCGGCACCGACAACAGCGGCGCCTACGCGTTCGACACCATCAAGCCGGGCGTGGTGCCGGATCCCGACGGCAAGAAGCAGGCGCCGCATATCCTGCTCGCGGTGTTCGCGCGCGGCATGCTGCTGCATCTCTACACGCGGATCTATTTCGACGACGAAGCCGGCAATGCCGATGATCCCGTGCTGGCGCTGGTGCCGGAAGATCGCCGCGCCACCTTG
>NZ_LNCU01000057.1:0-28747 GCF_001542415.1 Bradyrhizobium macuxiense
GTCGTCGACGACGTTGGCCGTGACGTGGTCCGTCACCGAGCCGCCGTTCAGCGTGTCGGTCGCAACCACGTTCAGCGTGCCGAGATCCGGCGACGCCGAGCCTTCGCCCTGGATCGCCGCAAGCAGCGTCTCCGTCACCGTCACCTGGCCGGTCGTCCCGGCCGCAACCGTCGCGCCCGCCGTGATGTCGAACTTCACCACGTCGACGCCGTTCTGCGTGCCGACGATCTCCTGGCCGTTGGCGCTGGTGGTCCAGACCAGGTTCGGGAAGCCGGCCAGCAGCGTGGTCAGCGCGCCCGCGTTCAGCGTCACATGGAGGTCGTCGGCGCCCGCCGTGAACGACACCTGCGTCGTCGCAACGTCCGGCGTCAGATGCGCGCCCGAGCCGTTCGGCGCCAGCGCACTCTCGTTCACCGACAGCGCGGAGTCGCCGCCCGCCACCGGGCCCTGGCCCGCCGTGATCGTGATCGTCAGCGTCGTGCTCGACGTCGTGCCGTCATCGTCCGTGATCGTGTAGGTGAACACGTCCTGCGAGCCGACCAGCACATTGTGGTTCGGCGTGTAGCTGAAGGTGCCGTCCGCGTTCAGCGTCAGCTTGCCGAACTCGCCGGTCAGCGCCGTCCCGACCGTGCCGGCAAGATTGCCGTTGCTGGTCGCAACCACCGCCGTCACGTTGATCGGCGCATCCGCGCCCGACACGTCGTTCGCCATCACGCTCGACACATTGCCGGTCAGCACCGTCACCGCCGAACCGCCGTCCTGCGCCGTCGCGGTGTCCGCATTGGCGGTCGGATGGTCGTCGCTGATCGACAGCTTCGGCCCGAGATCGAGTTGCGCGGAAGCGGTGCCACCATCGCCGGCCACGACCGTCTGCGTCAGCGTCACAGATCCGGCCGCCAACGAGACGGGCCCCGAATTGTTATCGACCGCACGGTCCTCGGTGAACGTCACCGCACCCGTCGCCGGATTGACCGAAATCGTAAAAGCCAGCACACCCGTCACGCTGCCGACATGCCCCTCGATCGTCGTGGCGTTGACCTGCACCAGCACATCGTTCTGGTGCGACTGTGAATCGATCAGGCCGGACAGCGTGCCGTTGGCAGGAATGGAGAGCGCATAGCTCACGGAGCTAATGCCCGCGCTGCCCGCCGCGTCGGCGAAGTCGACGGCAAAGTTGCCCGTAACGTGCGTCAGCGCCAGGTTGTGCGTCGTGCCATCGACGCCGTTGTTGGTCGCCGCCGTCAGGTTTGCCTCACTCAGCGTGAGGCTGGCGATCGAATTGACCGTGATCGTCGGCGCCACCACGGCCTGAGTCTGAAGCGGGAGGTTGCCGGTCTGCGGCGGCGTCACAAAATTCGGCAGCGTTTCGGGTCCGGCCAATTGGTTGGTGGGCACGGGTTCCAGGGGATCAACGGCAAACGGACTGAAGTTCGCGCCACTCGCCTGCGCATTGCCAATCGAATTGCCGCCATTGTCGGCTGCCGGCAGCACTGAGGTGTCCGTGGAAATCGGAAACAGAGATGCGAACTCCTGGACCGACACGTCGCGGCCAGGCGCCATCTCGATCGTAACATTACCGAGCCCATCCGCCCGCGAGTCGAAGAACGGCTCGACTGTCACGGTCGACTGGTTGTCGAACAGGATGATCAGCTTTTCGCCGACATGGACCAGTGTGATTTTTTCGTTCGCGATCGACGAAAAATCGACCTTCACCTTCTGGTCGTATCCGAGATTGACGATGACGGCCTGATCGGTCAGGGGCTTCGTCAGCTTGTAAACACGTACGGGAGCCGAATTGGTGGACGTTCCGGTGCCGGTCGCCTGAGCGACCTGAAACTGACCTTGCATTATCAACCCCGCAAAATTGGATTAGAGGAAAAATCGTCGAAAAATTTAGATTTAAGCTATTGTTAACCCAGCGCAGGGTCAAGAAATGTATTTGGTTAATCAATACTTTCCGCGAAGGTGTGGTAAACATCGAACAGGTCAGGGCTGCAGGAACAAGAACTTAGCCCGATCAAACCAGTCGACAGGCGGCGCTCTCGCCTGGCCCCATCCGGGTTTTACCGGGGATTTGGAGCGGTCGATGCGGATGATCTTTCGGGCGTTCGCTTTAGCTCTGCTCTGCAGCAGCCTGGGCACGGCATCCGCGCAAACCCCGACGCCGGTCCCATCGGAGACCACGGTCGAGCGTTCGATTCGGACCCAGGCCAACCGGGACACCCAAATCGGGATCTATCTCAACGTATTGTCCGACTGCTCGTCAGGGCCGCTGCCGACCATCCGCCTGGTGCGCCCGCCGGCTGCCGGAAAGGTCGTGGTGAAGTCCGGAAAGGCGAAGGCGACCAACTACAAGGCCTGCCTGGCGCTCGAGGTGCCGGCCTACGTTGCCTTCTACAAGGCGCCGCCCGAATTTGTCGGCGATGACGCTATGACCATCGAGGTCAAATATCCTGGTGGACGCACGGAAATTCAGAAAATCACCGTCAAGGTAAGCGGACCGGGCGGCCAGCAGAAGATCTGAGGCGACCGGGTTGATCGCGCCCGATCGCAAGCGCCTCCTCTACGATCGAAGTCCGACTGAGCCGGTACGCATCTCAGAGCGGCTCGCCCTCACCCGGCTCGCGCTCTTGCGAGAGATCATCTCGCTCCACGGTCGACTGACCAAGCGAAGCGCTATCCTCATGGCAATCGCCGATCCGGCGGGCAACCACGCGGTCCGTCTGGGGTGCTTGACCGACGTTGACCTGGTTCACTTCCGTATAGGCCCCGTCGCCGAGCACCGTAATGACGGTGCTCACCGGTCCCATGTAATCGCATCTGTTGGAGAAGATGTATTTGTTGCTGACTTTTTCCGGCTTCGACGAATGACAATTTCCAACCGACGGAGAAGAAAACGTGGCCTTCATCGCTTGAGTTGGATCGACACAGCGCGTCATTTCCCGCTCAAGCAACTTATGGCGACCGTTCGAGGGCGAGACGATTTCCAGCGTGCGTACAAACCGCCACATCCCTTTTCGGAATGTCGGCCCGCTAAAGCCCTCCTCCGCCGCTGCCCCGTGGCAGGCGAGCAAGGACGCAGAGAAGACGATCGTGAAACCGAGCGAGCGTGCGAAGATCTTCGACGCCCGGAGGCGCTGATCCGAAGTCATTGTCCATCCCCTGCCGGGCTGCATGGCTCCAGGCTGAAGCAACGCGCCGAGGCCTGGAAGCATCCGAGATGCTTCGCGTTAAGTTCGGGTAAATGCTCGCCATTTTGGATGAGGTTCTTCACTGCCGGTTGCTCGACCGGAGCAAATGAACGGAATCCCCTTGCTGGCAAGGTCCCCGCTCACTGCCGGGCAGATCGGCCGCTAGTGATGAGAGTGTGATGTGGCCGACTTTCCCGGATTTTCGGCCGCGCCGTCGTCGCAATCGCCGATCCTCGTCGCAACGACGAAGTCGGATTTCGGATGCTCGCCTGCGGTGACTTCGTTCAGCTCGGTATAGGCCTCGTCGCTGCGCACTGTGATGACCGTGCTGACTGCACCCATGTAATCGCATCGGTGTCCGAAGGTGTATTTGTTGCCGACCTTTTTAGGCTTGTCAGAGACGCAAGTTCCGACTGCTTCCGAGGAAAAGGTAGCCTTCATGGCCTGGGTGGGATCGACACAGCGCGTCATTTCCCGATCCATGATCCGATGCTTCGCGCTCCTGTCGGGACTCTGAACCACGTCGAGCGTTCGCACGAAATGCCACAAGCCCTTCCGGAAGCTGGGACCGGAGAACGATTGATCGTTTTGACTAGGCTGAGCGATCGCCTGCTGGCCGCTCTGCGGTCGGGCAGACGGCGTCTGCGCATGGGCCCAGGCTGACGGCCCGGCAACCGCCATCATGGTCAGCAGCAAGCGTGCGGTGTGATTTCGAGAGATCATTCCCACCCCCAAATGGCGTCCCGAACCTGCAGTCCGGACCAGATCCTTCAAGAAATCCCGCCATGAGATTCGGTCCCTCCTCACCAGTTGCAGGCCAATTGTGGCGAGTAAAGGCGCGACGCAGCCGCAAACCGGCGTCAGGTCTAATTCCCATTCACCGCAGCAAAGTTGCCACACCTGGCTGCTCCCGCCATGCCCAATACCCCCTGCATGCAAGCCGTCAGTCTTGAGGCAGCGCGGGACGGGTTTGACCTCGGGAGATATTTTTGCTCATCTACCGCAGGATATTTTGCTCAATTACTTTCCCTATCGCTGACGAGGGGGCTCTGATGCATATTCGGTTTTGCACCGCCGCTGCTGGCGTTCTGGCATTGGCTGTAACGTTGTTCGGTAATCCTCTGCTGGCGGCCGCCGCCGACCTCGGCTTGATGACGTCGGGACCGGCGTCGGTCGGCAACTGCTCCGAGATCGTCTTCACCTGCGAGAACGGCCGTCACTATCCGCTGTGCCCGCGCGCCGTCACGGTGGAAGGCGAAGTGGTCACCGCCTCGCTCCACACCGGCCATTATGGCGGCGTGCACGTACGCCTCGTCCCGATGGGGGTTGGCTACCGCTACGCCGGTCATGGCATCTGGCTGGACGGGTTTCGCGAAAACGCGCTGCTCAATTTCGGCAAGCACCACCAGGTGGCCTGCACCATCGCGCACTAGAGCGACAGCGCTTCGCGCGAAGAAAACGCCTCAAGCGACGATCTAAAGCTTTGGTTCTGATTGAATCAGAACCGAAATGCGCTGGCGCGCGCTGCTCACCAGCACAATCGACCCAGATCGTCCTCACCCCTTGGTGCGAAGCACCGCGCCTGAGGCGCGCGGATACATGTAAGCCTTTGGATGGATGTAGACGGGACAGTGATCCTGCCATTGATACAGCTGCCAATTCCATCTCAAGCAGCCCGATTCAACTTGAGGATCGTATCCGTAATCCAGCCGATACGGAGGATCACCGAACGGATAGTCTCCGGCTCGCGCCGCACTCGATGAAAGAATGACGATTGAAACGACAGCAGCAATGATCGCAGAAAATGACTTTTGCATAACGCCCTCTATCTGATGACGTATCCGGAGCAAGAGTGCCAAATCGGTTGGCTCTAATCAAGGTGTCCGCTGCTCCAAAGAGCTCCGAACTGACCACCAAGCCCTTCCCGGACCGCGGATTGAGCGCACTAGAACCTTCCGCTGCCCGCCTCCACACACCCGAGGTCAGCGCGGTCTTGTCGTCGCGGCCTAGGACTCGACAGAAATCGACGGAGCTCCGCGGACAGGCTCCGCATTGTCGCCTTGCGATATCGCGAACGCCGCGAGAGCAGTCCGGTTGCTGATGTCGAGCTTCTGGAAGATATGATGAAGGTGAACCTTGATGGTGCCGTCAGAAATGTTCAATCGGCGCCCAATCTCCTTGTTCGACAATCCTTCGGACACCAACCTCATGATCTGCCGCTCCCGCTCCGTCAGCAGCGTCAGATCTCTTTCCGTGCTGGCCTCTCGAGATACGACCACGCTCGGTGACCCCTGCGGCAACAATCGACAACCTGCGGCAACCTGGCGCAAGCTCTGCACCAGAACCTCGGTCTCCGCATCCTTCGGAACGACGGCGTAAGCACCCGCTTCAGCCAGCGAGATCAGATCGTCCCGCTCGACGGATGCGGTGAAGAACACAAATCGAGTTGCAATATTCTCGGACTTAATGGTCGACATGATTTCTCGCCATGACACGTCGAGCATCGATAGATCGAGGACCACAATATCCGGCGTGAAAAGCCGGATCGCCTCGATGCAGCTTGCGCCATCGGTACAGCGCGCGACAATTCTGAAATCAGGCTCTGCACCGAGCACGCTACCAACGCCGTGCAGAACCACGGGATGCTGGTCTGCGATCAAGACACTTATGCAATCCATGCGAGCCTCAGCTTGCGGCACTCTGCAAACCTACGACCCTCGCAATTCTGCCTCCGCATCTGTGTTTTCCGCCTCAACCGGTTCGATTGAAAACAAGATTTTCATCGTCACGCCGCGGCACGAGCCGCCGGGATTCGATCGTGTCCTGCCTGAGAGAAGTGTCAGCAATGCTTGGTAGCTAAATGTTCAGAGCTCGCTCAGAGAATGTATTTTTGCCTTTCGGTTACTGCGACATCTCGTCATCGCTTAGCCCATCGGCGTATATCGAAAAGTATATAGGGATAATGACAATTCGAATCTAAAATTCATAAAAGGGCCACGGTCAAGACCGTAGCGCCCCGGAATTGCAACCGAATCGATTTCGACGAACGGAAGGAGGTACCCCCAAAGCAGAGCCCCGGACTTCCATCATTTTAAACAAACGACATCCTTTTAATTCATCAAGAGAGCCGGAGTTCAACCGCCCCGTCCATTTCAAGCAGTGAGTAGGCAGGGAGGTCGCCATGACGCGACAGCATTATTTTACAACCGTCCTTGTTGGAAAGAATAGTTTACGCAGAGAAGGCATTGCCGGAATCCTACGCTCAGCAAATTTTCGTATCCAGGCATCGGTATCGTATATCGATGAAGCGCTCAGCAGCAAGGCTCAGCCTCGCCAACCGATGTTCATCATTCTGCAAAACGCAGACGATGAATCAGACGTCACCGTCGAACAGATCAAGCTCTGCAAGAACCGTTACCCAAATGGACGAATTGCAGTCGTCGCCGATCGCTATCGACTGAGCGAACTTGCTTCGGCGTTTCGGGCTGGTGCCACCGGCTATTTCGTCGATGTCATGCATTGCGATGTATTCATCAAGTCGATCGAACTCGTGATGATGGGTGAAACGGTCTATCCGTCGACGTTCCTGTCATTCGCCCTCGATCCTGAAGCCGAGCGCCAGAACGAGCCGGGTTCACGCGACGGCGATCGCGCGACCGCCTCAACCGAAGACAGGCTCACTCCGCAACTCTCCCCACGCGAGAAATCGATCCTGCGCTGCCTCATCGAAGGCGATTCCAACAAGTGCATCGCGCGAAAGATCGATATCGCCGAAGCCACGGTGAAGGTCCACATCAAGGCGATACTCCGGAAGATCCGGGTTCAGAACCGGACACAAGCCGCGATTTGGGAGATGAACAACCGTTCGCTGACGCGCCCGGCAAACCAGCAGAACGTCAGCCTGGACTCCGGCGTCAAGCAACTCCAGGATTGCGAAACGGAAGCTTCTGAAATCAAGCAGATCAAAACAGTGGTGCCCCTCGCGGCGATCGAGCATCGAACAAATCGATTTTGCGCGGACGGCCACATGCACAACGACCTCGCCCTGAAGGGCGAGCCCGCGGTTCGCCTTCGCAAGCAATCCGCTCCTTGACCCGGGTCAAGGAGTTCTCTGCGAGGTTGCACTCGTTGTCGATCAACTCACCTGTTCCTGGGGAGCGCCGGCCTGCCAGGGCCGGCGACTGTCTGCGACAAGGACCCAGGACGCGCGCGTTTTTCGGCGAGCAACGCAAGCAGGATGCCGACGGCTAATGCTGCCAGTGTCGTCAGCACGAAGAGCAGCGCCGCATTGGGGCCGGAGGGTATCATCACAGCTTCGGCCGGCAGCAACGTTTGGCCGGCGGCGAACCTGACCATGTCTCTCGTCACCACGGCCTCTGGCTCCGTGACTATCGCCCCGTGCCGCGCGGCATCCAACTCCGTCTTCAGACGCTCGAGCTTGGCGACCCCGCTAAGGTAATTCGGGTGACGTGGTCCGTACACTGATGAAAGCGTGGCGACCTCCCTTTCGGCCACTGCATACGCCTCGGTTGCCTGCTCACGCATTCGTCCACGCAGATACTCGGAAGCAACCCAATTAGCCAGTTGCGCAGCGCGCTCCGGCTTGGACGTGGTAACCGCCACTGTTATCAAATAGGATCGCGGATCATTGGTCACCGCAATCTGATTCATGAGACGGGACACCGCAAGGTCGCGTGGCGTCGCCTCGGGTAGCCCGATCGCCCGTCCCACCTTGTAGAGCTCCCGCATCGGACGCGACAACGACGTATAGGCCGGATCGTTGTCGAGCCTCAGCGCCGACACGACGGCGCTGGCCGTCGCACGCGAACGAATGATGCGCGCAGTGCTATCGACCACGGCCGCTGCGTCGACGGCGGCCGTAGACTGAACCCTCTCGCCTGCGACGGTTTCGTTGCGGACGAAGTCTACCTTGATGATGGCCTCGCCGGTGTAACGCGGCGGGAGCACCAGCAGCGCGGCTGACAAGGCCGCATAGGCGACGCCGAGAACGCACACGACGAGCCACTTGTGCGTCCAGAGGATTCGCAACGTACCGTACACAACACGCTCATAGTGATCGCGTGGGGCGTCGATCGCGCCGATTTCAAAGGACATGTCGTCTCTCCCGGAGCGCGCACTGTTGATATTCACCATGGCCGGACTGTGCCTCCCCTTACCTGACGAAACTCATGAAAGTGGCGCGATCAAACAGGGCTCGAACCAGCTCCAGTCTGTTGGGACGGTCCGCCGCCTTGAGCAGGTCCAGAAACAAGGCCTCGCCGTCGGATCCGCTCGCACTCCCGATCGGGTCACTATCCTGCACGCCGTCGACAAGCGTTCGTACGATATCCAGCAGGCCCCGCTGGTAGGTATAGCGCGAGACCATGCATCCCAGGAGACGCGCCTCCCGGCGGCACGAGATGTGTCCCGGCGCGAAGCTGCGAGTGGCCGCGCGAAACATCGGCAGGTCGAATTGCGAGTCGCCGATGGCGATCGTTTCGGCATCCGGCCCCACGACGCGATTCCGCAAAGCCGTCAGCCCGGTCCCCTTATCGATGCCCTTCGCCACGATGGCGGTGTCGACCCTGGTGTGATGGAACGCAAGCCGGTCAAGCCTGAGCGTCGCGATCAGCTGATTCATGAGAAGCGTCGGCAACGGGACCGGTGCCCCCTCGCCGACGCTGAATAAGTTCACCAACCGCGAGAGCAAGCCGCGCGGCTGCCTCTCGAACATGTAGGCCCGAATCGAATACCGGTGACGCTCGTCGAGGAAGACCCCGGGGATCTGCCGCAGCTGCTCCCTGAGTTCATTGAGCTGGACCATCGTTTCCTGGTCGAGCAGAGGTTGGCCGCGCCGCGCAACCGCGTCCCACAGATAGGCTCCGTTCTCTGCCACCCCTCCTGCCAGGCCGTAGGCCTCGCAGTAGTCCTTCACCTCGGCAACGGAGCGCGCCGTGTTGAGAACGACCGAACGCCCGCTGCTCGCCAGGAGCCGAAGCGCCTCCATGCTGGCCCCAGTCGCGGAAGGATAGCCGAACACATGCCGGTCGATGACTCCATCGATATCGAGCATAACGAGCGGCGCGTGCCAGCGCACGGGCTTCGGCGGCCGGCAATGCGCACCACAGAAATTTGCCGTCTGCACGGTGAGGAAGTCCCAGGCACCCAGGAAGCGTCGATGCAGCGCCTGCTGTCGCTCACCTGTCCCCATCACGCTGAAAAGCTGTTCCTGCGCCGATTGCATGGTCCAGAGGCCAGCAAGCAACTTGTTGATGAAGAGGCGTCGCTCCACCTCGATGTCGCCCGAATAGTCGACGTATTGACGGATCAGCAACGCCTCCTCGTCGGCGGAAAGCTGGAAGCTGAGGATCGTCTCGGCGAGATCGTAGGCAGGATCGATCATATTCAGCTGCGTCTTGCCCAGACCGTGCCCGTAATACCCCGTCTTCAACGGACCGCATTCCCCCTCAATCCATCGCGCGTTGCCCATGTTGCCGTCGATCAGGGTGGGTGTTGGGCATTGTAAGCCCAACAGCCGACGCAGGATCCGGGAACGCATCAATATGCCAACGGCGAAGCGTCCGTACGCGCGGCCAAAGGATTCCGCCAACAGCAGCAAACCATTTTCGTGCACCGCCCTGCCCGGGCTACGGTCCTTCGGCAGGCCCAATCGGCGTGTTCGCGCGGCGACGTAGGCCGCCGTCGTGTCGATCCAGCTCTCGCGATCCGTCACGAGGTTCGCGACATCGGCCTGTTGCGGCAACCATTCGGTGTAGAGAATCCCGTCGCGCAGCCCGAGGAGTGGCGGGACGAACTCGGAAAGCCTTAGGGACGCCAGGAAGGCGGGGTAGCCGAGATATCCCGAGCCGACGCCTTTTGCCAGCACATACCGGGTCTCTTGCTTTCCCTGCGGTGTCGACAATCGCACTTCGAAAATTCGCTTCAGCGTCACGCCGCGCTTGCTGTTCGCGCCGTTATGCAATGCGGCATTCAGTTCGTCGGCCCGGCCACCGCCGACCACGCAGATATCGGAGAATCCCTTCTGGCTGTAATACTCACGAAGCTGCCGCTCGGCAGTCTCAGGCGCAAGCAGATGATGCTTTCGCCAGCGTTCCGGCTCAAGCGTGACAACCATTCGATCGGGTAGCGTAGCGGCCCAGTTGGGAGTAGCCGGGTGAGTTGGAAGAAAGGCTTTGATCCGGGCAAGGTCGAAGCCTGCTCGGCGCGCAATGTCGATTGCGAGCACGATCGTGCCGCCCGAGTTTGGTGGATCATCCACGATGGCGAGCGTGAAACCCAGGCTCGCGTAGTTCGCCAACTCCCGGCGTTCCCGCCGGCTCGGGCCCTTCTTCGGCTGTATCGTCATCGAGGCTACCCGTCGATAGCCCTCGGCCTTGAAGAAGGAGTGCAGCAATGCTGAGAAATGCGTGCCGGCCGTACGCAGTCCCAGGAGAAGAATCGGATGCGACTTGTCAGGACACTTCAGCAGGAATTCGCGGCCGAGCGTCAGCACATCGGAACGAGTAAGGTCCAGCCGGCTGAACGCGGACGGCACGCCGAGACGTACGCTCAGCAGATCGGCGGGCAGTTCGACTTGCAGCATGCCGGACATTCTCCGGACCGGCTCAAGGAACAATGCCGGAGCGGCGTCGTCCCCCGCAAGTGCGACGAAGAAGTCGTCGAGAGCGCTTTGCCAACCATCCTTCCAGCGACGGACCTGCCATCGACCTCGCTTCGGGAAATTGTCGATGACGCTCTCCTTTACCCGCAGGGCAATGCGTCCAGGTCTACCTCTTGCCAGTTGAGCCGGTAGCCGCAGCGTGTGGCCGCGCAGATATTCGTCGGCGCCGTTGAGCAGCGAGCACGACAGCAGGTAGAGATTCGTGACGACTTCGCTGGTTTGCCACCCGGCCGGAGTAGTCGGCAAACGATCGATTTCGCCGGCAAGGCGCTCGATTGCCCCACCGACGTTCAAGTGCGGGTCCAGGCACCAGTCATAGGCGGAATAGAAGTTCGCCTCGTCAGGTAGCGGTTCGCTTCGCGCCAGCGACCGCTCAATCAACGCAGATTTCGTGACCGTAAGCATCGTGCGCTTCCCTGCTATTCCTTCCTGTCCTGCAACCCCAACACCGCACCCGTCAGGTGTAAAATCATGCCGCGCATGCCCGTTGAAGGCGTCCGTAGATTGTCATGAGGGCCTCGTGGTTCGCCTCGGCCGTGAAATTCCGATCGAATGTATCCCGGCTGGCGCGTCGCATCCGCTTCACCGCGAACCGATCGGAAAACAGACATCGGACTTTTGCGGCGAGATCTTCGGCGTTGCCGGGGACGAAGCGCAGTCCGTTGCTGCCGTCATCGATCATGTCAGCCATCGCCCCATGCCCGGAGGTGACGACGGGCGTGCCCTTGGCAAACGCTTCGATGACCACCCGTGGGAGCGCGCCCTCGTAGCATTCTGACGGCAAGATCAAGCAGGCCGCCGCGCCGATCAGATCGTAGACCTTCTCGTGCGCAAGATCCCGAAGCCATTCGATGGCGGGATTCTGCGCCGTCGCTTCCACGACCGTGGGCGCCAGCGGACCATCGCCGGCGATCTTCAAAGGCACCGCATTGCCGAGCACCCGCCACGCCTTCAGAAGCGTCTCCACCCCCTTCTCCGCAGACAAGCGTCCGACGTAGACGGCATATCCGCCGTCTCCCGCGCCAGCGCCGGGTTCAGGAAAGAGGAAGTTGGATTTGACCGCGATCCGGTCCGCAGGAAGTCCCCCCTCGATAAACTTGCGCCGGCTGAATTCACTAAGCGCGATGTATGTATCGACCGCGTTGCGCCAGGTGCCCGAGGCGCGGTGCGCCATGATCATTGTCGCAACAGCTGTGCTGACGGCGCGGCTGTCGCGGTAGCACTTGCGCGCCACGCCGCGCCAGGGAATCTTCCCGAGACAATCCTCGCAAGGCCTCCCGTCGCGGAACAGCAGAGCGTTGACACAGAGCAACCGAAAGTTGTGCAGGGTCTGGACGACGGGCACGCCTTCGGCTCGCACTGCGTAGTAGGCAGCGGGAGAGATCAACGGGAACGTATTGTGGAAATGGACGACATCCGGACGGTCGACGCGTACAAGCCGCTGGATCTCAAGATACGCCTGTTGACTCCAGATCATGCGGTCCGCGATTTGAAGACGCCCCATGCCTTCGGTCGCTTCGTTCGAGAGACAGTAAAGCGTCACCCGGTGACCATGAGCCCTGAGCATTGCGGTCTCGGCCGCCACACATTGATCCTCCCCGCCGGGGAGCTTGTAGTGATTATGTGCAAGCAGGATGTGCATGATGTCACCCTCCGGCCGAGACCATTGCCTGGTCGAATGCCGGACGCGCGGACGCAGTCAATTGGCAGAGTTGCCCGTTGGTCACGGCCGGCGCCTGAGACAATGAGCTTGCCATGAAGCGCAGCACGTCTTCGAGGCGTTGCCATTGGCTGTCGTCCTCCAACTCCCAGGAATGTCCCCACAGATGGAAGACGCCGCCGCGCGCGATGGCCTGGCGCAACAGCGATCCTGCCAGTTCGGGCCATTCGGCCGTGCGCCCGTGAACGACGTAACGCCAGAGATTTGCCAGGGCCAATCGCTTGATTGCATTTCTTGCGAAGACCGGAAAACGATGCGGAAAGGCCTGGACGGTGGTCGGCATCAACAGGAGTCCCGCTTGCGGTCGGGGGAAATCAAGCGACAGCAATTCGACGCTCCGCACGGCGACATAACCTGCCTTTCGGATCATACCAAGGTGCCGGCTGCTGTAGCGGCCGATCGGCGGGCAAAAACACAGGCATCGAAAGCCGGTCATGTCCTCGATCCAGGCCTTTGAATCGACGATCTCACTCAACGCGGCGTGATCTGCAACACCGGTCAGATCGACATGGTGAAGCGTATGGGCGCCGATCTCGAAGTCGCGCGTGAGCTCCCGCATCTGAGGGGCCGACATCGTCTCCCGCTCGGTCGCCGCCGGCACGTAGAAGGTCCCCGTGATCGCGTACCTTGCAAGCATCGCCGCCAGGCGAAGGTCGTTCGGATGGCCATCATCCCAACTGGTCGTGACGTAGGTCAGCGATGTCATGCTCCACCTCCGTCGACGAAGAACCGACTCCCGTACGACGTACGATGAAGCGTGTCCGCCAGCAACCGGTTGATCCGGGGTTTCGCGATGTAACGCTGGAGCAGGTGATACAATCCCTGCGGCGACCACGACACGTCGAGCGCCTCCAGCTGCGCCCTCGCAACCGCACCAACCTCCTCGATCATCTTCTGCTGTTCCTCCGGTGTATCCATTGTTCCGAGGAAGGCCAACAGGATGTTCTCGGCGAACATTTGCTTGCGTGATATCACGCGACGATCGAAGGTTCGGATATCCGTTGCTACATCACAAATGATACCGGCAAGGTCGAAAGACGCCGGATACGACGCGCTGGGAACATCAGTGCGGAGAGCCGCCGGCCGATCGGCATCGATGAGCGAAACAATGCGATTCGCAGGCTCGCAGAGAATGTTCTGCAGGCAGAGGTCACCGTGCGCAAATCCGGCTGTCCAGTATGGACGCATGACCGCGACGACCGCGCGTACCAGGGAATCCAGCATTCCGGGACGCGGATCGCTCCCGGCCGCGAGACATTTGTTGAGGTCTGTCCCCTCGGCCATGGTCATCACCAAAGCTGGTGGCGATGCGGACACGTAGAGCGGTTCGGGCGTACGCGTCTTCCAGCCGTCGACCGTCGTTCCATTCACGTCGACATGCAGTCCCACCTGTGCATCGAACTGCCGCTGCGCGGTCTTGGCGCCCTCGCCTCGATCCGGGTACAACTTGACCACGAGATGGCTGTGTCCCCGCCAGAGCGCCCCATCACCCTGCGCCCCGACAACGTAAAGCTGTCCTTGAAACCCTTTCCCGAGCGGCCGGATATCCCAATCGGCGTCAATACTGTCCGGCCTCAATTGCTTCAGGACCTCGAGCACCGAACGGTGACCGCCACCACCGATGTCGAGCTGCGCGAGGACTGCCAGGAACGCCGCCCAGCGGGCCATCGCCCCGGCAATGCTCCCCGCCAGAACTGCACAGGCCGCTCCTGCCAAGCCCCATTTGACCGACAACAGACCAACGCCCGCCAACGTAACCACGGTTCCGATCGACGTCGCGAACACGATCGCCTGCGGCCGCTCCATGCTCGCCATTGCGTTCGAAGCCGGCGCGCCAACCGCGGTGGCCATCACCGCGACCGCCAGGATGGTGATGACATCGCCGTGACCGCCGTATTCCGGTTCGTGATAGATGATGCGCATGAGCAGGTCGCCGCTAAAGAAGATCACCATGCAAAACAGCAGCATTGCCCCGGCGAGCATGACGGCATCCCGCATCGCTTGCCGGCGCAAACTTGTGCCGCCGCCTTCCTTGAAAGCCAGGACCGCGCGAGGCGTCAGCGTGTTGCGAAACGCGGACAGCAAAGGATTTGCCAGGGATGCGATCGTGTTGCAGGCCGCATAGACGCCGGTCTCCGTCATGCCGAGCAGCGGCGGCAACATCCAATAGCTGGCGTAACCCTGGACCGAGACGGTGAGCTGTCCGGCGCACAGCCATTTTCCAAGCACCCAGCTCTGTCGGGTCGCTTGCCACACCTGGTTGGTCCTGATCACGAAACTCGACCGCTCACGATAGAGCCAGACCAGACTCGTCAGGGCGCAAGCGACGCCGAGTGCCACGCAGGCGCCGAACGCGGACATTCGGCCGGTCCATCCCAGCCAGCCAAGTATGCCGAGTTGCAGTATCGCGACCCCGGCGTCGATGACAAAGGCATCTGCGACATTCAGATGCGCGAACGCGTAGCTTCGACCGAATTCCCGCTGTAGCGCGAACGGAACAGTGAATACCAGCGCCCAGGCCAGCCACGTCAGCTTGCTGTCGGCCCCGAATGCAAACATTCCAACCGCACCAGCCGCCAACACTACCGTCGCCGCGGCTGCCAGGAGCCCGGTGTGCAACAGTGACATCCCGGCGTGCTCGGTGGCACTGCGCGACGGGTGGTGTCGCTGGATGGTGTACGGAAGCAGGATGAGTGCGTCCTGGATCGCGAGCGCAGAGCCAAGGACGGAGAGTCCGATTGTAAAGATACCCAGTTCACTCGGAACCGTGCAACGGCCGACCAGCACCGCCGACAGCAGACTGGTGCCGCTCATCACCGCCTGGTCCGCCAACGCCAGGAAATGAGTGCTGAACACCAGCCCGACAAGCCGCGCCCAGAGCCCGACAGGCTTCGTTTCCTCGTCGCATGGCGCCTCACTGACGTGCAGCCTGTACCGTCGCGGCGGCGCCGTTCTGTCCTCTTCACCCTCTTCCAGCGGCCAACTCACCGCTTCCGTCTTCGGCATGCAACCCCTCGGCTTCAATGATGCTCGCGCAACGGCGCCCTGCGCCCGAGACCCCAGCTGCGGACGACGCGGCGCGATATTTCGCCGACGGCAAGGAATGCGAAGCCGGGCACCACGTAGGCGTAGCGCCGCCACAGGCGCCGCGGCTCCGAGCACAACCGGAACAACCACTCGAGCGCGTGACGCTGCATCCACTTCGGCGCCTGGCGTTTCGTCCCGGCCAGGAAATCGAATGCCGCGCCGACGCCGATCATGACCGGTGCCTCGATGCGATCGAGGTGTTCGGCCATCCACCGCTCCTGTTTCGGCGCGCCCAACCCGACCCAGACGATGTCCGGCCGCGCTGCGTTGATTGCATCGACGGCCGCCTGGTCCTCGGCCGGCGTCATTTGCCGGAACGGCGGGCAGATCGTGCCGACCACCTGTAGTCCGGGCCAGAAGCTGACCAGCCTCTCCTTCAGTTTGTCGGCGACCCCGACATTGCCGCCATAGTAGAATTGGCGGTAGCCGCGCTTTTCGGACACCGCTGACATCGCCTGCATCAGGTCAGGCCCGTAGACCCGCTGCGTGCGGGTCTTCCCGGTTAGACGCAGGAAGTACACCACCGGGACGCCGTCCGGCGTCACCATGCCGGCCCGGTCGTAGATCTTGCGCAACGCCGGATCGCGGCGACACTGCATGATGCAGTGAACGTCCGTGACGCAAACATATTCGCGGCGTCTCTCACTGATCCAGCGTTCGATCGTCACGACGGCATCTTCCATCGTGACAGCACTGACCTTGACGCCGAGAACATCACCGCAATCGTTGCGAGGATGCACTGCCGCGCTCACTGCAGTTTCCAGACAAGCTTGTCGGCCTCGCTGGGATCGGCAAGCAGGCGGTCAAAGTAGCTGATGGTCCTGACAAGGCCTTCCTCCAGGCTGACCTTGGGCGACCAGTGCAGCAGCCGCCGCGCGAGCGTGATGTCCGGCCGACGCTGGCGGGGATCGTCTTGCGGCAATGCCCTGAACTCAAGTCGCGAGGACGAGCCGGTCAGGGCGATGACGAGTTCGCCCAGCTCGCACATGGTCATTTCCACCGGATTGCCCAGATTGACCGGCCCTTCGATGTCCTGCGACACGTTCATCAATCGCGTCATGCCGTCGATCAGATCGTCGACATAACAGAAGGACCGCGTCTGTTGCCCGGACCCGAAGATCGTGATGGGCTCGCCTCTCAGGGCCTGCACGATGAAGGTCGAAACGACGCGCCCGTCTTGGGGATGCATGTTCGGGCCATAGGTATTGAAGATGCGCGCGACCCGGACGTCCATCCGATGCTGTCGCCTATAGTCGTAGAACAGGGTCTCCGTGCATCGCTTGCCCTCATCATAGCAGGCTCGTGGGCCGACCATGTTGACCACACCACAGTAACTCTCGGGCTGCGGATGAACCTCTGGATCGCCGTAGACCTCGCTGGTGGAGGCCTGCAAGATGCGAGCATGCAGCCGCTTGGCAAGCCCGAGCATGTTGATCGCACCGAGCACGCTCGTCTTCGTGGTCTGGATCGGATCGCGCTGGTAGTGGATCGGCGAGGCCGGACAAGCGAGATTGTAGATCTCGTCGACCTCGACATAGAGCGGGAACGTCACGTCGTGGCGCATCACCTCGAAGGCCGGCTCGTCCAGCAGCGGCTCGATGTTGCGGCGCATGCCGGTGAAGAAATTGTCGACGCAGAGTACCTCGCATTCCTGCTTGAGCAGCCGTGCACACAGATGCGAGCCGAGAAAACCGGCACCGCCGGTCACCAGAACACGTTTCCTCACGATACGCCTCCTGCCCCTTTCATCTCCGCCGACGAGTGCTTCACGCACCCCGGCGGTTGATATCTTGATCGGGGCAGTCGACGACCAACAACCGCGCAACCGGATGGCGATGAGGCGCATTGGAGCTACCGGAGCGCAGAGCAAGATACTCCGAGCGGAGTACTCCCGAGGAGCGCGACGGTAGTCCCTGTTTTTCGGCAAGGCGGCGCACGCAACCATTAGTCTTGCCGTCAAAGCACGTCGGGTCGAACACCGGTGAGGCAGGCAGTGCACGGAGCCGTCGTGGCGCGTGATCAAAAACTCAGTTCGACGATTTTCGGGAGCACCTGCGTTGCAGCCGTGTTCCGGTGCATCCTGCAATCGATCTTCCTGATCGCGGTGCTATTTCCCACCATTGCGTCAGCCGGTGAGGCCGACAGCCGCGCCTATCGTCTGGCACCGGGTGATCGCATCACCGTCACGGTGTTCGGGCAGCCGGACCTGTCCGGTGATTTCCTCATCGATGATGCTGGCACCGTGAGCATGCCCTTGATCGGCCCCGTCGAGGTCAAGGAGCTGACGACGCTCGAAAGCCAGAGACGTATCGGCGAACGATTGGCCGACGGGATCCTGCAGGCACCTTCGGTAAGCGTGCGCATCGCCGAGCTGCGTCCGCTCTACGTGCTGGGCGACGTGCGCCTGCCTGGAGCCTATCCGTTCCGTTACGGCAGCACGGTGCAAAGTGCCGTGGCTCTCGCCGGCGGTTTCGGCCCTGCAGAAGTGCTGCGGAGCACCGCCGTGGCCGATTTCATGGCGGCGGAAGAGCGCGTCCGTCAATTGTCCCTGCAACAGCGCACTCTGCTCGTGCGTCGAGCCCGGCTCGAGGCGCAACGCGACGGGCAAGACAGTTTTACACCGCCGGATCTCGCGGGCTCTACCGACGACAAGGACACCGTCGAGATGGTCGCGAACGAGAAGGATGTTTTTTCGTCCCAGGCCACGATCCTGCGGGATCAGATCGCAACGCTCCGGTCGCAGAAGCCGCATCTGCAGGAGCAGATCGATGCCGACAACGGACAGAGCGACGCCGGAAAGAAGCAACTCGAGCTGATCCGCCAGCAAGTCGACCGCTACGGAAGCCTCGTGGCGCAGGGGCTCGGAACCAAGACCAATGACTTTCAGTTCCGCGTGCTCGAGGCAAACGAGGAAGCCAACGTCTGGAGATTGCACGCCGACGTCTCGCGCCTGCAGATGCAGTCTGCCGAACTCGACTTCAAGATTCAGGAGATCGACGCCGCGTTCAAGCGACAGGTCGCGACCGAACTGCAGCAAACCCGCGACCGCCTGACCGAACTGGAGGTCGCCCTGCCCGCCGCCATCAGGTATCGCGACGTCAAATTACGCTACGCCGGCGGCGCGGCTCAGAACGGCAAACGCCAGATCAGCATCTCACGCATGGAGAACGGCCACACGGTCGTCCTGAACGCGACTGAGACGACCCCGGTCGAACCTGGCGACGTCATCAACATCGAGACCGATATGCTTCCGCTGGTGCCACACGACGAGGCGGCCGTCGGGCCGTCGGCATCACGACCCCGCAACACGGAGGAGGCGCAGGCCCCGGGAACATCAGCCCCAATTTCCCGGTAGCCGCCGTCGCAGCAGGCATGGGCTGCGACGGCTGCCTTCACCACCCCAAATCTCATCCCGTGACGCTGCATGAATTCGCCTGTTCCATATTCCGCGACCTTGAGTGACCGCTATCTTCTGGCGCTCTGCTGCGTTCTGATGGGATATGCGATGATGGGGAAGGGCTTTGCCTATGTCGGCTATGCCCCCCTTTTCGTCGGGGAACTCAGCTTCGTCGCCGGATTCCTTATTCTGTTGCGATCGGGCTGCATCATCGCCGTCCTGGCGTTCGGACCGAGCCTTCTGCTCACCGCCTTGATGGGTTGGACGGTGTTGCGCACTGTGCCATTCGTCGGCACCTACGGTTTCGACGCGCTCCGCGACAGCGTCATCGTGATGTATGGCGGGTTTGCCTTCATCGTCGCGGCGCTCCTGATCGAAGACTTCCGCCGGATCAATACGCTTATTCGTTACTACAAGCTTTTTCTGAACGTTTATGTCCCCGCCGTCCCTATTCTCTTTCCGCTCAGCTTCTATTTCGGCAACGAGCTGCCGAAGTTGCCGGGAACAGACGTCAGCCTGATCGTGATCGGCGCCGGCGAGGTCGCCACGCATATTGCCGGCGCAACCGTGTTTGCGATGGCAGGTTTTCGCAGGGTGACGCTGATCTGGGCGATCTGCCTGCTCGCCGCACTGGTGGAGGTCAGTGCGGTGAGCCGCGCGGCAATGCTCGCTTACATCGTCCCGGTGGTCCTGGCAGCCCTTGTCCTTGGCAAGATACGGATGCTGGCTGTCACCGCCGTGTCGGGGCTCGTGCTGCTTGCGGTGTCGTTTCTGCTCGAAACCAGCGTCTCGAACTACGAGGAAGCGCGCTCTTCCACGGAACGGAGGGTCAGCACCATACAACTCATGGACAACGTTGCGAGCATTATCGGCCACGGCGGCAGTCAGACCGAGGACACCAAGGAGTGGCGCGAGAAGTGGTGGAGCATCATCATCGATAACACGGTGTACGGGCGCTATTTCTGGACCGGCCGCGGATTTGGCGTCAATCTCGCTGTCGAAGACGGCTACGCGAGCGGACATGACGAGCGGCCGCTGCGCAGCCCTCATAACGGCAACATGACGATCCTGGCGCGCGCGGGGATTCCGGGTGTGGCGCTATGGGGCACCTTCCTGGCGGCCTGGTTCGCCGCGTTGCTGCGCGCGATCATGCTTGCGTTGCGCCGCGGACAGGCCGGATGGGCCAGCCTTCTGCTGTTCATCGCCTGCTATGCCGCGTCCTGCGTGGTTAACGCCAGTTTCGATGTCGCGCTCGAGGGGCCGATGCAGGGCATCTGGTTCTGGTGCCTGATCGGATTCGGCATCGGCGCGACGATGATCTACCGCTATCGGCAGGTTGACGACCCATGGAAGGTCCGGCTCGCACAAGAGGTTCGGCCTGCGCTCGGAGGCTTGCCGTCGCGTTGACGGGACTTCTGTACGGGCTTGCCGTCGCGCCGGCGCGGTCCGGCGTCATCGATGAGCCCTGCCCCGCGGGCGCGATCGCGATCGAAGCGGGCGCATCGATTCAGGCCGCCGTCGACCGGGCCGGAGACGGCGCGGCCTTCTGCCTTAAGAACGGAACGCACCGGGCTCAGGCGATCCGTCCGCGCGCCCGTCAACGCTTCTACGGCGAGGGCCGGACGATATTGAACGGCAGCCGGCTCATCACCGAGTTCCGCCAGGAGAATGGCTATTGGGTCGCAGGTAACCAGCACCAGCTGGGACGAAGACTAGGAAGCTGCGCAAAGGAAGCGCCGGCGTGCAACCTGCCTGAGGGCTTGTTTATCGATGACGTCGCGCTCGTCCAGGTGCTCGCGAAAACCGATGTCGGCCCAGGGCGATTCTATTTCGATCATGCGGCCTCCGAGATCTATTTCGCCGACAACCCGGTCGGTCACAAGGTTGAAGCCACCGTCGCCTCATTCGCCTTCGAGAGCCGCGCTCCTGACGTCCTCATCAGGAACATGACGATCGAGAAATACGCCAGCGTTGCGCAGAAGGGTGCGATCCAGGCCCAGGAGGCGATCGGCTGGATCATGGAGAATTGCGAGGTGCGGCTGAACAGCGCGGCCGGCGTCGCGGCCGGATCGGGCACCCGCGTTCACGACTGCAATATTCACCACAACGGCCAGATCGGCATCACGGGTGTGGGCCACGACGTTGTGATCGCGCGCAACGAGATCTGGGATAACAACACGCGGCAGTTCTCCTCCAACTGGGAGGCCGGAGGCGTCAAGCTGGCGGTGAGCGAAGGCGTCGTCTTGCGCGGCAACTATGTGCACGACAATCACGGCCCCGGCCTGTGGTGTGACATCGAGTGCCGCAACGTCACTTACGAGGACAATCTCGTCGAGCGAAACCGGGATGCGGGGATTTTTCACGAGATCTCGTTCTCGGCGATCATCCGCAACAACATTGTTCGCCATAACGGCACCGGAAAGACGGGGCTGTGGGGCGACAACATCCTTGTCGCGGCATCGCAAGACGTGGAGATCGTCGGCAACACGCTCATCGTCGATGACGGCAAATGCGGGATCGTCCTTGTGGACCAGGGCCGTCGAACACATTCGGGCGCAACTTACAAGACGCGCAACAACAAGGTCCACGGCAACGATACGACGTTCGAGGGCGCAGCCTGTGCCGGCGCGGCCTCCGATGTCGAACCGGACGACGAGAACTCCCTGATCATCGAAAACGGCAACAACCTATTCGACGATAATACCTACCGCGTGCCGCGCAACGCGCCAGTCAGGTTCGAATGGGGGCACGCCATTCTCGGATGGGATGAACTGCGCCGCGCCGGGCTCGAACAGCACGGCAGCCTGATCAACTATTGATGCGTCGCGGCGCCGCACGCAGGGTGTGCAACTCCACAAAGCATTCAAGCATGCGCGACGATTTGGAGTTACTACCTCGTTCCAGTGGGTACATCTGCGACTGCGTGGATACTATCGATCACCACCGCAAGCGCGGACGGTGTGGCCCTCGCGGAGATCCGAAGCGCAGCACTGCAGCGCGCCGTCGATCGCCGCATCGAATGGAAGCAAATAGCAGCATGGCAGACGAGGGGCTCGACCTGCATCCATTACACCCCGCGCGACTCAATTCTCGTAGTCGGCGTGCGCGCGATTTCAGGCTCGTCCATCGGTGTCGAAGATGCCTGGTCATAGCATCGCTCGCTTGCGGTGATTTCGTCGCGGCGTTGGCCGCGATCTCATGCACCCACCTCTTCGTAAGCATGTCGGGGCTCGCTTCGCCGCCGCCTCAGCGCGCCGTCGCACTGCTCTCGATTTTCGCCTATCTCTTTGCCGGGCTTTACACCGGATCCGGTCCCGGGCCTTACGACCGATTCCGGCAACGTGTGATCGGTGTTGCGGGTTTCGTCATCATCTCGATCGTCGCCGGACTGCCGGCGCGAAACGTGCTCGATTTCGTGATCGTGCAGTTCGTCTACGCGGCCTTCCTGCTGATGATCGGCCATTACGTTGAAGGCATGACGCGAGGTCTCCTGATTTACGCGGATTTGTGGGGCGCGCCGACCGTCCTCGTCGGCGCGAACCGCGATTGCCTGAAGCTGGCCCAACTCCTCACGCGCAGGCCCGACCTCGGACTTAAGCCGGTCGGCCTCATCGAAAACGCCGCTGGCGGCAGTTCGAGCAACGAGCCCTTTCCGCTGCCGGTGATCGGATCGACGACCGATTTCGGCAGCTTCCGGCTGGCAAGGGACGCTGAAGTCGCCATTTTCGCGACGACGAGCGACCTGGCGGCGGTCCCGAGTGATTGTCGCGCATTCGCCCCGTCTTGCCGTTTCATGCTACTGGAGGATGTCCGTAACATCCGGGGCCGATGGCTCCGGGCCTGGGTCATGGATTCGATCACCGGCCTCGAGATCCGTCGCAATAACCAGTTCTTGCAGTATCGCGCGCCGAAAAGGATATTCGACCTGCTGATCGTCATTCCGGTCGGGTTGCTGGCGCTTCCGGTCGTGGCGATCGCGGCGTTCTTGATCAAGCTTGTCGATCCAGGACCGGCCTTCTTCGTCCAGAGACGCATCGGGCACAACGGTACATGCGTGAACGTGCTCAAGCTGCGCACCATGTACGCGGACGGCGAGCGACGTCTCGAAGAACATTTCAAACGCGAGCCCGAAGCAAAGGCTGAATGGCAACGCTTCTTCAAGCTGCGCTCCGATCCGCGCATCCTGCCCTTCATCGGCAACATCCTGCGTCGCTCCAGCATCGACGAGCTCCCGCAGCTCTGGAACGTGTTGCGCGGTGACATGAGTGTGGTCGGCCCGCGGCCCCTTCCCGCCTATCACGCCGAAAATTTCGACAAGGAATTCCAATCGCTCCGGGTCAGTGTCCTGCCAGGCATCACCGGACTTTGGCAGGTCTCCTTTCGCAGCAACGGCGATTCCGAGATGTTGCGTGAACAGGACATGTTCTATCTCAACAACTGGTCGCTCTCGCTCGATCTCTACATTTTGTTGCAGACCATCCCTGCTGTTCTCGGTGCCAGGGGCGCACGCTGACCGTTCAGGCGTAATCACTGAGAACGCGCGCGACGCAGCGATCGCCGGCTGACCTCAATGCGTAAGCGCTCGTCGCCCGATGGGCAGCGATCGGAAAACGATTTCGTTTGGCACACGAAGGATCGACTCTCGGGGCCTATCGGGAACGCGCGCCTCGTCGGAATGAGACGGTCTTGAAGCGCTAAGCCGCTGAAAACACTGGAGCGGGTGAAGTGCGCCGACGAATTCCTGTGTTGGACGCTTTGTTGGACGTTTCATGGGACGCCTTTGGGGCCGCCAATTCCAGACGACAAACGTTCGGGGCGGCGTTCGGCGAACGCTGCTTACGCTGGCTAGCGCGTGGTCTTGCCACTACAACCCGGACCTTAGTAGCGCCGCCGGATCCGAACGGGCAGCCCGCTCAGCGGGCAGAAGACCGAAGACAACACCGACGAGACTGGAGCAGGCGATCGCGATCAGCGCCATCTGCCCGTTGAACTCGATAGGCCAACCTAACGCGGAGGGAATCGCGCGTGCGCATACGTAGCCAACAATGAGTCCCAACAGGCCGCCGATGGTGCACAGGAGCACCGCTTCCAATAGAAACTGCCTGCGGATGTCTTGTGGGCGGGCGCCGAACGCCAGCCGGACTCCTATCTCGTTGATCCGTTCGGTGACCGATACGAGCATGATGTTCATCACGCCGATGCCGCCGACCAGCAGAGAGATTCCCGCAAGCGTGGACACCAGTGAGGTGAACTGGCGATAGGCTCGGTCGCTAGTCTGGGCAACCTGGATGAGGTTCTGAATGCGAAAATCGTCGGCCTTGCGCCCCACAATCTTGTGGCGCAGCCGCAGGACGCGGGCAATCGCCGTTTCCGCTGCTTGCATCGACTGAGCGGACTCCGTCTTCACGAGAATCGTATGCACTGCCTCCGGGTTGACCTGACTGCGTCCAATTGTGAAGATTTTCGCGGACGACAACGGGATAAACATGACGTCGTCCTGGTCCCGACCGGTGAAATCCTGGCCCTTCTCGGCAAGCACTCCGATCACGAGATAGGATGAGCGTTCAATGCGGACGAAACGGCCAAGTGGGTCGCTGCCCTTGAACAGTTCACGGGCCACAGTGCGGCCGATAACGACGACTTTTGCAGCCGATGCAACATGGTCGTCATTCAGGAGTTGACCGTCCGCGACCCTCCAGCCCCGCGCTTCAAAGAATTTCGGCGTCACACCGGCAACAAGAGTCGACCAGTTCAAGTCTCCGGATATTGTCGTCTTTTCTTCGCCGACGAACGGTGCCGCAATCACAATGTCAGGGACTTCGCGGGCGATCGCCAGCGCATCGGCCGTCGTAAGCGAGAGGACGGTGCCCGCCGGTTGTCGCACGCCCCCTGCGACCTGCGCGCCGGGTTGCACAAGCAACAGATTTGATCCGAGCGAGTTTATCTGCCTCGAGATCTCGGCACGCGCGCCTTCTGCCACCGCGACCACGATGACGACAGCAGCAATGCCGATGACAACGCCGGTCACGGCGAGAATGGAGCGCGATATGTGCGCACGCACCGATCGAAACGCCAGATGAACATAGCTGAGCGATCGCATTTGGCCCTACGCCGGTCGAAGTTCATGCAGCGCCGCGACATCCCGTGTCGCCAATAATGGCGCCGTCCCGAAGCCTTATCGTACGCCGCGCGTAGCTTGCGACCTCGGGGTCGTGGGTCACAAGCACGACGGTGAGTGCGGCGCGCTGCAGTACGTCAAGAAGCGCGAGAATGGCATCGCGCGTGCTCGTATCCAATGCCCCGGTTGGCTCGTCGGCCAGGAGAAGGTCGGGATCGTTGACGATCGCCCGCGCGATTGCAACGCGCTGCTGCTCGCCCCCCGAGAGCTGTGCGGGCATGTGGCGCATCCGGGTGCCGAGACCGACCTCTTCAAGGACAGCACGAGCCCGCGCGGTCGGATTCCGCATTGGCTCGCGTCGATAGAACAGCGGCAAAGCGACATTTTCGAGCGCGGTCAGGCGCGGCAACAAGTTGAAGTCTTGAAAGATAATGCCGATGTGCCGATTGCGCAGCTCACTCAACCGAATCTTCGATTGCGCAAATACATCTTCGTCGTGGAGATAGTAGCTCCCGCATGAGGGCCGGTCGAGACAGCCCAGGATCGAAAGCAAAGTCGATTTTCCCGATCCCGATGGGCCCACGACGGCGACGAATTCTCCACGATTGATCTCCAGACAGACATCCGAAAGCGCGTGAACGGTCTGATTGCCGAGCCGGTGCTGTTTGTGAATATGATCGAGGGTGACGAGCGAACTCATGTGCTCACCAGCTGGCTACTCGACTAGGGTTTACTTCGATAACCAATGGCGACCCGTTCGCCCATTTTGAGATCCGGCGACAATATCTGGGTCAGCGAATCGCCGGTCGCGCCCAGTGACACGGTAGCGGGCTCCAGTTGGCCGGATTTCGTGCGGACCCAGACCACCCCCTTCCCGGGGGCAGGGTTGTCTGCGCGGTCACGGGTCGGCCGAAAACTCAGTGCGGCGTTGGGAACAACCATTACGTCTCGTCGTTCCTGAACCACGATACGGACGTCAGCGGTCATCCCCGGAAGCAGCAGATCATCGGGATTGGGCGCCGAAATCATCACCGCATAGGTCACCACGTTTTGCACCATCCGTGCCGCTTTTCGGATCTCGAGCACGCGACCTTCGAACGTGCGGCCCGGATAAGAATCGACGCTGAACAAGGCGCGCTGCCCGGTTCGCACCGCGCCGATATCGGCCTCGCTCACCGATGCATCAACGCGCATGTCCGACAGATCGCGCGCGATCGTGAACAGTGTCGGCGCCTGCAGGCTCGCCGCCACCGTCTGGCCAAGCTCGACGCTGCGCCGAATGACAATTCCATCGATCGGCGACTTGATGGTGATCCGTTGGAGATCGATTCGAGCTCGCTCGAGGGACGCACGCGCGGCCATGACTCCGGCGGCCCGTATCTGCTCGCGCGACTTGGCCGCGGACAATTCGGATGCGAGCGCCCGATCCGCCATCTGCGCGCGCTCGGCGTCGCGTTGGGAGACAGTGCCGCTTCTGCTGAGCGTGCTCTTGACCTGAAGATCGCGGAGGGCATCATCGTGGCGCGCCTGTGCCCCCTCGACGGCGGCCTTGGCCTCCTCGTGTTGCGCCAGTGCGACCGCAAGCGCGGCTTCCGCTTCCTTGACCTGGACTTCGAAGATCGCGCTGTCGAGCGTCGCAAGCGGCTCATCAGCACGAACTCGGGAATTGTAGTCGGCCATCAATTTGGCGACTTGACCCGAGAGCTGTGAGCTGACCTCGACCGTATCAACCGCATCGAGCGTTCCGGACGCGACGACATTCTGAACGACATTGTCGCGGGCGATACTGACATAGCGCAGATCATCATGGTCGTCCCCGATTGCGGAGACCGGACTATCCGGCGCCCACAACGGAAAGGTGACGGCAATCGCAAGAATTCCCAACCCTCCACGCACCAGAAGGCTTCGAGCGAAGTTCGGTTGATTGTCGGTACGAATGGTGATCTCGCCGCGCTGACTGATGCGGTGCTCCATGCTGAGACCAGGCGTAGCCGCCTTTCCTTCCGGTGCCGCAGGCGGCGCGACGAGGCCCAGGGAGCCTGAGATGCGTGCGCGCCGCCGCAGTCGGGATTCGAAGTAATCGCCGTCGACTGGATCAGGGTATGAAGACTGCGGTATGCGGACTGTTGCTTGAGGGCGCGGTCTTTCCCGCTATGACCGGTTTAGGTGTCTTCAGGGTGCCGTTGCCGGGATTCGCATTCGTGTTGGGTTCTGTGAAATGGTGCGTAAGCAACGACCCCATTTCGACTGCTGGAGTTGTGTGATCTGCACCGGACAGCGGGCTGCCCTGCCCTGGCACCATGGTGGCTGGCCGTCCATTGGTTTTGACGAACGGGTTGCTGGAGGTGGTCAGGCCACCGGCACCCACAGCCGTGAATAGGTGGTCGGATGCCTGGATCGGGGACGTGCCCGCAAGCAAGGATACGCCTACCACGATGATAGCGAGTTCTCTCATCGGCAACTCCTCTACGTTTGCGTTTGCCAAGGCGCCAAATTCGTTGACAGCGCCGAACGCATGAATGCAGCTGATCTGCCACGGTTCCTATTTCTCGCGGAATAACCTGCAATGTCCGCGATGACGAATGAGTTAGTTTCTGACAGAGGAGTCAGAATCATCGAAATCGTGGACCCCGAAATCGTGGACAATGCCTTCTTCTGAATGCCCGAATCCTTGAAGCTATGCCTACGCCAGGCGCGACGGGTCGATACGTCCGCCGTGAACTCGGGTGGCGTTACGCCCCGGAAGGCCTCTCACAAGGGCGTTCAGCTTTGGCGCCAGATCGGCAGCTCCGCTCCGAAGATGAGAAGAACAAGCCAGTCGTCGAGATCGGTCTGTGTCTCAAGGACGTCAGCCAGCGAGCGCGGCGGTCAAAAGCGAGCCAGATCGCAGAAAGGCGTCGGACGGGATAGAAAATCGCAGGATGGAGCGGGTGAAGGGAATCGAACCCTCGTATTTGGCTTGGAAGTCTGACGTTTTTTCCAATGCTTTCAACGCGCGTTCCTACAAATCCACCTAAACCGCCCCACTGATCTTAAAAGGCGATTCCGGCCTGTAAGAACGCCTTCAAGGCTGTTGCTGCGGTCACCGGTCCCCGTGCTCCTGCAGCGCCCGCTGATGCGCGTTCGGCCGGCGTGATGTCTGGTGCCGACGACGTCGTTTGCGCGCATGGGCGGGGCGCGTTGCGAGGCGGGAGGCGGGCGCGAGACGAGCGGCCCGCTAAACAGCCCTTACCGCCGCACTCCAATGCGATTGACGCCCCCGTTTAAATTGCCGCCGGCATGGTGCCGGACCGCAGCACGTGCCACCGGCCGAGGCCTGAGCACGACGCCGGCCCTAGCAACGCAACCGTGCGGATAACCAACGTATTGGCAGTACACGACCGCGTTGGCCGGCGCTGGATTGAGGGTGACGCCAGCAAGCCCTAACAGGACGCTGGCTGCAATCCCCCCAAATGTCGCTGACTTGATCGAAAGACGCTTCCTCGGATGCATGTGATCCCTCCTCATCGCGCTTGCGAACTGAAAGGTGATGGGAGCCGCCACAGGCGCGGCT
>NZ_LNCU01000057.1:28799-52257 GCF_001542415.1 Bradyrhizobium macuxiense
GGGTATGACCCCGGTCAGCGCGAAGCTGGCCGGGGCCTTTTCTTTTGAAACACCGTGAAATGCGCTGTTTGGCTGCTGGCGCGTCGGCGCGCAGCCCGATTCTGGTAGCGGCGACGGCGATCCGGCGCACGAGCGAGGCTGGCAGGCGCGTCCCGCCACCGGTCCCGTAGGCTTGGGGGCCGGAAAATGGAATCGGCAGCGGGAGCCCGCGCAGGCCGCCGCCTTCATGCGAGAGCGCGGCGGCTTGGTGCTTGATCTGGATCAACGCGCGTCGATGGTGCAGGCAGGAATCGTCGCGGCCATGGGGCTGCAGGATCGTCTGTTCATTGTGCTGATCGTGCTGGCGATGTTGGGAGCGGTGGCGCTGACGACCATTGTGGTGATGTCGCGCTGATGCGTCGGCCGCAGGGTGGGCGCGCACCTAGCTAGATCGCCGGCCAAGTCTTGCCTGATAGATAGCTCTCGCGAGAGCAGCGGCGATGTGAGGAGCAGCGCGAGCGGCAGGAGCGCGCCGGGCAAGCGCGCGTCGATGCCGCCGTCGCCCAGCCTTACGCCGACCTTGAGCGTCGAATTTTGGCGCTCGAACACGGCCGCTTCGAGGACTGCACCGACGTCGCAAGGCTGTGGGAGGTCGTGACCGAGCTGGTCGATGGCATCAAGGCCGCTGATCAGCGATCGGCCGAGAGCCGCTCGCGCGATGAGGTGATCGATCCGCCTGCACCATGGCCGAGGACGATGCAATGACCCGCGACCGCGCCGAGATGGTCCGCGAGATCGTCGACGATCTGAAGATCAGAGCGCGCGTCTGCGGCTTGAAGCGGTTGGCCCGCGAGACGTCGGCGCTGTACGAGAACTTGGTCGCGCACGGCGTGCCTGACGCGATCGTTACGAGTTACTTCGCAGTGGGCTTGATGCGCGAGCGGCTCGACGAGCAGCGGCGCGGACGTTCAGGGTGAGACGAACGCGACCATCATCATCGCCAGCGAAAGAAAGCCCAAGCCGAGAATCAGCAAAGTGAACCAATGATCGTTGAGGTTCAGCATACACTTCCCCACGGTGCTTGTAACGCCGGGAACGTACACCCTGCGCGGGAAGCTGGGAACATGCAGTTTGTGCCAGCGGGCTGGCGGTGCCTATCGCTGCGTCCTTTGCTCGGCTGCCACGTCGGCTTCTAGCATTTCAAGCTGGCTCGCCAGACCACTGAAGGTCCGGCTTATGTTCGTCAGAAGGGACGCTCGCTTAATGGAAATTCCAGCCTGTGTCGCGTGAGCCCTGTATTCGGATGCAAGCTTACGGCAGTCAGCAGCGGTCATCGCACGGTCGTTCATACGCGAGACCTGCCTCAAGGCTGGCCAGCGCTCAAATTAAAGATCGGCCATTTCCGACTGCCGGGAAATTGGCCTGTCGGCGCGGAGAGTTTCCTTCAGGCCGGGGGCGAGGTTTGGTCTAGCCGGCTGACCAATCTCACAGCGCGGCGGCACTCGCGCGTTAGCGGAATTAATTCCGATTTCGCGTTTTTGGAAATGGTGGTAATTTTCAGCATGCTCAAAGCCCCTGCAATTGCAGCGTTTCCAGCCGCCGCCATCCCGGAACCGCCCGAAGAACTGGCGGAGACCGGCCGCCACCTCTGGCGAACGGTGATGCATCGCTACGTCATCGAGGACGCCCACGCCGAGCTGCTGAAATTGGCCTGCCTGTCCGCCGATAGCGCCGCTTCCATGCGCCAACAGATTAAGGCCGAGGGCGAGACCGTCATCGGCTCAACCGGCCAACGGGCGAAAGCGCAAGGCGTGACCCAGCGCGCGCATTATGACCGCTAATGGGTCAGTCGCGTCATTTTTGGTCCGTTCGCTCAATGTCCGCTTATCCCCAACGGCGGCGCGAGAGCAGACATCCCTCAACCGCCGCTTGGGGCCATCAACGGACATGGTTGCGTGACTGCGCGACGGAGGAATCATGAAGAATCACGCTCGTGCGCCAGTTCAAGCGTCACGAGTCGCGCCAGTAAAGTCGCTGGATAAATTTGGCCGGTAATCGCCTCGACATTGGCGAGGCTGCGCGCATACGGATGCAGGGGCGCAATGTCGCCATAGCCGGTGGTCGTCAGGGTCACGAAGCTGAAGTAGATGAGATTGCCGGCGACGGCGAAGTCACCATGAAGCGCCGGAAGATTCGTGAACGCCTCCGGCGTCCCCAGCGCGACGAAGCCGTACAAGGCCACGAACGTCAACCCGATGATGAGATAGAGCAGGTCTGCGCCGACGACGCGGTGGTACGTGATCCGCCCCGGCCCGAACACGGCGCGCGCCACCACGACGCTCAGCGCGAGACCCGCGATCAGCCAAGCGGTCGAGTCGAGGTGCAGTCGGTGCGCGGTGACCGCTCGAAGTCCAGAAGGGCGGCCGTGACCACGAGCGCGATCGCGACCGCGATCGGGGCAGCCACAAAGAGGTTCCGCGAATACAAGAAGGCGGCGGGTAGGAGCACCAGCCCGAAGAAATATCCGAAGTGCTGTCCGGTCACGACGCCGGCGGCTTGCATCGGGCCGAGCACGAACAGTAGAAACGAGAGCATCAGCGTCAGCACCGTCAGCAGGGGATCGCTTAGACGCTGGAGGAGGCGATCAACACGTTTGGGCATTTCTCTACCCTCCCTCCGGCCTTTCAAACAAGCGGGCGGTCTCAATGCAATGCCCTTATCGGCTCATTTCCCCGTCGGAGCGGCGACACGAACTTCGCCTCATCCTCCTCGGCCATCAATCAGAACATCGCTTGTTCGCGCGATCTGCACCAAGGTCCGAGTGACGGGTGCACGTCGGGCACCTTTGCTCACCCACGAGGAATGTGAGATGCGCTGCGCAATCGAGGCTTGACATGGATCAAGATCCATCCGGGCGTTCGGCGGCCTGACGCCAGGGGTCTACTGGGTGATTGTCCGAGTCGGCTTGAGCCAAAATGCGAAGGACTCAACGCGAGCAAATCCAGTCAGCTATGCCCCACTGAGCGGGCCTCGATAAGACGTGCCGCCACGTCGCTGATGTGGCCAAAAGCTGAAGTCAGCTTTCTACCCCTTCCCGTTCCAAGCCCTGCCGCCGCCTCATTGAGCCAGATCAATACTCAGCTCGCCTCTGCCCCCACCTTCCCTGCATTGCATCCGCCAAAGAGGGCCATCATGCAAACCCTGCTCAAGGAGATCCGGCACAATCCTTTGCTGTGGTTACTCGTCGTCGTGCCCATCGTGCTGGTGGCCGAAAAGGCGGTGCCGGAGGCGCATACGTTTCTGTTCGTGCTCGCGGTCCTTGCCATCGTGCCACTGGCAGCACTTCTCAGCCACGCCACCGAGGCCGTCGCCGCCAAGACCGGCGATGCGGTCGGCGGCCTGCTGAACGCGACGCTCGGCAACCTCACAGAGCTTATCATCGCCGTGACCGCGCTTCATGCGGGCCAGCACATGTTGGTCAAGGCGTCAATCGCGGGCGCAATCGTTACCAACGCACTGTTCATGCTGGGCGCTTGCCTCCTGCTCGGCGGTTTGCGTTATCATGTCCAGGAATATAACCGCGCCGGCGGTCGGCTCTATTCGGCGCTGCTCCTGATGGCGACCGTCGCCCTTCTTGCCCCCTCCGCAGTTGCTGACCTTGATCTGGCCCACGGCGCGGTCCTCACGCAAAAGCTTAGCACCGGCCTCGCCGCGCTGCTCATCATAGCCTACGGTCTCGGCCTCGTGTTCTCGCTTCACACACACAAGGAATTTTTTGCAAGTGACGAACACGGCGAGGCGGAGGCGCATTGGCCTATTGGCCTTGCGGTCGGCATGCTTCTCGTGGTCACCGTGCTGGTCGCGCTTGTGAGCGAGATTTTTGTGGAATCCGTGCAGAAGGCGGCGGAAACATTCGGGATGAGCCCGGCCTTCGTTGGCTTCATCATCGTCTCGATCGTCGGCGCCGCGGCCGAGATGGCCGTGGCCTTCTCCGCCGCGCGCAGGAACCGCCTCGACATGAGCGTTTCGATCGCGCTCGGCAGCGCCTCGCAGATCGCACTGTTCGTCGCGCCGGTCCTGGTGCTGCTAAGCTATGTCGTGGGACCGACGCCGATGAACCTGCAGTTCTGGCCGGGTGCGGTGACTATGGTGATGATTTCGGCCGTCATGGCTACCTTCATTACCAACAGCGGGCGTTCGGCATGGTTTATCGGCGTCCTGCTCGTCTTCGTTTACGCCATCTTCGCCATGACGCTCTACGTCATCCCGCCGGCGGCACAAGGACCGGGATAAATCTCTTATGATGCGGGACTTACCCCCGGCGGTTGACTAGCGCTTCTCGCGCTCAAACCTCGCTTCTTGCTCGGCGTGCCATGTGCGCCATTCGGTGAGATGCGATCTGGCGCGGCGAAGAATGAAATGCCTCGGATCACTCCAGCCCTTCACATGGTCAGCTCGCGAAGTTAAACACGGCTCGGCGGACGGCGTCTCGCGCGTGCTGTCGCCAGACGTCAGGCCCATTTTCTCGAACGGATTCTTCAGCGGAAACACGCCGGGGTTGGCGCGCGAGATCGTATTCCGTGCGGTCCGCGCGGTCTTCATCGCGTGGTTGGTCGTGGTACGACGCTCGACCAGAACCTCGTTGCCTTCCGTGTCCTTTTCTTTTTTGTGGAGCAGCGCCTCAAAGAGAGTATCGGCGAACGCCGTGTCGATCTTCCTGACGTTCAGCGAGCCGATTGCGCAAGCCGCACGCCAACTATGCTCAGCTCATGGCCTTCCGCGCGAAGGCCGTGGAGATGGGCTATCCGTCGCTGGCGACCGCCGCCCTAGTCGGATTCGAGCTGCTGCAGCGGAAGGCACACATCTTCATCCGGTTCATGGCCGAGCACTATCGCCCCGCCGACCGACCGGACCACATCTTTGTCATCAACTACAAGACCGGCACCCGGTCATGGGAGCCGTTGTTCGACGCCAAGGGCGAGCCGCTCTATCCGCTCCTAATGTCGGAGCTTGATGCGATGAAGATCAAGCGTCCCACCGGAGGCCTGATGCTGCGCCGGGACAAGAACGGAAGGCCATGGGCCAGCAAGGGCGAGATGCTGACGCAGGTCGAGCGCAAGGCGCGCGAGATCATCGACGCCGCCAAACTGCCGAAGGAATTGACCTTCACCTCGTTCGGCCGCCATGGCGGTGCGACGGTATCGAAGGACTTTGGCCTCACGGTGCTGCAGCTACAGGAAAAGGGCCAGTGGTCCTCGCCCAACGCGATGCCACATTACCTGCACGGCAACGACGACGCCAAACAGGACGCGCAGCTCAAGCGCATCGAGCGGCGGACCAAGCAAACCGGCACTTCGAAGTAGTGGTCTGGCGAACATTCCGCGAAAGTTTGTAGGAATGCCGCAGCCCGGCTTGTAGGAATGGCGGAACACGATCCGCGCAAGCTCTTGAAAACATTGGAGCGGGTGAAGGGAATCGAACCCTCGTATTCAGCTTGGAAGTCGCGAAATTCCGAAGCGCGCTCAATAGCTATTCCGACATTTTGCAGCCTTGGAGGTGATTGAGACCACTACAGAATTTCTCGTTGTCGGAATGGCGGTGCGGTGGCTCGGCACCCAAGACAAGGCTATTCTATCTACTCAACTGAGTGGCCGGCAGCGCGGTGCAAGACGATGCTGACGCAAATTTACGAAATTGCGACACCGGCGGAAGCTGAGGCGATATCGGCGGTCGGTGTGGATCATGTCGGCGTGCTCGTCGGCGATGGTGCCTTCCCTCGGGAGCTTCCGGTTCAGAAAGCACTAGCCGTTATGAAGATGATCCGGGCGCCGTCCGTACTTTCAGCGCTATTCCTCTC
This sequence comes from Bradyrhizobium macuxiense, assembly GCF_001542415.1. GTDB lineage: Bacteria > Pseudomonadota > Alphaproteobacteria > Rhizobiales > Xanthobacteraceae > Bradyrhizobium > Bradyrhizobium macuxiense. The sequence goes on from NZ_LNCU01000057.1 coordinate 34,636, forward strand.
GGCGGATGTCGCTCTTATCGAACGGATGGCACGGGAGCTTGATCCGCCCATCGTCCATCTTGGCGCATCAAGCGAATTGCTTACGCCTGATCTTGTCGTGGCGCTACGAAAGTCTCTGCCGAAGAGCAAATTCATGCGCAGCGTACCTGTCACGGGACCTGAGGCGGTAGGCGTGGCGCAAGCATATGATGGAGTTGTCGACTGGATCCTGCTTGACAGTCATCGCACGGGTGATGTGCAAATCGGCGCCCAGGGCGTGACGCACGACTGGAGCATCAGTCGAAAGATAGTGGAGAGTGTTCGCACCCCGGTAATCCTTGCTGGTGGCCTCGGACCAGACAATGTCAAAGAAGCTATTCGGTCGGTGCGACCGGCTGGTGTTGATTCGAAGACAAGAACCGATCAAGAGGGCACTCACTCAAAGGACCTGCGGAAGGTGGAAGCCTTCTATCGCGCTGCGACGAGCGGTTAGATCCCACTTCTCTTCTGGCCCTTCTCCGCCCCCGTTTCCGGCCGGATGGCCGCCTTGCGCCAATGGCAGCCCTCGCCAAAGAGCTCACTTCTAGTCGACCGGCGGAATGGTGCGCAACCAGGTAACGAGGGCGTTGCGATTATGCTCAGCCATCTTGCCAACTGGAATCCGGGAAGTCTCATCGGGGTCCGGACGGGCAACGTCCTTGGGGCTGGCGCGCCCTGGAAGCACGAGGCAGTTCCGGGCTTCTAGCATCGTCCAGAGCAAGCCTCGATTGCTGCGATCGTGAACGACAATTGCATGTTTCCGCTTTTCGGAGTGCGTTTTGGGTGTCACCATGCTCGTGAAAGGACGGGAGAGCCACCATGCGCTGGTGTGTCTCGGTCGGGGCGGTGCTTGTTGCGGGGGCGATAGTCGGAGGTGACGTTGCTGGCATTGCCGCGCCGACCCCGAACTCTCGATTCGCCGATGGCAACCGCGGTGTACAGCCCGTCAATGTCGAGCTCGTTATCGCAGTCGACGTCTCCTATTCGATGGATATGGACGAACTTGCCATTCAGCGCGAGGGCTATGCGCATGCGATCGTCTCGAAAGACTTCCTTCAGGCGCTGAGGGCCATTCCTGGCAGCAGGGTGGCCGTGACCTATTTCGAGTGGTCGATGTCGGGCGACGAGAAGATCATCATTCCCTGGCGCGTGATCGACGGCCCGGAATCGGCGGATGCCGTGGCTGCCGAGATCATGACAGCGCCGGTTCGTCGAGGTTCGAGTACCTCGATTTCCGGCGCGATTGATTTCGCGGTGCAGCTGTTCGAAGAGAACCCCTATCGCGGGTTGCGGCGCGTCATCGATATTTCCGGCGATGGGCCCAACAACGACGGAGCCCCCGTAACCGGCGCCCGCGACGCAGCCCTGGAGAAAGGCATAATCATCAACGGCCTCCCGATCATGGTGAAGGAGCCATCCCTCTCGACGACCGATATCGAGAATCTCGATCTCTATTACGAGGACTGCGTGATCGGAGGGCCAGGCGCCTTCGTCATGACGATCGAAGATCGCGAAAAATTCCAGGAAGCGATCCGGACCAAGCTTGTTCGCGAAGTTGCGGGCCTCGCGCCAGAGAGCGGGATCGTGCCAGCCGCCGAGAAAGAGCCTCGGGTGCCCTGTCTGATCGGCGAAAAAAAATCGCAGGAGCGCGGCCGGCGGTGAGTCTCGAGGCAATCATTCAGAGCCGGGACGAACAAACTTTGGACAGCAGCATATCATGGTCGCCGCCCCGCGCGCCGGAGCATTGGAGGTGCTAACGTCCGTTCGTGGCCCACACCGACGAATTCCCGGGCTCATCCAAATGGCGGCTGTTAAGGGTCGACCGGAAATGGCTGACGTATGGCCAAAACGACGCGACTGGCGAGCAGGTTTTGGAAACTGTGTCCAGCATACCTTCGTCAACATATATTGGGGCACAAGGAGGTGCGATATGGCGACAGCAGCTACCCAAGTCGTTTTTGACACGCCGGCGGCGGTGTTCCAGCTTCCGGCCACCGACGGCAAGGCTTACGCACTGGACGACGTTGCGGGCGAAAAAGGCACAGTCGTCGTCTTCATCTGCAACCATTGTCCCTATGTTAAAGCGGTGATCGGCCGCATGGTTTCGGACGCTCGCGTGCTTATGTCGGAGAGCATTGGCTTTGCGGCGATTTGCTCGAACGATGCGGCGAGCTATCCCGAAGACTCATTTGAGAATATGAAGCGTTTCGCGAAGGCTCATGATTTCCCGTTTCCATATCTCCACGACGAGACGCAGACAGTCGCTCGGGCGTATGGGGCGGTCTGCACGCCGGACTTCTTCGGTTACAATGCCGACCGCAAGCTCAAGTATCGCGGCCGGCTCGACGAAGGGCGCACAACTCCGCCTCGCGCCGGGGCGCCCCGAGAGCTTGTCGAGGCCATGCGCGCGATTGCGACCACCGGTCTGGCGCCAGCTGACCAAAAGTCGTCCGTTGGCTGCTCGATCAAATGGAAGGACGAATGAAGCCGATCCCTGTCAACAGGCTTCGTATTTGCGACCGCCGTGTGCGGCAGCATTTGCTGCGCATGTGCGAATTTGACTGGCGGCATCACGAGGGCGCTGCGGCTGCTGGCGACGTCGCTTCGCCCCCTTCTCCAGATCTGCTTCCGGGGCAACACGGACATCAACCGGTGAGATGCCCGGTTAAGCCCGTCGAACATGACACCCACAGCGGACGTTTCATTGAACCAGGCTGGACGTACCGGACCGCTTTGCGAAGCCGCATCAGATCGGAGCTCCACCATCGCCTCTGAGGCAATAGTCGCGCGGTGTTGCAGCCGAACTTCCGATTATACGATCGTGCAGCGTCGTAAACGGGGGCGAATCTCATGTTGGCTTTGCAGGTCCGACGCCCTAGAATCGTGGCGATCGCAGGACGAGCGAAATGCAGTATGTTTGCGACGCGCCGAAGGGTAAGACCTGGTTCCGTATCGAGACGGAAGGTGAAGCGGCGCATGAGTCGCGCCTGATGAACCACACTGTCGAGAAATATTTCCGCAACGAGCGGGAGAAGGCAGTCCAGTCCTGGCGTCCGGAGCGGCCCAACGCGATCGAGCGCGACATCGGGCTCGAGGCCCATGTACGACGAGAGATGCCGATTTTCCTCACGCTGCGCGACAGGGAGGGCACTGCACTGGCTACAGCGATGCTGCCACCGGGTGGCAAGGATCGCGGCAGGTTCCGGATCATCATCGTTGCCGCATCCAATGCCGATCCTTATCCTGAGCAGGAAGCGGCCATCGCTGCGCTGGGAGCGCATTTCGGTCTCACACTCGATCGTCACCGCTGCTTCCCTTATGGCCGCTAAGAAGCCTGACAAGTATCGCGCGGGATTGGAGCGACGTCGGCTCATGGCCCGTTTGGGACATGCCAACCGGCTCGGAAACTGTCCGCTTATCGGCGCCGCTCGCAATCGGGCTGTCGATCGCCCTTGGAAAGGGCGTCGTCACTGCGGTGAGCAATGCGGGATGGCGCGCCGATGAGCCCAAGCCTATACCTTTCGCCTCTTGAACGGCGAGACCGAGGGCCAATGTTGGCGCGTTTCCAGTCATAAGAAGTAGACATTCTCAAGGGAAACGCCGAAGCTGTCGGAGGTGCTTGCGTCGGCGGCAGGGGCCAGGAAACAGGTTGTACGAGCAACTCTCGGCGTCCGTCCGCGATTGGCCGATGACAGGATAGTGACCCGCCTTCTTGATCATGAACATCAAGCAGCTTCGCTTCTTTCTCCAGATCGCCGAGCTTGGAAGTGTGACGCGTGCAGCGACATTGCTGCACATCGCGCAACCTGCACTGTCCCGCCATGTCCGCCAGCTTGAGGAAGAACTCGGAGTTGCGCTATTCCAGCGCTCCGATCGCGGAGTTGCCTTGACCAGCGCCGGGATGCTGTTGCGCGATCGCGCCGTTGGCCTCCTGCAGCACGTTGATCGGGTCCGGCAGGAGGTGCGCGACGAGTTCAACGAGCCGAGCGGCGAGGTGACGGCGGCGATGCCGCCGTCCATGCTCGAACTCGTGACATTACCGTCGGTCGCCCGATATCGGGAGCGTCACCCGGGCGTGCTGCTGCGCGTCATCGAGGGTATCAGCGGCGTCCTGAATGCCTGGTCGATGGTTCACCTCGGAAAGGCTGACCTGGCGGTCGTGACCAATGTCGAGCCGCTGGCAACACTCGAGAGCACCGTGTTCCTGTGTGAGCCGCTGTGCCTGATCGGCCCCAGATCCGCCGGGCTCGATCCGGCTGCGTCGGTTGCGCTCGAGGAGGTGGCGACGAAGTCGCTGATCGTCCCGGGACGACCAAACAGCCTTCGGCTCATCCTTGAAACAGCAATGGCCGAGCGGAAATTCCCGCTTGATGTCGCGTTCGAGGGAAACTCTCCGACCCTGATCATGCTTGCCGTAGAAGCCGGGCTCGGCTTCGCCACCCTTCCGTTCTGCTCGGCCTACCGCTTCCTCTGCGAGGGGCGCGTCAGCCTCGCGCCGATCCGGCACCTCGATGTGTCGTGGGCGCTCGTCCAGTCGCGCGAACGGCCCTTGTCGGCGGCCGGAGAGCAGCTCAAGGTGACCCTGCGCGAGACCATCGCCTCCCAAATCGCCTCCGGCAGCTGGGCAATGGCGAAGCTCCTGCCCTGACCGCCGTGATCAGCATCGGGTTATGACCGTCATGCCGAGATAGTATTTCCTGCGGCAGACTGCGGACCGCTATCCCCTCGCTCGAGACGACGTCAAGAAATTCGTCCGACAGGGGAGACCGGCAATGAAGCAGCCTTCGGCAGCTGAGACGACCACGGTAGATGCGCGCCCGCTGGACTGGGTCCGCGAAATCACCCCGTATCAATGGCGCATCTTTGCGGTGGTGTGGCTGGGCTGGATTCTCGATTCCAGCGATTTCGGGCTGTTCTCCTTCGTGCTGCGCCCGGCTCTCTCTGAGCTGCTCGGCAGCCATGCGAACCTTGCCGAGCTTGGCCGAATTGGCGGTCTGCTCAGCATGGTCGGCCTGTTGGGTTGGGCCATTGGCGGCTTCGTGTTCGGGATCGTGGCTGATTATGCCGGCCGGCTGCGGACATTGGCCATCAGCATCCTGATCTTCAGTGTGTTCACCGGCCTGCAAGGCCTCGCACAGACGCCGCTGCAGCTCGGCGTCTTCCGCTTTCTCGCCGGCGTCGGCGCAGGCGCCGAGATCATCGTTGGAATCCCGCTGCTCGCGGAGGCGCTCAGCGGGCCGCACCGTGCCAAGGTTACCGGGATCATGATGACCGGTGGCGCGTTCGGCAGCCTGCTCGGGGCATCCATGTACGGCCTCCTCGCGCCTCTCGGCTGGCGCTACGTGTTCGCAGCGGGCATCGCACCGGCACTGCTGCTGTTCCTGCTCCGCCGCGGCGTAGCCGAACCGGAGTCGTTTGCCGCGGTGCAGGCGCGGCGATCGCGCGCCAGGCTCGCCGGAGGCAGCGTGTCGGATGCAGACCGCGAATTTCTTCGGTTCGTTCCGATGCAGCTCTTTGGCCGCAAGCTGATCTTCAACACCATCACTGGGCTGATGTTCTGCCTCGGCACGCTGCTGTCGATCTGGACGAGCCTGATCTGGCTGCCCACGATCCAGAGCCTGATGCTGGAGAAGGAAGCGATCTACGGCGCCGAGTCGATCGCGATCGTCAGCCACAACATGCAGCTCTGGAGCATCGGCGGCATCCTCGGTTATGCGACCTTCGGCTTCATTGCCGACCGGATCGGCCGCCGCGCCACCATCGCCCTCTACAACCTCGGAACGCTGACCGTTGGCCTCTACCTCTACTTCGGTGTCGACCACCACGCCCTCTATCCCTACCTGCTGCCGCTGTTCGGCTACTTCGTCTGGGGCGTGTTCTCCGGCCACGCCATCTACGTACCGGAGCTCTTCCCGACGCACGTTCGCGCCACTGCATTGTCGTTCTGCAACGGGACCGGACGCATCATTACAAGCTTCGGACCGCTCGTCGCGGGCCTGCTGGTCGCGCCGTTCGGCGGAAATTTCAGCAAGGCGGCCGGCGTGATGACCTGCTTTGCGCTGCTTAGCCTGCTCGCGGTCACTATCGGCCGCGAGACCAGGGACGACGCACTGCCGCAATAGACCGGAAAGGACAATCGAATGCGAGGGAGTGAAGAGATGTCGCTGATGGAGCAGCCCGTTGCAGCCGATCCTCACCGGGTCGAGCGGCGGGACGGTATGATTGTCGAATGGGACGTGCCGATCACGATGGATGACGGGGTCGTGCTGCGGGCAGATGTGTTTCGCCCGCCGGGCAGCACCGCCTGCCCGGTCATCATGAGCTACGGGCCTTACGCCAAGGGTTTGTCATTTCAGCAGGGCTATCCCTCGGCGTGGCAGCAGATGGTCGAGCAATTCCCGGAGGTCACGCATGGATCGAGCGGCCTCTATCAAAACTGGGAAGTCGTCGATCCCGAACGCTGGGTGCCGGATGGCTACGCCTGCGTGAGGGTCGACGGACGCGGTGCCGGGCGGTCGCCCGGTCACATCGAGCCCTGGTCAGGGCGCGAGAGCCGCGACCTCTACGCCTGCATCGAGTGGGCCGCGGCCCAGCCCTGGTCGAACGGCAAGGTCGGCCTCAACGGCATTTCCTATTACGGCATGAACCAATGGCAGGTGGCGTCGCTGCGCCCGCCCCACCTCGCGGCGATCTGCGTCTGGGAAGGCGCGGCCGATTTCTATCGCGACGTCAGCCATCACGGCGGGATCTATTGCACGTTCCTCGCCAACTGGTACCGCCAGCAGGTCACGTCGGTCCAGCATGGCCTCGGTCGCCGCGGTCCACGCAGCGTCGTCACCGGCGATCTGGTCTGCGGTCCGGAGACGCTGGACGCCGATGAACTCCCGGCACGCCGTAGCGATCCCGGTGAAAACGCCTATTCCCGTCCGCTCTGGGATCCGTTTTACCAGGAGCGGTCCGCGCAGTGGGACCAGATCGATGTGCCGTTACTGTCCGCAGCCAATTGGGGCGGCAACGGGTTGCACCTGCGCGGCAATATCGAGGGATTCCTCCGCGCTGCGTCCAAACACAAATGGCTGGAAGTCCACGGCCGCGAGCACTGGACCGAGTTCTACACGAACTACGGCGTGCACGTTCAAAAGCGCTTCTTCGACCATTTCCTCAAGGGCGAAGCCAACGGATGGGACAAGGAGCCGCAGGTCAAGCTCTGGGTGCGCCACGTCGATCGCTTCGAGCCGCACAGCGAACAGCAATGGCCGATCGCGCGCACCGAGTGGCGCAAGCTGTTCCTCGAGTGCAGCAACCTGGTCCTGCTCCCCTATCAACCCGAGCTGCAGGCAAGCCACAGCTACGCCGGACTGGGCGACGGCGCCACATTCCTGCTCCCGGCGCAGGATCGCGAGCTGGAGATCACCGGACCGCTTGCGGCAAAGCTGTTCGTCTCTTCTGAGACCACCGACGCCGACCTGTTCCTGGTCCTCCGGCTGTTCTCGCCCGACATGAAAGAGGTGGTATTCCAGGGCGCGCTCGATCCGCACACGCCGCTCGCGCAAGGCTGGCTGCGCGCCTCGCATCGCAAGCTCGATCCGCGGCAATCGACGGTCTATCGGCCGTATCATCCGCATGACGAGATCGAGCCTCTGCAACCCGGCCGCATCTACGAGCTCGACATCGAGATCTGGCCGACGTCGATCGTGGTGCCGGCGGGTTACCGGCTGGCGCTCACCGTGCGCGGCAAGGACTACGAGTATTCCGGCCCGTCGGCCCGCCTTTCCAATATCCGCAACGAGATGCGCGGCTGCGGACCCTTCCTGCACGACGATCCCCGCGATCGGCCGGCCTCCATCTTCGGCGGCAGGGTGACTTTGCACGCCGGACCCGCCTGCCCTTCACACCTGCTCGTGCCGATCGTGCCAACCAGAACGAACACCGCGCCATGACATCAAAAGTCATCATCACCTGCGCCATCACAGGGGCGATCCACACCCCTTCCATGTCGCCGCACTTGCCGATCACGCCGGATCAGATCATCGATGAGGCGGTCGCCGCCAGCGAGGCGGGAGCCGCCATCCTGCATCTGCATGCGCGCGATCCCGAAACCGGAAAGCCAGATCAGACCCCGGAAGGCTTTGCCAGGTTCCTGCCCCGCCTCAAGCAGCGCTGCGGTGCGGTGATTAATCTCACCACGGGCGGCAGCCCCTACATGAAGGTCGAGGAGCGGGTCCACCCCGCGGCCCGCTTCAAGCCGGAAGTCGCCTCGCTCAACATGGGCTCCATCAATTTCGGGCTCTTTCAGCTGCTTGACCGTTACAACGACTTCAAATTCGAATGGGAACGCCAGCATCTGGAAGCAACGCGCGATCTCGTGTTCCGCAATTCGTTCAAGGATATCGAATACATCCTCGAGACTTGCTACGGCAGCGACACAAGGTTCGAGTTCGAGTGCTACGACATCGGACATCTCTACAATCTCGCGCATTTTCTTGACTGCGGGCTAGTGCGTCCGCCGCTGTTCGTGCAGTCGGTGTTCGGCATCCTCGGCGGCATCGGCACCCACCTCGAAGACGTGATGCATATGAAGCGGACAGCCGACCGGCTGTTTGGCGCTCAGTATCGTTGGTCGGTGCTGGGTGCCAGATCCGCACAAATGCGAATTGCGGCAATGGCCGCCGCCATGGGCGGTCACGTCCGCGTCGGGCTTGAGGATTCGCTTTGGTCCGGCAGAGGCCGCCTGGCGCGATCCAATGCAGAGCAGGTCACCCTCGCCCGCAAGATCATCGAGGGCCTCGGACTGGAGGTCGCGAGCGCCGACGAAGCCAGGGACATGCTCGCGCTCAAAGGTGCGGCGCGCGTAGCGTTCTAGCGCGGTGCGGCAAGCAACAGACGCCGGCGCACTCACCCGAATGAATCAAGGAGGTCTGTGATGGACCGTGCATCACCACTCAATGGCCTGACTGTGCTGGTAACCGGCGCCGGCCGCGGCATCGGCCGCGCATGCGCGCTGTCCAGCGCGCAGGCCGGCGCCCGCGTCGTGGCCGTTGCCCGGACCCGGCGCGACCTCGACGATCTCAAGGAGGAAGCAGGCCCCCGGCTCGAGACCCGACAGGCTGATGTCACCGAGCACGCGTTCTGGCGCGAGCTGGAGTCGGACTCCAGCATCGACGTACTCGTCAACAATGCCGGTACCAATCGGCTTCAGGCCATCGACGAAGTCGACGATGCGACACTCGACCTGCTCCTCATGCTCAACGTCCGCTCGGCATTCAAGATCTCGCAGGCGGTCGCCAGGTCCATGATTGCACGGCGACGCGGTGGCGCGATCATCCACATCTCGTCGCAGATGGGTCACGTCGGAGCCGCCAAACGCAGCGTCTATTGCATGACCAAGCATGCCATCGAAGGCTTGACCAAGGCGATGGCCATCGAGCTCGCCGCACATGACATCCGGGTCAATGCTGTCGCCCCGACCATTGTCGAGACATCGATGACTGCGCTATTCCTGCAAGATGCGTCATATCGGCAGTTTGCGATGGACACCATTCCGCTGAAGCGGATCGCCGAGCCGCAGGACGTCGCCGAAGCGGTCGTCTACCTCGCCTCACCCGCCGCCCGGCTCGTCACCGGCACTAGCCTCAAAGTCGACGGCGGTGCGACGGCGCAATGAGGCGTGCTTTCCCTTTGAATCATCCAACTGAAGGGCACTAGCGATGCGCGCAGCATTCTATACACGACAGGGTCCGGCGCATGACGTCCTGCAGATCGGCGAACACCCGACCCCAGCACCGGGACCGGGAGAAGTCCGCGTCAAACTGCGGACCTCAGGCGTGAACCCTTCCGACTGGAAGGTTCGCCGTGGCGGATTTGGCCGCGGGCTCGCCGCACCGCTGGTGATTCCGCACAGCGACGGCGCCGGGGACATCGACGCCGTCGGTCCCGGCGTTGCCGATCGCGTCGGCGAACGCGTCTGGGTCTGGAACGGCCAATGGAAGCGTCCGCACGGCACCGCGGCCGAATACATCGTGCTGCCGAGCGCGCAGGCGGTGCCGCTGCCGGCCAATGTCGGCTACGCCGAAGGCGCCTGTCTTGGCATCCCTGCCCTGACCGCGGTCCAGGCCGTTCGCCTTGCCAACATCGATCGACACTCGACCGTGCTGGTTGCCGGAGGCGCGGGATCAGTCGCCCATTATGCTATCCAGTTGGCCAAGCTGCGCGGCGCCACGGTGATCACAACGGTCAGCGGGGACGCCAAGGCCGAGCATGCGGGGCGCGGCGGGGCGGATCACGTTGTCAACTACAGGACTGGGGATGTCGGCGCGCGCGTCAGAGACATCACCCAGGGGCGCGGCGTCGACACAATCATTGAGCTCGACCTGACGTCGAACGCGAAGCTGTATCCCCTACTGCTTCGTCCTCACGGCACGGTCGTGGTGTATGGCATGTCGGCCAACGAGTCGGTTCTGCCCAGTCTGTGGCTGATGCAGAACTCGATCACGCTGCGCCTGTTTCTGATCTATGACATTTCTGACGCGGATCGACTGGCCGGCATCGCCGAATTGACAAAGATCCTGAGCGAAGGACGGTTGGTCCACGCCATAGCACGCCGCTTGCCACTCGAAGCCATCGCCGAAGCCCACGACATGATAGAACGCGGAGATGTCGTAGGAAACGTCATCCTCAACATATCCGAGGAAACTCATGGTGGATGAGCGAAAAGACCGTCGGACAGGTTCGGTTTCGCGTCTGAGGCACCTGGACGCAACGAGCGCAGCAACGCCTTGTCGAAAGCTTGCGCAATGTCCGTGCTGAGATCGAGTTCGCGATCAAGACGCCCTCGCCTTTCCGCACGCGGCAATGCGCAGCTATACGCCATCGGCGTAAGAACAGTGGGATATCGGCTTCGGCCGGATTAAATCGAAGCACGCAACTCCGGCCGACACCTCGACGTCGAAAAAAGGAGAACGAGAACGCGCCCCAAAATACGTCAAACTACGCGAAGGCCGCCGCTAGCCCTACTCCCACTCGATCATACGCGGCCGCTGGGAGGTTATGTCGTAGACCGAACGATTGACGCGCCTGACCTCATTGATGAGGCCGGGCATTGGCGGCTGACAGGTGCATACTGGTCCAAAACGGTCCATTCTGTTTCGAAATCCTGCGCGCCCAGATGGTGTGGCCGTGGAAATAGCGAGCCGGCTAAACGCGCTGGTCGCCCAAGAAGCCCATCCAAATCGGGTGAAAGGAATGTGAGGAATCGTGTTAGCGGGTGGGCGACTCGAACCCCGACATCGTTGCTTAATCTTTCTCTTCACTTTGATCGGCAGAACTCTTCGGCGTAGACCGAACACTGAGCACCGCCTGCCATCAGCACGAACCGCCCTCAAGTCGTGTGTCGCCCCTACTCTCGCGCCTGACTCACCAACGTGTCGAAATTTGTGCAGGGCTCACTCACCCAATGAACGCCGATCCGGCACTTACCCTCGCTAGATTTTTCTTGATCTCCCGGTGCACACGTCGTGCACACGACACCTTGTAACCAATTGAAAAACCTGAACTCTCGATCCAGTCCATCATGAACAAGCTTGAGCTAGCTCCAGCAACCCAGGTCCAACTAGATCCCATAACAACGGCGTCATTTCGCAGATGCGGACTCTGAGGCTCGAATCTTCCCGCCCGAAAGGGCCGTCGGGAGTTCGAGTCAGTGGAGCGCTACCGTCTCTCCCCACACCAGCCGAACCTACGATACACTATCCAGTCCTTCGCATGACCACCGCATCCAGTCCTTCGCATGACCACCGCCCGCCCGTCCGGGCGAACCTTTAGGCCTCTCATCCTGGACGTCCAAAGACCCCAACCTTTGGAATCGCGCGTTAGCAGGCGTGCCGCGGCAAGGAAGCACGCCCTCAAGCTGCTACTTTAGTCTCACCTAGGACTGGGACTGCTATTCCCTTCCTGGCTGAAAATACGCGTAACGCGCGCCCCCGAACGGCATCGTCGCTGCGCTTGGCGCTCGTTCGGCCGGTCTCGAAAACGGCCGGCCGCAGCTGGTGCGTCAGGAACGCCTGTTACGCCACCGTCGTTGAATAGCAAATCCGTCACTCCCAAGTCTTTTGGTGAGACCCAAGAAGGGAGGAGCCGGCTCACAGATCATAGGGAGGACAATCATGGCTCGCATAACTCGACGCAAGCTTCTGGCGCTTTCCGGTGGAGGTGTAGTCGCAGCAAGAACCGGCGGGATCGCCGCAATTCTCGCCCTGAGGCAAGCGCCGGCCTACGCGCAAGGAACGACGATCCATTGGCTGCGCTGGAACGATTTCGTTCCAGCGTCAGACGAGGTGCTGCGCAAACAGATCGCGCCCGAATGCGAGAAAGCGCTCGGCGTCAAGCTCAACATCGAGATGATCAACGGTAATGACATTCAGGCGCGCACCACCTCGGCAATTCAGTCCGGCACCGGGCCGGACGTGATCTGCGTGCTCAACAACTGGGCACAGCTCTATCCCGAGAGCGTCTTCGATGTGAGCGACGTGGCCGAGGAGATCGGCAAGGCGCAAGACGGTTTCTACGAGGAATCACGCGTCGTCGCCAATGACGGCAAGAAATGGATCGCTGTGCCCTGGTGTGTGCTCGGCGCGCAATTGGCGTACCGCAAGTCCTGGTTCGCGGAGATCGGTTATGACGCGCCGAAATTCCCCCAGACTTGGGAGGAATATCGCGAGGCTGGTAAGAAGCTCAAGGCGAAGGAGCGGCCCTTCGGTCAAGCGGTCAGCCACAGCTTTGGCGACCCGCCTACTTATGCCTATCCCTATCTTTGGTCATGGGGCGGCAAGGAGGTCGAGGCGGACGGTAAGACGGTGGTGCTGAATTCGAAGGAGACGGTCGATTCCGTCAACTTCGCCGTTGGCTTCTGGAAGGATGCCTATGACGATGGCGGCCTCGCCTGGGACGACAGCAGCAATAACCGGGCCTTCCTCGCAGGTACGATCAGCAGCACATTAAACGGCGCCTCGATCTATATTGAGGCCAAGCGAAAGCCCGAGGTCTATCTTACGGAAACCGGCACTCCGCTTTTTAAGGACATCTTGCATGCGCCGCTCCCGAAGGGTGCCGCCGGTCAGTTCGGCTATCACCTGCCGATGTCGAACATGCTAATGAAGTATGTGAAGGATCCAAAGCCCGGCAAGGAGTTCCTGCGCTGGATCACCTCGAAACCGGTCTATCAGCCGTGGTTCGACTCGCAGCAGGGCTATTCCGTTGGAGCGACCACGATTTGGGAGAAGGACAAGCTTTGGGATAAGGACCCCGTGATGCTGCCCTTCCGGACGGCGGCGCGCGCCGGGCGCTTCCCCGGCTACGCCGGACCGGCTGACCGGCACGCAGCCGAGGTACTGAGCAAGTACATCATCGTCGACATGACCGCCAAGGCGATACAAGGCATGCCGGAGCAGGATGCCGTGAAATGGGCACAGGGTGAGGTCGCGAGCGTCCATGCCGCTTGAAGCATCTGTCCCTGTGCACTAGGTTTGTTACGCGCTGGCGCTGCGGCCGTGCTCGCAGCGCTTGCGCATTCAGTTCGGAGTGGGCTCGATGGCCGCCGAATCTGTCGTCGCCGCAAAGTCATATACTGCCGCGCCGCGGCGCGGAGCTGTCACGCGAGTCCTCGAGAACGAGCGCTGGTTCGCCTTCTTCCTGCTGCTGCCGACCGCGGTGCTGCTCGGCCTGTTCATGGCCTACCCCTTCATCAAGGGCGTGATGCTGGCCCTGAGTGATGCCAAGGTCGGCGTACCCGGAAGCTTCGTCGGACTGCAGAACTTCACCGCGCTGCTGAACGACAGCATCTTCCGGACCGCAGTCTGGAACACGATCGTTTACACAGCGGTGACGACCGTCTTCAAGCTGGCTCTGGGCCTATGGCTTGCTCTGCTGCTCAACCGGCATTTCAGGGGAAAGGCCGTAACCCGCGCCTTCGTCCTGTTGCCCTTCATCATCCCCACCGTGCTCTCAACCTTTGCGTGGAAGTGGATGTTCGATCCGACTTTCAGTGTCATCAACTGGACTCTCTTTCACCTCGGCATCATCCGCACCCGCATCAACTGGCTGAGTGATCCCGGACTTGCACTCATCTCGGTGATCATCGTCAACATCTGGCGCGGCGTGCCATTCTACGCGATCAGTCTGCTGGCTGGATTGCAGACCGTCAACCCGGAGCTGGCCGAGGCTGCAGCGATCGACGGAGCGCGGCCTTGGCAACGTTTCCGCTACATCACCTGGCCGTTGTTGCTGCCGGTCACCATGGTCGTTGTGTTGTTCTCGGTGATCCAGACCTTCGCCGATTTCCAGCTCGTCTATGTACTGACCGGTGGCGGACCGGCCAACGCCACCCAGCTCTTCGCAACGTACGCCTATCAGATCGGCGTCGGCACGGGTCTGCTGGGCCAGGGCGCAGCGATATCGCTCGCCATGTTTCCGGTGCTGCTGGTCGTCGTCGTCGTGCAGCTTCTTTATATCCGCCGCGTGGAGATACACTAATGATCGAGGGTGCACGTTGGCGACGTTGGGTCTTCTTCAATCTCCCGCTTGCGCTGTTCGTGATCGGGCTGCTTTTCCCGTTCTATTGGATGATGGTGACGACGGTGCGGCCGGACGCCGAGCTCTATCGGCCGTGGATGGCGCCGAACTACACGCCCTTCTGGACGCTTCATCCCACCCTTGACCATATCCGGTACCTGCTGGACGAGACGCTGTTCAGCAGGTGGATGCTGAACACCTTCTTCATCTCCGTGCTAGCGACGGCGATCTCGCTTTTCTGCGGACTCCTCGCGGGGTACGCCCTCTCCCGGCTCAAATTTCCGTTCGCCGGCAGCCTCGGCACCGGCATCTTCATCACCTATCTCGTGCCGCAGACGCTGCTATTCATTCCGCTCGCCGATATCATCCGCAACTTTCGCCTCGGCGATACGCCCTGGGCGCTCATTCTTACGTACCCCACCTTCCTCATCCCTTTCTGTACCTGGTTGTTGATGGGTTACTTCAAGGCGATCCCGCGCGAGCTCGAGGAATGCGCACGCATCGACGGCGCCACGCGGTGGCAAGCGATGGTCTACATCGTCTTCCCGGTCGCCGTGCCGGGCATCCTCTCGGCCGGAATCTTCGCCTTCACCCTGTCGTGGAACGAGTTCATCTACGCGCTCGTCTTCCTCTCCTCGCCGGAGGAGAAGACGGTCTCCGTCGGCATCACTTCGGAGCTCGTCCGCGGTGACGTGTTCTACTGGGGCTCGCTGATGGCCGGGGCCCTTCTTGGTTCGGTACCGGTGGCGCTGATCTATTCTCTCTTCGTCGAGTACTACGTCGCCGGCATTACCGGATCCATCAAGGGGTAACCGCAAATCCGCCGGAGGGTGAGCCATGGCTCGGGTCATCATACGGAGCTTGAACAAGAAGTTTGACGGAGTTCACGCCGTCAAGGACGTGAATCTCGAGATTCATGACAAGGAATTCGTGGTTCTTGTCGGTCCTTCCGGCTGCGGCAAAACGACGACGCTCCGTATGGTGGCCGGCCTCGAATCGATCACTTCGGGTGAGATTCTGATCGGCGATCGGGTTGTCAACGAGCTGCCCCCGATGGATCGGGATATCGCCATGGTGTTCCAGAACTATGCCCTTTACCCGCACATGAGCGTCTACGACAACATGGCCTTCGGCCTGAAGATGCGGGGGTTCGACCGTATCGAGATCGCCAATCGCGTGCAGGTTGCCGCCGAAATCCTCGGTATCCAGGAGCAGCTGCAACGCAAGCCGCGCCAGCTGTCGGGCGGCCAGCGGCAGCGCGTCGCTTTGGGCCGCGCCATCGTACGGCATCCGCAGGTGTTCTTGTTTGATGAACCGTTATCGAACCTCGACGCCAAGCTGCGCATTCAGATGCGAGTGGAGATCAAGAAGATCCATGTCCGCCTCGGCACCACCGCGATCTACGTGACGCACGATCAGGTCGAGGCGATGACGCTCGGCGATCGCGTGGTGGTCATGAAGGATGGTGTCGTTCAGCAGGTGGGGGAACCGCTCGAGCTGTACAACGAGCCCGCCAACCGCTTCGTGGCAGGCTTCATTGGCTCTCCCGCGATGAACTTCGCGACGGTAGAAGTGGCTAACGCGGACGGCGCCCTGTGGGCTCGCCATGAAGGGATCCGTATCAAGCTGCCGGCAAGGATCGCGGACCGGCTCCGGCGATACTTGGGAGAGAAGGTCACACTTGGGATTCGGCCGGAGGATCTGCGCGTCGCGTCTAGCAGCGATACGGCGGACCTTAGCTTCGATTCCGTAGTCGAGGTCATCGAGAAGCTCGGCTCTGAGATTCTCCTGGATGTGAAGGTGGGCCCCAACACGATGGTTGCCGCTGTGGAGCCGACCGTCAAAGCGAAGATTCATGACCGCCTTCGCCTCGCGCTGGATCCCGACCGGCTGTACTTCTTTGACGGTACGTCGCAAGCGGCAATCTGAGCCTTTCACGCGAACCGAGTTACCCGGCGGTCACTGTGCACACATAGAGATGTTGCTCGGTAAGCGCCGCCACCTTATCGACCCACCTACCACCGGAACAGATCAATTGCGACAGCAACGCAGGGCGGCCATTCGGCGAAGTCGTCTCCGTCCATATTGACAAATCATTCATCAGGGATGGCGTCTTGACGAGCAAAATTCATGCGGTGGTCGATAGCAACGGTCTGCCGGTACGGCTGGCGTTGAGCCCGGGCGAGGCACACGACGTTCGGCTTGCCGGAAAACTGCTGTCTCGTCTGAAATCCGGGTCAATGCTACTTGCCGACCGCGGCTATGACGCCGACTGGATCAGAGAGCTTGCCATGAAGAAGGGAGCATGGGCCAACATCCCGCCGAAAAGCAATCGCAGCGGTCCGATCTGCTTCAGCCCGTATCTCTATCGCGCTCGCAACCAGGTCGAGCGGTTCTTCAACAGGATCAAACAATGTCGTAGGGTGGCGACACGCTACGATAGGCTTGCTGCCAACTACCTCGCTTTCGTTCAATTGGCGTCAATCGGGCTATGGCTCCGCCTTAATGAGTCCGCGTCCTAGCACTACTTTGGCAGAAACTGTTTTTGTAGCGACTTTTCAAGGATTCGTCTTCTGCAGTACGGACACCGCTGAGCCCGCGGTCGCAGGATGAGATCGACGATGGCGTGACGTACTGCGGGCATGGTTGGCTGAGGCGGAGGCCCGTTGATTCTTTTTTTTCCGCCCCGCATATGCGAGGCGACGATGTTGCAGGAAGGCGTAGGCGATCATGGTCATTAGAGCGTGACGATGAAGGCCTTGCCATGATCGCCCTTCGAAGTGATCAAGTCCAAGCTCCTCTTTCAACTGCTGATGCGCCTGCTCGCAGATCCATCGTGCCTTGATGGTGGCGGCCAGTGTGCGCAGATCCGTCGCCGCAGGSAGRTTGGCGAGATAGTATTTCTTCTCCCCTGAGGCACGTTGCTCGCCAATGAGCCAGGCTTCGTCGCCCGGAAGATGCTGCTGACCCTTATCCCAAATCCGCTGCGGAGGGCCGTCGGCGGTGCGGACACGAAGAGCAGCAAATCGAGCTTTCAGC
>NZ_LNCU01000058.1 GCF_001542415.1 Bradyrhizobium macuxiense
CCGAAGCCGAGACCTTCTGGACAGCGTTCCTGCGCAAGCTCGCCCGCCGCGGCCTGCGTGGCGTCAAGCTGGTCGTCTCCGACGCCCATGAGGGCATCAAGGCCACCGTCGCCAAGGTGCTCAACGCCAGCTGGCAGCGTTGCCGCGTGCACTTCATGCGCAATGCGCTGGCGCATGCCGGCAAGAGCGGACGACGCGTCGTCTCAGCCTTCATCGCCACGGCCTTTGCCCAGGACGATGCCGAGGCGGCCCGGGCGCAATGGCGCAAGGTCGCCGATCAGCTTCGCCCCAAGCTGTCCAAGCTGGCTGGCTTCCTCGACGAGGCCGAGACCGATGTGCTGGCCTATATGACCTTCCCGCCGCAGCATCCAACCAAGCTGCACTCGACCAACCCGATCGAGCGCCTCAACGGCGAGATCAAGCGGCGGACCGAGGTGGTCGGCATCTTCCCCAACGAAGATGCTATCGTGCGACTGATCGGCGCGATCCTGCTCGAGCAGAACGATGCATGGGCCGTCCAACGTGCAAGTTACATGACACTGGAAACCATCGCGCCATTGAGCGATGATCCAACCGTCAGCCTTCCGGCGATCGCCAGCTGACCTGCCCGGCGCTTGCCGGTGAATGCGGTGCCCCGCCGCCAGTTACACCACGCTCAGGGACACGATCCCTTGGTGCTGTCGCGCGAAAGCGGCTTTTCGCTGCGGCAAGCCTATCGCTATTCATCTGGGACGCAAGTTCGTCACATTAGTTGATGGCTCGAATCTTTGTAGAGGAGAACGTTTGTGGGGAATGCAGGTGTGAGAGGCCGGCCGATCGCGCCGTTAGTGCTCAGTCCGCAGGAGCGCACGTGCCTAGAGAGGCAAGTTCGTCGTCATCGTGTTGCGCGGTCGCTATCTGAGCGATGCCGGGCGATCCTGCGATGTGCGGATGGCTTGCCAAGCAAGTCGGTGGCTGCCGAACTCGGCATCCATGAACATACCGTTGGCAAGTGGCGCCGTCGATTTTTGAAGGATCGCTGTGATGGCCTGCTTGACGAAGCCCGCCCTAACCGCCCTCGCACCATCGACGACGATCGGGCTGCTGAGGTAATCGAGCGGACATTGCGTTCGACGCCGGCCGACGTGACGCACTGGTCGATCCGCTCGATGGCTGCGGAAACTGGCTTTTCTCATACCGCCTTCCGCCGAATGTGATCGGCGTTCGGCTTGCAGCGGCACCGTAGCCAGACATTCAAGTTGTCGAGCGATCCGCTGTTCGTCGACAAGGTACGCGATATCGTCAGCCTCTATCTATCCCCACCGAACCGAGCCCTTGTCCTCAGCATCGATGAGAAAAGCCAGATCCATCTCACCGCGGAAGGGCGGATCCAAGCCGTGCTCGTCTACGCTCCCGATCGGCTGAGCCGACGCTATGCGCATCAAATTCTTCTTATCGAAGAGTTGGCGCGCGGCGTCGAGGTCTTGTTCATTCGCTCGAGACAGGGAAAACGAATGTCTGCTGCAGTTTCAGGGTATGATCGCCGAAAATGAGCGAGCGAAAATTCCTGGAGCGGTCGCGGCGAGGGAATCGCTATTGCGCCTTTCAAGGCCAATTGAGCGTGTTTTCCGGCGCTCTGTTTGTCTATCGCTACAAGCGCAAGACCGATCACTTCGCCTATTATGAGGTCGACGAGCTACAGGCCGGTATCGTGCGCCGGGTCGACGAGCTTTACATCGAAAAAAGCACAGCATCGACGCTATTACGCGCCTAATGAGCACCAAATGCCGACAGCCAAAGAAACCGGCCGCCGGGAGCGCTCGAGGGTTTGGGTAATGTTGCGCAATCCCGCGTATAAAGGAATGGCTTGCTTTGGCCAGACGCGGATCGCACCATGCATGCATGTGACGAGGATCTTGCGATTGCGCGGCGGAGCCGCGGCTCGCAACGGCGCCAATCATGAGCTTCCTCGCACGGATTGGATCGAAATCCTTGTGCCGACCATCATCAGCGAAGAGACCTTCGCGCTGGCGAACGAGTTTTTGGAAACCAACAAAGAGCATCCCCGCGACGCACGTTCACGCTGCGCGACCTGCAAGGATTGTTGAGCTGCGCAAAATTCAGCTATGGGCTCTATCGCACCTCCACAACGTCGAACGCTCGAACCGTCCATTACTACCGCTGCTTGGGCTCGGATGGCTGGCGTCGGCTCGGCGGACCGGGCGCGACAGTCGCCCGATGCGCCAGGAATTTCCGGACGAGGTAGTATGGAATGCGACCGCGCGGTAACTTGAAGACCGAAATCTCATCGAAGACGAACTTGAGCGCCGGCTCAAGGCGGCGCGCAACGTCGATCCCACACGGCGCGGGGAGGAAACGCGTCGCCGCGATCTTGCGCACTCCCGGAAAAGCATTGAGCGTATCCTCACGGCCTATCAGGAGAGCTTTCTCTCACTTGAAGAGCTGCTCGGTCGCATGCTCGATTTGCGCAGCCGCGAACAGGCGTGCTCTGTTGAGCTGCAAGCGATCGAAAACCAATCGACGGAGCCGGAAGTTTGTCTGCGTCTCGCCGAATCCGTGACGAGCATCCTTGATCGAACTGCGCTCGTCAGTCGGCGCTCAATATAATCGAACGCCGCGTGCTGCGCCTTCTCGTGAAGAAGGCCTCCTCATTGGCGACCACGAGATCGTCACCGGCACTCAATCCGCCTCCCACCCAACCCTACGGGTGGAGAGGCGCCCGGCGTCGCCGATAGTCTGTGACCGCTCCTCCACCGCAAAGTTATCTTTTGCGTTCCGGGAGCCATCAGCCCAATACTGGCCAACCTTTCCTGTATTATGTGTTCGATCTTTGGACGGCGCGGATACATCCGACCTCCCTTGCTGTCGGTATGCTGACGACGGACTGGTGCACTGCCGGACCGAGCAAGAAGCAGAGGCCTTGAGGACGGAGCTTCAGGCGAAGCTGGAGGTGTGCGGACTTCAAATGCACCCGACGAAGACGCAGATCGTCTATTGCAACACGCGTCGATGAACGTATCCGAGGGCGAAGTGTGACTCCCTCGGATATCAGTTCAGGCCGAGCAGGCGGCAACGTCACAGAGGAAGGAGTTCTTCTGTGGATACACCCCGGCGGTCAGTCCGACGGCTTTGAAAACCATGCGAGCAACGATCCGAAGCCTGCACATTCCCTGGACACACTCACATCGCCGGTGACGTTGGCCGAGATCGCCCAGCAGATCAATCCACTCTCCTCCGGCCCCAGCCTCTCGCAGAACGGTGCATGAACCTCTCAATTCACACCGGTCCCAGTGAACGTGGTCGTTCCGGACAACCGTCGGTGTACGAACAGCTCCGCATTGTCCCGAGCCAGCTTCGCAAGAACAGCGAAGCACGGGTTTGGTGACCGGAAGCGCGTGTACTTTCGCATGATCCATATCTTCGCTTCTAATTGACTTAGTCGACCAGAAAGAACAGCGCCAAACGACTGAACCGACCGTAATAATCTATCCATCGCCGCTCTAGTTGTGGTCTCTTAGGAGGTTGTCCATCTGGTCTGAACCGAGGAAGCTGAGGTTGCGAAGCTTCAGTGTTCCACGGAGAGACCAGATGAACGTGCACAAGAATGCGCCTTTGACGCCCAAAGGTCGAGAGGCGATGGTGCGGAGCGTAGTCGAGGGCGGGTTGACCCAAGCCGCCGCGGCTGACCTGTTCAACACGTCGCCGAAGACGGTCGCCAAATGGGTCAAGCGCTTCCGCGCGGAAGGTGTGGAGGGATTGCGAGATCGCTCCTCCAGACCCCTTTCATCGCCAAGCCAAACCCCCCTCGCCACGTGCACGGCGATCGAGACCTTGCGCCGGCAGCGCCACACCGGCAAGCAGATCGCGGCCGAGGTCGAGGTGTCGCCGGCCACCGTCAGTCGCATCCTGCGCCGCCTCGGATTGAACCGGATCCGCGATCTGGAGCCGGCCGAGCCGGAACGCCGCTATGAGCGCGAGCACCCAGGTGAGATCATTCATATCGACATCAAAAAGCTCGGGCGTTTCGAGCGTGTCGGCCACCGCATCACCGGCGATCCGAGTGGTCCGAACAAGAGCCGTGGCGCTGGCTGGGATTTTGTCCACGTCTGCATTGACGACCATTCCCGCGTCGCCTTCTCCGAGATCAAGCCCGATGAGACGGCGGACAGCGCAGTTCCCTTTCTGAAGGCCGCTGTGGCCTACTACAAAAGCCTTGGCGTCACCGTCACGCGGGTCATGACCGACAATGGCAGTTGCTACCAGTCCTTTGCCTTCCGCGACGCCTGCCGGGACTTGGGCATCAAGCACATCCGCATGAAGCCCTATACGCCGAGAACAAACGGAAAGGCTGAGCGCTTCATCCAGACAGCACTCCGGGAGTGGGCTTACGCCAAGGCGTATCCAACATCAGATCGGCGCGCCCAAGAGCTGCCGATCTGGCTGCATCAATACAACTGGCACCGGCCCCACGGGGGTATAGACTCACAAACGCCGATCAGCAGGCTCGGTTTGTCCAAGGACAACCTCTTGAGGCTCCACATCTAGTCTGCGCCAGAACGAACTCCAAACCGGTTGAACCAGGGGCAAGGGTCAATCCGGATCGAACCGGTGTGGACTGCCGAGCCCTTTGACGGTGCTATCGGCGCCCGCTCACGGACGAATGGATACGCCTGTTTGCGCGAACGAATTAAGTGGCCGCTTGAGACCGAGGTTCTCTCTCAATGTTGGCCCAGAGTATTTCGATCTGAATTTGCCTCGTCGGCGCAATTCGGGAACGACGAGCTCAACAAAATCCTTAAGTCCGCCGGGAAAGGTCGCGGGACACACGTTGAAACCGTCTGCCGCACGTTGGTCGAATGTATCTACCATGAGATTGGCAACTTCGTCAGGCGTTCCAACGATCAGGAGGTGGCCCTTGCTATCCGATATAAAGCGGATCAACTGTCTCCAGGTAAGCTTCTCGCGTGCGGCCAGCTCAAGGAGCAGCTTCTGACGGCTCTGCATGAAGTTCGTTCGCGGCAAAGTTTCGGGGACTAATGAATCGAGATTCATTGAACGCAGGTCGGTGACGGACCCCAGCCAACGATCGGCTACTCCAGTTAGAACGTCAATGTGCGTGTACGAATGTAGTCTTTCGAGCTTCTCAGACGCCTCTTGCTTGGTCCTCCCAACTACCGGGACAATGCCCGGCATAACTAGCACCTGATCGTCGTCCCGGCCAAGTGCGCGTGCTTTCTCTTTGAGGGTTGCGTAGTATCGTTTGCCGTTTTCTAAAAAGGGTTCGGCTGTGAACACGACCTCGCCGAATTCTGCAGCGAACTCAATTCCGACATCGGATGCACCAGCTTGAACCAGCACGGGATGCCCCTGAGGCGGCCTTTCGATGTTCAGTGGGCCTCTGACCGAAAAGCAATCTCCCTGGTGGTTAAGTAAATGCAGCTTCGTGGTGTCAACAAAAATGCCACTTTGCTTGTCGCGAACGAAAGCGTCATCTTCCCACGAGTCCCAAAGCCCTTTGACAATTCTTACGAACTCTCTCGCTCGAGCATAGCGTGTGTAATGATCTGGAAGTTCAGCTTCCCCAAAGTTTGCGGCTTCGGACTTGTACCCCGAGGTGACAACGTTCCAAGCCGCACGTCCTCGCGATAGGTGGTCAAGTGAAGCGAACATCCGCGCAAGATGATAAGGCTGATGGTACGTAGTCGTCGCCGTCGCGACAAGGCCGATGTTCTGTGTTCTCGATGAAAGCGCAGATAGCAGCGTGATTGGCTCGAACGCATTGTTTCGGCATAGACGAGCTAGGGCTGGGTGATCGTGATCTGCGACACTAGGAGTATCGGCTCGGAATATGAAATGAAATGCCGCACGTTCCGCAAGTGCTGCCAGATGGACGAAGTACTCCACGTCAACTCCTCCACTGGCAAGTACGCTTGGATCGCGCCACGCACCTTCGTGAGATCCTGCTTGAAGGACCATAACTCCGAGTGCCATTTCATCGTTGGGCCGCATGCTACATCTCCTTTTTCTGGTTAAGTTCGCTGAGCTGCGTCAGCTCTCCATTTGCCGCCATAGAGCGGCGTCATTCAACGTCTGGAGCCGCGGGAGATCTCACCCAGTTTTTCTCCCGACAAAGCCAATCGTGTTCTGCAGACGATTGGTGTTGACTTGGGATGCTGAAGCTTAGTCAAGCTTGATTGGCCTGGCTGATCAATCAATACGTGACGCAGTCTGATATCTAGATCAATTGCAAGCGTTGATAGTTGACATGGTGCAAATTGGTGCGGCAGTAAACCCATTCATCCGTACGCTCCTCCGCCCGCTGCCGCGTTGCGAAGTGGCTTGGGAATTAAGAACCCGTCTCTATGGACTGTGATAGGTGCAGCGCCCAAGTCGGGCGGCTTCAGGTGGTGGACACAGGCCGACGGCGGCCCTCGTCTGAAGAGAAGCTCAAGATTGCTGTGCAGAGCTTTGAGGGTCCCCGTTAATTTGTCGTTGAATTTGGCGGCGAATGTGATTCCATCTGGGTATGGACTCTGCCGCCGACGGCCTGCCGTCCGATCTCTCGCCTCACATGCTATGATCCTGGCCGAGCGCGCCGCAAGGCTTGCGGCGGATGCCAAGCTTGCTGAAGCGACCAATGCCCAGGCGAAGCAATCGAGCACCGAAGCGCTGATCGCCCACCTCAAGCTCGAGATCGAGACGCTGAAGCGGACGCTCTATGGCACGCGCTCGGAACGGTCGGCGCGGGGCCACTCGATCAGCCCAGCTAGAAGCATGTTGTTTTTTGCCAGAAACGGGATTCCCATCCTGGATAATTTCTGATTCAAACGCCATGCTGGGAACGGGGGTCAACATCGACGACGCGACCCTATTCGGAAGATGTCCGCGAACGAGCATTGATGCGGGCGAGACTGTTCGCTCGATTGCAGAGGTCGCTTCAGATCAGTTTCTCCTGTGTAACGAAGTGGAAGAATCTGAGGCAGGAGACCGGGGGTCTTTCGCCCGGCAAGATCGGCGGCCACAAGAAGCCGGTTTTGTCCGGTGCCAATGCGGACTGGCTGCGCAAGCGCATTCGCTCGGGGCCATTCACCTTGCGTAAGCTACGCAGGAACTGGCCGCACGCGGGATCAAGACAGATGCGCACTGTGTGGACCTTTGTCCACGCCGAGGGGCTCAGCTTCAAAAAAACGCTTCGGCCGGCCGCGCAAGATCGCTCCGACATCGCCCGTAAGCGGACCCGTTGGAAGGCCCCCAAGGCAGGATCGATGCTTCGCGCCTGGTCTTCATCGATGAGACGTGGATCAAAACCAACATGGCGCCGCTACGCGGTCAGGGACATAGTGGGCAGCGTCTCCAAGGATCTGCGCCTCCGGGCTTGCCAAGACCATGACACCTTCGCGGCACTGCGCCACGCTCGGATCGGCGCGCCTTGGGTGGTCGATGGTCCCATCAACGGCGAACTCTTCACCTTCTATGTCGCGCAAGTGTTGGCACCTAGGCACGTCAACAAGCTTCATCACGTCACCACCATTACCCAAGTCGCAAAGGACCTCGGTGAAGACGAAGACTGGCTACGCGACATTGCCATCGAAATGGAGATCGAGGACGGCCTGATCTGGGTCTGTCGTGTCGGCCAAGATGGTGTTCAGGACGTTCACCGACCTTGACATCGAAAATCTGATCGAGCTCGTCAGGTTCTACAAAGAAAACCCCAGGCCGCTCACGCGTTGGCCACGGGATTGATCCAACCCGCCCACGCCGGATGCGTACCATCCCGTTTGTGATCGATGCCTGCGATCGGGAGATTATTGCCTGATCGGTCGCGCACGCCGGAGTCAGCGGCGAGATAGTCCTGGACGTGACGACGAGACTATCGAAAAGAGCTTCAGCGACGGCCGCATCAAGGTCGATTCGTCGGACGCGCCATCAGGTCACGAATAATCGCGAGAAAGAACAAACCATTGGCTGACAGTCGCCACGAAGGGGCGGAAAACACCTCTTTGAATATGCGCGCATCGGAGCCTTCTCGCTAGCCTCGACCCACTCGATGCCCACGGATCCGCACGCATTCCTGCAGTGCAGTATGGACTTGGACACGCGGCCAGCGTCACCCGGTTCCTGAATTTTCACGCCTTTGATCGTCTCTAGAATTCCTTCAACTAACATTTCAAGCCAATAGGCGCCTGGCAAGCACACGGTACTTGTGGACCTCGGTCGGACCATCATAGATGCGCGACATTCGCTGATTGTCGTACCAGTGCGCTAGCGGACTCTCATACGTGCAGCCCGTGGCACCGTGGATCTGTATCGCGCGGTCGATGACGCGGCCAACCATTTCGGCGCAAGTCATCTTGACCACGCTCGCTTCAGTACGGGTATCTTCACCACGATCATCTTTCTCCGCGCAGGCGTACAGCATAAGTCGGTGCTGTTGGATTTCAATCCACGAATCGACAATCATCGACTGAATCGCCTGCTTCTCGCTTAGCGGGCTTTCGAATACAATGCGCTGCTTGGCGTGTTCGACCATCATATCGTAGCAACGCTGAGCAATTCCGAGCGCCTTCGCGCCGATCTCGAACCGAGCCGTGGACAATTCCTGTTGTGCCACTTTGAATCCGGCGCCTTCAGTGCCGATTAGCGCAAGCTCGTCCACTCTGCAACTATCAAAGGTTAGCTGATACGTCATCATCCCTCCGAGCATCGGCACCGGACGAGCTATGAGACCAGGATTGCCCTTTTCTACGGCAAACATCGAAATACTCGTACTATCTTTCATCTGGGTCTGACGCGCGAAAACTAACACGCCATCGGCGTCCTCGAAAAAGCTGATCCAAAGCTTCGAGCCGTTGATGACCCAGCTATCACCATCTCGCTTCGCGTTGGTCAATACGGCGCGAGCCGGATCGGACCCGCCGCTTGGCTCGGTCATGGCAAAGCAATATCGCTTGACGCCGGACAGGAGAGGGTCGAGATAACGTGCCTTCTGTTCGCCATGCAGATGGAACATGGCGTGGTGGATCTCCCCGCCAAAGCGGATAGGCGACAGACATTTGGAATTTTCCTCGAAGACGGCGAGCCGATCGACCAGCGAAAGACGCACGCCAGTAAGTTCAGGCGGCAGCCGGAGCCCCCACAGGCCAGCCCTACGGGCCGCTTCGCGTCCGGGCTCATAGTCAACCCAAGTCAGCTTCTCGCCTCTGAGCATTCGCTGCTCGAGCGGTGCCTGGTAATCCTTGACTATCCTTCGAACCACATCGACGAGTTGCTGCGTTTCTTCCTTAAATTCGTACATTTCCTTCTCCTCTTACAATACCAGATCATCTTAGGTCAGCGAGTCGCTGCGCAAGCGCTCGCCACTGCCCGTTCAGCTACCGTCGACCACAGCTGTCACGCAAAAATGTCTCACGACTAACGTCCCGAACCTTGACTGGCTCCTGTTGGCCAAGGGGAAGGTGACTTCCGAGATCGAGCAGCTCACTCATATTGCGATCCGTTCTCTTCCAAGCTAGCCGCCGCGCCCCGAGGACAGTGCGGTCGTCTTGCAGCTTGCAGTCAACGCATTGAGGAAAATTGTACGACGGATAAAACGAAGCGGCCAGTCTCTGCGATTACGGACAGCCTCACTAAATCCAGTAGCTGGACCGACTTAATGTCGTTGCCACGTCGGCGGTCTTCCCATACTGCGACTTTCCTTCGTGATCGGCTGCGCCTACCGCTATACACAATCAGTGTTTGCTCCCACCCGCCTCGGTCCACAAGTCGATCAGCACGCTTTCTGGATGCTCAAGGGCTGGTTCGCGTGCGGGGCGAGCATCCCGTCCTTCACGTGCTCGCCGTTCCCGACGATCCCGCCGCAGCACTTTGACGCCTGCTTCCCGCACAGGTGCGAGTGTGTCGCTTTATCTATGGTGATAGTTTGCCGAACAATTCCGGGGGAGGCGCCGACGCTAGACTTGTACAACTTGAGCTTGGCGCCGAAGAAGCCATGCAGCCTGCTCGGGCTCTTGCGTGACGCAAGCCTCTCTGCCGGGCTCTTTGCTCGCGCCGACCATGTGCTAGAACGAACCTCGCGTTCAATACCGGCGCCAGCTGGCGAGCGTACGCACCGCGTAGCGCGGGCTCATTGGATTTTTCTGGCGGCCAGCGCTTGAGCTGTCCCGGACTTTCTTTGTACAGGGGACGAGTTCGATCAGGTTCTCGATTCCGAAGTCGGTGAACGCCTGGACACCGTCTTCTGCGACGACATAGACCCGTACCGTCCTCGATCTCATTTCATTGGCGACGTCCGGCAGCCAGTCCTCATCTACGCCCGATGGGATTGTTGTGGTGACGTGATGGACCTTATTGACGTGCATGGTCATGCCGCCCGGGCGGAGATCGTTGAGGCTTATGGGGTCCAATTCCAAGGCAGCAACTCTGCCAGCTGATGAGCTTGGATGGTCGGCGATGCGGGCTAGAACATTGGCCAGCCAGGCCTGCGGATCGATGCCGTTCATTTTGGCCGTTTATGCCGCCCGCCGAACTATGCCGGGTCGGGTCGTTTGACCTTCGTTTGGTCGGTCCGGCATAGTTCGTTCTGTGCCTTCAACAGCGGGGAGCAGGAAGATGGAAGTTGAAGAGTACCTGACGGCTGTACCAGCGTCTCAGAAGGGGGCCGCACTGACAGTTCGTCGAGCGCTACGCCGCTCTTCTCATCGAAGAGAGGCTCGTTCGGCACGGCACGTGGCGTTGCCTTAACGCGGTTTTCGGCTCCTGAGTTGGATCGCGAGCCGTCGCTACAAGCTGGTCGATCTCGATGAGCAGGTCGTTGAGCGGTACCTCCGACATCGAGGCGGGAGGCAGTCTAACCAACCCGGCGACCGGGCAGCGTTCGAGCGACGGTTATCGGTGGGAGGAAGGCGCGATCGCGCCGTTGGTGCTACCACCTCTCACCCAGCACGAACTGATCTTCAAGGAGTTCGATGCCTACCTGCGATCAGAGTGCGGCTTGGACGCGAGGTCCAATCGTACGCCATCTCCCGGTCATCCGCAGGTTTTTGCACGAGGTGTGCTCCGGCGGCGTCGCAGCCCTGTGCAAGATCAAACAAGAGGACGTAATCCGCTACATTGAGCGCCACGCGCAGGATTGGAGCCCGGGAACAGACAAGGCGACGTGCTGGTTGCGCCGTTCTCTGTTACCTCCACCATCGGGGGCTGAACACGCGCCCATTGGCGGGGCGTTCCATTGATGCGGCGATGCTCTGCCGACCTATCTGCCTGCCGCTCAGGTGCAGAAGGCTCTCGACGGTTGCGACCGGACGACGGTGATGGGGCGGCGCGACTACGCCATTCTGTTCTTACTGGCCAAGCTCGGCCTGCGGGCCGACGAGGTTGCGACGCTCGCGCTCGATGATATCGACTGGCGCGCCAGCGAGATACTCGTTCTTGCCAAGAGCCGACAGCGTGCACGGATGCCGATACCGCCAATCGTTGGCGCGGCCATCGTTGCATATCTGCGCAGTGGCCGCCCAAAGTCGTGTGCCGACGGTTGTTCGTCCGCACACTCGCGCGGCACATCGGGTTTGCTTCCGGATGTGCGATCACCATGATCGCTAATGCCGCTCTCGACCGCGTTTGAATCGACGGTTGCGCATACCGCGGCGCCGATATCTCCGACACAGCCTCGTTACCGAGCTTCTGCAATCTGCCGCGAACCTTGTCGGAGATCGGGCAGTTGCTGCGGCACGAAAGCCACGACACCACCCGGATTTACGCGAAGGTCGACATCTGAGAGCATTGAACCTGCCCTGATCGGGAGGCGTGCAATAACCGATCTTCGCTCCGCACTAGATCAGTACCTGAGCATGCGCAAGGGGGGGGATACAAGTAGGAGCACCAGACCCGTCGGCACCCCGACTTCGTCGCCTTCGTGGAGAAGCACAGAGGCCGGGATCATCACGACGAAGCTGGCGATGGAATGGCAACGCTGCCGCCCTATCGTCATGCATCCCGGGATCTGCGATTGAGCGACGTGCGCGGCTTCGCGCGCCATGTCGCCAACTTCGATCCAAGAACGGAGGGTTGCCTCTCGGAAAGCTGCCCGCATGGCAGCGCGCCGAGCCCTATGTCTACAGCGACGCGGAGATCGACGCGTTGCTGACTGCAGCGCTGCCTCTGCCGCCAGCGGACGGTCCGGTCCGATGGACCATACCTTGTTCGGGTTGATCGCGGTGACAGGCATGCGTATATCCGAGACGAAGGCCTGGACCGTGATGACGTCGACCTTGACGCCGGCGTGCTCAGGGTCAGGCGACCAAGTTCGGCAAGTTGCGGCTCGTGCCATTGCATCCGACGACGAGAACCACGCTGCGCGACTACGCCCACCGGCGCGATGCGCTACTCGGATCACGCTGCGGCTCGACCTTCTTCGTTGCCGAACAGGAAGGGCGGTTGCTGCACCAGCACGTTCATCGCGTCTTCTGTCGATTGTCCAGAGAGATCGGGCTGCGGCGCCCAGGTGATCGTACGGTCACCGTGCACGACTTCCGGCATCGCTTCGCCATCCGGACGCTGCTCGATTGGCATCGCGAAGGCAAGGACGTCGAGCAACAACTCCCGGTGTCTCCACTTACCTGAGCCACGCCTGCGTGCGCGATACCCACTACGCGTCTGCCCCGAGTTGATGGAAGAAGCGGCGCGGCGTCTCGATCGGCGATGGGAGGTGACGCCATGAAGCTCGCCTGCAACGTTGCCTCGGTTGATCCAGCGCGTGCTCGCCATACCGAGCAAGCGCCACGACAAGCGACAGGTACACTTCCTGACGCTCCCCGAGATCGAGGCAGTCGCGCTCGATCGAACGACGTGGCTTGGTCGCCGCGATCACACTTTGCTGCTGGTCGCGGGCCAGACGGGCTTGTGTCTCTCAGAGCTGACAGGTCTTGACCGAGATGCTGTCCACGTTGGGTCTGGCGCACACGTACGATGCGTCGGTAAAGGGCGGAAGGAGCGGCCACTCTGCTGATCACACTCGCTCGGTGTACGCTCCAGGCATGGCTCAGGGAACCGTTGCGGAAAGGAGCAACAGCGTTGTTCCCGAACGCGCACGTAGGGGGTAGTACCGGTACGTCCAGTCTCTATCGGAAAGCATGTTCGTGTCGCTCAGAAGAGTAGCCCGTCCTTGAAGGACAACAGCGGCTCGCCGCACGTGCTGAGGCACAGCGCTGCGATGGAACTGCCACAAGAACGCATCGATCCGCAGGCCTGGCTGGCCGATGTTCTAGCCCGCATCGCCAACCATGCAGCTCATTGGCTGGCAGACTTGCTGTCCTTGGAATTGGGCCCCCATAAGTCTCAACGATCTTCGCCCGGGCGGCATCACCATGCACATCAATAATGTCCATCACGTCACCACAATTAATCGTGTCGCCGAGGACCGCGGCGTAGATGAGGACTGGCTGCCAATGAAATGGAGATCGAGAACGGCACAATCTAGGGCTATGACGTCGCAGAAGACGGTGCCCATGCGTTCACCGACTTCGGAATCGAAAGCCTGATCGAACTCGTCGCCTGTACAAAGAAAGTCCGGGACGCTGAAGCGCTGGCCGCCGGAATAATCCAATCCAGCCGCGACCTGCGCCGAATGCGTATGCGACAACTGGAGTGAAGCTGCTTGCGCTAACTGTCGAGAAGAAACGTGCTTTAGGCTGCCCGGCCAGTTGCTAACCACACGCGACTAAGCGCATCATCACTTAACGCCGACGCACGTACTCAAATTTCTTTCTAGCGGTACGATATGGACGAATGTGACGCCGCCATGACACGCTTCGTCGAACGCGATCATCAATTGGTCCGTCTCGTACAAAATTTGTTCGGTCGATAGCGAGCCAAATCTGTCAGTGTATCTAAGTACGCGGCGGGACGAGCCCGCACCGTTATGTTCACTGATTGAACTCGCCAGTCGACATCGCAATTAAACCTTATGGTGAATGATCGGGGACATAGAAGAAGGCGGTTGACCCTGATGCAACCGATGGATCGCATGCTTTGCACAAAAACTGGGGGACCTTTATGAAGCTGATAAGAGGCGTTTTGATCGGTTGGGCCGCTGGCCTGACTTTTATGGGCGGTGCACTAGCGGCGGATTTGCCTGTCAAAGCCAAGGCAATCGAGTATGTGAAGGTCTGTTCGCTCTATGGTGCTGGATTCTACTATATCCCTGGTACGGACACTTGCATCAAATTGGGTGGATATCTCCGCGCAGAGACGGTGCTTCATAGCAACAGCCATGTCGACGTGCCGAACTCCGGTGTGGGAGGCGCGGAGAATCGCCTAAGCAACCGATATAACGGGCGTGCTCGTCAGGACCTTAGTATCGACACTCGCACTGCGACCGCGTACGGATTAGTCCGAACCTTTAGCGAATTCACCTTCAACTGGACCAGCGGCACCTACAGCGGCGCTGGAACGGGCGGGACCGTTTACGAGTCCATCGGCGGCGTGTCGGCGCCGAATAACGCCAGCAAAGGTGCCGTCGCTGCCGGTACACTCCAAGTCTACTACGCATTTATGCAGTTCGCTGGTTTTACGTTGGGCAAGGCGCAATCGCAGTTCTCCTCTCCATGGGCCAACTATCCCGGGAATATCATTGATGGTCTCCCGGGCGCCGGCGGCTGGGACCCGGTGAACCAGTTCACGTATACAGCTGATTTCGGCCAAGGCATTACGGCTTCGTTCTCGGCCCAGGATCAAACAGTTACTAACACCACCAACATCTGGAACGTCACCGCCGCATCAGCTGCCGGTATCGCAGCTGGGGTTTACGGGGCCAACGACATCGGCGGGACGGCTTCCCCAGACTTCGTTGGGATGGTTCGTGTTGACCAGGTTTGGGGCCTTTTCCAAGCGTCGGTTGCCGCACATGACAATCATGCGGCGTATTACGGAGCCACCGAGCTCACAGGCCATCCGGAGGATAAGTGGGGCTGGGCTGGTCAGCTGGCATTGTCGCTCAAAAACATTCCAACTGGCCAAGGTGACTCGATCAACATGTCGGCGGTGTATACCTCCGGCGCAAGTCGCTACAACTTTCAGGACTTCGGTACTAGCGTGTACGCGATGTACGGTGGTACGCGCTTGCCGGGAATTTACCAGAGTCTCGGATTTGCTGGTGTTTCTGACTCGGTGTTTGTTACTGGCTCTAGGCAGGAGTTGACGACTACGTATGGTTTCCAAGGTGCTTTCAACCACAATTGGAACCCATACTGGAGCAGTTCCATCTACGGCGCCTGGGCCGCTGCGCGCTATAACAACACAGCTAAGGGCTACATTTGCGGCGCTGTGGTTGCGGGCCTCGCGCTCTCGACCGGCGTTCCCGGCTGTAATCCCGACTTCAACTACAGTGTAGTGGGCCTTGTGACGCGCTGGACACCAGTCAAGAATCTGGCCTTCTCAAGCGAATTCGCGTATGCGATGCTAGATCAGAAATATGCAAGCGGCAGCACGGTGGCGCTACCGCAGCAGTCCAGTATAGCCAAACCGGCTACGTTGTATGAGCTGAAGGATCAAAATGCCTTCATGCTGCTCCTTCGCGTTCAGCGCGTCTTTTGAATTCGGGAGAAAGCCAAGTGAATTAGTATTGCTTGACCTTCAAGAAGGCCTCTGGCATGCCCGCCAGAGGCCTTCTTGAATTTAACTCCAAACTCGCTCGTTAAGCTTCTGACCTGTCGCATGTTGATCGGGAAGGTTAGAGTCTCTCAATCTTTTACGTCAAAAAGGTGTAGGCGGAGCACGGACGATCGGCGGAGCTGGGGTGCGTAGCCGATCGTCCGTTGCGGTGGGACATAGGATCGTGTCCCTGAGCGTGGTGTAACTGGCGGCGGGGCACCGCATTCACCGGCAAGCGCCGGGCAGGTCAGCTGGCGATCGCCGGAAGGCTGACGGTTGGATCATCGCTCAATGGCGCGATGGTTTCCAGTGTCATGTAACTTGCACGTTGGACGGCCCATGCATCGTTCTGCTCGAGCAGGATCGCGCCGATCAGTCGCACGATAGCATCTTCGTTGGGGAAGATGCCGACCACCTCGGTCCGCCGCTTGATCTCGCCGTTGAGGCGCTCGATCGGGTTGGTCGAGTGCAGCTTGGTTGGATGCTGCGGCGGGAAGGTCATATAGGCCAGCACATCGGTCTCGGCCTCGTCGAGGAAGCCAGCCAGCTTGGACAGCTTGGGGCGAAGCTGATCGGCGACCTTGCGCCATTGCGCCCGGGCCGCCTCGGCATCGTCCTGGGCAAAGGCCGTGGCGATGAAGGCTGAGACGACGCGTCGTCCGCTCTTGCCGGCATGCGCCAGCGCATTGCGCATGAAGTGCACGCGGCAACGCTGCCAGCTGGCGTTGAGCACCTTGGCGACGGTGGCCTTGATGCCCTCATGGGCGTCGGAGACGACCAGCTTGACGCCACGCAGGCCGCGGCGGGCGAGCTTGCGCAGGAACGCTGTCCAGAAGGTCTCGGCTTCGG
>NZ_LNCU01000059.1 GCF_001542415.1 Bradyrhizobium macuxiense
GGATCGTGTCCCTGAGCGTGGTGTAACTGGCGGCGGGGCACCGCATTCACCGGCAAGCGCCGGGCAGGTCAGCTGGCGATCGCCGGAAGGCTGACGGTTGGATCATCGCTCAATGGCGCGATGGTTTCCAGTGTCATGTAACTTGCACGTTGGACGGCCCATGCATCGTTCTGCTCGAGCAGGATCGCGCCGATCAGTCGCACGATAGCATCTTCGTTGGGGAAGATGCCGACCACCTCGGTCCGCCGCTTGATCTCGCCGTTGAGGCGCTCGATCGGGTTGGTCGAGTGCAGCTTGGTTGGATGCTGCGGCGGGAAGGTCATATAGGCCAGCACATCGGTCTCGGCCTCGTCGAGGAAGCCAGCCAGCTTGGACAGCTTGGGGCGAAGCTGATCGGCGACCTTGCGCCATTGCGCCCGGGCCGCCTCGGCATCGTCCTGGGCAAAGGCCGTGGCGATGAAGGCTGAGACGACGCGTCGTCCGCTCTTGCCGGCATGCGCCAGCGCATTGCGCATGAAGTGCACGCGGCAACGCTGCCAGCTGGCGTTGAGCACCTTGGCGACGGTGGCCTTGATGCCCTCATGGGCGTCGGAGACGACCAGCTTGACGCCACGCAGGCCGCGGCGGGCGAGCTTGCGCAGGAACGCTGTCCAGAAGGTCTCGGCTTCGGAGGGGCCGATGTCCATGCCGAGAACTTCACGCCGGCCGTCGCTGTTGACGCCGACCGCGACGATCACGGCCACCGAGACGATGCGGCCATTCTGGCGCACCTTCACGTAGGTGGCGTCGATCCACAGATACGGCCAGTCGCCCTCGATCGGACGGGCGAGGAACGCCTTCACCTTGTCGTCGATCTCGCCACACAGCCGGCTCACCTGGCTCTTGGAGATCCCGCTCATCCCCATCGCCTGCACCAGATCGTCTACCGAGCGGGTCGAGACGCCCTGCACGTAGGCTTCCTGCACCACGGCGGTGAGCGCCTTCTCGGCCATGCGGCGCGGCTCCAGGAAGCCCGGGAAGTAGGAGCCTTTGCGCAGCTTGGGGATACGCAGTTCGACCGTGCCGGCGCGGGTCTCCCAGATCCGGTCGCGGTAACCGTTGCGCTGCGCCAGACGCTCGGGAGTCTTCTCGCCGTAAGCCGCTCCGGT
>NZ_LNCU01000060.1:0-24329 GCF_001542415.1 Bradyrhizobium macuxiense
TGGCGCACGCACCCGAGCGCCTGCATGAGGAGATCACCGCCGATTACAACGGCATGATCTATGCCACGACCCCCGAGCAGATCGCCACCCGGCGCAGGGCCTTCATCCGCAAATGGCGGCTCAAACATCGCGCCGTGGCCGACAGCCTGGAGGAGGCTGGCGAGCGGCTGTTCACCTTCGCACGTTTGCCGCCGAGCCAGTGGAAGAGCGTGCGCACCACCAATGCNATTGAACGTCTGCACGAGGAGTTCAAACGCCGGATCAAGACACAGAGCGTGCTGCCATCGGCAGACACCGCCGCCATGTTGTTTTGGGCCTTGCTCGCCTCGGGCCAGATCAATCTGCGCAAAGTCGATGGCTGGCGGACGCTCGACACCAAACCCGATGATCAGCCAATTGACCTCGTCGCATGATCAGATAGCTTCATGAACCCGCAGACCCGCCACACCAATTCCAACCACTTCCCGGACGCCACCAAACGACGAGTCCCTTTCACAACACCGGCTGCGGAGTATGGGTCCCTGCTTTCGCTGGGACGACAGCGGTACAAGTGGCGACCCGCTCGTCGCAATCACGAGAACCGGACCTCTCCCGATCCAACTCATGCGAACACGACAATTTGTCATGCCGGTTGCATTTTTCGCGCCGCATCATATGATGCATATAATCCAATAGAATCTCCGACTTGAGGGAGTCCTGCCATGGCCACCAACGCCGATCCCGTCGTCATCCTCTCCGCCGCCCGTACCCCACTCGGCCGTTTCATGGGGGAACTCACGCCGCTTGCCGCGCATAAGCTCGGCTCACATGTGATCGGCGCCGCGCTCGAGCGCGCCAAGCTCGCGCCCGAGCGCATCGACGAAGTCTTCATGGGCAACGTGCTGCCGGCCGGCCAGGGCCAGGCCCCTGCCCGCCAGGCCGCGCGCGGCGCGAAGTTGCCGGATGCCACCGGCGCCACCACCGTCAACAAGGTCTGCGGCTCCGGCATGAAGGCGACGATGCTGGCCCACGACATCATCAAGGCCGGCTCGGCCGAGATCGTGCTCTCCGGCGGCATGGAGAGCATGAGCAATGCGCCTTATCTGCTGCCGAAGGCGCGCGGCGGCTATCGCGCCGGCCACGACCGCATCATCGACCACATGATGATGGACGGGCTGGAGGACGCCTACGAGACCGGCCGCTCGATGGGCGATTTCGGCGAAGCGACCGCGGAAGCCTATCAGTTCACCCGCGCCGATCAGGACGCCTACGCGATGGAAACGCTGACCCGCGCCCGCAAGGCGGTCGAGGGCGGCGCCTTCAAGGCCGAGATCGCGCCGGTCACGCTCACGGAGAAGACCGGCCCGCGCGTCATCGCCGATGACGAGCATCCGCTGAAGGTCGATCCCGCCAAAATCCCCGGCCTGAAGCCGGCGTTCCGCGCCAATGGCACCATCACGCCCGCCGCCTCCTCGGCCAATGCCGACGGCGCCGCGGCGCTGATCCTGGCAAGGCGCTCGCTCGCCGATCGCGACGGACTGCCGGTGCTGGCCGAGATCAAGGGCCATGCCACCCACAGCCAGGAGCCGCAGTGGTTCACCACGGCGCCGATTCCGGCGATCCGCAAGCTGCTCGACAAGGTCGGCTGGAGCGTCGGCGATGTCGACCTGTTCGAGATCAACGAGGCGTTCGCGGTTGTCGCGATGGCGG
Source organism: Bradyrhizobium macuxiense (assembly GCF_001542415.1). Lineage (GTDB taxonomy): Bacteria > Pseudomonadota > Alphaproteobacteria > Rhizobiales > Xanthobacteraceae > Bradyrhizobium > Bradyrhizobium macuxiense. The sequence continues at coordinate 1,690 of NZ_LNCU01000060.1, forward strand.
CGCAGCGCGACCTCGGCATTTCCCGCGACAGGCTCAACATCAACGGCGGCGCCTGCGCGCTCGGCCATCCGATCGGGGCGACCGGTGCGCGGCTGATCGTGACGCTGCTGCATGCGCTGGAAGCGCAGAACCTGAAGCGTGGTGTCGCCGCACTCTGCATCGGCGGCGGCGAAGCCACCGCGATCGCCGTGGAGCGGGTGACGCATTAAGAGCGTTGCGATCCGGATGGGCAGTTCGAAGCCGGCCTCTCCCGCACACGGGAGGGGCCGGCGCCTTTTGCACCTTGTCGGGCTGTCGCATGCTATGTCCTAAATTGAGGGAACTACGCCATTTTAGACATCGCCTTCGTGTGCCATATTGCGCATCACCAACACATTCACATTGCAACTCGTCGTGTCCTCCATGATCTCGAACTGGCTTGCTTCCGCCCTCGCCCGCCGCAACATCCATTATGGTTGGGTGATGGTCGGCGTCACCTTCTTCGCTGCGCTGATCTCGGCCGGCACCGTCGGCGCACCCGGCGTCTTCATCGTGCCGCTGCAGAAGGAGTTCGGCTGGAGCACCGCCGAGATCTCCTCCGCACTGTCGATCCGCTTCATCCTGTTCGGGCTGATGGCGCCGTTCGCCGCTGCGCTGATGAACCGCTACGGCTTGCGCAACGTCACGCTGGCGGCGCAGCTCATCGTGGTGTCAGGCCTGGTGGCGTCGCTCGCCATGACGCAGGTCTGGCAGTTGATCCTGCTTTGGGGCGTCGTGATCGGGATCGGCACCGGCATGACTGCGCTGGTGCTCGGCGCCACGATCGCCGCGCGCTGGTTCGCGGCGCGCCGCGGCCTCGTGGTCGGTGTCCTCACCGCGAGCGTGGCGACCGGGCAACTGGCCTTCCTGCCACTGATCGCGACCCTCACCGACCGCTACGGCTGGCGCATCGCGCTGGCGTTCGTCTGCGTTGCCCTCGGCGTCGCGGCCTTCGCCGTGCTGATGCTGATGCGCGACCGGCCGGGCGATGTCGGCCTGCGCCCGTTCGGCGATGAGGGTACCGCGCCGCTGCCGGCACCGCCGCCGGCCAATGCGCCGATCCTGGCGGCCGCGCTCGGCACGCTCCGCGAGTCCTCGAAATCGTCGGTGTTCTGGATCCTGTTTGCGACCTTCTTCGTCTGCGGCGCCTCGACCAACGGCCTTGTGCAGGTCCACTTGATTCCGATGTGCCTCGATTTCGGCATCCCGCAGGTGCAGGCTGCAAGCCTGCTTGCGGCGATGGGCATCTTCGATTTCTTCGGCACCATCATCTCGGGCTGGCTGTCCGACCGCTACGACAATCGCCGGCTGCTGTTCTGGTACTACGGCCTGCGCGGGCTGTCGCTGGTGTACCTGCCGTTCTCCGACTTCACGTTCTACGGGCTGTCGCTGTTTGCGATGTTCTACGGGCTCGACTGGATCGCGACCGTGCCGCCGACGGTGCGCCTGACCGCGCAGCGCTTCGGCGCCGAGCGCGCCAATCTCGTGTTCGGCTGGATCTTCGCCGGCCACCAGATCGGCGCCGGCGCGGCCGCATTCGGTGCGGGCCTGTCGCGGACGATCTATGCCAGCTATCTGCCGGCCTTCTTCATTGCCGGCGCACTGTGCGTGATCGCTTCGCTGGCGGTGCTGGCGATCCCGTGGCGGCAGCCTCAATCCGCGGCGCAACCGGCAGCGAAGCCGGCTGCTGCGGCCTGATCCCGCCGTCGTGCTATTCGGCGGCGAGTTCGGTCGGCGTCGCCGCGTCCGCGGCGACCTTGTTGTAGTCGTGCACGACGCGGCCGAACGGCAGGGTGAGATCGGCGATGTAATGATGCGCGCCGATCACGCGCTTGACCGGGAAATCCGCCACCGGCGCGTTGACATGCGGCACCAGATGCAGCCGGCCGGGCCCGATCCACGAGCCCTTGACGACGATGTCGGTGAGGTTGATCGCGACGAGCTGGCAGATCTCGAGATGGCCATCGACGCCGGGGATCATCTTCAGATTGACTTGCGTCTTCGACAGCGTGGCGCGGGTGACGTCGCCATTGCCGGCCATGCTCTCGTGCTTGTAGCCCATGGTGCCCATGGCGACGAGCTGCCCGGCATATTCCAGCGTGCCGGTCAGCGTGTCCTTGACGATCTCGAGCTTGGGATGGGCGTACTTCTTCGGAAAGCCCCAGATCTCGCGGCCGGCGGCGATCGGCGGATCGTCGTCGAGATACATCTGGCAGACGAAATTGACGTCTTCGCCGTTGAGCCGCGCGGGGATCACGAGGCCGGATTCGGTATAGCTGCCGAAGCCGGAGCTGTCCGGCATCTTGATCCATTCATAGTGCACGATCGGGTCGGCAATCGGCTCCAGCGGCTCGGGCAGACCGGCGCGGATCAGGTCCGGATCGGTCTCGTAGGTGATGACGAGGAATTCGCGATCGATGAAACGATACGGGCCGGCGGGATAGCTCGGACCGGCAGCCGGCATGGACGGAAGCTTCAGCAGATCTTCGCTGCGCATCGCAAAATCCCCCTGTTTGAAAAATCGGCCGGGAGGCTAGCGGCCACAATTGACACCGGTGTGAGGGATTTCCGTCAGCCGCGTGACCCGCGTTTCGCGGAGAGGCCAATGCTAACCATGCAAGCAAGCGCGCCGGATGCGCGCAACGCGCGGCGGCAATTGTCATCACGGCGTCACGGGCCGCCTGAATTCTCGCCGCGCACGGAGTGACCAGTCATGGATGCGCGATCCCCTCACCTCGACGAGACCGACATTGCGGCGCGCGGCTGGCGGCCCGACCGTTGCGATCGGGTCGCTTTGGTGCTGCAGGGTGGCGGCGCGCTCGGCGCCTATCAGGCCGGCGTCTACCAGGCACTGCACGAGTCCAATATCGAGCCCGACTGGGTGTGCGGCGTCTCGATCGGCGCGATCAATTCGGCGATCATCGCCGGCAATTCGCCAGAGAAGCGGCTGGAACGGCTCCACACGTTCTGGGATCGCATCACCAGCCGCAAGATCTGGCATTACACGCCCGACGGCGACATCTTCCGCAAGGCACGCAACTTCACCAGCTCATGGATGACGACGACGCTGGGACAGCCCGGCTTCTTCACGCCGCATCAGACCAATCCGTGGTTCAGCCCGACCGGCGCACGCACCGCGACCAGCTACTACGACACTGCGCCCTTGCGGGAATCGCTGCTGGAGCTGGTCGATTTCGACCGCATCAATTCCAAGAAGATCCGCTTCGCCGTCGGCGCAGTGAACGTGCTCTCGGGCAATTTCATCTATTTCGACAATGCCCATGACGAGATCGTTCCCGAGCACATCATGGCGAGCGGCGCGCTGCCGCCGGCGTTGCCGATGGTGAAAGTGGGCACCGATCATTTCTGGGACGGCGGCATCGTCTCCAACACGCCGCTGCAGCATCTGCTCGACCAGGAGGATAACGCGAACTCGCTGGTGTTCCAGGTCGACCTGTTCTCGGCGCGCGGCGCGCTGCCCCGCGACATCCAGGACGTGATGGCCCGCCACAAGGACATCATGTATTCGTCGCGCACCCGCTACAACACCGACGTCTACCGCAAGACCTACAATCTCCGCACCGCCCTGCACAACGCGCTGTCGAAGATCCCCGACGATCAGTTGTCGGAGGAGGAACGTCAGCTCAAGAAGGCGAACAGCAGGCTTCCCGGGATCACCCTCCTGCAGCTGATCTATCAGCAGAAGGCCTATGAGGGCGACGCCAAGGACCACGAATTCTCCGGCACCTCGATGCGCGAGCATTGGGCGAGCGGACACGAGGATACCAAGCGCTCGCTGAAGCGGCGCGACTGGATCAAGATGCCCGAGAACGGCATGGGCATCGTGATCCACGACGTGCATCGCGAGAGCGAGCCGTAGACGACGTTGCTGAGCGTCGTTGCGAGGAGCCCGCGACAAAATTGCAACGCAATTTTGCGCTGAAGCGACGAAGCAATCCATGCTTCGGCAAGCGATGACATGGATTGCTTCGCTCCGCTCGCAATGACGATGGGGCGACAGCTACGGCCGCGTCGTCATGTTGCGGGGCGGTCCCGGAGTACGGATCGGCTCGGCCAGACGCGCGAACTCGCAGAGCAGCGAGCGCGTCTTGCGCGGATCGATCACCTCCTCCACCCAGAACTTCTCGGCGGAGCGGAACGGCGAGCGCAGCTTGTTGAGACGATCCTCGATCTCGCGCAGCTTGGCGGCGGGATCGGCGGCCGCCTCGATCTCGGCGCGATAGGCCGCCTCGATGCCGCCCTCGAGCGGCAGCGAGCCCCAATAGGCCGACGGCCAAGCGTAGCGCATCGAGAAGCGATTGGCCGGCTGGTGCACGACGCCCGCGACGCCGAAAGCGTTGCGGATGATGATGGTGCACCAGGGCACCGTGCTCTGGTTGACCGCCGCCATCGCCCGCACGCCGTGACGGATGGTGGCCGACTTCTCGGCCTCGAGCCCGATCATGAAGCCGGGGCAGTCCATCAGATAGACCACCGGCAGATGGAAGGTCTCGGCGAAGTCGACCCAGCGCACCACCTTCTGGCAGGCATCCGCCGTCCACGAGCCGCCGTAATGGAACGGATCGCTTGCCAGCACCAGCACCGCCCGGCCCTCGATCCGCGCCAGCCCCGTGATGACCGGCCGGCCGAAATTGGCCGCGACCTCGAAGAACGAGCCCTTGTCGACGACGGCCTCGATGATCGGCCGCATCTTGTAGACCTGCTTGCGATTGCGCGGCACTGCCTTCAGCAGCGATTCCTCGGCCCTTTCAGGATCGTCGGTGCAGGGAATGGTCGGCGGTAGATCGTAGACCGACGAGGGCAGATAGGACAGGAAACGCCTGGCGTATTCGAACGCCTCCTCTTCCGTCTCGACGGCCTGGTCGATCCCGCCGGCGCGGGTCTGGATATCGGCGCCGCCGAGTTCCTGCTTGGACAGATCCTGGCCCAAGCGCTTCACCACGGGCGGACCGGCGACGAACATCGCCGAATTCTTGGTCATGACGGAGTAATGCGTCGCCGCCAGCCGCGCGGCGCCGAGGCCCGCGACGGAGCCGAGCCCGAGCCCGACCACAGGCACCTGCGCCAGATTGGCAAGCGTGAACCAGTACGAACGGGTGCCTCCAACGCCGCCGGGCAGATTGGCGGCGCCCCTGGTCTCGATGGTCTTCACCGAACCACCGCCGCCCGAGCCCTCGATCACGCGGATGATCGGCAGCCGGAAGTCGTGCGCCATCTCCTCCGCCATCAAGGGCTTCGTGGAAATCGACGCGTCGGCCGAACCGCCGCGCACGGTGAAATCGTCGCCGACCACGACCACGGTGCGGCCGTCGATCTTGGCGCGGCCGAACACGCAGTTCGCGGGCGTCAGATGCTTGAGTTCGTTCTGCTCGTCATATTCGGCGATGCCGGAGATGGCACCGACTTCGTGGAAGCTCTCCTGGTCGACGAGTTTGTCGATACGTTCGCGGACGGTCAGCCGGCCCTGGTCACGTTGTCGCTTGACCTTGTCAACGCCTCCCATCTCCCGCGCGAATGCTTCCCGCCGGGCGAGGTCGTCGAGTTCCGGCTTCCAGTTCATTCATCACCTCCGTCTTGATCATCTTGTTGTTGTTATGGGCGGTCACCGGAAGCGATTTGCGATCGAGCCGGTTAGAGAAAATGTCACCGTCGGCGCCTTCGAGCAGGCTACCCACCGCGGCGCCGAGTTCGACCATCTGCGGCGCGACTTCCGCATGCAGGCGCTTCTCGTCATACATCGCCGAGAGCAGGCCGATCGTGGTCACGACATAGGTCTGGTATTGCGGCGACCACATTGGCACGCCGACGCCGTTGATATGCGGGCTCCAAAGACCACAAGCCACGACGTAGCCGTGCTCGCGCAGATGACGGCGGTTGGCCTCGATACGCGGCGTCAGCAGCTTTGCGCCGTCGGGTATCTCACGCTCCATCTCCGCGATCAGCGCATCGCCGATCTCGGGATCGAGCGCCGCGGTATAGGCGTGGCCGGCGGCCGTCGTCGCCATCGAAATGCGGCTGCCGGTCGCCTCATGCAGTCCCAGCGCATTCGCGGCGCGAGCGTATTCGAGATAGACCAGATGAAAGCGGTCCGGAATGACGAAGCCCACGGTGCCGGGCAACTGATCGGCGACATCCTGCAAACGCAGCCGGATCAGATTGCGGAGCTGCAGCCCCTTCATCATCGTCGTGCTCATCGCGACCGCACTCGGGCCGATGCGATACTTCTGATCGCGCGGCAGATAGACGAGCTGTCCCATCCGCGTCAGCGTGTGCGTCAAGCGCGACACCGTCGAGCGCGGCAGGCCGCAGCGATTTGAGATCTCGAGATTGCCGAGCCGAGACTCGTGGCCCTCGAAGCATCGCAACACGTCAAAGGCGCGCGACACCACCTGAATGACATCGCCATCGCCGGTCTCACCGGCGAGCATTCCCTGCCTGCTAAGGCGTTCCGAGCGCCGTCCCATAATCCTTGGCTCCGTTCCGTCCTGCGGAATAAAATTCCACTTGCGGATGAAGCTACCTCAGGCAATGTGCGGCCACAACAAAAAGTCGTTCGCCGGATGAAATTTCCGCAAGACGGTATCGGAGAATGGAATGCCAGATATTAAGGTCGTGACCGAAGTCGCCGGGCGCGTTTGCGCGCTTCCCGTTGAAGCCGGCAGCAGCGTCGGCGACGGCGACGAGATCGCGTTCGTCGAAGCCATGAAGATGGAAATACCGGTCACATCGACGGCAGCAGGGAAAATCAAGTCGATTCTGGTAAAAGTCGACGATGTGCTCGCCGAAGGCCAGGCCGTCGCGATCGTCGAGACCTGAGCGCAGCAGCGCAATCCTCACCCGCGACAATCTGTCTGGTGATGCAATGGCATAAAGCGCCGGCTTGGGACTGAGCCGGCGTTGCCATCGCAGGTTCGCGATGCAATCATTTCTCTCAAGAAAAGTTTCGTATAGCGAAACATTGGGAGGAATTATGATTCATCGGCTGATGGCGCTCGCGCCTGCCGCTCTTGCCGGCCTTTCACTAGCTACTGCGCTGCCCGCCTCGGCCGAGGACATCAAGCTGCCGCCCACCATGGCGGTGACCGCCTATGACACCGGCACCGCCGGCTTCAACATCGCGGTCGGCGTCGGCAAGATGCTGAAGGACAAATACGGCACCGACGTTCGGGTGCTGCCGGCCGGCAACGACGTCGCACGCTTGGCCCCGCTGCGCGCCAAGCGCGCCATCTCATCGGCGATGGGATCGGGCACCTATTTCGCACAGGAAGGCGTGTTCGAATTCGGCGCCAGGGAATGGGGCCCGCAGCGGCTGCAACTGTTGCTCTCGTCGGTCGACTGCAATTGCGGCGCGCTCGGCGTGGCCGCCGATGCCGGCGTCAAGGAGATGAAGGACCTCAGGGGTAAGCGCGTCGGCTTCGTCGTCGGGTCGCCGGCGCTGAACCAGAACTCGCTCGCGATGCTCGCCTTCGGCGGCCTCACGGAGAAGGACGTCAAGATCGTCGAGTTCGCAAGCTATGGCGCGATGTGGAAAGGCCTCGTCAACAACGATGCCGATGCCGCGTTCGGCACCACGATCACCGGCCCCGCCAAGGAGGCCGAGACCTCGCCGCGTGGCCTGATCTGGCCGCCGCTGCCCGCCGGCGACAAGGAAGGTTGGGCGCGCGTGCGGAAGGTCGGCTCGTTCTTCTTCCCGCAGGTTGCGACCTGCGGCGCCGGCATCTCACCGGACAAGCCGATCGAGCTCGGCAACTATCCCTACCCGATCTTCGTCGCCTACGGCACGCAGTCGGTCGAGCAGGTCTATGCCATCACCAAGGCGATGATCGTGAACTACGACGCCTACAAGGATTCCGCACCGGGCGCCGCGGGACTCGGCCCTGACAGGCAGACCAAGAACTGGGTGGTGCCGGTGCATCCCGGCGCGGTGAAGGCGCTCAAGGAAGCCGGCCACTGGACCGACGAGCAGGACGCCCACAACGACGCGCTTTACAAGCGCCAGGACGTGCTGGCCGCAGCCTGGACAGAGTACGGCAAGTCCAACCCGCCGTCCGACGACAAGGCCTTCCTCGATGGCTGGATGAAGGCGCGCACGTCAGCGCTCGCCAAGGCCAACATGCCGAACGGCTTCGAGTAACGGCGCAACGCCGCCACCACACAAGACAATCAGGATTTTGGGGGACTGCGATGTCCGACAACGCCGCGGCTGCGTCCGCGAAAAAGATCGAATTTGACGATCCTCACGCCGGCCTCGGCAACCTCCAGGAGGCCGAGGTCACGCGCGTGCGCACGCTGCACGGCGGCTGGCGCTGGGCGCTGGTGGTGGCGACTGCAGCCACCATCCTGCTCTGCATCAACCAGCAGTTCTCGCTGCGTTTCTTCATCGACTACACCCAGCTCAACACCGAATATTTCTACCTCTTGATCGCGCTGATGCTGCCCTTCACCTTCCTGATCTTCCCGGGAACGGAGAACGCGCCGCTGAACCGGATTCCATGGTACGACGTCGCGCTGTCGGTCGCGACATTCGCCGCCTCGATCTGGCTGATGCTGAACGTGCGCAAGGCCGCGCAATTTGGCTGGGAGTCCGACGGCGCGCCGCAGAATGTCATCATCGCGGGCCTCGCGATGTGGGTTGCGTTGATGGAGGCGCTGCGTCGCACCGGCGGCTGGAGCCTGCTGCTCTGCGTGCTCCCCTTCACGGTCTATCCTCTGTTCGCCGAGGCGAGTTGGCTCGGACCTTTCAGGGGCTCGCAGCTCACGCTCGACCAGACCACCGCCTATCACGTGCTGTCCGGCGAGAGCCTGCTCGGCATTCCGATCCAGGCCTTTGCCGACACCGTGATCGGCTTCCTGGTGTTCGGCACCGCGCTGATGATGACCGGAGCCGGAAAGTTCTTCATCAACCTAGCCTTCGCACTGTGCGGCACCTTCCGCGGCGGTGCGGCCAAGGTCTGCATCTTCGCCTCGGGCCTGCTCGGCATGATGTCGGGCTCGATCGTCTCCAACGTGCTGACCGCCGGCACCATGACGATTCCCGTGATGAAGAAGAGCGGCTTCCGCGCCTCCTATGCCGGCGCGATCGAGGCCTGCGCTTCGACCGGCGCGGTATTGGCGCCGCCGGTGATGGGCGCGACCGCGTTCGTGATCGCGCAGTTCCTCAATGTCAGCTACGCCGAGGTCGCGGTCGCCGCCATCATTCCCGCCGTGCTCTACTATGTCGGCCTGTTCATGCAGGTCGATTCCTACGCCGCGCGCCACGGGCTGAAGGGCATCCCGCGCGCCGAGCTGCCGCGGGTGATGGATACGATCAAGGACGGCTGGTACTACGTCTTCGTGATCGCGCTGCTGATCGTGATGCTGCTTTACTTCAAGCGCGAGAGCCACGCACCGTTCTACGCGACCGCGCTGCTGCTGGTGCTGAACCAGATCTTCTCCAGGGATACGCGCTGGACGCCTGCGACGATTGCGAAGTTCCTCGAGGTCAACGGCCGCACCTTCGTCGAACTGGTCGGCATCCTTGCCGGCTGCGGCCTGCTGATCGGCGCATTCTCGATGACGGGCGTGGTGTCGAGCCTTGCCAACGACCTGCTGACGCTTGCCGGCGACAACGCGTTCCTGCTGCTCGTGATGTGCGCCTTCACCAGCCTGATCCTCGGCCTCGGGCTGACTACGACGGCCTGCTACATCTTCCTCGCCATCCTGGTCGCGCCGGCGCTGGAGAAGCTTGGGCTGAACCGGATGGCGGTGCACATGTTCATCTTCTACTGGGGCATGCTGTCATCGATCACGCCGCCGGTGGCGATCGCCTCTTTCGCCGCGGCGGGCATCGCCGGCTCGCCTGCGATGAAGACGGGTTGGGAATCGATGTGGGTCGGCAGCATCATCTACTTCATCCCGTTCTTCTTCGTGCTCAATCCGGCGTTGGTGCTGCAGGGGCCGAGCCCCTATCTCGCCGGCCTCGGGCTGATGGCGCTGGCCGCCTTCGGCACGCTGTTCATCTGCGGCGGCATCCAGGGCTACCTGGCCTATGTCGGCGACCTCCGCGGCGCCGGCTCCCTGGAGTGGCCGCTGCGGGTGCTGCTGGTGATCGGCGGCTTCGTGGTGGCGACGCCGGGCGGCGGCATCAACCCGCTGTCGCAGATCCAGGTGACGTTGCTCGGCCTTGCGATCCTCATTCCGACGATCCTGATCGCGCTGACGCTCATTCGTCGCCAGGCCCTGGTTCCGAACCAGTTGCGCGCGCCTTGATTGCGTTGCACAACAGGAGGCGATGAAACGATCGCCTCCCCCCGTCACCGCCAGCACCGTCAACTGGTCCGGCTCGAAGCCGCCGCTGCTACGGTTTCTGCACACTTGTTGCGCAGAATTCCTGCCCGAAACCGGCGGCGCCGTCGCCGACTACATTCCCGAGCTCCGCAAGGCTGACCCTGCCCATTTTGGCATCAGCCTCGCGACCCTCGACGGCCACGTCTACGAGGTCGGCGACACCCGCATCCCCTTCACCATCCAGTCGATGTCGAAGCCGTTCGTGTTCGCGCTCGCGCTGGACACGCTGGGTGCCGACAAGGTGGAGAGCGTGATCGGCGTCGAGCCGTCCGGCGATCCCTTCAACTCGATCCGGCTCAACGCGCAGAACCACCCCTTCAACCCGATGGTCAATGCCGGGGCGATCGCCTGCTCCGGACTGATCCAGGCCGCCAAGGGCGACGGCGCGTTCGAGTATATCCGGCAGGCGCTCAGCCGCTTCGCCGGCCGCGAGCTCGACGTCGACGAAGCCGTCTATGCCTCCGAAAGTGCAACCGGCGACCGCAACCGGGCGATCGGTTACTTGCTGCGCACCAATAGCGTGATCACGGACAATGTGCCGGCGGTGCTAGACGTCTATTTCCGGCAATGCGCGATCCTCGTCACTGCGCGCGACACCGCGGTGATGGCGGCAACGCTTGCCAACCACGGCGTCAATCCCCTGACTGGCGAGCAGGTGGTGACGCCCTACGCGATCTCCCGCACGCTCTCGGTGATGACATCATCGGGCATGTACGACTATGCCGGCGAATGGATCTACCGCGTCGGCATCCCCGCCAAGAGCGGCGTCGGCGGCGGCATCCTGGCCGCGCTGCCGGCGCGCCTCGGGCTCGGCAGTTACTCGCCGAAGCTCGACAAGCACGGCAACAGCGTGCGCGGCATCAAGGTGTGCGAGGCGCTGTCGGCACACTACGACCTGCATATGCTCAACCGCAGCGACGACGCGCGCCACAGCATCATTGCCGACTACAATATCGGCAAGAACCCGTCGCGGCGCGTGCGGCGGCCGCAGGAGCAGGCGATCCTGGCCAAGCACTTCCAGGACGTGCGCGTGATCGAGCTGGTCGGCACGCTGTCGCTCTCCAATGTCGACTACGTCTCGCGCCGCCTCGCCGGCGGGCCGCGCCCGCAGTTCGTGATCTTCGACCTTCGCCGTGTCACCGCGACGACGCGGGCCGGCGCACGCCTGGTCGCGGAAGCCTTCAAGGAGCTGGCCGAGCTCGGCGTCACCGTGGTCCTCTCCGGCATCAAGCGGACCTCGCGCGAATGGAACACGATCAGCGAGTGGACCAACCGGCTCGGCAATATCAGGGATTTCTATTTGCTCGACACCGCGATCGAATGGGCAGAGGACCAGATCGTCTACCGCTACGGCGGCTCGATCGACTTCCTCGAGGCCACCGAACTGTCCGAGCAGCCACTGCTCACGGGCTTGAGCGAGGAGGAGCTCACCGACCTCTCTGCGCTCTGTGCAATCAGGACCCATCAGCCGAACGAAAAGATCATCGCTGCCGGCGACGAGGCGACTTCGCTGTTCTTCCTGCGCAGCGGCGTGGTCCATGTCACCCTGCCCGACGGCATCAGGCTCGCGACGCTGACGGCCGGCATGGCGTTCGGCGAGATGGCCCTGCTGGAGCCGCGACGCTCCGCCGATGTTGTCGCCGACGCGTCGGCGACCGCTTACGAGGTGGCGATCAAGGATTTCGAGCGCTTCCGCGGCGAGCACCCGCGCGCCGGCGAACGGATCATGCGCAACCTCGCGCAAATCCTGGCCGAGCGGCTGATCGTCGCGAATGCGAAGGTGGATCTGCTGACGTCGGGCTGAGTCCTCTCCCTCTCCCCGCTCTTGCCGGGTCGAGACGAGCGAAGCTCGCTCTTAGAGGGTTGGGGTGAGGGGCTGCATCCGCAAAATTGCTCGTAGTCGAACTCGCGGAGACTCCCCTCACCCGGATCGCATTCCGCTTCGCTGCATGCGCTCCGGCCTCTCCCCGCAGGCGGGGCGAGGCAAGAAAGCCGTGCCCCGTGCGGCTAACTCACCACTTCTGTCACCGGCTGCATGTCGATCTCGAAGGTCTCCAGGAACTTCGAGGTCATGATGTAGAAGCCGACCGAGAGCTGCAGCTCGATGAGCGCTCCGGGCGTCAGCTTCGATGCGATCGCCTTGAAGGTCGCATCCGTCGGCTTCTTCAGCTTGACGATCTCGTCGGTGAAGGCGAGCGCTGCGCGCTGCACCTCGTTGAAGCAGGATGCGGTCTGCCAGTTCTCCAGCGCTGTGTTCTGCTCGTCGGTGACGCCGACACCCTTGCCGATCCGCTTGTGCGCGACGATCTCGTAAGGCGCCTCACACAGGATGCCGGTGCGCGTGATCGCGAGTTCGCGCACGACGGGATCGAGCTCGCCCTTGTGACGGATCGCGCCGCCGAGCCGGCAATACTGCTCAAAATAGCTCGGTGAATGCGCCATCATGCGGAAGATGTTGGCGTTGCGGTTCTTGTCGAGGATCTCGCGGGTGCGCGGGCTTGCCGTTGCGGGATCTGAGTAGTCGATACGGGCCATTTCCTAACCTTGATCGTGTTGCCGTTTCTGTCGGTTCCAAAACACTATCTGCCGGCCGTCGCCGGAGCAACACGTCCGAGCCAAATTGCCGCCGCAATGCTGTTCAACGCTGATGCGGTCGATATTCGCTGAGTGGGGACTCGTCAAAAGCGAATACTCGTCGCGGGGTGTTCCGAGTACTGAAAATCTGGCCGTCTTGCGCCCTATCCGCGCAACGATGAGTCATGCCCGGGTCTAGGGAGAACGCATGAAGGAAGCCACCAAGAGGGCGGCCTCGGAAGCGCTTGCGCAAGTGCTGGCGGTGACGGCGATGCTCGTCATCGCCAGCGTCATTTTCTACTGGCGATAGTATCCGTGACTGGGAGGGGCGAAGGCGAACAAAGCAGGCTAGTATCGCGTCCTGGTTGGCTTGCTCTCGCCCCTCACTTTACCTTCTCGAAATAGGGAACCAGCCGCCCTGCGAATTGTGTAAAGCGCGCTGCGACCTTGTCGCCGATGGCTAGCGCATTATCGCCGTGGGCCATCATGCGGAATCCCTCGTCGGTATCGACGAGCACGATGTTGTAGGGAACATGCGCCTTCGTCTCCGGCGTGGCGGCCCGGCAGACCAGCGAGGTCGCATACACCGTCCCTGCCCCGCTGGCGCGATGCTCGGTCAGATCGGGCGAGCCACAAGCGGCGCAGAAGCTGCGGCGGAAATATTGCCGTGCGCCGCACGCGCCGCAGGTTTGATAGGCGATGGCTTCCGCGCCCTTGGTCCAGTCGACGACCTGCCCGCTCATCGTACGCGCTCCAGGAACATGCTGACATGCGACGACAGCACCCCGCCGTCGCCGTGGAGCAGCGCCACCGAGGCATCGCGGACCTGACGGTTGCCGGCGCGGCCGGTCATCTGCAGATGGGTCTCGACCAGATGCGCCATCGCGCCGCCGACGCCGCAATGGCCATAGCTGAGCAGGCCGCCATGGGTGTTGAGCGGCATCTCACCGTTCTGGTCGAAGTAACCCGCGCGCACCCGCGCCGCCGCCTCGCCGCGCTTGGCGAGCCCCAGATCCTCCAGCAGCATCGCAAGTGTGATGGTGAAGCTGTCATAGACTGCGGCATAACGAACGTCGGAAATCGCGAGGCCCGACGCCTGCTTCGCCTTCGCAATCGAGATCTCCGCGCCGAGCTCGCTCAGTGCGGGCGCGGCGGTGACATGTTGATGTGTGTGCGCCTGCGCGCAGCCGCGCACGCGCACTCGCGTGTCGCCGGTGCCGTCGTGGCTGATCACGAACGCCGCGCCGCCGTCGGAGACCGGACAGCAATCCAAAAGCTTGAGCGGCATCGCGACCGGCTTCGACGCCATCACATCGGCAACCGTGATCGGATCATGGAACTGCGCTCCGGGATGCGTCAGCGCGTGCTTGCGCATCAGCACCGCGAATTCTGCAAGGTCCTCCTGCGTGACGCCGTATTCATGCATGTAGCGCGTCGCGACGAGGCCGTAATAGGCCGGGATGGTCGGCCCCAGTGTCACCTCGTAATCGGGATGGCCGACCTGGGCCAGCGCCTGGATCGAGGCGTCGCGGCTCTGTCCGGTCAGCCGGTTCTCGCCGCCGACAACAAGTACGTGTTTCGCCACGCCGGCATCGACCAGATGATGCGCCAGCATGGTCATCGCGAGCCCGGTGGCGCCGCCGACCTGCACGGCGTGTGCATAGGATGGGCGAATGCCGAAATGCTCGGCGAACACGGTCGCCAGCATGATGTGCGGCGAGACCGTGGAGTAGCCGCACAGGATGCCGTCGATGTCGGCGCGCTTCAGCCCGGCATCTGCGATTGCGAGCTCGGCCGCCTTGCTCATCAAGTCGAGCGAGGACGAGCCTTCGTGCTTGCCGTAGGATGTAAGGCCGACGCCGGTGACAAAGCTCATGATGCTACATCCTCCTCTTCGTCATTCCGGGCTCGTCGCTTCGCGCCGCCCCGGAATGACAAGCGGAGAAGTCGAGTGCCATCTCAATACGACTTCGGAAGGCCGAGCACCTTCTCACCGATGAAGCTGAGGATGAGTTGCGGGCTGATCGGCGCGATGCGCGGGATCAGGGATTCGCGCAGATAACGCTCGACGTGATATTCCTTGGCATAACCGAAGCCGCCATGGGTCATCACCGCCTGCTCGCAGGCATGGAAGCCGGCTTCGGCCGCAAGGTATTTTGCGGAGTTCGCGGCCGGGCCGCACGGCAGGTTCTGGTCGTATTGCCAGCCGGCGCGCAGCACCATCAGCCAGGCGGCCTCGAGCTCCATCCAGCACTTCGCCAGCGGATGCTGGATCGCCTGGTTCATGCCGATCGGACGGTTGAACACGATGCGGCCCTTGGCGTATTCCGACGCCCGCTTCAGCGCGATCTGGCCGAGGCCGACGGCTTCGGCTGCGATCAGGATGCGCTCCGGATTCATGCCGTGCAGGATGTATTCGAAGCCGCGGCCTTCCTCGCCGATACGATCCTCAACCGGAATCTCGAAATTCTCGAAGAACAGCTCGTTGGAGTCGACGGGCTTGCGGCCCATCTTCTCGATCTCGTGCACGGTGACACGCTTGCGGTCGAAGTCGGTGTAGAACAGGCTGAGACCGTGGGTCGGGCTGCGCACCTCCTCCAGCGAAGTGGTGCGGGCGAGCAGCAGAATCTTATTGGCGACCTGCGCGGTCGAGATCCACACCTTCTGGCCGTTGACGATGTACTTGTCGCCCTGGCGCACCGCGCGGGTCTTGAGCTGAGTGGTGTTGAGGCCGGTATTCGGCTCGGTGACCGCGAAGCAGGACTTGTCGCGGCCGTCGATGATCGGCGGCAGCATGCGCTGGCACTGCTCCTTGATGCCGAACACGACCACCGGATTGAGCCCGAACACGTTCATGTGCACCGCCGATGCGCCGGACATGCCGGCACCCGACTCCGAAATCGTGCGCATCATGATCGCGGCGTCGGTGATGCCGAGGCCGGAGCCGCCATATTCCTCGGGGATGCAGATGCCGAGCCAGCCGGCATCGGCCAGCGCGCGGTGGAAGTCGGCCGGAAAGCCGCCCTCCTTGTCCTTCTTCAACCAATAGGCATCGTCGAAGCGCGAGCAGATCTTCCCGATGGCGTCGCGGATCGATTCCTGGTTGGCCGAGAGTGCGAAATCCATGGGTGCTGTCCTTAAGTGTTGTGCGCAAGCTTGGTGACGCCATCCCGCGCCATCGCGGCAATCTCCTCAGTGGAGTAGCCGGCGTCCCGCAAAATCTCCTCGCCATGCTGGCCGAGCCGCGGCGCCAGCCGCTGCGGCTCCGCCTCGGTCTCCGACCAGCGAGCCGACAGCTTCATGCTGCGGATACGGCCTTCGGTCGGATGCTCCACCACGGGGAACATGCCGGTTGCGACCATATGCGGATCCTGCAGCAGGCTCTCGAGATCATGCATCGGCATGACCGGCACGTCGGCCTTTTCGAGGATCTCGTTCCATTCCGCCGTGGTCTTCGTCTCGAGGATGCGCGCGAGCTCGGCGTAAACCGTATCGATATTGACGGCGCGGCCGGCGAAGGTCGCGAACTTCGGATTGCTGCGCAGATCGTCGCGCCCGGTCGCCTTGAAGAAATTCTCCCACTGCTTGTCGTTGTAGACGATCACGCAGATATAGCCGTCGGACGTCTTGTACGGCCGCCGGTCCGGCGACAGGTGCCGCGCGTATCCACCCTTGTCGAGCGGCGGATCGTAGGTCAGCCCGCCCATGTGATCGCCCATGACGAACCCCGCCATGGTCTCGAACATCGGAATGTCGACGCGTTGGCCCTGCCCGGTGCGGTCGCGGTGCACGAGGCTCGCGCAGATCGCGCCGACCGCGGTGAGACCGACGATGCGATCGACCAACGCGTTCGGCACGTAGCGCGGCACGCCGTCGGATGTTTGCGCCATCAGCGCCGGCAGTGCGGTGGCGCCCTGGATCAAATCGTCATAGGCAGGCTTCGCGGCATAAGGTCCTTCCTGGCCGAAGCCGAACACGCCGGCATAGACCAGCCGCGGATTGATCTTCGCGACCACATCGTAGCCGAGCTGCAATCGCGCCATCGCCTGCGGGCGCACGTTATAGACCAGCACGTCGGCCTTCGCGATCAGTCGCAGCACGGCTTCGCGCCCGGCCGGCTTCTTCAAGTCGAGACAGATCGAGCGCTTGCTTCTGTTGGTATTGAGGAACACCGGCCCCATGCCGGGATGCCGCGTCGGACCGATCTGCCGCGTGACGTCGCCATCGGGCGATTCCACCTTGATGACGTCGGCACCGTAGTCGCCAAGCATCTGCGTGGCATAGGGGCCCATCAGCACGGTCGTCATATCAACGACCTTGATGCCCTGCAGTGGTCCCATCGTTCCGTTCGCTCCCGGCTGTTCTGGACTGAAACCTAAAGCGCGATGAGATTGAGTTGAATCGTCATCGCGCTTTAGCTCTCTGTTTGAGCATGATCTTTTCGGAAAACTGCTTCACACTTTTCCGGATCATGCTCTAGTAACGGGAGGTTTTTGCCAAGATCAAGCTGCGCCAGACGTATGGGCGTATGCGCGCCGGCGCCGGGCGCTACGGTAGGGTCGATCCGGGAGGCGATCAGCGGACTATTTGCCGGTCATCGCGTCGCGCGCTTTCAAGAGCTTCTCCAGTTCCGCATTCTGGTGCTCGAGGCGCTCGGAGATGCGCTCCTCGACTTCAGCACCGGCGGCTCCGGCGGCCTGCTCGATCAGCTGCCTGATATTGTCCCGGAGGATCGCGATGCGGTCGTTCAGTTCCGAAAGCGACAGAGAGGTTTCAATTCCCATGGCTCATTCTCCGGGTGACGGGCGACCCAGAGGTTAGCGCGACCGGGCGCGGCAGCCTATAGCTGTCGCGCATATGCTGGCGGCGGCAGGTCGGCTACTTCGCCAGCATTTCCCGCAGCGCGGTCTTCAGCACCTTGCCGTAATTGTTCTTCGGCAGGGCATCGAGATAGACATAGCGCTTCGGTCGCTTGAACCGCGCGATCGAGGCGAGGCAATGCGCGTCGAGCTTGCCGTCGTCAGCCGCAGCGCCGTCCTGCAGCACGACGCAGGCGACGACGATCTCGCCCCATTCCGGATCTGGCACACCAATCGCCGAGACCTCGCGGACGTCGGGATGGGTCAGCAGGGCTTCCTCGACCTCGCGCGGATAGATGTTGGTGCCGCCGGAGATGATCACGTCCTTGGAGCGGTCGGACAGCGTGAGGAAGCCGTCGGCGTCGAGACGGCCGACGTCGCCGGTGCGCAGCCAGCCGTCCTTCAAGGTTTCCGCATTGGCCTTCGGATTGTTCCAGTAGCCGAGCATCACGGTCAGGCCCTTGACCTCGATCTCGCCGGTCTCGCCGGCAGGCAGCGGATTGGAATCCTTGTCCGTGATGCGCACGGTGACGACGCTCTGCGCCGTGCCGACCGAGGCCAGCCGTTCGAGATAGCGCGGATGATCGCCGCGCCGGTGCCAGTCGCGTGACAGCGCGGTGATGGTCATCGGCGATTCACCCTGGCCGTAGATCTGCACGAAGCGCTGGCCCATGGTCGCGATCGCGTCCCTGATGTCGGCCGTATACATCGGTCCGCCGCCATAGATGATGGTGCGTAGCCCCTCGCCGTTCTCGCCGCGCCGCTTCGCGGCGTCGACCAGGCGGCGCACCATGGTGGGCGCCGCGAACATCACGACGTTGTCGAGCTGGCGGCCGAGATTGAGCACCTCATCCGGATCGAAGCCACCGGATTCTGGAACGACGTGCCGGCCACCGATCCGCACATGCGGGAAATTGTAGAGGCCGGCGCCGTGCGAGATCGGCGCGGCGTAGAGCGAGGCGTCGCTCGGTGTCGCCGGATCGACGTCGGCGAGATAGCACAGCGACATCGCGACCAGGTTGCCGTGGCTCAGCATCACGCCCTTGGGCCGGCCGGTGGTGCCTGAGGTGTAGAACAGCCAGGCGAGATCGCTCGTCTCGCGCGGCAGCGGCGCCGACGATCCCTCGCCGCTTCGCATCTTGCGATAGTCGTCGCTGTCGACCGACAGCATGGTCATGCCGGCGGGACAATCGTCTTTGGCCTCGGTGAGCGCGGCGATCGTGTCGTCGGACACGAAGGCGAGCTTCGCGCCGCCATTGCCGCAGATCCATGCCGCCTCGCGGCCGTGCAGCTTGGCATTGATCGGGATCGCGGCGGCGCCGATCCACCAGATGCCGTAAAGGCATTCGAGATATTGGGTGCAGTTCGTCGCAAACAGCGCGACGCGGTCGCCGGCAGCAATTCCGTGATCACGCGCCAGCGCCGCTCCGATCGAGGCGGCGCGGCACGCAAACGTTGCGTAGTCAGCGTCGAGGTCAAACCCGGTCAGCAGCGCCGGCGCCTCGGGACGTGCCCGCGCCGTCGCCGCCAGCCATTCGGCAATGTTCATCGCCGAAGGTCTCCTTGTCTGAGCATGATCTATTCGGAAAACCGCTTCACACTTTTCCGGATCATGCTCGCGGCTACTTCGCCGGCTCGAGGATCGAGACGTAGTTGGCGACTGCAGCGCCGCCCATGTTGAAGATGCCGCCGAGCTGGGCGTTCTTGAGCTGCATCCCCTCGGGCGCCTGCCCGGTGAGCTGCATCGCGGTCATGACGTGCATGGAGACGCCGGTCGCGCCGATCGGATGGCCCTTGGCCTTGAGGCCGCCGGACGGATTGACCGGCAGCTTGCCGTCCTTCAGCGTCCAGCCTTCCTTGATCGCGCGTGCGCCCTGCCCCTTCGGCGTCAGGCCCATCGCTTCATATTCGATCAGCTCGGCGACCGTGAAGCAGTCATGGGTCTCGACAAAGGAGAGATCGGAGAGCTGCAAGCCGGCCTTCTGCAGCGCGCGCTGCCAGGCGACGGTGCAGCCTTCGAACTGCAAGATGTCGCGCTTGGACATCGGCAGGAAGTCCTGCGCGTGCGCGGTGGCGCGGATGTTCACCGCCTTGCCCAACTTCTTGGCGGTATCGGCGTCGGTCAGCACCAGCGCCGCGGCGCCGTCGGACACCAGCGAGCAGTCGGTCCGCTTCAGGGGACCGGCGACATAGGGGTTCTTCTCGCTCTCGGCGCGGCAGAACTCGAAGCCGAAATCCTTGCGCATCTGGGCGTAGGGATTGGCGACGCCGTTCTTATGGTTCTTGGCGGCGATCATCGCCAGGGCGTCCGACTGGTCGCCATACTTCTGGAAGTAGGATTGCGCGATCTTGCCGAACACGCCGGCGAAGCCGCCGACCGTGTCGCCGTCTTCCGGCAGATACGACGCCTTCAGGAGGTTCTTGCCGATCTCCGGGCCCGGCGTCCGCGTCATCTGCTCGACGCCGACCACCAGCACGATCTTCGCCGCCCCGGCTTCGATGGCCCGGATGCCCTGATGCACAGCGGCCGAACCCGTAGCGCAGGCATTCTCCACGCGCGTCGTCGGCTTGAAGCGCAGCGCAGGATTGGCCTGCAGCACCAGCGAGGCCGTGAAGTCCTGCGGCGAGAAGCCGGCGTTGAAATGGCCGAGCATGATCTCGTCGACGTCGGATGCGGCTACGCCGGCATCGGCCAACGCCTCGTTGGCGACCTTGACGACGAGGCCCTCAACGGTCTCCGCGTCGAACTTGCCGAATGGCGTGTGCGCCCAACCCACGATGCTGGCTGTCATGGCCGATCTCCCTGTTCCTGTTCGAGATTTATGTAACCTATCTTCAGGCCGCTTTCAGCGATTTCATCGCCCGTGCGCACATGGCGGTTATGCCGGCCCAGTTGCCCGCGCGGATGTCGGAGGCCGGGCACAGCCAGGATCCGCCGACAGCCAGCACATTCGGCTCCGCGAGCCAGGTTGCCGCATTGGCCTCGCCGATCCCGCCGGTCGGGCAAACCCTGACATTCGGGAACGGGCCCGCCAGCGCCCGCAGTGCCTTGATACCGCCGGCTTGCTCGGCCGGGAAGAATTTGACCACATCGAAGCCGTGCGCCAGCGCCTGCATCAGCTCGGACGCGGTGGCGATCCCCGGCGCGAACGGCAGCCGGCTGGCGGCCACCGCCTTCAGTAGCTCGGGCGTCGCGCCCGGGCTGATGCCGAATTTGGCGCCGAGCGCCTCGGCGCGCGCGAGATCATCGGCGTTGAGGATGGTGCCGATGCCGACGATGGCGTCCGGCACCTCGGCAATGATCGCCTTGGCAGCCTCGGCCGCGACGGGGGTGCGCAGCGTCACCTCGAGCGTCCGCACGCCGCCGGCGACCAGCGCCCTGGCAAGCGGCACCGCATCCTCGAGCCGCTCGATGGTCAGCACCGGGATCACGGTGGCTTGCCGGATCAGCTCGGCGATCTGGTCCTGTTTTGATGTCGCTGTCATGAGGAGGCCTTGCGGGATGTTGAGGGCCGTGGCGCCTTCTTGGGCGGCATGGCGTAGCGTGGAATGATCGCACCGGGATAGCACACCACGACACCGGCGAGACGATGGCCCGCGCGAGCCGCGTCCGCGGGCGCGGCGCCGCCAAGGCGCGCGGCGAGATAAGCGGCCGCGAAGCTGTCGCCGGCCGCGGTGGTGTCGACCACCGGCTTGGTCAGAGGCTCCGCCCTCACCTCGCCTGACCCGCCCGTCGAACGCAGGATGCAGGCCGGCTCGGCGAGCTTCAGCACGACCTCGGGGCTCGAGATGCCCGCCAGCAGCGCCGTGGTGCTCTCGCCGGGATAAAGCGGCGCCAGATCCTCGGTCGAGGCAAGCACGATATCCGCGCCCTCGAAGGCGCTGCTGAAGACCTTGCGCGCGACATTCAGGTCCGGCCAGCCGCGGGCGCGGAAATTGGTGTCGAACGCAAACCGCGTGCCCAGCAGCCGTGCCCGCTTCAGCGCCGTCAGCAGGCGCTCCCTTCCGACATCCTGCAGGATGGAGAGCGTGATCGCCGAAAGATAGACGATATCGTAGCTCGCGAGCGAGTTCAGGATGTCTTCGGTCTCGGGCAGGTCCATCAGGTTGCGCGCCGCGGCGCTGTCGCGCCAGTGGAAGAAGCGTCGCTCGCCCTTGTCGTCGGTCTGGATCAGATAGAGCCCCGGCAACTTGCCGGGCAGCCGTGCGACACGCTTGGTGCCGATGCCCTCGGCCGCCCAGCCCGCGATCATCTCATCGCTCAGCGCATCGTCGCCGAGCGCCGTGATGTAATCGACGTCGATGCCGAGTCGGGACAGGTAAACGGCGGTATTGAGCGTGTCGCCACCATAGCCGCGCGAATACAGGCCTCCGCCCTGACCACCCTGGGCCTGGCGCAGCTCGATCATGCATTCGCCGATGCAGGCAACCCGGGTCATCTCGAAAGCCGTGCTCGCCTGGACAACGCTTTAGGCGGCAAACTTGCCGCCAAGTTCGTCTTCGATATGGATGCGGATGATGTCGTCGAACGTCTTCTCGGCCGTGGTGAAGCCGAGCTTGAGTGCGCGATCGGTGACGAAATCGCGCGGCCAGCCCGAGACGATGCCGATGATGGTCGGATCGGGCACCCGCTTGATGCGCGCGGCGACGTTCTTGCCGGCGACGCGCTCCAGCGCCGCGATCTGCTCGCCGACGGTGGCGGAAAGACCCGGCATGCTGAGATTGCGCCGCGGCCCCATCGCGTTGAGGTCCATGGTGCCGGCATGCACCAGGAATCCGACCGCCGATTTCGGCGAGGCGTGCCAATGCCGCACGTCATCGGACACCGGCAGGATCGCCTCC
>NZ_LNCU01000060.1:24360-36249 GCF_001542415.1 Bradyrhizobium macuxiense
GCGGAGGATGTTGGAGAAGAACCCGGATGCCGCCTTGTTCGGCTTGCCCGGCCGCACGCAGATGGTCGGCAGGCGGATCGAGATGCCGTCGAGCAGGCCCTTGCGGGTATAGTCGTTGATCAAGAGCTCGCAGATCGACTTCTGCGTGCCATAGCTGGTCAGCGGCGTGTGGAAGAACTCGTCGCCGATCTTCTCCGGGAACGGCGCGCCGAACACCGCGATCGAGGACGTGAACACGAGCCGCGGCCTGTAGCCGCCGCCGACGGTGCGGATCGCGTCGATCAGATGGCGGGTGCCGTCGAGATTGATCCGGTAGCCCTTGTCGAACTCGGCCTCAGCCTCGCCCGACACGATCGCGGCGAGATGGAAGATCACTTCGGGCCGCTCGGCGATCAGCGGCGCTGCCGCGCCTGCGTCGGCGAAATCGGAGGCAACGACGTTGACCGGAATCGAGGCGTTCGCCGGCTTGGCCGGCACGACCACATCCTGCAGCGTCATTTTGGTGATGTCTTGCTTGCCGAGACGGCCTTCGCGCAGCAGACGTTCCGTCAGTTTGCGGCCGACCATGCCGGCGGCGCCGAGGATCAGAATATGCAAGACCCAACTCCTGTTGACCTGAACTTCAGACGCGGGGCCTTAGGTGCTCACTCTTTCACGGCTCCCGTCATGGCGGAGACATAATGCTCTACGAAGAACGCGTAAAGGATAACCAGCGGCAGCGAGCCGCATAGCGCCCCTGCCATCAGGGAACCCCAGCGATAGACGTCGCCGTCGACGAATTCGTTGACGATCGCAACCGGCACCGTCTTGTTCGGGGTCGATTGCAGGAACGTCAGCGCGTAGATGAACTCGTTCCAGCACAGCGTGAAGCAGAAGATGAAGGCCGAGATCAGGCCGGGGACGGCGAGCGGCAGCACGATCTTGATCAGGATCTGCCAGCGGCTCGCACCGTCGATCAGCGCGCATTCCTCGAGCTCGAACGGGATGGTCTTGAAATAACCCATCAAGAGCCAGGTCGAGAACGGGATCAGGATCGTCGGATAGGTCAGGATCAGCGCCAGCGGTGAATCGAACAGGCCGTACTGGAACACGACGGTCGCCAGCGGAATGAACAGGATCGACGGCGGCACCAGATAGGCCAGGAAGATCAGCCCGCCGACGAGGTTCGCACCCTTGTAGCGCAGCCGCACGATCGCATAAGCCGCAAGCACGCTCGCGATGATCGAGAGCACCGTGGCGCCGACAGCCACATACATCGTGTTCCACAACCAGTGCGGATAGTAGCTCTCGAACAGGAGCTTGTGGATGTGCTTGAAGGTCGGATTCCAGGTCCAGAACGGATTGTACTTGTCGAGGTCGAGCAGCTGGTCGTCCGGCTTCACCGCAGTCAGCGCCATCCAGTAGAACGGGAACAGCAGGATGACGACGATGATCGACAGCGGCATGTAGAGCGTCACGATCCGCCGCGGCACCGACTGCAGGTAGCTCATGCCCTCGCTATGATCGGCCGTTGGCGTTGAACCCGACAGTACGGCCTTGAGATTGATGGATCTGGTGGGCAGGTCAGTCATTGCCCTCTCCCTGCTGCCACTTCCTGCGCTGCAGTCCGAACCAGGAGATCATGATCGCGCCGAGCAGAAACGGGATCATGGCGCTCGAGATCGCGGCCCCCTCACCCAGCTGTCCCCCGATGATCGCGCGTTGATAGGACAAGGTCGCCATCAGATGCGTCGCATTGACCGGGCCGCCCCGCGTCATCGCCCAGATGAGCTGGAAATCGGTAAAGGTGAACAATACCGAGAATGTCATGACGACGGCGATGATCGGCGTGAGCAGCGGGTAAGTGATGTGGCGAAACATCTGCCAGGAGCTCGCACCGTCCAGGGTCGCCGCCTCGTAGAGCGACGGCGAGACGGTTTGCAGGCCCGCCAGAAGCGTGATGGCGACGAACGGCACTCCGCGCCAGATATTGGCGAAGATCACGCAGATGCGCGCCCATGTTGTGTCGCCGAGGAAGTTGATGTTCTGGGTAATCAGGCCGAGATGCTTGAGCGACCAGGAGATGATCGAGAACTGGGAGTCGAAGATCCACCAGAAGGCCAATGCCGACAGCACGGTCGGCACGATAAAGGGGATCAGCACCGCGGCGCGCAGCAGCGCCTTGAACGGCATCCGCTCGTTGAGCAGCAGCGCGAGATAGAGCCCGACCGCGAATTTCACCGTGCTCGCCACGAAAGTGTAGAGCAGCGTGTTGGTGACAGACAGCCAGAAGATGTCGTCGTCCCAGAGCCATTCGTAGTTCTCGGTGCCGATGAAGTGGCCGATCCGGCCGATCCGGGCATCCGTGAACGACAGCCAGACGCCGAGCCCCAGCGGATAGGCCAGGAAAAAGATCAGAAACGCCATCGCCGGCAGCATGAACCAGAAGCCGAGCCAGTTCTTGTTGTGGCGGAGCTGATCCCACGCGGTCGCTTCGCGCATTTCGGTCTTGGCGCGTCTCGGTGCAAGGGCGATGTCAGCCATAGGCGATGTCCCGGTTGCTCAACTGGTTGAGCATGACCACGCAATATTCCAACGATGGCATTCCAATGATGGCCCGGGCCGCGGATTGCGCCGCCCGCGCCAGTCTCGTCAGCGATAGATGCGCTTCAACTGCCGCTCGGCCTCGGCGATGGCCGTCTTGGTGTCCTTGGCGCCGGTGCAGTAGTTGGCGAACATGTCAACCACGATGAAATCAGCGATCGCAGTCGCGGCCTTCTCACCGGGCGTGCCGATGCCCGACGCCGGCAGCGCCCGCTTGCTCGCCTCCGCGAACACCGCGTTCTTCGGGTCCGCGGTCCAGACCGGGGCCGAGTCGTAAGCGTTCAGCGTATGGGTGAGATAGCCCCGCGCGCCGGACAGCCATTTCTCGAAGTTCTCCTTCTCCAGCATGAACGCGATGAACGCCTTTGCCGCATTGGGGTATTTGCAGAAGTTGAAGGCAAGGATCGGCACCGCGAGCTGCAGCTCGGTCGGCTTGCCGATCGGTCCGACCGGCCAGAGCGCGTGATAGGTGTCTTCGGCCAGGTCCTTCTTGCTCGGGTCGTCCTTTGCCGCGACGTAGATGGAGATGCCGTTCGAGGTGCAGTAAAGGTCGCCGGCGAGGAACGCCTTGTTATTCGAGGAATCGTTCCACGAGGCCACGCCGGGAATGAAGGTATCGGAAAGCGCCTTGGCATACTCCAGCGCCTTCGCGGTCTCCGGCGAGTTGATGATGACCTTGTCGTTCTTGTCGACGGTCCAGGCGTTGTGGCCCCAGAGAACCCAGTACAGCCAGGCGTTCGCGTCCCCGGTCGCGTGACCGAGCGCGAATCCGGCGGGCGTGTTGTTCGCCTTCATCGCCTTGCACATTTCCAGGAAGCCCGGAAAGTCCTTCGGGAAGTCCTTGAAGCCCGCTTTATCGGTCGCCGACTTGCGGTAGGTCATGTAACCGCCGATGGTCGCGACGGGAATGCCGAGCCAATCGTTGCCCTGCTTGCAGGTCTTGGCGGCAGCGTCGGTCCAGCCGCCGTATTTGTTGCCGAGATAGTCGGCAACGTCGTTCATCTTGATGACCTTGGTCGGGAACAGCTGCGGCAGCGTGTGCAGGCCCCAGGCCATATCCAGGCCTGAGCCGGTGTTCGCGGCAACAGACGCTTTGGGCTGCACGTCTTCGAACGACTCGCTGAAAACGTTCATCTCGGTGCCGGTCGCCGCCTTGAACGCCGCAACCATGGCGTTGAACGCATCGTCCTCCGCGGGCACGAAGCGCTTCCAGCGCATCAGGGTGAGCTTGGCGCCGGGCTCCGCCTTCCAAGGCGCGGTCTGCGCCCAGGCCTTGGCGAAATCGAGCAGCGCCGGCCCGGTCAACGTACCGGCTGCAGCCAGCGCAGTGCCGCCCAGAAGTAGCGAGCGGCGAGTCAAATCGTGCATCGTGCTTCCCTCCCATATGACAGTGTTTTTGTTTTTGATCTGGCCTGTTAGCCGGCCATTGAGATCACCAGAGCGTTTTCGAGCGAAGTGGCTCCCGGTTCGCGCAAAGAAGAAAACGTGTCTAAGTTACCATCTGAAGCTTCGGTTCTGATTCAAGCAGAACCGAGACTTCAAGTCAGTCAGCCATTGAGCCGCTTCCCTGTCCCGTCGTCGAACAGATGAACCAGCGTCGGATCGGGCTTGAGCCGAACCTTGTCGCCCGGATTGAACAAATGCCGCTCGCGGAACACCGCGACCACCTGCTCGCCGCCGAGCTTGGCGAACACCTGGGTCTCCGAGCCGGTCGGCTCGACCACGACAATCTCGGCCTCCGCGCCGTCGTCGGCGATGGTGAAATGCTCGGGCCGCACGCCATAGACCGCCGGCTTGCCGTCGGAATTGGCCGGGGCCGTTTTCAACGGCAATTTGACGCCGTTCGGCCCCTCAAAATAGGCGGCGCCGTTCGCCTTGACGTTGCCCTTGAGGAAATTCATTGCAGGCGAGCCGATGAAACCGGCGACGAACTGGTTCGCCGGCGTATCGTAGAGCTCGAGCGGCGAGCCCATCTGCTCGACGATGCCGTCATGCATCACCACGATCTTGTCGGCCATGGTCATGGCCTCGATCTGGTCGTGGGTGACGTAGACGGTCGTGGTGCGCAGGCGCTGATGCAATTCTTTGATCTCGGTGCGCATCGCAACGCGCAGCTTGGCGTCGAGGTTCGACAGCGGCTCGTCGAACAGGAACACCTGCGGATCACGCACGATGGCACGGCCCATCGCGACGCGCTGCCGCTGGCCGCCGGACAGCTGGCGGGGATAGCGATCGAGCAGCGGCGTCAGCGCCAGGATTTCCGCAGCGCGCTTGACGCCGGTCGAAATCTCGTCGGCCTTGGCGCCGCGCAGCTTGAGCGAGAAGCCCATATTGTCGGCGACGGTCATGTGCGGATAGAGCGCATAGTTCTGGAACACCATCGCAATGTCGCGCTCTTTGGGCTGGACATTGTTGACGACGCGGTCGCCGATCGAGATCGTGCCTGAGGTGATGTTCTCGAGCCCGGCCAGCATGCGCAGCAGGGTCGACTTGCCGCAGCCGGAGGGACCGACCAGAACGACGAATTCGCCGTCCTCGATCGGGATCGTCACGCCGTGCAGGACTTCAAAATTGCCAAACGATTTCCGCACGTCGCGAATCTGGACCGACGACATCCACTTCCCTCCCTCGAGTTCCCGGCGGCGTACGACGGATGCCGCGACCGCTCTGCTTTTTCGACCGGCTTCGCTTTCGCGACGCCCGATTGGACTGATGTCATTGTCCGCAGTTTGTCCGGGTTTGGCAATCGTTCGATTAGCAATCGCTTGGTAGCGCTGTCAATATCGGTTTGTCCGATGCACAGCCTGTGATATGAGCGGCAAATGGCCCGAAAGCGCATCACGCCAGGCAAGATCCGGCTCGCCGAAGTCGCCAAGCTCGCCGGCGTCAGTCCCATCACCGCGTCGCGCTTCTTCAGAAATCCCGAGGCTCTCTCGGTCGGAAAACGCGCCCGGGTCGAGAGTGCGGCAAAAGAACTCGGCTATGTGCCCAATCTGGCCGCGCGGGCGCTTGCATCGCAACGCACCGAGGTGATCGGTGTCCTGATCCCGTCCTTGACCAACAACGTGTTCGCCGACGTGCTGCGCGGCATCTACGACGCACTCGACGGCAGCCGTTACAGCATCCAGCTCGCCAACACCCGCTACAGTATCCTGCAGGAAGAGCGGCTATTGCGTCTCTTCCTGGCACAGAAGCCCGCCGGCCTGATCGTAACCGGCATCAATCAGACCGCGGATTCCCGCACCATCATGGAATCGGTCGATTGCCCGATCGTCCAGATCATGGAGACCGGCCCGGCGCCGGTCGACATGATGATCGGATTCTCGCATTTTGACGCGGCAAAGGCCGCGATCTCCCACCTGCTCGACCGGGGATACCGACAGATCGGTTTCCTCGGGGCGCGGATGGACCCGCGGGTGCAGCGGCGGCTCGACGGCTATCGATCCACCATGAGCGAGGCTGGGCTGTTCGACGAACGGCTGATTGTCACAACGGCGATTCCCACCTCGGTGACATTGGGCGGCACGCTGTTTGCCGACCTGCTCGCCAAGGCCCCGGAGATCGACGCCGTGTTCTGCGTTAATGACGATCTCGCGCTCGGCACGCTGTTCGAATGCAAGCGCCGGCACGTAGCGGTGCCGGATCAGATAGCGATCGTCGGCTTCAACGACCTCGAATTCATGGCGTCGAGCGTGCCGACGCTGAGCAGCGTGCGTACCAATCGCTACGAAATGGGCAGGAACGCTGCCATGATGGTGCTGGAAACGCTGGACGGACGCCGCCCGGCCGAGTCGGTGATCGACCTCGGCTTCAGTATCATGGAACGGCAAAGCTCTGCACGCCGTAGCTAATATCTGCCTGATAACAATCCGTCACGAAGAGGCAAAAATGACAAAATGATAGCGCAACCAAAACTCTTCAACTAAGATCCAATTCCGATCACGATCACATCTGCTCGTGATCGCCGGGTTTGTAATGCGCGACAATTTGCGCAAGGTAGAAACAACATCGACATCAGAGCTCTTGAACGAGCCGATACGAGTTTGCATTGCGGGAGAAACCAATGACAAAACCCCACACCAACGGGCACAGCGCCGCAGGCCAGGATCACAAGGGCAAAGGCCGCAAACTCCGCTCCCAGGAATGGTTCAACAACCCGCACAATCCGGGCATGACCGCGCTCTACCTCGAGCGCTACCTCAATTACGGGCTGACGCGTGAGGAACTGCAGTCGGGCAAGCCGATCATCGGCATCGCCCAGACCGGCAACGATCTGTCGCCCTGCAACCGGCATCACCTCGAACTGGCGCACCGGGTCCGCGAAGGTATCCGCGCCGCCGGCGGTATCGCGATGGAGTTTCCGACCCATCCGATCCAGGAAACCGGCAAGCGCCCGACCGCAGCGCTCGACCGCAACCTCGCCTATCTCGGCCTGGTCGAGATCCTGTTCGGCTATCCGCTCGACGGCGTGGTGCTGACCACCGGCTGCGACAAGACCACGCCAGCCTGCATGATGGCCGCGGCAACCGTCAATCTGCCTGCGATCGTGCTGTCGGGCGGCCCGATGCTGAACGGCTGGCACGAAGGCCAGCGCACCGGTTCCGGCACGGTGGTGTGGAAGGCGCGCGAACGGCTCGCCGCGGGCGAGATCAATTATGAGCAGTTCATCGAGATCGTGGCCTCCTCCGCGCCGTCGGTTGGTCACTGCAACACCATGGGTACCGCCTCGACCATGAACTCGCTCGCTGAGGCGCTCGGCTTCTCGCTGCCGGGCTGCGCGGCGATCCCGGCGCCGTATCGCGAGCGTGGCCAGATTGCCTATGAGACCGGAAAGCGCATCGTCGACATGGTCTGGGAAGACCTCAAGCCGTCCGACTTCCTGACCCGCCAGGCGTTCGAAAACTGCATCGTGGTCAACTCCGCGATCGGCGGCTCGACCAACGCGCCGATCCACATCAATGCACTGGCGCGCCATGTCGGCGTCGAGCTCTCGATCGACGACTGGCAGAAATACGGCCACGACGTGCCGCTGCTGGTGAACATGCAGCCGGCCGGCTTCTATCTCGGCGAGGAATATCACCGCGCCGGCGGCGTGCCGTCGGTGGTGCGCGAATTGATCAAGCACAAGCGGATCCATGAGGGCGCCCTTACCGTCAACGGCCGCACCATGGGTGAGAACTGCAAGGATGCGCCGGCCCCGGATAGCGACGTGATCTGGAGCTACGACAAGCCCTTGGTGAAGGATGCCGGGTTCATCGTGCTGCGTGGCAATCTGTTCGATTCCGCGATCATGAAGACCAGCGTGATCTCCAAGGAGTTCCGCGACCGCTACCTCTCCAACCCGAAGGACATCAACGCTTTCGAGGGCCGCGCCATCGTGTTCGAGGGCCCGGAGGATTATCACGAGCGGATCGAGGATCCCGCGCTCAACATTGACGAGCACTGCGTGCTGTTCATCCGCGGCACCGGCCCGATCGGCTATCCCGGCGGCGCCGAGGTCGTGAACATGCAGCCGCCGGCGGCGCTGATCAAACGCGGCATCCTGTCCCTGCCCTGCATCGGCGACGGCCGGCAGTCCGGCACCTCAGGCTCGCCGTCGATCCTCAACGCCTCGCCGGAAGCAGCCGCCGACGGCGGGCTCGCGATCCTCCGGACCGGCGACAAGGTCCGCATCGACCTCAACAAGGGCAGCGCCAACATCCTGATCTCGGAGGATGAGTTGCGGACGCGTCGCGCTGAACTCAAGGCCAAGGGCGGCTTCCCGCATCCGGCGAACCAGACGCCGTGGCAGGAGCTCTACCGGCAGACCGTCGGCCAGCATGCGACCGGCGCTTGTCTCGAGCTCGCCACGCGCTATCAGGACATCGCCGGAAAGATGGGCGTCGCGCGGGACAATCACTGACTTCGCCGCCGTCATTGCGAGGAGCGAAGCGACGAAGCAATCCATAGCTCCACGTGTGGAGGAATGGATTGCTTCGCTTCGCTCGCAATGACGTTACACTCAAGACAAATGCCAAGGAGACTTTCATGTCTGACCGCTTGAAGGGCAAACGCGCATTCGTAACCGCAGCCGCCGTCGGCATCGGGCGCGCCTGCGCGCTGGCCTTTGCCCGCGAGGGCGCGACCGTGTTCGCGACCGATATCGACGAGGACAAGCTCGCGCAGCTCAAGAAGGACGGCGTCGCAGAAGTCGCGAAGCTCGACGTGCGCGACACCGCAGCAGTGGAGGCCATGGCCAAGCGCGCCGGCCGGACCGACATCCTGCTCAATGCTGCGGGCTTCGTGCATCACGGCACCGCGCTCGACTGCTCGGATGCGGACTGGGATTTCTCCTTCGACCTCAACGTCAAGTCGATGCACCGCACCACACGCGCCTTCCTGCCGGGCATGCTGGCGCAGGGCGGAGCGTCCATCGTCAACATTTCCTCCGCCGCAGGCGCGGTGAAGGCGGCGCCGAACCGCTATGTCTACAGCGCGACCAAGGCGGCGGTCGCGGCGCTGACCCGTTCGGTCGCAGCCGATTTCATCACCAAAGGCATCCGCTGCAACTGCATATGCCCGGGCACCATCGAGACGCCCTCGATGCTGGAGCGCGCCGCGGCTGCCGGCCCGCAGGGACGCGAGATGTTCATCGCGCGCCAGCCGATGGGCCGGCTCGGCACCGCGGACGAGATCGCCGCGCTCGCGGTCTATCTGGCCAGTGACGAGAGCGCGTTCACCACCGGCGTCGCGCATGTGATCGACGGCGGCTGGACGCTTTGAGTGGGGGACACCTGACATGAACAAGATCGATCTCAACGGCCGCTGCGCCGTCGTCACCGGAGGCGCGCAGGGCTTCGGCCGCGCGATCACCGAACGCTTCGTCGCATCCGGGGCGAAGGTCGCGATCTGGGATTTCGACCAGCCGCTGGCCGAGAAGACCGCGACAGCGATCGGCGAGAGCGTGATCGCGATCAAGACCGACGTCGCCGACCCCGCCGCCGTGGACGCCGCGCGCGATCAAACACTGAGAGCGTTCGGCAAGATCGATATCCTCGTCAACAATGCCGGCATCACCGGAGCCAACAAGCCGGTCTGGGAAACCGATCTCGACGACTGGCGCAGGGTGATGCGCATCAATCTCGAGGGCCCCTTCATCTGCTGCAAGTCGATCGTGCCCAGCATGATCGGCCAGAAATACGGCCGCATCGTCAACATCGCCTCGATCGCCGGCAAGGAAGGCAACCCGAACGCCGCGCACTACTCGTCGTCGAAGGCCGGCCTGATCGCACTCACAAAATCGCTCGGCAAGGAGCTCGCGCACCACGACATCCTGGTCAACGCGGTGACGCCGGCCGCGGCGAAGACCGCGATCTTCGATCAGATGACGCAGCAGCATATCGACTTCATGCTGTCGAAGATCCCAAAGGGCCGCTTCGTGCTGGTCGAAGAGCTCGCTTCGATGGTGGCGTGGCTGTCGTCCGCGGACTGCGCCTTCTCGACCGGCGCGGTGTTCGACATCTCCGGCGGTCGCGCGACCTATTAGCCTTACCCGGATACGCGCGCTCAAAATATCGAAAACAACCCCATGCAAAGGAGCAGGCGGGCACCGGCACTCGGAAAAGCGGCTTGACACGTCGAGACTGAGCAAGAACTCGGCATTTTGGGAAGTTGATGTACGATTCTGTTCATGACGAATCGGACATTCAAGAGCGGCGAGAGCCGCGACCAGGCCAGCCTGCTTCCTGCTCGGATTGAGGATTATGTCGGGGCGGACAACCCGGTCCGGGCGATCGAGAGCTTCGTTCGTGTGCTCGACCTTGCCAAGCTCGGCTTTCGCCATGCGGATCGCAAGGCCGAAGGGGTCGGTCAACCGCCGTACGATCCAGCCGATCTGCTGAAGCTCTACCTTTACGGCTACATCAACCAGATCAGGTCGTCGCGCCGGTTGGAGCGGGAGGCCTGCCGCAATCTGGAACTGATCTGGCTGCTGAAGAATCTGAAGCCGGGTTATCGGACGATCGGCAACTTCCGCAAGGAGAACTGGGTGGCTCTGAAGGCGGCCAACCGCAGCTTCGTGCTGCTGATGCGCGAACTCGGTCTTGTCGGCGGCAGCGTTGTTGCGATTGACGGCTCGTTCTTCCATGGCGACGCCAGCAAGGCCAGCATCTTTACGCGCAAGAGGCTTGCCGATCAGATCGGAAAGCTCGATCAGGAGATCGAGGCCTACGGCAAGTCCCTTGAGGACAATGACGCCGCGGAAGCCAGGAAGCCAGGCCAGGATGGCTCCGATGGTGGCGGCGCAGGTGGTGGTGACCTTGGCGCGAAGGTCGCGGCACTGATGGCGAAGCGCTCGCGCGCACAAGCCGATCTTGCTCGGTTGGAAGAGAATGGCGAGACGCAGTTGTCCCTGACCGATCCGGATGCCCGACTTCTGGTCAAGAGCGGCCAGGGGGTCGCAGGCTACAACGTGCAGACCGCCGTCGACGACAAGCACAAGCTCATTGTCGCCAGCGAGGTGGTGAACGACAGCAGCGATGTCGGCCAGCTACATGCGATGGCCATCGCGGCAAAGGAAGCCCTCGAGGTCAAGACCCTGCAGGTGCTGGCAGACGAGGGCTATTACAGCAGCCGCGAACTGAAGGCCTGTGAGGACGATGGCATCACGGCCTATGTGCCGGTGCCGGAGGGCAGCGCCCGGCTCGAGAAGCAAGGCCGCTTCGCCCTCAAGGACTTCAACTATGATGGCGTATCCGACACCTATCATTGTCCCGGCGGCCATCAGCTACATCCGATGAAGAGCAGGCAGAAGAACACCAGTGGCCGCGTCGAGATCCGCTACGCGGCGCGCGGAGCGATCTGCAGGACCTGCCCGCTCAAGATCCGTTGCCTTGGCTCGAACGCGGCCTACCGGACGATCGGTCGCTGGGAGCATGAAGACGTTCTCGAACGTCATCGCGCGCGGATGCAGGGCGCGGGCGAGGTGATGCGCCGTCGCTTTGGCATCGTCGAGCATCCGTTTGGCACGCTCAAATGCCGTGCCGGCTATCGTCATTTCCTGGTCCGCGGCTTCGACAAGGTCCGCGGCGAGTGGAGCCTGATGGCGCTCTGCTACAACTTCACCCGCGTGCTCAACATCCTGGGCTTCGACGCGTTTCTGGCCGCGCTCGCCAAGGCGGTTGCTACTTGCCGATGTACCCTCGCAGCCCTTTTGACGCCCATCCAGGTTGCTCTCGCGGCTCTCTGGACAAACATAGGGCTTCCGCTCGCAATCGGCCGGCCCACGCCGGCCTAACTCCGCTCACCAGTAGTTCTTGCTCAGTCTCG
>NZ_LNCU01000061.1 GCF_001542415.1 Bradyrhizobium macuxiense
GGGAGACCGGCAGGAGATAGAAGGTGCAAGTCCTTTACGGTGAAGGAGTAGCGATCCACACCGGCCCCGAGTCATGCGCGGGTCGTCGCGAGGCGACGCGTGAAGCGTTGACAGGGGAACGTATAGGCCAGCCATTGAGCGGCGAAATTCCAATCATCCGGAGTGCCGATGCCCTCGTTCCGGCAGAAGGCAACATGGTCGGACACGCGATCGCGAGTGCCCGACCAGCTCCGCGCCGTCTGAGACCCTGGCATGTGCGCACATCTTCTGCGCGGGAACCGGGAGGTCTCCACATTGCCCTGGGCTGCCGCGCCCGGGGCCGCACGGGGAAGGCCGGAGGCCGAAGTCCGTGATGCACGATGCGGAGAAGTCGGACCCACCCAGAGTACCGAGGAAGTCGGCGAACAACGCGGCCTACGCTGCGGCGGGGACCACGCCCAATCTCCCACCAGTGAAACCGCCGCGCGGCAACTACGCACCCCACGACGAATCCAAGCAAGCGATCAAGCGAGCGATTTAGAGGCGTTGAATCGTGTGGCAGCAGCGGGCTCTTAGCTGCGAGCAGGTCCATCGCGGATAAGACGGCGTTGGCTAGGTTGCCGGTCATCACCGCAGTCGAGATCGTGCCGGGCACCGCAAGGCGAAGGAGCGCATATTGGCAAGCCATGGCGGACACGGTCATCATCGCGGGCCGATCCGGCCTGCACGCCGTCCGGATCGACAGACGGCTTCGTGATGACGGTGAAGATCGATAGCGCGGCAAGCACGAAAAATTGAATCAGGAGTAGCAATCGCGCCAAGCTGCCCGACGGTTGCCAAGGCTAGCATGAAGACCGGTATCGCTGACAACTGGGCGCGGCCAAGTGAGCCAAGAGCAGCAGGCGGCGGGCCTTTGGCTCCTTCAGGCGGCCGGAATGCATCACGCGCCCACTGCGTGAACGGTTTTTGAGATGAAATCTTCTGAAACTCAAACACCTGTACCGCAATGCCTACCCGGTGAATGCCCTCGAGGTCGTGGAGATTGACAACTATTTCCAGAACTATTATGTATAGACATAATAATGAGGGAGCACGGCATGCCGCCCATCTACATCGCCTATCTCAACCGGCTCGACATCGAGGAACTGAAGATTACCGACCAGGAGATCCTCGCTGCGATCGAGACCAGCCTGACGGCTCAGGGCAGGGGCGACACCGTGATTGAGCCGCGCGTGCATCTAGAGCCGGGCGCAGCCAACGGGCACTTCAACGTTCTGCGCGGGGCAATCAAGCCGCCGATCGACAGGGCAGGGGTCAAGATCGTCGGCGACTTCGTAGACAACTATAAGCTCGGCCTGCATTCCGAGCTCGGCATCCTGGCGCTGTTCGATCCACGCACCGGCGCGCCTCAGGCGATCATGGATGCCAGCGGTATCACCGACATGCGCACCGGCGCGGTCACGGCGATCGGCGCCAAATACCTCGCCCGCAAGAACTCCAAGATCCTCGGACATGTCGGCGCGCGCGGCACCGCCTACTGGAACGTGCGGCTGCTCAATCATCTCTTCGACTTCGACGAGATCCGCGTCCACTCGCGCCGCGAGGAAAGCCGCAACAGCTTTGCCGAGCGACTAAGCCGCGATCTCGGCAAGAAGGTCGTCGCAACTGAAGATTGGCAAAGCTGCGTTGAAGGCGCCGACATCGTCGTCGAGGCCTCGCGTCTCGACACGCCGACCCCGATGCTGAAGACCGAATGGATCAAGCCAGGCGCCTTCGTCGCGCCCTACGGCACCATGAGTGCGATTGAGCTGTCGCTGACCGACATGATGGCGAAACTGGTGGTTGATGATTGGGGACAATGCAAGGGCGGCAAGTTCGGCAGCCTTCGTGCCCATGTCGAAGCCGGCAAGCTCTCCGAGTCGACGCTGCACGCCGAGCTTGGGCAGATTGTGGCCGGCCTCAAACCGGGCCGCGAAAGCGAAGCCGAGACCAATTTGCTCTGGCATCGCGGGCTATCGCTGTCCGACATCGCGCTTGGACATGCGATGCTGGAGAAGGCCGAGCGGATCGGCGTGGGGCAGCGCCTGCGTTTTGCCTGACCGGGAAGCGGGGACCTCCGAACATGCGCCGCGTTGCCAATGCGCGAATGTACTCGGTCAATCCACAGGCGGCAGCGGCCTGGACCGATCTGTTCGGCTGGCTCGCGCGCGATAGCGGCGTAGAGCTTGACGTTATCGCTCACGCCTTTCCGCTGCCACTGTCCGACCTTTGGTCACGCAGCGATCTCGCCTGCGCCTTCATGTGCGGATTCCCGTTCATGCTGGCGGCGCATCGGCCGCGGCCGGTCGCGGCTCCTATTCCGGCCAAGGCTCCCACTCATGGCCGGCCGGTCTACGCGACGCGGCTGCTGGTTCGCGCAGATTCCAGGTTCGCCACGGTCGAGGATACGTTCGGCGGCCGGGTCGGGTACACCGTCGCGGATTCCCATTCCGGGTACAACGCACTGCGGCACCACCTTGTGCCGTATTACCGGCAGCGTGGTGCGCGGCTCTATCGGGATAGCGTCGGACCGCTCACGACCCCGCGTCGCGTCCTCGACGCGCTGTCGGCGGGTGACATCGATATCGGTCCGCTCGACAGCTATGCGCTGGACCTGATGCTGCGTCATGAGGCTGAGCTTGCTACAAAGATCAGGATTGTCGGGACAACCGACCCCGCGCCGGCTCCGTTGCTGGTCGCGGCGCCTGACTGTCCCGATGAGATCGTCACCAGATTGCAGGCGACACTTGCAACCTTCGCCGAGGCGCCTGCCTGTGCCGGCCTGAGGGACCGGCTCTGTCTCGATGGCTTCGCGCCGGTTGAGATCGATGATTATGAGCTGATGCTGCGCTGGGACGCGGAGGCGCGCGCGGCGGGCTATGCCGAGCCGATCTGACGGCCACCTTCGTGAAGCAGCACGAGATAGCAGGCGGTCGCGGGTGCCGGCACGATCTGGCACGGGGCATCGGCCGTGGATGTCAGGATGGCGCTATCGCCGGGCATCAGCGTGACCGTGCGCTGCCGGACAATCAGGCTGACCTCGCCGGACGGAGCGACGACCGCGGCGATCCGGTGGTCGCCGAAGTCGAAAATCGTTGATGCGTTCACGCGCTGCAGCCGGTGATCGTAGCGGCCACGCCGCGTCATCACGTTGAGATCGACGATCGCGCCGGCCAGCAATCGTGCCGAGGTCGGGGTGTCCCCCGCAAACCGGATGGGATCCGAGGCGGCATCGAGCACGACGTCCGCAGCATCGCCGATCCCTAACACGAGCCCGCGTCCGGTGACCACGGCGAGGCTTCGATCGGTGCCAACGAATTCCGAGAACGGCCCATCAGACGCAACGCGGGCCATGCTGATGCGCCAATCGAATTCATCGAGTGAGGCGTTGTCGGGTTCGACGGCGATCTCGGTGGTCGCGCCGCCGCCGTTCTTCCAGGGCACGATGCGGCAGTCGGCGGCGCGGACGATCTTCACAGCGGCCGCCCTCAGCCGAGACTTGGCAGGTCGAGCTTGTTGGCGCGCGCGCAGTCGATCGCGAGCTCGTAGCCGGCGTCGGCGTGACGCATCACGCCGCTGGCGGGATCGTTCCAGAGCACGCGCGCAATGCGCTGGGCGGCCTCCGGCGTGCCGTCGCAAACGATGACCATGCCCGCGTGTTGCGAATAGCCGATCCCGACACCACCGCCGTGATGCAGCGACACCCAGGTTGCGCCGCCGGCGCAGTTCAGGAGCGCGTTCAGCATCGGCCAGTCGGACACGGCATCGGAGCCGTCGCGCATCGCCTCGGTCTCGCGATTGGGCGAGGCGACGGATCCGGAATCGAGATGGTCGCGGCCGATCACGATCGGGGCCTTCAGCTCGCCGCGCGCGACCATCTCGTTGAACGCAAGGCCGAGCCGGTGGCGATCGCCGAGGCCGACCCAGCAGATGCGGGCAGGCAGGCCCTGAAATGCAATCCGCTCACGCGCCATGTCGAGCCAATGATGCAGGGAGGCATCATTGGGCATCAACTCCTTCACCTTGGCATCGGTACGATAGATGTCTTCGGGATCGCCTGAGAGTGCAGCCCAGCGGAACGGACCGATACCGCGGCAGAACAGCGGACGGATGTAGGCCGGCACGAAGCCGGGGAAGTCGAAGGCATCCTTGACGCCTTCCTCGAGCGCCATCTGGCGGATGTTGTTGCCATAGTCGACGACCGGAATGCCCATCCGGTGGAAGTCGAGCATGGCACTGACATGCTCGGCCATCGAGGCACGGGCCGCGCGATCGACGGCCTTCGGGTCGCTTTCGCGGCGCGATTGCCAGTCGTGGATCGACCAACCCTTCGGCAGATAGCCGTTGACGGGATCGTGCGCGGAGGTTTGGTCCGTGACGGCATCGGGCCGTACTCCGCGCCTGACCAGCTCGGGGAAGATCTCGGCCGCATTGCCGAGCAGCCCGACCGAGACCGGCTTTCGCGTTCGTCCGGCCTCATCGATGATGGCCAGCGCCTCGTCGAGATCGTTCGCCTGCCGGTCGAGATAGCGGGTTCGCAACCTCATCTCGATGCGCGAGGGCTGGCATTCGACGGCAAGACATGATGCGCCAGCCATGACTGCCGCGAGCGGTTGCGCGCCGCCCATTCCGCCGAGGCCGGCGGTGAGAATCCATTTGCCGGACAGGCTGCCACCGTAATGGCGGCGCCCGAGTTCGGCAAAGGTCTCGTAAGTGCCCTGAACGATGCCCTGGCTGCCGATGTAGATCCAGGAGCCCGCCGTCATCTGGCCGTACATCATCAGGCCCTTGCGATCGAGCTGGTTGAAATGCTCCCAGGTCGCCCAGTGCGGCACCAGGTTGGAATTGGCGATCAGGACGCGCGGCGCGTCCGGATGGGTACGGAAGACGCCGACCGGCTTGCCGGACTGCACGGCAAGCGTCTCGTCGCCTTCGAGGCGGCGGAGCGTGGTGACGATGCGGTCGAAGCTCTCCCAGTCGCGCGCGGCGCGTCCGATGCCGCCATAGACGACGAGCTCGCCCGGCTTCTCGGCGACGTCAGGGTCGAGATTGTTCATCAGCATCCGCAGCGGTGCTTCGGTCAGCCAGCTCTTTGCCGAAAGCTCGGTACCGTGGGGCGCACGGATGATGCGCGCATTGTCGATACGTGTCATGGATGCATGTCCAGTGCTGAAGGGGATGCCGGAATCATGTCTGGCCTCGCCAGACGCGCGCGTGCAGTGGATTGAAGCCCATCCGGTAGACCAGCTCGGCGGGGCGTTCGATGTCCCAGATCGCAAGATCGCAACGCTTCCCGGCATCGAGGCTGCCGGCTTCGTCCGACAGCCCAAGCGCGCGGGCGGCCTCACGGGTCACCGCGGCGAGGCATTCGTCGACCGTCAGGCGGAACAGGGTTGCTCCCATGTTCATGGCCAGCAGCAGCGACGTCAGCGGCGACGAGCCCGGATTGCTGTCGGTCGCCAGCGCGATCGGAACGCGGTGCCTGCGCATCAGATCGATCGGCGGCGCCTGGCGCTCGCGGAGAAAGTAATAGGCGCCGGGAAGCACCACCGCGACCGTTCCCGCATGCGCGATGGCCGTGACACCGCCTTCGTCGGCATATTCCAGATGGTCCGCCGACAGTGCGCCGAACCGCGCGGCAAGCGCAGCGCCGCCGAGGTTCGACAATTGATCGGCGTGGAGCTTGACGGGAAGGTTGTGCTGACGCGCCCGGGCAAATACCTGCGCGGTCTCTTCCACCGAGAAAGCGATGGTCTCGCAGAAGGCGTCGACGGCGTCGACCAGGCCTTCGGCTGCAAGCGCCGGGATCATCTCGCAGACGTCGGCGATATAGGCCTTGGAGTCGCCGGCGCGTTCGGGCGGCAGTGCATGGGCGCCGAGGAACGATGTCCGCACCGTCACAGGATTGGCTTGCGCGAGCCTGCGCGCTGCGCGGAGTTGACGGCGCTCGGTTGCAAGCTCCAGCCCGTAGCCCGATTTGATTTCGATGGTCGTCACGCCTTCGGCGAGCAGCGCGTCAAGACGGCGTTGCGCGCCGGACACGAGGTCGTCCTCGCTCGCGCGCCGCGTCGCCTTCACCGTCGACACGATGCCGCCGCCTCGCCGGGCGATCTCCTCATAACTTGCGCCTGCGAGCCTCAGCTCGAATTCCTCGGCACGGTTGCCGCCATAGACGAGGTGAGTGTGGCAATCGATCAGGCCGGGCGTGATCCACCGCCCTTCGCAATCGATGCTCTCGGCCGCGCCCAGGCCGGTCGGTGCGTCGGCCTTGGGGCCGGCATAGACGATGATCCCGTTCCTGGCGGCGATCAGACCGTC
Source organism: Bradyrhizobium macuxiense (assembly GCF_001542415.1). Classification (GTDB taxonomy): domain Bacteria; phylum Pseudomonadota; class Alphaproteobacteria; order Rhizobiales; family Xanthobacteraceae; genus Bradyrhizobium; species Bradyrhizobium macuxiense. The sequence goes on from NZ_LNCU01000061.1 coordinate 6,337, forward strand.
CTCGACGATGCCAAGTCCCTCGCGCCCGGGAGAAAGCGTTGCAAGCCGACAATGATGCCAGATCCGATCAGCGACAGTCATGATGATGGAAATCCGCTATCCTCTCCGTCGATCACTTGGCAATGAGACCTTATTTGTCTATACATATTACGTGGCGACGGGTGTTGTCCAGCGTCGTCAACATCGGAGAGTAGAGTGCCGGAGCTGCATTTCAAGCAGGCCTTGCTGCCCGGAGGCTGGTTGTGCGACGTGCTCGTGTCGATTAAGGGCGGCCACATCGCGGCAGTCAGCACCGGCGTTGCGGCCAGCGACGCCTGTGAGCGTCACGCGATTGGACTGCCGGGACTGCCTAACCTGCACAGTCACGGCTTTCAGCGCGGCATGGCCGGCCTGACCGAGATCCGCAGCGCCCCGTCGGACAGCTTCTGGACCTGGCGCGACCTGATGTATCGATTCGTCGACCGCATGACGCCTGATGACGTCGAGGCGATCACGGCGCAGGCCTATGTCGAGATGCTCGAGGCGGGCTTCACGCGGGTCGGGGAGTTTCACTATCTCCATCACGATCCGTCGGGCGTGCCTTACGACGATATCGCGGAACTCGCCGGGCGCATCGCAGCGGCAGCCAAGGCCAGCGGCATCGGCTTGACGCTGCTTCCCGTGTTCTACGCTCATGGCGGTTTTGGGGGCCGCGCTCCCGATCCGGGACAGCGGCGCTTCCTCAACACTGTCGACCGGTTTGCCCGGCTGGTTGACGGATCTCGCCGTGCTGTTGCCGAATGCGACTCGGCCAACGTCGGGATCGCGCCGCACTCGCTCCGGGCGATCACGCCCGATGAGCTCGCAGCGATCGTGCCACTCGGCGGCGGGGCACCGGTCCACATCCACGTCGCAGAGCAGACCAGGGAAGTCGATGACTGCATCGCGTGGAGCGGGGCGCGGCCAGTACGATGGCTGCTCGATCATGCTCCGGTTGATCACAGATGGTGCCTGATCCACGCCACGCACATGACGGGCGAGGAAAGCCGAGCCATGGCGGTGACGGGCGCGGTGGCCGGACTCTGTCCGATGACCGAGGCCAATCTGGGGGACGGCATCTTCGACACACCGACATTCGGCGCGAGCGGCGGCCGATTCGGCGTGGGCACGGATTCCAACGTCCTGATCGGCGTTGCGGACGAACTGCGGCAGCTCGAATATTCGCAGCGCCTGGCGCTGCGCGTCCGCAACGTGATGGCAACGCCGCGTATTGCCTCGACCGGCCGCGCACTGTTCGACGCCGCGCTCGCAGGCGCTGCGCAGGCACTGGGCGTTGCCGGGGGCCTCGCGCCGGGCCTCGCGGCCGATATCGTGAGCCTTGATGCCGAGCGCTCAGCGCTGGCAGGCCGGTCGGGCGACGCGATCCTTGATGGTTGGATCTTCGGCAGCCCGCGCCCGCTTGTGGACTGCGTCTGGACATCGGGCCGCAAGGTTGTGACAAAGGGCAGGCATCACCTGGCGGAATCGGTTGCGGCCATGTTCCGCCGGAGACTTGAAGGCTTGCTCGCAGAATGACCCCACCATCTAAACCGAGACCGTCCGCAGGCGAAACTCTGCATCAACGTATCCGCAGTGATATCGAAGGTCGCATTCTGTCGGGCGAATGGCCGCCAGGCCACCGCTTGCCGTTCGAACATGAACTGATGGACACCTATTCCTGCGCGCGGATGACCGCGAACAAGGCGCTCTCCGCGTTGGCGGCTTCAGGCCTCGTCGAGCGCCGGCGGCGGGCTGGCAGCTTCGTCGCGCGTCCGAAGGTGCATTCCGCGGTGCTGCAGATTCCCGACCTGAAGTCGGAGGTCGAAAATCGTGGCGAGCGGTATGGCTACGAGTTGCTGGACCGGCAAAAACGCGGCGCCACGCGAGAGGACAGGGGACGGCTCGAAGTTCACCTTCGCGAGCCGGTCATGGCGCTACGCTGCCGGCATGACGCAGCGGACCAGCCGTTCGCGCTGGAGGACCGGCTGCTCAACCTCAAGGCGGTGCCGGACGCCGCCCTGCAGGATTTCGCGATCTTGTCGCCGAGCACCTGGCTGGTCGATCACGTGCCGTGGACCGAAGCGGAGCATCGGATCTCGGCGTGCAATGCCGACGAGGTCGTGGCTGGCGAACTCGCGATCGAGGTCGGCTCCGCCTGTCTTGTCATCGAACGATGGACCTGGCGCAGCGGCGAGCCGATCACCGCAGTGCGCTTCACTCATCCTGCCGTGCTCTACGATCTGGTTGCGCGATTCACGCCGAGCAGCTAGCTACTTTCCGGCGCAAAATTCGTGAGCCCGAGTGTTGGGGCAGAATCGGCGCAGTTGTGATTTTCTGCAAGCCTGGACGGATTTGAGTTTGACGCCCGTGCGCGCCCCTGATTCATTGATTGGGATGATTCGTGAACGCACGCTTCAAAAGCGCAAGAAACTGGTTGGAACGCTGCCGATCACCGGCGAGCTTTTGCGTGGGACGCTGTTGGAGCGAGTCGTGCGTCACAAGAGCGGCTGTCCGAAATGCGCGCGCGGCGAGGGCCATCAGGTGTACGTGCTGACGGTCAGTTATGGGCGCGGACAGACGCAACAGATCAGCGTACGGCGGGAGCGGGTGGCCGAGGTTCGTCGTTGGCTGGACAACTACCAGAAACTGAAGGAGACGATCGAGCAGATTTGCGAGCTCAATCACGATTTGCTGCGTCCCGACCCCGCCGTGCCCCACCCCGGGAGGAAGCGGCGTGATTGAGATGCGGC
>NZ_LNCU01000062.1:0-52466 GCF_001542415.1 Bradyrhizobium macuxiense
TGGCGCACGCACCCGAGCGCCTGCATGAGGAGATCACCGCCGATTACAACGGCATGATCTATGCCACGACCCCCGAGCAGATCGCCACCCGGCGCAGGGCCTTCATCCGCAAATGGCGGCTCAAACATCGCGCCGTGGCCGACAGCCTGGAGGAGGCTGGCGAGCGGCTGTTCACCTTCGCACGTTTGCCGCCGAGCCAGTGGAAGAGCGTGCGCACCACCAATGCCATTGAACGTCTGCACGAGGAGTTCAAACGCCGGATCAAGACACAGAGCGTGCTGCCATCGGCAGACACCGCCGCCATGTTGTTTTGGGCCTTGCTCGCCTCGGGCCAGATCAATCTGCGCAAAGTCGATGGCTGGCGGACGCTCGACACCAAACCCGATGATCAGCCAATTGACCTCGTCGCATGATCAGATAGCTTCATGAACCCGCAGACGCGCCACACCAATTCCAACCACTTCCCGGACGCCACCCGGCGCCGTCGGGCAACTCAGTGATTGGCGTTTCCGCGGCGTCACCTGGCCAGCGCGAGATAGGAGCTCAGCGTGACCACCGAGACGATGGTCGACGCAAGGATCACGTTGGACGTCACGTTGGCCTCGCGCCGGTAGAACTCCGCCAGCATGAAGGGGCCCGTGCCGGTCGGCAGCGCGGCGAGCAGCACGGCGGTATGTGTGAGCAGCGGCGACAGGCCGAACACCAGCGTCGCCATCACCCAGGTGACGGCCGGTTGCAGCACGAGCTTGAAGCCGACGAGCAAGGCCGCCGATCCGATATCCTGCTCGGATGCCTCGCGCTTCGCTGCCAGGAACAAGCCGAGCGCGACGAGCGCGCAGGGTGACGCAGCGCCGCCAAGCAGCTTCAGGAAATTCTCCGCTGGCGCAGGGACGCTCAGGCCCGCGAGCGGAACGATCGCGCCGAGCGCCGGTGCGACCAGCAAGGGATTGAGCAGCAGCGAGCGGCCAACCTTGATGATGACGTGCCTGCGGCGCTTCTCGGTCTGCAGGCCGGTTTCGATCAGCACGATGGCGATCGCAAACAGCACGCAGACCGTGATGATGGTGGCAATCAGCGTCGGGGCCAGCGCCTCGCGGCCGAGCGCTGCGACCGCCAGCGGAAAGCCGACGAAGCCGGTGTTGGCGTAACCCGCATTGAGGCCGTCGATGGCGGCATCGACCAGGTGCCGGCGGCCGCGCCAGCGTACGGCGATGGTCAGGCCAAACACCAGCGCTGCCCCGATGCCGAAGGCGGCGATGAAACTCGGCTGCCAGACGTCGGCCCATTGGGCATGGGCGATGACGTCGAACAGCAGTGCGGGAAGGGCCAGATAGACCACGAACCGGTTGAGTTCCCCCGAGGCCTGGGGCCCGACCACGCCGGTCCGGCGGACGATCCATCCGGCGAAAATGAGGGAGAAAATGGGGAGGACGGCGGTGAGGGGCGAGAACACGGGCAGGCCTGACTTGATGGGGCAGCGCATTAGCTCTATCCAGCGGCTCTGTTATCATCCAATACTGATTGGCGTACCCATTCATACCTTTTCGGTATCAATGATCGACATCAGGCAAATGCGCTATTTCGTGGCGCTCGCGGAAACCCTGCACTTCGGCCGGGCGGCGGAGCGCCTCCACATCAGCCAGCCGCCGCTGAGCCGGCAGATGGCCGCGCTGGAGAAGGAACTCGGCGTCCGCCTGTTCGAGCGCCAGTCGCGGCGTCCGACGCTCACCCATGCCGGCCGTCGCTTCCTGGAGGACTCGCGGGCGGTGCTGATGAGCTTCGACCAGGCCTGCCGCAACGCGCGCCTCGCCGAGGGCGGCGAGCTCGGCGAGCTTGCGGTCGGCTTCATGATGCACGCCGCCTATACGAGCCTGCCCAATTTGGCGCGGCGCTACATGGCCGGTCACCCCGAGGTGCACGTCGAACTGCGCGAGGTCGTGCCCGGCGCGCTTGCCGACGCCGTGCTGACCGGGCGCTTCGACGCCGCCATCATGTTCAACCCCGGCCCGATCAAGGGCCTCGAGACGGAGATCATCCATCGCGAGCGAATGTGCCTGGCGCTGCATCCGGACCATCCGCTCGCCGCTCACGCGATGGTCGGGGCCCAACAGCTCAAGGGCGAGCCGCTGATCGCAACCCCGACCGAGGCGGCGCCGATGTTGCGCGAGGCGATCGTCCGCTACTGCCGTTCCGGCGGGNCGGGTTCGAGCCGACGATCCGGCTGGAAGTGGAGCTGCAGCAGACGATCGTCAGCCTCGTTGCCGAAAACCTCGGCGTCGCGCTGGTGCCGGAATCGATGGGGAAGCTCGGCATCGCCAATCTGGTGCAACGTGATCTCGAAGACGCGCCCGCCATCGAGCACGTGATCGCGTGGCGGCCGGGCAATCTCAACCCGGCGTTACGGCCGTTCCTCGCGGAAGCGCGGGGCGGCCCGGGATAGCAGGCGAGGGATTTTGTGGCGGGTGGATGCGAGTCACAAGGCGTGTGCTCACAGGTGTTGGCTTCTGACGAAGAGTCGAGGTTGCCCAGCTTGGCCTTCATCGACGGGCTAATGGACCCGAAGCCGACATCAGAGCGCTGCTCAGCGGCGTTCGCCAATGCGCTGTCCCTTACTCACGCGCGCCAGTGCTATGTGCAAGCTGGCAGGCGGTTGCTTGAGCGTGGTGCTTGCTCCGCGATAGCGTTTCCACATCGCCTTTCCGTCCAGATCTTCGATCAGCTCAAGCTCAACACAGGCGAGATCGTTGACGATCTCATCGGGATTAAATCCTGAAATCCAAGGCTCGCCGATTTGCGCTACCACCTTGGCGTTCTCATTCTGGGGTGATCGCGATGCGCCCGGGGCGAACTCGGCCTGGTCGACATAGGTGAATACGAGTTCGCTCCCCGGAGCACCGCAGGTTGCCACTGCCCCCAAGGTTGCCAGATTGGCGTCGCGCGTGAGGTACACCGTAACGCCGAGCCACGAGAAGAATGCTTTCTCGTCCGTGCGGAAGGGGGAGCGCGCCAAAACCGACGCCAAATCCTCATTTGCGAGGTCGGCAGCTATGAACTGCACAGACGGCGGAAGTGACATGCCGCATTCCTCAATGCGTTGGATCTTCATGGCCTGCGTCGCAGGATGGTCTATCTCGAAGATCGTTAGCGCGTCGGAAAAGGCGGGGCGGCGAAGCACGAAGCTGTCCAATCCAGCGCCGATCAGGACATACTGACTAATGCCCCTCATTGTCGCCTCCCGCAGCGCATCCTCTGCATAGCGGGAGCGGATCACCACTCCAGGGAGGGAGGTGTTGGTCAGCAGGAACTCGTCCAACAATGAAGCGGGCGTCCGCAGGGCGCGGGCACGCGCGTCCGAATCCATTTGGGCCAATATTCGCTCGGCCATTCTTTCGCGTTCGGATTGCGGAACGAGTCGATCGCCCCAAGGGTCGTCCAAAAGAGGAAATGGGTCGGACCGCGAATGGACCGCTCTCATGAGCGACGTCACCAGCGCGGTGCGGCTGGGCAATGACTCGATCATCGCGATCCTTCCTGGGACGACTTGTCTTTGCCGCGGCGGAATAGGGCTCGGTATTGTGGGCGATCTGTCACGACGGACGAAAGACTAACCTGAAAACAATTTAAAAGCTGCCCATTTGCCGAACAGACAGACAATAACCTTCGCAATCGCGCGGCTGAGAAGGCTACTGGAGCTCACGCGTACGCCGCATAAGCGCGGAAATGGCGCGAAGCCGACATGCGGCCATGTCGGCTTCAACGTCGATGATAGGGCAACAGCGGCGACAAGCGCAGACGACATCAGGACCGAAGTTCAACTGGTACGGAGAGCCTGCGCGAGGTTTGACCTAGTGCGGACGTCTCGATCGCTTGAGCTCGGCGACTTGAAACTTCCCGGCAGCGTCCAGGCTGCTGCAAATCCAGTAGGCCCTGTTTCGGTAGTCGCCCAAGAACACCTTGGTCTCGACGCAATCCACGTAGGATTTGTAGGTGAGGTTGTCTCGGCACGTGACCGAGAAGGGTCCATGTGCTTGTCCGCCAGCAGACTCGCTACACCCGACCCAAGGCAAATTGCCGTGTGGTAGACTTGATTCACAACCACCGTTGCAATTGCTGGCGACTTTCTCCAGCCTGGCAATTCTCCCCAGTGGTGAATCTGGCGACGGCGTTCGCGCGGTCGAGGATGACGTTTGAGCGGTTCTCGATCTCCGGTGCGATGCCACTGCGTTTGCCGTCGGCTTCGGACTGCTTGGCGTTGCTACCGACTTCGGCGCTTCGACCGTGATGCTGGGAAGCTGTTTGCTCGAGTCAGTTGCGGTTTGCGACGCGGCCGGGCCGCACAGCAAGACAGTTGATAGGACAGCGACGGCTGAAGGCGCGACAAAGCTAGACGACAATCTCATGACATGCCCTCCCAAATTCGGGACGGAAATGCCGTCCCGATGGATGCACGGTACCACCATAAGTTCCGAACGGAGCCACCTAGGGTTGAAACGATGTCTGCCGTTGACTCGCCATCGACATGACGGCCAGGCGTTGGTCGCTCGCGCCTTCCAAGGTCAACTTCCGACAGCGAAGCAGACGTGGCGATTTATGAGCACACTCCCTGTGCAACGGCCGTCGCTCAGCCGATCCAGTTGAGCAGCCTGAACCAGAGCAGATAGAGCGGGCCGAGCAGCACGAACGAGATTAGCGCGACCGTGAGGCACATCTTGACAGTGGCGCCGGTCGGCACCCTGGCCATACCGGCCGCGACCACGATCGGTGCGGCCTGATAGGGCAGCAGCGGCGTCGCATAGGCGAAGACCTGCGACATCAGCACGGTCGGAAGAGTTAGGCCTGTGTGTGCGGCGAGCGACGACGCCAGCGGCGTGAACACGGCAGGGACGCCGTTTGCGGTGACGACGAAGTTCAACAGGCTCGCAAGCCCGATCATCGATGCGAAATCCGCGGCGGGCCGCGCCGGATCGAGCGGCAGATGCGGAATGATGAGGTCGCCGATCGCGCTGCCGAGACCGGACCAGGCGACGACGGCCGCAAGCCCGAGGATGCCGCCGAGATAGATGCAGGTGCGGACATTGACGCCGGCGGCGAATTCCTCGCCGTTGAGGAAGCCGATCCGCGGCAGCAGGCAGAGGCACGCCGACACCAGTCCGACCCATGCCGGGCGGATGCCGTGCAAGGTATCCGTCATCCAGAAGGCGAGGGTCACGAGCAGGATGATCGAAAGCCGCCACTCCGCTGCGCTCAATCCGGTCGTCTCGGCGCGGTCCTCGATCGGCCGCGGCGATGCCGGAAACATCCAGACCAGGCAGCCGATCAGCACGAGGCCCTTGAGGATGCCGAGCACCGGCGCGTGCAGCAGCAGATAGGACATGTAGTCGAACTGGACATTGTAGGCGCGCTCGGCGGCGCCGGTCATGATCAGGTTCGGGACATTGGCGGGCAGGATCGACGCCGAGAGCTGGTAGGTGCCGAAGCCCACGGCAAGCGCGAGCGCGTTGCGGCCCGGCGATCCCTGTGCGAGGCCGGCGCGATCGGCGAGCGCCATGATGATCGGCATCAAGAGCGCGATGCGGCCCATGTTCGACGGCATCACGAATGCCAGTGCATAAGTGATCGCGATGACGCCGGCCACCATGCGGAGCCAGGATCCGGTGAGCCGGCCCGCCAGCTTGCCGGCGATCCGGTCGGCGAGCCCGACCTTGCGGATCGCAGAGCCGATAACGAAACCGCCGAGCACCAGCCAGAACGCCTCCGACTGGAAGCCGGAGAACAGCACGTCCGGAGGCGCGGCGCGAAACACGGCGACGGCCGCGAAGAACAACAGCGCGGTGAGATACTCCGGCAGCAGGCTGGTCGCCCAGAGCAGGATGGCGATCGCGGCAAACCAGCCGGGATGGATCAGCGACGAGGCGGTCTCGGTCATGATGCGGGATCAGAAGCGCGGCAGGAGGAATCGGCGATGTCTGCACGCCGACTCGGCATTGTCGCCGACGTTAACACCGCGCGGGCCGGCTGTATGGCTGAGGTGGGCAGGGCTGAGGTGCCGAAATATGGATACTGCGCCGCGCGTCACGCCGGGGCGCGTGGAACGGGCAACGCGAACACATGCAGGCGGGCGCTCCCGGCGCGGGAGCAGTGAGGGGACTCACACAAACTGTTGTCGATGCGATCTCCGGTGATGCAGCGTCAGGCTGCTCACTCGTGGTGCATGTTGTTCGTGGGCCGGCGTGCCGCGGGCATCGCCAGCACGACGAGGCAGAGCCCGATCATTGCCATTCCCACGAATTCAAAGGCAAACGCGTCCACGGCTCATTCTCCCCCATTGGAAACATTTAGACTTGTTGGGGGAGTGTTGACGACTTGTTAAGTCACATGGTTACCGCGCACGGGTGCGGAGCATGGTGGAAGGTGAGTTAATGCTCACGACATGCCGCGCGTCGCGGAATCTCGCGCGCTGCTCGATCGGCGGCATTTTGCGGGTGCCTCCGATCGAAGTCTCATCCGAGAAGGAAGCCTCGTGGCGCGATCATGCCGCCAGGGCATCCTGGTTGATCTCGCCCTTGGCCAGTGCCGTCAGCAGCATATCGGCATGCCGTTTCTCCTCGAGGCTATCGTGCAGCAATCGCTGGTCGTCCCGCAGGTCAAGCTGGCCGGCAAGCGCAGCCGCGCTGCCATAGGCCGCGATTTCGTAATGTTTGAGCCTCTGCGCCGAAGCGATCAGAGCGGCATCGCGAAGGTCGTCATTGGGCAATATCGAGACCATCTTGGCGGTCTCACCGATCAGCGCCTGCATGGCCTGGTCGGTGTGCAGGTTCGGGTCAGCACCATGCATCCGCAGCAGCGCCTTCAGCCGCTCGCCCTGTACAACGGTTTCGCGCTGATGGCGGCTGAATGCGTCCTTCAGCGACAGATGCGATGCGACTTCCGCCATACTTGGCAGGGCTGCAGCGAGCTGGCTCTCGGCGCTCACCAGTTCCTGAAGCTCGGCGATATACATGTCCTTGAAGGTCGTGATTTTCATGCTGGGACCTTTCTTGTTTCGGCGCGGGAGCGTTTGCTCAATGCGCATCCGGTCGTGGACCCTGCGCAATGCGGGGGCCATCTTGTTGCATAGCGTTCCCGAGACGATCATGACGTCCGATTGCCGCGGCGAAGCGCGCGGTGCCGCGCCGAAACGCTCCACGTCGTAGCGCGGCATCGACACCTGCATCTGCTCGATCGCGCAGCAAGCGAGCCCGAACGTCGTCCACATCAGGGATCCCGACCGCGCACGTTACCAGGTCGTCGAGCGGGGCGACGAAATAGCCGTGGTCGCCGAGCTCGTGGTGCCGCCCCTCGAACCAGGTCTGAGACTCCGTCATCGTCATCGCAGTTCCTCGGGGCTTCAGCGGCATGGCGCTGGAACAGTCCACGTTGGAAGCGGAACGGAACCTCGACGAGGGCGGGGAAGGCGTCCCGCGATATCCGGCAAACGATCAGCGCAAGAAATCGTTGCTAAAAATCGAGAGCGGTGGGGCCGCTGGCGTTGATTTGAAGCCGGTCATCGCGAAGACGTTCCGGTTCGACGAGATCGCAGACGCGCACCGCTTCCTGGAATCGAACGCGCAGTTCGGTGACGGTGTGATTACGTAGGGAGGGTCAGGCGCAAGCNGCCGTAATCCGCCGCGGCGCATGCGCAGAGGTGGCGGATTACGCTTCGCGAATCCGCCCTACAAAGCTTCACGAGCCGTGCGTAGATGGGTAGAGCGAAGCGAAACCCATCGATCTCGCGCGTGGAGGCATGATGGGTTTCACTGCGCTCTACCATCTACGAGGACCTTACGTCCCGCAGAACGTCTGTGTCACCAACTGCTCGGGCAGCGGTGGCTCGGCGTAAGCCGCGTATTCCGGCTGGTCCTCGAACGGCTTTGCGAGCACGGTCAGCAGTTCCTCGAACGGAGCGTAGTCGTCATTGTTGACGGCGGCCTGGATCACCGCCTCGATGCGGTGGTTGCGCGGGATGAAGGCAGGGTTGACGGCGCGCATCGCGTCCTTGCGCTCGGCCGACGTTTGCGGCTCCAGCGCGAGGCGCGCGCGCCAGCGGCCGGCCCATTCGTCGAAGGCTGCGGGATCGGTGAACTGTGCGCGGACGTCGGCGGCGTCATCGGCCGCGGCGTCGCCGAGATGGCGGAAGGTCAGCGTGAAGTCGGCCTCGTTCTTGGCCATCGTGTCGAGCAGGTCCTGGATCAGCGCTTCATCGCCGTCGCGCGCGGTGAACAGGCCGATCTTTTTGCGCAGGCCGGCATTGTAGGCCACCGTGAACTTTTCCGGGAATTCGCCGAGGATCGTCTGCGCCTGTTCGATCGCCTTCTCCTGCTCGTCGGCGAACAGCGACAGCAGGCATTCGGCGAGCCGGGTCAGATTCCACAACGCGATGCGCGGCTGGTTGGCGTAGGCGTAGCGGCCCATCTCGTCGATCGAGGAGAACACCTGCGCCGGGTTGTAGGCATCGAGGAAGGCGCAAGGGCCGTAGTCGATGGTCTCGCCTGAGATCGAGGTGTTGTCGGTGTTCATCACGCCGTGGATGAAGCCGACCAAAAGCCAGCGCGCGACGAGATCGGCCTGCCGCGCCACGACGGCTGCGAGCAGGGCGTGATAGGGCTGAGCGGCGGCCTTCAAATCGGGGTAGTGCCTAGCGATGACATGGTCGGCGAGCGCGCGCACGCCGTCGGTGTCGCCGCGGGCGGCGAAGAACTGGAACGTGCCGACGCGGATATGGCTCGCGGCGATGCGGGTCAGCACGGCGCCGGGCAGCGCGGTCTCGCGCATCACGGCCTCGCCGGTGACGACGGCGGCAAGCGAGCGTGTGGTCGGGATGCCCAATGCGAACATCGCCTCGCTGACGATGTATTCGCGCAGCACCGGTCCAAGCGCGGCGCGGCCGTCGCCGCGGCGGGAGAACGGGGTGGGGCCAGATCCCTTGAGCTGGATGTCGCGGCGGACGCCGTCTCTGTCGACGACCTCGCCGAGCAGGATGGCGCGGCCGTCGCCGAGCTGCGGCACAAACTGCCCGAACTGGTGGCCCGCATAGGCCATGGCGATCGGGTCGGCCCCGTCAGGCACGCGCTTTCCGGCGAGGATCTCGGCGCCCTCCGGCGTCGACAGCAGGTCCGGGTCCAGCCCGAGCTGGATGGCCAGCGGCCGGTTCAGCTTGATCAGCCGGGGGGCGGCCACCGGGGTTGGCGCGACGCGGGCGAAAAAGTTCGCCGGCAGCGCCGAATAGGTGTTCTGGAACGGGAAATGGATGGTCATGAACAGAAGATAGGCCCGCGGGGCGAATAGGCAAACGATCGGGCGCCAGCCGCCCGGAAAATTCACCATTTGGGCGAAAAACCGGGCGTTCCCTTGGTTGCCGCCCCCGGTTGCCTCGGGTAAACCCTCCGCAGCTTCGGAACGTGCCTCGGGCCGTCCGATTCGTTTCCTCCGACATCAGTTTTTGGGACACCCATGCATCGCTACCGGTCACACACATGCGGCGCGCTCCGAGAGAGCGATATCGACCAGACGGTCCGGCTCTCCGGCTGGGTCCACCGGGTCCGCGACCATGGCGGCGTGCTGTTCGTCGACCTGCGCGACCATTACGGCATCACCCAGTGCGTGGCCGACCCGGACTCGCCGGCATTCGCCGAGGTCGAGAAGTTCCGCTCAGAGTGGGTGGTGCGGATCGACGGCAAGGTGCGCCGCCGCCCCGCAGGTACCGACAATCCGGAACTGCCGACCGGCATGGTCGAGATCTACATCAAGGAGATCGAGGTGCTCGGGCCCGCCGCCGAGCTGCCGCTGCCGGTGTTCGGCGAGCAGGAATATCCCGAGGATATCAGGCTCAAGTACCGTTTCCTCGACCTGCGCCGCGAGAAGCTGCATCAGAACATCATGACCCGCGGCGCGATCGTCGATTCCATGCGCCGGCGGATGAAGGAGCAGGGCTTCTTCGAATTCCAGACCCCGATCCTGACGGCGTCATCGCCGGAAGGCGCACGCGACTTCCTCGTCCCGTCGCGCATCCATCCCGGCAAGTTCTACGCGCTGCCGCAGGCGCCGCAGCAGTACAAGCAGCTGCTGATGATGTCGGGCTTCGACCGCTACTTTCAGATCGCGCCGTGCTTCCGCGACGAGGATCCGCGCGCCGACCGTCTGCCGGGCGAGTTCTACCAGCTCGACGTCGAGATGAGCTTCGTCACCCAGGACGATGTGTTCGCGGCGATGGAGCCGGTCATAACCGGCGTGTTCGAGGATTTCGCCAAGGGTAAGCCGGTCACCAGGAACTGGCCGCGGATTCCGTTTGCGGAAGCCGTGCGCAAATACGGCTCCGACAAGCCCGACCTGCGCAACAAGATCATCATGCAGGAGGTCTCCGAGCACTTCCGCGGCTCCGGCTTCAAGGTGTTCGCGCGGATGCTGGAAGACCCGAAGAACCAGGTCTGGGCGATCCCGGGCACGGGCGGCGGCAGCCGCGCGTTCTGCGACCGCATGAACTCCTGGGCGCAGGGCGAAGGCCAGCCCGGCCTCGGCTACATCATGTGGCGCGAAGGCGGCGAGGGCGCTGGTCCGCTCGCGAACAACATCGGACCGGAACGCACTGCTGCGATCCGCGAGCAACTCGGCCTCAAGGAGGGCGATGCCGCGTTCTTCGTCGCCGGCGATCCGGAGAAGTTCTGGAAGTTCGCAGGCCTTGCCCGCACCAAGCTCGGCGAGGAGCTGAACCAGATCGACAAGGACCGCTTCGAGCTCGCCTGGATCGTCGACTTCCCGATGTACGAGTATGACGAGGAGAACAAGAAGGTCGACTTCTCGCACAACCCGTTCTCGATGCCGCAGGGTGGCCTCGACGCGCTGACGACGCAGGATCCGCTGACGATCAAGGCATTCCAGTACGACATCGCCTGCAACGGCTACGAGATCGCCTCCGGCGGCATCCGCAACCACAAGCCGGAAGCGATGGTGAAGGCGTTCGAGATCGCGGGCTATGGCGAGCAGGAAGTCGTCGAGCGGTTCGGCGGCATGTACCGCGCCTTCCAGTACGGCGCGCCGCCGCATGGCGGCATGGCGGCCGGACTCGATCGCATCGTGATGCTGTTGTGCGGCACCAACAATCTGCGCGAGATCTCACTGTTCCCGATGAACCAGCAGGCCATGGACCTCCTGATGGGCGCGCCGTCGGAGGCAACGGCCAAGCAGCTCAAGGAGCTGCACATCAAGGTCAACCTGCCGGCGAAGGGCTAGCCTTGGCAGTCACCTCGTCCCGCTCTTGCGGGGAGAGGTCGGCGCGAAGCGCCGGGTGAGCGGTTTCTCTCCGCGCACGCTCATCTTTCGAATTTGCGGAGGCAGCCCGTCACCCCGACCCTCTCCCCGTAGAGAACGGGGCGAGGGAGAAGAGATCACAACCCCGTCGAGGCCTCGATCTTGAATTGCGCCAGCGCACTGGGCGGATCGGTCTTGAGCAACTGCATCAGCTGAAGCGCCGGCGCCTTGGCGCGCGGGGTCAGCTTGATGACCAGCGTTTGCCCGGGCGTCTCGATGAATTGGCTGATCGCGGTGACGAGGGCGGTGGCATCCGGATCGGCTCCGCCGCTCGCGTCGCCCTGCGCCTTGATGCTGTTGAGGATGGCGTTGCGCGCTTCGTCGCGGCTGACGTTCTGGGTGCGGGCGTACTGGGCGATCGCGATATCGATGACGCCGAGATCGTGCACGGTCAGCTCGATCGTGCCGGCTTCGATCTGCGCGGCCGCGCCCATGGCCTCCGCGGCGCTGGCGGAGAATGCCTCGCGCGGCACGTTGGCGAGCGAGACCTTCGCCGATGCATTGAGGAGGCCCGCAATGTCGAGCTTGACCGGCTCGAGCGCGAACGAGCGTGACGCCTCGGTCCAGGCAGCGCCGAGATCGGCATCGATGGCCATCGGGTTGATCCCGGCTGCGACGAGTGCCTGCTGCCGGGGATCAGCTGCATCCAGCGGTGCCGCCATTTTCGCGATCAGCCGAAGCTTGCTGGGGATCGACCCGACGAACTGACCCCAGTCGAGACTGAAGACATCGATGTTGACCGGCTTGCCGGTGGCCTTGTACGGCGACGCGAAATCCTTGACCTCAACGCCCTCGAGCAGCGGGAACAGCGCCAGCGCCTGTTCAGGCGACGGCTTCTGAGCGGCGAACTGTGCCGACAGCCGGACGAAGTTGGCGACATCGAGCGACTTCAGCGCGAAACGTCCGACCTTGATGGGGCCCTTCGGCGCGCGCGCATCGAGTCCCTCGATTGCAAGCTCACCGATCTTGCCGCCATCGAGGTTAAACCGCGTCGAGGCGAGCTTGAGCGGGCCTTGCGGCGTCTCGATCGAGAGTCCGTGCATCTCGGCATTTCCGATCCGGATGCCTTGATAGAGGCTGGCCAGCCTGTCCATCAGCTCGCGCGCCTGGGCGGGAGACGGCGGCGGGCTCCCCGGCGGCGGTATCATCGCCAGCAGCGCCGGCAGCTGCATCTGCGATGGCCTGAACCCGACGTCATCGACGGTTATGCCCTCGATCCGCATCTTCATGCCCCGCGTCGAGGTCACCTCATACGGGCCGGCCGAGACGTGCCGGTAAACCCGATAGTCCCTCGCATCGTCGCTCTTGCCCGGATCGAAGATCGCAGCCATCGCGCCGATATCGATGTCGCTTGCGACGACATTGGCGAGATTGCCGGTCATCTTGACCGCCTTGCCTGCCGCCTGGGAGTTGAAGATGTAGACGACGCCGTCGCTCCTGGAAGAGGTGATCTTTCCGTCCTTGATGTTATCAAGCACAAGGTTCGAATAAGTGTACTCGCCGCCGCTGCCCTCGGCGCCGGGCGTGGCGACCTTGATCGTGCCGGTCAGACTGGGGGCCGTGATCGACGTAGCGCTGACGCCGGCCAGATATACGAGGCCGAACCCGTAGAGATCGAACAGGGACGCCGACTTCCGTAGTTGACGAACGCCGGTGGGGCCGATGAAATCCTTCACCGTGACCTGCGGCAGCTTGTAGTTGAGCGTGAAGGCCTGCTTCTCGCCCATCGTGGCATCGATCTCGACGTCGCGGGCCTCAAGGCTACCGGCGGAAAAGCGCGAGGTGTCCGATCGGTCGACGCCGTAGGCCATCACGGTGGCTGCCTTCAGCCTGAACGGCGGCTGCGTGCCGGTGTCGATGGCGATATCCCCGATGGTCAGGGTGCGCTGCATCAGGTCGAATGAAATCCGGCCGTGACTCGCCGTGCCGCCCTCGGCGCGGACCTGGTCGAATACGGCCTCCACGGCGCTGGTGATCCGCCGCTGGGTATAGAGGTCGAAGCCGAAGAAGCCGCCGATCGCAATCACGATGACGGCGACCAGGCCCAGCAGGATTTTCTTCATTCGGTCAGCTCCGGATCGTGCAAAGAACAAAATTTGCTATTCCCGGGTGGGATGCCACGGGGAGAGGGCGGCATTCGACGAACGTGCCGCCGCTGGCCTGTTGACGGGGACCTTATCGGATGTTGCATCCAAGCGGTTGGGCATGCTTCACATCCAGTTCGATTTGCCGGAAACTGACTCTTCTTAGATTAGCATAGAAACAAGATTTAAGGGCCGGAAACGCGGGAGCACGCATGTCGTCATCGTCGGAAGAACTGCATAACGCGGCGCTCGCTTACCACCGGCTCCCGCGGCCTGGTAAGCTCGAGATCCAGGCGATCAAGCCGCTCGCCAACCAGCGCGACCTGGCGCTGGCCTATTCGCCGGGCGTCGCCGCCGCGTGCACCGAGATCGCCAAGAACCCCGCCGAGGCCGCAACCCTGACGGCCCGCTCCAACCTGGTGGCGGTGGTCTCCAACGGTACCGCGGTGCTTGGCCTCGGCAATATCGGGCCGCTGGCCTCGAAGCCTGTCATGGAAGGCAAGGCGGTGCTGTTCAAGAAGTTCGCCGGCATCGACGTGTTCGACATCGAGATCAAGGCGGATACCATCGAGCGTGTGGTCGAGACGGTCGCAGCGCTGGAGCCAACCTTCGGCGGCATCAACCTCGAGGACATCCGCGGGCCGGAGTGCTTCGAGATCGAGGCGCAGCTCAAGGAGCGCATGAAGATCCCGGTGTTTCACGACGACCAGCATGGCACCGCCATCATCGTCACGGCCGCAATCGTCAATGGCCTCCTGCTGAACGGCAAGAAGCTTGCTGACGTGAAGATCGTCTGCTCCGGCGCGGGGGCGGCGGCGATCGCGACCCTCAATCTGCTGGTCTCGATGGGCGCCCAGCGCAAGAACATCTGGGTCTGCGACATCGACGGTGTCGTCTATGACGGCCGCAACACCACGATGGATCGCTGGAAGGCGGTCTACACGCAGAAGACCAGCGCGCGGGTGCTGGCGGACGTCATTCCGGGAGCGGACATCTTCATCGGCCTGTCGGCGCCGGGCGTGCTCAAGCCGGAGATGGTCAAGCAGATGGCGGACCAGCCGCTGGTGATGGCGCTCGCCAACCCGGTGCCGGAGATCATGCCGGACGAGGCGCGCCAGGCGCGGCCTGATGCCATGATCTGCACCGGACGGTCGGACTTCCCGAACCAGGTCAACAATGTCCTGTGCTTTCCGTTCATCTTCCGCGGCGCGCTCGACGTCGGTGCCACCGCGATCAACGAGGCGATGAAGCACGCGGCGGTCGACGCGATCGCGCAGCTCGCGCGCGATCCGCCGTCGGACGCCGTGGCCCACGGCTTTGAACCCGGCGAGACGCAGGGGTTCGGTCCTGGGTCGCTGATCCCGAGCCCGTTCGATCCGCGGCTGATCCTGCGCATCGCGCCGGCCGTGGCGAAAGCCGCGATGGAGTCGGGCGTCGCGACCCGGCCGATCACGAACTTCGACGAATACTGCGCCGAGCTGCAGCGCTACGCGTTCCGTTCCGGCATCACCATGAAGCCGGTGTTCGCCAAGGCGAAGACCCAGCCGGTGCGCGTGATCTACGCCGAAGGCGAAGACGAGCGCGTGCTGCGCGCCACCCAGGTGGTGCTCGAGGAGAAGCTGGCGCGGCCGATCCTGGTCGGGCGTCCGTCGGTGGTGGAGACCCGGATCAAGCGCTTCGGCTTGGCAATCCAGGCCGGCCGCGATTTCGACCTCATCAATCCCGAGGACGATCCGCGCTACCGCTCCTATGTGCAGTCCTATATCGACGTCGCCGGGCGGCGCGGTGTAACGCCTGACGCGGCGCGTACGGTGGTCCGCACCAATAACACGGTGATTGCGGCGCTGGCGGTGTCGCGCGGCGAGGCCGATGCCATGCTGTGCGGGGTCGAGGGCCGCTTCATGAGCCATCTGCGCCATGTTCGCGAGATCATCGGCTTCCTGCCGGGGGTCGGTGACTACGCAGCGATGTCGCTGATGATCACCACCAAGGGGGCGTATTTCCTGGCCGACACGCAGGTGCGCCCGAATCCCAGTGCGGAGGAGCTTGCCGAGGTGGCGTCGCTGGCGGCGGTTCACGCCCAGCGCTTCGCCTTCAAGCCCAAGATCGCTTTCGTGTCACATTCCGACTTCGGGAGTTACGATACGGACTCGGCGCGCAAGATGCGCCGCGCGACCCAGCTCCTGAAGGACAAGCATCCGGAGATCGAGGCCGACGGCGAGATGCAGGCCGACACGGCGCTGTCGGCGATCGCGCGCAAGGCCGTGCTGCCGCAGTCGCGGCTGGAAGGTGAGGCCAACATCCTGATCATGCCGACGCTGGATGCGGCCAACATCGCCTATCAGACCATCAAGGTGTTGGGAAATGCATTGCCGGTTGGCCCGATCCTGATCGGTCCGGCGCGCCCGGCGCACATCCTCACCCCCGGTGTCACGGCGCGCGGCATCCTCAACATGACCGCGGTCGCCGCGGTCGAAGCCCAGGAGCGCGCCGGCCGCGCGCAGCCGACGCTGTTCGGCTAGGGCATGATCCGGAAAAGTGTGAAGCGGTTCTCCGAAAAGATCATGCTCGAACAATGAGATGAGATCACGATGCGATTCCGTGTCATCGCATCCTGATACAGGCGAGACGGATTCGATTTGATCGAAGCAGGCGGAGCGACCATAATCGCGCCGCCTGCTTCGTCCGACGCCCGCCAATCAGTGAGGCCGACCCCATGCCAGCATTCATCGTCTTCGGGCGAATCCTGTTCGCCGTGCTGTTCCTTTATTCGGGGGCGACCAAGCTGTTCGGCATCCAGGCGACGGCGGATCTGCTCGCGGCCAAGGTGACCATCCCCGCTGTGGTCGCGCCCTATACGCAGCAGATCGAAACCTTCGCTGGCATGCCGTTCATGCAGCTGCTGGCGATCGTGGTCGGAGCCTTCGAGATCATTGCCGGTCTGATGATCGCGGTGAATGTGCTGGCGCGGTTCTTCGCGATCCTGCTGATCATCTTCGTGTGCTTCACGACGTTCTACTTCCATGATTTCTGGAATCAGCCGGCGCCCGACAACCTCAAGACCCTGATCGAGGCGCTGAAGAACCTGTCGCTGATCGGCGCGCTGTTCATCATCGCCGGCTACGGCCGCGGGCCGAGCAGGAACGACCCGTCTTACGGGGACGTGTAGGGGCGCGAAAGTTCAGCGTTCGGCCGTCATCGCACCGACCGCGATGATCAAGCGATCCGCCGCCACGGCGTCACGCTGACCTCTTGCGCGGCGTCAATCAGTTGCGGCTCGCCGGCATGCAGGCCGTGCGCGGCGAGTACCTGTTGCGGCGAGCGGGCAGGGACGCCGGGAAAGCAGGGCTCGCCGTCGGGGATCTGCACGCGCGATGCGACCGACAGCCAGAACGTGTCGTAGCGGTCCATGAACATCCCGAACACGCCGGGGCCGCCGATGATCGCGGCCATGCCCGACGTGACGCCGGCCGCACGGCTTGCATCGTCAAACGAACAGCCGGCGGGATTCCACAAGAGCGACTTCGGATTGGATGGATCGGGCGCGGTGGCCTGCACCTTACGCGTCAGGATCAGGCGCCGCCGCTTCGGCGCGTTCGGCTGCTCCTCCTGGGAGTGGCGGCCGTGCACGATCAGGTCGGCGCCGTCGAGGGCTGCGGTGAAGAACCGCTTGTCACCCTCGATCTTGAGATCGTCGGGCATCACGTTCCGCGCATTGGCCAGCCGGCCGTCGGCGGAGACGATGACAAAGCCCTCGATACGCAACGCCGGCACAGAGATCGTCGCCGCCGCCGCTTACTGGTTGACCGTGGTGACGACGCTGTTCACCGGCCGCGAGCTCACGGTCGGCAGCTTGACGTCCTTGGCGAGCTCCTGCTCGTATTGCGGCAGCACCGTCGCCGGGAATTTGGCGCGCATCGCCACCACCTTGTAGCCGCCGGCCTTCAACTGCTGCAGCAGCGTGGGCAGGGCTTCCGCGGTGTGCTTCTGGAAGTCGTGCAGCAGGATGATGCCCTTTCCGAGCTTGCCGAGCTTCTTCATCACGGTGTCGATCACCTGCTGCGGGTTCTTCGACTTGAAGTCGAAGGAGTCGAGGTCGCAGGAGAAGATCGCGATGTTGCGGTTGCCGAGATAGGTCACCATCTCCGGCGGATGCTGCAGCGCCGGGAAACGGAAGAACGGCGCCGGCGAGACCTCGAGCGCCCATTTGATGGCGGCCAGGCCGCGCTCGATCTCGTCCTTCTTCTGGTCCTCGGTCAGCTTCTTGTTGTTCAGATTCTCATGCGACCAAGTGTGCGAGCCGACCGTGTGGCCGGCCGCATAGACCTGCCGCAGGATTTCCGGATGGTAGGTCGCGTGCTTGCCGATCGGGAAGAACACGCCGGTGGTACATTCATCCGCCAGCGCCTTCAGCACGGCCGGCGTGTTGACCGGCCACGGACCGTCGTCGAAGGTCAGCACCACCTCGTGGTCGCGCAGGAAGTCGAGCTGCTTGAAGTGCTCGAAGCCGAAGCCCGGACCGCCCGTGGTGTCGATCTCGACCGTGCGGCTGACGCCGAGCGCGTTCGGGTTGTTGCAGGCCGCGCGGGCCGGTTGAGGCGGTTGCTGCGGCGGGACCGGGGGTGTCATGGCCGCGGCTGGCGCGGGCGCCGCCGCAGCAGGTGCGGGGGCAGCGGCGGCCTGTGGCGCGGCTGCGGGCGTAGCAGCGCCGCCCTTGACCGGTGGAGTCTGCGACCAAGCCGCGCTCGACGCGAGCAACGAGACCGTCCCCGCGAAAATCAGACCTGCAGCAATGCGCATGGCGTGTTCCTTGCTGATCCCGCTCCCGGTGTCGGCGCTTGGCCGTTGCCGGGCCGCTTCCACCCCCAACCGATAGTACCCTAGTTGGATTGGGTCCGCCAAGGCAACGAAGGTGGCGGCCTGGCCATGATATCCCCGTTTGTTGAGTTAATTCCGGGGATTACCGGCGCGATCAGGCCACCGCCAGCGTCCGCGCGATGGCGGTCTTGATCCGTGTGTCCTCCGGCACGACCGACTCAGGGAAGACGTCGGCGATGTAGCCGTCGCGACCGATCAGGTATTTGTGGAAGTTCCAGCGCGGCACGTCCTTCGGCCGCGCCTCCGCGGCCCATCTGTAGAACGGGTGCGCGTTGGCGCCCTTCACGACGGCCTTGGCTGATATCGGGAAGGTGACGCCGTATTGGTGCTGCGCCGTCTCGGCGATCTCGGTCGGGCCGCCCGGCTCCTGGCCGCCGAAGTCGTTGGAGGGGACACCGATGATGACGAAGCCGCGATCGCGAAATTCGGTCCACAATTGCTGCAAGCCGGCGTACTGCGGCGTGAAGCCACACAGCGAGGCCGTGTTCACGATCATCATGGGATGGCCAGTGTAGTCGGCGAGGCGGATCTCGCCGCCGGCAAGCGCCGCGAACGAGAAGGCATAGGCCGTGATGCGGCTGATCGCGGGCGCTTGCGCATGCAGAGCGCGCGATCCCGCGGTCGCGGCCAGTCCCGCCACGATCAGTGTCCTGCGGTCGATCATGGTGATGTCCCCGGATAATCCGCAGGGATGATAATCCAGTCGGCGGACCCGGGCCTTCAAGAAGCCGTTATGAGCAAGGTCTAACGCAGCGGCACGATGAAATCGGTGCCTTCGCCGGTCTCGCCCTGGTTCACACCGAGGTCGGAGACGATGATCGATCCGCCGGTGCCGAGTGCATCGTTGATCCGCGCCATCGCGTCGGCGGGAATCGTGATGCGGTCGAGTGCTTCGGCCGGGCTGTCCGACAGCGGCAGCGGCTTTGCCTCGATCTCTGCGGCGCCGGCCATCTTGCGGCGGTGCGAGATGCGCTCCCGCGCCTCGACACGCGCAGCGTTGCGCGCCGACATCGGCAGCGAGATCACCGACCAGCGCAATGCATTGGGATCCTTCTTGTCGGCTTCCGCCGTGAAGATATGCGTGCCCAGCGGCCGGTCGCTCGGTGCGATCGTCACCGGCACTTCGAACAGCGGCGCGAAATTCTGCCGCACATAGAGCTTGGAATCCTTGCGGCTGATGAAGACCGCGATCTGGCCGGTGCGCTTCGGCACGTCGATGCTTGCAACGCCCGGCAGCCGCGTCGGGTCCTTCTTCGCATCGGGCGCATCCGCTGCAGTCGCCGGCGCGGCCGGCTTATCGCTGGCGTTGTCAGCAGGCTTATCAGCAGTCTTGTCGGCCACCTTGGCAGCATCCGCCTTCGGCGCATCGGCGGTCACCGTAGCCTTGGTGGCATCCACCTTCGGCGCGTCGGCGCCGGCAACCTTGGCGTCCGGCTTCGGCGCATCGGCCTTCACTTCGGCCTTCACACGGTCGCTTGCCGAGACCTCTGAGTTCGCGCTTTCGACGCTGCCCGTCACGGAGGTTTCGCCGACCGTCTTGTCGTTGCTGGCGGCATCGGCGGATTTGGTATCGGCCGGTTTGTCCGCGGCGGTCTCGGGCTTGTCCGAGGCGGCCCGCGCATCGGGCTTTGCATCGCCGGCCGTCGCCGCACTTGCCTCTTCGGACTTGTCGGCAATCGCGGCGCCGGCCACATCGGACATCGTCACCGATGCGCTCGCGGACGGCATCGTGCCGCTGGCGTCGGCAGTGTGGGTGTTGTCGCGCAGCGAGCCGGGCTGGTCGGCATGGCCGACAGTCGAGCGCAGTTCAATGCTGGTCTCCGGCTTGTCCGCGCCCTTGTCGCCCTTCACGCCGAGCGGCGCATCCTTCTTCAGGAGATCGTCGGCGACCGGCTGCGACGGCACGACCTTCTGCGTCACGAGCAGCGGGTGCGAGAAATTCTCAGGCGTGATGGTGCCGGGCGTGACCACCACGCGCGCGCCCATCCGGGTCCAGTTGTACATCTTGACCGCGAACCCGGTGGGCATGCGGATGCAGCCGTGGGACGCGGGATAACCGGGCAGCACGCCGGCATGCATTGCGATGCCCGACCAGGTGATGCGCTGCATGTACGGCATCGGCGCGCCGCTGTAGATGTTGGAGCGATGGTATTTCTGCTTCTGGATGACGCTGAACACGCCCATCGGGGTCAAATGCCCCTTCATGCCCGTCGATACCGGGCTCTCGGCATACAGACCGTTGACGTCGTAGAGGCGCACCTTCTGCTGGTCAATCGAGATCGCGATGATAAGCGGACCCTGCGGCTTGGCGGCGGTTTCCTTGGCGGCAACGGGCTCCTTCTTGACCGGATTGCGTCGCACTTTCTGCCGGTGCGGCTGAGGAGGCAGCATCGGTTCGGGCTCGCCGTAATAGGCGGAGTCAGGTCCGTTCCAGTAGTACAGTGCTGCGTCGGCCTGGGTGGAGGCTCCGATCGTGCCGGCCGCCGTCAAAATCGCAAACTGCCAAAACCGCTCATTCGCAAAATCAAAAATCGAATGCCGACGTTCGCTTGCGCGCATTTTCCGAATCCCAGTCCAAACTATCCATTGGTTGTCGCAGACGTGGAAAGCGTTCACCAGCGCGAGCGATCTAACCCTTCCGTGATCCCGTATTTTTCGCAAAAAGCGTAACAAAAAAGCCTCACAGAAGGTTAAAGCGGCCTGACAGATCACCAATCTGTCAGCGCCTTTCCGTGCGGCTGTTCCGCACTACATACGCGACGACTTATCAGCGGAGACCTCCATGACGTCGAGAAGTGTGAGCCTGTGTGACATCCGTGCCTTGTATCCGTGGGGGTGCGCGTTGCTGCTTCTCGTCGTGGCCATGGCACAGGCGGCTCCTGTCGCAGCGGCGGACGAACCGGACCTGATCTTCCGCCGCTCGACCGTGTTCAAATGGCTCAGCCCGAACGACAAGCTCGCCACCTACGGTGTCGACGACCCCGAGGTCGAAGGCGTGGCCTGTCATTTCACGGTGCCGGAGAAGGGCGGCTTCAAGGGCTGGCTCGGTGTGGCCGAGGAAGTCTCTGACATCTCGCTGGCTTGCCGGCAGATCGGACCGATTCGTTTCAAGAATAAAATGAGCCAGGGCGACGATATGTTCCGCCAGCGGCGCTCGCTGTTCTTCAAGAAGATGCAAATCGTGCGCGGCTGCGACGCCAAGCGCAACGTGCTGGTCTATATGGTCTATTCGGACAGGCTGATCGAGGGCTCGCCAAAGAACTCCACCTCGTCGGTGCCGATCATGCCCTGGGGCGCGAGCGACGCCAACGTGCAGAAATGCGGTGAGTTCATTCAGTAGCTGATACAATGGCTTGAGCAGCGAAGCTGAGGCGATGGACGATCTATCGCTTGGTCTGGCCGAACTGCTTCGCACGTGACTCGAAGCGTGCTTGTTCGGGCCGTACGTTCGTGTCGCGGCAACCAACGAGCCGGACCAGCTTCTGCGGTGCGCATTCATTGTCGCCCATCACGTGGGTGCCCTGTTGCGGCATCGCTCCCGTCATCTGCTGTTGTCCCGTTTTGCGGGTCGCAGACTCATTCCCCATGTTGCCATTGCCCACGACTGACATCCTTCGTTGGATTGGGGATCACGACAACGTGCCACCGCGGAGTTGGTTGCACGGTGCACGCGTGAGTCGGCAGGAACCGCTGCAAGGTTCACCATCGGTCATGCGATGCTGCCGCATGTCTCAGCAGAGGAAAGTTAAGAAAGCGCCGTAGGCCGCTCAATTCACGCGTATATTCGATCATCGACGCTGGCTGGTGGATTGTCATGCCGTCGACCGCGCGCGCATGTTGGCGTGGCGTGTTGGGCAACCTCCGTCGTGATGAGGAGCGGGCGCGTACGTCCCCCGCGCGTTTTTGACTTCGCGCGTGTTACGAGGCGGTCACTGAAAACATTGGTCTTTTCCGGCGAATGTTTCGTCGCGCATTGGCCGACGAAACAATTCGCGTGCCGACGAAACCATTTTCCGCTTTTGCCGCAGAACTCCGGAAACGCCGATTAGTTATCAAACTGTCAACAAACGGCGCAGACGACGAGCGCCATAGCGGAGACGGTCAAATGCGGACGATCAGCTTCATCCTCGCTTTCGCCTTCGTGATGGCCGGTCCATCGGTGGCGGGATCGGCGGACGGTGGTCTGCCCGGCATCGGCACCTTCTCCTACAATGGCTCGCCGATCATGCCCGCGTCGTCGATGGTGGTGGCGGCCAACTGACCGCAACACGCAAACGAGAAAATTGCCGGAAAAAGGCCCCGCATGTTGCTCCGTATCTGTTCCGCCGCGATGTTCGCATCCCTCGCCCTGGCCGGCTCAGCGCAGGCTCAGTCGCAGCTCCCCCTCGAATCCATGCAGATCCGGACGCTGTTCAAGATGCCCGAGCCGCGCGATGAATTCGTGCGGGCGTGCGCGCCTCACATGCTCGGCCGTTGGGCGCACCCCGAGGCCGTATGCGGCTGCCTGCACGATCACGCCGCGGCGACGATCGAAGATCCCGACCTGCGTCAGGCGCTGCTGCGCGGCATCAGCGAGACCGGCGTGCCGACGATCGAGACCGATTGGGTGCCGCCCTCCAAGCAGTCCGAGATCGGCCCGACCTTCACCAAGATCGCCAAGCCGACGCTACAATGCATGTTCGAGCCGTCGACGAACTGAGCGGTCCGTTCCTCCGACGATGATGAAATTGCCGGCGAGGGAGATAATTACCTTCTCGCGAGGCGCGGCACGCAGGTGCGGGTGCGTACCACACCGGTCTCTTTCAGCTGCGACCCCATTACCTGCTTGATCTGACCGGACGGGCACGATCCGTCATCGACCAGCACGCGTTGACCGACGCGTAGACCACCGATGTCCTGTTCGCGCGAAACCGCCTGCGCCTGCTGCGCAAGGGCAGGCGCGCCCGCTGTCACCAATGCAATGGCGCCGAACAGCGCGCCGAATCCAAAGCGCCGCATCGCGGTCTCCTTCATCACTTGTTCTGGATCTTCACGCCGCCGGGACCGACATTGATCTGCAGGCCGTCGGGCTGCTTCTTGGCCTGATAGAGATTGTAACCGAGCACGCCCACGACGACGACCAGCGCACCGATGATCAGATACAGGATGTTGCGATTGCCGGGCATCCGGTATCTCCCTGGCTGGCGCGGTTGCGTGCGAGCGACCTTAGTCAGGCGGCTGCGATTCTCATAGGGCGGCGCGGCTTGGCCGACACCGTGCGCGTGGCGCGCAACGCAACGAGCATCGCCTTCGCCAATTGCTCCGCCGACGCGACGAGTTGTGGGACCGGATGACCGGAGAAGCCGAGCACAAATCCCGGCAGCGGACGTGCGCGATGATAGGTCTCCGCGAGCAGCCAGCCGCCGACACCGGCGGCCGCTTTCGCATCCGATGCAACGCGCGGATCGGTCGCCGGATCGAGCCGCGCCACCAGATGCAGGCCTTGCGACGGCACGGGAACCGTGAGCTCGCCTTCGGAGGCCGCAGCGAGGGTAGAGGCCAGCACGTCGCGGGCCTCGCGGTAGAGTTTGCGCGCTTTGCGCAAATTGGCGGCAAAGGCGCCGGAGTTCAGCATATCCGCAACCGCGCCTTCCATGAGCGTGCCGGGAAAGCGGTCGAGCGCGGCGCGTGCCGCCGTCACCGGGCCGATCAATTGTTCGGGGAGGGCGCAGTAACCGATGCGCAACCCCGGGAACAGTGTCTTGG
The DNA here is from genome assembly GCF_001542415.1 of Bradyrhizobium macuxiense. Taxonomy (GTDB): domain Bacteria; phylum Pseudomonadota; class Alphaproteobacteria; order Rhizobiales; family Xanthobacteraceae; genus Bradyrhizobium; species Bradyrhizobium macuxiense. Next base: position 24,051 of record NZ_LNCU01000062.1, read on the forward strand.
CGAAGGTGCCCATGTAGATCACGCGGCGCAAATGATCGATGCCCGCGAGCGACAGCAGCGGCGCGCCGTCATAGCGGAACTCGCTGTCGTAATCGTCTTCGAACACGAACGCACCGGCGTCCTTCGCCCAGTCGAGCAATTCGAGCCGGCGCGGCATCGACATCTGCACGCCGAGCGGAAACTGATGCGATGGGGTCACGTAGGCAGCGCGCGCTGCCGGCGCCGACACGCGTCCCTTGCCGACCATCATGCCGGATGCATCGACCGGCACCGACACCGGACGATAACCGCAATGCTCGATCGCGCGCTGCGCCGCCGGATAGCCGGGATCCTCGCACCAGACCTGATCGCCGGCTTTCAGGATTGCGCTCAGCACGATGCGCAGCGCGTGCAGCGTACCTGATGCCAGCATGATCTGTTCGGGGTCGCAGCGCAGCCCGCGCGCCGACAACAGGTGGTCTGCGATCGCGGCACGCAATTCGCGATTGCCTCTGGGGTCGCCGTAGTGGAGATGCTCCGGCCCGAACGCGCGCAGCCGGCGGCCGGCAAAGGCCCGGAAGCGTTGCAGCGCGCGCTCGTCGATATGCGTGCAGCCGAGCGACAGCGCGCTGTGCTGCGGCGGCTCGATGGTGATCTTCGCGCGCCGTGATGCCGCGGCCTGCGCCGGGATGCGTGCCGCAACGAAGGTGCCGGAGCCGGTGGTCGCAACCGCAAAGCCGTCGGCGATCAGCCGCTCATAGGCCGTGGTCACCGCGTTGCGGCGGAAGCCGGTCTGTTTCGCCAGCGCGCGCGACGGCGGCAGCGGCTCGCCCGGCTTGACGATGCCGCCGACGATGGCGTGGCACAGCGCCTGATAGAGCCGGTGCTGCGAGGCCGCGCCCTGCGTGACGTGCGGACCTGCGAGGTCGAGCGGGAGTTCTGCCTTGCGCGGCGACGGCTTCGGTGAATTGGTCGGAATTTTTCGCATGGAATTGGCACTATCGCAGACCAAATGGACCGCTACAACTGTCGTCAGATTCCAAATTTCGCGAGGCATTGCCGTGACCGAAGGTGCATCCGCTCCGTCCTACCCCAAGTCGTCCCGCAACCGGGTGAAGCGCCGCCATGACCGCGGCTTCTACGACCACGAGACCGTGCACCGGATCCTGGATGCCTCGATGCTGTGCCACGTGTCTTACGTCATCGACGGCCAACCCTATTGCACGCCGACCTTCTTCTGGCGCGAAGGCACCAGGCTCTACTGGCACGGCTCGAGCGCGAGCCGGATGCTGGAGCACCAGGCGGAGGGGCAGAAGGTCTGCCTGACGGTGGCGCATCTCGACAGCCTGGTGCTGGCGCGCTGCGGCTTCAACCATTCGGCCGACTATCGCGCCGTGATGGCGTTCGGCTCAGCCTATCTCGTCACCGATCCCGAGGAGAAGCAGCGCGCGCTGGTCGCGATGGTCGATCGCTTCTTCCCCGATCGCACCGCGAGCCTGCGGCCGAGCAGCACGCAGGAGATCAAGGCGACCTCGTTCATCGCCATGGAGATCGAGGAGGCCTCGGCCAAGATTCGCGCCAAGGGCGTCGCCGATGATGACGAGGATTACGAGTTGCCGATCTATGCCGAGCGCATCCCGGTGCGCACCGTCCTCGGCGCGCCCGAGCCGTGTCCGCGGCTGCTCGACGGCGTGGCGCGGCCTTCGACGCTCGATGGCTATTCGGAGGGCCGTCTGCTCGACGATGCATTGCGGGATGCCTATTTTGCAGAATACCCGGCCGGCTGAAATCGGGTTACGCTGACGCTCCCGCCTCTCAATATCCCCGATGGAGCTGCTGCATGACTGCCGATACGCAACAACGAATCCTTGATGCCGTTGACGAAGGGTTCGATCAGCAGCTCGCGACGACCGAGGAGTTCGTCTCGATCCCCTCGACGCGCGGCGCCGAGGGCCCTTGCCAGGACATGATCGGCGACCTGCTGCGCCGACGCGGCTACGAGGTCGACGACTGGCACATCAATCTCGACGAGCTCAAGGATCTGCGCGGCTTCGGCCCGATCGAGCACGATTTCTCCAAGGCGCGCACCGTGGTCGGCACCTACCGTCCAGCCAGCAATGCCGGCAAATCGCTGATCCTGCAGGGCCATTGCGACGTGGTGCCGACCGGACCGCTCGATATGTGGGAGACGCCGCCGTTCTCGCCGGTCATCAGGAACGGCCGGATGTACGGCCGCGGCGCCTGCGACATGAAGTCGGGCACGATTGCCGCGCTCTATGCGCTTGATGCGATCGAAAAGGCCGGGCTCAAGCCGACGGGGCGGGTTCATTTCCAGTCCGTGATCGAGGAGGAGAGCACCGGCGTCGGCGCGCTCTCGACCTTGCAGCGCGGCTATCGTGCCGATGCCTGCTTCATCCCGGAGCCGACCAGCGGCAGGATGATCCGCTCGCAGGTCGGCGTGATCTGGTTTCGCCTGAAGGTGCGCGGTTTCCCGGTGCATGTGTTCGAGGCCGGCGCGGGCGCGAACGCGATCATGGCCACGTATCATCTTGTCCACGCGCTGCAGAAGCTCGAGATCGCCTGGAACGAACGGGCCAAGGCGGATCGCCATTTCAAGGACGTCAATCATCCCATCAACTTCAACCCCGGCATCATCAAGGGCGGCGACTGGGCCTCCAGCGTGCCGGCCTGGTGCGACGTGGATTGCCGGATCGCGGTGTTGCCGGGCTGGTCGATATCGGAGTGCCAGAAGGAAATCCTTGCCTGCGTCGCTGCCGCCGCGCGCGACCACCGCTTCCTCTCCAACAATCCGCCGCAGGTGGAATGGTCGGGATTCCTGTCGGAAGGCTATGAACTCACCAATTCCGAAGCGCCGGAGGCGGCCTTCGCCAAGGCGCACAAGACCGTCTATGGCGGAACGGTGGAAGACCGCGCCTTCACCGCGCTGACCGACACGCGCTTCTATGGCCTGAACTACAACATCCCGAGCCTCTGCTTCGGCGCCAGCGGCGAGGCGATGCACGGTTTCAACGAATATGTCGACCTGGAGTCGTTGCGAAAGACAACCAAGGCCATCGCGCTGTTCGTCACCGAATGGTGCGGGGTGGAGAAGGCGTAGCCGTACTCTCCACGTCATTGCGAGGAGCTCGCGACAAAATTGCAAAGCAATTTTGCGCTGAAGCGACGAAGCAATCCACGGCACAGCACGCGGTGAGTTGGATTGCTTCGCTTCGCTCGCAATGACGGTGGCGAAAGCTCAGGGCCGCTCCGGCCACAACGCCTTGACGATCGCATCGAGCCCGTCCGTCAGCGCGGCGGGGCCGGGTTGCAAGATGATCGTCGACTTGATCTCGACGATGCGATCGTTGCGCACGGCGGGGATGTCGCTCCAGCCTGGACGCTTACGAATGCGGTCGGGCACGACCTTCTTGCCGCACCAGGATGCCAGGATCACGTCGGGCATCGTGTCGCGCACGACGTCCGGAGAAATGATGCGGTCCTTGGCCGCCTTGCAGGCGCGCAGATGCGGCAGCACGTCTTCGCCGCCGGCGATCTCGATCAGTTCGGACACCCAGCCGATGCCGCTGATCAGGGGATCGTCCCATTCCTCGAAAAAGACCTTTGGCCGAGCTGAGGGCCGGGGCGTCGCCGCGATCGCTGCAAGCCGTTGCGCGAAGTCTGTCGCGAGCCGCTCGGCGCGATCGGCGGCACCGACGATCGCGCCGAGAGTACGGATCATCGCGAAGATGCCGGCGAGGTCGCGCTGGTTGAAGACGTGAACTGCGACGCCGGCGCGGATGAGGTCGGCGACGATAGCGGCCTGCAAGTCGGAGAAGGCGAGCACGAGATCGGGGGCGAGTGCGAGGATCTTCGGAATGTCGGCGGAGATGAAGGCCGACACGCGCGGCTTCTCGCGGCGGACCTGCGGTGGCCGCACCGCGTAACCGGAGACGCCGACGATGCGGTCCTGCTCGCCGAGCAGGTACAGCGTCTCGACCGTCTCTTCGGTCAGGCAGACGATCCGGCGGGGAGGGAAGTCGCGCATCGCGGAAGCTATGCAGACTCGTCAGCGATTGTCACACGGCCATGACGTTATCAGCACCATTACCTCGGACGTCATTGCCGAGCTTGCCCCGGCAATCCATCATGCCACGAACACTCGCGAGGAACGATGGATACGCGGGTCAGGCGCGCCTAGACGCCCCAGAGACGAACGGGAGGACTTGATGACGCTGCTCGAAAAGATCCAGTCGATGAAGATGCCGTTTGCGGAACTCAAGGGTGTCATCTTCACGGAGGCCGACAAGGATCGCGTGGTCGCCCGGATGGTGGTGCGGCCGGAACTCTGCACCCTCAATCACATCATCCACGGCGGCGCGGTGATGGCGTTTGCGGATTCGGTCGGGGCGGCCGCGACCGTGATCAACCTGCCTGAGGATGCCAAGGGGACGACGACGCTGGAGAGCAAGACCAATTTCATCGGTGGGGCCAAGGAAGGGACTGCGGTGATCGCTACAGCGACGCCGGTTCATCGGGGGCGGCGGACACAGGTCTGGCAGACCCGGCTCGAGACCGAGGATGGCAAACTGGTCGCGGTCGTCACTCAGACGCAGATGGTATTATGATAGCTATTTGCGGCGAATTTCTCCAACAAATTCAAATATGTGGCAATTAAGTGAATCTAGAAGCTTGAATTATATGGTGCGATGCACAACATTGGGGTGCTAGGGACTCAACGCCTCCTCGAGGGCTACCAAGAGGAGTTATGAAATGAACCACCATTCCATCCGTTCGACGCTCAAGGGCACCGTGCGGACGTTGAGCCAGCAGGAGGAGCTTCCCCTGCTGCGCGATCATCTGTTGAGACTGGATCGAACCAGCCGTCATGATCGGTTTCATGGCTTCACCGACGACAGTTTCATCCGCCGCTACGCCGAGCGGTGCGCCAATGACGGCACCGTGATCATCGCCTATTTCGAGGATGGCGTGGTTCGCGGTGCGGCCGAGCTGCATCCGCCGGAGCAGTCGCCGGACGCGCAGCCTGAGATCGCGTTCAGCGTGGAGCGGCCAGCGCGCCGCAAGGGCGTCGGCAGCATCCTGTTTCGCAAGCTGATCGCGGAAGCACATGCCAAGGGTTACGCCAATCTGCGCATCACCACCGGCGCGCAGAACGACGCGATGCGGGCGCTCGCCACCAAGTTCGGCGCGCAGCTGACCTTCCGTCACGGCGAGTCCACCGGCAGCATCGACCTCAGCGACCATAGCCAGGCCGAGCCTGCACCGGCCGCAGCAGCCGCGGTTTCACCGGTCGACGCCGCGCGCGCGATCGTCGACATGAATCGCGCCTATTGGCGGATGGTGATGCAGATGTCCGGCTGGGGGCGGGCGGCCTGATCGGTTCACCAGACCAACAGCAAAAAGGGCAATTCGCTTAGCGAATTGCCCTTTTATTTTTCAGCAATCGGTTTTTTCAGGTGCCGGTGCGCTTGTCCGTCGAGAAACGCCGGACCACGCGGCGCTCGACCACGACGGAACGCTGCGCGCCCTGTTCGCCGGCAATCACGCGGGTGGCGGTGCCGGTGCGAGCGCTGACGCGCGCGGTCTTCTTCACTTCGGCCAGCACGTCTTCGTAAGGCAGGCCCATCAGGGCCGACGCGATCTCGGCCTGGGCTTCGAGATCATCGGTAATACCGACGGCTGCGAAGATTGCCTCCTCGAGCGTCGGCGGGTCATGCCGTACGCGTCGGGTGCCATACTTGGTATTCCAGTCTCCGCTCATCGCCGCCTCATATTTGAATCGCGGGAGATACGTAGGTGGCCTTATGTTGCATTGCAATATGAAAGTGTGATGGCAATCCAGCCATGCAACCAGAGTCTCTCAATCTTGTGAGTGCCGGAAAGTTCGATCAGGACCGCGGCATCTCCATTGACGCTCCTACGGTGCTGCTCCCGCAGCACCTGACAGATCGGCCTGCTGCTGCGGCCAGCGCTTCAGCGCGGCGCGGCCGGCATCGGTGAGTATATAAATGCCGCGCTCGGCACGGTCGAACCAGCCATAGACATTGTGCAGCAGGATCTTACCGGCATCGGGAATGTCGCTTCTCAGATCGCGCACGCGCCGTGGCCCTTCGGATAGCGCCGAAGCACAGGCAAGCGCCTGCTGTCGATAGGCCGTCATGATCGGCGCGCGCGTCGAGCCGCCCATGGCCGGATCGCCCTTGCGCTTCTGGTGCTCGGCAATTAGGCGCGACCGCTTCTTGGGATTCCGGCGCGGGGCCGCGGTCGGCGGCTTCACCAGGACCTCTACGTCGCCGGTTGCGGTGACACCGAGCATGCCGAAGCCGAGCCGCCGGCACAGATTGCGATAGCGCGCATCGCTCTCGCGGCCCTTGCCGCGGACCGAGATCTTGGCGGCGATCCAAACCTCATCCGAGGCGCCGGCACGATCGACCGCCTGCAGGATCAGTTCGAGATTGAAGGCGAGCTTGAGTTCCCCGATCACCACAACCGGTGGATCGTCGCCGCTCAGCGCAACCAGATCGCAGCCGCCGATCTCGCCCTTGACGGTGAAGCCGAGCTTTTCAAGGAAGCGTTTGACGGGCAGATAAAGCGCGGTTTCCAACGGGCAGGCTCCAGCGGCGCCTCCGGCCGCGACTCATTGCTGCAGCATAGCCCGGAATCGCGCTTTCCGACGCGAAGGGGATTTGCTCAGGACGGACCCGGACGGCTATTGTCATCGACGGGACGGGGCGCGACCATTCGATGATCCGGAACGGGCTTTATCACATCACCGTGGAATTCCTTGATGGAGTTCAAGGCGGCAATCAGGGCGTCATGGTGCTGCGTGACGGCCAGATGCGCGGCGGCGACTCGTTCTTCTACGCCTTCGGCAGCTACACCGCGGCCGACGGCAAATGGAAGGGCGAGGTCACCAACCAGGAACACTCGCCGACCTATGGCGAGCGGCCGATCTGGGAACGCAAGGTCGTGACCATTGGATTCACCGGCACCTATACCGATGAGGCCGCCGAAGGCGACGGCATCGCGCTCGCCGGCAAGCAGAGCATCCGCTTCAGGTCGAAGCTGCGACTGCTGATCCCGGATTGAACGGGATGATGGCGGAGCCGTCTAAACCCGGCCGTTGACCGGCAACAACGCGCCCGTGACGGCGCTGGCGGCGTCGCTGGCGAGGAACAGGATCACGTCGGCGAGTTCCTTCGGCGTCACCCATTTGGAGACGTCGGCTTTCGGCATGGCGGCGCGGTTGGCCGCGGTGTCGATGATCGACGGCAGCACGGCGTTGACGGTGACCTTGCCCTTGAGCTCGGCGGCGAGCGACTCCGTCAGGCGGTGCACGCCAGCTTTGGAGGCGGCATAGGGGCCCATGCCGGCGGCCGCCTGCAATGCGCCCAGTGCGCCGATATTGATGATGCGTCCGGCACCGGACTTGGTGAGATGCGGGATGGCGGCGTGCGATGTGTTCAACGCGGTCATCACGTTCATTGCGTACATGCGCTGCCAGGTCGCGGGCTCGCCATCAGCCACCGCCTCGAAGGTGAAGCCGCCGGCGATGTTGATCAGCGCATCGAGCCGGCCGAAATGTGCGGCAGCCTGATCGATCGCGGTCTTGGCCCGCGCCGCGTCGGTGAGATCGACGCCGCCGAGCTCGATGCGGTCAGGCGTTGCCGCAAATTGCGACGTTGCATGATCGATGCCCGCGACGCGCGCGCCCCGCGCGAGAGCCTCCTCGGTGACCACCTTGCCGAGGGCGCCGAGTGCGCCGGTGATGACGATGGCTTTTCCGTTCATGGCGGTCTCCGTACACGCAAGGGCAGATGAGCCCACTATGATCAGGCGGATTTCATTTGCAATGCCGCGATTTTCGCCGCCTAGTGCGGGTATTCATCCGTTCATTCACGCAAAGGATGTTTGCGATGCCCGGGCCGAGGACATGCGAAACCCATCCCGATATCGTCAGGTTCGATCATGGACTGCCGCGTTTTGCAGAGGCGCTGAAGTCCCATCGCAAGGTCAAGGTGGTGGCGCTCGGATCGTCGTCGACCGCGGGCGCTGACAACATCCTGCCATTTCCGCCGCGGCTCGAAGAGCTGCTGCGGCAACGCTTCTTCGGCCGCATGATCGACGTGATCAACCGCGGGATCGGCGGGCAGGAGGCACCGGAGGAATTCTCGCGCATCGAGTCCGATGTCGCTGCCGAAGCGCCGGCGCTGGTGATCTGGCAGGTCGGCACCAACGCCGTCTACAAGAGTTACAATCCGGCCGAGGTGAAAGCGACGTTCGAGGCAGGACTCGATGTGCTGGCCGCGCTTTCGCTCGACGTCGTGGTGATGGACTCCCAGTACACATCGGCGATCATAGGCACGCCTGACGCACTCAAGCTCGCCAACATCATCATGCCGATGATCGCCGAGGTCGCCGCGCGCAAGCAGGTGAATCTGTTCCGTCGCTTTGCGTTGATGAAGCGGTGGGTCGACGACGGGATTCCGCTGGCCGAGCTCGATGACGGCGCGCAAGAGCATCTTCACACCAGCGAGTGGGCGACCAACTGCGTGACCCAGGCATTGTTCGGCGCGATCGATGAAGCCCTGGCGCCCGAGTCTATTTCGTAAGGCTGGCGATTACGTAAGACTACGGGGGTGGGCCTGATCGGTAAAATTTGCTGCAGTTCTGTAAGTCGATTGCAGATTCCTGTCCGTAAAAGCGAAGGCCGACCAAGGCAGGGGATCGACTATGGGAAATCTACCCGATCACGGTTTACCGCTCGTTCAGCTCAAGGAGCAGCGGCGCGAACTCGTGGTGGCGCTGCAGAATCGCAAAGCGCCGGTGAGTAATTGGGAGTTGATGCAGATCGCGGCGATCCAGCAGGCGATCTCGGCATTCGAGGACGTGATCGCCGATCTCGATGCGGAGCTCGACGCCGCGGCCTGAGCGGAGCGATCAGGCCTGCAGATAGCGGCCTTCGAGCATCTTGCGCTCGGGCTGTCCGAGCCCAAGGCCGTCGCGGAAATATCCGTCGAGGCTGCCGTAATCGGTATCGATCGCCTCGAACGCAGCATCCAGGAACGGCCGCTGCACGGTGCCGAGCACCTGCTTGACGTCGTCGGGAAGCTCGGTGCTCGCGGACGGGTCTCGCTTGTAGAACTGGTTGGTCAGGAGATAATCGTCCGCGATCACGTCGTCGGGCACGCCGAGCGCGTGCAGGATCAGCGCGCAGGCAAAGCCGGTGCGGTCCTTGCCGGCGGTGCAGTGGATCACAAGCGGGGCGCGGTCTTCCAGCAGATGCGCAAACAGCGTGCGGTAGCGCGCCGTGTTGTCCTGCACATAGCCGCGATAGGAGTCGCGCATCACGTCGACCGCATCGGCCTTCGAGAGCTGCCGGCTTTCGGCGATCGCGCGCAAGGCGGCCACCACCGTTGGCTCGACGGGCAGCGAATGCACGGTGACGTCGGCCATGCCGCAGAGTGCTTCGGCACGTTCGACGATGCCGCGGAAATCGAAGGCGCTTTTGACCCCGAGCCCGCGCACCACGGTCACGTCCTGCTCGGTCAGATGCGCAAGATGATTGGAACGGAAGATCTGCCGCCAGCGTACCCTCCGCCCGTCACGCGTCTGGTAGCCGCCGAGGTCGCGAAAATTGCTGGCGCCGGCGAGATTGAGATGACGGGCGGGGGCTTCGGACATCGGGCGGGCCTGTTGCAGCTGAGGGTCTCAGCGCAGCTCTATAACCGGCCAGTGCGGGGGAGAATATGACTTATGGCGGGGCTGCATTCTCGCCCACGCAATTCGCTGCGGCGCGTTTGGCAGCCGCGCCTGGACGCGTGAGATTGCTCGCGTGACAGCATGGCCACAAAAAAGGGCCGAAACGCCTGGTTCCGACCCTTCTTTACCGTTCCGACGCCGCCTGACATGGCGGCGTCACGCCTGTCTGTCGCGCCGGCATCAGTGATCCCGACCCGGCTTGGTGTCGTCGATCGCAGCCTGATGATACCAGCTTTCGCTGCAGATCGAGGTTTCGACCTGCGCTTCAAGTTCGAGCGCCGTCCGTACTTCGCCATATCGGCGTCCGCCGAGCGCAGCGCGGCCCCCGGCCGGGAATTGATAGATCTTGGCAGATCCCTGATTTAAGCCTGAACGCATCATCGCAAATCTCCTCAGTCGGAAACGCGAGCCTCCATGGTGCGCCCGACTCCTTCGCGCGTGGTTACCTGTTTTCGATATTGGCGGAGCCCTCACAGGTCGCAAGATGACTAAGAAATAATCACATTCTGACTAGTTCGTAGGCAGAATCTGGTTTGCCCTTCGCAAGGCAGGGTGCAGATGATCAATGCTTGTGCCGGGGTGATGGTTGCCGCGGGCGCGCCATCGAGACGCCAACCGCCACTCGACGCTGCCTCGCTTTTGATCGGAAACCGGTATCCTGCGCCGATTTGCCGGGGAATCAGGCGGCTGCGGGCTTCCAAAGAAGATTCTGACCGACCCCGACGCATGGCAGCCGCGCTCCTATGTCGCAGCAAAAAATGCAATGTCCGTTGTGGACACCCGCGGGAAGCGCGGGTGCCGCAGTGCAGCGACTGGCATTTTACTTGCTTAGCAGGAACCGGCCGATGGTGGCCGGGTACGCGTGGGGCGACCGATTGGCTATCGGTTCCTCACGGTTTGCATCATCAACAGAGAGGCTCAATGACCAAGTACAAGCTCGAGTATATCTGGCTCGACGGATATACGCCGACGCCGAACCTGCGCGGCAAGACGCAGATCAAGGAATTCGCGTCGTTCCCGACCCTCGAACAGCTTCCGCTGTGGGGCTTTGACGGTTCGTCCACCCAGCAGGCTGAAGGCCACAGCTCTGACTGCGTGCTGAAACCGGTCGCCTGCTATCCCGACGCTGCGCGCGAGAACGGCGTGCTGGTGATGTGCGAAGTCATGATGCCCGACGGCAAGACCCCGCATCCGTCCAACAAGCGCGCCACCGTGCTGGACGACGACGGCGCCTGGTTCGGTTTCGAGCAGGAGTACTTCTTCTACAAGGACGGCCGTCCGCTCGGCTTCCCGGAAGCCGGCTATCCGGCGCCGCAGGGCCCGTACTACACCGGCGTCGGTTACTCGAACGTCGGCAGCGTCGCCCGCAAGATCGTGGAAGAGCATCTCAACCTCTGCCTCGCCGCCGGCATCAACCATGAAGGCATCAACGCCGAAGTGGCGAAGGGCCAGTGGGAATTCCAGATCTTCGGCAAGGGCTCCAAGACCGCTGCCGACCAGATGTGGATGGCCCGCTACCTGATGCTGCGCCTCACCGAGAGCTACGGCATCGACATCGAATTCCACTGCAAGCCGCTCGGCGACACCGACTGGAACGGCTCGGGCATGCACGCCAACTTCTCGACCAAGTACATGCGCGAAGTCGGCGGCAAGGAGTACTTCGAGAAGCTGATGGCGGCTTTCGAGAAGAACCTCATGGATCACATCGCCGTCTACGGTCCGGATAACGACAAGCGTCTGACCGGCAAGCACGAGACCGCGCCCTGGAACAGGTTCAGTCACGGTATTGCGGACCGCGGCGCTTCGATCCGCGTCCCGCACTCCTTCGTGAACAACGGCTACAAGGGCTATCTGGAAGACCGTCGTCCGAACTCCCAGGGCGACCCCTACCAGATCGCGTCGCAGATCCTGAAGACGATCTCCGAGGTTTCGACCGGCGCGAAGGCCGCGGCCTAAGTCGAGCTTCGATCCGGATGAAGACATCCGGTACTGCAATCCGGTCCGTCAGAGGAAACTCTGGCGGACCTTCGCATTTGATGGCACCGCTTCGGCTCAAACGGATGCGGAAGGCGCAAGTCATGGACAATTCGGTTCGCGTGCTCTCGACATTGGCGCTGAAGGGCGCCGTTGCGCGGCTCGCCGAGGCCTATCGGGCGGCAAGCGGCGTCCGGATCGATGCGGATTTCGCGCCGACGCTCGCGCTGCTCGACCGCTTACGCCGCGGCGAGGGGGCCGATCTCGTGATCCTGACCCGCGAAGGGCTCGACGCCATGATCGGCGAAGGCCGCGTAGCGCCGGAGAGTGCGGTCGATCTCGCGCGCTCCTATGTCGGCCTTGCCGTGAAGTCGGGCGCAGCGCATCCCGACATCGCGACCGAAGCCGCGCTGCGCGCGACGCTGCTGGATGCGCGGGCGGTGGCGTATTCGCGGCTCGGCGCGAGCGGTATCCTGTTCGCGCAATTGATCGAGCAACTCGGCATCGCGGAGGCAATCAACGCCCGGGCGGTGATCATTCCCGTTGGATTCACGGCGGAGAAGCTCGTCACCGGCGAGGCCGATCTTGCGGTCCAGCAGATCAGCGAACTGAAGCAGATCGCCGGGATCGAGGTCGTCGGTCCGATCCCTCTCGACTTGCAGACGCCGGCCGTGTTCTCCGCCGGCTGGATGACAGCCGCGCCGAGAGCGAATGCGGCCGATCACTTGCTGCGCTTCCTCTCATCCGGGGCAGTCGCGGCTGTGTTGCGCGGGACCGGGCTCGAGCCTTGAATTTACCGGCCCGGCGACGCAACGTGCCGCGCATGATCAAACGGTTTCATGCAATCTTCGTTGTCGCGGTCCTGGCTGTACCGTCGCTTGCGCATATGCAATCCGCCGATCTCGTGCTGTGCGACCGCGTCGCCGCCGATCCCTCCGATCCCGACAAGCCCGCCGACGTCAAAGGCGTGCCTGAGATCGCGTCGTCGGATATTTCGACCGCGATCAAATATTGCGCGATCGCTGCAAGATCCTCGCGCCGTGCGATGTACGACCTCGGCCGCGCCTACGCCGCGAACCGTCAGCTAACGGAAGCGGCTGCGGCCTGGCGCAAGGCCGCCGACAAGGGCTCGACCTCGGCGATGGTGGAGTTGGGCGTGCTCTATGGCACCGGCGCAGGCGTAGCGAAGGATCAGGCGCAAGCGCGCAAACTGTTCGAGCGCGCGGCGCAGGCCGGCAATGCGCGCGGCGTCAGCAATCTTGCGGCGCTCGGTGGCGGCGCGGCTTCCGATCCGGTGCGGGCGCGCGAACTGCTGGCCAAGGCCGCGGAGACCAATGCGGAGGCGCAGTATCAGCTCGGCATGATGCTGGCGGACGGCAAGGGCGGTGCACAGGACGACGTCGGCGCGCGGGCGCTGTTCGAAAAGGCCGCCGCACAGAACCACCCAGGCGCGCTTGAGCGGATGGGCGCCTTCGCGCAGGCCGGCCGTGGCGGTCCGAAAGACACCGACGCGGCGAAAGCCTTTTACGAGCGCGCCACGGCGCTCGGCGACGCGGACGCCAAGAAGGCGCTGGAGCGCGCCCGCTGCCCCTATGTCATCAAGGACAAGCGCGGCAACGCGGTGACCAATCTGTGCTTCTAGCGACCTGGCGCTTGTCAGTCGCTGGACGGGGATAGTCCCGCCAGCAGCGGCGCATACGCGGCAAGCCTGCGCGACAGGAATTCTGTGAACAGCCGCACGCGTTTCGTCTTGCGTGTCTCGCCTTGCGTGAGGAGCCAGAGCGTTACGTGCATGTGCAGGCCAGTGCCGGGCACCCGCACCAGCAGCGGCTTGGAATCTCCGACGAAGCACGGCATAACGCCGCGGCAAAACCAATCCGGGCTGGTCGAAAACGCAGCGCTGCGCCAGCCAGCGCCACAATCCCAACAGCACCCGGCGTCCGGATCGTTGGCGCACCACCGCTGTGCGCACTTTCGCACTGAACGGCTGATGCCTGCCGACCTACCTCGAGGTTCCCGGACGAGCCGGGTACGCAAATTGAGGGAAGCATCATGTCGAGATTGGAAGGCAAGGCGGCCGTGATCAGCGGCGGCAACAGCGGCATCGGGCTCGCCATCGCGCAGCGGTTCGCGAAGGAGGGTGCGCACGTCTTCATCTTCGGCCGGCGCCGGAAGGCGCTCGACGAGGCGGTGCAGCGCATCGACGGCAAAGTCACGGCGATCCAGGCGGACGCGTCGAAGCTAGATGACCTGGATCGCGTTGCCGATACGGTCCGCAAGGCGAAAGGCAAGGTGGACGTCGTCGTGTCCAACGCCGGCTTCACCGAGCAGGTGCCGCTGCGCGACATCACGGAGGAGCATTACGACCGCACGTTCAACCTGATGGCCAAGGGGCCGCTGTTCCTGGTGCAGAAGATGCTGCCGATGATGGGGGCTGGAGGATCGATCATTCTGGTGTCGTCGGCCATGCACAGCATGGGCCTGGCGAACCACTCGACCTATGCCGCCACCAAGGCGGCGGTGCGTTCATATGTCCGGACCTGGGCGGCCGAATTCAAGGACAGCGGCATCCGCGCGAACCTGTTGAGCCCCGGCGTCGTCGACACGCCGATACTCGACTCCCAGGCGACCACGTCCGAAGAGGCCGCCGCCATTCGCAAGATGTACGCCAGCTACACGCCCATGCTGAGACTCGGACAGCCCGAAGAATTAGCCAACGCCGCGCTCTTCCTGGCTTCAGACGAGAGCTCGTTCATGACCGGCTCGGACATGCTTGTCGACGGCGGTGTCAGCAACGTCTGACGAAACTCCCAAGCCAATTTCCTGCAGCGGTCGATCTGGAGAGCAGGGCGGCATACGCGGTCATCGGCGCAGGGCGGGTGCGGGACGCTCGCCCGCCTCTTTGCCACCAGAAATATTCCCGTCCTCATCGTCAATTCGAGGCACGGGCAGCGCTCGTGTTTCAGAACCTCATCAAATATCGCGATGTAGCGATCGCCTGGCCCTTGCTCCGTTGGAACGCTTGCGGCGGCATGCTCGTTGACCTCAGGCAGATAGCAGCGAGGCGATGTCATGATCCGCAAGCTGAGGTCCGGCGAGTACCGGCTCTATTCCCGCAAGGTCAATCCGAAGACCGGCAAGCGCCGTAATCTCGGTACTTTCAAGTCGCGCGCCGCCGCCGAAAAGCACGAGCGCGACGTGCAGTACTTCAAGCGGCATTGACGTTGCGTGCGCGCTCACGGCGGCCAACGATGACCTCAATCCCTGATCAGCAGAACGCCGCCGATGACGAGCGCAATGCCGATCAGTCGTGAAACTGACACGGGATGAGGTGGCAGCCCAAAGACGCCGAAATGATCCATCGCGATGCCCGCGAGCATCTGACCGGCGACCACCAAAGCCAGCAAGGTCGCCGCTCCGAGCGAAGGCAATAACAGGATCATCAGCAGGATGAACACGCCGCCGAGGATGCCGCCGCTCCAGGCCCACCACGGTGTCGCCGTCACCAGCTTCAAGGACGGCGCCGGCTCGCGGAGCACCACCAGCACCACCGCCATCGTCAAGAGGCCGCCGAGATAGCTGACGAACCCGGCCCAGGCCGGCGAGTTCAAGGCGGAACGCAGATTGCCGTTCAGGACCTGCTGGACGGACACGGAGATGCCCGCGCCGAGCGCGAGCAGATAAAGAAACCAGGCTTGCATGTGAGGCCCCAAAACAACGATCGGTGCAGTATTCCCGGTCTCGTTCGATTGGCAATGTGGGGCATGCGCCCGGGCATTGCGCGAAACGCACGGAACGGGCTTCCACCAGCGCTCCAGATCGAATAAGAGGCCGCAAACTCCCATTTCCCCATGTTTGCATGATCTGCCTCGATAACGTCTCAAAACAAGTCGGCCACCAGATCCTCTTCATCGAAGCCTCCGCGGCGCTCCAGAAGGGCGAGAAAATCGGCCTCGTCGGCCCGAATGGCGCCGGCAAAACCACGCTGTTCCGCATGATCTCCGGCCAGGAAGTGCCCGATGAGGGCCAGGTCTCGGTCGATCGGGGCGTTTCGATCGGCTATTTCAGCCAGGATGTCGGTGAGATGTCGGGCCGCAGCGCGGTCGCCGAGGTGATGGACGGGGCGGGGCCGGTCAGCGTGGTTGCGGCCGAGCTCAGGGAGCTCGAGGCCGCGATGGCCGATCCCGACAAAGCCGACGAGATGGACGACATCATCGCGCGCTATGGCGAGGTCCAGCACCGTTTCGAGGAGCTGGATGGCTATGCGCTCGACGGCCGCGCCCGTGAGGCGCTGGCGGGCCTTGGCTTCAGCCAGGAGATGATGGATGGCGACGTCGGAAAGCTCTCGGGCGGCTGGAAGATGCGCGTGGCGCTGGCGCGCATCCTCCTGATGCGGCCCGATGTGATGCTGCTCGACGAGCCGAGCAACCATCTCGATCTCGAAAGCCTGATCTGGCTCGAGCAATTCCTGAAAGGGTATGAGGGCGCGCTGCTGATGACCTCGCATGACCGCGAGTTCATCAACCGCATCATCAACAAGGTGGTCGAGATCGATGCCGGCCAGCTCACGACCTATTCCGGCAATTACGAGTTCTACGAGCAGCAGCGTGCGCTCTCCGACAAGCAGCAGCAGGCGCAGTTCGAACGGCAACAAGCGATGCTCGCCAAGGAGATCAAGTTCATCGAGCGATTCAAGGCGCGTGCCTCCCATGCCGCCCAGGTGCAGAGCCGGGTGAAGAAGCTAGACAAGATCGAGCGGGTCGAGCCGCCGCGGCGGCGGCAGACGGTGGCGTTCGAGTTCCAGCCGGCGCCGCGCTCGGGTGAGGACGTCGTCAGCCTCAAGAACGTCCACAAGGCCTATGGCAACAAGCGCATCTATGACGGGCTTGAGTTCATGATCCGCCGCAAGGAGCGCTGGTGCGTGATGGGCGTCAACGGCGCCGGGAAGTCGACGCTGTTGAAGCTGGTCGCAGGCTCAGCCGATCCCGATGACGGTGCGGTGACGATCGGCGGCAGCGTCAAGATGGGCTACTTCGCCCAGCACGCGATGGACCTGCTCGACGGCGAGCGCACCGTGTTCCAGTCGCTGGAAGATGCGTTCCCGCAGGCGGGGCAGGGGTCGTTGCGCGCGCTGGCCGGCTGCTTCGGCTTTTCCGGCGACGATGTCGAGAAGAAGTGCCGGGTGCTGTCGGGCGGCGAGAAGGCGCGGCTGGTGATGGCGAAGATGCTGTTCGACCCGCCGAACTTTCTGGTGCTGGACGAGCCGACCAACCATCTCGACCTCGCCACCAAGGAAATGCTGATCAATGCGCTCAGCGAGTTCGAGGGCACGATGCTGTTCGTCTCCCACGACCGGCATTTCCTCGCCGCACTCTCGAACCGCGTGCTGGAGCTGACGCCTGATGGCATCCACCAATATGGCGGCGGCTACACCGAATATGTCGAGCGCACCGGGCAGGAGGCTCCGGGATTGCGGAGCTAGCGTCCCTTTCAGCTTCCCCACCGCGCGCAGAACGCCTCGACATCTCCCGACTGGAATTCCGGCAGCCGCTCCCAGATCGTTTCCGGTGGCCAATTCCACCACGCGATCTCCGAGAGTTGCGCGGCGATCCTGCGATTGAACCGCTCCTTGATCGGACGGGCCGGCACGCCGCCGACGATGGTGTAGGGGGCGACGTCGCGCGAGACGACAGCGCCTGCCGCCAGCACGGCGCCGTCGCCTACGGTCACGCCAGGCAATACGATCACGGCATGGCCGATCCAGACGTCGTTTCTGATCACGACGCGATCGGCACGGCGATCCCTGAAGAAGCCGCGGTCCCGCTCGGCGGTCTCCGTGTAGTATTCCGGGCAATAGGTGAAGCGATGCTGCGAGGGGCGCTCGAGCGGATGATTGGGCGCGCCGATGCGGACCTGGGCCGCGATCGCGCAGAACCGGCCGATTTGCGCGTCGGCGACGATGCAGCCGCTGCCGAGATAGGAGAAGTCGCCGAGCTCTGTGTACTCGATCGAGGTGTCGCCGAGGACTTCACAGCAACGTCCAACCTGGACCTCCCGCAGCTTGACCGTCGGCTCGATGACAGTTTCGGCAAGCTTCGGGCGGATCGGGTTGGGTTCAGTCATAGCTTTGTCCTCGATGCGGCGAGCTGTTTGAGTCGCGCGCTATCTATCACGGCGAGATGACAAGCGGAGGAGGCCGTAGTCTACCGGCCGGTGAGGTGGGCGATCGTCTCAATCTCGCTGCCGGCCGGGACCGAGAGCCGCGCGACAACCTGGCACCTCCGCGGCGGCACCTCCTCAAGACGACCGCGCCAGCAATGCAAAGGCGCATGGCACGCCGCAGGCTGCTCAGCTTGTGAGGCCCGATGTCCGCGGCTACGTTTTGCAGAAAAGCGGGAGCGATACGGCCATGAGACAGATCAGGATCGGCGACATCACGATCGACGCGGTGATTGAGCGCGAGGGGCCCTGGCGAAGGCCGCAGGATTTCTTCCCGGCCTATGACGACGCCGTGTTCAAGCATCATCTGCGGACGATGGAGCCCGAGGTATTCGACGCCGCGCGCGGCATGATGGTGATCACCTATCAGACCTTCGTGGTCCGCACGCCGCGCTACACGATCCTGGTCGATACCTGCACGGGTGAGGACAAGGGCCATCCGCCGCCGTTCGACTTCCCGGGCAAGGAGCGCTGGCGCAACGAGCTGTTCGCGCTCGGCATCTCCTTTGAGCAGATCGACTACGTGTTCTGCACCCATCTGCACATCGACCACACCGGCTGGAACACGACGCTGCGCGACGGACGCTGGGTGCCGACCTTCCCGAATGCGAAGTACGTCTTCCACAAGCGCGAATACGCCGCCTGGGAAGCCGAGAATGCCAAGGGCGCCAATCCGCCGGGCACGGTGTTTCGCGACAATTGCCTGCCGATCGTCGAGGCGGGACAGGCGCTGCTGGTCGACGACGACTATGCGCTCGACGACACCGTCACGCTGACGCCGACGCCGGGCCATTCGCCCTGTCACTGCTGCGTCAACATCTTCTCGAAGGGACAGCGCGCCGTCGTCGCCGGCGATCTGATGCACCACGCGATCCAGTGCCGCGAGCCGGAGTGGTCTGCCAAGCCGGACTGGGATCCGAAACAATCGGCCGTATCGCGACGGAAGTTCTTCTCGTCGGTGGCCGAGACCGACACGCTGATCCTGCCGATTCATTTCCCGACCCCGACCGTCGGCCTGATCAAGGCGGACGGTGATCGGTTCGATTATCGGTTCAAGCGCGAGTAACGGTCACGTGGTGGTTGCAATTTACAGCTTGAGTGCGCGGCGTTGCAGCGTTGGAACGGATTCTTAACGGCCGCCGACGAGCCTATTGTCCTGTTCATCTGAGGCAGCGGTGATGCATCCCCGGCGGTTTGCGCGTGTTCGTCCGACAGGTCGTGTCCCCAATTCGGTCAAGCTGCTGCTTGAGCCGAAGGCGCCGCTGATCGAATGCAGGTTGGTGGACTATTCAGCCGGCGGCGCGTGCATCGAACTGCCGAAAGCCTTGGTACTCCCCGAACGTTTCGAAATGTTTCACGGAAACATCAAGAAACGCTGTCGGCGCGTCTGGAGCAGGGGGCTCCGCGTCGGCGTTTCGTTCTGACGCGGGCGCGTGATCATGGCACGCCGATTGCTGTGAACCATTGCATCCGCAAGTTCATAGCGGCGCCCCTACGTTCCCACGGGCCGCTGATACGGCCCGCAGGTTGGTCTCGACTGACAATGCTGGAGAGCAGCGGACGGGAGCCTCAGGCGCCGCTTTCGCACTTCTTCATGAAGGAATTCTTGGCCGCGCCGGAGAGCTTCTTGCCGTCCGAACTGACTGCCTTCGTCTCGCAGGCGTCGTGCGTGCATTTCTTCATGAAAGAGGTCTTTGCTGCGCCGGCCAGCGGCTTGCCGTCCTTGCCGACGGCCTTGCTGTCGCAGGTGGCGTCCTGGGCAAACGCCGCGCCGGTCGCGAAGGTCGCGATGACCGCAGCCAAGAAAATCCGCTTCATCTGGGTTTCTCCCTAAACCGAACCAGTGGCCGGATTGGATATCGGATTCTTGGGCCGATCAAGTTCCCATGGCCGATTTTGACGATAAAATACCTAGCCGATGGGACAAAATTCTCTCATTTGGCGGGGAACAAAATGGAGGAAGCGCGGAATGGAGTTCGAGACCCTGGTACAGACACGCAAAAGCGTGCGCGGGTTCAAGAAGCAGCCGGTCTCTCGGGCAACCGTTGAGGAGATCATCGAGGTGGCGAAGCGCGCGCCATCCTCGATGAACACTCAGCCCTGGCACGTCCACGTCCTGGCCGGGGAGCCGCTGGAAGAGGTTCGGCGCCGCAACATGGAGGAGATGAGCGCCGGGGCCAAGCCGAAGCGCGATATCGTCAGCCATGGCGAGTACCAGGGCGTGCACCGCGGCCGGCAGGTCGACATCGCCAAGAAGCTGTTCGGTGCCATGGGGATTGCCCGCGACGACAAGCCGATGCGGCAGGATTGGGTGCTGCGCGGCTTCCGCCAGTTCGACGCGCCGGTTTCGCTGGTGCTGGCCTATGACCGGATCCTTGATCCCGGCGCGGGTCTGCCATTTCGACCTCGGCGCGCTCTGCTACGGGATCGTGCTGGCGGCCTGGGATCGCGGCCTCGGCAGCGTGATCAACGGCCAGGGCATCATGCGCTCCGATATCGTACGCGAGGTCGCCAACATCCCCGAAGAGCAGGTCATCATGACTTGCGTCGCCATGGGCTATCCGGACGACAGTTTCGCCGCCAATGCGGTGCGGTCGGATCGCGAGGCCAACAGCGACTTTGTCCACTATGTCGGCTTTGCCGACTGAGGCAGAGCTCTCCGCGCGCAGATCATCAATCGCGTGCTCAATTCGTACAGAACAACCCTCGTGCGGCGCGATGATTTGTTCGGCGGGCCTGCACGGTCGGAGCGGTTGCGCGATCATTGACCGTGTTGCGGGATATTGAATTCCGCAACGTGAGACCTCCGCAGGCCACGCAATGGTGGCGAGCGTTTTCCTCTGTCTTCGCCAATCCAAAGTGCGCTACTGGTTTTTTGAAACACAACAGCACAGGCGAGGATGTCGGATGAGCGATGATGAACAAACAGCCATGATCCGCGAGACGGTCGCGAAATTCGTCGATCGCGAGCTTATGCCGCTCGAGCCGCAATACCTGAAATCGAGGCTGCCCGGCAGCGGTCATCCGGAACTGACCGGCGAGCACCGCAAGCGGCTGCGCGACGTGTCGAAAGAGCTGGGATTGTGGGGCCTCGATGCCCCCGAGGATCTCGGTGGCCACGATCTGCCGACGCGCACGATGGCCGCGGTGCATGAGGAGCTCGGCCGCAGCTGCGTGCCCTTCGTGCTGCCGCCGGACTCGCCGAACCTGCGCATGCTGCAGGCGGTCGGCACCGAGGCGCAGAAGAAGAAATATTTGCAGCCCTATATCGAGGGACGGATGGCATCGGCGATCGCGATCTCCGAGCCCGGCGCCGGCGGTGATCCCGCAGGGATGAAGACGCGCGCGGTGCTCGAGGGCGAGCAATGGGTGATCAACGGCCGCAAGATCTGGATCAGCAACGCACGTGCCGCCGACTTCATCATCGTGATGGCGCGCGTCGGCAGCGATCAGCGCCAGGGTGGCATTACCTCGTTCATTGTCGAGAAGGGCACGCCGGGCTTCATCATCGAGCGCGAGATCCCGATGCTGGGCGGCGGCTCGACCTACGAGATCGTGTTCGAGGATTGCCGCATCCCGAAGGACTCGGTGCTCGGCGAGGTCGGCAAGGGCTACGCGCCGATGCAGCTCCGCCTGCGCACGCGGCGGCTCGAGATGGGATCGACCTGCATCGGCATCACCAAGCGTGCGCTCGACATGCTGTGCGAGCACGCCAAGCAGCGCGAAACCTTCGGCGTCAGGCTCGCGGAACGCCAGGCGATCCAGTGGTGGATCGCGGACATGTCCACCCGCATGCATGCCTGCCGGTTGATGGTGCGCGACGCCGCCGACAAGACCGATCGCGGCGAGGACATCAGGCACGAAGCTTCGATGATCAAGGTGTTCGCGACCGAAATGGCCTATGAGGCCTGCGACCATGCCATGCAGACGCTCGGCGCGCTCGGCGTGACGCTGGAATTGCCGCTCAACGCGCTCTGGCAGAAGGCGAGGCTGATGCGGGTGTACGAAGGCCCGAGCGAGGTCCATCGCCAGGCGATCGCCCGCCGCGTGCTCGGGCTGCGCGGCACCTGACGCTTGCTCGGCCGTGTGTCGCGGGGCGATGCCCCGCGACGGCTTCAGGCCGCCCGTACGTCGGAGAGGAAACGGTTGACCTGGCCGGCAAGATCCTTGGACTGCGTGGAGAGCTGCTCGGCCGCACCGAGCACCTGCGTGGCAGCCGCGCCGGTGTCGTCAGCGGCGCGCTGGACGCCGGAGATGTTGGAGTTGACCTCCTGCGTGCCGCGCGCGGCCTCCTGAACGCTGCGCGAGATCTCCTTGGTCGCCGAGCCCTGCTCCTCGATCGCGGCCGCAATCGCGGTGCCGATCTGGTCGATCTCGGTGATGACGTCGACGACATTCCTGATTGCGGTGACGGTCTCATCGCTCGCGGTCTGGATCGCGGTGATCTGCTCGGAAATCTCGGTGGTCGCCTTCGCGGTCTGGCCGGCGAGCGACTTCACCTCGGAGGCGACGACGGCGAAGCCGCGGCCGGCCTCGCCGGCGCGGGCTGCCTCGATCGTGGCGTTGAGCGCGAGCAGGTTGGTTTGCGCGGCAATGCTCTGGATCAGCGTCACGACGTCGCCGATCTTCTGCGCACCTTCGGCCAGCGAGCGAGCGGTATCGCCGGTGCGGCGGGCATGGTCGACCGCGCGCGCGGCGATCTCGGTCGAGGTCGCGACCTGACGGGCGATCTCGGAGATCGACGACGTCAGCTCTTCAGTCGCGCTCGCCACCGTCTGCACGTTGGTCGAAGTCTGCTCGGAGGCTGCCGCGACCACGGCGGCCTGGCGATTGGTCATGGTGGCGGTCGAGGACATCGATTGCGCGGTATCCTCCATCACCGAGGAGGCCGACGACAATCCGCCGACCAGTTCGGTGACCTTGGCCTCGAATGCACGCGTGAGATCGTCGAGCACGCGCGCACGGCGCATCTTGATGTCGTTCTCGGCTTCCTTCTCGTCGGTGAGACGATCCGCCTCGATCTTGTTGTCCTTGAACACCTGCACAGCCGCGGCCATCGCGCCGATCTCGTCGTTGCGGGCGACGCCTGGAATATCCTCGGCGACGTCGCCGGCGGCGAGGCGTGACATGCGGCCGGTGAGGGCGGCGATCGGATTGAGGATGCGGCGGCGGACCATGACGATGAGGCCGGCGCTGAGCGCGGCGACGGCGATCAAGCCGATCAACGCCACGACGAAGCTGAAGCGCGCCGACGAATAGGCGGCGGCAAGCCCTTGCTCCGCATTCTCGTAGAAGGCATCGCGCACGGTGATAATCGAGGCCAGACCGATCTGCGACTCGGCATAGTAAGTGTCGACGTCCTGCTCATACTTGCCCGACAGCGCGCCTTCCTTGGCGAGCTTCAGCGCCTTGCCGAAGCGCTCGACATAGTCGGACTGCATCTTGCCGAGCGCCGTCATGACGTTTGCGGGCGTGGCGGGATTGTTGCGGAGTTCCTGCAGCGTCGACAGGATCTGCTGGGTCCTGCCGGTGCTGCGGTAGAGCTCCATCTTCTCGGGCTCCGTGCCGACGCGCTTGGCGCCGACCAGGGCCTTGTGCAGGCTGGCATCGAGGCCGCCGATATCGCGCAGCGTCCAGGCGACGTTGGCGTAATTGGCCTGGCGATAGGCGTTGCCGTCGAGGCCGGCAAGGCGGCGCACCTGCTCGTCGAGCAGCGTGGTCACGCCGGCGTTGAACACGGAGTTGTCGGCGACGATCTTGGTGGCAGCGGCGCGGCGGGCATCGACCGGGCCCGCGATCGCGGTTTGGATCGAATCGCGGAGTGCGGCGAACTTCGCCTTCAAGGCGTCGATCGCGCTCGCGACCGCCTCGCCGTCGTCGAGCGAGCCGGGCAGGGTGCTGCGGACCTCATTGACCTTGGCGAGCGCGCCGTCCGTAAGTTTGCGGAGCTTGTCGAGACCGGCCAACTGCGCCTGATCGATCGCGCCGGTACCGAACAGGAGGTTGGTGGAATAGCCGCGCTCGGAGTTCATGTAGCGCGGGATATTGCCGACGGCGCGGACGATTTCGAGCCGGCTCTGCGCGATCGAGACCTTGTCCATCGTCTGGTACTTCGTCACCGCGACATAGGCCGCAAGGCCGCCGCCGACCGCGGAGAGGGAGACGATCGCGGCCGTCAGGAGAGTACC
Source organism: Bradyrhizobium macuxiense (assembly GCF_001542415.1). Lineage (GTDB taxonomy): Bacteria > Pseudomonadota > Alphaproteobacteria > Rhizobiales > Xanthobacteraceae > Bradyrhizobium > Bradyrhizobium macuxiense. Next base: position 48,191 of record NZ_LNCU01000062.1, read on the forward strand.
GATTTTCATGTGCTGTGCGCCATTCTGGACGAGAGAGGTGGGAGCCTCAACCGTACCGGGTGCACATTAAGCTTGGGTTGACGATCCGGCGCGATGCCGGATCTCGGCCATCTCGGGGATAGGCCGAAAGTCGAATTCAGGCGGTCGCGGGGGCGCGCCGGCCTACGCAGCCTTGAGACTAGCGCTCGTCCTCGCCCGCGCTCTTGGTCGCGTTGCGATGCTGCGTGGCTCCGTTCGAGCCTTCCTCGCCGCAGGGAAGCTGCGTCCAGGTACCGTCAACGGCCTGCTGATACGCCTGGCAGGCAGCAGACGGGCTGGATTTTTCGTCGTCGGCCTTTTGGTGGTCGGAACTCTTCGCCAGCACAGGGGCGCCAATCGCAGCGATGGCTGCGAGCGAACCTGCGAAAACCAGCTTTGCGATCCGCATCTCGGGTTCTCCTTTCTCGAAGCGTCCGCATATCTGGAAAGGAATTTGGCGATTTTGGGCCGCCGTGAGCAGCCGGCGGGGGATTGCTTAATGGCCGGAAAACGGCCGAGGATCGCGGTTAAGGCTTATGAATGCGAGCGCCCCTCGCGCAGCGCCGCAGACGCTGTCACGACACGGTGCTAGGATCGGTCATGGCTAATCGCGTCCTCGTTTTCTACGGCTCCTATCGCTCCGACCGCATGGGCATTCGGCTGGCTCATTTCGTCGTCGACGGCCTTCGCGCGCGCGGCGACGATGTCGAGCTGATCGATGCCAGGGAAGTCGGCCTGCCGATGCTCGACCGGATGTACAAGGAATATCCCAAGGGGCAGGCGCCGGCCGCGCTCGAGACGCTGGCCGGGAAGATCCGGGCGGCCGATGGCTTCCTGTTCGTGACCGGCGAGTACAATTGGGGCGTCCAGCCCGGACTGAAGAATCTCACCGATCATTTCCTCGAGGAATGGTTCTGGCGCCCGGCCGCGATCGCGAGCTATTCGGCCGGACGGTTCGCCGGCGCGCGCGCCGCGACGGCCTGGCACGGCACGCTCTCGGAAATGGGGATGGTCGTGACATCGAGCACCATCGCCGCGGGTCAGATCGCGCAGAGTTTGTCCGCCGAAGGCAAGCCGATCGGCGAGGGCGGCAAGGCGCTGGAGCGCGCCTTTCCGCGCTTCGCCGATGACCTTGCCTGGTGGATGGAAGCCGCCAAGGCGCAGCGGGCGCGCAGGGCGCCGCCTTACTGACACAGCGCGCGGAGATCGGCGATCATGAGCCTCTTCAATTCAGCGTTCGATCCGGCGCACGAAGCCGCACTGGTGACAGGCGCAGGCAATGGTATCGGCCGCGCCATCGCGATAGCTCTGGTCGGCGAGGGCGTGCGCACGGTCTTTGCCGATCTGCACGAGGATCGGATCGCGGCTGCAATTCAGACCGCGCCGCGCCCGGAGCTCGCGGTGCCGTGGGTCGGCGATCTCGCCAGCCGTGAAGCGTGCGATGCTCTGCTGGCGCATGCGCAATCGACGGTCGGTCGGGTGACGCACTTCGTCCATAGCGCCTCGCCGCCACGGCGCGAAGCCGATCACGCGATGGCGGTCGACGATGATATCTGGCGACGGATGCACGCGGTCAATCTCGATGCCGGCTTTCATCTGGCGCGTGAGCTTGCACGCAAGCTGATCGCCGCGAAGGCGCCAGGCTCGTTCCTGTTGCTCACGTCACTGCATGCCGGCACGCCGCGCAATCTGCCGCATTACTCGACTGCGAAGGCCGGCATGGCCATGTTGGTGAAGGAGCTTGCCAAGAGCTGGGGCCGCTACGGCATCCGCGTCAATGCACTGGTGCCCGGCGCGGTCGCGGCCGGCGGCTTCGTCGCCGATCCCGCGCTCGCAAAACACATTCCGCTCGGCCGGCTCGGAAACGCCGAGGATCTCGCGCCGATGGCGCTCGCGGTGTTGTCGAACAAGCTCTCCGGCTACGTCACCGGTACATCGATCGTGGTCGATGGCGGTCTGTCGCTGACCAACTGGTTCGTGGCGCCGGAGCTGGACTGAGGGAGAACTGCCTAGTCCTTCGTTCTGATATAGCCCGCGAGCCGGGACTTCTGCTCGTGGCACCAGGTCGTCATGCCAAGGCGGCGCTGATCGAGATCGGTGGTTTGCGTTGCGATCGCGACCGCGGTCATTAAGTCGTCGGACTGCTTTTCGCCCATCTTGCCGCCGGTGTGCATATAGGCGATCGCCTTGCGCACTTGTTCGGTCGTGCCGTCAGGGAGGTGCATCTCCTGCGCCTTCTGCACGAGATCCTGATAGACGAGATCGGTGTTGGGGCATTCAACCTTCGCGGCAAACGCCTGCAGCACCATCGTGACATAGGCTTCGCGTGGGTCGTCTGCATGAGCCGGCGTTGCGGCCACGATCGCGCCCGCCAAAATCAGTGCATATCGCATCAAATCCTCCCGGTTTTTCCGTAAGGCTAGCGTCTGCGGGAACTCACTGCAACCGTCAGGACACACTCGCGGAAAGAACCGATCAAACGGATGTGTTCCAGGTCGGGCTGCCACGATTTCAGCACGATTTCGGCAGCATGTGGCACAGGTTGTCGCAGGGGAGAATAATCGTGTCCAAGTTGGGGCTTGCCGTGTTGCTGGGTGGATCGCTCGCGCTCGGCGGTTGCATGCAAGCGACGCTTTCGCCTGTATCGGATGCATCGATGACGCCGCGCGATCGGCAGTTGCTCGCACATCCACCCTATGCGCGGGCCAGCATCCCCGAGCAGTTCCAGCGCCACATCGTCGACTACCGGCGCGGTGAGAAGCCCGGCACGATCCTGGTCGATACCGATGCGCGCTACCTCTATTACGTGCTGCCGGGCGGCAAGGCGATCCGTTACGGCGTCGCGGTCGGAGAGGAAGCGATGGCGTTCTCCGGTGTCGCGACTGTCGGCCGCCTGGCCGAATGGCCGGACTGGGTTCCGACGCCCGATATCCAGGCGCGGCTTGGGCCGTATCCGGCGCGCGTCCCCGGTGGACCCGCCAACCCGCTCGGCGCGCGGGGCATCTATCTCTATCAGGGCAACAAGGACACGCTCTATCGCATCCACGGCACCAACCAGCCCGAATATATCGGGCAGGCGATCTCGTCGGGCTGCATTCGGATGACCAATGCTGATGTCATCGATCTCTACCAGCGCGTGAAGCCGGGAGCGACGGTGGTTGTGCTGCCGCCGGGACAGAGCGCCTAGCTCACAGCGGCATCGATTGTTGTCCCCGGCGAAAGCGCTCGACCAAGCCTGGGACGACGGTGCTACGCCGGACCGAGTCGGTATCCCGATAGCGGAGCAGTGGCACCGCTCCGTTGCTTCGCATGTGGGTCTGCCCATTGATGAAACGGGACACGTTCTGGAGCAGGGACAATTCAGTCATGTCCCCGACATCTGGAACGGGACAGGGGCAAACACACTTTAGGTGTGTCTCGATGTATCCCGGTCACCACCGTAAAGAACCAACCACCGACCAAACGGAGCAATGGAACGATGTTTCTGAGGACGACCCGCCACGGTCACATAAACATTCGCCACGTCGCCAAGCTTTACCCGACCGCCAACGGCGACGGGACACTGGACGTCGAGCTCTATGCGAGCCTGGATTCGGAAGTTCCGTTTCAAGTGGTTGAGGTGACCCGCGAAGCCTTCATGACCGCGACTGGCGCGACCGCCAGCGAGTTACCCGACAAGTCCAAATCCGTCTGACAAAAGATCGCGTGGAAACAGCCTTCGCTCGCAGCAACATAGCGGATGACGTCTAGTCATCCGCCATACGTCTCTTTGCGGATGCTTGTCCGCTACCCGGTCAGCTTCACCGCACCGGCATCGGTGGACGAACCACCGGTCCATCGTCGTCGGCGTCGACCACGGCCGGCTGCTGCGACTGCACCGGCAGCGGTGCGGCAGCCTGCGGCGGAGGCGCCTGCAATGGCGCAGCCGGAGGCGGCGGCGGGATGTAAGCCTGTGTCGGCCGGCGGATCGGCGGCGGTGCGACGGCGGCGCGCGACGGGGAAGCGACCGCCGCATGCGGCTGCGTCGTGCGCGGGCGCGGGGCGGCAGGTCGCGGTTCGGCGGCCCTGGTCTCAGTCGTCCGCACGACGCGCTGCGACAGTTGGTCCTGGCTTGCCTTGAGCTGATCGATGCTCGCCTTGAGCTGCTCGATCTGCTGCCCCATCGACGCGATATCGCGCGCCATCGACTGCAGCAACTGCGTCTGGTCCGGCGCGGCTGCGACTGCTGGAGGCGCAGCAGGTGCGGCCGCTGGCGCCG
>NZ_LNCU01000062.1:52546-72273 GCF_001542415.1 Bradyrhizobium macuxiense
TGTGGCGCAGCGGCTGGTGCCGCGGCCTGAGTCGTCGATTGATCGGCGGTAGCAGTTTGTGCTGCGGGCGCGGGGATGCTCGCCTGATCGGGAGCGGGCGCCGTCTTGCCCGGAAGCAGCGACGCTAGCATCTCGACCTGCGGGACCAACTCCGCGACCACCTGCCTGGCGCGATCGCCGTAGTGTTGCCACGCCGCGGCGCCCATCGCGCTGATGATCGCAAACACGAACCAGAAGCCGCGGATCGCCCATTTGTTGCTGGATGGCGGAACGTGGTCGAACGGGACGTGGTTCAGTCTGAGGTCACCGGTCCCGGCGGCGTGATACCCGGCTGCCTGATACCCAGCGGCTTGATACCCGGCGGCTTGATACATCGGTGTCACCGGCGGCGCCGCGGGGGCGACTGGCGGCACCGCCGTCCCGTTCGGCGTCGCAGCGGCCGGCGGCACGGATGAGGGCGCTGCGGCGCTCGGACCGAAAAGCGGCTCGCGATGCTGTGGTGATCCCGTGCCCGCGGGAGGTAGCCCTGGAGCGGCCCTGTCCGGGCGCGGTGTGAAGTCGGGTTCGATCGCGAAAATATCGTGCGGATCGGTGTCTTTCGAAAGTATGGATTGCATTTGGCGGTCCCCGTTATCAGTCCAAGGTCAAACCGCAAATGGGCGGCCGGCGAATTTACGTCCTGTGTCGACCCTTGGCCCTGTCAGCACCACTCCAGCCCCGTTTGACCAAACCAAGGCAAGAGAATGGAGAGGTTGGGGTGTTTCGGGAACCGGAACGGGGATGGCGCGCGCCCCGCATCCTCCGCGCTCTCGCGGCGGCCGGTTGTCACGGCTCTCCCGCGCAACATCGGTGCAGTTGTGTGGCGAATGAAGCACACCTTGGGGGAAATCGTGCCGCACGCGATGCATCTTGCTGCATCCCGCCTCCGTTCCGCCCCGATTGGATTCGGCTGATAGGCGGATGTTGGATTTTCGGCTTGGGCTGGGGGCGCGAGTTGGGGATACAACATGTCACGCGACGGGGCTGTTATTCCGGACGTCGACGTCAACCGCGGCGCCTGTAGCGCTGCGTCCTCGGTTTCATCTGCGCATGCGCGAAAAGCGCTCCGCTTGTTCGCCGTGGTGATCGGCGCCGCATCGCTCGCGGCCTGCGCACAATCCGCTGTCGTCAGCGAACGTTCGCAGGCGCTCGCCAGTCGGCCCGCATCGACTGAGCCGACGCGGAGCGCGGCATCTCCGGCACGCACGCATGTGGCAGTGGCGCGCAAGCACTCGCCCTATGCATCCCGCAAGAAGGCCGGGGAGACGAAGGTCGCGTCGCAGGGGGTCGCAAGCTTCTACAGCGAGACGCAGGAGACCGCGAGCGGCGAAAAGTTCGATGGGAGCGAACTGACTGCCGCGCATCCGACATTGCCGTTTGGCACCAAGCTGCGCGTCACCGACGTCAAGACCGGCCGCTCGGTGACGGTGCGGGTCAATGACCGCGGACCCTACGTGCCGGGGCGTGTCGTCGACGTGTCCTATTCGGCCGCGCAATCTCTCGGCATGATCGGCAAGGGCGTCGCGAATGTCAGGCTTGATGTCGTGCAGTGAGCGCCGCGGTCTCGGGCGGGCTCGGAATTTTTGCCCGCACGACCGGGAAAAAGTCCCGGTATCGGGCGCGCTTTAATCCTGTTGTCCTCATCTTGGGTCCCAATAGAATTATCGCCGCTACTTCCCGCGCTCCGCTTTGACAGACGCGTGGATTTCTACCCAATGAACCTCTCTCCGCCTTCGCCGTCAGCTGAAGGCGGGGTTTTTCTTTGCGCACGCGCAGATTCGAGCGCGCGCGTAAGTGCCGGTTCGCGCGCAGCGTCAACTCGTTGCCATTGAATATGCCGACCTTGATGAGAACGATGGAGCAGGCGCGACCACACGTTGCCGTGTGGCCATGCATTGCGCGTCGCCTTCACCAAATTGTCACGCTCCCGGCGAATTGCGGCCCCAGGGCGCTGCCAACAGGAGACTGGAATCGGTGCGCGTCACGAGGGGATCCTGCGTTGGCTTACAAGATGGTCGCAGAACGCGACAACGAGACGGTGAAAGTTGAACGCGAAAGCACCTGGCTCATCGTTGCCAAGGCCCGGATCTGGGCGAGCGAAGGATGGCGGGTGGTGATCACCGACAAGGACGGAAAATCCTACGCGCCCGACGAATTCGACAAGCTGCTGGCCGCGTAAGCCCGCGCTGCGCGGGTTAGTGCCTAGCGCTGCGCTGATATCAGCAACATCATCGGGCGCTCGAGTTCTTCGACAAGCTCCGGCGTTTCGGCGATCTGCTCCGGCGTTGGGCAGAACTCCTCGACATGGCGAAGCGTGAAGCCGGCGCCGATCAGCGCGTTAAGTGTCGTGCCGATCGTGCGATGATATTTCTGCACGCCCTTGACGTACCAATCGGTGCGGCGCTCGCCCTCGATGAAGTAATGGTTGACCGGCCAGGTCTTGAGCCCGGCGTCGTCCTGCACCCAGCGCGGACGGATGGCCGCCATGTAGATCGGATGTTCGATGGTGAAGACCAGATGCGCGCCCGGCGTCAGCGAGCGATGCAGCATGTGCACCAGGCGATCGAAATCCTTGATGTAGTGGAAGGCGAGGGCGCTGTAGGCGAGATCGAAGGACGCTTGCGGCAGCTTAAGCGTCTCGAGATCGGCGATCTCGTACGTGATGGCGGGATCGTGCGTCATGGCCGTCGCGCGGTCGATCATGTTCTGCGAGAGGTCGATGCCGAGCACGGCCGACGCGCCTTGCTCGCGCATCCAGCGCGATGCCCAGCCGAAGCCGCAGCCGAGGTCGACGACGCGCTTGCCGGAAACGTTCGGGAGCATGGCGCGGATCGCGGGCCATTCGGGCGCGCCGACCAGTCCGCGGACCTGTCGCGGCAACTGGCTGTAACCGGTGAAGAAGCCGGGATCGTCGTAGATGTTCTGCGCCATGGTCAGCTCACGGGAAACGAAATCATCTCTCTGTAACTGCCGGAGCTGTGCGTGGGAACCCGCGATTGCGTTGAGACTGGCTTTGAGTCTTGGAACCAGAACTCGCACTCGGCGGTTTTGATGGCAGGCTCCGGGGCGCCGACAACGTCGGTCCTGCGGCATCGGACAGTCGAGGAGAGAGCGTTATGATAGCGCAGACGCAAATCCACACCATCGCGCGGCAAATGCTTGAAAAGCACGGCCTGCAGGCGATCGCACAGGCTGCGCAGAACGCCGTGGCGTGCGAGAGCAAGGGCGAGGTCGAGGAAGCCCGGGAGTGGCGTCATGTCGAGGACGCGATGAAGATGATGCGTGGGCCGCATCAGAGCTGACGACCACCGCGCACGAATGTTGAGCAAATGATCCGGCAGGCGAGGCCCGCCGGATCATTTGCCTTGCGATACCCCACGTCTGCTTGCGTTTACTGGAAATTCCGGGAACTCTGTGACTGTAGCAGACAAAATTTCAAGGGGGAATTCGCCATGGCCTTTTCACTGTATGACGCAACCGTCGCCAATTATCTGCAGATCCTCGGCGCGGTCTCGACCTTCCTCGACAAGAGCCTTGAGCATTTCAAGGAGAAGGGCGTCGATCCCGCCGAGATCGTCGAGACGCGGCTGTTCCCGGACATGCTGCCGTTCCGCTTCCAGGTGGTCTCACTCGCCCATCATTCGCGCGGCGCCATGGAGGCGGCACGGAATGGTGTGTTCGTCCCGCCGGCGGGCAAGCCCGACCTGGATTATGCGGGGTTGCAGGCACTGGTCGCGGAAGCCCGCAGCGAGCTCGCTGCATTGACGCCGGGTGCCGTCAACGCGCTGGTCGGGCGCGACGTCGCATTCAAGCTCGGCGAGCGATCGCTGCCGTTCACTGCCGAAGGCTTTCTGATGTCGTTCTCGTTGCCGAATTTCTTTTTTCACTCGACTACCGCCTACGACATTCTCCGCCATAAGGGCGCACCGCTCGGCAAGCGTGACTTCATGGGCCGGTTGAATTTGAAAAAGTGATTGCAGGGCGCGCGGGACTGCGCATGACCGCGGATACAATCTTAAATAGAAAACCAAATCACGGTTGTGGTTCGATCCTGGCGATGTTATAAATCTCAGGTAGTGAGATTGTGGTACCTCAACTCAATTGCCATCTGCCGGCCAAGACGGTTTCGGCTGCGTCTTTTGCTGGGCGCTTGAATGTTCATGGCCGGATATATTCGGGGCTCCCATGAAGACATTGCTGTCTGCGATCGTGTTGCCACCGCTGATCGCGCTCGCGATCGTGGCGTCGCCGCTGCGACCATTCGCCCAGACCCAGCCTCCCTACGAGCCGCGCGCTGAGTTCTGCGTCGGCGGCAAGAGCAACACGCTGTGCTCGAAGCTGCCGGCCTATATCGGACCGGATTCTCGTCTGGGACAGACCGTCGGCTACAACGGCCTTTACGGCCAGCCGCCGAGGAGCGCAGCCGAGGATGTGCAGACCCCGTTCGACAACATGGCCTGGCAGATGTTCGTGGCCCTCAACTGGGCCGCCAATAGCGTCGAGAAGCCGGCCGCGGTGGGACTGACCACGCCGGGGCCGCGCGTCTGGCAGACCTACCTCAAGGTCAGTGCGCTGTTCGGCAATTCGAAGGTCAGGGCGGGCTGTACCCAGGCGCTGGCCCTGCCGACGTTCTACATCGGCTCCGACGGTCACGGTAAGCCTGCGCCGAACAACGAGGAGTATCTGCAGGCGTCGACCAACCTGCCGCTGATCGATGTCAACGGCAATTGGACGCTGTTTGAACGGCGGGTCAATACGATCGAGGCGGCTTACCTGCGCGCGCCGCAGGGGCTGTCATCGCAAACGCTGACCACGCGCGACGGTCAGCTCAACTTCATCAAGAATAATCCGAAGGGCGCTGAATTCGCGGCATCGGCCTCGGTGCCCGACGGCAAGAACGGCTCGATCGAGATCAAGGCGGCCTGGCGCATCCTCGATCCCGCGAAGGACGATGCGTCGAAATACTTCACGCAGAACATTTTGCTCGCCGTCTCCGGCGATCTCGTCAGCAACGGCCGTCCGTTCTGCCGGAGCGAGAAGGTGGGGCTGGTTGGAATGCATATCCTGCAGCGCAATCCGTTCGTCGAGACAAACAAGGCGCTCCTGGCGCAGTGGATCTGGGCGACCTTCGAGCATGTCGACAATGCGCCGCAGGCCGCGACGCCCTGCAACGTGTCGAATGGCTGCGGGAGCGCGCAGAGCCCGACATACTGGATCAACAAGCCGAGCTGTGGGCCCGCCGCCGTTGCATCGGGGGCACATTATTCATTCTACGATCCGTCGAAGTCGGGGCTGGGGACCAATATCGCGCCGCAGGGGCTGCTCGGTACGAAGACACAATTCCCGTGGAACCCGACCAGGCCCTATGCGCAGGGCTGGACCAGCAAGGCAACGGCCGTGCCGCAGGCGACGCGTTGCTGGCGGATTTATCCGACGACGACCGTGCTCAACGAGCAATGGCGGATGGCGCTCGGCTCGTTGAAGAGCGTGTTCCAGAACTACATTCTGGTCGGCACGCAATGGGGTGGCCAGCTCGAACCGCCGACGCCGCCGAATCCCGTGCCGGCCAATGCGGTGCCCGGCATGCTCTCGAACCTGACGCTCGAGACCTACATCCAGAACTACACCGGCAGCGATTCGAGCCTGCCGGGGCCGGGCTCCTGCGTGAGCTGTCATAACTTCGCGACCCTGGTCGACAACAAGACGTCGGCCAATTTCAGCTTCCTGCCCGCCTTGGTCGATCCGGTCGCCGCGCGGAGCAAGATGAAGACTGCGCAGTGAGGCCCCTGATCACTTGAGGCAAGACGCCGTCGACGTCAGCTCGCCCTGCGCCATCGCGGCACGGGGTCGAGTGGCGTGCGATAGAGCTCACGTCGGTCGACGTCGGTGACACGGACCGCGCAACCGCGCGACTTCAGCTCGGGCTTGACCTGCGCCAGCTCGCTCGCGAGCTGATCGGCGCGATCGGAGGCAACACCGAGGTCTTCGAGGATGATGGTTCCCTGATTGCGGAACTCTTCTCCCACCACGAGATCGAATGTGTAGTACGGCATGCCGAAGTTCCCCGTTTCGGTATGCATCACAGGGTAACACTGAGTCGAGTGTTCCCTAAGATGCGTTACGCACAATCGTCGAGCGATCGGCGCAAAAACGATGTGCAGCACATCACGCGCGATGACCAAATGTGCAGGCTAAGTGCGGCACGGCGATGGAGTCCGTAGTTATCCGGAGAAATGACGCGCGATGCTCGGTCGAGACATCACGTGTCAGATCGCCGGCGCGGTGTGACCCAGCTCACCGCGGGGTCGTTAAGATTTGATTAAATGAGTAGGCGCAGGCTTGCCGTAGGCGGAATCGCAGTGGAACCGGACTCCGGGAGCCGGCAACTGCAGGAGAGGGCCGGCGGCGTAACGCCCGTCGGCCTTTTCTCGTTTGGCGATGCACACAATGCACACGCTAGTCGCGCAGCGCGGCCTGCTGCCGGGCGCGGCATTTCGGGCCGGGCCCGCGCATGTAATGCAGCTCGGGGTGATAGGGATGGCAGACGCTGCCGAGCAGTGCCTGGCAGCGCGCGACGAGGACGGCGAGACGACGGGATAGCGACATCCGCGCCTCCTTCAATGCAACTGGCCGAGGACGTCGGTGAACGGCAGCTCGAACAGCTCGTCGCCGAGGTCGTCGGTGACGTGCAGCACCCAGTTGCGCCAATCCTCCGCACTGGGCGTCATGACATAGCTGCGTACCAGACGCTCGGCGTGCTCGCGCGCCTCCGAAAGGTTCATGGCAGCGCCGCTGCGATCGAGCAGCACATGTTGGTCGTCGGAGCAGTGGAAAAAGACGGCAGTCATTTTCTGATTCCCGTAGCGAGTCGACCCCCGCGCGCTGAGATAGCAGCGCGCACGCTCCGGGAGAATCCGGATGATCCCCCATCGGGAAACTACGGGGAATCCGGACGATTTGAATCATCGGGCCGTGATCAGCGCGTGATGTCAGAAGATCGGCTCGCCGATCGCGACCTCGCTGCGCGGCCCGAGCACGATCACCTGGCCGCTTGCGTCCTTCGCGCCGAGGATCAGGAGCTCCGAGGTGAAGCCCGCGATGTCCTTCGGCTCGAAATTGCAGACGCAGACGACGAGCGAGCCGACCAGCGCCGCGGGCTCGTAATTGGTGATCTGCGCGCTTGACCACATGATCCGTTCGGCCCCGACATCGACGCCGACCTTGTAGGACGGATTGCGGGCGCGCGGAAACGGCTGCACCTCGATGACTTTGCCGATGCGGATATCGAGACGGGCGAAGTCGTCGTAGCTGGCTCGTGGCTTCAGGGCAGACATCTGGTCCTCAGGGCTTGCCCGACCGGCCGCCGAAGGCATCCGCATCGAACATTGGGGATTGACGGGCTCGTAGCGCGACCATGTCCTGCGCCGCTTACCGCTCCTGGAAGGCGAGGCGGACGCCGAGCGCAATGTAGATGGTGCCGACCACGCGGCCCTGCCAGCGCCCGATGCCGCGATGCCGCCGGATCCACGGACTGATCTGTCCGGCCGCGAGTGCGAGCAGCGACGTATAGACCGCGCTCATGGCGACGAACGCCAGCCCGAGCACCGCGAACTGCGCGACCGCGGAGCCGTGCTCGGGGTGAACGAACTGCGGCAGGAAGGCGAGGAAGAACAGCGCGGTCTTCGGATTGAGCATCTCGGCCCAGATCGCCTGCAGGAACGCGCGCCGACCGTCGACCGGCTGCGACGCCGGAAGATGCAGGTCGTCGTTCTTCTCGAACAGGGCGCGGACGCCAAGCACGATCAGGTAGATCACGCCGGCATATTTCACGATCGAGAAGGCGAGTGCCGAGGTCATCAGCACCGCCGACAGGCCGAACGTCGCCATCGCAGTGTGCACGAGATCGCCGAGCGCGATGCCGAGGCCGGTCGCGACGCCGACCCGCGGCCCGCCGGTCACGGAGCGCGCCAGCACGAGCAGCACGGCAGGTCCGGGTATCAGGAACAGGCCGAGTACGACGGCGGCATAGGTGAGGAGGGTGGTGGCGTCGATCATGGAGCGTGTCCCCCGGCCTGAGCCGTCACGGCGATCGCCTCGAAGCGGCGCGCCGGGCGAAGCATCTGCGCGGCGCTCTCGACGATGCGCATTTCCTCGGTTCCCGCGAGCGCCGTCCGCTCCAGCACCGCGTAGATCGCCGATGCCGCGTGGCTCAGCGCGTCCGGCGTCGCCGAGCCGCGGACGCGCGCCGAGGTAAGCAGCGCGGCGAACAGATCGCCTGTGCCGGACGGTGCGATCGGTAGCCGCGGCGTGCGCACGCGCCAGGCGGCGCTTCGCTCGATCGCCAATGTCTCGATCTCGTTGCCAGGCGTGTCGGCGAGCTCTGCGCTGGTCACGACGATGGTTGACGGGCCGCGCGCGATCAGGGCGCGGGCTTGCGCGATCACCTCTTCGATCGTGCCGGCCTTCGCCCCGCTGAGGTATTCGAACTCGAAATGGTTGGGGGTGATGATGTCGGCCAGCGGGCAGAGGTCGTCGCGTACCAGCGGCGGGATATCGTCGCGCACGAACATGCCGCGGTCGCGATCGCCGAGCACGGGATCGCAGCAGTAGCGCAAAGCGGGGTTCTTCGCCTTGGCGTGCGCGACGAAGTCGGCGACTTCAGAGGCGATGTCGGACGAGCCGAGATAGCCGGACAGGATCATCTGGGCACCTTCGAGCGCGCCGCGCTCCTCGATGCCGCGCAGGAGATCGGCGACCATCTGCACGTCGAGCACGCGGCCGCGGATGGTCGCGTAGCCCGGCCGGTTGCTGAGCAGCGTGGTCGGCACTGCGATCACGTCGATGCCGTGCAGCTGAATCGGGAAGGCGGCGGCGCTGTTGCCAACGTGGCCCCACGCAACCTGGGACTGAATCGAGATGACGGTCATGTGGCCATCACATGATTGTGCGATGCGATATTTGACTATTGCGATGCAGCAAAACGTGACTAGCTCCGTATTTCGATTCTATGAGGAGAACTGCCGTGAAGAAAATCTCTCTGTCCGCCGCATTGGCCGCCACGCTCGCGATGACGGCTGTCAGCGCCGCTGTTGCGGCGGAGTTGCCGACCTATCAGAAAGCGGGCCTGCCGATCTCGACCGTCCAGGCTCAGGTGCTGGGGGCTGCTGGTGTCGAGGAACAGCCGCGCGTCGCAAATTCGCTGACGCCGCATCAGGTCGCTGTTCTGACGCAGCGACACCAGACGAAAGCCGCGGCTGCCGGAAGCGAAACCGTCGGTCGCGCGGTCCGCTGAGCGGCATCGCAATCGCGGCCCGAGCGTCGCGTGCGGCAACAGCCGTGCGCAAATCACGCCTGGGACCGCCGATGCATGTCTCGCCCCAGCTTGCAAGAAGCCTGCGACGTCGTCGCGGGCTTTTTGTTTTGCACGCCGATTCACTTGAACAGCGCCGCGTAGATGACGTAAAGCCAGCCCAATATGCCGTGGATAATGGCCCACAGGATTGAGTGGTTGCTGGTGTAGGAGATTGCGATCGCCAGCGCCGAGCCGAAACTCACGCCGTATTTGGCGCCCTCGACGCGAACGCCGTAATACCGGTTGCCGTTCATGCTGGCATTCCTGTGTTGGGATGGCGACAGCGTAACCCGACATATCTCAAGACGCGAGTCCGCATTCTCGCGACATCTTGTGCCCGAGCTTCGTCGCAATTTCGCCAGCCCTCGATCAAAGAGGGCGCAGGGAAAGCCGGGTGCCGCGGCGTGGCCGGCTACTCTGCCCCACGGCTTCGGCGCGAGCGGTGACCCGCCATCGGGAATAGGCTAGCCTTGCGGACGCCGACCACACGCCAGCCGTCCGAGCGTCACGCCATGCATATCCTGCGTTCCCAATTCCGCATCGAGGAGCAGCGCGCGCTTGCGTTTGCCGCCGCGCGCGGCTTCGGCGTCATCGTCGCCGCTGACGAGCGCGGGCCGCGTGGCTCGCATGTTCCGTTCGTGATCGAGCCGCGCGACGATGGCGTGATCGTTCAGATTCATCTCACGGCGAAGAACCCGCTGGTCGAACTCGCCGACGGCGTCAGGCGCTTCCTCCTGATCGTCGCGGGTGACGATGCCTACGTCTCCAACGACTGGTACGCCTCGCGCGACAACGTCTCGACCTGGCTCTACGAGGCGGTGCATCTTTCGGGCGTTGCGCATCTGCGCGATCACGGTGAGAACCGTGGCCACGGCGACGCGCTGCTTGCAGTCTCCGAGGCGCGGTTGCCGAAACCGCCCTGGGACCTCGCACAGATGGAACCGGGCAAGCGCGAGACGATGCTGTCGAGCATCAGGGTGATCGATATCATCGTCGATCACATCGAGGGGCAGTCGAAGCTCAATCAGCACAAGAGCGATGCCGACCACGTTGCGGTCGCCGATCAGTTGGCACGCACGAAGGAGAGCGGAAGCCGGCGGCTCGCAGGCAAGATGCGAGCGCTGCGACCCGCGCTCGAATATGGAGAACGTGCAGAGCAGATGGTGTCTGCGACGACAGACGCGGAGAGCGGAGGGCGGGTTAGCGAAGCGTAACCCGCCAACGTCGTGCTGCGGGGAGACGGCGGATTACGCTCGCGCTAACCCGCCATACAAAGCGCGCCTGCATCGAATATTGAGGGCCTGTTAAGAATTTCTGCGCGCTGATTTTCTCGATTCCGATTCGTTCTTTGTGAACAAAATGGAGTCGGATGGTGAACATGTTGCGGCGCGCGTTGTATGTCGCCCGCGCGGAGAGCGCTGGTACTCATCAGCGCTCTCGCGCCCGGGCTTCTGCCATTTGCATGGACGCGTGCGATCACGCCGGAGCGGATGCGCCCGTTCACGCAATGCGTCATCCGCGACACGGCGCGGCGGTCATCGTCAGAGAGCTTCTTTCTGATCGACGGTGCCCATCAAGGTACGGTGCCGGACCAGGTGATGAAGCAGGAACTGATCCTTCATCGTCTCGCCTGGGGCCATCTGCCAGCGTGGCTGATCGAGGATGAACTGCTGGACGGCAGACTGATCAGCATCGCCGGACCGAATTTTCCGGGGCGCGAGGAAAATCTGGCGGCAGTCGGCCATCGCCGGCATTCGCGCGGACCGGTCGCGGAATCACTTTGGCTTCACCTCCAAGACTGGCGGGTGACCCGGGGCGCAGGGCGGGTTGGCTAACGGGTCCGCACAAAGCGCGGCCGATGACAGGCTCGCCGTAACTCGCCGCAATCATGTCGCGGAGAGATGGCGGATTTCGCTTGCGCCAATCCGCATCCAGACTCGATCAGCATCGCGAACGTGTTGTTAAGAATCGTTTCGCGCTGTTTTGTGTGATTCCGATTCGTTCCTCGCGAACGAAATGGAGTCGAACAGAGAACGCGACTGCGGTGCCGCCTGTCGCTTTGTTTGAGAAGCAACCGCGAGTAACGCGCCTGAGATGCCGGGCGATGGTCCGCGCCGAGAGCAATTATCCCATCTCGGCACAACATCAGTTGCACGGATGCGGTCAATGCATACGTCTTGTTAATGCTCGCTCGGCGCTGATTTTTTTGATTCCGATTCGTTCCTTGCGAACAAACTGGAGTCGGATGCAGAACGGTGCTGCGGGGGGTGTGCTGCGTTTCGCTACTTCACTTGGTGCGCGGATTGATGGCCAAAGTGAAACTGGAACCGCCACCAAATTGCCGCAACTGCCGAAGTTTCAGGCTCGTTCGTCATCCTCCGGTCGGAACTGATCGGGTCTGCCGCCCGTTTTATGCAACACAACATCCCGTTCCATGAGGAGTGAGCTATGCGAAACATCATTATTCCCATCGTCGCAGCCCTGGCGCTGGGTGCAGCGACGCCGGCGATGGCCTACGACTCCGGTGACCAGCTGTCGATGCAAGCCGCACTCGACGTCGCGACCGGTCTCGGTGTCGTGACGGTGTCCAACACCGAGTTCCTCGGTGACGAGTGGGAGATCGAAGGCCGAGATTTTCGCGGCCGCTGGATGCAGGTCGATGTCGACTCGCGAACTGGCGAGGTGCGCAACGTAGACCGTAGCTGGTAATCGGGATCGGCGCCTTCACGGCGCCGACTGACGTCATCCGGATTAGACGGAACGTCGACGCCTTATTTTGCGGCGGCTTGAGGGGGCGCATCGCTGGTGCGCTCCCTATCGCAGCGTTAGTTTGTTCATGGTGCAGAAAGCAAAATCGCGCCGCAGGGTTCTTGCGATCGATGTCGGCGGATCGCACGTCAAGGTCATGACCGACAAGAAGCGCGTCAAGCGCGAGTTCAAGTCGGATCCCGATCTGTCGGCCAAGGCAATGGTGCGTCAGGTCAAGGCGCTGACGAACGACTGGTCCTACGACGTCATCTCGATCGGATATCCCGGGCCCGTCGTTCACAACAGACCGCTGGCGGAGCCGCACAATCTCGGCCGCGGATGGGCGGGCTTCGACTTTCACAAGGCGTTCGGTCGCCCGACTAAAGTCGTCAATGATGCGCTGATGCAGGCGATCGGCAGTTATCGCGGCGGCCGCATGCTGTTTCTTGGGCTCGGCACCGGCCTCGGCTCTGCGATGATCGTCGACGGCGCTCTGGCGCCGATGGAGATCGCTCATCTGCCGTATCGCAATGGCAAGACCTTCGAGGACTATATCGGTGCCGCGGGCCTGAAGCGTCGCGGCAAGAAGAGATGGCGGAAGTCCGTCGACGACGTGCTGGAGCGACTGTTTGCCGCGCTGCAGCCCGACTATGTCGTGCTCGGCGGTGGCAATGCCGACAAGATCGGCAAACCGCCGCGAAAAGTGCGGTTCGGCCACAACGCCAACGCGTTCGAAGGTGGGTTCCGGCTGTGGGGCAAGGGTGGAACCAAATCCGGAACCAGGCGCGGCAAGGCAGAATTAACGACGTATTAGGGCTGACGTACCCATCATGAGACTGACGTGGTGGCGGAACGAGTCATGCTCAAAGATGGTACCTATGCTGCGTGGTTCACGACGCCCTTAAGTCAGGGCACGGGAATCGCGCATGTCGCGGACGGGAAGGTCTGGGGACGCGACAATATCATGACCTATAGCGGCACCTGCGAGGTCGATGGTGACAGGTTCGTCGCCGTCGTCACGACCAAGCGGCACAGCGACGCACACCAAACCGTATTCGGCGCGGACCATCGCACCCTTCGGCTGGAGGGAATTTGTGTCGGCAATCTCGGCAAGTATGTCGCAACCGCCGACGAAGTGCCGGGCATGATCCTCGAGGGAACGCTCATTCGCAGTGAGCAGGTGCGGGTCGCGCCGGCGCCAAGCGGGCCGCTGCCGCCGTTCAACCTCGACAAGCTCCCGAAATTGCCGAAGCGCTTGCGCTAGCGCGTGATGATGTCGGGTCAGTCTTTTTGCGTCATGCGATAGAGCGCCTGCCGCCGGAGCGGATCGGCTTCCGCAAGGCGCGGATGATCGAAATCGTCGGCCTCGCTGTGTGACATTCCCAATCGCGCCATGACGCGATGCGATCGCGCGTGGTGGATGCCGGCATGAGCGACGATTTCGGGAAGGCCAAGCTCCCGGAAGCCGAACGCGAGTGCCGTGCGGCCGGCCTCGGTGGCGAAGCCCTGTCCCCAGAAACTGCGCGCGAGACGCCAGCCGACTTCGACGGCGGGCGTGAAATGGGCTTGGAAATTGATCACCAGCAGCCCGGTTGCGCCGACAAAGGGGCCCGACGACCGCAATTCCATGGCCCACATGCAGAAGCCGTGGGAGGCTTGATGCTCCATTTGATAGTCGATCCAGGCGTCGCTGGATTGTCGTGTCGCGGGCGCAGGTATTGCATGACGGCGGGGTCGGCGCACATCTCGGCAAAGCGCACCTTGTCGGACTCCTGCCATGCGCGCAGCATGAGCCGGTGCGAGAACAGTCTCATGTGATCGACCTCGCGACTGCGGCTTCGAGCGTATCCCGCGCGCCCGGACCGGGCTAGTGTCGCTGTAGAAGATTCCGGGATGCATCCCTCGATGCTTCCCTCAGGACAAGGAGACAGGCCGTGGTGAAACCGTTTCCGTCGAAAACCCATATCGGCAATCACGTACTGCATCCGGAAACCCAGATGCTGAACTATGGCTACGACCCGCAACTGTCGGAGGGCGCCGTCAAGCCGCCGGTATTCCTGACCTCAACCTTCGTGTTCAGGACTGCCGAGGACGGCAAAGACTTCTTCGACTTCGTTGCTGGCCGGCGCGAGCCGCCGGAAGGGATGGGGGCGGGGCTGGTCTATTCGCGCTTCAATCATCCCAACAGCGAGATCGTCGAGGACCGGCTCGCGATCTATGAGCGCACCGAGAGCTGCGCGCTGTTTTCGTCAGGCATGTCGGCGATTGCGACGACGGTACTCGCCTTCGCGCGGCCCGGTGACGTGATCCTGCATTCGCAACCGCTCTATGGCGGCACGGAGACGCTGTTCGCCAGGACGCTCGCGGGCTTCTCGATTCAAGCCGTGGGCTTTGCCGACGGCATCGACGAAGGCGGCGTCCGCGCGGCCGCGGAGGAGGCGATGCGCAAGGGCCGCGTCGCGATGATCTTCATCGAGACGCCGGCCAATCCAACCAACGGCCTGGTCGACGTCGCGCTGGTCAGGCGCGTTGCCGACGCGATCGGCAAGGCGCAGGGACACACGCCGATCATCGCCTGCGACAACACGCTGCTCGGACCGGTGTTCCAGCGCCCGATCGAGCACGGCGCCGACCTGTCGCTTTATTCGCTGACAAAGTATGTCGGCGGCCATTCCGACCTGATCGCGGGGGCCGCGCTTGGTTCGAAGGCTCTGATGAAGGACGTCAAGGCGCTGCGTGGCGCGATCGGCACCCAGCTCGATCCGCATTCTTGCTGGATGATCAGCCGTTCGCTGGAAACGCTCAGCCTGCGCATGGAGAAGGCGGACCGCAACGCGGCGATCGTGGCCGACTATCTGCGCGACCATCCCAAGGTCGCGACGGTGCACTATCTCGGCCACCACGATCCGGGATCGCCTGCGGGGCGCGTGTTCGCCAACCAGTGCAGCGGCGCCGGCTCGACCTTCTCCTTCGACATCGTCGGCGGTCAGGAAGCAGCGGAAAAATTCCTCAACAGCCTGCAGATCTTCAAGCTCGCGGTCAGCCTCGGCGGCACCGAGTCGCTGGCGAGCCTGCCGGCGACAATGACGCATTCCGGTGTGCCTGCGGATATCCGCAAGAAGATCGGAGTTCTCGACTCCACGATCCGGTTGTCGATCGGGATCGAGCATCCGTCCGATCTGGTGGCCGACATCGCGCAGGCGTTGAGCGTGGTGTGAGCAATAGCGCAGGGCAGGAGCAGCAGCATGTTGACGATATCAGCGATCATCAGGGTCAAGAGGGGACACGAGGCCGCCATGCGTCAGGCGCTGGTGGAGGTCGCCGATCATGTGCGGGCCAATGAGCCCTCCACCGCCGGCTACTACGTGTCTCAGGACGTCTCCGATCCCTGTGTGTTTGCTACGTATGAACGATATCTGGATCAGGCAGCCATGGACCGACACAACGATTCGCAGGCCGTGGCGCGCTTCTTTGACATTGCGAAGCCGATCCTCGATGGCGAGGTGATATTGGTCTCGGCGAATGAAGTTTCTAGGTAGCGAGTCGGGCGGGTTAGCGAAGCGCAACCGGTCGAGCGCTGCCGGGAAGGGCGGATTACGCCTTCTGGCTAATCCGCCCTACGTTTGCTAAGCCTTCTTCACGAACTCCGACTTCAGATTCATCGCGCCGATGCCGTCGATCTTGCAGGCGATGTTGTGTCCATCGCTCCCCTCCGTGAGGCGGATGTTCCTGACCTTGGTGCCGCCCTTGACGACTGATGACGAGCCCTTGACCTTGAGATCCTTGATCACGATGACACTGTCGCCGTCGGTCAGCGGGTTGCCGTGCGCATCTCGCACGCCCGCCTCCTGCGAGGTCTCGGCGGCGGTGGCGGCCTCGGCGCTCCATTCGTGGGCGCATTCCGGGCAAACCCAGAGAGCGCCATCCTGATAGGCATGCTCGGAATTGCATTTCGGGCAGTTCGTTGAAGCGTCCATTGGTCGATATAGCCTACGTTGTGACGGGCGCACCGTAAGGTTGCCCGCAGGCAAAGCAAGGGAAAATCGGCTGTGCAAATTGGGCGGGTTAGCGCAAGCGTAACCCGCCGACCGGTTGCGCGGAATGGCGGATTATGCTGTTGGCTGAACCGCCCTACCTTTGCGGCGCGATCCCGCCGGCTTTGGCGATCAGCTCGAAGGACCGCAGCCGCTTGGCGTGATCGTAGACGTCGGACACGATCATCAGCTCGTCGGCGCCGGTCTCGGCAACGAGCGCGTCGATGCCGGCACGCACTGTCTCCGGCGAACCGACGATGGAGCGGGCGAGCATCCGCATCGCCTGGACTTTTTCCGACGGCGACCAGTAGGTCTCGATGTCGTCGATCGGCGGCTGGCTGAGGCCGCGCGCGCCGCGGAAGATGTTCGTGAACGACATCTGCTGCGTGGTCGCCAGGCGGCGCGCTTCGTCGTCGGTCTCGGCGGCGATGATGTTGACGCCGACCATCGTGGTGGGGCGGTCGAGCTGCTCCGACGGCTTGAAGCGGGCGCGGTAGATCTGCAGCGCCTGGATCAGGAGCTCGGGCGCGAAATGCGAAGCGAAGGCGTAGGGAAGCCCGAGCTCGCCGGCCAGCATCGCGCCGAAATTGCTCGATCCGAGAATCCACAGCGGCACGTCGGTGCCTGCGGCAGGCACGGCCTGGATGCGCTGATTGGGGCCGGCTGCGGCGAGAAAGGCCTGCACCTCGAGCACGTCCTGCGGGAAACTCTCGGCGGCTTCGGGCGTGCGGCGCAGGGCGCGCAGCGTGAGCTGATCCGTTCCGGGCGCGCGGCCGAGCCCAAGGTCGATGCGATCGGGAAACAGCCGCGCCAGCGTGCCGAACTGCTCGGCAATTACGTAAGGAGCGTGGTTGGGCAACATGATGCCGCCGGCGCCGACGCGGATGGTCTTCGTTCCCGCCGCGATATGACCGATCACGACCGACGTGGCGGCGCTCGCGATGCCCGCCATGTTGTGATGCTCCGCCACCCAGATACGGCGATAGCCCCAGGCCTCGGCATGGACGGCGACATCGCGCGCGTTATAGAGCGCGCCCCGCGCATCGGTATCCTGGGTGACGCGGACGAGATCAAGGATGGACAGTGCCGCCACGGGAGCTCCCCAACAGGAAGAGGTGCATGAAAGACGCAGTGGTCGTCGGCTGCGTCCAGGTGAGTGCGAAGCGGCAGGTGTCAGCCGGTTCGTATGTGCCATATGGATACTGGGCCCATGTGGGTCAATCTGCCGAAATCGAACTGGCGATCCGCAGGTTGCGGGATCCCGATGCAAACGCATTGTTAAGATTGGCTGAGCGCCGATTTGCGCGATTCCGATTCGTTCCTTGCGAACAAAATGGAGGCAGACAAAGAACATTTTGGCTCGCGACCAGGCCTTTGACGGATCCGCCACGCGCCAATCGGCCCAGCTCTGGCCATCATGGTCTGCTCTCATCGCAGATGCACCTGATGCCAGTCGGTGCAGGTTGAGTGCTTTCAGACGACTTGAATGGGTGGCGGATGCCCGAACGTCGTGCGAGGTGGTCGATCGCGGCGGGAGTCCTTGTCGCGTTGCTTGCGGGGCCTGCCATCGCGGGCCCGCCATTCGTGTCTGACGATCCCGAACCGACCGATACCGGCCATTTCGAGATTTACACGTTCAACAACGGCACCAACACGAGTTCTGGAACGGCGGGCGAATCCGGAATCGACTTCAATTACGGAGCCGCTCGCGATCTGCAACTGACGGCGACTTTGCCGGCAGGGTACAGCGATATGGCCGGAGGCGGGACGCGCGTCGGGCTCGGCAATATCGAGCTCGCGGCCAAGTATCGCTTCCTGCATCAGGATGACTTTGGCGTCGACGTCGCGATCTTCCCGCGCATATTCCTGCCGAGCGGCTCCGGCACGATCGGAGACAATCACGTCTCGTTGCTGTTGCCGATCTGGATCCAGAAGGACTTCGGCAAGCAGTGGTCCACCTTCGGTGGCGGCGGCTGCACCTTCAACGCGATTCCGGCAGCGAACTTTTGCCAAATGGGGGCGGTGGTGACCTATCAGGTCCTCCCCAAGCTGCAGATCGGAGGCGAGCTGTTCCACCAGACCGCCGATTCCCGAGGGACGCCCGCGTCAACAAGCGTCGGCATCGGCTGGCGCTACGACGTCAACGACAACTACCATCTGCTCGGATATGTCAGGCGCGGCATCGAGAACGCGGACGAGACCAACAGATATTCCTGGTATGCGTCGGTGCTCTTCACGTTCTGAGCGAGCCGTTCAACCCCAGGACGACCGCAGCAGGCTGGCTGCGGCGCCTCGCTCAATGAGGCGTGTCGGTGGGGGAAACATTCAACGGCGCACCGCCGGTCGAAACGGGGCCTGACGGGCCCGCTGGCTTCGGGGCCCTAACCGGTGGCCTTCTCGGCCTAGCATTACAGTTGTGTTTTCTGAGAGTTTGTGAATCCATGGGCAACCATGATTCGAAGATTGTGGGCGCAGGCAGCGTCAGTTGAAGAGACGCTTGCGTTGTGGGCTGCGTCGCTTCGGGAGGTTAAGAAGCGGATACGTCCGCTGTTCGGGCAAGAACGTGTTGCGAGGAACGCGGGCCTGTTTCTGGAAGGTCTGCTCGGTGATGAGCAACGCAAGACCGGTTGGATGCGCGCGGAGGCCGCTGGCGATCCTGGTCCTTGGCGGCAACAGGCGATCTTGGGTCGCAGCGATTGGGATGCCGATGCCTTGCGCGATATTGTCCGCGACTATGTGATGGAGCATTTGGCAGACGACGATGCGGTCCTCGTCATCGACGAGACCGGCTTTCTCAAACAGGGGAAGGCGTCGTGCGGCGTGGCGCGGCAATACACCGGTTCGGCAGGCAAGATTACGAACTGCCAGATCGGCGTGTTCGCTACCTACGTTTCGCGTCATGGCCATGCGTTCATCGATCGCGCATTATATCTTCCGAAGGAATGGACCGACGATCCAGATCGCCTGGAAGCCACATACGTGCCTGCCGACGTCGGTTTTGCGACCAAGCCAAAGCTTGCGACGAGAATGATCGCACGGGCGATAGCGGCGTCTGTCCCATTCAACTGGGTTGCCGGCGATACCGTTTACGGTGTTGGCGACCTCGAACAGCAATTGCGTCGGGCCGGCAAGGGCTACGTGCTTGGGGTCAACAGCGCTCATGTATTCCGATCCTGGGGCAAGCGACCGCCGGTCGCCGGGACGGCTGCGGAACTCGCCCGGACGCGACGCCCATCCGACTGGAAGCGCCTGTCGGCCGGTGCCGGAACCAAAGGACCGCGGCTGCACGATTGGTGTTATCTCGAACTAGCCGATCTCGATGCCGAAGAATTCAACAGCGTCGATCAAGGTCTTTGGACACGCGGTCTGCTGATCCGGCGTCGTATCGCTGATGATGACCTCGCCTTCTTCTCGACCTGGTGCCCGGCAGGAACATCAATTGAAACGCTGGTCGCGGTCGAAGGCCATCGATGGGCGATCGAAGACAGCTTTGAAACTGCGAAAAACGAATTCGGGCTCGATCACAACGAGAGCAGATCCTGGCATGGCTGGCA
>NZ_LNCU01000063.1 GCF_001542415.1 Bradyrhizobium macuxiense
AATCGCCTGTGAACAAGGCTCTAAGCGATTGAGCTGGAGTCTGTTTTTTCGATTGAGATCCGTTTGAGATTGCAGGGATTGGAAGGTTGAGGGCTGCAAACCCTGCAAATTCGTTCGTGACTTCCCCTTTGCCGTGAGCCGTGATTCTGTGGTGCATCGGAGAGGACGATGCGACCAAAGAAGCACAAGACGACGGGATCAAATGATCTGTTCCGGGCGCGGCTGGACCAGATCATCAACATGAAGCACGAGCTGGTTCTGCTCGCCGGCAAGATCGACTGGGACTGGATCGACGGCGAGATCGCTCCGCTCTACAGCGAGAACGGCCGGCCCGGGATCGAGACCCGTTTCATGATCGGGCTTTTGCTGCTCAAGCAAATTTACGGGCTGTCCGATGAGGGGGTGTGCGAGCGCTGGGTCCACGATCCGTATTTCCAGTTCTTCACCGGCGAAGAGTTCTTCCAGCACGCTTTCCCGCACGAGCGCTCGGACCTGAGCCATTGGCGCAAGCGGCTCGGCGACAAGCTGGAGCTTTTGCTGGCTGAGAGCCTGCGGGTGGCGCATGAGGCCGGCGCGTTGCGCAGCCAGGACCTCAAGCGGGTTACGGTCGACACCACGGTGCAACCGAAGGCCATCACCTTTCCGACCGATGCCAAGCTCTTGCATGCGGCCATCAGGGGGCTCAACCGCCTGGCGAGACAGCACGGCGTCAGGCTGCGGCAATCCTATTCTCGCGTGGCCAAGGCAGCCGCGATGATGGCGGGTCGCTACGCTCATGCCAAACAGTTCGGGCGGCATCAGCGGCAGTTGCGTATCCTGCGCAGCAGGCTGGGCCGGATCATCCGCGACATCCGCCGCAAGATCGAGGGCCAGCCAGCACAGGAGGAGACGTTCGCGCTTCCGCTTGGCCGAGCCAGCCAGATCCGCTCGCAGCAGCAGCGCCAGCGTGGCTGGAAGCTCTATTCCTTCCACGCCCCGGAGGTGGAGTGCATCGGCAAGGGCAAGGCCGCCGCGCCCTATGAGTTCGGCGTGAAGGCCTCCATCGTCACCAACAACCGCCGGGCTCCCGGCGGCCTGTTCGTGCTGCACGCCAAGGCACTGCCCGACAACCCCTACGACGGTCACACCTTGCGGGACGTCATCGACCGCACCGAGACCCTCACCGGCTGTTCGATCGAGCGGGCCTATGTCGACAAAGGATATCGTGGCCACGACGCACAAAATCCACGGCGCGTCTTCATCTCCGGCCAGAAGCGCGGTGTCTTCGGCGCCATCAAGCGCGAACTGCGCCGCCGCTCCGCCATCGAGCCCATCATCGGACACATGAAGGCCGAAGGTCACCTCGGCCGCTGCTACCTCAAAGGCCGTGCCGGCGACGCTGCCAACGTCATCCTCTCAGCCGTCGGTCACAACTTCCGCCGCATCCTCGCCTGGCTCAAACAACTCTTGGGCCTGTTCCTGGGATTGCTATGGCCAACTCTCGCCTGCCCGGCCCAGCTCAATTCGGTTTCTTAACGAACGACTAAATACCCCCTAGCTCCGCACAACCGCGCTGCGTCATGCTGATGCTGTAGTGCAGGCGTAAAACTTCGCGAATGTGGTGCATGAAAAGTCTCTCTGTCGGCATCTCGATCCTCTGCTGTCGGGCAAAAGACCGTCAGTGGCGTCCGGCTGGCTGGCTGTCCGCGATCACGATCCTGCGGAATCAGTGATCACGATGCCCTGGAATTGATGATCACGATCGTCTGGAACGCCGCAAACCACGACCCTCAGGCCTCCAGCGGCGCAGCTTCAGGCGATTGCCGGAGGTCGAAGACTGCTGGCCTTCGAAGGAGAAGTTCAAGGCGTATTCGATTTCTACATCGACATTGCTGAGCTCCAGACCGCTGAAGGCAAACTCTACCTCTACCTATATCTCTACGTCGCGATCAATCTCACCAGTCAAGTTCGCCTTCGTGCAACTGGTCAGGAAGATGAGAAGAACCTCAGCCTCGGCCTTCCTCGAAGCTCCGATCGCGGCTGCTCCTACAAGATCCACATGGTTCTGACCGACAATGGGATCTGGTTCCCCATCTGGCGGCCCTACATAGACAAGTGGTACCAGGCCAGGCCATCCCGAACCTCCTTCGACACCTCTCCGGTGCTGATTAGATAATTTAAGCAGGCCACTGCCTCGCCAGTCGCCGGTCCCAATTGTTGGAGATCCGCCTCCGAAATGCGGCGACGAAACAGCGCGCTGAACGTGTCGATCACGCGGCGCGGCTGCTCAAGCAGCGCGCGCAAACGTTCTAGCGCTTCTTGTTGACCTCGCAGCAGCTGATCAATGCGCGCGTGCAGGCCATGGAAGACATCCTGATGGGCTGGCGCAACGAGCACTTCATCCGGCACCCGGTTCTTTAGGCGTTCCAGTGAGGTGAACCACTTGGCCATCGGATTCGCCTCAGGCTCAAGCGGGTACACGGATACGTTGGTAGAAATCCGTGGCAGAATCTGATCGCCGGAGATCAGTAGGTTCAATCCCGAGCAGTACAGGCAGGAGTGCTCCGGGGAATGCCCGTGGCCGGTGACCACCTCCCACAAGTGCTGGCCGATCTGCAATATCATCCCGTCCTGCAGGTTATGGAACTTATCCGGCAGAGGATAAATCAATGATCCGATGCTGCCGAAGCCGATCCGGTAGCTCTCGACGGCCGACTCGCACCAGCCTGCCTCGCGGTAGAACTGCAATGCATCAGCCGGCGCTTCCCTGCCAGTATCCGAAATCAGGGCGCGGCACATAAAGTACTCCAAACTCGAG
Organism: Bradyrhizobium macuxiense; assembly: GCF_001542415.1. Lineage (GTDB taxonomy): Bacteria > Pseudomonadota > Alphaproteobacteria > Rhizobiales > Xanthobacteraceae > Bradyrhizobium > Bradyrhizobium macuxiense. The sequence goes on from NZ_LNCU01000063.1 coordinate 2,798, forward strand.
ATCCATAGTTGCACCCGATGTTGACGCGTGAGCCAACCGGCCAACCCGATGTGGTCTGCGTCCATGTGCGTTACCAGCAGTCGCGTCAGCGGCTTGGTCAACGGGGGCGTCGCCATTAGTTGCTTCCAGAAGCTCATTGCCTCCTGAGTGCGCAACCCAGTGTCTACCATTGCCCAGCCCTGGTTGTCATCGATAGCCCAGATGTTGACATGGTCCATACGGTATGGCATCGGCAGCCGGATCCAGCGCACGCCCGGTGCGATTTCAATGAATTCGCCGGAGGCTGGAGGGCTACGGGGAAAAACGAGCGTAGTCATAAGTCATCGCCGAATTGTTCTCAAGCTCGGGGAGCACTTTCATTAGCTGAGCCGAGCGCACCACGTGAAAGGATGGATTTTCGTGCCGGTCTCCTGGGACGTTTGCCTTTCGCAATTTCCGCCCCACATGTCGGGTTCCGCGGTTGCCAGCCGTCGCAAACGGCAGTGAGGGCAGCCACTGCAAGATACTTCGTTTGGCGGGATCGTCATAACTTATTAAACCTCGTTCCTTGCGAGTCGGTTTGGGGAATGTCCATCGCCCACAAGCTCCGCCTGCACGCGACCTCAAGCTGCATCGTCGCTCCCAAAGCGATCTGATAGTGCGCTTCGGCGGATGACGAGTCGCACCATGCGTCTATATATTCTTGGGGCAATCAAATCTCCGTTTCGATGAGTACGCTTGCACTGTTGAATGGTCTGTCGCCGTCAACAATAAAGCAAATCGTCAAGGAGAGTGCCTTCTCATTTCTGGTAGGGAGCGCATCATCGTTCTCGCTCTACATTCTCGCTCAGTCGTCTATCCGTTTCCTTTGTGCGGCAAACTTAACTCAGGCCTCTTTCTAATGACAGATACGTCCCCCGATCTCACTGGTGCGCTTGCTCGATTTGTCTCAACTCTCAGGCTTGCTGATGTGCCTGCTAGTGTCAAAACTGATTCTCGCCGCCTTCTGCTCGATTCGATCGGATGCATGCTCTCGGCTACGCGCACGCGCATCGCTCCGATCGCTTACGCTTTGGCAGAGTTCTTAGGAGCCGGCGCCGTCGGGTCTGTAGTGGGATGCCAACAACGCTTGAGCCTCGCGGGGGCCCTGTACGCCAATGCCCGTCTCGCAAACTGTATGGATCTTGACGAGACATTTCCGGTCGGCCATCACTTCGGAGTGGCGGCTGTCGTTGCGGCGCTCGCACTAGCGGAGGCCCGCAAGGCAACAGGCTCGCAGTTGCTGTCGGCTCTGATCGCGGGATATGAACTGGGCGGACGCGTGGCGAGTGCTTGCGGAGCACCGTTATTCCTCAAGGATGGATGCGTTACCGGCTGCGGTCTCTACAGTTGTTCCGCGTCGGTGGTATTCGCGGCAGCTGGCGTAGCCATTCAACTTGAGCATCAGAACGAAACTTTGGCTCGGCAAACACTTGGCATCGCTGGCTCTAATACCCCAGTGCCGGCTTCGACTAAATGGGCCGAGTCGCCGGATCTGCCAGACTGCAAGTACGCGGATGCGGGCTGGGCAACGCTTGCCGGCGTATTCGCGGCGCGGTCAGCCGCGCTTGGCGCTACGGGCTTTGATACCATCTTTGATGGTGCCCATGGCCTGATCAAAATGTCAGGTACGGAGTGTTTCGATTCGGATACGCTCGTTGGCGGCTTTGGCTCGCGCTGGATGCTGTCCGACATCACTTATAAGCCATGGCCGACGTGCCGCTGGACTCATCAACCGCTTACCGCGCTAGCTAAGGCAACTGCCATGACCAATATTGACCCTCAGCAGATTGAGCGCGTCATCATCGGCACAAACGTTTGGCTATGTACTCCGCGTTTCACCAATCCCGCGCCGCGCACGTTCTGTTCGCGGCAATTCAGCATTCCGCACGCTGTTGCGATGGCGCTGCTAGGTGTTCCCGTCGGGCCGGAATGGTTAGACGAGGCGCAGGACAAGGATCACAACGTAAGTGCATTACGACAAAAAGTGTGCGTCGAGAACTGGGCTCCTGCAAATGGATTTCTAAACCATGTCGTGCGGGGCCAGGTGCGCAATATGCCCGCGCGGGCCACTATCGCAATGCGCGATGGCACTCGCATTGAAGCAGAAACCGAGTTCGCACTCGGCGATCCATGGACAAGAGAGACGGCATACAGCGACAAAGACGTCATTGAAAAGTTTCAGGTTGTAAGCGGACTGTCGAGATCGCGTGCGAATCACGTAATCGAGACCGTACTTCATATCGAAGCGCAGCCCAACATCGAGCCCATCCTCTCGATATTGCGCGACGCTTGAGAGCGTGCTCGGGAGTGTGCGGGATATTTCGCGGGCGCCGAACCGCTGGGCATTACACCTCTCCTGTGGGCGTTAGGCGGGGCTAGCTATTTTGACAATTGCGCTGCGACTATTGGAGGATTATGGGCCATCATTGAGATAAGAGTCTCGAACGAGATTGATAATCAGTAGGCTACTGCCGGTAAACTTGGCTGCGACGGGCGCCCCGCCTTTTTCCCGTCTTGCTAGTGCGAGGCCACGCTATTGAAGGCGAACATGGTCCGCAGGATGACGATGCTCCTCTTTCCAATCCTGATGCCTGTTCGCGAACGTGTCGTGCCTTGATCGTGACGCCTAGGTGCGCAGGTATGTCGCGGAGAGCACGGCAGCCGAAGAAAGGCTCACGGAGCCGAAGTGCTGGAATCTGAGCTGGCGCAATGGACCAACGGGCAGATTGAAAGCCTTCTTGCCGCTGTGCGGGTGCAGTCGCCGATGGACGTACCCACGGATCAAGGTCAGCAGCCGTCAGCCTGTTCTCGGCAGATCTGCTGATCGGCGAAGATACCAGGAGAACGAAAAACCGCTGCAGGATTCCCTCGTATGGCGACATGGCAAGATCGCCTTGCCGCCGACCGGTACAGCTTTTAGGTGAGTAGGTATCCCAATGGCTCGTCATCTCCCACGTCGCGGTGCTTTGTCGAAAGAGCGCCGCACGCTTTAACTTGCGTGCGCCAGCGCATCACGGCCACCGCCGGATCAACGTTGCCAGAGGCTACGTTTAGTTTTCTCAAGCTTTTGATGCGGATGTGGCCTCAGCCGCCTCGCCTTAATTCATGGGAGGGCCCTCTCTTTGTATCCGAAGCGGCCGTAGAAGGTTTGACCATGCTTCGCCATTTCCTCCAAGAGCTTCGGAGCGGCGAACCGCGGGCCATATTTGGCCGCGAGCTTGTGGCAGAGCTCGACGAATTCCTTCGTGCCCATGAAGTCGATATAGGACAATGCACCGCCGGTAAATGGGGCAAAGCCGAAACCGAGAATCGAGCCGACATCGGCTTCTCGAGGGTCCGTGATGACATGGTCCTCCACCGTACGTGCTGCCTCCACGGCCTGCACCACTAAGAAGCGCTGCTTGAGCTCCTCGACATCCAGCATATCGGGCTCGAGATGCTTCGGTTGCAGATCGGCAAGGCCTCCCCATAGGCTCTTTTTCCCCTTGCCCTTTTCGGGGTAATCATAAAAGCCCTTGCGATTTTTGCGACCCAAGCGGCCCTTCTTCTCGACCAATTCGGTCATAAGTTCTTTGTCCGTTTGGTCGATCGCGTGCGGCCCGAGATCGGCTTCGGTCGCCTTCATGATCGTCAAGCGGAGATCGAGCGCCGTTTCATCAGATAAAGACAGGGGGCCGACCGGCATGCCCGCCATTTTAGCGCAATTTTCAATCATTGCCGGCCGAACGCCCTCCAAGAACATCTCTTTGCCTTCGGAGATAAAGCGGGCCACGCATCGGTTGGCGAAGAAGCCGCGAGAATCATTGACGACAATCGGCGTCTTACCGAGTTGCCGGACATAGTCGAACGCCGTGGCCAGCGCGACCTCACCGGTGTTCTTGCCGAGGACAACTTCGACCAGCATCATCTTCTCGACTGGCGAAAAGAAATGTATGCCAATGAACTTCGTCGGATCGGTGAATTCTTCTGCCAGCGAATTGATCGGTAGCGTCGATGTGTTTGAGGCGAAGATCGCCCCTTCTTTCAAGAAGGGCTGCGCCTTGGCATAAGTCTCGAATTTTGCCTTGCGATCCTCAAACACCGATTCGATGATAAGGTCGCAATCGTTGATCATCGCGTAATCAACGGTGGCGATCATGCGAGCAAGAGCCTCGTCTCGATCGCTTTCCTTGGCGCTACCCTTCTTGATGAGCTCATCGAATACGGCCTTGGCGTGGGCCTTTGCCTTGTCCGCGCTCTCCTGGTGGCGGTTGATGAGTACCACTTCGATGCCGGCACGCGCAGAGACGAAACCGATGCTCGAGCCCACAAAGCCGGCCCCGATCAGGGCAAGTTTCCTCACCTTTGTCGGCGGCACGTTTTGCGGGCGGCGTGTACCCTTGTTCAATTCCCGCTTTGAGAGGAAAAGGCTGCGGATCATCGCGTGCGCTTCCTTCGAGCGCAGGATCTGCGCGAAGTAGCGAGACTCGACGCGCAGCGCCGCATCCATCGGCAGCTGTAGGCCCTCATAGACGCAGCTCATCACGGCGCGCGCCGCTGGATGATTGTCGTAGGTATCGCGGCGATACGTTGCGTTGAGGGTTGGAAATAGCATCATGCCGGCCTTGGAGAAAACGGAACCGCCCGGCGGCTTGAATTCCCTTTCGTCCCAGGGCATTACCGCCTTCCCGCCGCCCTTGATCCAGTCCTTGGCAGCCTTGATCAGCTCGGTCGGTGGAACGACGGCATCGATCAGCCTCAACGCCTTGGCGCGCGCCACATCCATCGCTTCGCCCTTTAGCAGAATCTGCATAGCATCTTGCAGCGCGACGATACGGGGTACGCGCTGCGTGCCTCCGGCCCCAGGGAAGAGGCCAACCTTGATCTCGGGTAGACCCAGCCGCGTCATCGGATTGTCGGCGGCGACACGGTAGTGGCAGCAGAGTGTGAGCTCAAAACCGCCACCAAGGGCGAGCCCGTTGATGGCAGCAATCCACGGCTTTCCTGAGGTCTCGATGGCACGGAGGGTAAGCGAGAAGCGGCGGCTCTGATCGAACAGCCTCTGGTTTGCTGCGACTTCGCCTTTTTCCTTGTACAATTGCGCATAGGCGCGGCTCATGCTCTCGAGCATCGCAAGATCCGCGCCGGCGGAGAGCGCCTTCTTGCTTGAGGTGATGACGACACCCTTTACCGTAGTATCAGCCGATGTCTGCTTCACGATTTCCTCAAGCTCGGCCGCCGTGATTTCGCTCAGCACGTTCATCGAATTGCCTGGGATGTCCAAGGTGACGAGCGCGATGCCATCGGTGTCAATTTCAACTTTAAAGTTTTTGAAGACCATGTTTTGCTCCTCGGTGCAGCTTGCTGACAAGACGCGGCGGTTATCTATTAATGGCGGGGTGGGTCAGCAAACACAGCGCTCCACCTCTTCTGCCGCGGCATGGTGTGTTGTGCCTTCGGCTGACTGAACCCAGCGGCATTACATCCGCTCGATGATGGTGGCTGTGCCCATGCCGCCGCCAATGCACAGCGTCACCAACGCGGTCGCCTTGTTTCTGCGCTCGAGCTCGTCGAGTACGGTGCCGAGGATCATCGCACCAGTGGCTCCCAGCGGATGGCCTAGCGCGATGGCGCCGCCATTGACGTTGATCTTGTCGTTGTCGATTTCGAACGCCTGGATGTAACGCAGCACGACGGAAGCGAACGCCTCATTGAGCTCGAACAGGTCGATGTCCGACTTCTTCATGCCGGAGCGCTCGAACAGCTTGTTGGTGACGTCGATCGGTCCGGTGAGCATCATCGCCGGTTCCGAACCGATATTGGAGAAAGCGCGGATCTTTGCGCGCGCCTTCAGGCCGTATTTCGCGCCCGCCTCCTTGCTGCCGAGCAGCACGGCGCCTGCGCCGTCGACGATACCGGACGAATTGCCGGCATGATGCACATAATTGATGCGCTCGACCTCCGGGTGCGACTGGATCGCGACCGCATCGAATCCGCCGGTCTGCGCGAGTTCGACAAAGGAGGGCTTGAGCTGCGCTAGCGATTGCATGGTCGTGTTCGGGCGCATTTGCTCGTCCTTGGCCAGAATGGTCAGGCCGTTGATGTCCTTGACGGGCACGACTGAGTTGTTGAAGCGACCTTCATCCCAGGCCTTGGTGGCGCGCTGCTGGCTTTGCACGGAATAGGCGTCGACATCTTCGCGTGAAAAGCCGTATTTGGTCGCGATCAGATCGGCTGCGACGCCCTGGGGAATAAAGAAAGCGGGCACTGCAATCGAGGGATCCATCGCCAACGCGCCGCCGGAAGCGCCGATACCGACACGGCTCATAGATTCGGCCCCGCCGCCGATCACGAGTTCATGCTGGCCGCTCATGATCTGGGCGGCCGCGAAATTCACCGCATCAAGGCCGGACGCGCAGAAGCGATTGATCTGCACGCCCGGCACGGCCTCGCCCAACCCCGACTTCAGCGCCGCGAAGCGGGCGATGTCGCCGCCAGCTTCGCCGACTGGATCAACCACGCCGAGAACCACGTCATCGATTGTATTTTCGGGCAGGCGGTTGCGCTCCTTCAGCGCCTCCAGCGGCACGGCGGCGAGCCGCAACGCGGTGACCTCGTGCAACGCACCGTCCGTCTTACCGCGGCCTCGCGGGGTCCGAACGTGATCATAGATATATGCCTCTGGCATGGCGTTCTCCGGAATGACGGCGATGACATAAAGTACGGGCGAGATGAGCGGTGAGACCAGATCCTCGTTTGCCGGAGTTAGCGCCCGCCCAAGACGCTTGCCGGCCCGCATGCGCGAGAGAAAAGGAGGGAATAACATCAACTTGTGCACTCTCGCGCTGGACGACGCACAAGATCAATGTTCTAACGCTGCCGACGACATCCCGTGTGGCAGAGATGTTGTTTCGCCGCCCGAGTAACAGGGCCGAGCCTGCGGGGGATGAGATCGGTTTCGTTGCCGATGTTTGACCCTGTACCTGTCTCAGACGGGCGTATAGGGCTAGGTATGGAGAGTATCGCTCGGTTTTCGGGTTTAATGCACTTGGCCCTCTGTCATTGTCGTTGCATTCCGAATAGCAACACCCGTGCCAGCACCGATCGAGCGAATTAACTGTCTGATTTACTTCAACAAGAGGCGCAGGTCGCTGGATCAGGCTGGTGGTTTGAACCCGACAGCCGTTGTAGAGCTGTCGGAAGCCGCACACGGATCAGCCCTGATCTTTGCGATGGGCAACTCCTCGCGGTGATTCTTTGGGACCCGCGTCAGAAGAGAAACAGAAGGTGTCAGCAAAGGTACCAGCAAGTGCTCTCACCAATGGAGTTAGCCGGCACGAACTGACAGCTTGGCCCTGATGAATATCGCCAACACAGAGCTGGAAGCTGGAAAGCGCCAATTAGTTTGTGGCGAGGAGAAGTGCGATGGCTCGGAGCGCGCCGGATTGCTCGCTGAAAGGCGACGATCGAGGACTTGGGCGAGTGCTCAATTCCAGAGACAATACATCGAGCTACGAGAGTCTGCCGGCCGCAAGTAGTGAATGCGGTGCGGCGTAGGGATGAAGGTTATCCTCAACCAAGGCTGAAGAGCCGTGGTGCGCCGCTTTGACAGCGTTTTCGCCCTTAGAGCTGTGCGGCGCGAGCTCACAAAGGAACCACATTTGCATGAAACCTTAGCTGGTAGACTGCGCCGCGTGTGCCTGAACACGAACTGCCATATTTCCAGGCAGGTGCCGATTTCTCCACATCTTCACATGTGCAAGCGGAAGGTCGGCCCACGAAAAGGCTTCGGATAGACAAGGATCTATACGCCGCTGAGCAACGAGTCGATTCGCTTCCCACACTTGGTATGGATTTGCGAAGTGGCTGCCTTGAATTCTTTTTTGTCGCATCCAGACGAAGCGGGCATCCATCGTAAGATTGTAACCGGACGTCCCACCACAGAAGACAACCATTCCTCCTCGTTTCACCACGTAGCAGCTGACTGGAAATGTCGCTTCTCCGGGGTGCTCGAAGACAATGTCAACGTCGTTGCCCCTGCCGGTGGTCTTCCAAATGGCTCGGCCAAATCGGCGTACTTCCTTCAAGTAGTTGTTGTAAGCGGTCTCATTGACATTGGGAAGTCGGCCCCAGCAGTCAAACTCCTTTCGGTTTATCACGCCCTTAGCTCCCAACGACATCACGTAGTCAAGCTTCGATTCACCAGACACGACACCAATCGCGTTCGCCCCCGCGACCGATATGAGTTGAACTGCCATCGAGCCAAGCCCGCCAGCCGCTCCCCACACCAAAACGTTTTGACCTGGTCGGACCATGTGTGGGGGATGACCAAACAACATCCTATATGCGGGCGCCAGCGTGCCCGAATAGCACGCACTCTGCTCCCAGCCGAGGTGCTTTGGCCGGGGTAACAGCTGACCCGCTTGGACCGGTGCGAATTGTGCAAAGGATCCGTCTGGAGTTTCATAACCCCAAATTCTCTGGGACGGCGAGAACATAGGATCGCCGCCATTGCACTCGACATCGTCGCCGTCGTCCTGATGCGAATGAATCACGACTTCGTCACCCTCCTTCCATTTCTTCACGCGATTTCCGACCGCCCAAACGATCCCCGCAGCTTCTCCTCCGCAGATGTGATAGGATCGTCCGTGCACGTCCAATGGTGAGATTGGCTTCCCAAGAGACGCTAGAATGGAATTGAAGCCGATTCCAGTCGCCATAATCATGACCAAGGCGTCCTCTGGTCCTACCGAGGGCGTATCAACTACCTCCACTTGCAGCGCAGTCTCTGGATTCCCATGCCGCTCCTTGCGTATGACCCAAGCATACATGCGCTTCGGTACATGACCCAAAGGCGGCATTTCTCCGATCGCGTAGAGGTCCTTCGCGACGACTTGGGCATCGTTTGCTGCCGACGGATTGTGGTCATTTGATTGATTGATCCCGATCATATGTGCCTCGATGCAAATGAAGACTGGCGCCACCTGAGTGTTGTGTGATTGCGAGCCATTAGCCATGACCCGTGCAATTCTGAGCTTCGTCGACGATCGTTCAGTAGTCAGCTTTGATGACTCCGATTCAACGATGGTTAAGCATGTGGTGTTGCTGTCGTCCCAATCATCATTTTCATTCGCGGCAAAGTCCCCTTTTCTGGCGCACGCGATTTTCCAATACGCAAACTCGCCGGCCTGTCGCTCAAGTGGGGGCGTTGTGAAAGAGAAAGGAAATGTTGTCGATCGCATTGTCACCCAGCACGTCAAGGGATAATTGGAATACTTCGTTGCTGATGGCTTGAGAAAACCCTGGCAGATGAAGAGGATTATGCTCGGCTGATATTCGACGGTTAACGACAGGCTTCGTTCGAAACTCGACGGTGGCGAATGAGGTCGAGAATTGACCGAGGGCTTGTCGTGCGTCGCTTAAATAGGCGGAGTGGCGAACGCTAGCGCCGCGGGCATGCGACGTTCGATTGACAAAGGAGGCCCATCCGAAATTGAGTGGGTGGTGCATACTGCTAAGGCACTTGGCAGGCGCGATCTCGATGTGATTTTCCAATTTCTAGAGTCCCGCGTCGTGTGAAAGCCTACATAGAGCTCTCTCGATCTTGATCTCTCGAACCATCATTGTTCCGGCTTACCGCTTCCTAAAACTTGCTTCGTCTCTGTCACGAACAGCTTAACTAGAGAAAAAATACAACAAAAGGGAAGGGAGGCACCCTACCGATTCAAGGAGTTTCAGGTCGCTCTTGGGTTGTTCAGAGTCGGCCGCATCGATGTAACCCGCTTCGCAAGAAGATTTCGAACATCTTCTTTGACCGGGGCATGCTACAATTTCGGCCGCTTCGCTGGCAAATATCGTGGAGGAGCGGCGAGATGATCTGTCATTATTACCAACGGGCTGCCCTAGTTCAGCTAGACTGCGGCCTTGATCGGCATCAAGACGCGACGCGATGCGTGATCGCGCTCGTCGTGCACCTAGTGTCCTGAACCGGAAGTTCGCAACGTCGCGTCGTGTTCTGCTGATGCATTGTAACGGCACAAGCGCTCGATGGAAGCAAGGATGTCATCGGTTGATTTGCCTCGATCTCGTCGAGGAACTTGCGGAACTCGGCGGCGCCGCCACTTGCTCACGGTCTGCTGGCCCAGCCCCAGCTTGGCCGCCACTCCGTTGATTTGACCGCCTTCCGCGCAGGTCAACACGATCCGCGCTCTCAGAGCCAGCGCCTGCGCCGTCTTTCGACGCACCGTCAGTGACCGTAGTTCGGCACGCTCATCATCGCTCAATATCAAGGCTGCAAGTTGCCGGGCCGCCATCAGATCCTCCGTGGCGGTTGCAGCCGCCATCTCTGGCACTGCGACGCGAATCTACTGCGCATCTACGATTGCGAACTTGTGAATCGGGACACTAGAAACTGCAACGACACGGGAACGGTAAAACCGGCGACACAACAAAGTATCTCCGCGAAAACATCTGATGCGCGCTTAACGAGCGCCGACGTCGAAAGGTTCGACACGGAATGCCCTCTGGCCACTAAGATAGCATATGGCGACCGTAACGGAGCATAGCCGCTCGACGGTTGGCGAGCATCCGCGGCGGGCTGCCAGAATCAGCGTCACCTTAAAGGTGCCGGAAATCAATGGGCGGAGGTGAGTCCGACTCAGAGCCGGCTATTCTGTCGCTGACATCACAACGAGTAGAGGTCGTGGCCTTTGTTCAGCGCGATGGAAGTAGAGCGGGAACTAACGCTATGCCGCGCGGCGACGATGCTCCTGTTGCGGGAACGAGTCGTTTAGCTCGCGCAAGTGCCGCGGCAATCGCCATGACCTTCGCGATCAGCCGTGCGCGAGGCAGTCCATTCGTCCGCCGTCTACCACTAGCATCTGAGCCGTCATCCATCCCGTCTCTGGCGCTGCCAAAAAGACGACAGCATTCGCGATATCTTCAGGTTCTCCGATACGTCCCATTATCGTTCGCTCCCGAACATGCCCCTCGATAGAATCCCATTCTGTGCCGTCGGGTCTTCGTTGCGTCATGTCCGTCCGGATAAAACCGGGGGCGACAGCGTTCACGGTAATGCCCTCGGATCCCAATTCCATCGCAATGCGCCGCGTCAGGATCGCCGCCTCCGCTTTGGTCGCAGCGTAAAACGCGTTTCCGGGCAGAGTGGCTCCGATTGCAGCAATTGAGGTCAGGTTGATGATCCGACCATAGCGCCGTGCTCGCATTCCTGCCATCACGGCGCGCGTTGTGTGGATGATGCCATCTACATTGATGCGACGCATGCGATCGAACTGATTGTGGTTAAGCGTTTCAAGCGTCGCTTGGTACAGCACGCCAGCGTTGTTGACGAGGATTGTGAGCGGACCAAGCCATGTCTCCGCTTGCTCGGCCATTGCCTGAACGGATGCAAAATCCGCCACGTCTGCGCCCACAGTCATTGATCGGCCGCCACTGGCTTTGATCTCGTTCGCGACTTGCTCGGCCGCGTCCGCACGCTCTGCATAGCTTACACATACGGCAGCACCCCGCTGCGCCAGCAAGAGAGCGATTGCTCTTCCGATACCCCGCGAGGCGCCTGTGACCAGGGCCACCTGATTTGTCCACACCATATAGTGGTCCTCCAACTCTTCCCATTCAAGACAGTCACCCCGTATCGGATAGGCGAGCCCTTTCAGGTCCTACAGCCATCGCACGTCCAGAAGCTCCTCTCGAACCGATGCTGACACAATCTTGATAAGCCGACGGATTGACGATGCTGTGGCTGTCGTGTGCTCGACAAGGCCGTCCACGGTCAACGCTCTATTTTCGTAGGTTGTGCAACGAGATTTTGAGATGCCTGATCTTCGGCGCGTGGGAACAGAGACTTGAAGCGCAGCTTCGAAAGCCTGCGTGAGGACACGCCGGCGACGTCCTTCCGTTCCAGAATTCGGTTATTGCTGCGAAGTTCCTGAACGATATGCTGGTTGCATTCACCTGCAACCGTGCACATCAATCGGATATAGGGGGCGGCGCGGCAGGAACGTACAATCCCAAAGCCGAGGAAATCTTTCACGAGGGCCTGCGCATTCCAGTCGTCAAGCTCGTCTCACAAGGAGAGGTGCAGCATGATCTTTGGCGGCTGGTCCTCCTGAACTCGAGGACCCCGGACCTGCTTGACGGCGATCTGCGCGCGATGCTCGGGTCGACCGAAATCGGTGCCAAGCGCCTACCGGATATCGCCAGGCCAATGGGAGCCGAAGGTCTGAACGGGTTGTTTGCGTCGCTCCTTGATTGGGCGGAGGAGGAGTTTGTCGCCGCGATCCGCAAGTTGACGCCGGTGACGTATACTGGCGAAGACTTTTTCGATCATGATTGCTTCGAGACCATAGACGCGCGCGTCAAGACCGTGATCACTGTGCGGCCGGACGGACTTCTCGTCGACTTCGCGGGCACGAGTCCGCAGATGCGTGGCTTCAAGAACAGCTCACTCGCGAACACGCGATCGGCCGTGCTCTTTGGACTTATCTCGTTCCTTGGTGCCCACATCCCGCGCAATGACGGCGTCTTCCGCCGTGTTCGCATCGAGGCCCCCGAAGGATCGCTGGTCAACGCGAAGCCTGCCCCTGTTACCTAAGCTGCCACCTATCCAGCGCACCAAATCATACACTCCATCTGGAGAGCGCTGAGCCCTGCCGCGCCCGAATTGAGCTGTGCAGGCTGGAGCCGAATTTCGCATTGCAATACCGCGGGGATGGACGCAAACGATCGGTATTACGTTGCATATCAATGGTTGGCACAACCTGGAACCGGCGCCGTCAAAGGTCGAGATGGATTCAATGTCCTGGGACGGTTGACCACGCTTGGCGGCCTCGCCCTGCCAGAAGTCAAGGGCTTCGAGACGAGCTACCCGTTCCTTGTCGAGCGCCAGGAATTTTTGACCGATGGAGGTGGTCCAGGCCACTATCGAGGTGGGACGGGCGCGGAAGTGACGGTCCATGTGAAACATCCGGCTGAGTATTCGTTCCGGGGCGAAGGTAGTGCCAACTCCACATCGTTCGGCGTGCTGGGCGGCCGTGCTGCGGGCATCGGGGGCTGTTCGATCAGGTTACAGGATGGTTCAGCCTACGTCGCGGCTGCCTTCATTGATGCTGACGATCAGAGCCGCTGGAGGGGGCGGCTTCGGATCGCCTTTTGAGCGGCCCGCGGAAGACGTTCTAGACGACGTTCTTGATGGCATGGTCAGTCCTGAGAGGGCAGAAGCAGATTATGGCGTCATTCTGTCCAAGAGCGGTCTTCAAATCGATGAATAGGCGACGCGAGCCCGCCGTGAAAGCATCAGAGAAATCTAAAAATAGGTCATACACAAGACTCTCACGACTGAAGGCCGCGACGGGGCGAATGCGCGCTCTCGACGAACGCGCTCGATATGTCAGACGGCCGGCAAACTTGCATTTGACAGGCTGCGTGATATCGAAGGGCTGAGATACGTCGCCGCAATGACCGACGTTCTGCGCGGCGCTTTCCTGCTTGTAAGTACCTATGCGCGTGGGCGCCGGGACAGCAATCACCCGACATTCGAAGAACGTCAGTTCCTATCTCCTTTGGTAGCTGCCCAAGCTCGACCCGATGGTTTAGTTGGTTAACCAGGGCGGGCGATCGAACTTCCGTGAGATCTGCACAAAGTCCAGCTTGGCTCGATGTCGTCAACCGCGCCGTCTCGCGGCCCATCCGGGCGTCTGCATGCGGGTGATTGCCGGATCAGAATGGAGAGTGAAATGCAGCGGATCGCTCCGTCCGATTGTGACCGCCCGACTGGACACTTTCGAAACACGCCCTACGTGATCAACGAGAGCAGGCCGTATTTCGATGCGGCTCACGCGGCTGGCCTTATGTCCGTGCCGGCACGTTCCACGACTGGACGGTCCTTTGTCTTGGGTATGGGCCCGCTCGATAATCGTCCAGAGATAATCGATTTCGTGCGATGCTCCTATTTGGGTCTGGACAATCATCCGGAGATCGTCGCTGGCGCGATCAAGGCGATCGAGGAGCATCGGTCACTGCACTGGTCATGCGCACGGACGCGGCTCAATTTCGATCGTTTGGTCGAGCTTGAAACAAGCCTGTCGGAGATGTTCCGCGCACGTGTACTTGCCTTTTCCACTGTCATGCTCGCAAATCTGGGCGCCATGCCCATCCTTGCCTCGGGCCAATTGACGGGCGGAAGGAAGCCGGTCGTCGTATTCGATCGCATCGCCCACATATCGCTCGCCTATCACAAGCCAGTCGTCGCCGACGAAACCCGGGTGGAGACGATCGCGCACAACGACATCGATGCTCTCGAACGATTGTGCCGTGAACATCCGGTGGTCGCCTATGTATGCGATGGCGTTTACTCGATGGGAGGCAATTCGCCTATCGCGGAATTGCGCCAGCTTCAGGAGCGTTATGGGCTCTTCCTCTATATTGACGATGCTCACGGCATATCGTTGTTCGGCCGCCAGGGCGAGGGGTTTGCTCGATCTCAATTTGCGCAAGCACTGGGCGATCGCACGATCATCGCGGCCTCGCTGGCCAAGGGATTCGGCGCGTCAGGCGGAATGTTGATGCTCGGAGCACCAGAACACGAGGCCTTGTTTCGCCGCTACTCCATTCCCTACGCGTTCTCGGTGGCCCCTAATCTGGCGGCGGTGGGCGCGGCGCTTGGTTCGTGCAAGATACACCGCTCGGCAGAACTCGGTGAACGCCAAAGGCGATTGGCGCAGCGGATCGAAGTGTTCGACCGTCGTGTCGCGACCGCCGAGCAAGGCAATTCGCTTCCGATCAGAATGATCGCTATCGGATCGGAAGCCATGGCCGTCACGACCGCGAGAGAGCTGCTCAACGCCGGCTTCTATACTTCAGTGACATTCTTCCCGACGGTCGCGCAAGGACGCGCGGGCATTCGGATTTGTATCACAGCCGATCATGAGGTCCGCGATATAGAGCGGCTGTGCGACTGCATCCTGGAGAAGCGACCCGACGCGATAGCCAAGCCCCAAATGGGAGCGGTACTCTGTTGAGAAACTGGACATTCAGTGGAGGTGCCCGACACCTTGACATCAACTTATGCGGACAGGAGGACGAGTTATCGTCAGTCCTCGATCCGAGCGTCGGGGCCATCGTCGTCACGGAGCCGTCCGAGGATCAATACCCATCCCGGACTGTACGCACCGGAGCAGCGATCATCGATGACCGACGGGGCCGCTGCCCAAGCTATATATTCGAGCGAAGAGGGCTTCTCTTGCCTGAACGTGGCGCAGATCGCAGTCCGCGACGAAGGTGCCATACGACGATAGAGGAGCCGCGATGTGGCGCCGTGCTCATTCGGCTCCAGCATGGTGGTACGTGCCTTCTGCTTCGCCAGGTCAGCGACCGCTCCACCCGCGCGCCCCTCGATGCGAATGAGAGCCACTACTGTAGCGCTGCCGCAAAAAATAGGTATGTCTCCGCCTGAGAACCTAGCCGAGCATCGACAGGGGTCTTTGCAGTGCTGCACGAAAGTTCGGAAAAGTTCATGAAGCGATGGCAACTCGCCAGCAGAGCGCCTTGGTGCGGCCTGCAGACTCGCATGACAGGGACGATGACGTGTCCGGAAGATTGACAGAGGGAAGCGGAGTTTTCGATGGAAGTGTTATCGCACCTGCGGGTCGTCGAGATCGGGAGCTCGGCCGCGACCAGCTACTGCGCGCGCTTGTTTGCGGATTTCGGTGCGGATGTTCAGAAAGTCGAGCCGCCGTCAGGCGATCCGCTTCGCCAAAGCGCGCCCCTGACGCCCGGTGGCCAGAGCGGATGGTTCGCATTCCTGAACTTCAACAAGTCAAGCATCATCATCGATCCAAATGACCCGGGCGCGAGCCTACGGCTCACGGCGCTAGTCGAGGATTGCGACATTCTGGTCGATGGCCGGGATATCGAGCCTGCGGACTGCCCGTCGATTGACGTCGACGCGATCCGCAGGCGACGTCCCGAACTGATCTATCTCCAAGCGAGTTGGTTCGGCGCCGACGGCCCCTATGCAGGATTTGCCGCGGTGGATTCGACCGTTCGCGCGCTCGCCGGCCTCATCAAGCTGATTGGACCGGTCGAGGGACCGCCGTTGCACGCGCCGGATTTCCAGACCGGTATTCTGGCCGGCCTGTGGGGATTCATTGGCGCGATCTCGTCGGCCGTCGCGCGAATGGACGGGAGGGCGGGGCGATCGTTGTCGCTCAGTATTTTCGAGTCCAGCCTCACTGTGACTGAGTTTCTCATGTTCGAGGCGATGACGCGCGGTGACGCGATCCGGCGGATTGGAATTAATCGTTTCTGGCCTGGCTTTCCGATCGGCATATACGAGGCCAAAGAGGGGTGGGTCGGCGTCACTACAGCGACGCCGGCACAATGGAGAGAGTTTTGTGATCTCCTCGGCTTGTGCCAATTGCGCGATGATCCGGCTCTGCTTCTGGGCGAAGATCGTCTGAAGCATGTGGAGCGGATCGAACGGCAGTTCATTCCGAGACTGAAGGAGCGAACAGCGCAGCAGTGGTTTGCGGAGGGACTGAAGCGGAAGATTCCGATAGTGCCGGTACCATCGATATCCGATCTGCTCCAGGATAGCGAGAAGAAAGCGCGCGGCGCGCTCGTTCCGGTCCTACTTGACGAGGAAGAGGGGCTGACTCCTGGTTCGATGCTGCGGTTGACATTAACGCCGCCGCGGCGCGGCGGAAGAGTTCCGGCTCCCGGCGAGCAGCAAGCGTTCGCGAACCCGCGAAGGTACTTGAAAGCTAATGTATCACCGGCGTCGTGCGACGGCGTAGATGCCGGCCGACGGCCATTGCAGGGCGTTCGCGTTATCGACTTCTCGATGGGCTGGGCCGGCCCATTGTGTACGCGGACATTGGCTGATCTCGGCGCGGACGTGATCAAGATCGAGGCCATCCAGTATCCCGATTGGTGGCGCGGTGTTGACCGAAGGCCCGCCTACGTCGATAGTCGGATGTACGAAAAGACAGCACGCTTCTGCATCATGAATCGCAACAAGCGCGGTATCACGCTCGACCTGACCCGCCCGCGAGGACTGGCTCTTGCCAAGCGGCTCCTGGTCGAAGCCGATATTGTCGTCAGTAACTACTCGGTCGATGTGCTGCCGAAACTTGGGCTTGGCTACGACGTTCTCAAGACCCTCAATCCGCGGCTCGTGATGATGTCTATGTCGGCTCTTGGTGCGGACAGCGTCCATCGCGACCTTCGAGCCTACGGCTCGACTCTCGAGCAAGGATCCGGATTGCCGAGCGTGATCGGGAACGCTGACGGACCTCCCGTGATGAGCCACACCGCTTTTGGGGATCCCGTCGGCGGGTTGAACGGCTGCGCTGCAGTTCTGGTCGCCCTGATGCACGCGCGGAACACCGGACATGGACAGTTCATCGACTTGGGACAGATCGAATGCATGATGCCGTTCGCGGCACCATGGATAACCGTCCAGTCGATCGGTGGTTTGCCGCCGACCAGATACGGCAATCGACATCCTCAATTCGTGCCGCATGGCTGCTTCCGGTGTGTGGGTGAGGATGACTGGATCGTGGTAGCGGCGACCGATGCGGACATGTGGCAAAGACTTGCGACGCTTGTAGGGCGGCCCGACTGGGCGCAGGATCCATCACTCAGATCTATGAAAGCTCGCCGGGCCATTGAGGAGGTCATCGAGACAAGTATCTCGGCTTGGACGCTCACCCGGAATGCGGACAAGGCCATGACCGAGTTACAAGCCGCAAAGATTGCTGCCGGCGTGGCGCGGCTGCCCATTGATCTACTGGAGGATCGGCATCTCGAATCTCGCACGTTTCTGCAAGAAGTCGATCGACCGTTCATAGGCTTGCATGCGCAGGCCTCGATGCCGGTTCGCGAGGGTACAAAGCCCTATGCGATTGGAGCACCCGCGCCGACACTCGGAGAGCATAACCGAGAGATTCTGTCGCGGGTTCTCTGTCTCTCGGATGACGAGATCGCACAGCTTGAGAGAGAGTACATCATCGGTACTGCGATGTTTTCCGAGGGAGAGCTTGCAAAAGCAAGAAAGGTACCGTCACGCTGACCGGTTGACGGTAAGGTTACCCCGTAATTTGCACCTACTGATCAGAAATTCATGATGACCGCAATCGGTCGTGCCTTCAAAGCCTGTAGGGGCCGATAGGAGTAAATGGGCTCATTTGGCGCAGATGGAGTTGCGGGCGATTGCTCCTGCGACTGCTATCGAGAATGACATTCAGCTCGGACACTGATCGACCAGAGGTGCCTGGTTGATGGGGCCGTGCGGTCTGCAGGCGTTTCTTGTCTCAGGCTGGAAAGAGATGGCCTGACAGATCTTTGGCCCAACCTTCCCGACGACCGAGATGCAGCTGTCTTCGCCTTCTGCGACATAGGCTAGCGCAGTTTCGTGATCACCAGACCTACCGAAAAGCCGATCGCAGCCGCGAACTAAGCCGCATAGTTCCACCAGTCATTGTCGGGCGGGATGATGGGCTGCCCCGCACCGACCCGGCAATGGCATCGAAATGAGCATCGATTCCGCTCTGCTTGGGCTCCTTGCAAAAGGCTCGTCCTAAAGGACCGCCTCTCCACTTGCGCGTGCTGCGTCAAGTGCGTCGATGTCAGGTCACGCGCCTCGTCCCGGCAATCTGCGGATCGACGGGAAGATCAAGTTCGATCTCGTGCGACACCTCGACGATATGTTCTGGGTGTTGGCCGTTCCTGAACAGCGCGTACTTGAATGCTTGGGCGCGGTTCACGAACAGGCCACCAAAAGCGCCGTTTTGTTGGCGGACGACCCAGTTGCCATGACGATTTCTGCCAACAAAGATAATCACGTCGCGGGGGCAGCGCGAAGGAGGTTCGGTGTGTTTCACGTTCATGATCCTTCCGTGACTTTCGAGCGGGAGGCTCTTCAGCCGCGATTTGGCTAAAACGGTGCGCTTGCCCGAAGCTGAACACAGCGTCGTGGCCCGGCCGCCGCTTGAAAGCAGAAGCCATCTCCTGGTCGACCTGGCGGAGTTGGTGGGAGGATCATCGACGTTCTCAGCTCCTGCGCTGCCAAGCAGAAACCTCTTCAACGTATTCACCAGGATTAATTGGGTCGGCGTCAGCAGGAGCGAACCCCGCGCTGGAAGTGGGCTCTTTCCTATCCAGCAATCGGCGTGCCACTCGCGCACTCTGACGCGGCCCTGCTTGACCAAGGAAATATGCGTTCGTGCCAACGCCCGTGTGGAGTGACGTGCCGCGGTTGTCGGCGGTTCGACATAAAAAGATCTTCAATCGGACGTGGATAGTGCGGTGCCGGTCGGCTCTCGCGTCGAGCTTGAACGCCTTCTTAAGGATGACAGTCCTGTATGTCGCGCCAGGACGTACCTATGCTTGGTCGCTGATAGGAACCATTTAAGATGAAAGTCGCACAACTGGGTTGGATATTTCGGGGGGCGGCCTTCAGCTCCGTGCGGTTGATGCCGAAGGTTGGGTAGTTTGTCGCCAACGCCTGCCGAGTCGTGAGGTCATTTCTCTCATCACGGTTGCCCTGGAGATCTGCCTCGTCGCGACATTTTGCTTGCGGCTGCCGCGACGACGCGCCTGAAAGACGCGACCATGTGGTTCATGGCAGTACCGTGGCGCCTGGATAGGACTCACTGCCGTCGATGCTCTCGATTGCCGAGTCTTTTGAAGGGGACTATTGGCAAGATGTCGAGCTGTGCGAGCAAATCTATCGTATCACTCCAGCGGCGTACGCCGATGACGATCCAAATCGCTCAGAACCTCGTTGAAGTAAGGCGGACGATCCAGATAGTTTGTTTTCCGCGAAGCTTTGCTTCCGAAGCCCGGAGCTCTAGACTTTTGCAACTTGCGGCCCGATCAACTCAAGCAGAGCCGTCGGCCAGTGCCCTTACGGGCGGCGCTCCATAAATTGGTCTCTCGTTTGCGGAGGCTATCTCTTCTTGCGATGTGGACGCTTCGGCTTCCGACCCTTAGGCAAGGTCTCCGGAGCCGTCGCACCTCTTGTTGGCTGGACAAAGAACTCGGATAAAGGAACATCAAGCGTTTCAGCGATACGCTCGAGAAGATCAATCGTCGGATTCTCCTTTTGCTGCTCAATGCGGCCCATATAGGCGCGATCAATCCCGGCATCGTAAGCCAATTGTTCTTGCGGAATGCCGCGACCTACGCGGATCCGGCGCACGTTCCACGCCACAAGCGCACGAGCTTTCATGCGCTAAAGCAGCCATTGGGCTGACCATCAAACCACTGGCTATAACAATCCTATTACGGTAAGTTAGTTCAGAAGCCAGATGAGTTGTCTCGGGGCGCAAACTTCAATTAAGAAGCCACTGGATCCGGATCTCGCCGATGTCACGCGGACATATGACAGGCAGCTGCGGAGTTCACCGGCGCCGACTGAATGAAGCCACTAACCGCTGGCCCAGCCGCGCAACCTAATCAACCAAGGAGGGCGTGCGGTTTTCTGCCCGCCAAGGCGCACGTTTCGATCCCTTGGCAAAGAGGAAACGAGCAGGCGCTTGCATCGGAGTGAGCGAAATAGAGATGACGCAAAAGGTCTGATGGCCTCCCGCAGATCGCGACAAATCGCCGGTACCAAGATGCCATGAATACGGCTACGAACGCTTCGATTTAGATGGAAGTTTTCAGTCTGGTAGGAGTTCCAGTTAGTGTCGGCCGGTCCTAAGATCGCAGATTTGGCGCCCAGCGCGCCCGAGCTCACGCCGTACGACGAGCAGCACGCCATCACCTATATGCGCCTGCTCGATGCCGAATCCGATAATGCGGATTGGCGCGAAGTCGCGCGCATTGTGCTGGGTATCGATCCGGCCCTTGAATCCGATCGCGCGCGCCGTGCTTACGACAGTCATCTGGCTCGTGCCAAGTGGGCGGCGCGTCATGGCTATCGTGATCTCCTGCGTCGGGGTTGGCCGAAGGGTGAATAGTGACGGTATCTAAATGGGCCTGACGACTTCCCATCGCATATGTAGATCGTTCCATCGACTAAGTGCATCAGCATTGAATAACCGCAATGATGCAACCAGAAATAGGTCATAATTGTCAGGCTGCTTTTCTTGCGTGTGCATCAAGAACATCCGGGGAAAGAAGTACGATGCCAAGTGCCGACTGGAGATCAGAGAGCGCGTACGATGAGACCAAAAAAGCAGAAACAGTGGACATAGCTTGGGAATGGCTTCGCCGCTCTCACGAGTATCAACAAGAGTACAGCAATGAACAATCCAGCGCGACGTCGGATCAGTTCCGGCGGAAGTGGGGACTGACGTTTTCCAGCTGATCCGCAAAAGGCGTTCGACGAGCAGCCCATTTTCTGGGCGCCTGAGGCGCTGTCGACCGCGTTACCTGCGCGCGCGGCGATCTGCTCCGCTGCGTCAGAGGGGTACCAACTCGATTTCAGCAACCTGGCGGGCAGCGAGCTTCGTCATGCGCAAGATGGATGGCATGCCATCGTGCCGCTCGGAGGAGCGAAGCATCGCCTTTGGCTAAGAGAGCTTCCACCGAGAGGCTCATTGGTCGCCGTTGACCTGCCGCTCGACCGCGATTTCGACATTCGTCTGCAGGCAGCACGCCGATTTTGGTTGGCGCTCCAACAGCGTGCCATCGGACCACCTTCTCTTTCTCTATCGATCCTGGCTCGCCATCGGCTCATCCTATCCATGCGTGCCGTCGATGGGCGGCTGGAAGGAAATAGCTATCGCAAGATCGCGCAAGGTCTGTTCGGCATGCATCGCATTCCCGATCGAGGCTGGAAAACACACGATCTGCGCAGCCGGACTATTCGCCTGGTACAGACCGGGCTGCATATCATACGGGGCGGCTACCGCGCATTGCTCCGTCGCAAGGGCAAAGACAAGAACGACGCCTCCTGAGCTCTTCGCCGATCACCGTCGTGGCTGAAGTCCGGATATTGGAGGACTAACATCGGGAAAGCAGACACGCCCAGGTTCAGAGGTTCAGGGTCTTCAAACGGGCCAATTTGGGATAGGGCGCCAGGGAAACCTGAGGGAGTTCGTTTCTGTCAATGAACGCCAGGCTCCCAGAAGGATGAAATATCATATCGGCGCGCAACCTCTACAAACACGGCTGCGTGCGCCAAGCTCTCCATTGATGGTTCAGCGTAGTGGCCCGAGCATTCGATCAGAAATCCGCAGATCTGTCCGCACAATCAACTGGGCTCTGCTCTCTGCAATCGGATCCCCTGGTTGAATTCTGACGTAGCCAGATACGATGTTAGGCCGCTTCCGGAATTGCGGCCTTTTTGCAGAGCCGCGCGACCCATCGACAAAAAGCACGAGCGATTTCGGGTTTGTCACTGCGGTCGACCGCGTACGCCCGATATTGCATGCCGCTGGGAGTGCGCGATCCTGGTATCACCTGCAGAGCGCCGCCACGCACCAGATCGCTGACAACGATTTCGGGTGCTACCAAAAGACATCTACCGGTCATGACCGCCGGCAAGGCAAGATAATTGTGATCATATCGCGCGCCCACCTTTATGTCTCTTGCGGCGAGGTTCATCGCCCTCGACCATGTGGGCAGTATGTCGGGCCGGGATGTGATGTTCAGAATTGGCATCGAGCGAACAACTGAGAGCGCTTTTCCCGCCACGTAAGTTGGAGAGCCGACGCATACGAGTTCCTCGTTGTAGATTTCCCAGTTGTCTGCCGGTTCGAGGACGGAAAGGTCGCGTGTAATCAAGATGTCGAAATCATCGGAAGATGTTGGCGGAGACAGCGAGCTGATGACATCCACGATTACCCCGCCCATTTCCGCAGAGAACGCCTGGAGATTCGGAATTAGAAGGGAGAAAGCGAAGGTAGAAAGCGATGTGCGGACCACAATCCGATTAGAGCCCGGTTGGCTCCGCCGTCGCATTCTCTTGGCCGTGAAGCACACCGTATCGAGTGGTTCGGCAACAGTGTTCACGAAAAGCCTTCCGAATTCCGTCAATTCGCTGCGCCGACCTCGCCGTTCCACGAGGTCTGTGCCAAAGTATCCCTGCAAAACAGCCAAGTAGCGGCTGACCGAACTCTGTGTTGTTCCCAACGCGGTAGCCGCGCGCGTGACGCTTCCTTCTCGCGCGATGGTCACGAACGCCCGGATCGCATTCAGGGGTACTTCATCGTATTCGGCAGCCATCTTCCTCTCCGGTAAGCATCTCGAATGTCCGTTCTTGCCAGGCAGGTCATAGTAAAAAAAGAACGCTGCATCACATTATTCGATGCACTAGCCGGATTACTGCTTATCATTGCTATCTCCCGCGCAAAATCTGCATTCGGTACGATCCGTACCCTTTGACGCACAGACTTGAATTGCTGTCGGCGGCAGAGGCACATCTGCAAGCGCCTGCAAATGCAGCCGGACGCGATAAATGTTCTTTGCGACCTCGCGGCCGGCACCGCGACTTTCGAGCGAATAGACCGCTTGTTCAAATATTTTCACAGCGCCGCAGCGGAGTTCGGCGTTAGTGGTTTCTCAGGATCTAGCTAGTTACGAGGATACTAAAGGCAGCGTTCAGTGAAGGAAGGAAGCTTCAGCCGTTCTGAAGCCTGAGAATCTCTTCCAGTGGCACAATGTCCTTCGTTTTGTACCTCGCTATCGGCAAATGATCCGGCCTAGGATTTCCTGCATGGCCGTTGCAGTAGCGCGGATGTCGCAATTGCCGCGGATCATGATACGAATATGCGCGCCGCGTTGATATTTGTGCGATCGAGATCCCGGCCTGGGCGGTCGGTATCATCACTGGCGATACCAATCCAGGCGCGCGAAACATTCGATCTGAGAGAAATTCATCGAATAGATCAAGATCATATCGGCGCCAGCCTCTGTCTCGGGAGGCATCAGATGCAGAATTGGTCGGTTTGCCGCGGCCAGCGATCAACGGCCCGATGCAGGCGATGTAAGAGAATCGGAGTCTGGAATTGTCGTGACGGTACCGATTTTTCGGTGAAATCCGTCAATGTGCGGCAGTTCCTGACGGCCGTCTCCAACAAAGCTCGTGGCCGGTGAGAATGCCGTGACTTCGACGATGATGGCGCGCCGGCAACCTACCTTGCGGTTTAGGACGCACCATGTTCGACTCAAGTGGAACTGTCTTCCAGTGCCATTACGGCCCGAGTGCCAGTGGCTCTCAAGCGAGGAGTGCTATCGCCTCCTGCGAGGTGGACGTACCATCTTGCGACCTTTAGGCAACGTCTTTGGAATCGCCTGTGAACAAGGCTCTAAGCGATTGAGCTGGAGTCTGTTTTTTCGATTGAGATCCGTTTGAGATTGCAGGGATTGGAAGGTTGAGGGCTGCAAACCCTGCAAATTCGTTCGTGACTTCCCCTTTGCCGTGAGCCGTGATTCTGTGGTGCATCGGAGAGGACGATGCGACCAAAGAAGCACAAGACGACGGGATCAAATGATCTGTTCCGGGCGCGGCTGGACCAGATCATCAACATGAAGCACGAGCTGGTTCTGCTCGCCGGCAAGATCGACTGGGACTGGATCGACGGCGAGATCGCTCCGCTCTACAGCGAGAACGGCCGGCCCGGGATCGAGACCCGTTTCATGATCGGGCTTTTGCTGCTCAAGCAAATTTACGGGCTGTCCGATGAGGGGGTGTGCGAGCGCTGGGTCCACGATCCGTATTTCCAGTTCTTCACCGGCGAAGAGTTCTTCCAGCACGCTTTCCCGCACGAGCGCTCGGACCTGAGCCATTGGCGCAAGCGGCTCGGCGACAAGCTGGAGCTTTTGCTGGCTGAGAGCCTGCGGGTGGCGCATGAGGCCGGCGCGTTGCGCAGCCAGGACCTCAAGCGGGTTACGGTCGACACCACGGTGCAACCGAAGGCCATCACCTTTCCGACCGATGCCAAGCTCTTGCATGCGGCCATCAGGGGGCTCAACCGCCTGGCGAGACAGCACGGCGTCAGGCTGCGGCAATCCTATTCTCGCGTGGCCAAGGCAGCCGCGATGATGGCGGGTCGCTACGCTCATGCCAAACAGTTCGGGCGGCATCAGCGGCAGTTGCGTATCCTGCGCAGCAGGCTGGGCCGGATCATCCGCGACATCCGCCGCAAGATCGAGGGCCAGCCAGCACAGGAGGAGACGTTCGCGCTTCCGCTTGGCCGAGCCAGCCAGATCCGCTCGCAGCAGCAGCGCCAGCGTGGCTGGAAGCTCTATTCCTTCCACGCCCCGGAGGTGGAGTGCATCGGCAAGGGCAAGGCCGCCGCGCCCTATGAGTTCGGCGTGAAGGCCTCCATCGTCACCAACAACCGCCGGGCTCCCGGCGGCCTGTTCGTGCTGCACGCCAAGGCACTGCCCGACAACCCCTACGACGGTCACACCTTGCGGGACGTCATCGACCGCACCGAGACCCTCACCGGCTGTTCGATCGAGCGGGCCTATGTCGACAAAGGATATCGTGGCCACGACGCACAAAATCCACGGCGCGTCTTCATCTCCGGCCAGAAGCGCGGTGTCTTCGGCGCCATCAAGCGCGAACTGCGCCGCCGCTCCGCCATCGAGCCCATCATCGGACACATGAAGGCCGAAGGTCACCTCGGCCGCTGCTACCTCAAAGGCCGTGCCGGCGACGCTGCCAACGTCATCCTCTCAGCCGTCGGTCACAACTTCCGCCGCATCCTCGCCTGGCTCAAACAACTCTTGGGCCTGTTCCTGGGATTGCTATGGCCAACTCTCGCCTGCCCGGCCCAGCTCAATTCGGTTTCTTAACGAACGACT
>NZ_LNCU01000064.1 GCF_001542415.1 Bradyrhizobium macuxiense
AATCGCCTGTGAACAAGGCTCTAAGCGATTGAGCTGGAGTCTGTTTTTTCGATTGAGATCCGTTTGAGATTGCAGGGATTGGAAGGTTGAGGGCTGCAAACCCTGCAAATTCGTTCGTGACTTCCCCTTTGCCGTGAGCCGTGATTCTGTGGTGCATCGGAGAGGACGATGCGACCAAAGAAGCACAAGACGACGGGATCAAATGATCTGTTCCGGGCGCGGCTGGACCAGATCATCAACATGAAGCACGAGCTGGTTCTGCTCGCCGGCAAGATCGACTGGGACTGGATCGACGGCGAGATCGCTCCGCTCTACAGCGAGAACGGCCGGCCCGGGATCGAGACCCGTTTCATGATCGGGCTTTTGCTGCTCAAGCAAATTTACGGGCTGTCCGATGAGGGGGTGTGCGAGCGCTGGGTCCACGATCCGTATTTCCAGTTCTTCACCGGCGAAGAGTTCTTCCAGCACGCTTTCCCGCACGAGCGCTCGGACCTGAGCCATTGGCGCAAGCGGCTCGGCGACAAGCTGGAGCTTTTGCTGGCTGAGAGCCTGCGGGTGGCGCATGAGGCCGGCGCGTTGCGCAGCCAGGACCTCAAGCGGGTTACGGTCGACACCACGGTGCAACCGAAGGCCATCACCTTTCCGACCGATGCCAAGCTCTTGCATGCGGCCATCAGGGGGCTCAACCGCCTGGCGAGACAGCACGGCGTCAGGCTGCGGCAATCCTATTCTCGCGTGGCCAAGGCAGCCGCGATGATGGCGGGTCGCTACGCTCATGCCAAACAGTTCGGGCGGCATCAGCGGCAGTTGCGTATCCTGCGCAGCAGGCTGGGCCGGATCATCCGCGACATCCGCCGCAAGATCGAGGGCCAGCCAGCACAGGAGGAGACGTTCGCGCTTCCGCTTGGCCGAGCCAGCCAGATCCGCTCGCAGCAGCAGCGCCAGCGTGGCTGGAAGCTCTATTCCTTCCACGCCCCGGAGGTGGAGTGCATCGGCAAGGGCAAGGCCGCCGCGCCCTATGAGTTCGGCGTGAAGGCCTCCATCGTCACCAACAACCGCCGGGCTCCCGGCGGCCTGTTCGTGCTGCACGCCAAGGCACTGCCCGACAACCCCTACGACGGTCACACCTTGCGGGACGTCATCGACCGCACCGAGACCCTCACCGGCTGTTCGATCGAGCGGGCCTATGTCGACAAAGGATATCGTGGCCACGACGCACAAAATCCACGGCGCGTCTTCATCTCCGGCCAGAAGCGCGGTGTCTTCGGCGCCATCAAGCGCGAACTGCGCCGCCGCTCCGCCATCGAGCCCATCATCGGACACATGAAGGCCGAAGGTCACCTCGGCCGCTGCTACCTCAAAGGCCGTGCCGGCGACGCTGCCAACGTCATCCTCTCAGCCGTCGGTCACAACTTCCGCCGCATCCTCGCCTGGCTCAAACAACTCTTGGGCCTGTTCCTGGGATTGCTATGGCCAACTCTCGCCTGCCCGGCCCAGCTCAATTCGGTTTCTTAACGAACGACTTTGGAGCCGTCGCCCCTTTTGGGGGCCGAATGAACAGCTCAGACAGATGAACGTCGAGGGTCTCAGCGATACGGTCGAGAAGATCAATTGTCGGGTTCGCCTGTTGGCGCTCAAGACCGCTCATATAGGAGCGGTCAATCCCCGCATCGTAGGCCAGTTGGTCCTGCGGAACGCCGCGCTCTACGCGGATCCGGCGCACATTCCAGGCCACAAGCGCACGAGCTTTCATGCGCGAAAGCAGCCATTTGGCCGTCCATCAAACCACTGGATATAGCCATACTAAAACATCATCAAACCAGAGCCTTTCAATCGAATTATGTGATGTCTGTCACCGAATGTTTGTTCCCCGACGCTACTGGCTCGGCCGCACAAGTTCTGGCTTAGAGGAGAGGGGCAATGGCATTCGAAAATATGAGCTTTATGGAACCGCGCACGATCAAGCGGGTCGTGCTGACTTTTGCTGCAGGGGCGGTTGCGTGCGGTGGGGCACAAGCAGCTGACCTTCCGCTCAAGGCCAAAGCGGTCGAATACGTAAAGGCGTGCTCGTTGTACGGCGCCGGGTTCTATTACATTCCTGGCACTGACACCTGCATCAAGCTGGGCGGTTACCTGCGGGTTGAAGCGGCATTTTGGACGAACAGCGTCTACAACACCTCTGTTAGCGGGCCGGGTGGGGCGCAGAACCGCCTCAGCAACTACTACAGCGCTCGGTCTCGCGAGGATTTCACTATCGATACGCGTACCGCGACCGAGTACGGAGTGGTCCGCACGTTTTTCGAGACAACCTTCACCTGGACCACTGGTTCTACCGCCGCCATGGGAACAGGAGCTACGTCGTATTCGGGCGACGGCCTCGGGCTTGGTACGCTCGGTGTCTACCTTGCTTTCATCCAGTTCGGAGGCTTCATGATGGGCAAGGCGATCTCGCAGTTCAGCACGCCGTGGATGAACTATCCGGCCAACAATTTCAGCGGTCTTCCGGGCGGTGGAGGCGACTCTACGGGTGTCAATCAGTTGAGCTATACCGCCGACTTCGGTCTGGGCATCACGGCGACAATCTCGGCGCAGGATCCGACTGCCTACTATCAGACGAACATCTGGAATACGACCAACGCCACGGCAGGCGGTATTGTGACCGGTGTTTACGGTTCGCAGAGCTTCGGTGGTACCCGTGCTCCTGATGTCATCGGCAGGATACGTATTGACCAGCCTTGGGGTCTCTTCCAGGCATCACTCGCCGCGCACAATAACCATGCAGCGTACTATGGTGCGAGCGAAACGAGCGGACATGCACGCGACAAATGGGGATGGGCCGGTCAATTGGCGCTGTCGATCGCTAACATCCCGACTGGTGCTGGAGATTCAATCAACTTGCAGGGCGTGTATACCGACGGCGCAAGCATGTTCAATATCCAAGAGAACTTGTCGACCGCATGGGCAATGTACGGAGGCAGTAGCCGAACTGCCGCGTACCAAAGTATCGGAATTGCTGGCGTCTCTGATGCCATCTACTCCGGTGCAAGTGCCGCAACCGGCACGGGACTAGATCTGACCAAGACTTACGGCTTCAATGCAGGTTACACTCACAACTGGAATCCCTATTGGAATACAGCCGTGTACGGCGGTTGGGGCGCCGTTCGCTACACTGACGCGGCCAAAGCTCTGATCTGTGGCAGCGTTGGCATGGCTGCGCTCGAGTTGACGGGTGTTTGCAATCCCGACTTCAATATCGCAGCCGTTGGTACGATCACTCGCTGGACCCCGGTCAACAACCTCACGTTCTCGGCCGATTTTGCCGCCACTTTTCTTGATCAGAAATACTCCGGCACGATTACGGCCCCGACGGTTGCCGCAGCTGCGAAGCCGGTTGCGGCGTATGAACTCAAGAGCCAGAGTAGGCTGAGCTTGCTCCTGCGCGTTCAGCGCAACTGGTGAATGTTCGGGCCAAGGTACCACTACAATGGGCGTCCCCGGCGAAACCAGGAAAGCCGGGGCAGGTCGGGTAGGGCGGTCACAAATTTCCAGAAAGGCGTCCGATATGCGAGCCGGTAGCCATTCTTCACTGATATTTCGTAATCGAGACTGTCGCCGGCAACATATCGCGATGATCCAAGGCGCTCCCGGCTGGGATTTGGGGGCCAACTAAGGCCGACCGTGAATTGCTACAGAGCTTGGCTCCAACGATCCGGATTGTTGGGATCGAAAGCAGGCAATAGAGGTGAGTCGAAATGGACGTTGATCAACTTACTGGTTAACGGTTGAGATCCCGCTCGACGCTCGCCGCTTCTGAAAGTCCGGCCTTTTACATACGCGACTAACGGTGGCAATAACGCACGAGCGATTTCTGGATCGTCGCCGCGATCGAGGTGCTATCGTGCTAAGCTCTCGACAGCTATGGAGATCCCGAGTTTCACCGAAGGAAGCGAGTTTCAGCTGCCATGACCTCATCCATCTTCTGAAGTCTAAAAATCTCCTCCACTGGCAGAATTTCCTTATGCACATTCTGGACGCCACCGTCGGCGATGATCCGGCGGAAGGTCTCTTGAATGGCCGTCGCAGCAGCGCGAACGCCGTAGTTGCCGTAGATCACCATCCGGATATTGCGCAGCGCTTTGATGCGGTCGGCATCGAGATCCGGGTAGGCATTGGGCACAATCACCAGCGGCACCGATCCAGTCCAGCCGCGCGAAAAGCTCTCGATTTCTGAAGGATCCTTGCTTTTCGAATGGATCAGGATCATGTCGGCGCCAGCCTCCACATAGGCGTGCGCACGACGCAGAGCGTTTGCTTCGCCAAGACCTGCGATCAACGCCTCGGTGCGTGCGATGACGAGAAAGTCCCGGCTCCGTCTTGTCGTGATCGCAGCCTCGACCTTACCCTGAAATTCCTCGATGCGAAGCAGTTCCTGGCGCCCGCCGGCAACAAGGCTCGTAACCTTTGGAAAGGTCTTGTCTTCGATGACGACGGCGCTCGCACCAGCCCGCTCGTATTCACTCACGGCATGGATCACATTGATGGCGTTGCCATAGCCCGTATCGATGTCGGCGACGATCGGCAGCGTCGTCCGTCCCGCGATCGCTCGCAGCATGTCCAAATGCTGTGTCATGGAAATCAGGCTCATGTCCGCCAGCCCATAGAGAGCCGACAATTCGAAGCCGGAGGCCCACAGGCCATCGAATCCCGCTTCTTCTGCGAGAATGGCCGAGAGTGGACTGTGGGCCGCCATGATGTGAACAAGGCCGGTCTCGGCCATGCGGGCGCGAAGGCATTTGGCAGGGGACATTGGGGAGCTTTCAGGTTAGGACTGGCAGGTGTCGATAGGCGCCGCAAGCTTCGGTGAGGTCCTCGAATGCCAAGTCATCGAAATGCAGATGTAAGCGAAGCCATTGGCCGCTGTCGGCCACCCACAGCCACTCCGAACGCATCGAGCGGGCAGAGTGGCGGATTCGTATTGAATTCGATTGCCTTGACGTTCAGTGCGCGTTCGCCGAAAACACTTGCGCTCGGAAAATGCAGATGGCGCCATTCGGCAGGCCGCAAAGAACGCTCCTCCGCTTGGTTCAGCTTTGCAACGATGGTGCTTTTCTGCGAGAAAGGCGCGCGCGAACTCCCTGATATAACCCAGCCGCCGGGCCGCTTCTCGATGGCGGCAACCTACGAAAATTGAAATCGTGAGGTGATCTCGTCCTGAATGACGTCCAGCGCCCTCATCAATGCCAGAGGTGCCGCCGCGCCAGAACCGACACGTTGTCCGATTAAGGCGGCGACTTTCGAACCGCCGTTGAATGTTGGCGCTGCGCAATTGAGACTCTTGAGCGACGCCTTGAATGCAACGTGCTTGGCGGTCGACCCTGTATTTCGTTCGCCCGGCACAGGTGCCTGTTGGACCAGCAGGGCGTGGCGTGTCAAAATCCGGCTCGCGCTGGCTCAGCGTGATCAGATCTGCGACCTGATCGCGCAGCGCGGCGGCTCGGGCTGGCATGGCCTTGGGTTTAGATGGGCGGACGACTTTGAGCCGTTCTGCAACAAGGGACAAGGTAGAAAAACCTGCGAGCTCAGAGGCGTCAGGACTTCTACTCGGTCACGAGCGTCCCGAGTAATCGTGCCATCGCGCCCTTGTATGAAGTGATCGAAACTTGCGATGTTTGCTTACGTCGGAGAGGCATATGCCGGGTTGCAGAGATACTGATCCAGCTCCCCGGAGGGAAGGGCCGCCCGAGGAGATACGACTGGCAATCGAGCCGCGCTGCGTAATGCACGCCACCTACTAGAACTCGTGTCCCTGACAGCACGCTGGATAGGCGCAAGGCGGGCAGGTCGGGAAGGAGAGTTCCGCGGGGCGCCAGCGGAATCGGTTGATCGCTGCTATCGGAAGCACGAGGTCGACACGTCGCATCATCGCCAACGGCATTACAGCAGCTAGCTGCTCTTGCCGTTCTCGAGATCATGCCTCCCAAGACTACCAATCATCGCATGTCCGCAAGTTCCGATCGACTTATTCGATAATTGTCACGCGATCGTAGCAGTTCGAGTTTCTAAGGCCTCACACATTAGCGAACGGCTCCGAACGAGGCGCCAGAAATAGTCCGCGAACGTTTCGTGGCGATGTGAAGGAACAGCTATGGCAGCCGTGTCGATTGACGGTATTCGCAAGAGCTTCGGTTCGATTCCGGTCCTGCGCGGTGTTTCGCTGTCGATAGCAGATGGTGAGTTCCTGACACTGCTCGGTCCTTCCGGTTGCGGAAAATCGACGCTACTGCGCATCCTGGCGGGACTTGAGATGCAGGACGCGGGCTCGATCTCGATCGGCGAACGGGTGGTGGACGGACTACGGCCGAAGCAGCGAGACGTTGCCATGGTATTTCAGTCGTACGCGCTCTACCCGCATATGACGGTCGCCTCCAACATGGCACTGCCGCTTCGCATGCGCAGGCTCTCCGCCGTCCAGCGGCTTCCCATTCTCGGTCGGCTGCTGCCGGGCGCGGCGGGCGCCGCTGCAAAGATCGACATGGAGGTCGCGCGCACGGCTGAGTCGCTCGGCATTGGTCACCTTCTCGCCCGCAAGCCGGGGCAGCTCTCCGGCGGCCAGCGGCAGCGCGTGGCAGTCGGCCGGGCCATGGTGCGCCATCCGGCGGTTTTTCTGATGGATGAGCCGCTGTCTAACCTCGACGCCAAGCTGCGCGTGCAGATGCGAGCCGAAATCAAGGAATTGCACCAGCGGCTCGGCGGCACCTTCGTCTATGTCACCCACGACCAAGCCGAGGCCATGACGCTATCGGACCGGGTGGCGGTGATGCTCGACGGCGAGTTACTGCAGGTTGCCCCGCCGCGAGTGATATACGGCGATCCTGAAGAGCGGCGCATCGCCGAGTTCATCGGTTCACCCACGATCAACGTGCTCAATGGTGTCGTGCGCGAACGCGGCCTGATCGATGTGGCCGGATCGACCATCGCGATTGAGGCGGATGCACACCCCGGTACGCCTGTCACGCTCGGTATCCGGCCGGAGGCGTTTCATCAAACCGACCATGCCGGCCATGGTGCACTGACCGGCTCAGTACGCATGATCGAGCATATGGGCGCCGATCTCTTCGTGCACCTCGATCTGGCGGGCGTCGACCAGCCGTTGATCGCAAGGCTGGCTGCTGAACGCACGACCCATGTTGCTCATGGCCAGACCTTGCATGTCGGCGTTTGGCCGGATCGCGTGCTACTCTTTGCTGCTGACGGACGGCGCCTGCGCCGGCATGTGGCGCCCAGCCGAGCATCAATTACCTCGATCCGGGAAGTGGCCCGATGAGCCGACCGGTTACTCTGTTCGGATGGTTCGACGCGGCGTCCGCGGCCAGCGGCATAGCGGTGTCTCGGACCACCTCGCCAGCCCGCAGGCGAGCCTTTGCAGAGGCCGTGGCAGCCTGGATCCTCGCGGGACCGGCAGTCTTCTTGCTGCTTGGCCTATTCTTGCTGCCCGTGATCGGCGTACTCCTTATTGCGTTCACGGATTGGCAGTTTGGGGCGGGTTCCTTTTCCTTCGTCGGCCTTGCCAACTTCCGCGAGGTCTTTGCCGATCACGCCTTCAGGGCCTCCCTTCTCAACACCGTCATCTACGTTCTGATCGTTGTGCCGGGCACCGTCGCCATGGGGCTCTTCATCGCGCTTCTGATCGAAAGCGGGAAGTCGTGCCGCGCTTTTTACCGCGCCGTCCACTTTCTGCCGTTCATGGCGACGCTCACGGCCATAGCGATCGCTTGGGAGGCGCTGCTGCATCCAACGATCGGGCTCGTTAACCAGACGCTTGCCGCGATCGGGCTGCCGACCTCCAACTGGTTGCGGGACGAGAATACAGTGCTTGCGGCATTGGCCGTGATCGGCATCTGGCAGAATCTCGGTTACGCCATGGTGCTGTTTCTCGCAGGTCTTAAGAGCATCCCGCAAGATCTCTACGATGCTGCAGACGTTGACGGGGCTGACCTTTGGTTCGATCGGTTGCGTACCGTCACCCTGCCCATGCTCGGGCCGGTCTCGATGTTCATTGTCGTCGTTGTGACCCTGAGGGCGTTGAATTCTTTCGACGCTGTCAAAGTGCTTACCCAAGGCGGCCCTGGTCACGCTTCCGAGGTGCTGCTGTACACGCTCTATCGCGAGAGCTTCGAGTATCTGCGCACGGGATATGCCGCGGCCATTGCCGTCGTATTTCTCTCCATTGTCGTGACCCTCACGCTCGTCCAGGCCCGCGTCATGGACAGAAAAGTGCATTATTTATGAGCATTGCCAACAACCGGCTATCGCCGCTCGCCGGCATTCTTCGACATGCTGTGTTGCTCCTCACCGGAGGTCTCATCCTCGTCCCCTTCGTGTGGATGGTGTCTCTGTCAATCAAACCGCCGGGCGAGGTTTTCCGCGCATCCCTTTCCCTTTGGCCCGCCCAGTTCTATGGCGTCGAAAACTATACGAAAGCACTAACCGAAGCGCCATTGCTGCGCTACATGGGCAACGGCCTGCTCGTCTGCGCTGCCGTCCTGGTGCTGCAGATCATCATCTGCGCGCCTTGCGCCTATGCGCTCGCCAAGCTGCGGTTTGCCGGCCGCGACCTGATATTGGGCATGGTACTCATCGGCCTGCTGCTGCCGCACCAGGTCCTGTCTTTGCCACTCTTTGTGCTGGGATATCTGCTCGGCATCCTCAACAGCTATACGGCCCTCATCTTTCCCTATGTTGTCTCGCCTTTCGGCATCTTCCTGTTCCGTCAGTTCTTCAAAACGATTCCCGACGACGTTGTGCACGCGGCCCGCCTGGACGGTCTCTCTGAGTTCGCTATCGTGTGGAGGATCATCGTGCCGATGGCGCTCCCCGCCGTCATCGCATTCTCTATCTTCTCGGTTGTCGCCCACTGGAACGACCTGTTTTGGCCGCTGGTCGCGGTGCGCGACCAGTCATTGATGCCGCCGCCGCTCGGGATCATGGTCTTCAAGAACGAGGAGGCCGGCAACGATTACGGACCATTGATGGCCGCTGCAACCCTGGTTGTTGCACCGCTGCTGATCGCATTCCTGGCCGCACAGAAGTGGTTTGTGGAAGGAATGACCGGCGGTGCGGTGAAGTGAACGGTTCGCAACCTTCATAGGATCAACTCATGTTTAAACTCACGCGGCGCCATCTTCTTGCTGGCTCATCCTCCCTGTTGCTGACGATGGGACCACGTGAAGGCGCGATGTCTTCGCCTGTCCAAACCATCTCCATTAAAGTCGCGGCCGCTCCGTCGATCTATCAGCAGGCGTTCGCATCGGTGATCGAGGCATTCAAGCAGCAAAATCCCTCGGTTGCTGTGGAACTGATTCCTGCCGTTCGCGAAGACGAAGAGTTGGTCCAGCTTACACTGCGCTCAGCAATTGTCGGCGACATTCCCGATGTCTTGTTCATGAGCCCGAACCTTATGCGTCTATTGGTCGACAGAAAACTCGCCGTTCCGCTTGAAACAGTCGGAGCGACGGCGGCAAGTCTCCAATCGCTAGGCTTGATTCGAGGAGCCGAGGGTATGGGGCAAATCGCTGGAAGGCAGTACGGAACGCCGATGGGTGTCTCGACGCCGGTCATTGCGTACAACGCCGAACTGGTACGTAAAGTCGGAGCGAGTCCTGATCAGTTTCCGACCAGCTGGCCGGAGACGATTTCGCTCATCTCGCGCATTCACCTGTCGGATCCCGGTATCATTGGTGGATTCTTCGAGTACGACAACACGGGCAACTGGACCTACAAGGCACTCGTCGCGACACTTGGCGGACGAATGATGTCACCGGACGACAAGGTGATCTTGTTCGATGATCCGAAAGGCCTGGAGGCCCTGAGAATACTTAGAGCATTCGCGCAAGCAGGGCAGGGCGCCGCCGACATGACTCGCGATCAGGCGCGCCAGGCATTCTCAGCCGGCAGAATTGGCGTGCTTGTCACCTCAAGTGGCGCCCTCCCTGGCCTTGAGAGGCAGGCCAATGGCGTCTTTACGCTGAAGGCGGCCCCGTTACCTCTAGGCTCGGAAGATGGCAAGGTTCCCGCAGCTGGTACCGTGGCAATGATACTTGCGAAAGACGATGGTAAGCGCCGAGCAGCGTGGCAACTCTTGCAATTTGTCATCGGCGTAGAGGCGCAGACTATCATTGGCCAGCAAACAGGTCTTGTTTCTGTTAACCGACTGGCCCTTGAGGATCCGAACCGTCTTGGCAGCTACATGAAAGCACGGCCCAATCAAGGGGCCGCCGTAACGCAGCTATCGCGGCTCACCGAGTGGTATGCATTCCCGGGCGAAAACTCGATACGGATATCTGACGCTATCAAGCGGCACCTTCAGGCAGTTCTCACGCTGAAGCGCACTCCCGAGGAAGCTCTTGCTTTCATGCGAACCGAGATTGGCGCGCTACTTGGCACCTAGAACGAGGATGTCGGACGATGCACCTCCTAACGCCGATGCGGTGAATTCTATGAAATCTTTTTGGGATGCGAGCTTCCAGACGTTGGGACGACCCATCGTGATTGCGCATGGCGGCGACTCTGGCAGTTATCCAGCAAACTCCATCCGGGCGTTTCAACATGCGAGGCAAGTCGGAGCGGATGCTCTGGAGGCAGATCTGCGCGTAACTGCCGATGGGCGCGTTGTCTGTCTGCACGACGAGGAGGTGTCGGTTCGATCGAAAATGACTGCGGTCGGGCAAGTCGAGTATCGAGACCTCGATGCTTGCGCTGCTGGGCTAGCAACACTTGAGGATCTCATTGGACTTGGACTTCCGGTTTACCTTGACGTCAAGGAACTCGCCGAATTCTCAAAACTAGACATTTTGAGGACTGCCGTGGCGCATGCGGACCCAGTTCGGTTCATAGTGGGCATCAACAGTGTGTCCGACGGCCT
Organism: Bradyrhizobium macuxiense; assembly: GCF_001542415.1. Classification (GTDB taxonomy): domain Bacteria; phylum Pseudomonadota; class Alphaproteobacteria; order Rhizobiales; family Xanthobacteraceae; genus Bradyrhizobium; species Bradyrhizobium macuxiense. The sequence continues at coordinate 10,922 of NZ_LNCU01000064.1, forward strand.
CGCAGTCAGTAAAGCCGTGCCCGACATTCGGCAGGTTGCCTTGATGCACGACGACGACGAACTCGCGGAGTTCGCAGCCCTGTTTCCCGGTCACTGGATCCGTCTGCACGAGACGCGGACGACATCTGAAAGAATTGAGCATTTCAGGGGGCGGAAGGCCAAGATCATGGTCACATGCGGCTCCCTTGCAAAGCCATCAGGCGATACAGACCGGGACGCGTTCATTCAACTCCTGCGTTTGCGGCCCGATGGCGTCGTGCTGAACAACCCGGGCCTTGCCCTCCGGGCCGTGCCGGATGCCGCTGTGCCGCCCGCGAAGTAGGATTAAAAAGCAATGCAAACACGCGCACTTGCAAACGCGTCCAACGCGAATTCGGATCCACAAAGCAATCGACCGTGCCCACCGGTTGATTTCACGCGTTCAATCCCACCCGCGTCGCTAGACATTGCGGAGGGATTAAAGAGCGCATTAACGCGCCTCGCCGCGCAGCCGACCGTAGGTTCTCTGCTCGATGGCAGCATTGCGGGTGGAACTATAGAAGACCGGTTGACTGGGGCGCGGCTTCTTTCCCGAAGATTTGGCGAAGCAATCGATCCGAGGCGGATCATTGTGACCAACGGCACGCAGAGCGCCTTGCACCTGCTATTTCGCAATTGTGCCAGATCCGATTGTCCCGTGCTGACGGAGGCCTTTACCTATGGTGTACTGAAGGGCATAGCCTCCCACACGAAAATCCGGCTACGGGGGCTCGCGCTCGACCACGAAGGGTTAGATCCTGTTGCGGTCTCAGAGGCTCTTGAGCAGTCGCCGGGTCAAATCAAGCTTCTTTATTGCAATCCGACAATTCATAACCCGACCACCGCGACGATGTCGCTCGAAAGCCGAAGGAAATTAGCAGCGCTTGCTCGCAAACATTCAATTCGCATCGTTGAAGACGACGTTCTAGGCCTGCTTCACCCTGAGGCTCCGCCCCCGATCGCCGCCTTAGCGCCTGACCTGACGTGGTATATCATGGGGCTAACGAAATGCCTGGCGCATGGAATGCGTATCGCTTATCTCCTGGCGCCATCCGTTGACGACGCTCAAGAGCTCCTTGAAAGAGAGCGCAGATACTCGAGCTGGTTTCCTGCACCGCTGCACGCAGCCATTGTGCGGCAATGGATCGAGGACGGCACCGCTGAGCGTGCAACCTCCGCCATTCGAAGAGAAATGGACGAGCGGCACGAACTCGCGCGCTCTGTATTGAGGCAACATAGCTTTCGTGGACCCCCGGGTTCGATGCACATCTGGCTGAAGCTTCCGCGTCCCTGGTCCAATCCTGACTTCCAGCAGGCTGCCGAGAGGCGAGGTGTCTTGGTCAGAACGGCAGACAAGTTTGCGGTTCACGAAAGTATTTCCACTCCTGCAATTCGATTGTCGTTAAGTAGTCCGCCGGACCGACAATTACTTGTATCGGGCCTTACTCGGCTCGCCTCATTGCTTGACGAGGGCATGTCTGCTCGCCCGATCGCCGGGCAGGACGCGTCATGACGCGCCACATCCGGTTTGTCACGACCCATGATTTCTTCGGCTCGTTTGCGGTTGTACCTACCTCATATGGGGCACTATCTGGAGGCGAGTCCCTACGCTCGTCTGTTAATGAGCTACGCTCGGGAAAAAGCGCGCTATGGCTTGACAGCGGCGACTTCTCGCAAGGTGGAGCGCTCACCGTCGCAACAAATGGGATGGGTGGACTTCGTGCCGCCGGTGAACTGGGTATCGACGCTTCGGTCGTCGGCAATCATGATCTCGACTTTGGGGCATCCTTCCTTGGCCGCCACAGTGGAGGGCTTGGCTTCCCCCTGCTGTCGGCCAATGTCGACTTGGGGTTACCTGGTACCGCAATGATTGCTACCAAGGATGGCGAGGTTGGCCTGATCGGTCTAACGCATCATGATCACGCCTCCATGTCGTCCTGGTCGATCTGCCCCGAACGGCCGATGCCCGGAGCAGGCGCGGGTCTTGCGTTCCACGTCAAGGAAGCTGCAGCAGAGTTGCGCCGAGCGGGCGCCAGCGTGGTCGTGTGCATCTGCCATGATGGGACGGACTGGGCCTTTTCTCGGGAAGGGCACTATCGTGCCGACCCGACGGGCTTCTTTTCTCGTTGCAGGTCGTGGCACGAAGCAGTCGACCTCATCGTCGCAGGCCACACCTTGGGGCGATATTTCGGCCGCATTGGCGGCACGCCAGTCGTGCAGCCATGGCCGCTCGGAGCAGAGCTTGCGATTGTGGACGTTTGCTTGTCGGGCAAGTCCGTAGAGGTGCGCGTCGGCGCGCACACGGTCAAGCCTACAGGAAAGCAATGGCAAGGCTATGGCGCGAATATCATTCGCGCCGCGGAATTGGAGGTCTTGGGCCATCTGGATCGGCCATTGATCGCGAGGTCCGGTGGGCCAACTCCCCTCGCTACATTTCTGACCAAGGCCGTATATGCGGCATCAGGCGGAGCTGACATCGCCCTCGCTTATGTGACTTGCGGTCAACCGACCCTGGACGGTGTCTTCGGTTGGCTCGGAGCCGGGCCAGTCTCCCGGCTACAGATTCTCCAGAACGTGCCGTACTCGACCTTCAGCGTCGTCACGACAATGATATCTTTAGAGGAGCTAGACGAACTGAAAAGGCTAACTGAGCCCCGCCCGCAAGATCGCACGACGGCTTGGGGGAGTTTTGGCACGCCAAGGAGTAACAAGGGTATGGTTCGGCTCGCCACTCTCTCTGGTGCGGCAGCAGATTTGTTTTGCAAATTGCTCCAACGCAAGCTCGATTGGATCCAGGTCGGTAGCACGCTGTTCGACGGGCTCAAGGAGATACTCGCGACATCATCAGTGTCCCGGCCCTCAAGCGCGCGTGCGTTTTGGTCGTGATCCAGCTTCAACGAAGACTGCAATCATGTTTCCGACAGAGGCGGCGAGAAGTGCGGCGTGCACTCCGATATGAGACGCCAGAGCGCCCCAGAGGACGCTGCCGATTGCCGTGCCTAGATAGAACGTCATCAGGAATCGAGCCACCAGCTGACTCTTGAGGGCAATTGGTGCTTCGGTTCGTACAGCGATATTTAGGGACGTCCCGAATAGGAACCAAGAGGCACCGAACGCGAGTGTGAAGACAGACAGAAGCCAAAGCGGTGCCGGAAGCGCAATTGCGGCGTTAAGCACAAACACCATGCCGGCTGTCAGCCTTAAAATCGAACCGAGTCCCAAATGGCGGTGAATGATCGTTGAAGCGATGATCCCGCACAATGCGCCAAACCCCAGAAAGGAGGTCAGGAGCCCAAGCACTGTCGGTACGTCGTTCTGGTACTGGCCTTTGACCAGGGCAGGAAGCAGAGCCGGCACCGAACTGCCACAGACTGACACCAGAGCGGCTTGACATGTGCGGGGAGGCAACGAAGTGGGACTCAAATGTTGGTTTGACGATATCCTTGGCGAAGGCGTTTCCGGATTCGCGGCTGTCAGCCCAGTTGCCGTAGATTTCGGGATCGACAAAAGAATGAGGGCACCCCCAACGAAGAAAGCGCTGAGCAGGAGAGTGGGTGTCGAGCCGAAGAGACCAATGGTTGTAGCTCCGATGAGCGGACCGATTGCTCGGGCGGCGTTGAAACTGCCTGATATCAAGATTGTGGCGGTCGAAACCGAAGCGTGAGCGACAAGATCGGGCCCCACAATCTGCCAAAGCGCCATCGCAAACGAGGCCGTTGTGCCGAGCCCGAACAGCATGGTGATCAACAGCCACCGTGTAAGGGGTAAACGCGAGGTCGCGTACGCGTAGATTAGCAGGAGGGCCACCGTCGACATGTGCCCCGCGAGTAGTAGAGAGCGGCGATTGAACTGGCTTGCTAAGGTTCCGGCTGGAACGGCGACGAGCAGCAAAGGCACCTGAACTGCGGCATTGACCAAGGCGATATAAACTGGATCGTCCGTCAATTCGGTCATCAGAACGGAGGTTACAAACCAGGCCAGTACAAACCCTTGATAGGCAAGTAGTGCAGCTAGCGCGCTAGGCAGAAAGGGTGCAGTCACCAAGGTGGTCCAGGAGCGCTCATCGCGTGGCGACGTCAGATGCTTCCCAACAAGCCGGGACGTTTTCGTTGGCTCGCTCATAAGCGCTGCGCCTGGTGTAGGATGCTAAGGTGCCGGGTCGGCGCTGCCATAAAGGATCGATGCCAAGCGCGCCAAGCCGTCTTGTAACATCGCGTCCGTTATTGGCGACGTAAGAGCGATCCGGACTGCCTGTGGAATTGAGTTATTGGCACTCTCCCCGAGAGTGGAAAACTCTTCAGCTGCCCGAATCTGTACGCCGAGGGCTGCTGCCTTCGCGACGCATGTGCCGCCTGAAATGTGCGACGGAAGGTTGAGCCAGATGTGCAAGCCGCCCGCTTCACTCTGAAAAGAAAAGTCGCGCAAGGTCTTTCGTGCAATCGCCTGTCTTTGCGAGGCACGATCCGCGATTGATTGGCAGATTTCCTCAGCTCGGCCACTCAGAATCAATCGAGTGGCAATCTCAGCCGCCAAGGCGGATGGAAACCAAAAGGAATGGTTGGACACCGGGCCCACGAGTTGCTGCACATACATGGCGCTGGGCCCGACCAAAAATGCAACTTTCAGCCCTAGAGCCATGCATTTGGAGACCGATTGAATATACCAGACGGCATCCGGGGCAATACTCGCGAGCGGAGGCGGCTCAACTTTATGCAACGGACCGAGAACGTCATCCTCGATGATTACGACGCCGTATCGCCGCGCGATCGAGACGACAGATCTGCGGCGAGCAGCAGGTAAGACCGATGTCGTGGGATTGTGTACCGTCGGATTGCAGAACAGTGCCTTCGGTTGCCATTGTCGGCATGCAGCTTCGAATGCGTCGGGGAGCAGGCCGCTTTCGTCAATGGCAACCCCACGTACCTTGACGCCGTACCTTGCAGCTAGCGGCACAAGTACAGGATAGGTAAGTGCCTCCGCCAGAAGTGTTTGTTTTTCGCCGACGTAATGGCGCAAAAGCAGCCCAAGTAGGTTCTGGGTACCATGGGCCATTATAATCCTGTCGTGAGATGGCTTCTCGCCAAGGCGTCGGCCAAGCCACACGGCCCCCGCCTCGCGATCTTCGTCATTACCGCCGATACGGTTACGTCGCAGCCTTTCGCCGACATTCGGCTCGCTAGCGAACTCTGCAAGCACGTCGTGGAGACCGGAATTCAGCTCCGGCGGCGTCGGCGGGATAGCCTTCGACAGATCTATGGACGGAGTGTCAGCCACGAGTGCCTTTGATTATCGTTTGAACCGCTAGATGGCCTGAAACGTCCAGGCGCGAGTAATCCAGCGCGTGCGGATCAACGGTTCGTTGGGAATCATCTCCGCGGTTTTGCTCAAAATGTCTTTCCATACCTCTTTGGACACTTGGCTAGGGACATCGTGCCCCGCCTTCCACGTATCCAGGAAGTGCTGGGGTAGGAAGTTCTGCTCGTGTCCGGCTTCCAGGTAGCAATATTCGGAAAACAGGCCTTCCGTGTCGACCGCATCCATTATGTCCGCAACCGACGTGCCGGTTCTCTTGAGATCGGGCACTTGGCGTTTCACCATTTCCTCGATCTGGCGCTGCAGCTGATCTCGCTTAAAGTCTCTCAGATTCCAGACAATTGTCAGGAAGCCATGCTCGAGGAGAATGCGGTGAGCCTCGCGGAACATCTTGGATGGATCAACGAACTGATACGCATTTCCAAGAAGCACCCAGTTCGCAGAATTATCGGGCAATTGAGACGACTCGGCGGTCCCTGACACCCATTCGAATCGAGATTCGTGAGGCGCAAGGCGATGGGCAACAGCGCGCATTGCGTCATTGGGCTCGACGGCAAAGCCGATAACCTCTTGGCTGTCGAAAGATCGCAACAAATTGCCGGTGCCGGCACCAAGCTCGGCTATTACCACCTGACCGAAAATGCTGGCAACCGTCCTTGTTAGTGCGCCGAGTACAACTGGTGAATAAGGCGGGCGTTGACCGTACTCGACCGCATTCATGCTGAAATCGCCCCACTTCGTCGCGGGGCCGTTCGGAATGTCTAACATTGGACCTCCTTGGGTTGCGTCACTGGAGCCCCCGCTGGATTAAGGTGATTGAAGCCGCCAGACAGAAAGCCGTAATGCCCACGTACATTGTGCCTCGAGGGGCAGGGACGCGGACCGGTGCTACATGGAAGCAGGCGAGGACGCCAAACAGGCCCAGAACCAGCGGGGTAAAGGCGGAATCGCCGATATGGGGTCGCGCGAGCAACAATATTGCCATGATCGGAAGGTCATACGAAAGCGGCAATCCGGTGAAGGCTCCTCCGCAAAGACCGAAGTTGCTAAAGTAGCTCAGCCGTAGTGCGCCCGCTAAAAGGAGTGCGGCACCTAGCACTAGTGTGACGATTGAATAATCCGCAATCGTCATCAAGATTATCGTCGGGAGGACCGCGCCATAGATGATGTCGGAGAAGCCATCAAGGCTTTTGCCGATCTTACCGACATCTTCAGGCCTGTGCCTCGTTCGCTTTGCGATGATTCCGTCGAATTGGTCCGCAAGCATTGCCCATAGCCCGAATGCTGTTGCTAGTTCGACATGCCCCAAGAGTGCTGCGTAGACTGCGGCACTCGAGATCACGATACCTGTAGCGGTCATCGCATTCGCTGGATCCACTAGATATCTGAGCATCGTCCCCTCAAGTCGACTGTCCCGCTCGGCGTATGTCCGTCGGCGCTAGAGTTGGCGCGCTCGAAAAAAGATCTTCCGCAATTCGCAGGTCTTCGGTGCTGTCAATTTCGTACCATTTCAGATTGTCGCAGCGTGCTGCGGCAAGTTGCATGCCGCGTCGTTCCACCAAGTAGGCAAGCAGCTCCTCTATAAAGGCTTGAGTGGCACCGGAGCCGATGATGTCGTCCAGCGCGGGAACGATGATGTTGCTGAGGCTGGATTGCGAGAACTTAAGCAGATTCATAGTCTTGAAAAGCGCCGGTCCGCTCTGCGACACGTTTGTTGAGGACTGCTTCAAGCGGAACGCCGAGATAAGTCCATCTTGTGAGAGCAGAACGGCTGTTCCTTGCATCTTCATGTCGAAGGGCGCGACTGCAGCAACGTCGGCGCCCGAGTGCAGGTTGAGGTAACGGAGCGCATCCTCCTCAAAGAAGACGTCACCTTCCAGGACGTAGCTATCGCCCGACAAGAGTGCATCGCGCGCGAGCCAGAGGGAATAAGCGCTGCCGGTGCGATCGAATACGGAAGACTCGACATAGTGGATTTTGACCCCAGCGAAATGAGTGCCGCAGGCGTACTGAATCGCGTCTTTGCGGTATCCGACAACGATCGTCACTTCTTCCACGCCAACAGCTCCCAAGTTTTGCAGAGCGTTGTGGAGTATCGGGGTTCCGTTAACCTCGACGAGTGGCTTGGGCCGCAGATCGGTCAGCGGTCGCAACCGCGAACCGAAACCAGCAGCGAGAATGACGGCCTTCCTGGGGAAGTTGATGGTCATTTAGGTGATCTCACGTCATTATCTTACAAGCCAATTCAGTTTCGGCCTTGAGCTTCCAACGGCATCAAACCAGGCGCGCTTCACAGCATTGCATCATCGCCGGGCCGAAGGCGCCAACCTGCTCCAGATTATTTCGGCTGCTAGATCGATGAGTGCCCGCCGTTTGCGTCCGCTGCTTTAGCAGGAGTCCTAGCTGGGGCGGTAGTCGACGATCTCAAAAGCGTGTCCGTTGCGCCGAGGTGAGGTCTTCCGTCGATCAAAAATCCTGCCTCTCGTCGCTGCCGCGACGTGAGGTCTACGGCTGCCCCGGAAAGGAGACTCCGTCATTGAAAAGGGCCTGTCACCGCCCGCGTCGACGGCTCTCCGGGAGAAACATAAACTCGTAGGCCCTTCGTGACTGGCCATCGAGATATCTGGGGGGATCGAGCCGAGATATGCAGCAGTGCAGAGATCGATGACGTCGTCGCGCCATTTGATCCTGTGTGCAGTATCAGCACTGAAAACACGTGTTCTGCGCAAAAATCGTCTGAAGTGTGACACCAAGGCGGACGGTCGCATCACGAGCGGTCTTTCGATAAGCTGTTGCGTGGGTGAAAAGCTATTGGCGTGGGTTATCGGGAGATTGGTATCGCAATTCCGCACTGGCGAGTTCGTTGTAATTGAACATTTCGAAGATCTCCTCGAGCGTCGCAATATTAGGTTCAATGCTAGCTGTGTTCTCTTCTGCCAAGATGCGATCGCAGACTTGCCGCATCGCCACCATTGCCGCGCGCATGGAGTGGTTGGCCCAGATCACGGTTGAGATGTGGGCTTTACGATAAACGGAGACCGGTGTTCGATAGTATTTTGTTGGAACGATCACGACCGGCAATCTGTTTTGCCAGGCGCGCATAAACGCAACGATCTCGTCTGCGGCAGTTCTTCTCGAATGAATGAGGATCGCATCGGCTCCCGCGTCGGCGTAAGCGTGGGCGCGTAGAATGGCTTCATCCATGTCGTGCCCGGCGATCAACGCCTCGATTCTTGCCACGAGGATCAAATCGTCCGCCACCGTGTCCTTTACGGCGCGCAGACGGCCGGAGAACTCGTCGATATCGGCGAGGGCACGCCGATCGCCTATAAATGAGTTGATCTTCGGAAAGCAGCTGTCCTCCAGCGCGACACCGGCCGCGCCGCGCTGGCGGAGCTTCCGGGCGAGCAGGCGGGCATTGTTGAAATTCCCAAAGCCGCCATCTCCATCAACCAAGACAGGCAGTTTGGCCGAATCCACGATCCGCTCCACGGCGTCGACGATTTGGCTCCATGACGCTTCGCTGGCATCGCGATATCCAAGAGAGCAGGCAATGGATAAACCCGACGCCCAGAGACCCTTGAAGCCAGCGCGGCCCGCGATCGCGGCAGAGAGGCCGTCGTGCGCTTCCATGAGGAAGGTGAGTTCGCTGCTGGAGCAAATTTGATCGCGCAGCATTTGGGGAAGTGAGGAGCCGGCGCGAAGATAGAAGCCATTGGCAAGAGCAGGTCGTTGTGATTGATCTTGCATGCAAAGTCCTTGCCGGCGTGTGTGGCCGGCCGATGTTTGTCGTTGATAGCTTTGACATCGTTCCGTCATCTGGATCAACGACTTGGATTGGTAGTTGACCGGCCCGCATCTTGCTTGAAGGCGCACAGTCGCGATCGCCCTTCTGGGACGGGCAACGATTTCTGGGTCGACAAACGGGTTGAGGGTGGGCCTATGACCGTGTTGGGTTTGGACCGAGCATGCGCGGAGGCAGAGTGCTCGAGTTCCTTCCCCAGAAGAAAGTCTCTTGTAATAGCTGTCTCACGAAAGGGATAACTATCGGCGCTTTTGGCCCCTCAGATCGCGAAGATGCGTGTGAGTGAAAGATTTTAGCTGCTCGGCAACAAACAAGCCGTTTATTTCGAAACTAGAAAAGCGAGTTTTCCAGGCACGATGAAAAAGAGTGGTTCTTGGACTCGCAGGCTTGCTTCTTCTCTGGGAATATGAAGCATCAATCACTGGTGATTGATGGGAGGGGAACGCTGATGATTTGCAACACTCTCGTCCGTGAGGAAGCAGGTCCTTGTGCGCTGGCCGCGCCATGCGCACATCACTCTGTTGATTGCATTGTCTATGCGTTCCTGCGCTGACACCGCAGAACTCGAATACATCTCTCCCTTGTAGCCTGCATCCAATCCTAGCAATTGCGCCTTCGCTTTCCTTTAGCAAGGAGGCGCATGCGATGGGCTGCCTGCGCCAGTCCGCTGTCGGTTTGATCCATAGCCAACTCACATGAGGTGACCGCATGGCCACGAACAACGAGCCCATCAAGTTCGCCTACTGGGTCCCAAACGTCTCTGGCGGCCTTGTGATTTCTTCGATCGAGCAGCGCACGAGTTGGGACATTGATTACAATCGCAAGCTAGCGCAGATCGCGGAGAGGCAGGTTTTGACTACGCCTTGAGCCAGATCAGGTTCACCGCCGGCTACGGCGCGGACAAGCAGCATGAATCCGTCAGCTTCTCGCATGCACTGCTTGCAGCAACCGAAAAGCTCAAGGTGATTGCCGCGCTCCTTCCCGGGCCTTGGAACCCAGCCCTTGCTGCAAAGCAGATCGCAACGATCAGCCAGCTGACCAATGCCCGCGTGGCGGTCAACATCGTCTCGGGCTGGTTCCGCGGCGAATTTCACGCCATCGGCGAACCCTGGCTCGATCACGACGAGCGCTACCGCCGCTCCGAAGAGTTCATCAACGCGTTGCGCGGGACCTGGACGCAGGACAGCTTCACCCTCAAGGGCGACTTCTATCGGTTCAACGACTATTCGCTGAAGCCGAAGCCGCTCGAACCGCTGCCGGAGATCTTCCAGGGCGGCTCCTCGCGCGCGGCCCGCGACATGGCGGCCCGGGTGTCCGATTGGTATTTTACCAACGGCAATACGCCTGAGGGACTTACGGCGCAGGTTGATGACATCAGGGCCAAGGAAAAGACCTTCGGCAAGGGCTGGCGAACCAAGATCGGCATCAATGCCTTCGGCATTGTCAGGAAAACGGAAAGCGAAGCCAAGGACGTCCTGCAGGAGATTCTCGACAAGGCGATCCCGGATGCAGTGCACGGCTTTCACCACGAGGTCCAGAACGCCGGCAATGCCAGCCCCGAGCGCGAGGGCAATTGGGCCAAATCCACCTTCCAGGATCTCGTCCAATATAACGACGGCTTCCGCTCCAACCTGATCGGCACGCCACAGCAGGTCGCCGAACGCATCATCGAGCTCAAGCGCGCCGGCGCCGACCTGATCCTGCTCGGCTTCCTGCATTTCCAGGAAGAGGTCGAGTATTTCGGCAAGCACGTGATCCCGCTGGTCCGCGAGCTCGAAGCCCGCAGCGAGCCGCACGTTCAGGCGGCGGAATAGCCGGGGACGGACATGAGCCTGGTTGCGGCAGCGGGCGGTGAGGCCCTGATCGTGGCGCGCGAGAGCGCCATCGAGGCGGCGCGGGAGGTGGGGAGTTCGACTGCCGCGGCGCCAGCCGCACGCGCGGCGGGCGCCGNCCTGCCGGTGCTGAGACTCGAGGATATCACGCTCAACTTCGGCGGCATCACGGCGCTCGATGGCATCGATCTCGCCGTCGCCAAGGGCGAGATCCGTGCCATTATCGGTCCCAACGGTGCCGGCAAAAGCTCGCTGCTAAATGTCGTGAGCGGGCTCTATCGTGCGGATCGGGGGACCGTGCGGCTCGGCAGCGAACGGTTCACGCAGGTGTCGACGGAACGGCTTGCGGCGCATGGCGTGGCGCGCACCTTCCAGAACCTCGCGTTGTTCAAGGGCCTGCCCGTGCTCGACAACGTCATGATGGGCTTCGCGCACCGCAGGCGTGCTGGCTTCGTGCGGCAGATGCTCTCGACGCCGCGGGCGCGTCGCGAGGAAGCCGAGGCCCGTGCCGCCGCCGAAGACGTGATCACGTTTTTCCATCTCGATGCGGTCAAGCATCAGCTCGCGGCCGGACTTCCCTACGGAATCCAAAAGCGGGTGGAGCTCGCGAGAGCGCTGGTCGCCCGTCCGCAGCTGTTGCTGCTGGATGAGCCGCTGGCCGGTGTGACCCTGGGCGAGAAGCAGGAATTGGCGGCCCATGTGCGCAATGCGCGGGACGTGTATGGCACTACCGTCGTCCTGATCGAACACGACATCGGCGTTGTCATGGGGCTCTCCGATCGGATCGCGGTTCTCGACTACGGCCGCAAGATCGCCGATGGCAAACCTAGCGAGGTGCGGTCCGACCAGGTCGTGATCGATGCGTATCTTGGCGTGGACCATGAAGGTGAGACGGAGCTCGTGATCTGATGTTCGATTACCAGTTCTTCATCGAGGTTCTCGTCGGCGGTCTGTTGTCCGGCGTCATGTACTCGCTGGTCGCTATCGGCTTTGTGCTGATCTACAAGACATCAGGCGTCCTGAATTTCGCACAAGGCGCGATGCTCCTGTTCGCAGCGCTCACCTTTGTGAGCCTGGCCGAGCGTGGTGTGCCGTTCTGGCTGGCCTTGGGGACGACGCTCGTGATCATGGTGGCGCTTGGCGTGGCAATCGAGCGCACGGTGCTGCGACCGCTGGTGAACCAGTCGCCGATGACGCTGTTCATGGCAACCCTCGGCCTGTCCTATGTGATCGAGGGCGCTGCGCAGCTTCTGTGGGGCACACAGGTCCACGGCCTCAATCTCGGCATCGACGACGTTCCGTTCGAGCTCGGCGGCGTTCTAATCAGTCAGTTCGACCTGTTCGCGGCGGCGATAGCCGGGGCCCTTGTCACGGCATTTGCGCTGTTCTTCCGTTTCACCCGAACCGGGCTCGCGTTCCGCGCGGTCGCCGATGACCAGTTCGCCGCGTTGGCGATCGGGCTACGCCTGCCTCGTGTTTGGGCGGCGGTGTGGACCGCGGCGGGGATCGTCGCGTTGGTCGCGGGCCTATTGTGGGGAGCGCGTCTTGGCGTGCAGTTCTCGCTGTCCCTCGTCGTGCTCAAGGCACTGCCGGTGCTAGTGCTTGGTGGCTTCGACTCGGTCACGGGCGCCATCGTCGGCGGCGTCCTGATCGGCGCGATCGAGAAGCTGGCCGAGGTCTATGTCGGCCCGTTCTTCGGCGGCGGCATCGAGGCCTGGGCTGCCTATGTGGTGGCGCTTGGCTTCCTGTTGGTGCGCCCCTCGGGGCTGTTCGGCCAGAAATTGGTGGAAAGGGTGTGATCCGATGACGAGACCTGCTCGCTCGATTGCCGCCGGCTGGCTTACCCCCAGTTATCTCGCCCCTGCGATTCTTCTGATAGTAGCCTATGGCGTCGTTCCGTTCGCAGGCTCCGATTACCTGCTCGATGCAATGCTGACGCCGTTCCTTGCACTCGCGCTCGCCGCGTTGGGCCTCAATCTGCTCACGGGCTATGCCGGCCAAGTCTCGCTCGGATCGGCAGCCTTTCTCGCTGTTGGGGCCTATGCCGCCTACAATTTCAACCTACGTCTGCACGAATTGCCATTCCTGGTGAGCCTTGTCGCCGCGGGCCTTGTGGCCGCGGCCATTGGGATGGTGTTCGGTCTGCCGAGCCTTAGGCTGCGCGGCTTCTACCTCGCGGTCTCGACACTCGCGGCGCAGTTCTTCGTGCAGTGGGCGCTCACCAAGTTCGAGTGGTTCTCGAACAACAATCCATCCGGCGTGATCGACGCGCCGCCGCTTTCGGTGGCGGGACTCACCTTCTCGGGCGCGGCCGGGCGCTACTTGTTTTCGCTGACGGTCGTCGCAGTGGTGACGCTGCTTGCCATCCGGCTGCTGCGCTTGCAGGTCGGGCGGAATTTCATTGCGCTGCGCGACCATGAGACCGCCGCCAAGGTGCTCGGCGTGCCGTTGTTGCGTACCAAGCTGCTCGCCTTCGGCGTCTCATCGTTCATCATCGGGATCGCAGGCGTATTGTGGGCCTTCGCCTACTTGCGCACCGTGGAGCCCGCAGGCTTCAACCTAGATCGTTCGTTCGAGATCCTGTTCATTATCATCATCGGCGGGCTGGCCTCGATCCGTGGAGCGTTTCTCGGCGCGGCATTCATGGTCGTGTTTCCGCTTCTGCTTTCGCGCCTTGGCGCCGCGCTGCTCGGCGATGTCTTCGATTCCGGTGTGCTCGAGATGAGCCAGCGTATCGTTATCGGTGCGCTCATTATCGGCCTTCTGATCGCCGAACCGCGCGGCTTGATCGCGCTGGTTGACCGCCTCGCAGAGCGGGTCCTGCGCCGGTCTCCTCGTTGGTTTCGTCGCTCCACCCAGTTTTGAAAAGCCTCTCGTACCAAAGGACAAATGTCATGCGTCTATCAAGATCTCTTCGGGCTGCGGCGCTCGCCGCCGCCATTGGCCTTTCTGCTGCGCTGCCGGCCCACGCCGACGAGCAGTTCTTCCCATTGCAGAGCTACCGGGTCGGTCCGTACGCAGCCGGCGGCACCGGCTTCTTCGGCGGCTTCATCGACTATCTGAACCTCATCAATATTCGCGACGGAGGCGTTGGCGGCGTCAAGCTGGCCTGGGAAGAGGGCGAGACGCAGTATGAGGTCGAACGCGGTGTCGAAGTCTATGACCGGCTGAAAAACCATCCGGGGGTGGCGGCCTGGAATCCGCTTTCTGTTGGAATCGCCTATGCGATGATCGATCGCATCACCAAGGACAAGGTGCCGTTGATCACCATCAACCATGGCCGGACCGATTCAACCGACGGTCGGGTTTTTCCTTACGTGTTTCCCTTGCTGCTCAACCCCTACAGTGAGACGTCGGGCATCGTGAACTACATCGCCTCGCGCGAGGGGGGCGCCGACAAACTGAAGAGCAAGAAGATCGTCGTGCTCTATCACGGCTCGCCCTACGGCAAGGAGACGATCCCGATCTATAAGCTCCTCGCCGACAAGTATGGCTTCTCCCTCGAGCAGATCGAGGTGCCCCATCCCGGCAATGAACAGCAGTCGCAGTGGCTGTCGATCCGGCGTGCCAAGCCCGATTACGTGGTGCTGCGTGGCTGGGGTGTGATGAATCCGGTCGCACTGAAGACCGCGCAGAAGGTCGGCTTCCCGGTCGATCACATCATCGGCAATGTCTGGTCAAATTCGGAAGAGGACGTCATTCCCGCCGGCGATGCCGCCAAGGGCTATGTCGCGATCACGACCCAGGCATCCGGCGCCGAATACCCGGTGCTGCAGGAGATCATCAAGACGGTCTACGGCCAAGGAAAGGGCAATCTCGACGACAAGAAGCGGATCGGCAGCGTCTATCACAATCTCGGCATCGTGAATGGGATTCTGAACGTCGAGGCGATCCGGATCGCGCAGCGGAAATTCGGCCAGCGGACGCTGACCGGCGACGAGGTGCGCTGGGGCTTTGAGCATCTGCAACTTGATCCGGCGCGGGTCCAAGCATTGGGCGCCAAGGGCCTCTTCCATTCCATCAACGTGACCTGGGACAATCACGAAGGTGATGGCCGGGTGACCTTCCAGCAGTGGGATGGCACCAAGTGGAAGGTGGTGTCGGACTGGATCGCACCCGACTGGGCTTTCCTGCGCCCAATCATTGAGAAATCGGCGGCGGCTTATGCCGCTGAGCACAACACCAAGGTCCGTACCTCCGACGAAACGCCAGTCAGCCAGTAACGGCAGCGGAGACGGCGCGGGAGCGACCGGCATCCGCTCCCGGTCCAGGAAAATCCAAAGCATTGCCATGACCGATCATCTTCTTGTCCTCGAAGGCCTGGCTGCGACCTACAACCATGCGATTCGCGTGCTGTCGCACGTCTCCCTCACGATGCGCCGGGGCGAGATCGTAGCGCTGCTCGGTGCCAATGGCGCGGGCAAATCGACCACGCTAAAGGCGATTTCCAATCTGCTAAATGCCGAGCGTGGCCAGCTCACTCGCGGCCACATTCTATTCGACGGGCGTGATACCACCGCGCTCCCGCCGGCTGAATTGGTCCGGCTGGGGCTCGTCCCGGTGCTCGAAGGCCGCCGCTGCTTTCGTACGCTAACGGTCGAGGAGAATCTGGTTGCCGGCGGCATTGGAGGCGGCTTATCGCGACGCGAGGTCGCGGCAGGACTTGAGCGCGTCTACACATTGTTTCCGCACTTGGGCGAGCGCAGGCGGTCCGCCTCGGGCCTGACCTCGGGGGGCGAGCAGCAAATGACGGCGATCGGCCGTGCCTTGATGGCGCGCCCGCGACTTCTGGTGCTCGACGAGCCGTCGATGGGATTGGCGCCCCTCGTGGTCGAAACGATCTTCAGCACCTTGAAGGGGCTCAATGGCGAAGAGGGGCTATCCATCCTGGTCGCCGAACAGAACTCGACGGTGGCGCTGCGCTACGCCCACCGCGCCGTCGTGCTCGACGGTGGATCGACGGTGCTGGAGCGAGATGCGGCCGATCTGCGCGGGCGCGCCGAGATCACCGCGCTCTACCTCGGAAGTCCCGAGGAAAGCGCGGCGCATCTTGCCGCATTGCGTGAGCCATCGTCGGCCGACTACGCGGCCTCGTGAACAGTTTCATCGGATAGACAAAGGAGAATAGCAATGAGCAAGGATATTCTAGCGAGAGTCGCGCCAGACGACCTTTATTCCCGGCTCGATGCCATCATCGAGGCCACGATCAGCCAGCACGCTGAGCGCAATGATCTTGAAGGCCGGTTTCCGCGAGAAAATCTGCAGGCGCTGGCGGCGTCCGGCTGGACCGGGGTCCTCAATGAGCCGCGTTTCGGCGGGCTTGGGCTCAGCCACAGTGACTTCGCGGAAGCCGCCTATCGGATCGGCCGGCAGGACGCATCGACAGGTCTCGTTTATGTCATGCATGTAGGGGCCGCGCAAACCATCAACCTGTTCGGTAACGAGGATCAGAAGGAGCGTTGGCTGAAAGCAAAGGACGGCAGCCTTCTCGGCACCTATTCGACCAGCGAGCGGGCGACCGGCGGGCACTGGTGGTATAATTTCTCCGAAGCCGCACGTGACGGCGAGAACTATGTTCTCAACGCGGAGAAGTCGTTCACCACGAGCTCGGGTCAGGCCGACTTCTACGTGGTGCAGACGCGCTCGCCAGGCGCCGAGGACCAGGCCGATATTTCCTTCTTTATCGTCGATGGCAAGGCGGCTGGAATCTTGCCCGGCCGCTGGGACGCGCTCGGCGTCAAGGCAAACCACTCCGGACCGATCCACTATGCGGGCGTTAAGGTTCCGAGCCGTGATCGGCTCGGCGCCGAAGGGCAGGGCAAGGAGATCATCTATGACGGCGTCTCGCCGGTCTACCTCATCGGTCTTGGTGCCGTATGGGAAGGCGTCGCGCGCGGCGCGCTGAATGCGGCGGTCGCGCACACATTGAGCTTCATTCACAAGGACAAGAACAAGAACCTGTCGGACTATCAGGCGATCCGCCAGGAGCTCGGGGCGGCGAAGGTGCTGGTGGAGACCTTGCGCCCTTGGCGCAACGAACTCGCCGCCAAGTTGGACGAGCTGTGGCGCGCTGGTAAGCCGCAGAGCGAGATCCTGATTCCGCTCACTGAGTTTAAGGTTCATGCCGCCGAGGTCGCGAATAAGGTGGCCGCTGCGGCGTTGACCGTGACCGGCGGTTACGGCTATCGGCGCGGGCCAATCGAACGATCGTTCCGGGATGCCCGTGCTGCGATCGCGATGGGTCCATCCAACGTGATCGCGCGGGATTGGATCGGAAAGTCGCTGGTCGGGCTGCCGCTTGAGCTATTCTACGAGGGTGGGGAATAGGGCACGATTCGGCGGAACAGAGTGTTCGCAGGCTGCTCGCACGCCAAAGTCTGGCGCGTGAGCTTCGTCTGCCGTGCTGGGTGATCGAGTGCCGCAAGACTTGCGGCCAACCGCTATCGCGGCCGTGACCGCCGATCAAGCGGCGGCGCTGCGGGCCGCTGCCGCATGGCGCAAGAACGTCTTGGTCGCTGGCGGCACCTCGACCGGCAAGGCCAACCTCAGCCGGCACCACCGATCGCGTGGTGCTGATCGAGGACACACGCGACCTGCAGAGCCCCGTCCAATCTGGTCACGCTGCGCACCAAGGACGCATCGCGTCGCTGTCGGACCTGGTCCGGTCTTCCTTACGTTTGCGCCCTGACCGCATTCAATCGGCGAGGCGCGGGGCAGCGAAGCCAGGAACTCTTCAAGCCTGGGGCAACGGCCACCCCGGTGGGGTAGGTACAATTCACACGGCACTGGGCGCGCTTCGCGGCCTCGAGCAACTCATCCAGGAGGCCGTCCTCACTTTGTGCGGCAGGAGATCCCGGCCGACATTCAGCGAGCCGACGTGAGGGTGGCTGCCTGATCATACTATGGTTGCTCACCGCCTGGACGAAAGCAGGCGCAGTAGTCCGCAAGAAATGCAATAATCGTGGCGAAGCATCGATTGCCACAGATGCAGGCAATGCATTCGTACTGCGTGATCGAGGAAACTCAGCATACGTCAATCGGAGGCTTTCGATCTTTGAAAGCACTATCCCCGTCCCCCGTGGATAATGCGTGGCTTGTCCACTGCTGTATGAGCCGTCTGATGTTCTCCGTAAGGGGTGTCTCCAAGCATTTCGAGAACCGCGACCGGAAACCCTTCTCTGCTCTTCAGGAGATTGATCTCGACATTCAGGCTGGCGAGTTTCTGTCGATCATCGGTCCGTCTGGTTGCGGAAAGACGACCCTGTTGAACCTTGTCGCGGGCTTCATCAAGCCAACGACGGGTGTCGTGCTAAAGGAGGGCGTCGAAATCAGCGGACCGGGGCCGGATCGCACAATGATGTTTCAGGATTACGCATTGTTTCCATGGCTGACGGTCGCCGACAACATTGCGTTCGGATTGGGTGCGCAGAAGTTGCGAAGGAAAGAACGGGACGCTCGTGTCAATCATTTCATTTCGCTCGTCGGACTGGACGGCTTTGATAAAGCCTATCCGGCTCAATTGTCGGGGGGCATGCGACAGCGGGTCAGCATCGCGAGAGCACTCGCCCCGGATCCAGATGTTGTCTTGATGGATGAGCCCTTTGCAGCGCTTGATTCACTCACCCGCGACCGGCTTCAGGAAGAGCTGCTCGCGATCTGGTCCCGCACTCGCAAGACCTTCCTCCTGATCACGCACAACGTCGAGGAGGCGGTATTCCTGAGCGATCGGGTGATCGTAATGGAATCTCGGCCGGGCCGCATCCGCTCGGTCATCGATGTAGCGATCCCCCGCCCCCGTTTCCCCGAGATTCGGGTGCGCGACCCCCTGTTCCTCAATCTGAAGCACGAAGTGCTCGACTTGTTGGGCGGCGTCACCCGAGCGGCGGAACGCCACTGATGTCTGTGTTGCAGGTTGGCGGTTATTCGCAGGATAGAGAGAGCGCCGAGCGCAATGTCGGCAGAACGCGGTCTGCGGCCTTCGTGCTGAGCAAGGCGAGATATTACGTCCCACTAATGATGCTACCCATCCTGTGGGAGTTCGCTGTTCGGTCCGGGCTCGTCAACGGCAACCTGTTTCCACCACCCTCAACTATTGCGGCGGCGATCATGGATCTGGCGCGCGCCGGGACGCTGTGGCGCGACGTGTCTGCCAGTATTCTCAGGGTTGTGGTCGGCTTCTCCGTAGCCACTATTGCGGGGGTAGGGTTCGGCCTTCTTCTGGGGCGGTTGCCTGTGCTGAGCCGGTACGTAATACCGCTGATCGAGGTCGTCCGTCCAATCTCCGTGATCGCGTGGATCCCGATCGCGATTCTGTGGTTCGGACTCGGGGATCGGCCCGCCTGGTTTCTGATTTCACTGGGCGCATTCTTTCCGATCTTTACCAGTACTTACGATGGCGCCCGCTCGCTTGCCGATGTGTACGTGCGCGTAGCGCGCTGCTTCGGTGCGCCGAGATCGTTGTTCATTCGCCAGGTCCTGTTGCCCGCGACACTCCCGCATATTCTAACCGGAATGCGGATTGGGCTCGGCACCGGCTGGACGTGCGTGATCGCGGCCGAACTGGTCTCGGCGACCTCGGGGCTTGGCTACATGATCCAGCTTGCGCGGACCACGATCGAAACTGAGAAGGTGCTTGCCGGCATGATGGTCATCGGCCTGATCGGCTTTGTCATGAACAGCCTGATGTTGCTGGTCGAGCGCAAGCTCTCTGTGCGGCCAGCCGCCGACTGATTGAATTGCCGTCAACATGAATGGGGTGATGTCGTGAAACGAAGAACGTTCCTGATCGGCGCAGGTACTGCGCTTGGCGGTCTGGCGGCCGGGTTTCCGCGGCTGCCGATCATCAAGGTGCAAGCCAAGCCATTGTCCAAGATCACACTTGGCTATCAGAGTCTCTGGGCGGGTGGCGGCGAAATTTTCGAGACGTTGCGCCACACGAACATCCTCGAGCTCAACGGAATCGAAGCCGAGTTCAAGACCTTCACCTTCGGTGGACCGCTCGGCGAAGCCGCCGTTGCTGGAAGTATCGATAACATTTATGCGGCGGACGCGCCCACGTTGCGAGCGATCTCCCGCATTCCCGGTTCGAAAGTGCTGCACCGGACACATGATCAGCGCTTCGGTATCGTCGTGCGTAACGACTTTAAAGGTACCACCCTTGCGGATCTGAAGGGAGCGAAGCTGTCAGGCCCGTTCGGAACCACGGTATTCCCCCGCAGCGTTCAGGCGGTGGTGGCGGCTGGAATCAAGGAGCCGTTCAGGGACTTGACCATCATCAATCAGGATATTGCCGAACAGGCGGAATCGCTGAGAGGTGGGCTCGTTGACGCGGTCGCAACCTGGGATCCGACTTACGAAAGGCTGTTGCAGCAGAAGATCGGCAAGGAGTTGTGGCGCGATCCGAAGGGGGCTTCCGGAATTCAGGGATTAGGCGGGCCATGGCTGGCCCGCAACGGCGAGGAGGCGGCGATCCGCTTTCTGAAAGCGTGGATTGTGGCGACCTGGTGGACGTCGAACAACCTCGCGCAAGCCGACCAATGGTTCGCGCAAACCTCCCGCCTGGACGCCAGCCTGCTGCGCGTCGCCACGGATGCAGATCGCTATCTGCGCGCGCCGGTGAAGGACGTCAAGGCGCTGGATTTCACCATCACCGCCAACGAAATCTTAGAAAGCCAGAAGGTCCTCGACTTCCTGCATGAGCAAAAGCTGCTCACTGCGCGGATCGAGGCCGCTCCCTATTACGATCGCGGACCACTGACTATTGCGCAAACGCAAATAGCGGCCGGCGATTTTCCTGATCCCGCGAAGATCAGGATCGTGGACTAACGCACGAAATTACCACAACCGGCCGCTGCGCTGCCGCGCGACTCTTCTCGTTGGAGTTGAGATGAATTTGGACACCCGAATTCCCGGGCCACGCTCGCCTGCGGATTTTGCAGACAGCCCGCTTGCACGCGTGCTGCGCCAGCCGATGATCCTTGGCCTGTTTCTGCCCACACAAAGCGGAGGGTGGTCGGCCTCGGCCGCGCCAAGGTCCACATCATGGGAGTTCGACTACAACGCGGCGCTGGCACTCCGCGCCGAGGAACTAGGGTTCGATCTGGTGTTCGGATTGTCGGAGTGGGTTCGCGCCGGGGGGTATGGTGGGAAAATTCGCTTTCGGGAGGATTCGATTGATCCGTTCATCACGGTCACCGCGCTCGCTGCGCTGACCAGACGGTTGCTGCTGTTGTCGACTATCCACATTCTTTACGGTCCGTGGCATCCGATGCATCTGGCACGCTTCGCAGCCACGGCTGATCACATTTCGAAAGGGCGTTTCGGCATCAACGTCGTGACCGGCTTTTCTCCGGCCGAACCACTGATGTTCGGCATGCGCCGCCAGGAGCATGATCTTCGCTACGAGATGGCGGATGAGTTCATGTCCATCACGAGCCGGCTTTGGCAATCAGAGCACAATTTCAGCCATGACGGTCGATTCTGGTGTCTTGAGAATGCCTTCGTGCGTCCGAAGCCGCGCTACGGACGGCCGATTCTTGTGAGCGCGACCGGTTCGCCCGCAGGCTTTTCCTACGCGGCGCGGCACTCGGATCTCGCCTTCATCACAAGTCCTGCGGGAGCCAACGTCGCTCGGGCCATCGAGGCGCTGCCCGCACATACGGCCAAGCTCAAGGCCCAAGCCCGCACCTTCGGTCGTGAAATCCGTACCATCATCAATCCGATGATCGTCTGCCGGTCGACGGAGGCCGAGGCGACGGAGTACTATGAAGAGATCATCCGGTTAGCCGACATGGGGGCGGCCGTCGGATACGCCAATCATTTCAAGAGTGGGGACAGCAAAGCCTGGACCAATCATGTGCCGCGGGAACGCATTCTCGGCGGGAATGTACACCTCATCGGTGACCCGCAGCAGGTTGCGGACTGGCTCATCGCTCTGAACAAGGCCGGCTGCGACGGGATGCAAATCTCGTTCTACGATTTTCGCGAGGACCTCGAATTCTTCGGCAAGTCAGTTTTGCCGCTACTGCAGCAAGCCGGGGTGCGGTTGCCGGTCAACTAGAGGCCCAATCTTGCTCTGCCTGAAACCCACATTCGCTACGGTTTGCAAGCCGCATCGATCGACCTTCATGCGGAACCGGAGGTCTCCAGCAAGCCGATTATCGCAGCGCCTGCCGGAGAACACCGCAGGCCGAACCGGCAGGTTATGCAAGAGCGAATGGTCCTTGCTGGACACTTTGCCGCGTGATCGTCCCGCCCATAGATGTCTGGATCGGTTGATACAGCTCCGCCAACGCACGCGGGCGATCGATGCTTCAATCATAGCGGCACCCACGCGGCTGCGTGGAGCCCTACTTGCTGGTCTCCTTCAACAATCGCTTGCATCTCGCCGGCGTCTGCGGCCCATCCGCCCTAAGGCGAACCCCGCACCTATCCTCCCATCGTGATAGCATGTCACTGATGTCGGTCTCGTCAAGTTTGCACGGTGTAAGACCCACCTGATGCAGTCTCTTGGACCCTCGGGGATGAGGCGCGCAAAGCCTTCAAAAGCTCGCTCGGGCGACACTTTGCTTATAGGGCTGGAGGCCCACTCTACATGCTTCCAGCTGCTCTGTTTTCCGGAGGACTGGTTTTTGGCTGGGCATACTACGTCATCGATTTCTGCGTTTTTCACAGCAGACTCAAGTTGACCCTTCTCGACCACGTCTCATCAAGGACGAAAACTCGGTGAGATAATTTGAAGCGTCGTTCTGTTGATCCGAGGCCGCTTTCAACGCAGGCCCAAGCCCAGGACATCGGTCTGCAAAGAACGGCGGCTCAAACGTCGTAATTTTTGCATCCGAGAAGTCCGTCTTTACGAAGCTTGCTTGAAACGGCGATATCCCGTTCAAATTCGCCCTGTGGAGAGACGATTGGTTCATCCGGACATAAGCGGTGCGTGCGGCCTCCAGGTTGCTGTCGGTCATTTCTGCCGCAATGTACGACTGGATCAGATTGGCACCCTCAAAGTTCGCGCCAGTCAATGTCATGGATTGCGCAAGATCGCCAGTAATGATCGATCGGTAGAGATAGGCCCTGGAGAAGTCTGCGCCGGCGGCATCGCAGCCGCGCATGAACGCAGAGCGGGCGCGGAGGCCGCTGAAGTTGGCGGCCCTCATTGCACTCTCCGTAATGGAGATGGCTTCTCCTGACACATGGGACATGTCCGCTCCGTCGAACTGGCAACACCGAACCGATGCGCCGTTCAAGACCGCTCCGACGAGATTAGCGTTGGCGAAGTTCACGGACAGGAAGCGCCCCTCCGTTAGGTCTGCTTGCTCAAGGTCAGCGTTTGAAAGGTTCGAGAGGCTGAAATCTGAAAATGGAGCGTTCAGCGCCTTTGCCATGATGTGACCGTGCGCTTTCTGCAACCGCAGATATGGAAGATAGGCGTCTTCTAGAACAAGCTCATTAACTGAGGTCGGGCGCAAGATTGACAGGCTCTCACCGCGGGAGCGGGAGAAACAACAGCCGGCCAGATGAGTATTCGTAACGGTAACCTGGTTCAGCTTGGCAAAGCGAAAAGAAGAGAGCGGAAGGAAACATTCATTGATTGTCGTTCCCTGCAATTCCGCACCGTCGAAGGTGGCGTGGCTAGCGTCGCACTGGTAGAAAAGGACGCCACTCAGCACCGCGTTATCGAACCGCGTTCGTCTCATGCTGCAGCCATGAAATAAGCTGCCCGTTGCATCAATCACGTTGCGCAGACTTGCATCATCGAAATTGCAAACCTGCGCGGCGATCGCATGCATATATGTGAAGTCGAGCTTGGCGCCTCGAAAGCTTGCATTTTCCAGTCCGGGACAAATAAGGGTGGCCTCGGACAGATCAGCCAAGTCTAGCTTCGCGCGGTGGAGTTGCGCGCGATTAAGAACGCTTCGGCGTAGCGAAAATTCGGATAGATCATAGCCGCTAAAGTTCTCATCGGATAGCCTCAGACCGATGCCGGTCTTTTTGATCGCATCCTCCGTTCGCGTCCGGACCGCAGCTAGTGCTGACGCTCGATTGCCCGATCGGCTCCAGTAGCGGAGAAAGTCACCATCTGATGAGGGACGACCTATTGGCGCTCTTTGCGCTGCTACATCCTCGATATCGCTAGCGTTGTAGTCCACTTCTGTATGTTGCGACATCTTGGACACTCTTGGAGCGTAGATTCTCTTAGCTGACCGAGTGTTTACGGATCATGCCAGGGCTGGTCGACGAGTTGAGCTCACGGTTGACCTCTCTAATTGCGGATCATTGTGTTGGCCCTTTTGCCTTGCCTGCCGACGATTTTGCCTTGCCTGCCGACGATTTTGCTTTGGTGATTGCATGACGCTTGTAGCGATAGTGCAAACCGTTCGCGTCGGCTCAACTGTCACTTCTAGTAGGCTGCTCCCTATTAGCCGTCTCCGTAGCGTTCCTGCATTTGCGAGCAAGATCCCGGAAACTCCCCAAGGCATCTGCCTTGGTGCCTGAAGCCTGTGACTTCCGTTCGCTCCACTTGGACCCGGCCCGGTTTCGACTAGCACGTCGCAGATAGGCTAAGTCGATGTCGGCGCTTCTATGGCATCTCGGTCGGGACCTTGGCGTTATTCGGCCGGTTCTGGCTCACGACAACTCCGCTGCTCTCGGACCGGCTGCAAAGGCGGCGCGGGTGCAGCCTTTAACTCGATAAGTAATTTCATCGCCGCTCTCAAACTACAGTTCGGCTTAATCGTTGTTCGCGCATGCGACCAGCTTTTCAAACGCGGTTGGACGATCCTGGGATCGTCCAATTCGCTCTAGGACAATTGCTGCGCAATTTTGGGGGCTGGTGGTGTCGATTTCGAGATCGTAGGCGCCAGGAACGTGGACGTCTTGCTGCCATTCAAGCACGGCCGCTCGGCTGGAATCTTGCCCGGCCGCTGTGGACGCGCTCGGCGTCAAGGCACCGATCCGCTATGCGGGCGTCAAGGTTCCGAGCCACGACCGGCTCGGCTCCGAAGGCCAGGGCAAGGAGATCATCTATGACGGCGTCTCGCCGGTTTACCTGATCGGTCTTGGCGCCGTATGGGAAGGCGTCGCGCGCGGCGCCCTGAATGCGGCAGTCGCACATACCTCGAGCTTTGTGCACAAGCATAGAAACAAGAACCTGTCGGATTACCAAGCGATCCGTCAGGAGCTTGGGGCCGCCAAGGTGCTGGTGGAAACCTTGCGTCCATGGCGCAACGAGCTCGCCGCCAGGCTGGACGAGCTGTGGCGGGCTGGCAAGCCGCAGAGCGAGATCCTGATTCCACTCACCGAGTTCAAGGTGCACGCCGCCGAGGTCGCCAAAGGTTGCGACAACAGCCTTGACCGTGACCGGCGGTTACGGCTATCGGCGCGGGCCGATCGAACGCTCGTTCCGCGATGCGCGCGCCGCGATCGCGATGGGACCGTCGAACGTGATCGCGCGGGACTGGATCGGAAAGTCGTTGGTCGGGTTGCCGCTCGAGCTGTTCTATGAGGGCGGGGAATAGGTCAAGCTCTGTGGCTGATGGTTGGGCCCGTTCCGTGACGGACCCGATCACGTGAGCTTTTCGGAATCGAATTCGCGCTCTTTCCGACCGTCTGCTCCAAAGCAGTCCGTCGGCATCAGCGGCGCAAGTGCAAGCCCGGTGATTTGCGCTGGTGCTTCTAAGCCCTACCGGGGCGAGCAAGCCCGCCATACGAGCCCAAGTTCACTCAACCAGATGTTTATCCCGCTACGCGCCGGCAAATGATCATTATCGAGGGATTGAGGGCGTTCGAATGGTCGTTTCCGAATTGGCCGCCCTGTTGCGCGCCGTTCTGAAGGAGATGTGCGAGAGTGTCTCGCGTCAGGAGACCACGCTCGAACTCATGTCGCCTGCAAACTCCTGGAAGCCGTCACCCGCGGAGAGACGTCAATCGATGTCCAGAGGCAGATTGGCCGAGCCGCATTGGTCAATGCGCCCACGATTGTGCGTTAGCAAGTTGTCCTCCGGCCGATTTCTGTCCGCACCCCACAGTTCCATGACAGCATAGTTTTTCGGGCGGGCGACCGCGAGGTGCGGTCTGTGCGTTTGGTGCAAACCTCGCACTTTAATTCACAGGGCAGAGCTTCGCGCGCTGGACGCAAATGACCCCGTTAGTTGGCATAGTACCCGTCAGCCCGCCGAGCACCAACGCGACAATCAACGCGGATTGCGGTCTACCGGCAGATTCTGCTTAGACGAATTCCGGACCTGGGGCGACTGAAGTGAACGCAAGGCGAGCAGGCCAGAGCAAAGCAGCGCGAGGCTGGCGGCGGTGCGTGTCAGAAAGCAAGTCGGAGACACGGTCACGTTTGAGCACGATCCCCT
This sequence comes from Bradyrhizobium macuxiense, assembly GCF_001542415.1. Taxonomy (GTDB): domain Bacteria; phylum Pseudomonadota; class Alphaproteobacteria; order Rhizobiales; family Xanthobacteraceae; genus Bradyrhizobium; species Bradyrhizobium macuxiense. The sequence goes on from NZ_LNCU01000064.1 coordinate 37,249, forward strand.
TTGATTGCATCGCCAGATCCGAGACCCCAGGTGCAATTCTGACGCCAGGAAATCGTCGATGCCTCCACCGAAAGATTGCCTAGCCAAATTATTGGCTGGCGTGTCGTGCAGCAGGACGGCGAACCGCGAGCCCCACGCAAAGAGAGAATCGTTGGAGCAAGCGCGCCAACCGCCGAATGCCGCGTCTCGGCGGCCCTTCGTCGAGCCTGATCGATCTCGCACCGTCGCGCCGTTTCATTCAGCTTGGTGGTCGAGCTATCCGCATGCGGCTTAGCTCAAATCTGCGATCTATAAAAACGATAGATCGGTACGAAACGGACGGAGTTGATCTTTAACGCATAACACCTCCAGACCTCAACAATGAGTCCGCCGCGCCTTTCTTCGGATGAAAGCTCGTAGGTGTTGTTAGGCGAGCGTTACAATCAAAAGTTTATCTTTTGTCAAAGATTTGCCGCGACCCTCCAGCGCTGGCGCCAACGTCGAAGCGAGCCTTGCGGGGTCCCAGAATGAGGGCATGTCTGAACTCCTATCTCTCCAAGCTGATGGCCGGGGACTTGGCGGCATTCGGCGGGCCGACCGCCGATGAAGCGGTCGCAGGATACATTCGTGCTGAGCAGCTCTCCCTCGTGCTGGGCTATTCGCTGGCCATCATGCTGGCCAACGCCTGCAATGCGACCGTGCTCGCAATTGCCCTTTGGCATTCGCCCGACCGAAATTTAGCCCTGGTCTGGGCGGCGACCGTCGTCTGCGGCGCGCTATCCATAGGCTTCAAGGCACGTTCATCACGCCGGATGACGAAGCCCCAGTTCGTGTCGCGCCAGGCCATGCACCGGCTGGTACGCAATGCGTTGCTCCTCGGAACCGCCTGGGCGATCGTTCCGGTGGCTTTCTTCGCGAACGCCTCAAACGGCGGGCAGCTCGTCATAACATGTCTGTGCTCTGGGATGCTTGCCGGCGGCGCGTTCGCCTTCGCGACGATTCCGGTGGCGGCGGTTGCGTTCACGGCTCCGATCTTTGTCGGTACGGCAATCTGCCTCGGCAGAAACGGCGATTTCGTCTATCTGCTCGTCGCTATCCTGGTTGTGGCCTATGGCTTCGTGCTCCTACACGGCGTTTTCGCGCATTCTTTCGAATTTACCAGACGCACCATTGCTCAACTGGAGGCCGAAAGGAGGGGCCGGCGGGATCCCCTGACCCAACTGCCGAACCGCTTCGCCTTTAATGAGAGCCTCGAAGGCGCCCTCAACAGGCTCTCCCGCTCGGGCGAGCAATTCGCGGTTCTTCTTCTGGACCTCGATCGCTTCAAGGAAGTGAACGACAGGTTTGGCCACCCCGCAGGCGATGAATTTCTGGTGCAGGCCGCGTCAAGACTGCAGCGATGCGTACGGCAGATTGATACCCTTGCGCGCATCGGCGGCGATGAATTTGCGCTTGTCATGACCAATCTGATCAAGCTGGAAGACGCGTTAGAAGTTGCCGAGCGGTTCATCGGCGCGTTCGCCGAACCGTTCCCGATTGAGAAATGCGAGATCGCAGGCGCGATGAGCGTCGGAATTGCAGTGGCCCCGCGCGACGGCGACGCACCTCATGAACTGCTCAGGAATGCCGATATTGCGCTCTATCGTGCCAAGCAAGCGGGGCCGGGAACGATACGCTTCTTTGAGACGAGTGATGACAGATCAGCGCGCGAGCGCCGGGCGCTGCAGCGGGATCTGGAGCTCGCGATCGACAGAGACGAGTTGTTCCTCCTCTACCAACCGTTCTTCGATTTTCGCAAGAACCGGGTCACCGGCTTTGAGGCCTTGCTGCGCTGGCGGCATCCCGTCCGTGGAGTCATTTCCCCGACCGAGTTCATTCCAATCGCCGAAGAAACCGGATTGATCCACGGAATCGGCGAGTGGGTGGTCCAAAATGCGTGCTTGACGCTGTCGAACTGGCCGTCTGACCTCAGGGTCGCCGTCAATTTTTCGGCAGCTCAATTCCATAACGCCAGCATCCTGCAGACAATCGTACAGGCGCTCGCCCAAGCCAGAGTTGCTCCCCACCGTCTCGAAATCGAAATAACCGAGTCGATGCTGATTTCGAAGTACGCGCCGGCGTCATCGATCCTCAACTCGCTCCTGCAATTGGGCGTGACGGTGGCGCTTGACGATTTCGGAACGGGATATTCGTCTCTGACCTATTTGCTGAAGCTGCCTTACACCCGCATAAAGATCGATCAGTCCTTCATACGGGATATGCTGGGGCGACCGGATAGCGCAGCGATCGTGAAATCAATCATCACACTGGCGCAGGACCTGCGGATCGGCGTGGTCGCCGAAGGCGTCGAAACCGCCGAGCAGCTCGACTACCTGCGTCAAACCAATTGTGATGAAGTGCAAGGATACCTCATCGGTCGGCCGGTCCCGGCAGACCACATCTTCGCGCTGCTCGATCAAAACAAGCCGACGTCAGCGCCTTGGAAGACGAGGTCGCTTCGCAATGTCGACGGTGATAAACATCGAACATCCGCATCCTGAGGTGAAACAGACGACTGACCTACTGGAGTACTCCCGACTAATTAAGAGGCTGCTGTATCGCCGACTGCGTCATCGCCCAGCTCGGCGGGTTCGGCCAGCAAGGGATCCAGCCGGATAACAGGCTCGTTCAGCTCAATGAAAGCGTTAGGATGCTTTTGTACGAAACGCTCTGATCTGTTGCGAGGACAACACATGGGAGTGGAGAGTGAGATTGTTCGTGCGTCACGTACAATATTTGACAGCGTAATGCCCCAACTCGCGGCTAGCCTCTGGGCGAGGCGCTCCAGTTCTTCATTTTCACTCGCTTGGGTGGACAAAGGTGCCGCATGGATCACGCGGCTGGGACTGGCCATGAAGTTTTGGTAATGACCGACGAACAACGCGAACACGATCGCTACAAGCAAGAGATCGCGCGTCTCAGAGTTGTGGTTGTGCAGCTTTCTGAGCTTGTCTTACGGAACGTCGTAGAAAGCGCCAAGGCGGAAAGTCGGAATGCGCGTGAGTCTCCCAGCGGCCTGCCGAATTGTAAGTCGGCGGAAAACGAATGTTGAACTGCCCGCTGTAATCCGCAGCGCAGTTCCCTGCTCGGGGCAGGGGGGCGCCTCGCCCGGGTCTCCGGGCGGGGCTGCTTTTCAAGTCGAGCCTTGAGTGCTTGAAGGTCGAAATCGTGGATGTGGGCTTCCAGGGCTTGCCGCGATGCCATCGGTTTATGCAGCTTTCGGCGTCGTTTTCGATTTCCCTGTCCGGCTTGTTGGCTCATTGCGGCCCTAATGATCTCTGCATCTGAAACTGCAATGAAGCGACCTGTTCGCCGAAATCGCTTCGCCCGCGAAAGACTGGTTCCTTCAGATGCGGTTATCGATCTCCCAAATGAGACCGTTTCAACCTGTTGTCGGGATTGCCCGTGCCCGTGGTACCGGGAAGCGGTGGCCGCCGGCCGCTACTCATCCTAGATGACAGACGAACAGCGTGGATTGAGTCGGCGGGCAGGAGATTGCCAATCAAAGAGCAGGTCATGCGGCTCTCTGAGATTTCGTTGCACTACATCGTAGAAGAGGCTGAGTGTGAATGGATTTAGTAAGGCCGCAATGGCAGTCCGAACAGAGCATGGCTGCGAGCGGGTATAGCGATGAAGTCATTTCCCTTTCTACGGCTTTGGCAGGATAAAACCGGGGCGCTCGTGATTGTGTACGGCATAATCGCGGCCGCAGTTTCGATCTTTCTTGTTCTTGCTCTAAATGGCTCTGGTGCCAACCGTGGCGATGTTTATAACCCGTTCTCTTCATCCGGCGCTCCTGTCGGTCCGCTTGACAAGCTGAAGCTCGCGCGTGACCCCGGCAATGACAGGCAATATATCTGCGAGAAGCCCCAGACTGACGTGTTCATTGCGCGAGATCATTTCAAGGAAGACATCACGTCAACGGCCCGAATCAAAATGGCGTGGCTTGGCGCGACCTTCGTCCGGAAATTCGCAGCCAAGGTCGAGGGCGCGGACGCGACACCGTTGCAGACATACATGTTGCAGAGCTCAGCAAATAACGATGAGTTCGTCAGAGAGCTGAGCGCTCGCGATGAGGCTAAGCTCGTGGATATCTGGTGCCTCTTGAGGCTGCAGGCCAATGGCGAAAGCGGTGCGCTGCAGACCACCTCTCTTCCGAATACGTTCTTTGTCCGTGACGGCACGGGAGCGCTCGCCGTGATTGATGTTGTATGGGGAGGTGCGGGCTGGGAAATTGGAGCCAGCCCGATCGAAAGCCGGCGGACATGGCCTCGTGGCACTCGCGTCTTCTCTCGTTGAGTTGCTTCTCCGCTGAATATTCGTAGTCGTGGGCGCCAGCGTCAGCTGACGCGGAGGATCGTCATTCTCGCGCCGCCCCGCCCGCGGCGGGCCGGCGGGCGGCGCTGGAAAGTGCACCTCAAATGGGACTAGCGGTTCTCTGTGCATCCGTGCGGGCGCGGCCACGTTGCGCGCCACGAATCCCTCTTTCAGATACTTATCGGCGGAGGCAGCAGGAGTTTCGCTGGCAGTGCATTTTCGTAGGACATCTGTCACGCGATAAGCGCCATCGACGTCTCGAAAGCTTGCGAATGAAACAATGGGGGCATAGAGCCCGGGGAGCGGTGGTGCGAACGTCGATCGTCGAGGTTGCCGTTGGGCTCCATTTCGACAGCTAACAAATTCCGTTTGTTTGATTGGAAAGACGCTTCTGGCTGACTGACTATCCGGTCAACAGGATCGCTCTATTTGTCGATGGACTGAATTTGTGCGCGACCTCCAGGGGCGCTCGGTTTCGATGTCGATCACCGGCGCTCGCTGCAGCACTTCGGGCGCCTGGTCAGCTGCTGCGGCCCTTCCATTGTACCAGGACTGCAGATGAGCAGGAATTGGCGCGCCTGCGGCCCATGATCGTATCTCCAATACAAAGGCGTCACTGTCGTTACAAAGCCGACCAAGGAATCCACCGACGCAATCGGCCGACGCAAGGTCAAATACAGCATGGACATCGAACTCGCGGTCGACGGCGTCATGGAATGTGCCGATCGTGTCATTCAGATTGGGCTGTTGGAAGCCCCTCGCTAGTACCGAACTGCAAGCAGGTGCCGATCTACTTTGGGGGCTCGACAACCTTATCACAGTTACGCGCGACAAGTTCAACTTCTCTCGAGGGAGGCTTCATCTGAGCCGAGATAGCAGCGAGACCAACTCCCCCTGCCGCTTGGTTGCGGTCGGCATAACGATAGCCTTCAGATGGTTGCGGGCTGTACCCTTGGAGATGTTCATTTCACGGGCGATCTCGTCGAGCGATTGTCCCGTGACCAAGAGCGACGCGAGTTGCGCCTGAATGGAAGCCAGGTCGAAGATCGCCATGAGGTCTGTGGGACGACCGGGACTACGTCCAGGCCGGTCAGAAACGGCTCACCGACAGGCGAAGCCTCATTCTCAGGTGGACCCCCACCTCCGCGCTCTGTGGCCGGTTCCGATGAGGGGGAAACGCACGGACTGCGGCGCGCGCGCATTCGTCCGTTCCGCACAAAGTTTGTAAACCGATTGCAAACGCAATCTGTCAATATGACCAAACGAAGTTGGCCCATTGGTCTGCACCCGCAAGTGGACTGCGCGAAATGTCGATTTGAACGAGACGTACCTGCCCGCGGGCTATTGGTCGCGAAGGTCTTTGTTGATGCAACCATGGCGCACTGGCGCAATTTGCGGTCGAAAGCGCGTTTGCGGAGAGGTGAACGCGGCGCCATCACGCTCCTCCTTGGCTGTGCGCGCGGCGGCTGCTGCCACCCATAGAGTGCGGCCGTCACGATGGGCGGCCGGAGTGAAAATATTGGTCGTCGAAGATCAGCCAGCACTACGTATTCTGATCGGCGGTCACCTTTCAGAGCGTGGCTTTGCGGTTGATGAAGTGAGCAGGGCTGACGACGCAATGGCGGCAACAGCGGTGAGCTCGTACGATGCGATTATACTCGATCTGGGGCTTCTGGATGTAGGTGGCCTGGAGCTGTTTGCGCGGCTCGCCGGGAAGGCGCCGCAAAAAACGCCAGTCCTTGTCGTTGGTGCGCGGGATGGTGTGGAGGATCGGGGGCGGGCGTTAGCCGTCGGGGCCGACGATTATATCGTGACACCGATCGATGCTATCGAGTTGGAGGAACGACTGCGAGTGCTACTGCGCAGGCCCCGCCACTGAGCGCAAGACGGCAGAACGATGCATCTGACAAGCGGAACGCCCATCGGTTATGACCCTAAGTGGATGGTCTATAGATTCACCATGTTCAATGGCAATTGGAGCGTCGATTGCGAGATCAGTAACGCCGCGTTGTCCGCTTTGGGAGAGATGCGGGAAAACCCGAGGCGCACTCACGAGTCTGTATTTCGGCGCCATCGCAAGCTGATCGAGAGAGTGGCGTCAAACCACTACAGGGGCGATCCGGGACCGGTCAGGATTTTCGCTAAGCACCTTCCATCGTCGAGGGCGCGAGACCGTCGCAGATCGGCCAAGCGACCGCCGAGCCTTCGATCGATCCCGAGCTGTGATCAAACTCATTCGATATTGGAAGAAGGTGGAGAGGCCAAAGTGGTGTTCGCAGTTGAACCCACCATTTAAGTACAGGCAAGCTCCACGCTTTTTGTTGGAGACGTTGACGGCCTCCTGACTCTCCCCGCAATCGGCGCCATGCGGAGAGAGGTAGAGCGCGATCTGACGCCGCGACCGACGCGCGCCGTCGCTCGGTTCGCCCGAGCGCTGGCTCTTCCCTCACACTGGCTCTTCCCTCACATTTCGGATGCTGGACATCCGTTTAATGTGGTGAAATGTCGTTCGAGTTCGACGAGCGCTCGCTGCTCCCATTCTTCTGCCTGCGTCAGCAATGAGATGCGTTGAACCGGTCGGAATGTCGCAGCCTGACGGCACAGCGAAGCTATTGCGCGGTAGCGGCGCACGTTTTCGATGATGGCCAGCCCAGTCATGTTCGAATCCCCATACTGTCCCGGCGGGAAAGTTTGCCAGAACGATTGTCGATTGGTTAGCGACCGGCTCCGTAAGCCTGCATGGGTTAGCAAATCCCTACGACATGTCCTATCGAAACGAGCTAGACCAAGATCGCCGTTCCAGCAGCAAATCCGGTGAACAGTGCTCGCACCGATACGAATGCGTACCGCTTGTGTCGGCAGTATCTGAAAATCGCCAATCGGCCGTTGATGTTTCACTGTTTCGAGCGGCTGCTGCGCTTGTGGAGCCTATGGGTAAGGCTACCAATGTTCGTCGCTTACCGAAGCGGAATGGCGATCGACAGTCGAGACCGTGCCAGCGAGCCTGTTGGACCGACGGTCCACGTCCGAACCAGACGTGGATCGCCGATCTCACCTATCTCTAGAGGCCGCGGTCCCTGCGCACCTGGCGCGTCAGCGCCCCCTTGATTTCACGGGCGATCTCCTCGCGGATCAAAGCTCCGAGCTGTATCTCGGCCTCGTCGCCAGTTAGACCGTCAGCTTGGATCCGGTGCTGCAGGCGGTTGTGCAATTCCTCCTCCATCGCCTCAAGAAGCTGCGCCTCCATCGCTGCGTGAGCCTCGGGTTCGATGCGGTTCAGCACAGCGTCCCAGGGTTCCCAGTGGGTCGCGAGATGGTCGTCAAACCCCGTTGCCTCCTCATGCCGCACCCGCGTCTCGGCCGCAGCGAGGTCGTCCTCGGTGACAAAGGACGCTCCAAAGAAGCACATGTCGGGAGCGAGGAGCTGCAAATTCAGCCGCTCGCGCAGTTTGACCTGATAGGCGAGATAGACCTCGACGTCGTCGACGAAGCTGAGCGAAGCGATCTTCTCGCGGGCGATCCGCTCGAGTACGTCCAGGCGGAACAGGACACGAGCCTGCTCGAGAAGTTCGTCGAGCCGATCGTCATACGCTCCATCCTCGACATCGGCGGTCAGGCGTGCGCTCTGCATCCGGTTCCAGGTCAAAGTGATGCGATCCTCGCAGCGCTCGCTCGCACCGAGGGCCATCCTGAAGTACAGCTGGCGCAATCGTGGCCTGATCGCAGCCTGCTGCAGATCCTCAGCCACCATTTGCCGAAACGCGGCGTTGCCATAGTTCACGGTAAGCCGGAGCCGGTCGAGAAAGAGGGCATATTCCTGAGCTCCTTCCTCTTCGGCGAACCCCTGCCAGGCCGTCATTATCTCCGGCTCGCTGCCAACCCAATCCGCCACCGCTACGTGCAACGGCGGCGACTGACTTGGCCCAGCCTCTCCGCCAATCGAAAAGAAGACTTGGGGCCCGTCGTAGCCCGGCACATTGATGTCCCTTGCAAGATTCCTCAGCACCCGCTCGGGTAGCGGATTGCCCTCCAGGTTGACCCTGCACCAGGGGCCCAGCCGTGTCAGCATAGTTTCCGGTAGGCTGGTCAGTCGGTTACCTCTAACGTCGAGCAATACAAGCCCGGTCGGCAAGATCTCGGGCAAACGGGTCAGCCTGTTGTGCGCGGCTTCGAGCGTCCGGAGCCGGACCGGAAGGTTCTCCGGTAGGCTGGTCAGCTGATTATGGCTGACCACGAGGTCTCGCAGCTCAGCCGCAAGTGTCTCAGGCAGACACGTTAGCCGATTGTGACTGAGGTGCAGCGTCCGGATCGGGAGGGCGTCAGGCAGGCTGGTTAGCTGGTTGCGGTCGGCGTTGACGGTCTGGAGTCCAGCAGGAAGGGCCTCGGGTAGGCTGGTCAGCTGATTACGACTGGCATCCAGCCATACAAGCCCAGCCGGGAGAGTGTCGGGCAGACCAGTCAGTCGATTGTGGTGGACATAGAGCGCCTGCAGAGCGGGTGGGAGGATTGCCGGCAGGCTGGTCAGCCGGTTGTTACCGACCACAAGACGTACGAGCTGCGCCGGCAGAGTGTCGGGCAGGCCGGTCAGATGGTTCACGCGCACATCGAGTTCCTGAAGTCCTGCCGGGAGTACATCGGGCAGGCTGCTCAGCGCGTTGTGATTGGCAGAGAGGCTTCGAAGCGGAGCCGGGAGGTAGGAAGGTGCGCCGACTATCTGATCGACGTTGCACCTGAGCCTCTCGAGCACTGCCGGAAGCGCGGCAGGTAGACTGGTCAGCCGATTGTTGCCGACATTGAGATCCCGGAGTTCCTCCGGGAGCACGGTGGGCACGGCCGTCAGCGACAGCCGTGACAGATTCAGCGCGTCATCCACATTGCCAGCCGCCCGCCAAGTCCTCGTTCGTCTCGCCGCCTCTTGTCGGTCCTCGGTCTCGCTTTGCCCATCGGCGCTAGCCCAGGCGTCCAGCATTTCGTCCAGTGATGATTCACTGGCCGGCGAGGTATCGAGGCTCGCGCGCGCCCCGGTCAATGCTTCGATCCTGGGCCGGTTGAGAGCTTCCCAGCGTCTGGTTCGAAAGCGCCGGAACTAATCGCAGCGATCCGCTGGGCTCGTGCTGAGTTCATCAACCGCCTCTCTGCGAAAGCCAAACTCAGAAGAAGTGCGCCGGAACGACGTTCGTCGAACCCGGTCATGCGCGTTGATGAATGATGAAGCATTCGAAATCAAAGCTCCGGTTGCGATCGAACATGCTGCCCGATCGCCCTCAGAACGGCTACAGCCAGACGCGGCATGTCCGCACCAGGTCCGGGTCCTCAAATTGACAAGTTCTCACATCGGTCCCGGCTGTTTGGTTGCATACGTCCTGGGAAGCTCTCGCTCACTCCCACATAAAGCTCTGGTCTCAAAGCGACCCTAGCTGTCCGGTTGTCGACATCGGAGTTTCGAAGGGGGACATCAAACGGGATCATCAGAGTGACCTCATTGTCCGGACGTGACTTTCTCATTTGGCACGCCCCCTGCACGGTTAATCGCAAATGCTCTCCACCATGACTGAGGAGAAAGCATCACATGACACCTGGGACTTATCTCAGGTCTTTTGCTCATCGTGACGGTGATCCTTGGATCCGGCATTCTTGTGATCCCGGGGCTTGCATTCGAAAAGCTCGGCAAGGATGGCATCTACGCTTGGTTAGGCAACCATCTGGGGCCACTTCACCGGGTGTCCTTCCCAACGCCGAATCTCATTGAGGGCGCCTAACAAGGTAAAGGATTTCGTCAACGACAGATCAAATGCTTGCGGGCACGCCAACAAAACCTCGATAGTGCGAAAATACCCGGACCGTGCACTCTTCTTGACCACCTCGAAGTGCTTTGGAAACTGTCAGTATTGTTTCCGCATGGACGTGCTGAGCGAGAACACGTTTATTGACGAGCCAAATGATCAAGATGCGGATCTAAGCCTGTTGATTGAATACCTTCGCCGCCAACCGGAAGTCATCCCTTGATGCTGCCAGCATCGCGGCTGGAGACAATCATCGAAGGAATTCGATTGGTTCCATCGGTCAAGTCAATCCGAATTCATACAAGAGCGATCGTATATGAACCCAAGGCGTTCACTGCAGAGAAGATTGATATTCTGGCGAGACACGGCCTTCGCACCACCTTCCACATCGTGCATCCATACGAAATCTGCGAGGAGGTCTCTGAAAAGATCGTAGCTCTTCGAGCGCACTAGACTAGGCTCTACAATCAGTTTCCATTGCTGCGAAATACCAACGAACATCAATTAGTACTTCATCGTCTGCTGGAAAGGCTCAACGGGATGGGCGTGCGCAATGTGTCAATCTTCATTTCGGATCCGATCAACTTTTCCGCGGCTTTCCGCGTGCGTTTGGGGCGCGTCTGGCACATTGCAGATCAGCTTAACCTGTTCTCGCCATCATGGATCAACTCGACGCGGTTTGTGCTCGACACCAATCGCGGAAAGGTGAGGCGAGAACATTATTCCGAAACGAACAGCGAGACCGATCTCGCCATCTTCGTACGCGACGGAAATTCAATTCCCTTCCCAGATTTCCCCGAACATCTCGATATCCCGGGAGAGCTCGAAGTCATGCTGTGGAAGGAATATGGGAGAGCGAAAGTGTGAATGGCATCTGCTACAGACGTTCAATTGCCGCATCGGAAGAACGTTGAGGGCGCAGCTTGGATGGGGTGCAGGTTCAGGTCGTTCCTTTCCTCTGCCAGGGAGATAGCGCCGTTGTTTGATGGCCTGGGAGGCTGTTACCCTTCAGCACGCCCGTCAAGTTGAGTGAAAGCCCTGCTCGCTAGCGTAGCCAGTCGTTGCAGAGCTCTCTTGTAGACCGTGGCCGTCGTACCAATGCAATCGCATTGCGGGACTGCGCAGACGACCTCAGCGGTGCTCAGAATGCGCTGAGGCCAGATCGATGGCAGGATGGTCGAGCACTGGATGCGGCAAATCAGCCCGGCCTATCCTGATCATGCTCTATTCAATTCGCAGATCTTCGGCGGAGACCTTACCCGAACGGCCGCTCTTTGGCTCATAGCTAATGCGAGCGCCCTCCGCGAGGTTGTCATGGCCAGCTTTCTCAACGGCACTAATGTGCACGAAGACGTCCGGTCCCCCATCATCGGGTTTGATAAAGCCATATCCCTTGGTCGGATTGAACCACTTCACGGTACCCATCGCCACTGCAGTATCTCCAGTTTGAAGCCAGTCTATCTAGACGAGGTACGATGCCGATATCAAGACGAGTGCTGGGAGGCTTTTCGTTTCTGTCGTCCCGGACCTGATCCGAACAGGACGTCGAGAGGATCAGGCATAGCGGCTCGGAGCACTTCGCTACAGCTTACAGCGTTGAGGCATCGATCATCGGACCGCTCGCGGATCGCGACCATGTCGGCACTGTATGCTTTTCGTCGAACCTGCACTCATCGCGACGTGGACAGCTGCGAATGAGTTCCGAACGTGCGTCGCGCATCCAACATGCGCCGATCTTGTCTTCCTGAGGGACGTCGCGGCGTTATCCTTGCAGTGTACGTTTCGTACTCTGGACTGTTCCTTGCAGGAGGCTGATCTTTGATGGTCCGGATCTTCCCGATCAGTTCATTGGCGTGTGCGGTTGGCGGCGTGATGGTTGACGATCCTGATCAAAAGCAGCAACCGGGATGAGTGGAAGCTCTTGGTCATCGACGGCGCGCCCACATGCCCACAGCAACCGAAGCAGACGAGGGGCAAGCCGCGATTCCGGGTTGACCTCGCCAATGCCAGAGAACCTACCGGCCAGAATGCCTCGCGCCCAGAGAGCTCAATTCGAAAGCTGGGCGATTTCGTCCGAATTTGCGCACACAGGCAGTCCATCGGGAGTGCGCAGCAGCTTTCGGCGGCATTTTTCGATGAAGCTGGGTTCGCCATTGTGATCTGGAGTCCTTACACTCGTCAGCTTTTCGACAGCTAACTCCTATAGAGGCCGAGTCTCGCTCTCGCCTCGAGCCGCAGCCGCCTGCGTCCAGCAAATGTGGAGCATAAGTCTGTGAGCGCACGGGACCTGTACCGAAGAAAGGAATGCATGATGGATCCGGTCGACCCATTCGATGCAGGAGCTTGGGTGCGGCAATACGCCGCCACGCTGCAAAGCCAGCGGGCGGGACGTCAGCCGGACAGCCGGCAAACCGGCTTTGAACAGCAGATCGAGAGGCTGCATCTCAGTTCATCCGATGCGGGTTCCGCAAGCACCAATTCGCCTGACGTGAGTCCTGAGGCGCGGACTGGACAGATCCGGCACGTCGAGCTCGGCGGTTCGATGCGGTTGCCGTCATATTCGCAGCTGGGGAACAATTCGTTCAGCCGCGCGCGCCATAGCGTAGATATCCCCCATGAGCGCCCCGGGAGTTCGACCCAGCTGTCGCCGCGGTCCAATTTGGAGGAGGATCTTTTCACCAGCGCGCGCTACACCCAACCAGAGGCGCAGTCAGCGATCGAGCCCACGAACAGCAAACGACGTGGACTGTGGTCGCGCATCAAGTCAGGGGTCGGAAAAGCGTTCGGGGGAAGCGGCAGCGGAAAGTCGTCCGGGTCCGCGGCGCATCAAGAGTTCACTTCGATGACGTTTCGCGCGGACCCTGCCAAGCAGCCGGCGCGAACGCAAGGGGTCCGCGAGGAGGACGAGGCGATCATTCAGGAATTCGCGGCGAACGCCACCGGCAACTTGAGCGATGGCACCATGAGAAATGCGGTGGGAAATCTGCGCGCTTTAAGCGCTCTGTTGCGCGAGAACCGGAGGCCATCAATTGCAGCTCGAATTGACAACCCGGCGTTGTCACCTGGGCTGGACGTCGATGCAGAAACCTATGCGTCGACAAAAAAGCTCGGCACTCGCATGAAGGCGGCGTTGAACAAGCTCCGGGAGGTCCGCGCTGCAAGGGCCCTATCAGCCGATATCCGCCGCCTGAATCCTTATGCCGTAGACGCTAGTCTCATCGACATGTGGGCTGCGGCAGAAAAGGCGACACACAGGATCGAGCCGAGCACTGTCGACAGGCAGGCTCGGCGCCTTTCCAGGCTGAGCGACTGGCTGCAAACCCAAAACAGAGGGGCCATGGCTGGTCGTCTCTCCACCAATGGGTTTGCCAGTGATGTTGAGGCGTACAAGCGTGAAACCCAGGAGACGAAACTTGACCCTGATTTGCGGAGGCTTGGCCAATACCAACAAGTCCTCGATGCGAACCGGGGGTTAGGGGTGCCTCCTCCTGAAGCGCATGCAGGTGGTCGGGCAGACGTGCAAGAGTACGGCGCGCCGCACGCGCTACCCGCAACTCCTGCCACCCCGAGTGAGGGAGCCTGGGATTTGTTCAGGGAGGCGATCTATGGGCCCTCTCGATCATCAAGCGTACCCCACGAGGGGACGCAGCCGACATTGTTGAGGGAGCCGAGCCGAGAAGTCGGACCATCATCATCCACGCCGTACCGTGGTCCGCAGTTCAGCTCGTTCTACGACCTTCCAGCAATGCCGGCCACCCCGAGCGAGGGCGCTTGGGATTTGTTGAGGGGAACGGTGGGAGGAGGCGCTTCATCATCCGCACGGCATCCGTCGTCAGACATCTACGGCGACCTTGACTCGCCGGTTTATCTCAATCCGCCCACGCCTCATGACTTGCGCGACGATGGTCAGTCGATGCTGGCATATGGCATTGCCGGACCACCATCGTTCGTTGGTCCACCAGGGTCTTCTGATGAGCTGCGGGATATCGGGACTGTCGTTGGGGAGGGCTGGGAGCACGGTTCCCGACCAGCCTCAGACGTCCTGATTGACGTGTTGGGCAATATCAATCTGCTGCCAAACCAGTTCGGACCCAGCCAGTTTACGATCAACGGTGAGCGCTACTCGGCCACGCTCGGACCGGGAGGACGCGGAGACGTTCGTCTTATCCATCATCCTCACGCCAGGCCGAGGAATGAAGCAGCCGGGCCCTCGCAGCAGCCTCATCATCCGCCGCAGACGAGTGACGCTTGGGCATCGCACGAAGGCGCAGTCGATCTTGGTTATCTCATCCGCGGAGGGTGGGAGCACCGCGAACGATTGCTTCCCCCTTACCTCGTCCGCGCATTGGAAGGCCAGCGCCTGATGCCGGACGCCGAGAACCCGACGTATTTCAACATCCGCGGCGTGCCTTACAGGGGCGAATTGGACGAGACGGGCGGCCGGCAACGGGTTCGCATCTACCCAGAAGGTCGCTGAAGAACGCGCATACACCAATCTTCAAACGCTCCGCTCGATTTGAACTGAAAGACGGACCCTGTTCCTGCGAGGATCAAGGTGGAGTTGCTCGCGCATGCACCAGTGCGGCGTGACCGTCGACAGCGTTACGGAGGTTGGTGCGAAGTGACGGAGATCGTGTTTCACATGGAGCACGAGCCGACCCGTGGCCGGCAGGCAATCAGACGCATCTTGCACACGCGAAAATAGGTGGGCCTTTAGGGATACAGACTGTTGCTGCAGCGCGGTTGGCCCGTGCCAGTAAGCACATCGTCCGCATTGCGACCGTACGGATCGTACTATCGAGTCCCACGACGTACAGGCCTGTTAACGCAACTAGCAGATCAGGTGGGCTGAGTGTCCAGTTTTTCTGCCTCAAGACTCTTGCTCGCGGAAAAAACTGGTCCTATTTCAATCGCGCCTGCGCTAGCACTCGCAGGTATCGATTGCTAGCAATCGAACGATCGTCGACTTTGTGCAAATCCTCAGGAGGGCTTCATGAATTTCCGTCCACTTCATGACCGCGTCGTGGTCAAGCGTATCGATGCAGACGAGAGGACCGCTGGCGGCATCATCATTCCGGACACAGCTAAGGAAAAACCCTCGCAGGGCGAAATCATCGCCGTGGGCCCGGGTGGCCGCGACGAAACTGGCAAGCTGATCCCGATCGACGTCAAGGTCGGCGACCGCGTCCTGTTCGGAAAATGGTCGGGCACCGAGGTCAAGATCGATGGCCATGAGCTGTTGATCATGAAGGAGAGCGACATCATGGGCGTTCTCACCGACGTGTCTTCCAGCAAAAAGGCTGCCTAATCCATTCGCTCGCACCGCTCGCCCTGAGGAGCGCCTGCCGGGCGCCCCGCCAAGGTGAGAAAGACATCAACTCAGGGAACTCATCATGTCAGCCAAAGAAGTCAAATTCTCCGTCGAGGCGCGCGACCGTATGCTGCGCGGCGTCGACGTTCTCGCCAACGCCGTGAAGGTCACCCTCGGTCCGAAGGGCCGCAATGTGGTGCTCGAGAAGTCGTTCGGCGCTCCCCGCATCACCAAGGACGGCGTCACCGTCGCCAAGGAGATCGAGCTCGAGGACAAGTTCGAGAACATG
>NZ_LNCU01000065.1 GCF_001542415.1 Bradyrhizobium macuxiense
CCCGCCGCGTCCGGCCGCCCCAGCGCCGGAAGCGAAGCCCACTGAAGAGCCCGCGCCGGCGCCCGCTCCGCAGGCATCGGCCGCTGACGTCCCGCCGCCGGCAGAGGCCGCCCCACAAGCCGCGGACACTTCGCCGACGCCGCAGCCACCTCCTGCGGCCACCGAAGCTGTGCCTGCTCCCGCCGAGCCGAAGGTTGCAGCAGCGGTTGATTCGACCGCTTCAAGCAGCGAACCGGTCCCCGCCGCGCCAGCCCCTGCAGTCGTTGAGCCGGCGCCACCGCCGACAGCCGAAGCGATTGCTGCCGAGACCAGGATCGCGACGCTGGGCGGACCTGAAGCCGTCGTCGAACAGAAGACCGCTAAGACGAAGCGGGCGGCCTCTGAGGCGAAGAAGAAGCCGGACCACAGCGCGAGCAGCAAGCCAGCGCATCGGAAGGAACGGCGGCGGATCGCTCGTGCGCGAGCCGCCCGGCAGGCGGTCGTTCAGCAGACGGTGCTGGACCCGTTCGGCAACCCCATGCCGGTCACCCGGCGGTAGCCGCAGGTCAGGCCGGCCCCGTCGCGATCGGCGGGNGCCGTCATACAGCGCCGTATCGGTGACGCCGAGCCGGTAGAGCGCGAGCGTCAGCACGCCGGCCGAGACGCCTGAGCCGCAGCTCGTCACGATCGGGGCATCGAACTTCACGCCGGAACCGGTGAACGCCGCGCGCAGATCGTCGAGCGGCTTCATCACGCCGGTCGCGGCATCGAACAGCACGTTGTAGGGGACGTTACGGGCGCCCGGGATGTGGCCTGCGCGAATGCCCGGCCGTGGCTCCGGCGCACGGCCCTCGAAACGCTCGGCGGCGCGCGCGTCGATCACCTGCTCGTTGCGGCTTTCGACATTGGCGATCATCTGCTCGATGCTGCGCACGCGCTTCGGATCGTAGCTCGCCTTGAAGGTTGCCGCCTTAGGCTTGATTTCGCCGCTCTCAACCGGCCGGCCCTCGGCCCGCCACTTCTTCAGGCCGCCGTTGAGAATGCGCACATCGCGGTGGCCGTAGGACAGGAACATCCACCAGGCGCGGGGCGCTGCGACCCAGCCACCGGCATCGTAGATCACGACGGTGTCGGCATTGCTGACACCGAGCGCGCCGACATCGCGGCCGAATTGCTCGGCGCTCGGAAACATGTGCGGCAGCGGATTGGAATGATCCGACACTGCGTCGACGTCGAAGAACGCCGCGCCGGGGAGATGCGCGGCGAGGTAGTCGTCCTTGGGCAGCGGCAGCACGCCGGGCAGCTTGAACGTCGCGTCGAGAACCTTGACGTTGGCGTCACCGAGATGCGCGGCAAGCCATTCGGTTGAAACAAGCGGATCGTCGGTCGAAGTCATCTTGGATATCTCTCCATCGTCATTGCCGGACCTGATCCGGCAATCCATCTTCCCTTGAAACGATGGACGCGCGGGTCAAGCCCGCGTGTGACATCTGCTAGCCCTTCTTCTTCGGCTCCCACGCCTCGATCGGTCCGCCGGCGTCACGCCACGCTGCGAAACCGCCGCCCATGTGGGCGACCGGCTTCAGGCCCATATCCTTTGCGGTCTTGGCGGCGAGCGCCGAGCGGAGGCCGCCGGCGCAGTGGAAGATGAACTTCTTGTCTTCCTGAAAGATCGGCTTGGCGTAGGGGCTGTTCGGATCGATCCAGAATTCCAACATGCCGCGGGTGCAGGAGAATGCGCCGGGGATCTTGCCGTCGCGCTCGATCTCGCGCGGATCGCGAATGTCCACGATGACGACGTCGTCCTTGCCGATCAGCGTGATCGCATCCTTGGCGCTGATGGTCTCGATCTCGGCATTGGCTTCGTCGATCATCACCTTGATGCCGCGGTGGATGTTCTGGGCCATGGAGCTCTCCCTTTGTCTTTGTCTTCGCCACCGTCATTCCGGACAGTCGCGAAGCGGCTGATCCGGAATCTCGAGATTCTCAGGTGCGCGATTGCGCACCATAGTTCGATGCTTCGCATCGCCCCGGAACGACGGAAGCTGTTACCGAACCAGCTCCCTCATCGCGTTCTCCAGACCCTCGATCGTAATCGGATACATGCGCTCGGAGAACAGACGGCGGATGATGGTGGTCGATTCCGAATAATCCCAGTGCTTCTGCGCCACCGGATTGAGCCATACCGCATGCGGATAGGTACGGATGATACGGTCGAGCCAGACCGAGCCGGCCTCCTCGTTGACATGCTCGACCGAGCCGCCGGGGACCATGATCTCGTAGGGCGACATCGAGGCGTCGCCGACGAACACCACCTTGTAATCGTGCGGATATTTATGCAGCACGTCCCAGGTTGGCGTGCGGTCGGTGAAGCGCCGCTTGTTCTGCTTCCAGACGCCTTCATAGAGGCAGTTGTGGAAGTAGAAATACTCCATGTGCTTGAATTCGCTCTTGGCGGCCGAGAACAATTCCTCGACCTGCTCGATATGCGAATCCATCGAGCCGCCGATATCGAAGAACACCAGCACTTTGACCGCGTTGCGCCGCTCGGGGCGCATGTGCACGTCAAGATAGCCGTGGTTGGCGGTCTCCTTAATCGTGGTGTCGAGGTCGAGCTCGTCAGGCGCGCCGGTCCGCGCGAACTTGCGCAGGCGGCGCAGCGCGACCTTGATGTTGCGGATGCCGAGCTCGACATTGCCGTCGAGGTCCTTGAACTCGCGCTTGTCCCACACCTTCACGGCGCGGTTGTTGCGGTTCTTCTCCTGCCCGATGCGGACGCCTTCGGGATTGTAGCCATGAGCGCCGAAGGGAGACGTGCCAGCCGTGCCGATCCACTTGCTGCCGCCCTGGTGGCGGCCCTTCTGCTCCTCGAGCCGCTTCTTCAGCGTCTCCATGAGCTTGTCCCAGCCCATGGCCTCGATCTGCTTCTTCTCTTCCTCGGTGAGATATTTCTCCGCGAGCTTCTTCAGCCACTCCTCGGGGATCTCCGCCTTGTCCATGGCATCGAGCAGGCTCTCGAGTCCCTTGAACACGGAGCCGAACACGCGGTCGAACTTGTCGAGGTTGCGCTCATCCTTCACCAGCGCAGAGCGCGACAAATAGTAGAAGTTCTCGACCGATTGTTCGGCGAGATCGGCGTCAAGCGCTTCCATCAACGTCAGATATTCCCGTAGCGTCACGGGGACCTGGGCGTCGCGCAGCGATGTGAAGAACTGCAGGAACATAATTACCTAGATCGCCCGCTGGGCCGGTGCCGTCAAGGGGCCACGGCCGTGCTCTGCCCCGAGATCAGCCATTCGCTTTCGCCTGCTGCCCCCGAACTTCGGCCTGCCGGCGCGCCAGCCATTCCGCAGAGCGGAAAGATGATGATTGACATTCCATGCGGAAACCGCCTTGAGCACCGCTGCGCTGCGGAATCCGCGCTAGACCGGCCGGGTTTTTCAACTAGAATTGTGCGTGACAGGTCATTGAGGCAGAGGCGTTTGGAATGGGTATCATCGCGGCGCTGGTGATCGGCGCGATCGCCGGCTGGCTCGCCGGGCAGATCGTGCGCGGCGCGGGCTTCGGGCTGATCGGAAACATCGTCGTCGGCATCATCGGCGCGCTGGTGGCGAGCTGGCTGTTGCCGCGGCTCGGCATCAGCCTCGGAAGCAGTGCGATCCGCGACGTCATCAACGCGACCATCGGCGCAGTGATCGTGCTGGTGATCCTGTCAGTGATCAGACGCGCGTGATCGACCATATTGCACACCGAACGACCGCTGCGAGAGCGGTCGTTTCATGTTGAGGCCTAAATGGCCAAGGAACGAACCAAGGCAAGAAGATAGATGAAATTCACCGGTACCAAGGATTACGTCGCCACCGATGACCTCAAGGTCGCCGTCAATGCCGCCATCGTGCTCGAGCGTCCGCTCCTGGTGAAGGGCGAGCCCGGCACCGGCAAGACCGTGCTGGCCGAGGAAGTCGCCAAGGCGCTCGATGCACCGCTGCTGACCTGGCACATCAAGTCCACCACCAAGGCGCAACAGGGTCTCTACGAATACGACGCCGTCTCCCGCCTGCGCGACAGCCAGCTCGGCGACGGCCGCGTGTCCGACATCAAGAACTACATCAAGCGCGGCAAGCTGTGGGAGGCCTTCACCCACGAGAAGCGCCCGGTGCTGCTGATCGACGAAATCGACAAGGCCGACATCGAATTCCCAAACGACCTCCTGCTTGAGCTCGATCGCATGGAGTTCTTCGTCTACGAGACCGGCGAGAACATCAAGGCGAAGCTGCGCCCGATCGTGATGATCACGTCGAACAACGAGAAGGAACTGCCGGACGCCTTCCTGCGCCGCTGCTTCTTCCACTACATCAAGTTCCCCGACGCCGACACGATGGGCAAGATCGTCGACGTGCACTTCCCCGGCATCAAGAAGCGGCTGGTGGAAGAGGCGCTGCGGATCTTCTTCGAGGTCCGTGAGGTGCCGGGCCTGAAGAAAAAGCCTTCGACCTCGGAGCTGCTCGACTGGCTCAAGCTGCTGCTGAACGAGGACATCACGCCCGAAATGCTGCGTGAACGCGATCCGCGCAAGCTGATCCCGCCGCTGCACGGCGCTCTCTTGAAGAACGAGCAGGACGTGCATCTGTTCGAGCGGCTAGCGTTCCTGAGCCGCCGCGAAGTCTAGTTCCGATATCGGCGAGCGCCGGGGCCGTGGCTCCGGCGTTTTGCTTATCCGCTCCAACAAACAAGAAGACCAGGGAAGATGAACGTCCAGACCCAGATCCGGGCCGCCGAGCCCGTCACGACTGAACATTTCGACGTCCTGATTGCGGGCGCCGGCATCTCCGGCGTCGGCGCTGCCTATCACCTCACGACCCAATGCCCGGGCACCAGCTTCGTGGTGCTGGAGACGCAGAAGACATTCGGCGGCACCTGGTCCACCCACCGCTATCCCGGCATCCGCTCCGACAGCGACCTGCATACTTTCGGCTATCGCTTCAAGCCGTGGACCAGCGCGCCGATCGCGACCGCAGCCGAGATCCTGAAATACATGGGCGAGGTGATCGAGGAGAACGATCTCGACAGCCACATCCGCTATCGCTACACCATCACCGCGGCGAAGTGGTCGAACGAGACCAATCTCTGGACCATCGACGCGACGCGGCCCGACACCGGCGAGAGGCTGCGCTTCACCACCAACTTCTTCTGGATGTGCCAGGGCTACTACAGCCACACCGAGGGCTACACGCCCGAATGGACCGACATGGCGAAGTTCAAGGGTCCGATCGTGCATCCGCAGACCTGGCCCGACGATCTCGACTACAAGGGCAAGCGCGTGGTCGTGATCGGCTCCGGCGCCACCGCCGCGACGCTGATCCCGGCGATGGCCAAGGATGCCGGCCACGTCACCATGCTGCAGCGCTCGCCGACCTATTTCCGCACCGGCCGCAACGCGATCGAGATCGCCGAGGAGCTGCGCAGGCTGCAGGTCGACGAGCACTGGATCCACGAGATCACCCGCCGCAAGATCCTGTTCGAGCAGGACGCGTTCACCAAGCGGACCTTCGCCGAGCCGGAGGGCGCCAAGAAGGACCTGCTGGCGGCGGTCGAAGCCGTTCTCGGCAAGGACTACGACATCGCCACCCACTTCACGCCGCGCTACCGGCCGTGGCGGCAGCGCATCGCCTTCATTCCGGACGCCGACCTGTTCCACGCCATCAAGGGCGGCAAGGCATCGGTCGTCACCGACGAGATCGATCGCTTCACCGAGAAGGGCATCCTGCTGAAGTCCGGCAAGGAGCTCGAGGCGGACATCATCATCACCGCAACCGGCTTCCACCTCTCCGCCAACGGCGGTATCGACTTCGAGATCGACGGCAAGCCGCTCGATTTCGCCGACACCGTGACCTATCGCGGCATGATGTTCACCGGCGTGCCGAACCTCGTCTGGGTGTTCGGTTATTTCCGCGCCAGCTGGACCTTGCGCGTCGACCTCGTCGCCGACTTCGTCTGCCGCATGCTCAAGCACATGAAGGAGACCGGCGCGAGTAAGGTGACGCCGGCGCTGCGCGCCGAAGACCACAACATGCCGCTGCTGCCATGGATCGATCCGGAGAACTTCAACCCCGGCTACATGATGCGCGGCATGCACCTGCTGCCGAAGCGCGGCGACAAGCCGGAGTGGCAGCACAACCAGGACTACTGGGCCGAGAAGGACGAATTCCCGGCGATCGACCTCAAGGACAAGGCGTTCGTCTACGGCTGAGCTCCCTCACTAATCCCGTCACCCTGAGGCGCTCGCGAAGCGAGCCTCGAAGGGTGCACGACCCGGCTCATGGCCATCGAAGCTTCGAGACGGCCGCTGCGCGGCCTTCTCAGCATGACGGGGATAGATATCGCGCGCGGATCGAAGAGCGTCGTCGGGTACATCACGTCTTCACCGAACACTCCGTCATTGCAATAACGGCAGCTCCCGTCACGCATACTCCTCGAGCTTCGCAGACGCCTCGGGCGTCCTGCCGCGGATCATGTCGGAGGCCTTGTCGGCGATCATCAACGTCGAGGCGTTGAGATTGGCCGAGATCATCCGCGGCATGATCGAGGCGTCGATCACGCGCAGGCCTTCCAAGCCGTGGACACGAAGCTGGTCGTCGACCACGGCCCACCGCGCGTCGGCCGGACCCATCCGGCAGGTGCAGCCGGGATGGAAGGTGGTGGTGCCGCGCTGGGTCGCGGCGGCGAGCAGCTCGGCGTCGCTCTGCACCTTCGGGCCCGGAAAATCCTCATAGGCGAAATACGGCTTGAGCGGCTCGGAGGCGAGCAGCCGGCGCGCCAGCTTCATGCCGGCGACGACGACGCGGCGGTCGATCTCCTCGCCGAGATAGTTGGTCTGGATGATCGGCGGCTGGAACGGATCGGCGGAGCGGATACGGACATAGCCGCGGCTCTCCGGCCGCTGCTGCCAGGACGCCACCGTCATGCCGGGCTCGTCCTCGAGCTGGCCCTGCACGCCCTCCTTGTAGCTCGCCGGCGTGAAAGTGAGCTGCAGGTCGGAGCTCTCGGTGGTCTCGCCAGAATGCCAGAAGCAATAGACCATGGTCGGCGACAGCGACAGCAGGCCGCGCCGTGTCGTCGCCCATTTCAGCGCCTCGACCCACAAGCTCATGCCGCGGCGAAGCTCGTTGATGGTCCTGATGTTCTTCACCCGCGCCACCGAGCGCGGCGCGTAGTGATCCTGCAGGCCTTCGCCGACACCTGGCAGCGCGTGACGCACCTCGATGCCGTGGGACTTCAGCAGATCGGGCGAGCCGACGCCGGAGAGCTGCAGCAGCTGCGGCGAGTTATAGGCGCCGCCGGAGAGGATGACCTCCTTGTTGACGCGGATCTCGAGCGGGTCGCCGTGCTTGCCGCCCCTGTTGTAGCGCACGCCGACGGCGCGCTTGCCCTCGAAGATGATGCCGGTGACATGGGCATGCGTGCGCACGTCGACATTGGGCCGCCGCCGCGCCGGATGCAGGAACGCAGTCGCGGCGCTGACGCGCCGGCCGTTCAGGATGGTGCGCTGGCAGTAGGAGACGCCCTCCTGGATCTTGCCGTTGTAATCGGGATTGCGCGGAATGCCGAGGCTGACCGCACCTTCCATGAAGGCCTCGCACAGCGGATCCTTCCAGTCCATTGTCGTGACGGTGAGGTTGCCGTCGCGGCCGCGATAGGTGTCGTCGCCCTCGCCGATCCTTTTCTCCATGCGCCGGAAATAGGGCAGCACGTCTGGATAGCCCCAGCCGCGATTGCCGAGCTGCGCCCAGGTGTCGAAATCCTGGCGCTGGCCGCGATTGTAGATGTGGCCGTTGATCGAGGACGAGCCGCCGAGCGTCTTGCCGCGCGGCGCGTAGATGCTGCGTCCTCCGGTGTACGGACCGGGCTCCTGCTGATAGGCCCAATTCACGCTCTTCATGTGGAAGGTCTTGATGAAGCCGGCCGGCAGGTGGATGTAGGGATGCCAGTCGCTCGGCCCCGCCTCCAGCACGCAGACGCGAGTGGTGGGATCTTCACTCAACCGGTTGGTCAGCACGCTCCCGGCGGAGCCTGCCCCGATGATCACATAATCGAACGTTTCCATCGTTTCGTTTCTGGCGCCGATTCAGATGTCAGCGCACCTTTTCGTGGAGTTGATAGGTGAGATGGGCTTTCGCCGTCGGCCATTCGCTGGCGATGATGCTGTAAACCACCGTGTCGCGCAACGAGCCGTTGGGCGAGATCTGGTGGCTGCGCAGGATGCCGTCCTGCTTGGCGCCCAGACGCTCGATGCCGCGCCGGCTCTGGTGATTGAAGAAGTGCGTGCGGAACTCGACCGCGATGCAATCGAGCTTCTCGAAGGCGTGCGTTAGCAGCAGCAGCTTGCACTGCGTATTGACCGCGCTGCGCTGCACACGCCTGGCGTACCAGGTCGAGCCGATTTCAACGCGGCGGTTCGGCGTATCCACGTTCATGTAGGTCGACATGCCGCAGATCGTGTCGTCGGCGTCGAACACCGTGAACGGCAGCATCGAGCCGGCAGTCTGCAGGCCGAGCCGGCGATCGATCTCCTTGGTCATGTTCTCCGGCTTCGGAATCGCCGTGTACCAGAGCTTCCAGAGCTCGCCATCCTTCACGGCCTCGGTCAGTCCGGCGGCGTGATCATGCGACAGCGGCTCCAGCCGCGCATGGGTGCCGCGAAGGATGACCGGTTCAAGCCAGGGCATTTGCGAAGATCCTCTATGTCTGGGTGAGCCTCACTCTATCCGTCATTGCGAGCGAAGCGAAGCAATCCATCTGCCCACAGGCGCGGACGCATGGATTGCTTCGTCGCTTCAGCGCAAAATTGCCTTGCAATTTTGTCGCGAGCTCCTCGCAATGACGGTGAGCGGCATCATTTATTCAGAAAGTTCAGCGGCAATCCCGGCCGCGACCAGTCCATCGCGATCAGCTCGCCCTTGCCGGACAGCGTGATGTACGCCGTCTTCAGCTCCGGGCCGCCGAAGGCGATGTTGGTGGTGACGCGGTCGCCGGTCGGCACCTGCTCGACCACGGTGCCGTCGGGCGCGATCACCGAGATGCAGCCCGAGACCAGGGTCGCGACGCAGACATTGCCATTGGCCTCGACCGCGAGGGAATCGAACATCTGGTAGCCGCCGAGGCCCGCGATCGGCTTGCCGCGCTCGCCGCGATAGATCACGTCGCGCGGCTTCACGGTGCCGGGCTCGGAGACCTCATAGGCCCACAGCCGTGCGGTGGGCGTTTCCGCGATGTAGACGGTCTTCTCGTCCGGCGACAGGCCGATGCCGTTGGCCGGCAGGATGCCGTGCACGGCCTCGACGATCTCGGTCATGCCGGGCTTCAGATAGTAGAACCCGCCGACATCCATGTCGCGGGCGCGGCGCTTGCCGAGGTCGGAGAACCACAGGCCGCCCTGCTTGTCGAACACGAGATCGTTCGGCCCGCGCAGATCATGCTCGCCGCATTTGGTGACGACGGTCTCGACCTTGCCAGACTGCAGATCGACGCGCTGGATCGAGCCGCCGAGATAATCCTCCGGCTGCGGCCCCGGCATGATCATGTTGCGGGTCGGGACCCAGGAGAAGCCGCCATTGTTGCAGACATACATCTTGCCGTCGGGCCCCAGCGCCGCGCCGTTCGGCCCGCCCGGGACCTTGGCGACGATTTCCTTGCGCCCATCGGGAAAGACCCGGGTCAGCCGCTGGCCGCGGATTTCGACCAGCACAACCGAGCCGTCGGGCATGACGACGGGACCTTCGGGAAACTCCAGATCGGTGGCGAGAACTCGAATATTGGCCATGGCATCCTCCCGGCTCTTTGGCTGCAGGCGGAGTCCTAGAGGTCCCGCACGCGCAACATGTTTGTTTCATCCTGTTATGGCAAAGTGGGTCTGGCTTGCCAAGCAACCACCCCGCAACGCTGCCCGGCGATGATGTTGAGGGCGCGCTGCGACAGCGATGTCGTCGCTGTGAAGGGCCCTATGTCGCGCCCCATCCACGACTGTCGTCCCTGCGTAAGCAGGGACCCATACTCCGCGGCGGATGTTGTGAACGGGATTCCAGCGGTGCGCATAAATCGACATTCGTGGTTGATGGGGTGGACGGCCCCCTACGGCATCAGTGTGCCAGAATGAGGTTGTTGCAAATCTCAGCAAGGGAGCCGTCCGTGACGAAGATTATCCGCATTGGAATGGATACGTCGAAGTATATTTTTGTGCTGCACGGGATTGATGAGGATGAGCGGCCTGTGCTGCGCAAGAAGCTTTCGCGCAAGCAGGTGGTGGAGTTCTTTGCCAAATTGCCGCCGACCGTGATCGGGATGGAGGCCTGCGGAGCCTCGCAATATTGGGCGCGGGAGCTCTCCAGGCTGGGCCATGAGGTGAAGCTGATGGCCCCGCAATTGGTGAAGCCCTATGTCGCGCGGAACAAGAACGACTGGCGGGATGCGGAAGCGCTGTGTGAGGCGATGAGCCGGCGGACCATGCGCTTTGTGCCGGTCAAGACAGCCGAGCAGCAAGCCGCGTTGATGCTGATGGGAATCCGCGACGGGTTGATCGCCCGGCGCACCCAGTTGACCAATACGATCCGCGGCCACGCGGCGGAGTATGGCCTGATTGCACCCAGGGGGCTGGACAGGATCGAGCCGCTGCTGGCGCAGATCGCGCAGAACGAGACGCTTCCCGCTCTGGCGCGTGAGCTGTTTGTCGTGCTGGGCCGCGAGTACGCCAAGCTCGAGAGCGAACTGGAGGCAATCGAGGCCAAGGTGATGGCCTGGCACCGCGGCGATGCCACGGGCCGGCGTCTGGCAACGATCCCCGCGGTCGGCCCGATCATTGCGACCGCGCTGGTGATGAAGACGCCCGATCCGCGTGCGTTCCCCTCCGGTCGGCATTTTGCGGCCTGGGTGGGATTGACGCCCAAGGACCATTCCACTGGTGGCAAGACCAGGCTCGGCAAGATCACGCGGGCGGGCGACGAGGACTTGAGACGACTGCTCGTGATCGGGGCCACGGCGGTGATCCGGCAGGCCAGAGGTGGGCGCGGCCAGCATCCGCGCTGGCTGCTGGCATTGATTGCGCGCAAGCCGCCGAAGCTCGCCGCCGTGGCGCTCGCCAACAAGGTCGCCCGCATCGCCTGGAAGCTCATGGTGACCGGCGAGAGTTACGACGCGGCGCGGTCGAATGCCGCTACGGCAGTGGCCGCCTAACAGATTGGCCGACCGGCGGGCTCGCTCGCCGGCCGATCCGGAGCTGCAGGAGCAGATGGAGCGATCGATCGAGCAACGATGCGAGACAATCCGTGGGACCCATTGGCCGCCAGCAGGTCGCCAGGTTGTTTGGAACTCGCATCGCGCAAACCATCTTGGCCAGCGATCCAATCGATCGCGCTCAACAGGCCGGACATATGGATGCAAGCGATCCGATCTCACCAAAAAGCTCTTGTGCCACGGGG
>NZ_LNCU01000066.1 GCF_001542415.1 Bradyrhizobium macuxiense
GTCGGCATCGTGGTCGACGACGCGATCGTGGTGGTCGAGAATGTCGAGCGGCATCTCGAGCATGGCCTGAGCCGGCGCGAAGCCGCACTCAAGACCATGGAGGAGGTCGGAGGCGCGCTGGTCTCGATCGCGCTCGTGCTGTGCGCGGTGTTCGTGCCGACCGCATTCCTCGGCGGCATCTCCGGGCAGTTCTTCCAGCAATTCGCCGTGACGATCGCGGTCGCGACCGCGATCTCCTGCTTCTGCTCGTTGACGCTGTCGCCGGCGCTGGCCTCGCGGATACTCGTTCCGCATGAGGCGAAGCGGCCGGCGGCACGCTGGAACCTGATCGCGCGCGGCTGGTCCGCCTTCACCGGCGTCTTCAACCGCATATTCGACCGGCTGGCGCATGGCTATGCGGCGGCGGCATCCTTCGTGATCCGGCATTCGGCGACGATGCTGCTGCTCTATCTGGTGCTGATCGGCAGCGCCGGATGGCTGCTCGCCACCACGCCGCAGGGCTTCATCCCGGCGCAGGACCGCGGCTACGTCATCGTGTCGGTGCAATTGCCTGGTGCTGCGTCGCTCCAGCGCACCACCGAGATCGTGCGCCAGATCGAGAAGATCGCGCTCGAGGTGCCCGGCGTGGTCCGCGTACCGGCATTTGCCGGCTTCTCCGGCGCGACGCGAACCCAGGCGAGCAACGCCGCGGCGCTGTTCCCGGTGTTCGACGAACCGGAGGAGCGCGCCAGGAAGGGGGAGACCGCGACCAAGATCACCAACGAGCTGCGTAAGCGGCTCGCCTCGATCCAGGGCGCCTTCATCATCGTGATCCCGCCGCCCGCGGTGCCCGGCATCGGCACCGGCGGCGGCTTTGCGATGCGCATCCAGGACCGCCAGGGCCGTGGGTCGCAACTGCTCGCCTCCGCCACCGACGAGCTGGTCGGCGCGGCGCGCAAGGCGCCCGGACTGACGGCGGTGTTCTCGCCCTACACGGCCAACACGCCGCAGGTGTTCGTCGATATCGACCGCGTCAAGGCGCAGAAGCTCGGCGTTCCGATCGCCAACGTCACCGACACGATCGAGACTTATTTCGGCTCGACCTATGTCAACGACTTCAACCTGTTCGGGCGCACCTATCACGTCACCGCGCAGGCCGACTTGCCGTTCCGCAAGGAGACCACCGACCTTGCGCGGCTGCGCACCCGCAATGCCAATGGCGACATGGTGATGCTCGGCAGTGTCGTCGACTTCAAGGACATCTCGGGGCCGGATCGAGTCGCACGCTACAACCTCTATCCGACCGCCGAATTGCAGGGCGATACGCTGCCCGGCACCAGCTCGGCGACCGCGATCGACACCATGAAGAAGCTCGCGGACGAGACGCTGCCGTCGGGCTTTGCCTATGACTGGACCGACCTGTCCTACCAGCAGGTCAACGGCGCCAATGCCGGCCTCTACGTGTTCCCGATCTGCGTGCTGTTCGTCTATCTCGTGCTGGCCGCGCAATATGGCAGTTGGACATTGCCCTTTGCGGTGATCCTGATCGTGCCGATGTGCCTGTTCGCGGCGACCATCGGCGTGCGCATCATGGGGCAGGACGTCAACATCCTGACCCAGATCGGCTTCGTGGTGCTGGTGGGGCTCGCCGCCAAGAATGCGATCCTGATCGTCGAGTTCGCCCGCGACATCGAGCTTGAGGGCCGGTCGCGGCTGGAGGCGGTGATCGAGGCCTGTCGCCTGCGCTTGCGGCCGATCCTGATGACGTCGTTCGCCTTCATCCTCGGCGTGCTGCCGCTGGTGGTGTCGACCGGCTCGGGCTCGGAGATGCGCCAGGCGGTCGGGGTTGCCGTGTTCTTCGGCATGCTCGGCGTCACGCTGTTCGGCCTGATCTTCACCCCGATCTTCTACATGGTGGTGCGCAACCTCGCGGAAGGAAAGAACGAGGGCAAGCC
>NZ_LNCU01000067.1 GCF_001542415.1 Bradyrhizobium macuxiense
GTCGGCATCGTGGTCGACGACGCGATCGTGGTGGTCGAGAATGTCGAGCGGCATCTCGAGCATGGCCTGAGCCGGCGCGAAGCCGCACTCAAGACCATGGAGGAGGTCGGAGGCGCGCTGGTCTCGATCGCGCTCGTGCTGTGCGCGGTGTTCGTGCCGACCGCATTCCTCGGCGGCATCTCCGGGCAGTTCTTCCAGCAATTCGCCGTGACGATCGCGGTCGCGACCGCGATCTCCTGCTTCTGCTCGTTGACGCTGTCGCCGGCGCTGGCCTCGCGGATACTCGTTCCGCATGAGGCGAAGCGGCCGGCGGCACGCTGGAACCTGATCGCGCGCGGCTGGTCCGCCTTCACCGGCGTCTTCAACCGCATATTCGACCGGCTGGCGCATGGCTATGCGGCGGCGGCATCCTTCGTGATCCGGCATTCGGCGACGATGCTGCTGCTCTATCTGGTGCTGATCGGCAGCGCCGGCTGGCTGCTTGCGACCACCTCGCAGGGCTTCATTCCGGCCCAGGATCGCGGTTACCTTATCATCTCGGTGCAACTGCCGGGCGCCGCGTCGCTGGCGCGAACCGCCGCGGTGGTGCGCGAAATCGAGCGGATTGCACTGGATACGCCAGGTATCGTCCGTGTTGGGGCATTTAGTGGCTTCTCCGGCGCGACGCGCACGCAGGCCGGCAACGCCGCGGCTTTGTTCCCGGTGTTCGACGAGCCGGAGGCGCGGCAGAAGAAGGGATTGTCGGCCAACGCCATCACGGCCGATCTGCGCAAGCGCCTGTCGGTGATCCAGGGCGCCTTCATCATCGTCATTCCGCCGCCTGCCGTGCCCGGCATCGGCACCGGCGGCGGCTTTGCCATCCGCATCCAGGATCGACAAGGGCGCGGGCCCGAACTGCTGGCGGCCGCGACCGACGAGCTCGTTGCCGCCGCGCGCAAGTCGCCAAACCTGATCTCTGTGTTCTCACCGTTCACGGCAAATACGCCGCAGCTGTTTGTCGACATCGATCGCGTCAAGGCGCAGAAGCTCGGCGTGCCGATCGCCAGCATCAACGACACGATCGAGACCTACTTCGGCTCGACCTATGTCAACGACTTCAACCTGTTCGGACGTACCTATCACGTCACCGCCCAGGCGGATCTCCCATTCCGCAAGGAGGCTTCCGATCTCTCGCGCCTGCGTACCCGCAACGCGGCCGGCGACATGGTGATGCTCGGCAGCGTCTTGGACTTCAAGGACGTCTCGGGACCTGACCGTGTCGCGCGCTACAATCTCTACTCGGCGTCCGAGCTGCAGGGTGAGCCGGCACCTGGCGTGAGTTCGGCGACGGCCCTCAACACCATCAAGGAACTCGCCGACCAAACCTTGCCGAGCGGTTTCTCCTTTGAATGGACGGACTTGTCCTACCAGCAGGTGACGGGCGGCAATGCCGGCCTTTACGTGTTCCCGATCTGCGTGCTGTTCGTCTATCTCGTGCTGGCCGCGCAATATGGCAGCTGGACGCTGCCCTTCGCGGTGATCCTGATCGTGCCGATGTGCCTGTTCGCGGCGACCATCGGCGTGCGCATCATGGGGCAGGACGTCAACATCCTGACCCAGATCGGCTTCGTGGTGCTGGTGGGGCTCGCCGCCAAGAATGCGATCCTGATCGTCGAGTTCGCCCGCGACATCGAGCTTGAGGGCCGGTCGCGGCTGGAGGCGGTGATCGAGGCCTGTCGCCTGCGCTTGCGGCCGATCCTGATGACGTCGTTCGCCTTCATCCTCGGCGTGCTGCCGCTGGTGGTGTCGACCGGCTCGGGCTCGGAGATGCGCCAGGCGGTCGGGGTTGCCGTGTTCTTCGGCATGCTCGGCGTCACGCTGTTCGGCCTGATCTTCACCCCGATCTTCTACATGGTGGTGCGCAACCTCGCGGAAGGAAAGAACGAGGGCAAGCC
>NZ_LNCU01000068.1:0-2814 GCF_001542415.1 Bradyrhizobium macuxiense
ATGGACGATCTGTTGCGCGAGTTCCTGACGGAGAGCAGCGAGAGCCTGGACACGGTCGACAACCAGCTGGTGCAGTTCGAGCAGGATCCGAACAACGCGAAGATCCTGGATAACATTTTCCGCCTGGTGCACACGATCAAGGGGACCTGCGGCTTCCTCGGGCTGCCGCGGCTGGAAGCCTTGGCGCATGCCGGCGAGACGTTGATGGGCAAGTTCCGCGACGGCATGCCGGTGACGGCGGAGGCCGTGACGCTGATCCTGTCCTCGATCGACCGCATCAAGGAGATTTTGGCGGGGCTAGAGGCCACCGAAGCCGAGCCCGAAGGCAATGACCGCGACCTGATCGATCGATTGGAAGCCATGGTCGAACACGGCATGGCCATGATGGCCGCCGGCGAGACTTCTGCT
This sequence comes from Bradyrhizobium macuxiense, assembly GCF_001542415.1. Taxonomy (GTDB): domain Bacteria; phylum Pseudomonadota; class Alphaproteobacteria; order Rhizobiales; family Xanthobacteraceae; genus Bradyrhizobium; species Bradyrhizobium macuxiense. The sequence goes on from NZ_LNCU01000068.1 coordinate 409, forward strand.
GATGAAGCATCCGTGCCCGTCGTCGAGGCGCCGTCAGTGCAGCCGGCGATGGCCGAGGGCACGCTGGTGGCGCAGACGCTGGAGCGCCCGTTGCGTCCGGGCGAGGTCTCGCTCGACGAGCTCGAGCGCGCCTTCCGCGAGACCGCCACCGAAGTGGTCGCGCCGGCGCCGGTCGCCAAGCCTGTAGCCGCAGCACCCGCGGCTGACGCCGCCGAGCCCGCCAGGAAGCCGGCCCGCAAGACCGCCGCCGCGGAAGGTGAGGCCGAGGGCGGCGACAAGATCGCCAACCAGTCGATCCGGGTCAACGTCGACACCCTCGAACACCTGATGACGATGGTCTCCGAGCTGGTGCTGACCCGCAACCAGCTGCTCGAGATCAGCAGGCGCAACGAGGACACCGAGTTCAAGGTGCCGCTGCAGCGGCTCTCCAACGTCACCGCCGAGCTGCAGGAGGGCGTCATGAAGACGCGCATGCAGCCGATCGGCAATGCCTGGCAGAAGCTGCCGCGCATCGTCCGCGACCTCTCCGGCGAGCTCGGCAAGCAGATTGAACTGGAAATGCACGGCGCCGATACCGAGCTCGACCGCCAGGTGCTCGACCTGATCAAGGATCCGTTGACGCACATGGTGCGCAACTCCGCCGACCATGGGCTGGAGACCCCGGCCGAGCGGGCAGCCAGCGGCAAGGGCGAGCAGGGCACCATCCGTCTAAGCGCCTATCACGAGGGCGGCCACATCATCATCTGCATCGCCGACAATGGCCGCGGCCTCAACACCGAGCGGATCAAGGCCAAGGCACTCTCGAGCGGTCTCGTCACCGAGACCGAACTGGAGAAGATGACCGAAGCCCAGATCCACAAGTTCATCTTCGCGCCGGGCTTCTCGACGGCGGCCCAGGTCACCTCGGTGTCCGGCCGCGGCGTCGGCATGGACGTGGTGCGCACCAATATCGACCAGATCGGCGGCACCATCGACATCAAGAGCGTGGCCGGCGAGGGCGCCTCCGTCACCATCAAGATCCCGCTGACGCTTGCGATCGTCTCCGCCCTGATCGTGGAAGCCGGCGGCGACCGCTTCGCGATCCCGCAACTGTCCGTCGTCGAGCTGGTGCGGGCCCGCGCCAACTCCGAGCACCGCATCGAGCGCATCAAGGACACCGCGGTCTTAAGGCTGCGCAACAAGCTGTTGCCGCTGATCCATCTCAAGAAGCTCCTGAAGATCGACGACGGCGCGACCGCGGAGGCCGAGAACGGCTTCATCGTGGTGACGCAGGTCGGCAGCCAGACCTTCGGCATCGTGGTCGACGGCGTGTTCCACACCGAGGAGATCGTGGTCAAGCCGATGTCGACCAAGCTGCGCCACATCGACATGTTCTCCGGCAACACCATTCTGGGCGATGGCGCCGTCATCATGATCATCGACCCCAACGGCATTGCCAAAGCCTTGGGCGCCTCCGGCGCCTCGGCCCATGACATGGCCGACGACAGCGCCGCCGCGCACGCCGCCAGCGGCGAGCAGCTGACCTCGCTCCTGGTGTTCCGCGCCGGCACCTCGCAGCCCAAGGCGGTGCCGCTCGGCCTCGTCACCCGGCTGGAAGAGATCGCCACCGACAAGATCGAGCTCTCGAACGGCCGCTACATGGTGCAGTACCGCGAGCAGCTGATGCCGCTGGTGCAGATGGCTGGCGTCGAGGTGCAGACGCAAGGCGCGCAGCCGATCCTGGTGTTCGCCGACGACGGCCGCTCGATGGGGCTCGTGGTCGACGAGATCATCGACATCGTCGAGGAGCGGCTCAACATTGAGGTCGCGGGCTCGCAGGACGGCATTCTGGGCTCGGCGGTGATCAAGGGCCAGGCCACCGAGGTGATCGACGTCGGCCACTTCCTGCCGATGGCGTTTGCCGACTGGTTCTCGCGCAAGGAGATGCGGCCGTCGGCCAATGCGCAGTCCGTGCTCCTCGTGGACGACAGCGCCTTCTTCCGCAACATGCTGGCGCCGGTGCTGAAGGCCGCCGGCTACCGGGTGCGGACCGCGCCGACCGCGCAGGAGGGGCTCGCGGTGCTGCGCTCGGGGCAGGCCTTCGACGTCGTGCTGACCGACATCGAGATGCCCGAGATGAACGGCTTCGAGTTCGCCGAGGTGATCCGCGGCGACAGCAACCTGACCGGGCTGCCGATCATCGCGCTGTCGGCGATGGTGTCGCCGGCGGCGATCGAGCGCGGCCGGCAGGCCGGCTTCCACGACTATGTCGCCAAGTTCGACCGTCCCGGGCTGATCGCGGCGCTGAAGGAGCAGACCGTCGAGCTGCGGAACGCTGCGTAAGGAACAGATGCGATGACCAGCAAGACCGAAGCAGGCGAAGGCACCATGGCCGAATACGTCACCGCCGTGATCGGCGGGCAGCTG
>NZ_LNCU01000068.1:2865-3174 GCF_001542415.1 Bradyrhizobium macuxiense
AGCGAGATCGCCGGCGTGCTCAATCTGCGCGGCCGCATCGTCACCGTGGTCGACATGCGCGCCCGGCTCGGGCTGCCCGCGGCCTGCGACGGCAAGCCGATGATGGCGGTCGGTGTCGACCAGCGCGGCGAATCCTACGGTCTGCTGATCGACCAGATCGGCGAGGTGCTGCGGCTGCCCGATGCCGGCCGCGAGGACAACCCGGTCAACCTCGATCCCCGCATGGCCAAGCTCGCCGGCGGCGTCCACCGCCTCGACGGCCAACTCATGGTCGTCCTCGATGTCGATCGCGTGCTCGAATTGATGCCC
>NZ_LNCU01000069.1:0-6985 GCF_001542415.1 Bradyrhizobium macuxiense
CAGCTGCCCGCCGATCACGGCGGTGACGTATTCGGCCATGGTGCCTTCGCCTGCTTCGGTCTTGCTGGTCATCGCATCTGTTCCTTACGCAGCGTTCCGCAGCTCGACGGTCTGCTCCTTCAGCGCCGCGATCAGCCCGGGACGGTCGAACTTGGCGACATAGTCGTGGAAGCCGGCCTGCCGGCCGCGCTCGATCGCCGCCGGCGACACCATCGCCGACAGCGCGATGATCGGCAGCCCGGTCAGGTTGCTGTCGCCGCGGATCACCTCGGCGAACTCGAAGCCGTTCATCTCGGGCATCTCGATGTCGGTCAGCACGACGTCGAAGGCCTGCCCCGAGCGCAGCACCGCGAGCCCCTCCTGCGCGGTCGGCGCGGTCCGCACCCGGTAGCCGGCGGCCTTCAGCACCGGCGCCAGCATGTTGCGGAAGAAGGCGCTGTCGTCCACGAGGAGCACGGACTGCGCATTGGCCGACGGCCGCATCTCCTTGCGCGAGAACCAGTCGGCAAACGCCATCGGCAGGAAGTGGCCGACGTCGATCACCTCGGTGGCCTGGCCCTTGATCACCGCCGAGCCCAGAATGCCGTCCTGCGAGCCCGCGACCTCAATGTTGAGCCGCTCCTCGACGATGTCGATGATCTCGTCGACCACGAGCCCCATCGAGCGGCCGTCGTCGGCGAACACCAGGATCGGCTGCGCGCCTTGCGTCTGCACCTCGACGCCAGCCATCTGCACCAGCGGCATCAGCTGCTCGCGGTACTGCACCATGTAGCGGCCGTTCGAGAGCTCGATCTTGTCGGTGGCGATCTCTTCCAGCCGGGTGACGAGGCCGAGCGGCACCGCCTTGGGCTGCGAGGTGCCGGCGCGGAACACCAGGAGCGAGGTCAGCTGCTCGCCGCTGGCGGCGTGCGCGGCGGCGCTGTCGTCGGCCATGTCATGGGCCGAGGCGCCGGAGGCGCCCAAGGCTTTGGCAATGCCGTTGGGGTCGATGATCATGATGACGGCGCCATCGCCCAGAATGGTGTTGCCGGAGAACATGTCGATGTGGCGCAGCTTGGTCGACATCGGCTTGACCACGATCTCCTCGGTGTGGAACACGCCGTCGACCACGATGCCGAAGGTCTGGCTGCCGACCTGCGTCACCACGATGAAGCCGTTCTCGGCCTCCGCGGTCGCGCCGTCGTCGATCTTCAGGAGCTTCTTGAGATGGATCAGCGGCAACAGCTTGTTGCGCAGCCTTAAGACCGCGGTGTCCTTGATGCGCTCGATGCGGTGCTCGGAGTTGGCGCGGGCCCGCACCAGCTCGACGACGGACAGTTGCGGGATCGCGAAGCGGTCGCCGCCGGCTTCCACGATCAGGGCGGAGACGATCGCAAGCGTCAGCGGGATCTTGATGGTGACGGAGGCGCCCTCGCCGGCCACGCTCTTGATGTCGATGGTGCCGCCGATCTGGTCGATATTGGTGCGCACCACGTCCATGCCGACGCCGCGGCCGGACACCGAGGTGACCTGGGCCGCCGTCGAGAAGCCCGGCGCGAAGATGAACTTGTGGATCTGGGCTTCGGTCATCTTCTCCAGTTCGGTCTCGGTGACGAGACCGCTCGAGAGTGCCTTGGCCTTGATCCGCTCGGTGTTGAGGCCGCGGCCATTGTCGGCGATGCAGATGATGATGTGGCCGCCCTCGTGATAGGCGCTTAGACGGATGGTGCCCTGCTCGCCCTTGCCGCTGGCTGCCCGCTCGGCCGGGGTCTCCAGCCCATGGTCGGCGGAGTTGCGCACCATGTGCGTCAACGGATCCTTGATCAGGTCGAGCACCTGGCGGTCGAGCTCGGTATCGGCGCCGTGCATTTCCAGTTCAATCTGCTTGCCGAGCTCGCCGGAGAGGTCGCGGACGATGCGCGGCAGCTTCTGCCAGGCATTGCCGATCGGCTGCATGCGCGTCTTCATGACGCCCTCCTGCAGCTCGGCGGTGACGTTGGAGAGCCGCTGCAGCGGCACCTTGAACTCGGTGTCCTCGTTGCGCCTGCTGATCTCGAGCAGCTGGTTGCGGGTCAGCACCAGCTCGGAGACCATCGTCATCAGGTGTTCGAGGGTGTCGACGTTGACCCGGATCGACTGGTTGGCGATCTTGTCGCCGCCCTCGGCCTCACCTTCCGCGGCGGCGGTCTTGCGGGCCGGCTTCCTGGCGGGCTCGGCGGCGTCAGCCGCGGGTGCTGCGGCTACAGGCTTGGCGACCGGCGCCGGCGCGACCACTTCGGTGGCGGTCTCGCGGAAGGCGCGCTCGAGCTCGTCGAGCGAGACCTCGCCCGGACGCAACGGGCGCTCCAGCGTCTGCGCCACCAGCGTGCCCTCGGCCATCGCCGGCTGCACTGACGGCGCCTCGACGACGGGCACGGATGCTTCATCAGCAGAAGTCTCGCCGGCGGCCATCATGGCCATGCCGTGTTCGACCATGGCTTCCAATCGATCGATCAGGTCGCGGTCATTGCCTTCGGGCTCGGCTTCGGTGGCCTCTAGCCCCGCCAAAATCTCCTTGATGCGGTCGATCGAGGACAGGATCAGCGTCACGGCCTCCGCCGTCACCGGCATGCCGTCGCGGAACTTGCCCATCAACGTCTCGCCGGCATGCGCCAAGGCTTCCAGCCGCGGCAGCCCGAGGAAGCCGCAGGTCCCCTTGATCGTGTGCACCAGGCGGAAAATGTTATCCAGGATCTTCGCGTTGTTCGGATCCTGCTCGAACTGCACCAGCTGGTTGTCGACCGTGTCCAGGCTCTCGCTGCTCTCCGTCAGGAACTCGCGCAACAGATCGTCCATCGGAATCGGCCCCCTCAAAGTGCTACGGAACGGTCGCCTGCCATCGATAACCTCGCGGGCTTCACGGCGACGTTAATTTCGGTGTCCGTGCAAATACGGACGATGAGGTATTTCAAAGAGTTGGACGATGCCTTCTGCTGCGTCGGCCGGTCTCGACAGAACAGGCACTTACTACCTGCGCGAGCACAACGGCATTCATCGGATCATTCCGAATTGAATCAAATTGCAACGAGCGGACGTTAAGCCTGACCGGGCCGCGACAACGCCGTGACGCAACGCGCATCAGAACGCGAGCGGACCAAACTTCAATGCGATCGGCAGTCGTGCAAGAAAAAGACGGCGGAGTTTCCTCCGCCGCCTCCATATCGATGTCTGTCGCGGCTGCGCTTAGCGGAGCAGCTGGAGCACGCTCTGCTGCGACTGGTTGGCCAGAGCCAGTGCGGACACCGCGATCGACTGGCGGGTCGACAGCGCCTGGCTGTTCGCCGCTTCCTCGTTGGTGTCGGCCAGCGTCAGGTTGGACGAACCGGTCTGCAGCACGTTGATCAGGTTCTTCGAGAAGTCCTGACGGATCTGCACGATCGACAGGTTCGAGCCGAGGGTCGACGCCTGGGTCCGCAGCAGGCCGCTCGCGTTGTTGAGCGTCTTCAGCGTGGCGTTGGCCGACGCGTTGTCCAGGAAGTCCGTGCCAGACGACAGCTTGCTGAGGTTGAGACCAGCGGCGTTGAAGGTCACGCCCTGGATCTTCAGCGTCGAGGAGCCCGTCTCGTTGAAGGTCAGCTTGAGCTGATCGCCATTGAGCAGGTTGATGCCGTTGTACGACGCGTCCTGGGCCGTCGTGGTGATCTGATCCAGGATGTTGTTGTACTGGTCCACCAGGTTGGCGCGGTTCGCCAGCGCGGTCGGATCCTGAACGGGCGCGCTGCCCGCCAGACCGGCGAACAGCTTGCCAGCACCGGCTGCCGTGCCACCGATGGTGCCGAGGGTTGCGGACGCGGCGTCGTTGGTGGTGCTGATGGTAAGCGCGCCGGTCGAGCTCAGCGACGCCTGCAGATTGTTGGCCGCAAGCTGGGTGTTCAGGTCGTTGAGCGACTTCACCTGGCCCGCGCCGGTGCCGAAGGTGATGTTGGTGGCGGTGCCGTTGCCGGTGGCGCCGATCGTGAGCGTCAGGCCACCCAGCGGGCTGGTCGCGGTGCGCGCGGTGGTGCCGGCGGTCAGACCGAAAGCGGTCACCGAAGTACCGGTGCCGGAGATCACGAGATCCTGGGCGGTGCCGGTGTTGATCTGGAGTTGACCGGTAGCAGACACGCTGGAGCCAGTCGCACCCGTGATGCCGTCGATCGCCGTGAGCAGGTCACCGACAGTCAGGTTGCTGCCCGCGCCGGTGCCGAGAGTGACGTTGCCGGACGCATCGGTCGTCGACGTGGTCTGCGATGTCGAGAACGTAATCGTCTTGCCGTTGACGGTGAGGACGCCGGTCGGCGTGGCCGCCAGGGTGTCCGAGTTCGCAGCGCTGACGAGCTTGGTCGCCGACGTGATCGCAGCAGGCGTCGTCAGGTTGTTGTTGACGGCAGTGCCGGTGAGCTGCGCGCTGCTGTAAGTGGACGTGCCGAGCAGGTTGTCCGCGGTTGCACCGGTGATCGCGGCAGTGGTCACCTGCGACTTCTGCGAGTAACCCACGGCGGCCTGCAGCGCCTGGTTGGCGACCGACTTGGCGCTATCGACCAGCTTCTGCAGCGAGGTGATGCCGGTGTTGGCGGCCTGCAGCACCTGGACGCCGTTGCTGATGCCGTCGAGCAGGTTGTTGATGTCGCTGGCGCGGTTGTCGAGCGACTGCGCCGTGAAGAAGTTGGTCGGATTGTCGAGAGCAGAATTGACCTTCTTGCCGGTGGCAAGGCGGTTCTGCGTGGTGGCGAGGAGATCGGCGGTCGACTGCAGCGAAAGCAGATTCTGACGGACCGATGCCGAAAGGACGATGCCTGACATACTTGATACCCTTCTGGATGAACACGATTGACGCGACGCCGCAAATTTCACGCGGCGACCGTGTCACACTGGGCTGTCGGCGCTACCCGTTCGTTAAAGAGCTTCTCCGTACTAATACCCAGAACGCCGGAGCGAAGCTGGCTTGCGGGAACCTGATGCATCGGCCGCGCACGGGGCGCCAGATTGTAGGCAACACCAATCAAATTTCAGCGCTGCGTGAGGGCAGTCACACCGCATCGGGCCGATCGATTCGGAGCTTCCGTTTGATCGGACTCGCGTCGCGAGATGATGTGATGCCCGTGATGCGCACGTTAATAGAAAATCAATATTGCCGCGGAAATGGCAGGAGCGCCGTGCGCCCGCGCCGGTGTGCTTTCCGCGCACGAATCGCGACCAAACACAACTCTCTGCCCTGTAAAGTGTATAATGTTGATGCCGCAACCCTTGTGCAATTGGATGGGGCAGCTATGTTCGCTGCCGTGCCAAGCGCCAAGAGTAGGTGATGCGAGACCGTAGTGCTCCCGCCTTCGGCAGGAGATCCAATGTCTGCGGTACCACGTCCGCCCAATCGTTTGTTGCAAGCGCTGCCCGCAGCGGAACTCGAGCAACTCCATCCGCTTCTCGAAACCGTCGAACTGACCAAGGAAGCAACGCTGGCCAACGCTGGCGCACCGGTGCAGCGGATCTATCTGCCGCACGGCGGCATCGTTTCAATGATGGTCAATCTGTCCGACGGGCAGTCGGTCGAGATCGCGACGATCGGGCGCGACGGCATCATCGGCGCATCAGCCGCGCTTCACGGCCGCCCACTGCTCGCCGATGCGATCGTCGTGGTGCCGGGGACGGCTTCGGTGCTGCGGGCCGAGGATTTCCGCGAGGCGGCCGATCGCAGCGCCGCGTTTCGCACCCTGATCGCTCTCTATGAGCAGGCCCTGATCGCGCAGACGCAGCAGTCCGTCGCGTGCAACGTCTCGCATCCGGTCGAAGCGCGGCTATCGCGATGGTTGCTGCGCGCACGCGATCTGTGCGGCAGCGAGGCATTGCCGCTGACCCAGGAGATGCTAGCGCAGATGATCGGCGTCCGGCGCAATGCGGTTTCGATCGTCGCGCATGGATTTCAGCAGGCTGGTATCCTCCGCTATAGCCGCGGGCATATCGAGATCACCGATATCGACGGTCTGCGGAAATCGGCCTGCGAGTGCTACGGCACCGTCAAGGCGTACGCTGCGCAATGGGTCGGATCCGAGGATTGATCGCCGAGGCGGCAAGCGGGGCTCCACCCAAGCCGGCATGCTTGATCGCCGCGATCGACAGCCTGCTCCGATCGCCCTATTTTTATTAAACTCAAGTCGTGTCAAGATAGGTTGCAAGGACGTCCGGCTGCAAGCGTCAGCGCAGCTGCCCAGAGACAAGCTTTGCCGGCAGGCAGGAGGTTGCTTTGGATACGGTTTCGCGATCACCAAACGGATTCCTCTCGTCACTGTCGACGAGCGATTTCGAATTGATCCGGCGACACCTGCAGACGTTCGACCTTACTGCCGATGCGGTGCTGAGCGAGGCCGACGAGATGCTCAGGCGCGCTTATATGCCGCACAAGGGCGTGATCTCGCTGGTAGTCAAGCTTGCCCGGGGCGAGCACGTGCAGGTCGCCATGGTCGGTCGCGACAGCATCTTCGGTGCGTTCGCAGGGCTTGGCGAGGCCCCCACGCTGAACAGCGCCGTAGTGCTGGTGCCGGGCATCGCCTCGACGATCGATGTCGAGGCGTTGCGCGTGGCGGCCGGGCAGAGCCCGACATTCCGGGCGGCGCTGACGCGCCATGGGCTCGCGGTCTACGCGCAGATCCAGCAAACCGCCGGTTGCAATGCCGCGCATACCGTGGAGTCGCGGCTGGCGCGATGCCTGCTGCAGACACGCGACCTCGCCCGCAGCAACAAGTTCGTTCTCACGCAGGAAGCGATGGCGCAGATGATCGGCGCGCGCCGCAACAGCGTGTCGCTTGTCGCACACACATTGCAGCAGGCGAACTTCATTCACTACAGCCGCGGCCACATCGAGATCGTCAATCTCGACGGGCTGATCAAGACCACGTGTGAATGCTACACAACGGTCAAGACCCTGTACGCGCAGCTGCTGCATTGTCAGGAAACCTTCAACAACTGAGCGCGAGCCGTACTTCTACGGCTC
>NZ_LNCU01000069.1:6993-20510 GCF_001542415.1 Bradyrhizobium macuxiense
GATCTTCACCGTCGGATAACATTGAATCAGCACAGTCGCGTGGACGCGCGGGGGAGCGGATGTTCACGTATCAAACGACCGACCAGAAGGAAGCCAGGCGTCTCCGTATCGCACAGTTCAACGGCAGACCCGCCACCGTCCGCTCGGCCGGAGCTACGGTCACGGGCCGAGTGCGATCGATCGTCGAAGGCAAGGCCGGCGTCGGGGCGACGTGGGTGATCACGATCATTCCGGACGAACCGGCAGCGCCGAAGCCGCGGCTGGCGCCGCGCATGCACATCGCAGCTGAAGATTATCTCTGAGACGCCTGTCGCCGCTCCGCTCCACCGGGTCCCGGAGAGACAGGCCGGCGCGAGCGCGCAGCCGAAGTTCGCGGGTCATGTCCCGCGGTCCGCGATGGCGGCGGCGTTCAGGCGGTCTGCAGCAGAGCCTTGCGGACGAGATCGGCGGTGTTGCGCGCACCGAGCTTGCGCATCGCCTCGGCGCGGTGGCTCTCGAACGTGCGCGGACTGATATTCATCCGAAGCGCGCCCTGCTTGTTGGAATAGCCGTCGCTGATCAGGCTGAGCACTTCGCGCTCGCGCTTGGTCAACGGCTTGCGACCGGCCTCCGGCGCGAAGATCATTTCGGCCGAACGGGACCGTGCCGGCATGTCGTCGCGAACCGGCCTGAGATCGGCCGCCGGGACAGCGTGCGGATAGAGATCGGAAATCTGCTTCAACATCGCAGACACGCGTTCGGTTTGCTCGAGCGCGTTCTCGATGACCTGCCGCAGATAGATTCCGTTGCCGGGCGCCTGGGCGAGCTGATGGCTGTGCTGCTTGAGCTCGTTCATATAGAGCAGCAGTGCCGTCACCGGCCCATTGAACTGACGGACGATCGCAGCCCCAGCCTCCTCGGCGACCGGCGTTCGCTGCGCGGCCGGCGGCGCGACCTCCAGGCTCTCAAGCGGCTGGGTCTCGAGCGGCGCATCGTCCATCCAGGTCGGGAGGCGGGCTTCGGCTCGATTGTCGTGTTGCGTCATAAGTATGGTTTACCGAAGGTGAACTTGTGTCTGCGTTAACGCGGAACACCGTAGAAATACGGGTGACGCAACTGTGATCCAGGGCTCCGACCAGCCAAGGACACGCAGATGCCCGCTGATTTGGCAATGAATCTCCCATATTTGAGTCGAATTACAGTATTCTTACGGAACGAGGCTTGCCCCAATTCCGGTAGTTCCACGGATCCGGGTTTACCCTGCCTCGGGCACAAACCGCCCCATCCGGTGTTTGACCACGATGGAATCGGCCGCGATTCGGGCCGTGATCCGGCGCGCCGAACAGCATCCTCATACCGCGCATTGTCGCGCACCAAACAATGCGGCTCGGACTTCGGCACAGCCGCCAGCAAGGAGGCAGCGACGATGCGAGGACGAAACGGATCCTGGTTGGCGATCGCAGCACTGACCGCGGCACTGGTCTTGGGAGCCGATGCCCAGGCCCAGACCACACCGGCCGCCAATGCGGCGCTGACGTCAGACAATGCGATCATGGTCACGATCTTCTTCAAGCATGACCAATCCCGCCCGCTGGGCGAACTGAACGCCCAGCTCGAGCGACAGGGCTTCTACAAGGCGTTCCCGCCTGAGGGAGTCGAGGTCGTCAGCTGGTATGTGATGATGGGAGTCGGTCAGGTGGTGACGTTGCGATTGCCGGCATCACGGCTGCGCGAGGTCAATCGCGTCGTCGAGAACAATGCCTGGGGCGCGTATCACACCGAGTTCTATCCGACCTATGACTACAAGGCGGTCGGGTTGGCGAAGCACGACCAGACGAAGTGACGGCCGCTCTGATCTCCACGACAAACAGCCGCGCACCGGGCCTCGCCGGCTCTGTTGATCAGAACCAGCTTCCGATCGGGCGCGAGCCCTTCGCTACGCGTGCGCCCGCGAACGCTGGCTCAGCTTTTTCGCCAGGATCCGCAGATCCTCGACACGTCCGCTGCAGAGCAGGCGTGAAAATTCGTCGGGATCAATGGAAGCAGGCGGGAAATCGGCTGATTTGCTCGCGACGCGGCGTAGCCAGATCGATCGGAAGAGACGCTTGAGCATCTGCATGGTTGTTGAGCCCCGATAAGCGTCTACGTTAAATCGCGGTAAGGTGGATTGGTTCCCCTCCTGGTCACGCCGGCGCTGAATTTCGTCTGACAGCACTCAGGCGAGCAGCGCCTTGCGCTTTCGCACCCGCTCAATGGAGCGGCCGATGCCGGCCTGATCGAGCACTCCGTCGGCGACCCGCGCCGCGACCGTCGCGGCGATGGCAGCCATCTCCTGCTCCTGGTCGAACAGATTGTTGCCGATGCAGACCATGTCCATGCCGGCACCGATGGCCTGCAGGCTGGCCGCCTGGGTGCCGAGCGCCTTCTGCAGCCCCTGCATCTGCATGTCGTCGGTAATGAGCAGCGTCTCCGGCAAGCGGCGGCGGAGCCGGCCGATCCCGACCGGCGACAACGTCATCAGATTGCCCGCGTCCCACTGACGGACGATGGCGTGGCTGACCAGCACGGCATCGCCATAAGTCCGCGGCGCCAGCGCGTAGAACAGCTCCTCCTGCTCCGGCCGCAGCGCATCGGAAATATCCATGAAATCGAGATGCGAATCGACGTTGGCACCGCCGATCCCGGGGAAATGCTTCAGGCAGAGGCCGATCCGTGCTTGCCGCGCTGCAGCGTCGACGAGGCGTGCATTGGCCTCGACCTCGCCGATGTCAGCCGAATAGGATCGCTTGATCCTGCCGATATTCGGATTGTCGGCGTTGTAATCGACATCGACGACCGGCGCGAAATTGTAACGGATGCCAAGCCGGCGCAATTCGCCATAGCTTGCGGCCAGGATCTGCCGCTTCTCCTCCGTGGCGAGCAGGTTGAAATCTTTCGCGCTCGGCAGCGGCTGAAAGCCAAGGCCGTCCTTGAGGCGGCGCACCAGGCCGCCCTCCTGATCGATGAACACCAGGGGACCGGACGGCAGCGCGGCGATCTCGGCACAGAGCGCCTGCACCTGCCCCGGCGAAGCGATGTTGTTGTCGTATTGCCGGGTCTGGCAGGAATAATCGAACAGGATCACGCCGCCGAGCCCGAAGCGCGCAGCAAAGTCCTGCAGCCAGGCCGGGATGACCTTGCCGTAAAAGCCGAGGATGAAGAGTTCGCCGACGGACATGGGCATCGCTGGTCCTGCGCGCAAAATCAGGTGCGGCTTCCTGCTGACGGCATAACATGCGGAAATAGCGGTAAGAATATGCTGGCGCGTAAGCCACCGCGACTGCATTCCCCGTGCTCGTGCGCCTGTGTTAGAGATGCCGGAAACGCCAAAGGCAAGACATCAAGACAAGAAGATCCGGACCCGACCATGACAGCACCTTACGTCCCGCAAATGGCCCTTTACCGCGAATGGCTGAAGGAAACGCGCCGCCTTGAGTTTGCGGATTTCGATGAGATGCGGCGATGGTCGGTCACCGACATCGACGGCTTCTGGCAAAGCGTCTGGGACTATTTCGACATCCAGTCGCCAACGCCGCACTCCGCGGTGCTCGCGAACCGCAAGATGCCGGGCGCGGTCTGGTTTCCCGGCGCATCGGTGAACTATGCGCGCCAGATCTTCCGCCATGTCGAGCCGGCGCACGCCGCAGGGCTGCCGGCGCTCATCTCGAGCGGCGAGGACGGCGTACTGACCGAGACAAGCTGGCCGGAGCTGCGGCGCAAGGCCGCCGCGCTGGCGCTGCATCTGAAGGCCAACGGCGTGCGCTCCGGCGATCGTGTCGCGGCGTACCTGCCGAACATTCCCGAGACGATCATCGCGCTGCTCGCGACCGTGAGCCTGGGTGCGATCTGGAGCGTCTGTGCGCCCGACATGGCGGCACCGGCGGTGATCGATCGCTTCAAGCAGATCGAGCCGAAGGTGCTGATCGCGTGTGACGCCGTGACCTATGCCGGCCGGCGCCACGACCGGCATAGCGTGATCGACGAATTGCGGCGCGCGCTACCGACGGTCCAGCATGTCGTCCTGCACAGCGAGAGCGCAGCGGCCGAGACCCGGCTCGCATCAATCCTCGCAGGCCGGAGCGCGGAGATCGACGCCTTCGAGCCGGAATGGCTGCCATTCGATCATCCGCTCTGGATCGTCTATTCCTCAGGCACCACAGGACTGCCGAAGCCGATCCTGCACAGCCATGGCGGCATGATCGTGGTGGCACTGCCGCTCTCGACGCTGCACAACGACGTCGGCTGCAGCTATCAGGCGAACTCATTCGGCGAACGCTTCCATTGGTACAGCTCGACCGGCTGGATCATGTGGAACTGTCAGGTCAACGCCCTGCTCAACGGCACCACCTGCTGCATCTTCGACGGCAGCCCCGGCGGCTCCAAGGACAAGCCGGACTGGACCACGCTGTGGCGCTTTGTCGCCGAAGCGAAAGCGACGTTCTTCGGCGCGGGCGCTGCGTTCTTCGCCAACTGCACCAAGGCGGACATAGATCTCGCCGCGATCGGCGACCTTTCGCGGCTGCGCATCCTGGGCTCGACCGGATCGCCGCTCAGCGCCGACACGCAGAGCTGGTTCAACGAACGCTTCGCCGCGCTCGCGAAGATCAACGGCAACGCCGCACAGGCCGACATGTGGTGGGCGAATATTTCCGGCGGCACCGATTTCGCCGGCGCCTTCATCGGCGGCAACCGCGAACTGCCGCAGACGCCCGGCACCATGCAGTGCCGCCTGCTCGGCTGCGCGGTGGAGGCCTTCGACGAGCAGGGCCGCGCCGTGATCGACGAGGTCGGCGAGCTCGTCTGCACCGAGCCGCTGCCGTCGATGCCGCTGCGGTTCTGGAACGACCCCGGCGATGCGCGCTATCGCGCCAGCTATTTCGAGACCTATCCGGACAATTTCGACGGCTCTGGCCGCGGCCCGGTGTGGCGACACGGCGACTGGCTCAAGATCAACCCCGACGGCTCCTGCGTGATCTACGGCCGCAGCGATGCCACCATCAACCGCCACGGCCTGCGGATGGGCACCAGCGAACTCTATTCGGCGATCGAGGCGCTGCCCGAGGTGCTGGATTCGATGGTCGTCGATCTCGAATATCTCGGCCGCGACAGTTACATGCCGCTGTTCGTGGTGCTTCGCGAGGGCATCGCGCTCGATGCCGCAATGAAGGCCAGGATCAACAAGGCGGTCGAGGCCGGCCTGTCGCGCCGCTTCCTGCCCAACGACATTTTCGCGGTCACAGAGATTCCGCGCACGCTGTCGGGCAAGAAGCAGGAACTGCCGGTCAAGAAGCTCTTGCTGGGTCATCCCGTCGAGAAAGTCATCAACAGGGACGCGATGGCCAATCCCGGATGTCTGGACTGGTATCTCGACTTTGCGAAGAGCTATTTGAGCAAGCAGGCCGGCGCGGCGTGAACCGGCCGCCGCGCGCCTCTGCTGCATTCAGGACCTAAGCGACATGGCGATACCCAGCTACATCGACCCACTCAACGGAAAGCACTATTCGCTGGACGTGCCGCGCTGGTGCTCCGACGAGGGCAAGCCGCTGCTGGTGACGCCACTCCCGGGCATCTCCCGCGACGACATCGATCGCGGCACGCGGTCGCTGTGGCGCTATCGGGCCTCGCTGCCCGTCGAGATCAAGCAGCCGATCACCATGGGCGAGGGTTGCACGCCGATCGTCGAGAAGGCGTGGGGCGACCTGCGGCCGCACTTCAAGCTCGAATGGTTCAATCCGACCGCAAGCTTCAAGGATCGCGGCACCACCGTGATGCTGTCGTTCCTGCGCCAGCTCGGCGTCGATGCCGTGCTGGAGGACAGTTCCGGCAACGGAGGCGCGTCCGTGTCAGCGTATGGCGCCGCCGGTGGAATGCGGGTCAAGATCCTGGCGCCTGCCACCACGTCGCCGATGAAGGTCGCGCAGATGCACGCCTTCGGCGCCGAGGTCCAATTGGTCGAAGGCCCGCGCGAGGAGTCGGAAGCGGAAGCGATCCGGCAATCCAAGCAGACATTCTATTCCAGCCATAACTGGCAGCCGTTCTTCCTTCAGGGCACGAAGTCGCTGGCCTACGAGATCTGGGAAGACTTCAACCATTCCGCGCCCGACAACATCATCATGCCGGTCGGCGCCGGCAGCAGCCTGCTCGGCTGCTATATCGGCTTCAAGGAATTGCTCGCGGCCGGACAGATCACGCGGCTGCCGCGCCTGTTCGCTTCGCAGCCGCTCAACTGCTCGCCGGTCGATGCCAGCTTTGCCGCGAGCCTCGACACGCCCGTCGATCGCGAAGTCCGCAAGACCATCGCCGAAGGCACCGCCATCAAGCATCCGCTGCGCCTGAAGCAGATGATCGCAGCCCTGAGGGAGACAGGCGGCGGCACCGTCGCGATCCCCGAAGACGGGATCATCGCTGCCTTGAAGAGACTTGCGCGCACCGGCCTGTTCGTCGAGCCGACATCGGCCTCAGCCGCAGCCGCGCTCGACGTGCTCAGGGAGCGCGGTGCGGTCCGCGCCTCCGAACGCACCGTCGTCATCATCACCGGGACCGGGATCAAGGCGGCCGGGCAGATCACTGAACTGCTCGCGTAAGGATTGCGAGGGCTTGTTTGCTTCTCCTCCTTTCCCCTGAAAGGGGGAAGATCGGGATGGGGGTCAGCCGCAGGCGACGCTGTATGCGGAGAGAGCAGATCCCCACCCGCTTTGCTCTAGCGGGCAAAGCGACCTCCCTTTTCAAGGGGGGGTTGAAGCGCGCGGTTCGCCGAGCGTGTGCATCAAGCGGTTCGCCCAGCCGAACAGCGCCGCCGACAGGACCAGGTCGAGTTGTTCGAGCTCGCTCAGCCCGGCATCAGTCAATGCCTTCGCATCATCGGCGCCGACCTCGACCGGCGTGGTCGAGAGCTTCGTCGCGAAATCGAACAGCGCCTGGTCGCGCGGCGGCAGCCTGGCCTCGCGCTCATCGGCGAAAATGGTCTCAATGACATCGGTGCGGCGGGTGATGCCGATGAAGCGCGAGGCGTGCACGGCCGCGCAATAGACGCAGCGATTGACGACTGATGCGCCGACGGCACCGAGCTCGCGCTCCGCCGACGACAGGCCGTCCTTGCCATACATGATCAGGTTGAACAGCGGCGATCGCACCTCGAGCGATTCCGGATCATGCGCAAGCGTCAGGACGTAGCGCGAGAATCCCGTGTTCGACGGCGTGACCTTCATCGCCTTGAGTTGCTCGGGCGTCGCCGTCTCAAGATCGACCGGCGTCACGTAAGGCGACCAGGTCGGGACCTTGGCGGTGAAGTTGTGGATCGGCTCGCTCATTGTACGCCTTTCAGGACCTTCAGGCCGGCGACCACGCGGAGCTGGTAGTTCACGAAGGCCGCCAGCTCGGCGAGACGCACGATATCCGGCTCGCTGACGCCGGCGGCCTTGAGCCGCTCGATGTGCTGACGCGTCGCCGCGCGCGGCGCGATGGTCAACAGGTCGGCATGGCGCGCCACTGCATCCAGCCGCGGCTCGCCGCATGTCCCAACGGGATGCGCGAGCGGCGCGACGTCGAGATCGCCGGTGTGCGCCAGGTAGCTGTCGTAGTGACCTGCCAGCGCGTCATTGCCGACATGGCGGCACATCCGCGCGGCAAGCGCCGCCCGCAGGGCGTGACTCAGCCCGCCGGGATCGCGAGGGAGAAGGAGCGCGTCGTGAGCGGCTTCGCTGAGGCGCAGGATCTCAGTCCGCATCTTCAGCGCGTCAGCAAGCTTCGAGCCGGCCGGGACGCCGGCGAAGGTTTCGATCAGCGTGGTCATGCGGCCTTTTCGGGATCACGAGGGTTCGGAACGTCCTCGACCGTAATACCTAGGGGTTGCGCGCTGCGGAGGAAAGCGTTCAACGCAGCCTCATAGGGGGCCGGATCGAGCCCGCGGGCGGCAAGCCACGCAGGGTCATAATAGGTCTGGCGATAACGTTCACCGGAATCGCAAATCAGGGTGACCAGCGATCCGGTCTTGCCCGCATCGCGCATCTCCGACGCCAGGCGGCAAAGCGCCAGGAAATTGGTGCCGGTGGAGCCGCCGACCGCGCGGCGCAGCAGGCGCGACAGCACATTCATCGCCGCAATCGATGCGACATCCGGGATCTTCATCATCCGATCCACGACGCCGGCGACGAACGACGGCTCGCAGCGCGGGCGGCCGACGCCCTCGATCAGCGAGGGGCGCTCGCAGACATGGGAGTGGTCCTGGGTACGGAAGCAGTCGAAGAAGGCGGAGTGCTCGACATCGGCGACGCAGAGCCTCGTCGGAAACTGGCGATAGCGCAGATAGCGTCCGATGGTCGCCGACGTGCCGCCGGTGCCGGCGCCCATCACGATCCATTCCGGCAGCGGGCGCTGCTCGCCTTTGAGCTGGGTGAAAATCGACTCGGCAATGTTGTTGTTGCCGCGCCAATCGGTGGCGCGTTCCGCAAAGGTGAACTGGTCGATGTAGTGGCCGCCGAGACGGGCGGCCAAGGCGGCAGCTTCCGCGTAGAGCGCGCGGCCGTCATCGATCAGATGGCAGTTGCCGCCGTAATGCTCGATCGCGGCGATCTTCTCGGCCGACGTCGTCCGCGGCATCACCGCGTAGAACGGCACGCCGATCATCTGAGCAAAATAAGCCTCCGAGACCGCGGTCGAGCCGGACGATGCTTCCACGACGGCGGTGTCTTCACGGATGTATCCATTGCACAGCGCATAGAGAAACAGCGAGCGCGCCAGGCGATGCTTGAGGCTGCCGGTCGGATGGGTCGACTCATCCTTCAGATAGATGTCGATGCCGGACAACGCCGGCACGATCAGCCGCATCAGATGCGTGTCGGCAGTCCGGCACTGGTCCGCCTCGATCGCGGACACCGCGTCGTCCACCCAGCCGCGCCGATAGCTCGGCCCGGCCGAAGGGGATTGGCGGGAGGACATGAACCCGTTCGACATCGCGTTATGTAATCATAATTCGTATTCGGCATCAAGAATTCTCTATCATTCCAAAACTGGATGATACAGGATCAGGTCATGCAAGACGAAGTGATCGATATCCGCCTGTTGGAGGCGTTCGCCGCCGTCATGTCCGCCGGCAGCATCACCGGGGCGGCTCGGTTGCTCGGTCGGTCGCAACCGGTGGTCACACGGCAGATCCAGGATCTGGAGACCGATGTCGGCTATCTCCTGTTTTCCAGAAACGGGCCGCGGATCAGCCCGACGGCGAAGGGCATCCTGTTCCACGCCGAGGTCGAGCGGCTTCTGCTCGGGCTGAAGCACATTCGCGATCGCGCGGCCGCGATCGGCGCCGACGCATTGCCGCCGCTAAGTCTCGCCGCGATCCCGGCGCTTGCCGGCGGCATTGTGCCGGTCGCGCTGGCCACGGTGGACCAGACCCTGCTGCCGCAACAGGTCCATGTGCAGTCGCTCTCGGCTGAGAACGTCGTGCAGTCGGTACTGTCGCAATCCGTCGATTTCGGGCTCGCGAGCCTGCCGGTCCAGCACCCGGGCCTCGACGTGCAATGGGTTTGCGAGGTGCCCTGCGTGGCGTGCCTTGCTGCGGATCATCCGCTGGCCAGGCGCAAGGTGATCCGCCTGAAGGATCTCGACGGCCGCCGGCTCCTGACCATGGCGAACCCTTATCGGCTTCGCCGCCGCGTCGACGAGGCGATCGCGCGGGCCAGCGCTGCGCCGACGGAGGTGATCGACACCAATTCCTCGCTGACGGCGATCGCGATGGCGAAGCAGTCACTCGGGATTGCGATCGTCGAACCGGTGCTGACCTCGAGCCTTGCGATGGAGGGCGTCGTCACCCGTCCGCTCGACGTCGCCATTCCCTTCCTGTTCGCCGCGGTTTCGCCGACCGGGCGCGAGCTGACGCCGACGGTCGCAGCGGTCAGCGACGCGCTGCGCGCCGCGGTCGCGCTGATGCCGGGCGCAAAGCTGCACGGCGGCGAGGCCGCGTTGTCCGATCCGGCCGGCGAGCACGAGGCATTCGAGAGAGAAGGTTCATGACAGTGAGTGCGGCCAGCGCAACCGGACTAGCCGCGCTCGAAGCGCGCCTGAAGCAGGACCTCGCCTGGCTCGAGCTGCCGTCCAAATCCTGGGTGCCGCGTCGTGTGGTCGACGGGCAGGACGTCGTTGATGTCGTGATCATCGGTGCCGGAATGGCCGGCCTCGTCACCTCGGGCATGCTGAAGCGCCTCGGCGTCGACAATCACCTCGTGCTCGATCGCGCGCCGGCCGGCCGCGAGGGACCATGGGTCACCTTCGCGCGGATGCGAACGCTGCGTTCGCCGAAGGAGCTGACGGGTCCGGCGATGGGCCTGCCGGCACTGACATTCCGCGCCTTCTACGAGGCGCAGCATGGCGAGGCGGCATGGAAGGCCCTCGACCGCGCGCCGCGCACGATGTGGATGGATTATTTGATCTGGTATCGCAAGGTGCTCGACTTGCCCGTGCGCAACGAGGTCTCGGTCGAACATATTCACGCCGGGCCTGACGGCCTGCTGGCGCTCGACATCCGCGAGGGTGGTCGCACGCGGCAGCTTCTTGCGCGCCATGTCGTGCTGGCCACGGGACGCGACGGCCTCGGCGGCCCCTATGTCCCGCCGATGACAGACAATATCGACACGCGCTTCTGGGCGCACTCGGCAGACGATATCGACTTCGCGCGCCTGCGCGGCCAGCGTGTCGCCGTGGTCGGCGCAGGCGCCTCCGCGATGGACAATGCGGCGACCGCGCTCGAAGCCGGTGCCGCAAGGCTCGATCTCTTCATCCGGCGGCCGGACATCCCGCGTGTCAACAAGTTCACCGGGATCGGCAGCCAGGGCGTCGTGCACGGCTTTGCCGGCCTGCCGGACGAATGGAAGTGGCGCTTCCTCGATCACACGCTGAAGGCGCAAACGCCGCCGCCGCGGCCGAGCGTGCTGCGCATCTCTGCTCACGCACAGGCGCATTTCCATCTCGCGAGCCCCGTCACAGATCTCGCCGTCGAGGGCGACCACCTTGTCGTGACGACGCCGAAGGGCCGTTACGCGACCGACTTCATCATCTTCGGCACCGGCTTCAAGGTCGACTTTGGCCTGCGCCCGGAGCTCGCCGAGTTCGCCCCCCACATCCGCTTGTGGTCCGATCGCTTCGCAGCCCCCGAAGGAATGGCCAATGCCGAGCTGGAATCCTCACCCGATCTCGGCGACAGCTTCGAGTTCCTTGAGAAGGTGCCCGGCGCGTGTCCGGCGTTGTCGCGGCTGCACTGCTTCAACTATCCGGCGACGATGAGCCACGGCAAGCTCAGCGGCGACATCCCGGCGATCAGCGAGGGAGCCGACCGCCTCGCGCGCGGCCTCGTCCGCCGGCTCTTCGTCGAAGATCGCGAACGCCATTTCGAGAACCTCAAGGCTTTCGCGACACCAGAAATCCTCGGCGACGAATGGACCGACGCCGACGCGACACAACCGATCAAATAAAGACCGGATTCAAAAACGAACGAGAGGGGGCGCAAATGCAGACGACCAAGAGGAATGCCATCGTGGCGGCGATCGCCGGCAATGCGATGGAATGGTACGACTTCACGATCTTTGCGCTGATGACCCCGGTCATCAAGAATTTATTCTTCCCGGTCGATCCGAACATTCCCGGCAGCGAGATCAATGCGCTGCTGCTGACGACCGCATTGTTCGGCGCCGGCTTCGTGATGCGGCCGATCGGCGGCCTCGTGCTCGGCTATTATGGCGACCGCAAGGGACGCAAGGCGGCGATGACGCTCGGCATGGCGTTGATGGCGCTGGCGGTCGCCATGCTGGCGCTGACGCCGACCTACGCGACTGTTGGAATCGCTGCGCCGTTCATCGTGCTGGTTGCCCGCCTCATTCAGGGCTTTTCGGTCGGCGGCGAGTTCGGCACCTCGACCGCCTATCTGATCGAGGCCGCCCCGCCCGGCCGCACCGGCTATTACGGCTCGTGGCAGATCACCGGACAATTGATGGCCAACGTGCTCGGCGCGACGCTAGGGGCCGCCCTGACGTTGATCTTCACGCAGGAACAGCTCATCGCAGGCGCGTGGCGGATTCCGTTTTTCGTCGGCCTCGCGATCATTCCGATCCTGCTCTATTTGCGCGCCCGACTAGTCGAACCGGATGCGCTTCGCAAGGACCGCGCCGCCGCGCAGAAGACAACCTTCGCCGACGACCTGAAACGCCCCGGCCGCAATTACCTGATCGGGATGGGAATGGTGGTCGCGAGTGCGGTATCGTTCTATGTCACCTTCGGCTACACGGTGACCTACGCCAAGGAAGTGCTGAAGCTGCCGCTGATGCAGAGCTTCCTGGTGCAGATGATCGCGGCGATCGTGATGGTCATCGTCGTCCCGATCGCCGGCGCGGTCTCCGACCGTTATCCGCGCAAGCCGCTGCTGCTGGTGTCGTTGGCCGGCTATTTCGTCTCGCTCTACCCGCTGTACAGCTGGGTGATCGCAGAGCCCACGATCCTCAAGCTTCTGGTCGCCCAGGTCGTGATCGGCTTCTTCAGCGCGTTCTTCCTCGGCGTCTACTGCACCACGCTGGTGGAGTTGTTCCCGGTTCGGATCCGCTCGACCTCGCTGTCGATCGTCAACAATGTCGCGGTGCTGATCTCCGGCGGCTTCGCCCAGTTCTTCGTCACCTGGCTGATCGCGCTCACGGCCTCGCCGTTGGCGCCGATCTTCTACGTGATGATCGGCGTCGGCCTCGGCCTGATCTCGGTGATTGCGATGCGGCCCGATCGCCGCGAGGGGTGACGTGGGCAGGCTCCGGTTCAGACCGGCGGCGGGTTCAACCGCGCAAAGCCCTCCTGGATCCGGTACGGATAATATGGATAGCCCGGCATCACGGCGCTTGCCTTGTCGAGGCGCGCGATCTGGTCCGCCGTAAGCGACCATCCGACTGCACCGAGATTGTCGCGGAGCTGCGCTTCATCGCGGGCGCCTGTTATCACCGATGATACGCTGGGGCGCACGAGCAGCCAGGCGATCGCGACCTGCGGCACGCTGCGGCCAGTCTCGGCGGCCACTGCGTCCAGCGCATCGACGATCGTATAGAGCCGTTCATCATCGACCGCCGGCCCGAATTGCGCGGTCTCATGCAGGCGGCTTTGCTTCGGCAACGGCTGGCCGCGCCTGATCTTGCCGGTGAGCCGGCCCCAACCGAGCGGGCTCCAGACCAGCGCGCCGACGCCCTGATCGAGCGCGAGCGGCATCAACTCCGCTTCATAGTCGCGGCCGACCAGCGAGTAATAGACCTGATGCGCCGCATAGCGCGGCCAGCCGTGCCGCTCGGCGACGCCGAGCGACTTCATCAGGTGCCAGCCGGAAAAGTTCGAGGCGCCGACATAGCGCAACTTGCCGGCGCGCACGAGCGTATCGAGCGTCGCCAGCACCTCATCGACCGGTGTGAAGGCATCGAAGGCATGAAGCTGCAGCAGATCGATATAGTCGGTGCCCAGCCGCCGCAGCGCGGCGTCGACTG
>NZ_LNCU01000069.1:20521-34530 GCF_001542415.1 Bradyrhizobium macuxiense
GAGCCGATAGCGCGACGTGCCGGCATCAAGCGGACCATCGCCCATCGGCAGGCCCGTCTTGGTGGAAATCAGCACCTTGTCGCGACGCCCCTTGATCGCGGCGCCGAGAATTTCCTCAGATGCGCCGTTGGAATAGACGTCGGCGGTGTCGAACAGATTGACGCCGGCATCGAGGCAGATGTCGATCAACCGGCGCGCCTCGTCGACGCCGCTCCGTCCCCATGCAGAGAACAGTGGTCCCTGGCCGCCGAACGTGCCGGTACCGAAGCTGAGCACGGACACTTTCAAGCCGGATGCGCCGAGATTGCGATATTCCATGATTGAACTCCTTCTGTATCCGTTCATTGAGCCGGGCACTGCGCAGCCAAGGCGGCCGGGCGGTCGAGGCGCAGGCTCCACAGCGCCAGCAGGAGCCCAACCGCGGTGATGACAGCGGCCACCAGCGGCAGCGCGCTGAGGCCGAGACCACGATCGATGGTCACGCCGCCGGCCCAGGCGCCGAGCGCATTGCCGAGATTGAAAGCCGCGATGTTAAGGCTCGAGGCCAGCGTGCGTCCTTCCACACCGGCGGCTTCGAGCACTCGGAGTTGCAGCGGTGCGACAGTCGCGAACGCGGCAATGCCGAGCACGAAGAGAAGGGCCACCGCCAATGCCTTGATCGAGACCACGGCGGCGAGCACCACGAGGACGACGGCGAGGCTGCCGAGCGTCACGAGCAGCGCGCGTGCGAGTCCCTTGTCGGCAAGCCGTCCGCCCGCGACATTGCCGATCGCAAGTCCGGCGCCGAATACCAGCAGGATCGGCGAAACCGCCGCGTCCGAAAATCCGGTGAGGCGGGTCAGGATCGGCTGCACATAGGTGAACACTGCAAACAGTCCGCCGAAGCCGAACACCGTCATGGCAAGCCCGAGCAGGACCTGCGGACGGCCGAGCACGGCGAGTTCGTCGCGCAGCGGCGCCGGTTTGTCGCTATTGCCGACATGGCCGGGCACGAGCACCGCCACCACAACGAAGGCGATGACCCCGATGACAGCCACGGCCCAGAACGCCGCGCGCCACCCGAGCATCAGGCCGAACCACGCGCCGAACGGCACGCCCAGCAGCGTGGCGACCGTCAAGCCGATGAACATCGTGGCAATCGCCGATGCACGCTTGTCCTCGGCGACAAGGCTCGCCGCCACCACCGAGCCGACGCCGAAGAAGGTGCCGTGCGCGAGCGAGGTCAGGATGCGCGCCGCCATCAGGAGCCCGTAGCTCGGCGCCAACGCGCAGGCCGCGTTGCCGAGGGTGAAGATCGCCATCATGGCCAGCAGCACCGTCTTGCGCGGCATCCTCCGTGTCGCCAGCGTCAGGATCGGCGCGCCGACGAACACGCCGAGCGCGTAGCCGGAAATCGGCAGCCCCGCCGTGGAGACCGAGACCTGCATGTCGGCAGCGACCTGCAGCAACAGCCCCATGATGAGGAATTCGGTGGTGCCGATGCCGAAGGCACCGGCGGTCAGGGCAAGAACGGCAGCAGGCATGGTCGCTCCGGATCGAATGATGATTTCCGCGATGCGACATAGCGGTTCAGTTCCAAAAGGATTAGGATGGCGCCAATCCAATCATTTGTGACATGAATTCAACATGGCCCGTCTTGACACCAACCGCTCCGGCGAGATGGACGTCTTCGTCCGCGTCGTCGATCTCGGCGGCTTCACCGCGGCGGCGAACAGCCTGCGCCTGACACCGTCGGGCGTCAGCAAGCTGGTCTCCCGGCTCGAGACCCGGCTCGGCACGCGGCTCGTCAACCGCACCACGCGCAAGCTGCAGCTCACCGAGGAAGGGCAAGCCTTCTACCAGCGCGCGCTGCGTATTCTCGCCGATATCGAGGAGGCCGAACGCGAAGCGGCCTCCTGCGCGCCGCGCGGCCATCTCACCGTCAACAGCAACATCCCGTTCGGCATGCTGCATGTGATGCCGCTGTTGCCGCGTTTCATGAGCGAGAATCCCGACATCACGCTCGATCTCGTGTTGACCGACACGCTGGTCGACCTGATGCAGGAGCGCGCGGACATCGCCATTCGCGCTGGCCCGCTCGGCGCATCGCGCCTGATCGCGCGCAAGCTCGGCACCAGCCGCATGGCCGTGGTCGCCGCGCCCTCGTATCTCGCTCGCTTCGGCACGCCGAAGGCACCCGNCCCGCCGATCTCGCCGGACATCGCGGCATCGGCTGGACGTTTCCGCGCAGCATCCGGGGCTGGCCGTTCCGCCGGGCTGAAAGGATCGAGGAAGCGCTGCCGCCGCCGGTCGCACGCGCCAGCGACGGCGAGACCGCGCGCCGGCTGACGCTTGGCGGCATCGGAATCGCACGACTCGCGCTGTTCCACATCGGCCCCGACATCGATGCCGGACGCCTCGTGCCGGTGCTGCAGGGCCTCAATCCCGGCGATCGCGAGGACATCCACGCGGTCTATGTCGGCCATGCCGGTCCGCTGCCGGCGCGCGTGCGGGCCTTCATCGATTTCCTGGCAACGCACATCCGCATCGGCGATCCGGCACTGCGGCGAGGGGCGGACGGCAAGTGGAAGATCGTGGCCACGCGGTGAGGCCGCCTGTAACGTCGATTTGTTGGATCGGTCTAGACCCGCTTCAGCAAATAGAGGTTCGTGACGTAGGGAAACACCACCTCGTCGGCCTGGCCGAGACCGGCTTCGCGCAGGACGTCGTCGGTCTTTTCGCGAAGCATCGCCTTCTCCGTGTCGGGAAGGCTGGCGACATAGCTCGTCGAGGCGACCCGCTCGAAAACATCCTGCCGCCGCATCCGATGCGGATGGTCCTGCACGATTTCCTTCTCGAGCACGAAGCGAGGATCCTTCAGGATCCATCGCCAGCGGCCCGACCGCTGCCGCGGCGTGTCTCCCGCGTAGTGCTCGATCATGCGCGACAACGCATCGACCCACGGCATGCGGTCATCCCTGTTATTCCAGACCAGCGCGAATGTTCCGCCGGGGCGCAGCAGCCGCGCGACCTCGGCGACGGACGCCTCGTTGTCGAACCAGTGAAACGCCTGGGCGCAGGTGACGAGGTCGACGCTGCCGGTTTCGAGACCGATCGCATCGGCGCGCGTGTTGATGACCTCGATCCCGGCTTCTTTCGCGAGCTTCGCCGACATCTCGGCAACGGGCTCGATGGCGGCCAGACGAGCCGTCTCGGACAGATGCGGAAGCAGCAGGCGGGTAAACTTGCCGGTTCCGGCACCCAGATCGACGACGCAATGCGCGGTTTGAAGCGGCAGGGCGGCGACGATCTCCGCCGGGTAGCTGGGCCGGCCCGCCTCATAGGCGCCGACCGCGACGCGATAATTCAGTGCTGTGGGATTCAATGTCATCCTGCTTCTCCTGCGCGCCGTGCTGAGTGCCGGATGGTTTAGAGCAGCCCCAGCGCAGGACCGGAAGAGCGCGCCGATTCAAAATTAGCTGAACGCGCATTTTGAAGCAGTTTTGTTTCATCAGGTTTTTTGCATCACAGCTTTGCACGCGGATGTTGCATCGACGCTACAGTTCCCGGTTGCGACTTGCGGGTGATTGAACGAAAGTTCATGAAGGCGGACGTGGTCTGTTGCGCTTGCGCCGGGGCAAGCCCAGCTCCTCTTCCACCACTGGAGTCACCATGCAGCGATCCAGGGCCGTCTTCGTCACGGGTATCATCTACGCATTGATAGGCCTGGTCCTTGCGGGCGGCGGCATCTGGCTCGCCGCATTGGGCGGCTCGATCTTCTACATTATCCTCGGTGTCGGCATTCTCGCGACGGCTGCATTGTTGCTGGCACAGCGCCGTTCGGCGCTATGGCTGTTTGCGATCGTGCTGGTCGTCACGCTGGCGTGGGCGGTCTACGAGGTGCGCTTCGATTGGTGGCCGCTTGCGGCACGCGGCGACATCATCTTCCCCATGGCGCTCTGGCTGCTCACGCCGGTGATCGTTCGCGGGCTGACGCAAAACGAGCCGGTCTCTTATGCACGCGCAACGGCGCCGCTCTGGGGCGGCGTCGTGGTGGCCTCGGCCGTACTCATCGTCGGGCTGCTGTCCAGCTATCACGATATCAACGGCACGATCGCCGAGGCCGGCTCCCCCGTGCCGCAAAGCGAGGCCGACCCACAACCGGATGCCGACTGGCGCGCCTATGGACGCACGCAATTCGGCCAGCGCTATTCGCCGCTGAAGCAGATCACGCCCGACAACATCAGTAACCTCAAGGTCGCCTGGACTTTCCGCACCGGCGACATGCCGACACCAAACGATTCCGGCGAGACCACCTTCGAGGTCACCCCGATCAAGGTGCGCGATACGCTCTATCTCTGCTCGCAGCACCAGATCCTGTTTGCGCTCGACGCCAAGACCGGTGCGGAGCGCTGGCGGTACGATCCCAAGCTGACATTCAACAAGACGTTCCAGCACATGACGTGCCGTGGGGTCTCCTACCACGAGACCGCGGCAGGCGCTGTCGACAGCAGCGGCAATCCGGCGCCCGCCGAATGCCCGCGGCGGATCTTCCTTCCCGTCAATGATGGGCGGATGATCGCGCTCGATGCTGACAGCGGCAAGCTCTGCGAGAGCTTTGCCGATCACGGCATCCTCGATCTGCAACAAGGCATGGCGATCAAGACGGCAGGCTTCTTCGAGCCG
Organism: Bradyrhizobium macuxiense; assembly: GCF_001542415.1. Classification (GTDB taxonomy): domain Bacteria; phylum Pseudomonadota; class Alphaproteobacteria; order Rhizobiales; family Xanthobacteraceae; genus Bradyrhizobium; species Bradyrhizobium macuxiense. The sequence goes on from NZ_LNCU01000069.1 coordinate 25,187, forward strand.
ACCTCACCGCCCGTCGTCAGTGACAGGATACTGGTCGTTGCCGCCGCGGTGATCGACAATTATGCGGTCGACGTGCCTTCGGGCGTGGTCCGCGGCTTCGATGTCTACACGGGAAAGCTGGTTTGGGCCTGGGACTCCGGTGCGGCGGACGAGAATGCGCTGCCGTCGCCGACGCGGCACTACACCACCGGTTCGCCGAACTCCTGGATTACGGCGTCGTTCGATCCAAAATTGAACCTCGTCTACATCCCGACCGGCAACAACGGGCCCGATATCTGGGGCGGCAATCGCGACGCACTCGTCGAGCGCTATTCCAGCTCGATCGTGGCGCTGGATGTCAACGCCGGCAAGCGCGCCTGGTCGTACCAGACGGTGCATCATGACCTCTGGGACATGGACGTTCCGTCGCAACCGAGCCTGGTCGATCTGACGACGCCCAAGGGGGTCGTCCCCGCGATCATCCAGCCGACCAAGGTCGGCAACATCTTTGTGCTCGACCGCAGGAACGGCGAGTTGATCGTGCCGGCGCCGGAACGTCCTGTCCCGCAGGGAGCTGCGCCCGGCGACCGCACCGCGCCGACGCAGCCGTTCTCCGAGCTGACATTCCGCCCCGAGGCGAAGCTGACCGGCGCGGACATGTGGGGCGGCACGATCTTCGATCAGCTGCTGTGCCGGATCATGTTTCATCGGCTGCGCTACGAAGGCACGTTCACGCCGCCGTCACTGCAAGGCACGCTCGTCTTTCCGGGGAATCTCGGCATGTTCGAATGGGGCGGCATCGCGATCGATCCCGTGAGGCAGATCGCCATCGCCAACCCGATGTCGTTGCCCTTCGCGTCGCGGCTCATTCCGCGCGGCCCCGGCAATCCTCCTGCACCGACGGCCGACAAGCCAGTCGGCAGCGAGGTCGGGGTGCAGCCGATGTATGGCACGCCGTTCGGGGTAGACATCTGGAGCTTTCTCTCGCCGCTCTCCGTGCCGTGCTACCGGCCGCCATGGGGCTCGATGGCCGCGATCGATCTCAGGACGATGAAGATCGTCTGGCAGCATCCCAACGGCACGATCAGGGACACCACGCCGCTACCGCTTCCCTTCAAGATGGGCGTACCGATGCTGGGTGGGCCGATCACGACCGCCGGTGGCGTCGCATTCTACACCGGGACCTATGAATACGTGATCCGGGCCTACGACGTGCGCAACGGCAAGGTGATCTGGGAAGATCGCTTGCCCGCCGGCGCCCAATCGACGCCGATGACCTACGAGGTCGACGGCAAGCAGTATGTCGTCACCGCAGCCGGCGGCCACGGCTCGTTCGGCACCAAACGCGGTGACTACGTCATCGCCTACGCCTTGAAGGATTGAACCCGGAAGCGCCGTCATCATTTCGGGAACGAATTTCTGACACCGCGCGTGAGGTGGACTGCCTCGCGACGGTGTCTCCGTCATTCCCCGGATCGTGAACCTTGCGGCGTCCTGACGGGTTGGCAAGCCGGGCCAAAGCCGCTAAACGTCCGCCCCCTTTCACATCATACTCAGAGCATGACATGTCGAGCGCCTCGCCCGCCATCTCGATCGGCGTCGATTTTGGCACCAGCAACACGGTGATTGCGCTGTCGGACGGCGACGGCCGTGTCGAGGCCATCCGTTTCGATCATGGCGGCCGCACGCACAGCGTCTATGTGTCGGCGCTGTGCTTCTGGGAGGAGCGGCCGGGCAGCGGCCTGCATCCGCACGCCGAGGGCGGGCCGTGGGCGATCGAGCAGTTCCTGGAGGGGCGCACCATTCATCGCTTCATCCAGTCGTTCAAGACATTCGCAGCGAGTTCCGCCTTCAACACCACCCAGATCTTCCGGCAGCGCTACAAGTTCGAGGATCTGCTGGCGGCGTTCCTGCGCACGCTGGCGCGCCATGCCGGCGACGGCTTCAATCTCGGCGCGCCGACCATCATGGTCGGCCGCCCTGTGCGCTTCGCCGGCGGCAACCCGAATGACGAGCTCGCCATGCAGCGCTACAAGGCCGCGTTCGAGCGGCTTGGCGCGAGTCACGCGCGCTATGTCTATGAGCCGGTCGGCGCAGCATTCTCCTTCGCGCGCCAGCTCGACCACGACGCCACCGTTCTGGTGGCCGATTTCGGCGGCGGCACCAGCGATTTCTCCGTGATGCGCTTCTCGCGCGCCGGCGGCGTGCTGCGCGCGGAGCCGCTCGGCCATGCCGGTATCGGCATCGCCGGCGACACCTTCGACTATCGCATCGTCGATCACATCGTCTCGCCGCGGCTCGGCAAGGGATCCAACTACCGTTCGTTCGACAAGGTGCTGCCGATCCCCAATCACTATTATTCGAGTCTCGCCCGCTGGCATCAGCTCGCGATGATGAAGGGCAACGGCGACCTGCGCGAACTGCAGCAGCTCGCGCGCACCGCGATCGATCCCGCCCCGCTGCACGATTTCATCACCATCGTCGACCACGATCTCGGCTTTGCGCTCTATCGCGCCGTATCCGACACCAAGGTCGCGCTGTCGAGCCATGATCGCGTCGAGTTCCGCTTCGTGCGCGAAGACATCGACATCGGCGCGACCGTCACGCGTCGGGACTTCGAAGCCTGGATCGCCGACGACGTCGAACGATTAGGGGCCACCGTCGACGAGGCGCTGGCGAAAGCCGGCATCACCGCGCGCGACGTGGAGAAGGTGTTCCTGACCGGCGGCACATCGTTCGTGCCGGCCGTGCAGCGCCTGTTCGCCGAGCGCTTCGGCGAGACGCGGCTGACATCGGCCGACCAGTTCGAATCGATCGCCTACGGTCTTGCCTTGATCGGCCACACCCAGGACCCCGACCGCTGGACGGTGGCCGCGGCGGCGTGACGCCCACAACGGATACGGTCAAGGCCGGCGTCGGGCCACGCCGCCTGCCTTGATTCCAACGCAGCACGCGACTAAATCACGTCCATCATCAATTCGAGAGGATGCCGACGGCCATGGATTCCATCCGGACAGCAAAGCCCATCAGCCTTGCCCACGGGGACATCCATCGCCATGCCTGCATCGATCACGCTCTCCAATCTGACCCTGTCCGCGCCTGACGGCCGGACTCTCCTTTCCAGCATCGACCTGACCTTCGGCTCCGAGCGGACCGGCCTTGTCGGCCGCAACGGCGTCGGCAAGACGACCTTGCTTGCCCTGATCGCCGGAGAACGCGCGCCGCAATCCGGCACGGTCTCGGTGCGCGGTCGCGTCGGACTGCTTCACCAGACGGTTCAGGTGAAGCCGGAGGACTGCGTCATCGATCTGTTCGGTGCACGCCACGCACTTGTGGCGCTACGCCGCGCCGAGCGCGGCGATGCGACCGCCGATGAGCTTGCGGATGTCGAATGGACGCTGGACGATCGCATTGCCTCCGCGCTGCACCGCGTCGGGCTGAACGATGTGCTCGAAGCGCCACTGGCAAGACTCTCCGGCGGGCAGGCCACACGAGCGCGCCTGGCCGCACTCATCTTCGCGCAGCCCGACTTCCTGCTGCTGGACGAGCCCACCAACAATCTGGACCGCAGGGGACGCGAGGCGGTGATCGACCTGCTCGCCGGCTGGCGCCATGGCGCGATCATCGTCAGCCACGACCGCGAGCTGCTCGAGACCATGGACGCGATTGTCGAGCTGACGTCGCTGGAAGCCAGACGCTATGGCGGCAATTGGAGCCAATACCGCGAACGCAAGGCGGTTGAACTCGCTGCGGCCCGGCACGACCTGGCGACGGCTGACAGGCGCGTGGCCGAGATCGATCGCCAGGAAAAGGAAACGGCCGAACGGAAGGCACGCAAGGACGGCGCAGGCCAGCGCAAGCGCGCCAAGGGCGACATACCGCGCATTGCCGCGGGCCTGCGCAAGGACCGCAGCGAGGACACCAGCGGAGAGAACGCTCGTCTCGCCGAACGGAAGCGAGCGCAAGCGCTCGAGCTCGCCGCCGCGGCGCGGCAGCGCATCGAAGTCCTTCAACCATTCTCGGTGCGACTGCCACCGACGGATCTGCCGACGGGCAGGATGGTGCTCCGGATCGAAGCCGCCGATGTCGGCTACACGGCGGAGAATCCGATCCTGCGCGACGTGACATTCTCCATTGTCGGGCCGGAGCGTGTCGCGATCGTCGGGCCCAACGGGTCGGGCAAGACGACGCTCCTCAAGCTCGTCACCGGCGATCTGACGCCGTCGCGCGGCACGGTGCACGTCGTGAACCGCTTTGCGATGTTCGATCAGACGGTCAGCCTGCTGGATGGCGCGGCCTCCATCCTGGAGAACTTCCGGCGCATCAATCCGGATGCCGGTGAGAACGAATGCCGGGCGGCGTTGGCGCGCTTCATGTTCCGGGCGGATGCAGCGCTGCAGACCGTCTCCCGCCTCAGCGGCGGTCAATTGCTGCGGGCCGGACTCGCCTGTGTTCTCGGCGGCACGACGCCACCGCCGCTTTTGATCCTCGACGAGCCGACCAACCATCTCGACATCGACTCCATGGAAGCGGTCGAAGCCGGATTGCGCGCCTATGACGGGGCGCTGCTGGTGGTGAGCCACGATGAGGCCTTCCTCGAGGCCATCGGGGTTACGCGCAGGTTCGATCTCGGCGCCCATACCCGGTAGCGATCGACCGGATTGTCCAGGTCATCCCGCAGCACGAACCAGAGCGCGACCAATGGCCGCGGCTCCCACCAAAATATCGAAAACAACCCCATGCAAAGTAGCCATCGACCACTGCAAGCGACGGTTTGGGCCGGCGGGCTTCGCGATGGCTGGACAAAAACTCGGCGTCAAGGAGGTCGACGACGGCATTGGCTCACCAATGGGAACGACCAGAATGCCGACTCCGATCCGGCTGAAGAAGGCCAACGGCCGGCTGCACGTCAGGCTTGCGGCACGGCCGTTCAAGAGCATATTTCTATTTGTGTCGGCGTTTGATTTGCTTCAGGGGGCTGGGAAGTGGACAAAGCACTGGATCTCCGCTTCGGGGATCTGTTTCTTGATGAAACCTGCCTTTTCGGACGCCGCAACGGCCTTGTAATTCAGTTCACCAGAAACGAACGCGCGCTGCTGCTCGCCCTCACCCGCAACCCGCAGCGCCTGATGCGCCGGGGCCGTCTGCTCGATGAAGTCGCGTCCGAATCGGACGTATCCGACCGCAACATCGATTTCCTGGTCAACAGGCTGCGGACCAAGCTCGGCGACAACGCCAAATCGCCGAAGTACATCGCCACGCAGTATGGCGAGGGCTATGTCTGGATCGCCGCACCGGTTCGCCCGGCACCGATCGATGCATTCCTGGTGATCGGGCCGGCTTTCGGGCCGCAGGAGCATCCTACCAGCGAGCAAGCGTCGTCCTTGGTCGACCAGCTTCGCGACAAGATCGCCGCCGGTCTCGGCAGTGGCCGCCGGGTTGTAGTTGTCGAGAACTGGAGCCCTGCCGCAGCCGACAAGCTGCGTTATGTCCTGCAGACGAGCTTTCTCGCCGGCAACGGGCAGCTCGATTGCGCGGCAACCTTGCGAGAAATGCCATCGAGGCGCATCGTCAAAGCGTTCCGTCTCCATCTCGATATCGCAGACGCCGCATCGTTCACGTCTGAGGCGACCCGGGTTGCCAACGGCGTCATCGACGCGCTGTCGCAGGCGATGATTGACGCCTCCACCGGCCTCGGCATATCTGCAGACGAACCGCTTGAAATGCGCCTGCCCAAGGCATCGAGCGCGCTGTCGACGTCAAACCCGGCGTGGCTGGCCAGCGGCGAGCAGCTGGGAAAGGCGCGGGAGCAGGATCCCCAGAATGCAGACATCGCCCTGCAATGGTGTCTGCATCTGTTCGCGCGCCTCATACTGATCGGTCCGACCGGTGGGATAAGCCTGGAAGAGCGCTATCGTATCGAGAGCGAGATCGATGCCACGGTGCTGGAGTGCCTGCCCGCCATTGAGACGAATCCGTTGCTGATGTTGGCCGCCGCCAAGCTGTTGTATTTCATCAACCGCGGCCAGCTCGACCTGGCGGAGGACCTTGCCGAGCGCGCCTTCGCCCGGACTGCGGACTTTGCCGCCGCCTTGCCCATTATGGGACAGTTGCGCTACGCGCGCGGCCGTTTCGACGAGGCCGTCGGATTCTTTGATCGCGGCATCGCGATGGCCGAACTGGGCCCTGCCCTTCATCTCCACATGAGAGTCCTGAAGTGCATCGCTCTGCTTGCTGCCGGCGACCGCGCCGCGCTGGATGCTGCTGCCGTTGACACGGCCAACATGGATGCGCCTTGCCCGCCCGAAATCGCCTTGATGATCGGCTGGATGATAGCGCCGGTGGACCGGGCGTTGCCGCCGGCGTCGGCGCAGGCACTTGCCGCGCTTGGCCCCACCGGCGCTGCCGGCGCGATCGAATATGTCTACTTCACCTCGGCACGCCACCTCGTCTCGGAGCACGCACGCGCCAATGTCATGCGCGGTCTGATCGCGCATGTGACGAGGCTACACGGCGAGCAGGCTGTTCCGGCTTTCGTTCTGGCGAGCATCGGGTTCAGCCGCCGCGGCCAGAACATGATGGGCAGCGCGCCCCGACGACGCCCAGCGCCCGACGTGCGGGTGCGCAAAAACACGGCTGAGGCCTGACAGGACGGCGTGACGAGCCGTTCAACTCAACGCTGAGTGGCACGGAAGCTACAATCGGACACGCGCTCTTCAAATAGTGTCCAAACAATTACCTGCTAGACTACAATCGCCGGCTCAGTTGCCGTTGAGCGAGCAAGTGGTGAGCAGCATGTTGTTTCGTTCTCTCCAGATGGAAAGCCGGTCCGCAGCTCCTGGCAGGCCCAGGCAGACAACTCGGCGTTCGCTCTTTTCTCGCTTGTCGAGATTGGCCTCATGCCTGGTCCTGGCAAAATGCGTTGCCGCAGGCGCGCTCCTGACGGCGCTGCCGGCCTATGCCGACAGCGCGCAACCGGGTACGGCCCTCCTGAGGGACATGGTCGGCTTCCAGGGCCAAATCGCGTTCCTGCACATGAACGTCCCGGGAATGGTGCTCGCAGTGGTGCGGAACGGCGAGAGCATCGTCGTGGGCTACGGGGAACGTGCCGACGGCGCCGGCGAGCCTGATGGCGACACCGTGATCCGTGTCGGCTCGATCTCGAAGGCCTTCGCCGGACAGGTTCTCGCCAGCCTTGCGGCCGACGGCACCGTGAGGCTGAGCGATCGCCTTCAGGACCGGCTGGGCTGGCCGAACGCCGTGGTGCCGAAAAAGGACGGCCGCGAGATCACGTTGCTCGACCTCGCGACCCATGGCTCCGGTCTGCCGCGCGAGGTTGCGCTCGAGCGTGATCCGCAGCGCCCGGACTTCGTCTCGCGCGAGATGTACAAGGCCGCGCTGAAGGATCAGGAGCTGCTGTTCGCTCCGGGCACCGGGCTTCACTATTCCAACTATGCGTTCGATCTGCTCGGCGAGGCGCTCTCCAACTCAGCCGGCAAGCCTTATTCCCAACTGCTTCAGGAGCGGGTCTTCGCCCCGGCCGGACTGAAGGATACCGCCGTGCGGCTGAACGACGCGCAGAAGGCGCGCCTGTTCCAGGGCCATGCGCCGGATGGCAAGGCCTATCCGCTGACCGACGTCAGCGACATGCAAGCCGCCGCGAGCGGACTGTTCTCGACGGCGAACGACATGGTGCGCTGGCTGAAGTGGCATCTCGATCGCTTCGGACGCAACGACGCCGAGACACGTACCCTCGACCATGCGACCTATCGGGTGCGCGACGGCCTCGATCCGGTCTCCGGCCTCGATGAATCCGGTCATATGGACGCGATGGGCCTCGGCTGGGTCGTGATGAACCCACAGGGCACGCGCCCGCTCATCCTGCAGAAGGCCGGCGGGCGGCAGGGCACGCTGTCCTATATCGCCTTCTCGCCGGCGCGCGGCGTCGGCGTCTTCATCTCGATCAACAAGTTCGACTTCGCAGCCGGCACCGCGATGCCCGCCTTCGCCAATGAACTGATCAGTCAGCTGGCGCCCCGTTGACGGCCGCTGCCGAGTCCGTGTCAGCCATGCCTTCCCCAATCCGGGTGTCGATCATGCGCATGTTCGCCACCGCGCGCTGAGTGGCACGGAAGCCACAACCGATCCCGCCTCTGCGATCTTCAAATAGTGTCCAAACAATTGCCTGCTAGACGATGACTGCACCGGCTCAATTTGTCGGTCAGCGTGCAAAGTGGTGGGCAGCATGTTGTTTCGTTCAGTTCTTAGCGGGCACTTTTCGCCCGTCTCCGCGCGTTCTTCACGCCTTCTGATTTCATCCCTCGCGTTGCCGTCGATCGCGGTCTCCCTGCCCGCGCTGCGCGCCGATTCACCGCACAAGGCATGCGCTCTTGCGCGCTGGCGCTTGTCCTAAGCCGGCACAAGGCCGGTCCCACTAGCCAATACGTTGGGCGTGCACAGAGCGTCACGATTTTCCTGAAAGGCCAGCCAAGATGTTCAAGCATGTCAAGTTGCCTGCAGACCGCTCACTGGTGCAGCCGACGAAAGCCCGTCTCTCCGCGTCGGCGTCGCGGTTGGTCCTGGCTGCAAGCCTTACGGCAGGCACACTCCTCACAGCGCTGCCGGCCGATGCTGCCAACATCAATGTCAGTACCGAGGGACAGCTCAGGGACGCCATCGACAACGCTCAGTACAGCACCATAACTCTCACCCAGAACATCACGTTGACGCAAAACCTGCCGTGGGTCGCGCGCAGCGTCACTATCAACGGTGGAGGTTTCACGCTCTCCGGCAACAACATGTATCGCGGCCTGTTCATCGCAGCAGACTTCCAGGTCGCGATCAATAATCTGAACATCGTCAATGCCGCCGCGCAGGGCGGGAACGGCGGAAGCGGATATTTCAACCTACCCTCCGGCGGTAGCAGTGGCGGTGGTGGCGGCGGCGGCGCGGGACTCGGCGGCGCACTGTTCGTCGCCACAGGCGCCATCGTGACCGTGAACAATGTCAGCCTGCAAGGCAACTCGGCGCGCGGTGGCAACGGCTCGGGGGCAATCCACCCCGATTACTTGAGAAGCCTCCTCCAAACAAGAACCAGCGGCGGTGGCGGTGGTCTGTCTAGCAACGGAACGGACGGCTTCGTCGTTGCAGACGGTAGCGCTGGCCAAGTCAACGGTGGCGCCGGCGGGGGAGGCTCTGGCGGCTTGGGTGGCGGGGGCGGTGGAGCTCTTTCCACGCAGGCCGGGGCGGGCGGATTTGGCGGCGGCGGCGGTGGTGCTGGGGTCGCTGCGGGAACGCCCGGCGCAGGCGGTTTCGGTGGTGGTAACGGAGGCAGGCCGACGGGTGGTGGCGGCGCCGGCTTGGGC
>NZ_LNCU01000070.1:0-179251 GCF_001542415.1 Bradyrhizobium macuxiense
CAGCTGCCCGCCGATCACGGCGGTGACGTATTCGGCCATGGTGCCTTCGCCTGCTTCGGTCTTGCTGGTCATCGCATCTGTTCCTTACGCAGCGTTCCGCAGCTCGACGGTCTGCTCCTTCAGCGCCGCGATCAGCCCGGGACGGTCGAACTTGGCGACATAGTCGTGGAAGCCGGCCTGCCGGCCGCGCTCGATCGCCGCCGGCGACACCATCGCCGACAGCGCGATGATCGGCAGCCCGGTCAGGTTGCTGTCGCCGCGGATCACCTCGGCGAACTCGAAGCCGTTCATCTCGGGCATCTCGATGTCGGTCAGCACGACGTCGAAGGCCTGCCCCGAGCGCAGCACCGCGAGCCCCTCCTGCGCGGTCGGCGCGGTCCGCACCCGGTAGCCGGCGGCCTTCAGCACCGGCGCCAGCATGTTGCGGAAGAAGGCGCTGTCGTCCACGAGGAGCACGGACTGCGCATTGGCCGACGGCCGCATCTCCTTGCGCGAGAACCAGTCGGCAAACGCCATCGGCAGGAAGTGGCCGACGTCGATCACCTCGGTGGCCTGGCCCTTGATCACCGCCGAGCCCAGAATGCCGTCCTGCGAGCCCGCGACCTCAATGTTGAGCCGCTCCTCGACGATGTCGATGATCTCGTCGACCACGAGCCCCATCGAGCGGCCGTCGTCGGCGAACACCAGGATCGGCTGCGCGCCTTGCGTCTGCACCTCGACGCCAGCCATCTGCACCAGCGGCATCAGCTGCTCGCGGTACTGCACCATGTAGCGGCCGTTCGAGAGCTCGATCTTGTCGGTGGCGATCTCTTCCAGCCGGGTGACGAGGCCGAGCGGCACCGCCTTGGGCTGCGAGGTGCCGGCGCGGAACACCAGGAGCGAGGTCAGCTGCTCGCCGCTGGCGGCGTGCGCGGCGGCGCTGTCGTCGGCCATGTCATGGGCCGAGGCGCCGGAGGCGCCCAAGGCTTTGGCAATGCCGTTGGGGTCGATGATCATGATGACGGCGCCATCGCCCAGAATGGTGTTGCCGGAGAACATGTCGATGTGGCGCAGCTTGGTCGACATCGGCTTGACCACGATCTCCTCGGTGTGGAACACGCCGTCGACCACGATGCCGAAGGTCTGGCTGCCGACCTGCGTCACCACGATGAAGCCGTTCTCGGCCTCCGCGGTCGCGCCGTCGTCGATCTTCAGGAGCTTCTTGAGATGGATCAGCGGCAACAGCTTGTTGCGCAGCCTTAAGACCGCGGTGTCCTTGATGCGCTCGATGCGGTGCTCGGAGTTGGCGCGGGCCCGCACCAGCTCGACGACGGACAGTTGCGGGATCGCGAAGCGGTCGCCGCCGGCTTCCACGATCAGGGCGGAGACGATCGCAAGCGTCAGCGGGATCTTGATGGTGACGGAGGCGCCCTCGCCGGCCACGCTCTTGATGTCGATGGTGCCGCCGATCTGGTCGATATTGGTGCGCACCACGTCCATGCCGACGCCGCGGCCGGACACCGAGGTGACCTGGGCCGCCGTCGAGAAGCCCGGCGCGAAGATGAACTTGTGGATCTGGGCTTCGGTCATCTTCTCCAGTTCGGTCTCGGTGACGAGACCGCTCGAGAGTGCCTTGGCCTTGATCCGCTCGGTGTTGAGGCCGCGGCCATTGTCGGCGATGCAGATGATGATGTGGCCGCCCTCGTGATAGGCGCTTAGACGGATGGTGCCCTGCTCGCCCTTGCCGCTGGCTGCCCGCTCGGCCGGGGTCTCCAGCCCATGGTCGGCGGAGTTGCGCACCATGTGCGTCAACGGATCCTTGATCAGGTCGAGCACCTGGCGGTCGAGCTCGGTATCGGCGCCGTGCATTTCCAGTTCAATCTGCTTGCCGAGCTCGCCGGAGAGGTCGCGGACGATGCGCGGCAGCTTCTGCCAGGCATTGCCGATCGGCTGCATGCGCGTCTTCATGACGCCCTCCTGCAGCTCGGCGGTGACGTTGGAGAGCCGCTGCAGCGGCACCTTGAACTCGGTGTCCTCGTTGCGCCTGCTGATCTCGAGCAGCTGGTTGCGGGTCAGCACCAGCTCGGAGACCATCGTCATCAGGTGTTCGAGGGTGTCGACGTTGACCCGGATCGACTGGTTGGCGATCTTGTCGCCGCCCTCGGCCTCACCTTCCGCGGCGGCGGTCTTGCGGGCCGGCTTCCTGGCGGGCTCGGCGGCGTCAGCCGCGGGTGCTGCGGCTACAGGCTTGGCGACCGGCGCCGGCGCGACCACTTCGGTGGCGGTCTCGCGGAAGGCGCGCTCGAGCTCGTCGAGCGAGACCTCGCCCGGACGCAACGGGCGCTCCAGCGTCTGCGCCACCAGCGTGCCCTCGGCCATCGCCGGCTGCACTGACGGCGCCTCGACGACGGGCACGGATGCTTCATCAGCAGAAGTCTCGCCGGCGGCCATCATGGCCATGCCGTGTTCGACCATGGCTTCCAATCGATCGATCAGGTCGCGGTCATTGCCTTCGGGCTCGGCTTCGGTGGCCTCTAGCCCCGCCAAAATCTCCTTGATGCGGTCGATCGAGGACAGGATCAGCGTCACGGCCTCCGCCGTCACCGGCATGCCGTCGCGGAACTTGCCCATCAACGTCTCGCCGGCATGCGCCAAGGCTTCCAGCCGCGGCAGCCCGAGGAAGCCGCAGGTCCCCTTGATCGTGTGCACCAGGCGGAAAATGTTATCCAGGATCTTCGCGTTGTTCGGATCCTGCTCGAACTGCACCAGCTGGTTGTCGACCGTGTCCAGGCTCTCGCTGCTCTCCGTCAGGAACTCGCGCAACAGATCGTCCATGAAAACCAGCCTTTGAAAACGCGGTGGCGCGCGACATCGACGCGCCTTACGAAACCGGGCCAGCTTCCCTGCAAAGCGTTTAATATTGGTTGAGTAATTGCAAAAGAACGGGATCAACAAGGAGATAAGGCCGCGCGATTGAACGCGCGGCCCCTGGTAACCGTTGATTAACAGAGTGGCGGCGGCCGCGTTCAGGACGCGACGATAAGCACCTTGTCGCAGTCGAGCGTGAGCGTCACCTTGAGTCCGCAGGCCTCCGCCAGCAGCCGCGTGTAATGCGGCTGCACCGCATGCGCATCGACCGTGTTCGACGACGTTGCGTTGAGGAGATCGACGATGTTCTGCGGCACGCGGGCATTGAGACCGGCGGACGTGATGCGGAAGCTGATCGCCTCGCCCTCACCAACCGGATCCACGGTGAGCGTGCCGCCGCGTGGAATCGTCTGCTGTGCGATCACAAGCATGTTCAGCAGCAGCTTGACCCGGTTCTTGGGCAGCAACAGCCGCGGCAAATTCCACGTCAGCGTGACCTTACCGTCCTCGATATGCCCCTTCGCCATATTCTGGGCATCGCCGAGGTCGATCTGGGCGCCGGAGGAACCGGCCGCGCCGAACGCCAATCGGCAGAACTGCAGCCGTGCCGACGCGGTTTTTGCGCTCTTGCGGATCAGATCGAGCGCGAAATCGCGATCTTCAGGTTTGGGATTGTCGTCGAGGACCTCAAGCCCATTGACGATCGCGCCAACGGGACTGATGAGATCGTGACAGACTCGCGAGCACAACAGCGCCGCAAGTTCGAGTGCATCGGGAGCGGGACCGGGAGACGAAGTGCCAGACATAGATTGTTCCTGGAAAGCCGCACACCGCGGGAGGAGTGCGAATCACGCATGCCTGTCGGCTTGATACACTGCGAAGACGCATGCTGCCAGCTTGCGGCAGGATTGATAAGGGAAAGACGAACAGGATATGAGATCCGCCCATGAATGAGGCAAAATCGCCCGCAGTCGACTGCGATAAAGCCGCCACGCTGCTCGAATCACTGACCGAGTTGGTGATCCGGGCCGGCGACGCGATTCTCGCGGTCGATCGTCCCGCGATGAAGGTTACCGGCAAGGATGATGGTTCGCCGGTCACGGAGGCGGATCTCGCCGCCGACCGGATCATCGTCGAGGGGCTGGCGCGGCTGGCGCCGCGAATATCGTTGCTGTCCGAAGAGCGTGTTCATCTGGCGAAGCCACCCTACAAGGACAGTTTCTTCCTGATCGATCCACTCGACGGCACCAAGGAGTTCGTCGCCGGCCGCAACGAGTTCACGGTCAATGTAGCGCTGGTCACACACGGCGCACCGCTGCTCGGCATAGTCGGCGCACCTGCGCTCGGATTGATCTGGCGTGGCATCGTCGGCAAGGGCGCGGAGCGGCTGACGCTACGCGACAGCAAGGTTTCGCAGGCGGTCCCGATCAAGACGCGCCCGTGTCCACCGCGCGGCGCGCCGTGGACCGCCGCGGTCAGCCGATCGCATGGCGATGCACGCACCGAAGCCTTCATCGATGCGCGCGGCGGCGCCGAGCGCGCGGTGCTCGGCTCTGCGGTCAAATTCGGCCGTGTCGCCGAGGGGGCGGTTGATATCTATCCCCGCCTTTCGCCGACGTCCGAATGGGATGTCGCGGCCGGCGCTGCAGTCGTGGTCGCGGCTGGTGGAACGGTAACGGATTCGCACGGGAGCCCGCTGCATTTCGGGCTCGGCCGTGACGACTTCCTGGTGCCGGAATTCATTGCCTGGGGCGACCCGGCTGCGGCGTCCTGATCTATTGCGCCAGATTCTCTTCCAGCGCCGGCCAGCGCGCCGCAGCCTCCTTCAGGAAGTGCGCGGGATCGGCGGCGAAGGCGTCACGGCTCTTTTCCCGATTGAAAAGATAGAGCCTGTTCCCGGCAACCACCCAGAACCGCGGATTGCCCGCGCAGGTCACGCCGCGCACCAGGTCGGTCGGGTCATAACCACCAAACTGAGGACCATAGATTTCTGGATGTGCCACGAAGGAGGCGCGGTTGCCCTCGTTGCGGAAGCGCCAGACCGCACCGCCTTCGGCGGCCTCGAATTCGGCATGGCCCAAAGTCGGGGTGGCATCGGTGAAATAGGCGACGGGATCGAATCCCTCGATCGCGAGGCCGGAATAGCGGTTCGTCACCACCCGCTCGGTCGTGGTGGCTTGGGCGCCCAAGTCAGGCCAAGTGGCCGCCAAAATGCCCGCCAACAGGCCGAAAAAGGCCACTCCACGGCGCCAACCATTTCTTTCCTGCCGTTGTGCCGTCATAGTTGATACCGATAACATCCGAGTCGAGGGGACACTGGGCGCAACCTAGAGCCGTGCCTGTTGGCATCAGGTTAAGGGCAGCGCCCGGATTTCGATAGCAGGGGTTCTTAATGACTTTCGCATCACGCCTTGCCGCGGTGGCGTTCGCCGCGCTGATGTGCTGGACCGGACAGGCGTCCGCACAGCAGCCCCCGCCGCCGCAATATCCGCCGCCCCAGCGTGAACCGACCCCGTATACCTACGGGCCTGAGGAACTGGTCAACGCCGGGCACAAATTTTTCGGCAATGTTTCACGCGGACTTGCCTCGGTCATCGAGCGCGCGGTCAGCCAATGGGGGCTGCCCAACGGCTATGTACTCGGCGAGGAAGGCTCCGGCGCGTTCGTCGCGGGGCTGCGCTACGGCGAAGGCACGCTCTACACCAAGAATGCCGGCGACCTCAGGGTCTACTGGCAGGGGCCGTCGGTCGGCTTCGACTGGGGCGGCGATGGCGCGCGCACCATGACGCTGGTCTATAACCTGCCGTCCACCAATGCGATCTATCAGCGCTTCGTCGGCATCGACGGCTCGGCCTATATCGTCGGCGGTTTCGGCATGACCGCGCTGACCGCCAACAACATCGTGCTGGTACCGATTCGCTCCGGCATCGGATTGCGGCTCGGCGCCAATGTCGGCTATCTCAAATACACCCCACGCGCGACCTGGAACCCGTTCTAGTCGCCGTTTTCACGGGTGGTCGCCCCGGCCGGCTTTGGCCGCGATCTGCGATTCACGTTAACGCGGCAATGGGCTGGCCTTTGGCCGGCCTGCCGTGGCATTGTGATTAACGAATTCTTATCTGTGGAGTGACCCTTCATGATCGAACCGATCATGTACGGCGCGATCGGTTTCCTGATCTCGATGCTGTGCGGCCTGATGATCGTGCCGCTGGTGCATAACCGCGCGGTGCGGCTGACGACGCGCCGCATGGAAGCCGCCACCCCGCTCTCGATGGCCGAGATCCAGGCCGACAAGGACCAGCTCCGCGCGGAATTCGCGATGTCGGCGCGCCGGCTCGAGATGAGCGTCGACCAGCTCAAGAGCAAGACCACGAGCCAGCTCGCCGAGCTCGGCAAGAAGACCGACGCGATCAACCGCATGAAGATCGAGCTCGGCGAGAAGAACGCCGCGATCTTCGCGATGGAAGCACGCGAGAAGGCGATGAAGGATCAGCTTCGCGCCACCGAGGAGGAATTCTCCGCCAAGACCGAGCTGTTGCGCTCCGCCGAGCAGGCGCTGACCGACAAGCAGTCCGAACTCGGCAAGATCAATGCCGCGCTCAGCGACCGCTCCATGACGGCAGACAGCCGCCAGGTCGAGCTCGTCACGGTGCGGACGCAGGTGGAGGAGCTGAAGAGCCGCGTCGGCGATGCCGAGAAGGAATTCGCGGCGACCCAGGCCCGCCTCGCCCAGGAACGCAACCAGTCGGAAATCGCCACGCGCGACCTGACGGAAGCACGTGGCCGGGTCGAGAATCTCAGCCAGCGCGTCACCGATCTCGACCGGCAGCTCATCGTCCAGGTCAAGGAAGCCGAAATGCTCGGCAACCGCGTCAGCGACCTCGAGACGCGGCTCGCGACCCAGGGCAAGCTGCTCGCCGAGCGCGAATACGAGAACAGCCAGCTCAAGCAGGCCAACGCCGCCGCCGAGCGGACCGTGCAGGAGTTGCGCGAGGAGATCGCGGCGACCAGCGGCGGCAAGGCGCCGGCGCTCGAGAAGCTGCGCCAGGAGAAGGCCGCGGCCGAGGAGCAGCTGAGCGTCGCGCGCGACGAGCGCGCCAAGCTGCAACGCGACATCAACGCGATCCAGCAGCAGACCGAGAGCTCCTGGGCGACCGAGCGCATGGAGAACGCGTTGCTGCGCGAGCGCATCAACGACATCGCCGCCGAGGTCGCGAAGCTCGCGATCCAGCTCGAGGGCCCGAATTCGGCGATCGAGGCCATGCTGGCGGCCGAACCGACGGTGCCGGCCAAGACCGCCGCCAAGCCCGCCAATGGCGCCACGCCGGGCAGCGGGCTGCCCGAGGGCGGCGGCACGCTGGCCGAACGGATCCGGGCGCTGCAGTCGCACGCCTCCCGCGCCCGTCAGCAGGGGGCCTGATCGCGAGGGGGCCGGATCTCGAAGGTAGCGATCTTCGAAGGTCTTGGCTTGACACCCCTACCCCGCACTTCGTAAATCGCACCCTCTGACGAAGCGCTGTTGCGACCGGCCGCCGACCGGCGGCCTTTCGCACGTCATATCCCGGACGCATAGCTCAGCGGGAGAGCGTTCCCTTCACACGGGAGAGGTCCAAGGTTCGATCCCTTGTGCGTCCACCATTAAACCTTCAAAATCAACAATTTACAGACCAAATTCCTTTCGAATGTGCCCAGAGATAACTGGGGCACAGTCGGGGCATACATCAAATATTGGGGCCGCTTGCAAAAATTACTTTGCTTCCGTCCAGATCGACGATTGCGGCTTTTACCATTTCAGGATCCTCCGTGGCGGGACTGGATAGGTCTCTCATACCGATCGGCGTAGATTCTTCGCGAATCGGCGCCGAAGGTTATCCCGTGAAACGGATCGCAGAGACCCTCGGGGTTGCCCGCTCCAACCTGGTTGAGCGGGCGGGCGGCATGCGTCCAAAGCGCGGTCGCCAGACCCGTGCCGGGGAGGCGGAGCTTACTTCCGATATCCGCGCCTTGTGAATAGCCGCTCGAACTATGGATACCGGTGGATCGCTGCGCTCCTAAAACGCGAGCGGCGATCCGCCGGCCACGGTCCCGCCAATGCCAAGCGCGTCTATCGGCTGATGAAGAAGGCCGCTTGTTGCTGGTCCGGCATACGGGGCGCCGCGTGCCACGGGCCATGACGGAACGATCATGACGAGCCACTCCAATGAGCGGTGCTGTTCGGACGTGCTGGAGTTCCCCTGCTGGAACGCCGAGATCGCGGGCTGCCTTTGCCCTGGACAGCCGTGACTGCGAGGTCATTGGCTGGGTAGCCACGACGGCTGGGATCTCCGGCGAGATGGTCCGGGACATGATTGTGCACTGTGTCGAGCAGCGGTTCGGCGACATCCGGGCTCTACGCAAGGTGCAATGGCTGACTGACCTTAGGTCCATGTTCGCCGCCTATCGCACCCTTGAGATTCCCACGGCCTGAACCTTCGAACTGTCCTTCACGCCGGTCGTATGCGCAGCTCGGAGTTTATCCGCGATCGCGTATACCGGTGATTTATACGCGATCGCGTATGCAAAGAATTTATACGAGATCACGTATATTGACTTTTAATACGCGATCGCGTATATTTTATTCCGGAGGCGGACCATGACCCAGCAAATCGCGAGAACAGAAAAGCAGCTCGGCGCAATCCTGCGCCGAGCTCGTAAGAAAGCTGGCCTGACACAGTCCGACCTCGGGAAAAACATCCGTCTTCGGCAGGGAACTGTATCTCGGCTGGAAGGAGGGGCACCGGCTATGCAGCTTCACACCGTCATGGAGGCTTTGGCCGCGCTCGATCTCGAGCTCGTTGTTCGTCCGCGCAGCAAAGCCAGCGCTGCCGACATTGAGGATATCTTCTGATGGCCCGCTCGCGAGCCAATTCACCACTAAACGTGTTCGTGAACGGCCGTCACGCGGGGATGCTCAAGCGCGAGTCCAGTGGGGCAATCGATTTCCGGTACGATGCCAACTGGCTCGCCTGGAACTCCACGTTCCCGATTTCGCTCTCCTTGCCGCTTCGCGAGGATCGGTACATTGGCGCCCCTGTGATCAACGTCTTCGACAATCTCTTGCCCGATAGTGAGCCGATACGGAGGCGCGTCGCCGAGCGCGTCGGAGCAAATGGCACCGACGCCTACAGCATGCTTTCGGCAGTCGGCCACGACTGTGTCGGGGCGCTCCAATTCTTGCCGGAGGGCATCAACCCAGGACCAACGGGAAAGATCGACGGGAAACCGGTCAGCGACAAGGAAATTACGGACATCATTCAAAACCTCGCCGCTGCGCCACTTGGCATGGGCGAAGACGACGATTTTCGTATCTCGCTTGCCGGCGCTCAGGAAAAGACAGCTCTACTGCGCCTCGATAGCAAATGGTACAAGCCGTCCGGAACAACTGCGACCACCCACATTCTGAAACCACAAATTGGGCGCTTGCCTAACGGCGTCGACCTCTCAAACAGCGTCGAGAACGAGTATTTTTGTCTCAAGCTGATTGCAGCTCTTGGCGTGCCGGCCGCCAATGCCGAAATCGCGGACTTCGGCGGGCGTCGCACGCTTGTCGTTGAGCGATTTGA
The DNA here is from genome assembly GCF_001542415.1 of Bradyrhizobium macuxiense. Lineage (GTDB taxonomy): Bacteria > Pseudomonadota > Alphaproteobacteria > Rhizobiales > Xanthobacteraceae > Bradyrhizobium > Bradyrhizobium macuxiense. The sequence continues at coordinate 9,450 of NZ_LNCU01000070.1, forward strand.
CCGCCGCTGGACAAAAGACAAGCGTCTACTCCGGCTGCCACAAGAGGATTGCTGCCAAGCCCTATCGATTCCGCCTACGCGAAAATATCAATCGGATGGCGGTCCGGGCATGAAGGAAATTCTCGAGCTGCTTAAGGGCAGCGATGCCCCCGCTGATGATACCGCGATCTTCATGCGATCAGGTGTCGTGTTTTGGCTGATCGGTGCCACGGATGGCCATGCCAAGAACTTCAGCATCTTCCTCAACCCCGGAGGACGCTTCCGCCTCACGCCGCTTTATGATGTGCTAAGCGCGCAACCCAGTCTAGATGCAAAGCAAATTCAGCCCAAGTCGTTCAAGCTGGCCATGTCCGTCGGCAAGAGCCGCCACTACACGGTGAATGAGATCCTGCCGCGCCATTTCATCCAGACGGCCGAGATGTCGGGCATCGGCATTCCTGTCGTGCGCTCGATCTTTGATGATCTGAGCGCGACATTCGAGGCGAATTACGAGAAGGTCGCAAAAGCCTTGCCCAAAGGCTTCCCGAAAAACATCACGGAGTCGATACGGACCGCTGCTCTCCACCGCATCAAGCTCATCAACGAGTCAAACTAAGCTGGCTGACCGGGTGCCTATCCATCACGTGAGCCGGTGGGGCCGGCTAGTACCGCCACATGTTTTCTTCGCGCGAAAGGATGTCCGGCACGAAATTCGCGCCACTCAGGAAGTGCTACTGATTCGCCGTCGCTTGACGAATTAGGCCCGCGCAGCTTCGCCGGCGTCAATGGCAAGAAATCCGCCTTGACCCTGAAAGGCTTCAACGCGTCCTCGATTGCGCTGGCTATGGCGCCCATCCTGCCCCCCTCGCCACCGCCTTTAATCCCGTATTCGGTAAAGGGTGACGGCGTTACGACGTGGCCAACCCGGACATTCGGAGGCACTTCGTTGACACTGGGCAGGATATAGTCGGCGAAGTTTGCGTTCAGGAGTTGGCCATCGTCGGCGTACTTGTACTCTTCATAGATCGCTGAACCGATTCCCTGTGCCGTACCACCGCGAACATGGCCTACGAGTGTCATTGGGTTTACGATCGTGCCGCAATCATGGACGGCGACATAGTCGAGAAACTTGATCTTGCCGGTCTCAACATCAACCTCTACGACCGGCATGTGGCACATATGGCCCATGATCGGATAGAAGATGCCCAGATCCTTGCGGTCTTCCGATGGCATGGTTGTCAGCGGATGGTCGTAGGGTGAAGGAAGCATCTAGTCCCGTGTCGAATTCCGGCGTGTCCGGAAACGAGAGACGGAAGAAATGCGCGGATAGCGTGCTCACCGGTAACCGCTACCGGATCGACACGACGGCCGGATCGTTGACCCGCTTGCCGTCTTGATCGGCCTTTTCTGGTTGATCGACGCGTCGTTCGTAGTGAGCGGCCAGCTGTAACAGGCGCTTCTTGATGGTCGGGTCAGCTTGTTCAGCAAGCGCCCGCACGGTCCGCGCCCTTTCTCTGCAAAAGTCGTCGTCCATGGCGTCCCGCTGAAATCAAAGCGAGATTGTGTCAGCTAAGCGTTCGGTGCCCTTATGAAGCAGGTTACACTACCGCCACGGATTTTTTTTGCGCAATTCGCCGGCGCTTTAGAAGCAGGCGCTCCTGTCACCCGGTAGCGAACGCGACGCCAAGCCATGCGCCTTTTCGCCAAATGACGTTGCACGAGTGGGTCTTGTTCGGTGGAACTATAAGCGTGAACTGGTCAGGAAGCGACGATTTTGGATCTGCCTTCAACGCCGCACCATCCTCTGTGATGTCTCGCACGACACAGCATAGTGATAGGCCGCCAGCCCTGATCATGGCATTGTCTAGCGATGGATTGCGCACAGCACTTCGCCTGTCTGGAAACGCAATCATCTCCTAACCCATCATTATCTGATGAAAATCTGATCGATGCTGCGCGAGAAAGATTGCATTTCTACTAACGATTGGAGTGCACCGCACGCCGCGACCTACCAGACGCCAGCTCAAAGGTGGTGACGCGGCTTCACGCTGTACGCCGTTTGGATCGGTCTTAGCCGCGGCCTGCCGACGGTACTGAGGCGCATTTCCAAGCATAGCGATGACCAAGACTGGCCCGAGCGATGGTCGTCGCCCCACGGCCCGCATGTCGTTCCACGTCTGACGATGTGGCGCGAAAAACCGTCCCCGTAGAATAGGGACGCAAAAACCCGCCCGCGTGAATCGACGGGTTCACAATCCCGGACTGGCGTTAGCCGACCCGCAGATTTTCTGCGGAGGTCTTGCCGCGGTTTTCCCTCTCTTCGTAGCTTACTTTTGCGCCCTCATTCAGGCTGCTCAGTCCGGCTTTTTCGACGGCCGAAATATGTACGAAGACATCCTTGCCACCGTTGTCCGGTTGAATGAATCCATAACCCTTCGTCGGGTTAAACCACTTCACAGTACCCGTCGTCACAGATAGAACTCCTTTGAGCCAATGGTGGCAGCCTAAGTTGATAGGGCTGTGCCCCGCAAGGACAAATCAGCGCCGACCGTGCAGTTTCGATGTTGCTGGGAACTTTGATGTCCTGGCTCAGGAATGAACGTCCGGCCGCTCTGAAGCTGTGCGCAGATGGTCGAAATTGGACCAATGCCAAAGCAAGGAAGCCCCATGAAGCCGCTGATCGGAGTTATCGCAGTGCTCTTTACGACCAGCGCGTTCGCGCAAACTGCTCCACCGAGAGCGGCTAAAAGGCCAGTCCAGGCAAGGCCGCAGGGCACCGATCGGTTGCAAATTAGTTGGCATGGTCAGAGGCACCAATCTCTGGGCAGGTGACTGCGCGGCCGCGGCCGCAGCTGCTGCGCCAGAAACTCCGCCTCCGCCATCCCCGGCTGCACCGCCCCCCAGCGGCATCGGCACACCTGCAGAGAAGCAGTAATAGGCTCGGGCGACAGGAGCCAGTCGATCGTCTCATCGTCCGCCAGCTCACGCTCGGCTCGCAGCCAGAAATCTAAGTCGCAGCCCGGAGGGCGGCTGTAACAGCCAATGACGCGCAGCAGCTGTAGCGGGAGGTAGTGCACGGGTTCAAGCGCTGGCACGGTAACGGGCCTGCTCGTGTGGGAATACCTCGCCGGCCCGGGGAAGCTCGTCGAGCGCCGTACGTGCAGATCGATTAGTCTTGCGCTCTTTGGCTTGCGTCTCGGCCGCGCCGGACCAACGACTGCCGAGGGGATCGGCCCCCTCATTTTGGGTCTTTGTGGGCGGCACAACGGCTGCTGAGCGTCCCGGCGACCGGACCGCCGGTCTCCTTGTCGTTCCGCATATTTGCTCCAGCCTTTCTCTTTCAACCTGCTGCTGGGATCAGGTTTTCCGCTGTTGGCTGTCCCTGGGCTGGAGACTCAATCCTTTCCGCGCCGCAGCGCGCCTTCGAGCTACGCCTTTTTCGCGGACCTTTTGTTCGAGCGTCTCGATCTACTCCCCAAGGCCGAGGGCTGCGTCGTCATGCTTTTCGCGCGCGGCATCCAGCACGCGCTGGGCGTTGCCAACAGCCTCCTGCTACTGCTCGCGCGCCTTCTCACGGGCGGCCTCTTCGCGCGCGCTTGCGTCTCGCTGCGCCTGCTGCCTCTCCTAGGCGAGCGCGGCCTTACCGCTCTCCCGATGACCGCCTCGGGCAAAGTGCAACGCGTTCTTCGCCGAGATCGAGCGAAGCAGGAGCTAACCTTCGCTTCAGTAAAGGTCTAGCGAACGCCGAGTCCGCGCTTGAAGGTTCCCGCGCCGGTCGAACCAGCCAGCCGGCCGACGCCAATTGGCTGCACAAGCTGGTGGAATATCCATGCCGTTCCATCCCGGCCTCAATGCGACTGATCGAGTGTACTGACATCGGCATAAATGTCCTGTCGGGTTTAAAACACAGCACACAAAAAGCGCGAGATTTTTTTAAGCATAGTCAAACGCTTGGCGCGCCTAGCAGCACTGGCATGGTCATTGCTTTCGCGTTAGCAACAGCGATTTTGGGCTGAGCGGATGCAGCCGCACGAAACCATCAATGTTCAGCGCGATTCGTGCGCCCGGAAACTCATGCCTGGCGCGAAGCACCACCAACGAGCCGAGTGCAGCAGTTTTCGGCAATTTCAATCTGGCGCTCACCCATTCGCGTCAGCTGAATAACGTTCTTCGACTGAGAACCCCGAAGCTTGGAAGTGCCACCATGAGCGAAGCAGCTTTGATCGATAGTATCATTCCGTGTAGCGACGTGGTCAAACGCGCCGCGCGCATCGGTTCTGAAATCAGAAATATCAAGCTCTCGGGCGATTTGCCGAGCCACACGATTGCTGCGATCAACAGCTTGCTACTCGTCCACAAGGTGATCTTCTTCCGCGATCAGGAACAACTCGATGACGCGGAGCAGGAACGCTTTGCTATTCGTTTGGGAAAGCTTGTACCGCATCCGACGCTCGGTACCACAGAGGGAACGACGTCAATCATCGAGCTCGATTCAGCCCGCGGAGGTAGCCGAGCTGATGTGTGGCACGCCGATGGGACGTTCACCGCTGCCTATCCCAAAATTTCGGTGCTGCGAGCCATTGTGATCCCACCTTTTGGCGGCGATACGGTCTGGTCGAACACCGCAGCTGCTTACCTGGATCTGCCGCTGCCGCTGCAACGGCTTGCCGATGAACTCTGGGCAATCCACACCAACGCCTTCGATTACGCCGGAACGGCTCGTGTCCGCGAAGTCGACAAGAAGCATTTTGATGAGGTCTTTACCAGAACCATCTTTGAGACCGAGCATCCCGTCGTGCGCGTCCTTCCCGAGACCGGCGAGCGCGCGCTGGTGCTCGGCGATGTGGTGCAGCGCTTCGTTGACATCCCTAAGCGTGACGGCCAGCAGCTGTTCGATCTATTCCAGTCCCATATCACGGTACCGGAAAACACCGTGCGCTGGAACTGGAAGGAGGGCGATGTCGCGATCTGGGACAACCGCGCGACACAGCATTATGCGGTCAATGATTACGGCGACCAGCATCGCGTCATGCGTCGTGCCACGATCGATGGTGATGTGCCCGTAAGCGTCGACGGCCGGACCAGTGTGACGCGCCTCAAGGTCACCAAGCAGCCGCTCATGGAGGCCACCTAACCCCACTCGAATCCACGGAAAGTTCACCCGCGCAGATTCTACCTTGGCGCACGTTCGCTGCTTTCTAAATCCGCTGATCAAGCGGTCCGCACGGCGAAGCAAGATTCTACCTCAATCGCCGCCGCTCCCCGTCAGCCGCCTTGGACTAGCCAGCTTGGAACGGACTAAATTCCGCCGTGCCGGCGGAGCTTGGCGGCGCAGGAGCCCTTTTCGGAGTGGGAGTTTGGTCTGCCCAAGCTCAAGCAAGATCCGGTGCCATCAGCCGACGTGTGAACGTCGACCACCGGGAGGGGTCGTCTATCAGGACGATTCTGCTCTGCTCCATTGCGACACGCTTTCGCTCGCCGACGCCGATAAGGCTCCATAGATCCCCTCAGGCCGATCGTGGCGGGCAGGCCGAGTCTGGCACGCGCTCCAACTTGCCCTGAAAGGCGAGCCCCAGCCATGTCTTTCGCAATAGAAGAACGGAGTACGCGATTGTCCGACGACAAACCAAATATCGATCCGTATCCGCTCAGCCCTTATGTCGCCTGGGCGGGCAACCGCAATAAGGACGCGATCCTGAAATCGTTCGAAGAGCTCTTTCCTACGAAGGGTGACGCGCTCGAATTAGCGACGGGTGCAGGATTACATATCAACTACCTCGCGCCGCATTTTCCGAACGTACGATTTCAGCCTTCCGATTACAATCAAGACGTTTTCGAGACCATCAAATCGAAGCGCCTCGAAGGCGATAACAATAACATTTCTGATCCCATTCTGATCGATCTCACGGTCTCGTCAACCTGGCCGAATGCCGATGAGCAGCTCTACGACGTCATCTTCGTCATCAACATCTTCCATGTTGCCTCCCTCTCGATCGCCGCGGGCATTGCTGCGCTTGGCGCAAAGCTCCTGAAACCATCCGGCTTCATCGCAATCTATGGTCCCTTTAAGCTTGACGGGAAATACACCTCGCCGTCGAACGAGGCATTCGACAGGGAGATCCGAGCGGCCGGCGTGCCCGAATGGGGTCTCAAAGACGTGCGGGATATTGAAAGGGAGACCCGGAGGCATGGGCTAGCGCTCAAGCGGCAATTGGATTTGCCGGCCAGCAATTTCATTCTGCTCTTCGGTAGATCCTGAGCGGCGGCTCAGCCTCTTCAGTGTATGGTGCGGCGAGTTCCGCCATTTGGTACTCGTGGCGCCTTCCAGACCTACCGAACGCCAGACGCTTGGCTATGAGTGACTACCGGCTTAGAGTTCGCGATGAGCACAGGGCGTGCAAGGCTCGGGCGTGCCAATCGTGCCGACCAGGTTCACTACCCATGTGGCACGCTTCATTGGCAAGGGCCACCCAGCAGCTGTCCGGATCGGTTCAGAAAATCGCGGCGCCTTGGCGCAAGGCCTGAACGAGTGCGCCGCATGTTCCGGCAGACGGCAATTGACAGATGCTAGTGGCTTTCGATGACTCCACGGCCCATCAAGTCCTCGACCACAGCTTCCGCTAGTTGCTCCGGCGTCTTATCTGTTGTCCTGAGATGAATTTCGGGCGTTAGCGGTTTTTCGTAAGGCGCATCGATGCCGGTGACGTTCTTGATCTGTCCAGACCTCGCCTTGGAATAGAGACCCTTGGGATCGCGCCGCGTGCATTCTTCGATCGGCGTGTCAACAAAGATCTCGAGGAACTCCTCCTTAGCGACAAGATTGCGCACCATGTTTCGCTGGGTCGCGTAGGGCGAGATGAACGAGCAAATCACGATCAGACCGCTGTCCGCCATCAATTTGGCGACTTCACCGACCCGTCGAATATTTTCGACACGGTCGGGCTCCCTGAAGCCGAGATCCGCGCTTAGTCCGTGCCGCACGTTGTCGCCATCCAGCAGCATGGTGTGGTATGCCATAGTAGCTTTTGGTCGACGATGTTAGCGATTGTCGACTTTCCCGAGCCGGATAGGCCCGTAAACCAGATGATACAAGCCTTTTGATTCTTGAGTGCGGCCCGCTCATTCCTGCTCACTGAAAGGGGATGCCAAGCGATATTGGTGGCTCGCCGCAGGGGATATGCGATCATCCCGGCGCCGATCGTCCGATTCGTATATCGGTCGATGACGATGAACGATCCGGTCTCGCGAATGATCTCGTAAGGATCGAACGCCATCGGAAGCGCCGTCGAAATATGGCAGAAGCCGATCTCGTTCAAGGCAAGCGCTTTAGCTGGGAGATGCTCACGGCTGTTGACGTCGATCCGATGCTTGATTGCCGTTACGTTTGCTGCGGCAACAGTCTGCGTTCCAATGCGCAGGATGTAATTGCGTTCGGCAACGAGCGGGTCCTCGTCCATCCAGATCAGATGCGCGGCGAACTGGTCGGAGACCTGTGGCTGCTCGGTCGGGCGCGACAGGAGAGCGCCACGGCTGATATCGATCTCGTCTTCGAGCGAAATGGTGATGGCATGGCCCGCCTCAGCGCGGACGAGGTCGCCGTCATGGGTCACGATCTTCTTGATGCGTGTGGTTTGTCCAGATGTTGCGACAACGACCTCGTCCCCCGCCGAGATACTCCCGGTAACTACCGACCCGGCGTAGCCCCGGAAGTCCAAGTTGGGCCGGTTCACCCATTGGACCGGAAAGCGGAAAGGCTGCATGAGGGCGTTAGACTGAATATCGATCCTCTCCAAGTAATCGAGCACGCAGGGACCCTCATACCACTGAATGTTGCCAGAGCGGCTGGCGACGTTGTCGCCGTAGCGGGCGGAGATCGGAATCGGAACGATCGAGGTAAAGCGAAGGCCAGCAGCAAAGGCGATATAGTCCTCGACAATCCGGTCGAAAATCTCCCTCTTGTACTTGATGAGGTCGATCTTGTTCACAGCCAGCACGATATTGCTGATACCGAGCAGCGAACAAATGAAAGAGTGACGCTTTGTCTGCACCAGCACACCCTTGCGGGCGTCGACTAGGATGATGGCGAGCTGGGCGTTCGAGGCACCGGTTGCCATGTTACGGGTGTATTGCTCGTGGCCAGGTGTGTCGAGCACCATGAACGAGCGGCGCGGCGTGGCAAAGAAGCGATGGGCCACATCGATCGTGATGCCCTGCTCTCGTTCTGCCTCGAGCCCGTCGACTAGCAATGCAAAATCAACGCGTTCGTGCCGTGCTTGGCGCTATCGTGTGCCAGCGCCGACAGCTGATCCTCGTAAATCATTTTGCTGTCATGCAGCAGCCGGCCAATCAGCGTCGATTTTCCGTCGTCCACCGAACCGCAAGTGATGAAGCGGAGCTGGTCCTTTGTTCTGGCCTGGACAAGTTCAACAGCCGCTTTGGAGGCCATCAGAAGTAACCTTCCCGCTTCTTCTTCTCCATCGAAGCGGCTTCATCGTTATCAATCAAGCGTCCCTGGCGCTCAGATACCGTCGCAGTCTGCATCTCAACGACGATATCCTCGATCGTGGCCGCGTTGGAGTTGATGGCCCCGCTCAATGGATAGCATCCTAGCGTTCGAAAACGAATCATCCGCATCTGCGGCGTCTCGTCAGACTTGAGCGGCAGTCGCTTGTCGTCGACCATAATGGTTGCGCTGTTCCGGAGGACCACAGACCTCTGCTTTGCAAGGTAGAGTGGAACGACCGGGATCTCCTCGAGCATGATGTATTCCCAGACATCGAGCTCGCTCCAGTTCGACATAGCGGACACGCGCATGGTTTCGCCTTCGCGGATTCGCGTATTGAACAGATTCCATAGCTCCGGCCGCTGGTCCCGCGGATCCCACACATGTCCGGCCGAACGGAAGGAGAGGATCCGTTCTTTCGCACGGCTCTTTTCCTCGTCACGTCGTGCCCCGCCGAAGGCGGCATCGAACCGATAGAGGTCGAGCGCCTGTTTCAGAGCATCTGTCTTCATCACCTGAGTATGAAGGACTGAACCAGACTCGACTGGATTGATCCCGCGCTCGACGCCTTCCTTGTTCACGTGAACGATCAGGTCTACGTCGAGCCGCTTGGCTATTTCATCCCGGAAGCTGATCATCTCGCGGAACTTCCACGTCGTGTCGACGTGAAGCAAGGGAAAGGGCAACTTGGCCGGGAAGAACGCCTTCATTGCAATGTGCAGCATGACGCTTGAATCTTTTCCGATCGAATAGAGCATGACCGGCCTTCGAAACTCGGCGACGACCTCACGCATTATCGCGATCGATTCAGCTTCGAGGCGGCGCAGATGTTTGGGTAACATTTGGTTGTTCTTCGGTGCGGATTTTGTTTGAGTTCGTCACGAGCCGTTTGATCGGCGAAGTGACCGTTACGGTTTGAGGTTTGCCATGGCTTGTAAACGAACCAGACGCCTGCCGAGATCAGCACCGCATGAAAATGCGGCCAGCCCACAAGGATTGGCAGCAGCGTTCTGGCGGATGGCTCGACAAGCAGCTTGTAAGTGTCGCTCCCTCAAAGATAACGCTCGCGATTAATTGATGCATCGACGCTCTAGCAAAGGAAGATTCCGAAAGGTGCGGCACCTTGGCTGGCTCAGGTTGATGCCGCGTTCTCTTTCGCAACCCTCAACGCCTGCTCCAACTGCGCCGCCATGGAGTTCATCAAGCGCAAATGCTCTTCCGTCTTCTCAGCCAGCCGTTGCGCCTCGGAAACTGAGGAGCTCTCTCCAGCTTGCTGACCAACGCCATTTGGCTCACGCGCGTGAGTGGAGACGCCGAACGACGCGCCTCCCGTACCGCCGCGCAAATCCCAGCAGGTTCGAAACAGTTGACGATACGCCTCGGTTACTGCCGGGCCCCGATCAATAGTCCCGACTTGCTGTGCGTAGCGAAGATCCTGCTCATAGCCGAGCCCTATCAAGAGCTCGGTGCCGATCAGATCGGTTACCACCTGCATCTCTTCGGTGCTCAATGCGGTTCGCCAAGCCTGGACTGAGCGATCATCGATTGCCTTTTTCTCGAGGATCTTTCGATCCCCAAAGGCACTTGACCGAAAAATGTCGGCTTGCTCCACTGTGGCCGATGCCACGTCCGCAGGATCATGGCCTAGTCCAGCGATAACAAGCCGGATTTCCTCGTCGGGGCGCATCACCAGGAGCTCGTACTGCACCACTTGCGTCTGGCGGCGGCCACGCAGCGCAGCGAGCGTCGGCAGGCCCAGAACGAGATCAGCCAGGCAAGATACGGCAGCAGGCGTAGGCAAGCCCCGCGCGAGTTCGGTAAGACAGGATGCGATCGCAGACGGGCAGCTTGCGGATAGGAGCGGAATGTCCCACGTCGATTTCAGTGATGCAGCAATCGCGTAGGGATTACGTATTATGAGGATTCGCGGCGCTTCCGGGTAAAGCGAGTCTAAGAAATCGAGCACCATCCAATAGCGCGGAGTCTTGTCTATAAAGATGCGCTTGCCCGCAACCGCCAAATATTGGCCATAAGCCGCATCGGCAAGAGCTCGGCTAACGACGGCGCGATCTATCCGGTCCAGGAATTCGGAAGTACCGGCCCCGACCAGTGAGCTTCCCGCTGGGTGACGATGGTCCACCGTACCAAATGCCTCAAGTGCCAGTATCAGCCAAGGCTCAGGCGGGGACATAATATCTGGATGTCGCTGGAGCAGATGCGCCAGCAGCGTCGTCCCCGACCGAGGGAGGCCAAGAAGAAAGCCGACCGCAGGCGAATGGCTAAGATCCCTACTCATGATAAAAGGCCCCTTTGCCTGCACGAGTGATCAGCGATCCAAGGGACGTCACTCGAAGAAATGCGGCAGCGCCGTTCCTCCCGCCAATGGTCGCATGAAAAGCGCTTCACCCACACCTTGTGGCCGCACAATGAAATTCGATCCACTTGCTCACTGAAACCTTCGACGCGGCGGTCGGCGCTCCAGATCACACGTGAAGTTGAGGGGCGACTCAACTTGTACGAAGATAGGCGACCAATATAGAAAGGCTTGCGGATACTATACGAAGGTTTGCCGAAGCATACGTGATTAGCATTATAGGTGCACTTTCCGGTCGCCTTACGAGCCGATCGAGCCGCGGGGTTGAATGTCCTAACGAAGCAGCCGTCACGCAGAGGCACTTACTTGGGTTGCGCGCCAACCAATCAAACACTGACGCAAGGGTAATGGTCAAAGTCCGCCCTAACAACAACTACGATTGCGCCGCGAATGCAGCCACGAAAGCCGTCGAGCCGGTCCGCTTTCGCCGCAGTCACCATTTCTTTTCTAACAGGTCCTTCAGCGCCGCATACTCCAGCATGGCGTCGGCCAGCAGCCGCCTCAACCGCGTGTTCTCATCCTCCAGCCTCTTCAACTGCTTGGCTTCTGATATCTCCATCCCATTGAACTTCGCCTTCCATTTGTAAATGCAGGCATCGCTTACGCCGTGCTTGCGGCACAGATCAGCGACCGAAGCGCCGGCCTCGTGCTCCCTCAAAATCTCGAGGATCTGCTCTTGCGAAAAGCGGCTGCACTTCATGTTCTGGTGCTGTCTTGGGCCAGGACGAACCTCATACCGGGTCAAGCCCGCGTAAGGTCAGGTACCTTCTTTCCAGCGCGCTGGTCCTCGGATTGATAATCCGAGTACAGGTGAAATCATCAGCCTCTCCGCTGTAGACGCCAGCAATATGGTTTAGGTCGCCGTCGAGTTCGTAAGTCACACTCTGCTGTATCGGCAGGACAAATGACGAGAGAATGGCTTCCAGTCCAAAGTCTCCTCCCTGATTAGGAACTGCCGATAAGTCAGCGAAATTGGACCAGACGCTGGCAAGGAGCGCGGCTTGGTCACCCTCATACCCTGTAGTTGCATCCAGCCGCGGGTCTGGCGCGTGGCCGCGCGGCGGGTTCCTAACGCTTGACATTGAGATCCTTAGACGGTCCGCTCCACGGAGATCATGACGGACGCAAAGGTTAGCGGCTGCGTCACCTCTCGTCCCAAGCGAAAGCGATCAGCCAATCTGCTTAAATCTGGTCGGTCCTGCTCAGCCGGATGAAGGTCGCCAACGGTCTCCGGCAGGCCATCGCGTGTGAATACTGAGCCGATCGGCGGCTCCACAATATTCCCCAACGAGGCCACTCATCCTACTGAGCCTAAGACTTGGGACATTCGTACTCTTTTGTTGCTCGTTAGCCGCCGGTTCAAGAGCCTACAACCTGACGCTACGTGCGTTTCAACCCTTTCGAGACCTCTCGCACACATATTTCTAGATTCGCTTGTCACGTGAGGGGGGCGGACAGCTTCCTGACGCCCTAACATTGCCGAAAGTCCAGACCGGCTGGCGAGTTCCTTCATCTTGCCTTGCAAGATTGTCCTGGATGCCGGTACCCGTGAGCGCGATCTTTGGGTGTGGAGGCAGCATCACCTGAGCCTCGACACGGCACATCACGGCGAGAAGTCTCGCGAAGATCATAGCGGCACACCGCCGACGGGGCAGTAGGCGGACCGGCCCCTATACAGTCTAGGCCCGTTTGATTGTGCGCCGAGTTAAGCGGTTTCATTCATGTACGTCGGAACCTATGGTTTCGGCTACAGGCGATGGCATCCAAGTGGGCGCAAGGTTGAGCTACATCAACGGTGTCGATCTCCCTATATGCGACGATCGGTCCGTCGCTTATCAAGCAATCCGAACCGCATGCGTCCAGCATTCACCTCATGGCTTCGCCGGCTGACCCTATCGGGATGGCGGGACATCGCATCGGCGCCGTTCGACTGCGCGATCGAACTTGCCGTGATCGATGACAAACGACATCCGCTGGGCTTCCCCTGCGTTCGGCGCGCGGAGGGCTGGTTCGATTTGGGCACGATGCAACCCGTGGCGACGGCGCCGACACACTGGCGTTACTGGCAGCCAGACGTGCCGCCGATGAGCTGCTGCTGACCGTCGTGCGGCTTGCTTCCATCAGCAGGTTGGTCTCCGTCCTGATCCTGGGGCAGCGAGCCGCACGAAGACGGACCGACGCGACACTGGTGCTGGCGCTCGCCGGTACAGCGCTGACCATCGCATCTGCGGTTTCACTGGTGTATTTTCACTACTTGGACCGGCCGTAATCGCTGACTGGCTCGTCATCGGCGATGGCGCGCCAGGCTGCGCCGTCAAGGTCGTCATACTGTCCGCTCTTCAGCGACCAGAGGAAGCCGAGCAGGCCGACAAAGCCAAGCGCGAGCGCCAGCGGCACCAGAATGACCAGAGCTTCCATCAGACCGCCTCCCCGGCTCGCGCCCTCAACGCGTTGAGCATCACGATGACCGACGAACCCGACATGGCCGCTGCGGCGATGAGCGGGGTGACCAGGCCGGCGACCGCGATCGGCACGGCCAGCACGTTGTAGACCACGGCTAGCCATAGATTTTGTCGCATCAGCCGCCGCGCCTTGCGCGACATCTTGACCGCGGCCAGCACCGGAGCGAGACGCTCGCCGAGGAAAACCGCATCGGCAACCGCCTGGCTCATATGCGTGGCGGTAACGGGCGACATCGAGGCATGCGCCGCAGCCAACGCTGGCGCGTCGTTGAGACCGTCGCCGACCATCAGCACCTTGCAGCCTTGGAGCGCCAGTTCCTCGATCCGGGCAATCTTGTCGACGGGAGAGACCCCGGCACGCCATTCATGCACGCCAAGCTGCGCTGCGGCGAGCCGGACTGCGGGCTCTCGATCCCCTGACACGATCTCGACGGCAATGCCCATGCGCGCCAATCCTGCCACGACATCGGCGGCGTCCGGCCGCAGCCGCTGCCGAACCGCAAAGACGTATCTGCTCTCGCCATGGCTGAATGCGACGACCGAGGCTTCCGGATCGCGGCACAGGATCTCGTTGGCGAGGTCGGCGGCGCCGCAGAAGGACGGGCGGCCCAGGCGAATCGAGCGCCCCTCGTGCAGGCCGCAAACACCCTGCCCCGGCTCTTCCTCGATGTTCGGCAACGGCGANTCGCTCCCGCCTTGCGCGCGACTGCGGCAGCGACCGGGTGGCGGCTCGACAGCGCCAGCCGGCCCGCGAGCCTGACAACATCGTCCGGGATCTCTGCGAGGTTGGCGACATCGAGCTCGGGCAGCGTCAACGTACCCGTCTTGTCGAAAATCACACGGTCGATCTCGGCAATACGCTCGATCGCATCGCCGGCATTGAGCAGCACACCCGAACCAAACAGCGCGCCGGACCCAACGGTCTGCACCGCCGGAATGGCAAGCCCCAGCGCGCAGGGACAGGTGATGATCAGGACCGCAATCGCCGTCACGATCGAGTCATGAAAACTCGCGCCATAGGCCAGCCAGCCCAGCATCGTGAGCAATGCGGTCGCGTGTACGACTGGGGCATAGAGCCTTGATGCCCGCTCGGCGAGCCGCATATAGCGCGAGCGCGCCTGCAGTGCGTGATCGAGCAGCCGCGAAATCTCGTCGAGCAACGTACCGCCCGAGGCCGCAGACGCCCGGACACGCAACGTGCCGGACCGAACCAGCGTGCCGGCGAACACGGCGCTGCCGGGCGTGACCATTGCCGGCAAGGTTTCGCCCGTGATCAGGCTCTGGTCGACCTCCGAGCGGCCCTCGATCACATTGCCATCGACCGCGCAGCGCTCGCCGGGCCGCAGCAGCACGATGTCGCCGGGCCGGATCGCGGCTGCCGGGACGGTGCGGATCTCGGTTGGACTGATGAATTTCGTCGCGGTCTCCGCCTTCAAGGCCGCGAGATTGCCGGCAAAGGCGCGGGTGCGCCGCCGCATGTTCTGGTCGAGGTAACGGCCGGCGAGCAGGAACGCGATCAGCATGATGGCCGCATCGAAATAGGCGTGTTCGGCGTGATTGATCGTCTCGATCACCGAGGTCGCCAGCGCCAGCACGATACCGATGCTGATCGGTACATCCATGTTGACGCCGCGCGCCCGCAGCGCTGACAGCGCCGATGAGAAGAACGGTTGCGCCGAATAGGCCGCCGCCGGCAGCACGATCAGCGCCGACAGCCAATGAAAGAAGTCGCGCTGCTCCGGCAGCATGTCCGAGACATTGCCGGACCACACCGGGATCGACAGCATCATCACGTTCATCGCAGCGAAGGCGGCGACGCCCAGCCGGCGCAACAGGCCCTGCGCCCGCCGCGCTTCCAGCGTTTCGGCATCGTCCCGTTCGAACGGATAGGCCTTGTAACCGAGCTCGGCGAGCCGGCTCACGAACAGCGCCGGTTCGAGGGTGCCGGCCTTCCATTCCAGCGCCAGACGACTGTCGGTCAGGTTGACGCGGGCCGAGGTGACGTCGGGAATGTTCGAGAGGTCGCGCTCGATGTTGGCCATGCAGCCCGCGCAGTTGATGCCCTCGACCGCGAGATCGAGGTGGACGAGCCCGGCTCCGGCGTTCTTCAAATAATGCGAGAAATCGATATCCGCTTGCATGCAGGCCACCCTCAGTTCAGCAGAACGCGATTTCTGGACAGGAACATGCGGCGACCATCGGCGTCGCCTTCGATCACAAGGTCCCACTGCCCTGCAGCGACGCCGTCCACGCGGCCGCGATAGCTTCCAACGCCGGCTTCACTGACTTCGATCGCCCGGTCGGCGCGACGATCGATCGGCCGTTCGAGCCGTGCGAGGAAATTCATTCCCGTCAGGGGCGCACCGGCGTGATCGCGCACCTCGAGCAGAATCGCGGCCGCGCCGTCAGGCCGTCGATCAATGTGCGCCTGTACTTGCCAGTCACGCTCGTTTTGCTGCCGCGCCGCCACGATCTCGCGCTGATAGGCCAGGCTGGCGCTGTAGGCGCTATCGACCTCGGTGCCCGGCAGCGTCGTGATGGCAAAGCGGACCATGACCATGTTCACGCCGATGACGACGGCGAAGAACGCAATCGTTGTGACCAGGACAAAACGTCCGGTGATGGGTCGCGCGGTGCGAGTTGAGACTGCCATGTTGACGTTCCGTCGCTCATGGAAGGACGAAGTGATCGGTTGCGGAGGCGACTTCTCCGAGGCCGATGTCGGTGATCCGGAAGCTGACCGGCACCGACTTTTCCGCTTTTTCGTCGAACGGTGCGGTCACCAGCACGCGCGCTTCGGTGGTGGTGTCGCGGGCGAGGACGATCGTCGGCCGGTCCGGCGTCACGGTATCCGCGCCAATGACGTGCAGCTTCGCGCCGGCAGGACCGTCGACATCGATCGCGATCACACGTTCGAAGGCGCGCTTGTTGAGGAAGCGCAGCGTGTACCCGTTGCGGATCGCCCCGTCGCTGAGGCGCACGGCGACCGGGTTGCGGTCGTGCAGCACGTTAACGTCGAGCAGGGTCCGCGACATCAGAGCGTAGAGCATCACTGCGCAGACCGCGGCGATCATTCCGACATAGGCGACGGTGCGCGCGCGAACCGGTTTGAAGATCTCCTGCTTGCCAGCAATACGCCGCTGAACGTTGATGTCGTTGTCGTAGCCGATCAGGCCGGTCCTGCGGCTGACCTTGGTCATGACAGCGTCGCAGGCGTCGATGCACAGGCCGCACTGGATGCAGCCGAGCTGTGCGCCATCGCGGATGTCGATCCCGGTCGGACATACGGCGACGCACTGGTTGCAGTCGATACAATCGCCGGCATTTTCGCCCAGCGCACGAATGTCGAACGCCTTCTTCACGGAGCAACGCGGCTCGCCGCGATCATATTTGTAGGTGACGTTGAGCGCCCATTCGTCGGTGAGCGCCGCCTGGATCCGCGGCCACGGGCACATATAGACGCAAACCTGCTCGCGCATGTAGCCGGCCAGCAGATAGGTCGACGCGGTCAGGATCGCGATCCAGACATAGGCGATTGCCGGTGCTTGAAGCGTGGCGAGATCGCGCACCAGGGTCGGCGCGTCGGCGAAGTAGAGCACCCAGGCTCCGCCGGTCCACCACGCGATCAGAAACCAGATCGCATGCTTGAGCACGCGGCGACCGGCGCGCTTTGCCGTCATCGGCCCGGCATCGGCTTTCATCTGCGCCCGGCGGTCGCCTTCGACCAGGCGCTCGACCGCATAGAACAGGTCGGTCCAGACCGTCTGCGGGCAGAGATAACCGCACCAGATCCGGCCGCCCAGCGCGTTCATCAGGAACAAGGAGAGTGCCGCGAGCACCAGAAGGCCGGTGAAGTAGTAGATCTCCTGCGGCCACAGCTCGACGAAGAAGAAATAGAAGCGGTGGTTCGGGAAATCGATCAGCACTGCCTGATCAGGCGCGCCAAGGCCGCGATTCCAGCGCACGAAGGGCAGCAAGTAGTAGACGCCGAGGCACAGGACCATCAG
Source organism: Bradyrhizobium macuxiense (assembly GCF_001542415.1). Classification (GTDB taxonomy): domain Bacteria; phylum Pseudomonadota; class Alphaproteobacteria; order Rhizobiales; family Xanthobacteraceae; genus Bradyrhizobium; species Bradyrhizobium macuxiense. The sequence continues at coordinate 26,775 of NZ_LNCU01000070.1, forward strand.
CCGCCATTTGATCGAGCGAAACCGGCCGGAGACGCTCTGCGGGTATACCTTCTTGCGGGGCGCGTAGAGCGGCCCGTCTTCGTCGGTCATGAGGTCATCAGGAAACACGGGCTTGTTCATGGGCTGCTCGAATGAGGCTCTGGTCAAAGCCTACAATCCCACGCCCGGCGCGGGATTGACCTTGATCAACGATCCCGGACCAGGCCTGCGGCGGCAGTTACTTGCCGCCGCCTAGCGAGTGCACATAGACCGCCAGCGCCTTGACGGTGACGGGGTCCAGACGGCCGACCCAGGCCGGCATCACGCCGGCGCGGCCGTTGGTGATGGTCTCGATCAACGTCTCCTCGTCGGAGCCATAGAGCCAGATCTTGTCGGTCAGGTTCGGTGCACCGAGTTCCAGGTTGCCCTTGCCGGCGTCACCGTGGCAGCTCGTGCAGTTCTCGGTGAAGATCTTCTTCCCTGCGGCAGCATCGAACTTCGGCGCGGTGGAGAGGCCGGAGAGCGAACGCACATAATTGGCGACGGTCACGATCTCGTCCTTCTTGAGAATCCCGTCACGACCGAATGCCAGCATCTGCCCTTCATGGGTCTTTGCGTGTCCCGAGCGTGCGCCGAACTGGATCGTCTGCATGATCTGGTCGAGCGAACCGCCCCACAGCCAGTCGTCATCGTTCAGGTTCGGATAGCCCTTCGCGCCGGCGCCGCCACTGCCGTGGCAAGGTGCGCAATTGTCGGCGAACACGGTCTTGCCGCGCGCACGGGCCAGCGCCAGCAGGGCCGGATCCTTCTCGATATCGGCAAGCGACGCGTTGCCAAGCACCGCCATCTTCTCGCCGCGCAGCTTCTCCAGATCGGCGAGGTCGGTGACGACACTCGCACGGGTCGAATAGTGGAATAGCCCGGTGGTGTAGCCCGAGACCAGCGGCCAGGCCGGATAGACGACCCAGTAGCCGATCGCCCAGATGATCGTGGCATAGAACGACAGGACCCACCACCGCGGCAGCGGCGTATTCAGCTCCTTGATGCCGTCCCACTCATGACCGGTCGTGCTGCGGCCGGATACGCCGTCAATCTCGTTGTGCTCGCTCATGATTGGTCAGTCCTCCCGCAGCGGCATCCGGGCTGCGGCATCGAAGAGAGTCTTGTTGCAGGGCCAAAGCGCGTAGGCGACGATGGCGATGAAGATTCCGACGAAGACGGGGGTCCAGAGCGTGCTGAGCAAGCTCCAGGCCAGGCTCTCGATTTGAATGATCGCTTTCATCCGCATAACCTCAGCGCAGATTGGCTTTTTCGTTGTAGAGCTTGAAGTCGACGAGCGTGCCGAGCATCTGCAGATAAGCGATCAGCGCGTCGAGCTCGGTCGGATTGCCGGCCTTGCCGTCGAAGTTGCGCACCAAGGCCTTCGGGTACCGCTTCTGGAACGCATCGAGGCCGGGGTTGTCGGGATCGGTCTGCGCCTTCAGATCGGCGGCCGCGCTGGCGATCTGTTCGTCCGTATAGGGCACGCCGACCGCGCGGCTCGTCCGCAGATGAGCCGCGATGTCGGACGGATCGATCTCGGTCTTCGCGAGCACCGGATATCCGGGCATCACCGATTGCGGGACGATCGAACGTGGATCGATCAGATGAGTGACGTGCCAATCGTCGGAATACTTGCCGCCGACGCGCGCAAGATCGGGTCCGGTGCGCTTGGAGCCCCACTGGAACGGATGGTCATACATGCTCTCCGCAGCGAGCGAATAATGACCGGACCGTTCAACCTCGTCGCGAAGCGGCCGGATCATCTGCGAGTGGCAGAGATAGCAGCCCTCGCGAACATAGATGTTGCGGCCGGCGAGTTCCAGCGGCGTATAGGGCCGCACGCCATCGACCGCCTCGATCGTGCTCTTCAGATAGAACAGCGGCGCGATCTCGACGAGCCCGCCAATCGCAATGACGACGAGAATGCCGACGATCAGGACGATCGAGTTCTTCTCAAAGATCTTGTGTCGATTCCAGAGAGACATTGCGTGACCTATTCGGCAGGCTGAAGGATGTCGGCGCCCTCGGTTTCATTGGCTTGACCTGCGTTGACTGTCATCCAGAGATTGACAGCCATGATCAGGGCGCCGATCAGGAACAGCGCACCGCCGGCCGCACGGATGATGTAGAAGGGATGCATGGCCTCGACGGACTCGATGAAGGAGTATTCGAGGAAGCCGAGCGAGGTGTAGGCACGCCACATCAGACCTTGCAGGATTCCCGAAACCCACATCGCGGAGATGTAGAGCACGATGCCGATGGTCGAGATCCAGAAGTGCCAGTTGACAAGCTTCAAGCTGTAAAGCTGGCGATTCCACAGCCAGGGGACCAGGCAGTAGAGCGCGCCGAACGAGACAAAGCCGACCCAGCCGAGCGCACCGGAATGCACATGGCCAATGGTCCAGTCAGTGTAGTGGCTCAGCGAATTGACCACTTTGATCGACATCATCGGCCCCTCGAAGGTCGACATGCCGTAGAAGGCCACCGACACCACCATCATACGGAGCACCGGATCGGTGCGCAGCTTGTCCCAGGCTCCCGACAGCGTCATCAGGCCGTTGATCATGCCGCCCCAGGACGGCATCCAGAGCATGATCGAGAACGTCATGCCGAGCGTCTGGGCCCAGTCCGGCAGCGCCGTGTAATGCAGGTGGTGCGGGCCGGCCCAGATGTAGAGGAAGATCAGCGCCCAGAAATGGATGATCGAAAGCCGGTACGAATAGACCGGACGCTCGGCCCGCTTCGGAATGAAGTAGTACATGATCGCCAGGAAGCCGGCGGTCAGGAAGAAGCCGACCGCGTTATGGCCGTACCACCACTGAAACATCGCGTCCTGCACCCCGCCCCAGGCGATGTAGGACTTCGAGCCGAGGAAGGAGACCGGCAGCGCGGGATTGTTGCCCAGATGAAGCACCGCGATCGTGATGATGAACGCCAGATAGAACCAGTTGGCGACGAAGATATGCGGCTCCTTGCGCTTCACCAGCGTCATCAGAAACACGATCAGATACGTCACCCAGACGATCGTCAGCCAGAGGTCGGCGTACCATTCCGGTTCGGCGTATTCCTTCGATTGCGTGACGCCCAACAGATAGCCGGTGCCGGCAATCAGGATGAAGAAGTTGTAGCCCACCACCACGAACCAGGGCGCGAGGTCGCCGGCAAGTCGCGTGCGGCAGGTCTTCTGCACGACGTAGAACGAACTCGCGATCAGGACATTGCCACCGAACGCGAAAATCACGGCCGACGTATGCAGCGGTCGCAACCGGCCGAATGTCGTCCAGGGCAGATCGAAGTTCAGCGCCGGCCACGCCAACTGCATCGCGATGATCAGACCCACGGTGAAGCCGGCGATACCCCAGAACATCGCCATGGCGGAAGCGAATTTGATCGGTCCGAAGTAGTAATTGGGGCGCCCGTCAATTTCCGCCGGAGGCAGCGCCGCTGGACGGTCGAGGTAGCGGTTGCCGATCACGACTACGGCGATCAGGCTTGCGGCGCAACCAAGCGCCGCGTGAAACGAGAACGCCGAATCGTGCCCCATGGCAACCGCTAGAAAGCAAACGAAGGCAGAGACTGCGAATCCTGACGTTAAGCCGGCTTCGCCCATCGTCATCGACTTTGTAACAGTAGATGGACTTGTCATGTGGAGGCCTTCTCTGGGTGCGATGACGTCATGGAAACCACAATTTCGCTGTCAGCCGCTTGATCGACATCAAATCCCGCGCCTTGCCGCTTGGCACCGGCGCCGCGGCCCAGCGCGGTCAGGGTCAATTCGCTCGAACAATATCTGGCTGGATTGGCCCGCCGTTCGCGCGTCAGGTCGGCGGAACAGAAAGTCTTCTCGCGGCACAGCCCAAAAATCCGCTGTAGATCGCGCAGCACATCACTATGGGACGAAGCGAGTGCATTCTTCTAACAAGGCTGTGTGTCCGAGGCGCTTGTTCAGCAATTCAGGCGAGCCCCGCCCCAGGCGGCTAGCACTCGACGATCCGACCTAGGAAGATTGAGCTACTGAGCGATCTCATCGACCTCCCGAGCGGAGATCAGATCAAATTCGTGTCGGCCCGCTAGAAATGCTCGCAGGCGTGGGACAAGGCTCACGAATTGCGGTGAGCTATCGCTGTCTGCTCGATTTTGCGATTTCCAGCCCCCTTGGGCCTTTCATTAACCATGTCGCGGATGCTATTTGATCTTCGTCAAGACATGCTGACGACCACGCCGGCGGAACGACACCTTACACGCCAAGGCTCGATAGCTGGGCTCTCCGAGCCAGCATGGAAAATGTCGGGGCGCAACCAGCGACGTGAGTTCTGCGACTTCGAGATCGGGTCTGTCCGGGTACGTTGAGCCCGGCGCCGCGGACAGCAAATGCGGGTCACATGCTGTCCTAGCCGCCCCAGGCCGGCGGCAGAGCCGGAGGCATCCGAAGCTCCATTGAATCGGCAAAAATCGTCCAGTCCCGCACGCCTTTTTGCCTGCAGAAGTCGGCCTCCGCCAGCTGCGCGGCCGTGGTAAGCGAGTTGGCATCGACCTTGAACGCCGCCTGACAGGCCCGATGTTCGTGGCCGCTATCGTCGCAAACCGTCTTGATGAAACGGACGTTGAATGATGGCATTGCACCCTCTGGTGGGCTGATTCGTTGCTTGCACATATCGCCCAATCCTGGGGCGCCCACTTTGATCTGACGCAACACAACGGCAAATAGGCTCACGACTATCGCGGCCGATGGTCCAAGCCCGCCGCTGCGAAAGCCAAGCCGACAATCACACAGATTGTGACCAACGTTGCGAGCAAACCAATCTCCAGAGCCTCGGCGGTGATCGCGGCTACCGCAATGAGCAACGGCAGACCGAGCAGCAGCCGTCAGCCCGTCGTGCTGTCGGCGGCTAGGTGAAGGCGGCGTCCCCTGAGCGCATCGCGGTGCAGCCGACCCATTGGCGCATCTGGGTCGTTAACGCGGCTTGGCATGCCTTTGAACTCAACCGGCATATGCTCAACGACCGGTAGCTCGGTGCGCCCGAACGTTGTACTCTTGGAGAAATGTGAGGCTTGCCCCCAGGAAAGAATGCCCGGACACATCTGGTACCGCTATGGCACTGCCGCGGCAGCAGCCGCGCTTGTCTTTATGTTGCGCGCCGCACTGGACCGTTACCTCGAAGACCGGACATTCACGATTATCTACGTTCCGGTTGTGCTCTTCGCCGCTTTCGCCGGCGGCCGCGGCCCCGCGCTTCTTGCCACCCTGCTCTGTCTCGGCATCAGTGCCAAATCCCTTGGATGGGACCTTGTTACCGATCCCGCAAACATGATCGATATCGCATGCTTCGCGATACTTGGCCCCATGCTTGGCTTCATAGGCGATCGGCTGCTGCGCGAATCCAAGCAGGCCGGTGACCGTCAGGCCCATTTGCAGTCGATCCTGGATACCGTGCCCGACGCCATGATCGTGATTGACGATCGCGGCGTTATTCGTTCGTTCAGCGCCACAGCCGAACGCCTGTTTGGGTGGTCGCCCGACCAGATTGTCGGAAAGAACGTGTCGAGCCTAATGCCGCAGCCCTATCGTGGCGAGCATGACCGGTACCTCGAACGCTATCTGACCACCGGGGAGCGTCGCATCATCGGCATCGGCCGGATCGTGGTCGGTGAACGGAGCGACGGCTCGACCTTCCCGATGGAGCTCGCTGTTGGCGAGGCCAGAGCGCGCGGCGAGCGTTTCTTCACCGGATTTGTGCGGGATCTAACTGAGCGGCGCGCACAGGAGCGCCGGCTGCAGGATCTGCAATCCGAGCTCGTGCATGTATCGCGATTGACCGCGATGGGCGAAATGGCGTCCTCGATCGCCCATGAGATCAACCAGCCGCTGTCGGCCATCACGAACTACATGCGTGGCGCAAAGACGCTGATGGCGGCGGAGACGTTCGATACTACGCGAGTGCGCGATGCTCTCGATCGCGCCGGTAAGCAGGCGCTGAGAGCCGGCGATATCATCAAGCGTCTTCGCGAGTTCGTCGCCAAGGGCGAAACACAGCAATCGCCGGAAAATCCGGTCACACTGCTCGAAGAAGCGGTCGCACTCGCATTGCTCGGCGCCAAGGAGCAGGGCGTCCGAGTGGCCATAAGCAGCGACCGCGACATCCCCTCGATCGTCGTTGACAAGATTCAGATCCAGCAGGTCGTGCTGAACCTGGTCCGCAATGCGATCGAGGCGATGGCCAGCAGCGCGCGTCGCGAACTGACCGTCGGCGTCACCAAGGCCGATGGGGCCGCGATATTCACCATTGCCGACACCGGGCCTGGCATCAGTGACGCTATCGCCGACCGCCTGTTCCAGCCTTTTGTCACGACCAAAGAGCATGGCATGGGCGTCGGCCTGTCGATCTGCCGGACCATCGTCAAATCCCACGGCGGCAATATCGAGGCCTTGCCTAACCCTGGCGGCGGCACCGTGTTTCAGTTTACCATTCCCTTTGCGGAGGCCGGAGAAGAGGCATGACTGCGCGACGCACTATCCTTGTCATCGACGATGATCCCGCAATGCGGGATTCGCTCCCCTTTCTCCTCGACGTCAACGGCTTTGACGTGGCGACCTTTGAGACGGCAAACGATCTGCTTCATCATTTCGCCGAAGACGCCGTCGACTGTATCGTGTCCGACATCCGCATGCCCGGCATGAGCGGCCTCGAACTGGTCCGCAAGCTCAAGGCTGACGCGATAATCTGCCCTGTCATCCTGATCACCGGTCACGGCGACGTCGCGCTTGCGGTGGAAGCGATGAAGGCGGGCGCGGTCGACTTCATCGAAAAACCCTTCGAGGACGAGGCGCTGCTGCGCGCAATTCGAGGAGCCTTGCAAGCACAGTCGGAAACGCAGGCCGATGGTGTGGCCAGACGTTCCGCCGAAGGCCGCCTGGCAGACCTCTCGCCACGTGAATGTGACGTTCTACGGGGGTTGGTGGCCGGCAAGATCAACAAGGTGATTGCCCACGAGCTTGGCATCAGCCCGCGCACGGTCGAGGTCTACCGCGCAAATCTGATGGCTAAGACCAACGTGCGCAGCATGTCGGAGCTGATGCGGATTGCGATCGCCGCCGGGCTCTAGAACCTGGCTGAGAGCGATTCATTCGGGTTTTGCGACGAAACCGCGGCTCCGGATGAGGTGGATCAAAACAGCCGTCGCCGCACCTTGCATTGATGGAGGAACTCCAGCGGGCTTGCCGGTCCGTATGAAAACGGCGCACCGCCTCCGACGGCGACTTTCTACGCTGCGGGGAGATCGGCATCGGACGCAGGAGGGTCCGGCTTGAGGTCTTCGTCCACGAGCGCAGCCGTAGAGGTTGCATACGCTAGATTATCTCGAAGTACCGTTGGCGCTCAAAGTCAGTGACTCGATGTTGAACGGCTTCCCACTCCCAGCGGCGAGAGCACGAGAAGGCTTCGACAAACCTATCTCCAAAAAGATCGATGGCCTTTTGAGATCGCGCAAACCGACTTGTCGCCTCCAATAAATGTTGGGGAAGCGGCTCGACGGAACGCTCATTTTCCTCGCTCGCATCACCAACAAACGGAACTGGCAAGTCGGCATCCTCTTCAATTCCCAGAATGCCGGAGCCGAGGGCGCACGCGAGGGCGAGATATGGATTCACATCTGCGCCACTCAGTCTATACTCAAGGTGGTGCGCATCCGGGCCTCCCGGGATGACTCGCACGGCACAGGAGCGATTGTCGACCCCCCAGCTTGGGCAGATTGGAGCCCAATAGCCGGCCACCAGTCTCTTGTAGCTATTCACGTTCGGCGCAGCCAGCACACAAAAGTCCGTCATGTACTTCAGCTGTCCGCCAATGAATTGGCCCATAGTTTCTGAGATGCTCCACCTTGTCTCGCTGTCGTAGAATGCATTCTTGCCATCAGCCGACATTGAGATGTGAATATGCCCCGACTGCCCCGGCCATTCTTCAGACACTTTGGCCATAAAGGTGGCCGTCATCCCTCGCGTCTGCGCCCACGATTTTATCATCGACTTGAATATGACGGCTCGATCAGCAGCATCCAGAGCATCACAATGATGCAGCGAGGCTTCAATCACTCCGGGCCCGGTTTCAAAGTGGAGCCCGCTGAGGGGTGTACTAGCGTTTTCGCACAATGCTAGGATCTCGTCGAACAGCTCTTCATTCGCAATGGTCCGCGTCAGTGAATACCCGAATGGTCCATGCGTCAAAGGCGTCCATTGATCAAAGGGCTTATTGATGGCAGTCTCGGCGCTCTCCTTGAAAAGCATAAACTCGAACTCGAACGCAGCAGTACAGCTGTATCCAATGTCAGATGCTCTTGCTAGGACCTTACGCAAAACACCGCGCGGGCAGATGCTCTCATGGACACCCGCAAACTCAGCCAGGTAGAGATCTCGCCGATTAGACACTTGACGACCGGTGCTCGATAGAATGCGCAGGTCGGCATCTCCGAACGCCGATGGCCGCTTCTTGGTAAAACTGGCTGGTATCACTCGGTCCGAACAATCCCAGGCAAGCACGGCTTCAGAGAATCTGACGATTTTGTCTCCATTCGAAAGATCATCAGCCATGACATGCTTCCCTCGTAGGACGCCGTCAAAGTCGCACACTCCAACCACCGTCTCGCGAGCGGCATTCGCGCCAGTCATCCCGATTGCGCTTGGCATTAATTCTGATCCACGTTCGCCAGATCGAACACCTGGTCCATCCGTATTGCTCGCAACTTGCGATAGTCACCCTCAAGCTGGGTCAAGTCATTATGCACGAGGTACACGATCCCTGGTGTTGACGCTAAATCGGTCGTCGGAACCAAGTTTTGGCCCACTGGAACGAATGCAATTGCATCTGCGAAGCTTGGGAGCTTGCGAATTGCTTCAAGTCCCGGATAACCGTTCACGAGACCGCCAATGTCAGAGATGAGCGAGACGCACAGCGCGTGAGCCCGTCGACTGTAAGGGCCGCGCTGCCTCATATATCCAACAAAGCCAGCCGGATCTGCATAGCGCCGTGCCGTTAGGGTCATGTGATTGTGCCCCAACGCCATCGTCCGGGCTTTTCTGGACATTGTCCCTTGAAGCCTCGCTCCGAAGTCCACCAGAACCGGCCCCGTCTCGTCGACGATGATCTCCGCATGAGCGGGCCCATTGACAATCTCGAGCGCTTGCAATGCACGCATCAAATAGTTGGACAGCTGTTCCACGACTGGATCCTTGCCATCCAGCAAGCGCTCGAGCGAGCAGACCGATGCTGCGCCCTTTACGGGAATGGTGTCATAGGTCCAGACCTCCGTGACGAACGATTCCCCGTCGATCGAGACAGCATTTACAGTGTATTGTTGTCCTCTTATCTTCTCCTGCCCAAGAGCAAAATGATTCAAGGCGCCCACACGATTTGTCTTTCCGACAATTGCACTCGTAGCCCGGTGCACGTCAGCATCAGTCGAGCAGAAGAACACATCCTCCGTACCGGTGCTATTCAGCGGCTTTATTACGATTTCGTCGAAGTTTCCTTGACCCTTCCAGCTTGTGAAGTCTTCAGCATTATCTGACACCACCTGCCTGATCGATCGCACCCCTGCCGCGGACAACGCCTCAGACAAGCGCGATTTGTCACGTCTCGCAGCTGAACGGCTGGTTCCATTCGAAGGCAAGCCAAGCCGCTCGGACAACGAATCCGCCAGCTCAACTCCGCTCTCGCATCCGGCTATGATGAACTCCATCTCTCGGCATCGAAGCGCCGCCAGGTGATATTCGACGATCTCCTCCTCGCTCATGTGCTCGTTTGGACGTATCAATTCATCATATGAGGCAGCGTCGAAATGCGAACGAAAGATCGGCGGCACTTGCGCAGCCGACATCACATGCACTGTTCCAATTCCGTAACGACTGAACTCCTCCGGCAGGTAGCGGCCTGTCGAGTACGCATCGACTATTGCGCAATGGCGTTTGTTCATCTGGACCTCCGATACTGGGCATAAATGGCGCAAAGGGCGACAGCCGTAATGAGAACATTTCCAATGAACGTATATGAAGAGGGCACAATACGAGCATCGCAGTACTGAAACAGAAACGAAATGATCGGAGCCGCGGACAGGACCAAGTTTACCGTCATTGGCTCTACGCGGCGGATGCCCTCCTGAATCAGGAGCAATGGAACAATGATAGTCGACAATGCAACGATCGCGATCACGCACCAACGTTGCGAAATCTCAAGGACGATTGAGGAGCGATCGACAAGAAGCAGCAGCAGAAAAATCGTCCCATAGAAGCGATGAGCCAGCACTTGTCGACCCGACAATCCACGGTCGAACAGCAATTTCATGAGGACATTGGTTAGGGCGAGCGACAGACCGGCCACGATGGCCACAAAAATGCCGAAGGACGATCGAGGCCCCCATTCGACGCCGGCATTGCCGCTTGCCGAAATCCAAATCATGTAGCCCCCGATAAGCGCGACCAAGGCACTTACGGCAATGTCCGATTTCGGGGGAAGGCCCTGTTTTCTGATCAGGGCGTTCAGCCACACCGTCGCAGAAGGTCCCAATGCCACCATGAATGTGACGATGATAGCGGGTTCGGCGTATTTCAGTCCGATGAATAGCCCAATCCAGCTGATTGCGGTGACGACGTTGAGCGACGCAAAGGCTATGAGCGAGGACTTCGTGATCCTTGGCCGACCGCTTTCGCGCCGAGCCAAAAGGTTGAACGTCAGGCATACCAGGGCAAAAGACAGCAAGAGGGTGCTGTAAATGTCTGCCTGCTGAAAATACGATGCCGCATAGATGTCACCTGCCGCGCTAACGATGACATAGAGGACGACAAACAGAACTCCCACGGCGAAGCGATGCGTCGCTGTTTGTTCCGTCTGCACGCGCATGGAATGGAGCGAAACAAGAGCCGTTCTCGAATCCGATTCGAGAGCCCCTTTTTTCGATTTGCAACGAGGACATTTCGCTCGGAGTTTCACAATATCCCTATCGCTCATTTCTCTGGCAGTGGGCGACACAAGCCTCTCCGAATGCTTTGAAGAGTCGCTTGCTCAAAAGATCGGTAGCCACGTGCCACTCCGGATGCCATTGCACGCCAATCTGCAGGGTCGTCGCGCCAATTACGGACGCGGCTTCGACCAGGCCGTCGGACGTCCATGCCTCGGGCTTCAGCGGAGCGGCAATTTTTTCTATGCCTTGGTTATGCAACGAGTTGACTTGCGCCTCTGTCGCACCCGCTATCGGGAAGAGCACACCATCAGACCGTATCGTTACGCCGTGCGTCACATCGTACTGACGATCTCTTGGGAGATATGGCTTCTCGGCATGCATCGCTCCACTTTCTGGCCTCCATTCCGACAGCGACGCATGGAGCGTGCCGCCGAAATAGACGTTGAGCTCTTGGAGGCCACGGCAAATACCCAATATGGGCATCCCGAATGCAACGGCCGCCCCGATGGCTGTCGCGGACAGCCTGTCCCTTGGACGGTCGCGGATGCCAACTTCAATATCCTGCTGGCTCGTCTGTGTAGTGGAAGCAGGCGACGTTAGCGTGGCAGCATCAATATTCGATTCATCTCCCGTCAGAACCAAACCGTCTAGCCTGGACATGATTGGAAGAACGCTATCGACGTCATCGGCATCGATGGTCGGGAGTATCACGCTCGTTACCCCCGCGTAACGAACCAGGGCATGCACGTATTTGCGCCGCAACCAATCGCGGTGCACACCATCAGTCAAAAGACGATTTGAGGTGATACCAACCACAGCTCGGACCGATTCTGCCTGTTGCGAGATCAAGCCAACTTCTCCCGCGCATTTGCGCCGGCCAGAGACTGCTCATACAAGCGTCGATTTCGTTCCTTCAACTGGCTGATTACGCTCGGCTGACCTTGAGGCCCTTTGACGAAGAGCCCTCCCCAAGTTGAGGCAACACTTGCGTACTGAGGATCCTGCATTCGAATTTTCTGAGCTTTGCGCAAGAGCCAGAAAGGGATGCCGGGCGACAGATGATGCTCGAGGTGGTATTCATCCAAATTCTGCCCGAAGATCGCTCTCTCCAGAAGATTCCCCTTTCTGTTGCGAGTTAGACAGACGTTCTTGGTTTCGGTCTCGCACATGGGCGAGTGCTCGGCGAGCTCGATAAACCAGCCGAGGACCTGAAACGTGGTGAGATAAGGCACAATCCAGAACAGGATGACGAGGTGGAGCAGACCAAGGAGATATGATCCGCCCAGTATGGCGACCCAGAACAGGTAGAAGCCATACTTATCGACCAGTATGCCCGACCGATCCTGGTCATCGCGATCTGCTATTGAAAATCGATTCGTCCAAAGATACTTCAGATAGTTGACGGTCGCGCCACCCAGTATCGGCTTCCAGATGATATTGAAGGCGTACCGCCCCGGAGGCTGGACGTCGTATACACCGCTGGCCAAGAAGAACTTCAGATCAGGATCCTTCTCCGGATCGCCGAGAAAAGGATGGTGCAGATAGACGTGTGAGATCCGGTATGCCCAATGGCGCTGGAACAAGGGATAGGCCGCGAACAGAATCCCCAGGGCATAATTCCAAGTGGTGTTCCTCGCCAGGGTGCGATGGGCCGCATCGTGAGAGATTGTCGTCAATCCACGTTGATAGGCACCGATCAGTAATACCGCGAGTGGATAGAGCCACCACGAGACGGAGATCGTTGCGAGCACGCAGGCTGCGATTACCGCGTAATCTTTCGCGATATAAACAGCTCCGGTTATATTATCCGGCCTCAGCTCGGAGAGCTGCTTGTTGATCTCTCGACTGAATTGAACCGCCTCATAACGTGATAACCTCAGTTTCCAAGCATCGGCCTGCTTCATGAGAACCCCTTCCTGACGGCTTTCAGGTTGTCAGATTGCGGAAAGCGCCTTGTCCAAATCCTTGATGATGTCGTTGACATCTTCGATGCCGACGCAGAGCCGGATCGAGCCACCAAATATGCCGGCGGCTTCGCGCTTTTCCCGTGGGACGGTGGTGTGGGTCGTCGAAACGGGGTGTGTCACCAGCGTGCGGGCATCCCCTACGTTTGACACGTGATACATCAAGTCGACGTTCTGGATGAACTTGCGTCCGGCCTGTTCGTTCTCTACCTCGAACATGACCATCGCCCCGTGCCCGTACTCGGCGTTCAGTGTCTGATCGATGGTTTCTCGATCAGCCCCTTCAAATAGGCCCGGGTAGAAGACGCGGCGCACTTTTGGATGTTCGTTAAGAACGCTCGCTACGACCTTTGCGTTCGCGCAGTGCTGCTTCATGCGAAGATGCAGCGTTTCAAGCCCTTGGATCAGTTGAAAGCTTGCAAAGGGAGCGATGGCCGCTCCAGTATCCCGCAGCCAAGTCATCCGGGCTTTTAAGAGGAATTCGCTCTGAGCAAGGTCGTCGATATCCTGCAACGCGTTGCGCCAGATGATGCCACCGTGGGCATCGTCAGGGTTGTTGAACAGCGGAAAGCGTGAGCTTTCCCCATAATCGAATGCGCCGTTGTCAACGATTAGTCCGCCCAGGGTCGTGCCATGGCCGCAGATATATTTGGTCGCGGAGTACGTCGTAATCGCGGCACCGAGCGCTGATGGACGGCACACGAGCGGGGTTGTCGTATTATCTACGACCAAGGGCACGCCGTGCCGTCTGCCGATTTCTGCCAGTTGCTTGACGGGAAGCGGAATCAGACGGGGATTCGAAATCATCTCTCCGAATAGGCAAATTGTGCGATCGTCGATGGCACGTTCGAAGGTCTCTGGGAGTCGAGGGTCTGCGGTCCTAACACTGATACCGAGACGCCTCAGCGTGTTGTGGAGCAGGTTCCACGTATTGCCATATAGGTACGGAGATGCGACGACATTGTCCCCCACTTCGCCACTCGATAGGTTGACGATCGCAAGGAACGTTGCCGCTTGGCCCGATGCAACAGCGAGCGAGTCGTTTCCCATATCGACGGCGGCATACCTTCTTTCCAGCGCACGGGTCGTCGGATTGATAATCCGAGTATAGGTGAAACCATCGGCCTTTACGTTGTAAACGTTAGCAATATGGTTCAGATCACCGTCGAGTTCGTAAGCCGTATTCTGGTAGATTGGCACTGCCACAGCCTTAGTTGTGGGGTCGCGACGAAATCCCGCGTGCAGAACAGCAGTTTCGGTGGAAAATGGGTACCGCGAAGCGGTCGCGATTGAATGCGATGTGTCGGCACGACTTTCGCAAGTCTCTCGGGCTGACGTCCGTCCTGCAAGCCCGGTGCGACCAGACCGAAAATAGGTGCGAAAGGCGCATCCCAGCTGCTCGATCCAACTGGATTGGATTTCTCCAATACAGCCAATCCGAAAGCTCCGGGTCGGAAGATGAAGCTTCGAGTAGACGTAAAGATTATGCGCTGCCAAGTGACAGTATAGCTGATCGAACGCAACCTGGTCCGAGATGCCGGCTGGCGCAGCAAACGCCACGCATATTGGAGACTGCAAGTTGGCCGCGAGAAGCGGGGTCGTCACACCGTCGAGTTCTTTTATGATGCGGTCTTTTATTTTCTCATACCTGCGGCGCCTAACGTCGATGCCTTCGTCCGCCAGAATCTCGAGCGCCTTCGTGGCGGCCTGAACGATATGCGTGGGAGGCGTCGACCGCCATTCACCTGTGCGCTCGAGCGAACGCCATTGATCTCTAACGTCGAGCACAAATGATCTTGGTTCTTGAACCGCATTCTCCAGCAGTTCATGCGACGCAAAGACATAAGCGACCCCAGGGGGGCCCTCTATGCACTTGTTGCTCGACGTGACCAAGACGTCTGGTCCGCCACGACTTAGGTCGATGTCGATGGCGCCAAACGAACTCATTCCGTCAACGATTGTCTTTACGCCTCGCCGCCTTGCGCCGTCCACTACTTGCTCGAGCGGATTGACGATTCCTGTCGTGGTCTCGCAATGAACAAAGCATAAGTGAGTGATGCCTGGATCTTGGCTCAGACACCCGGCAATTTCCTCGGGGTCCAAAGCCTCGGTGGCCCGCTTGACAAGCTGAACGGCTTGAACACCCCACAGCCGGAGAATCTTGAGAATGCGCTCACCATAGATGCCGTTTATGCAAACGAGCGGTCGGTCGCCCTGTGACACAAATGACGAGAGCGCAGCTTCCATTGCAAAGGAACCACCTCCCTGAATAGGAACAACCGAGTAGTCTTTTGGACTTCCCGACAGATTGAGCATCGACCGCCTCATACGGGCGGTCACTTCCTTGAACTCCAAATCACGCGATGCAAGATCAAACTGCATCTGCGTTTTTACCGCCGGCGCGAGTGAAATTGGACCAGGCGTCAACAAAGAACGCTGCCTTGTCACCCCATTCTCCCTTATAGTTGCATCCATCCGCGACTCTGGTGCATGGCTGCGCGAGGGCGCCTGGCTCCTCCTGGCACTTGACATCGAGATCCTTGAGGCGATCACCGCCGCGGAGATCATGACGGATGCACAGGCTAAGACGGCGCCATCATCTCGCGTCGAGTGCGAGACAAGTCAGCCAATCTGCTTGGGTCTGCCCGCGCCCGTTCAGTCAAATGTGGAAGTTCGCCAACGGTCTCCGTCGGACCATCGCGTCAGGGGACTGCGCCAGCCAGCGAACCCACAACGGCCGCTGCTGACTGCACTCATCTTACAAGAGCCTAAGAGCTGGGACATTCGCACTCTTTGTCACTCGTTAACCGGCTATGTTTTAAATCGTACAACTTGACGCCACGTGCGATTCAACCCCCTTCGGAACTCGTCGAGCAAATATTTCCGAATTTGCATTGTGGGGAGCGAGCGGACGCTGCTCTAGCTCGCGCCTATCTTTGCCAAAGTCGGCCAGCATGGACATCGTTGCGATTAAACGGAGCGGCGTTGGCATGCTGGTCCAGCCGGGTTTGATTGCAATTTGCGGCACCTTGCGATTGCTGGTCCGTCTTCGGCGTCAAATCAGGGTCGTAGCGCTGGCGGAGGACGGCAAAGGTGCAGCCGATTTTCTTCACGATGCAAGCCGCGGGGCACAGGCCAATGGAAAGACAATGGCCGCGACCTATTCCGTACCGGGCCACTGGCGACTTGCCCTCCAATGGCTCCTAAAGGCCATCTCCATCCGCGAGCCTCGCCCCCTGGAACCGGTCGCGAGGGCATCCGAACCGCTTGAATTCACGCGGGCTCGGCTCCAGCCTCCGCGGGACATTCGGTAAAGGCCACCACCGCACCGGCCGCCAATCGGGCATCGTGCGCGATGTAGAGTCGGCGCAGCGGCGGAAGCTGTAGAGTGCAAGATGGTTGACGGAAGGCGCTGCGCCATTGGCAACCTTGGAGCTACGCAGCGGATCGAGAGCAAGCTCTAGATGCCCTCGCCCGGCGCGGGCACCTCGCCGATCGTGCCGGATCGAGCCGCGTCATCGAGAACGGCATCCGGTCGTCGCGGTGTGTCTACTCGCTTCTTGCCGGGACGCACGGGGACCGAAACCGTTACGATCGAGTCAGGTGCGATGCACCCCAGCGATGAGCTTCTCCCATCCATTACACAGGCGATCGATGCCGGCCAGATGTCAGTCTGCATGTCGTCATCGGGACGGTAGCGGCAACGCGGGGAGAAGCAGCGCATAATCGCGCAAATAGAAATGCCGCGATTGCACCAGCGGCGCTGGGCGAGTGTCCCGGCAAACGGCCGCGACATCGTGAAGAGCCGGCCGGCGCGATCTCCGGCCAAGCGTCTGTCTTTCGACCTTGGGCGATGGCTCGAGACTCGCACTAGGCAGCCGGCGAAAGCGTGGTGCCTCGTCTGCTAAGTCGCACAATCAAGAAGTCCACGGCCTTCGCGGATGGCGGCGAGCAAGTCGCGTATTCGCCGATGTGGCATCAATCCACGTCCTGGCCGATCCTTTGCGCGCCCCTTTAATCAGAGAAACGTTGAGCGAGCCAGTGAGTTGCGCGCGGGACCGTGCGCCAACTCAGCAGTCTTCCGTGGCATCACGCGGCCTCTCGTTCACTGTCGTTCTTCCCCGGATAACCCCGCAGCACCATCGCGAGGCGCTTTTGCGTCAGGCTCGATAACCCTGCCGCGCCGCGCAGTCGCCTGGTGGAGTTCGCTCCGAACTCGCTGCGAGTTGCTGGATCGAGAAGCGCGCCATGCGACGGACTTTGCACTGGCTCAGCCCTAGCTGCTGGAGGGTGTAGTAGCCAACGGCGGCAGGTTGATCTTCTGCACGGCCTTTGTGATTTCGTTCTCCACGACGGGCGACCAAGAGTTTCTCTCTCAGCCTAGCCGCGCTCCTCGCTGGCGACGATTCTGCGCCTCGATCGGATGTCTCGATAATGCAGCTCTCGTCGATGCGTGCGCAATGGCCGCCGCGGTGTTCTATGCAGCTCCGCACGTGACGCATCACTGCGCATAGAGCGGGTCTAGATTTCCGTTGCTGCAACACTAGGGTGGCCCGTTCGTCCGAAGCGTACCAAGTATTCGACCGGTTTACTCGGATGAGATTGTCCACATTCTTGATTCGCGCTAAGGCGAAACAACCAAGGATGGAAGCCCTGACACGCGATGTCGCCAGATTTGTCCAGTCCAGCAAGAGCGGTGGATCGTAGTTTTGCCGATGGGCAGGAGACGGTCTGCCGTTTCACGATGGAGATCAGATCCATCAATGCGCATTTGGAGGAACTTCGGCAATTCCGGGCCAATATGCTTGGCATTACTGGGCCACAATGGATGATCTTGACCGCCTTGGCCGATTTGGACAGGAAAGACGGAGCTCCAGTCAATGTGGTGTCAAAGTTGATGCACGTCGACGCTTCATTCGTGACGACCCAATCAAAGCTGCTGGAGAAAAAGGGATTGCTGCGGCGCAGATCCTCCACGAGCGATGCTCGGGTCGTGCAATTGTCGCTAACAGACAAGGCTTACAAGCATCTCACGACCGTCGCTACAAAACTGGAAGCACTAAATGAGTTCGTTTTTGGCGAGTTCGGCATTCCGGAATCCCTAGAGCTGGTTAGCAAGTTGGCTGCAGTCAGGCATCGCCTGGAGAGCGCATGCTTAAAAGCCGCGCTGGAATTCTGAGGAGCAAGGCGCGGTCCTCGGAAAAGACGCTGGGCTGCGGCGATGTCTGATCTGCCAACCTTCGAGGTTTTATTGAAGCAGCGTGGGCGAAGGTGGTTGTGGTCGGTATGCGCGACCGACGGCACCGTGGTTATGGCGGGCTCGGGAAGTAGCCGATCCGCCGCCAGCTATGGTGCCAACAGGGCGCTTTTTCTGTTGCTGCTGAGCGCACCATATCGCTCGGGACTTTCGACTGGAACGAGCCTGAGCTAATCCGCAGGCTCGTTTCAACGCTCGCTTCACCCAAGCTCTAACGCTAGCACGATCTGCGGCGAATAACTGATCGTAAGTCGTTCCCGTCGGAGGACTGCGGGATGGCCAGCGTTCCGGCGCTTGTCAGAGGCCCCCCAGCACGCCAGGCCGGGTCGCTTCGAGCAGGGCAGCAGACCGGCTCATTGTAAGACAAGAGCCGACGCCAAATCTGCGTCGACATTTCCATAACACGCCCCGTTCACCACAGAGGGCTGTTTCGTCGATTAGAGAACGTCGACGCGTTGCGACGCTTCGGGCCTCAAGAACGTGTACGGCGGGTTCGGTTTAGGCGCCGTTGAGCGACTGGCGAGACAAACGAATCTCGCCGTGACTGAGGGGCGGTTACGATAACCGCCCCATACCCGCTCCATATCCAAGCGGATCAGAGTTGCTGGCAAGGGGACAGAGCCTGACATCACTACGCTTAAACGATGATTGTGCAGGACCTGGCAGAATTGGAGTCGTGGATCATCTCACCGGCAATCGGCAAAGCTGATCGCAGCGATCAAGGACGGCCTGTCAGCCGCCCTACTCTGCCAGTTTCGGTGCAGCTCTAGTAAGCTATCGCTGATGACCGAGTCCGATCCCGAGATGTAAGGCCTTCTGACGCAGCGCACCGATAGTGCGTTTGGTCATTTTTGATATTTTTATGACTGGAGTCCGGGCCTTCGAATGGGCCTTGAGTTCTTTGATATCGTCTTTGGTCCACTCGCGCCGCTTGATGCGTTTCTTTGTTACTTTCTTCACCCTGAATGCTCCTTGTGAGACGGCGGCTTGTAACACAGTTTTTTCAGAGCGACGACCGTTAAAAGTGCCACTCACAGGAACCCGCATAGACGTACAAGTTCGGTGACGTGTTCAGAAACAGCCTCCAATTACTGATCGCGGCTGTGTGCTTGAGTAAGTGACTCTGGCCCGCCTCGCTATGAAGTTATCGAACGTAAGAATCGAGCGTACTATCGGCAACCATACGTGCGTACGGCTTGGCGTTGAGCGAGGGCCGCTTTCGGCGAGCCTGTGTCACGCTTGAAAAATTGATGCGACGTCGTCACTTATATTCGTTCTAACCCTATCCAAGGATATTTGCTCGACCCTAAATCTACCGCAGAGATTGGCGCTGACGATGACAAATCACGGTAGAACCAGATGAGACCGATCCAATCGCACTACCGTTTCGCACCGGGGCCGCGCCATGACCGATAGACTCGGCCTATGTATCCATGAAGCCGCACATGTTTCTAAATTTTGCGGATGATTAGATTGCAAATATACATCAGATAATCAATGCAGCTTTGTTTGACATATTTTCCGTACGGCGGACTGACAAGGTGTTCACCATGCAAAAGCTGGCGAAATGCGACACATCATGCCATGGCTGCTCGCATTTGAGCAACGATTGGGAAGAGAACGCTCGCGCCAACGTAAACCGGGCGAAACCGTAAGCGAGAAGTTGCAGCATCGACGATAATCTGCTCGACGGTCTACGATGGAGCGGATCTCTGCGAGGTCACGAGAAGAGCTTACGCGCATCTTGACGAAGTCATGCATCGCGAATTATGCAGGCGGCTCATTGAGTGACGTCAATCGCGCTCAGCGATGCTGACGTGCGATGGTGAGCCTCGCCAATCCCAAGTGACTTGCCACATGCGTCGAACATTCACCTCGTTATTTCGCCAGCTACTCCTTTGGACGGCGAGAATATTTCTGTGTCCCCTTCGACTGCGCGATCTGACTTGCGGTGACCGACAACGAGCGGAATTGTGTCGGCTTTTCATCCGCCATGGCGACGTGTTGCTCGATGCCGCGACTATGGAGCCGGTTTTTCTGTCACAATGCAGTG
This sequence comes from Bradyrhizobium macuxiense, assembly GCF_001542415.1. Classification (GTDB taxonomy): domain Bacteria; phylum Pseudomonadota; class Alphaproteobacteria; order Rhizobiales; family Xanthobacteraceae; genus Bradyrhizobium; species Bradyrhizobium macuxiense. Next base: position 47,020 of record NZ_LNCU01000070.1, read on the forward strand.
ACGCTACCGGCAACCTGAACGAGCTCCAGATGAACTGTTGGCGACCGTAGCGGCTTGCTATCATCAACGACAGCCCGATCATTCGTCGGGCTAGGTCCCGCGCCACCTAAACCGAAGCGGCACCGACCGGACGGCCGCCTTGGCGCTCGCCGACGAAGCGTTGACGATCGGGTCCGCGGTCGTACCGGTTCATTTTCACTATTTGGATCGAAATTGACCGTGTCCGGGCTCGTCGGCGGCGACGGCACGCCATGGCCGCGCCATCGAGATCGTCATATTGGCCGCTCGTCAGTGACCATAGAATGCTGGTAGCCCGATGGATCCGGCGCAATTTCAAGCGGAGGCAGATGGATTAGGCTTCCAACGGACTGCCTCGCTTCTCGGCGCTCGCAGCCCATTGAACATGAAGGCGCGCCGAACTGGACCGTCTGTAGGATCTGGCCGAGCGGGCCGATGCCCCAACCGAGGTCGTAATTCGGTCGGTTGATCTACGTCTTTGAGGGGCGGCCCATCATGGTACCGGTTGAGGATCACGGAGGCCGCGGGCTGCGCTGTTGCCAACGGCGCGTGGAATGAGCGGGATCAATCGAGGAAGCGCTGTGCGTGGCTGGCGGCTTCACGATCGAGCGCACGCAGCGTTTGTTCGTTCGGACACCATTTTGGAGGGCCTGCATGCTTCTCTTGATTGAGCTCAGCGGCACAGCGGCGTTTGGACTGACATAGGCCGCACACCCGCTGCAGATCGTGTAATACGTCGCCATGGTGCGCGGCGAACGCTTGCTCCGAGAGCCCTGCAAGAGCGAGGCGCTTACTTAAAAGCTCGGGGACCCCGGAGCCTTGCGCCAATGCTCGAAACTCGGACGCGGAGAGTCTGAGCTCACGCGCGATTGCGTCGATATCCTGACGGCTCAAACAAGCCAGCTCGGACTGTCGAGACAGAATCGTCCGTAACCGGCTGAAGAGCCAAAAACTACCGGTGTGTTCGGGTCGAGTAACCATGTATCATATCCATCTGGCCACCCTTAGCTCATAGAGACAGGTCGGCTTTTGATGTGCATCAAATAGGACCGGCGCTGCGATGAGCCTGAAGGCCACGGCTTCAGCGCCAAGACTGGTTGCTGGGCCAGCGCCGGCGACAATCCGAGACAGCCAGCCGCTCCCGCGCCGCGCGGCGATCACAACGCAACAGGCCGTTTTAGACGCGCGCCGGCTTTTTTGACCAGCATCAATACGTCGGTTGCGGCCTGCCGATAGAGATCATTTTCCCAGTCAAGGTCAGGTACATGGCAGACAGAAAAACTTGGCGCCCCATCATCTTTTCGTGCCCAAATACGGGCGATCGAGTCCAGGGCCTCCTGCCCGACGACCCCCCCGAGTTTGGAACCGACGACCTGCACCCTGTAACGTGCGCCGCCTGCGACGGAGTCCACTTCATCCATCTGCGGACCGGCGCGATGATCGGGGAGCGCCGCTAGGCCCGATTGACGTGCGGGCGCCCCCTTCTGGAACTCGCTTCGGTAATGCGAAGCTCTGGAACGCGCTCAGTGGAGGAAAATCAGTCAGCCAATAAGCGCCTCACGATAACAGTGTTAAGAAGACACCAACCAACGGAAGACGTTGTACATGACAGCGATAGCCAGCGCTGGCGCCGGAGCGCAAGCTGCGTCAAGGCAGCGTCGGGGATGCTAACCGACACGGACTTGAGCTGGTCGGGATCGATCTGACTGAAGCTTGGCAGTTGTTCCGCAGCCATGATGTGAACTGCCGAGTAGAGCCTGCCCCCTCACGGCAGTGGCGTCACGGCGGGCGGCAACCGGCAGACCACTTGCATGATCGAGACCGCGGGCAGATTGGACGCTGAACCTGCTCGCGCGGCAGACCGGCGATCTCGTCAGGCCTGTTCAAAAGGATGCGTGAACTTGTCAATCTGCAACTATGAACAGCATTCCGGAGCTAACGATCAGATTACCTGGGAACGGATCGAAACTGCCCCCTTTAATCGCGACCTGGAAATTGCCGTGATCGAGGGCAGCACCATTCACCGGTTGGTCTTCCCCTGCCGCCGCATCTTCGGCGGCTGGATCAGGACGAAGACCGGAGAGCGCGTCGCTGTACGGCCCACCCATTGGCGCGTCTGGCCCAGATAGTACTGCCTCTCCTGTATTGTGTTGCTATCGATACTGTCCGGTACCAGCCCTGACATCATCGATCTCCTCTTTCAGCCCTTTGCCACGACGAAAGAGCATAGCGTTGGTGTCGGGCTATCGATCTGCCGGACGATCATCGAATCGCATGGCGGTCACATCGTCGCGCTGGAAGCTCCGTGGCGCCCCACCCTTTCAGTTCACACCGCCGTTTGCGGAGGTTGGAAGAGGCCTGACTGAATGACGCATTTTTCTTGTGATCGATGACGGCATCCCATCAGATATTCGCGTGCCAAGGATGAGCGGGCAGGAAACGGTCCGCAAGCTCACGCCGTTGCCCTGTCCGGTCATCCTGATGGCCAGCGATGGCAGCGTAGCACTCGCGGTTAAAGCGATGAAGGCGGGCGCGGCCGACTTCATCGAAAAGCCTCGAGGACGAAGTGCAGCTGCGCGCAATCGATGGCGCCTTGGAAGGCGGCCGCAAAGCCCGCCGATGACGCGGCGAAAGTTCCAGGCTGAAGCCCGCCTCGCCAACCTCTCGCCGCGCGGGCGCGACGTCCTGCGGGGGTTATTGGCGGGCAAGCTCAACAACCTGATAGCCCGCGACCTTGGCATCAGCCCTCGCAAGGTCGAGGTGCACAAGGCAGGCTCATAGCCAGCCCGGCTCTGCAGGATGACGGAGTTGATGAGGAGCGTGATCGCCCCTCGGCTTAAGAGTATCGCGAGCCGGCGAGTAAATGGCTTACCGGCCGCACTGCCTAAACGAAGAGCTTGCCTGTGAGCGCGCCACTCTGGTCGAAGGCGGTATTCTACAAGGTGCGTTTGACACACATCAACGACGAGGTGGAGCGCACGGCTAGCATTGACGCCGCCCAGCCGGAAATCACTAGGTTAAAGGCGCTCAGGAGTTTTCCATGAACCGCGCTGCTTTCAAGCCGCTCCAAAACACGTCGTTGCCGCACTCGTTTAGGTACATCCGGCTCGAGCGCGCGCGTGATCCCGATCATCCCGAGGGCTCCTCCGCTATCGCCTACGTCATGGTCGCGCCGCTGGACACGGTGTCTCGGATCGACATCCAGGCCTGGAAGACCAATCGCGATGCCTGCCGCATCGTCCGTCAACGCCCCGATCAAGCGGATCAACTCGGCCATCTCGTGCGAGATCCGGGCGGCGGCTGGCATTTTCACTACGACGTGACAGGCATCTTGGAGGACGAAGCCGGATATCACCTTGGCGATGAACGCTTCCGGCTCGGCGAATATGTTTCCGTCCGCGAGGCGGATGGCACGCATCCTTATCACGTCGTCGCCGTCGCGCCGCTTTGATACGGCCAGGGCTGCCGGTGATGTCCAACGACGATGGGGCGTGAATTGCTAGCAAACCCGCTGCAGATTCTTGCCCAAATCGACCGCAATCACGTCACATGACAAGATTACGTCAACCCGGTTCGAACGTCATAGTGGGGCAATGCTGCCGGAAGCTGACAGAGTTGCGCCGTGCTACTCCGCTTGGTGGTAACACCGCTCGGCAACTCGAAACTCTCGCAAGTGGCACTCGAGCGCCGGTTTTCAGCGCCGACTCGGAGCCAGTTGCAGAAATCAATATCGGCACATCGCTATTTGGCATGAGCAAGGTACGCGTTTGCTCGACGCGCGCATTCTAAAGAGCTTGATTATGGCCAGAGTGTCTCCGTTTCATTCCACTGCAGCCGCCTAGCCTCACTCACCTTCATTCCACTACAGCCGCCTAGCCTCACTCACCAGAAGCCGTGGTGCGGAAATTGCCTCCCACCGCGGCCTTCTTGCGGGCCATTTTCCATCTCTGCGACTCCCTTCGATCGTTGCATCGCCTTGCCATCAGCGCTTTACCACAAGCAAATGGCAAGAACTAAATCAAACCGGCGAGCGCTTCTTGGAGAGCCGGTCGATTGCTTCGCTGCACTCAAGCAACGTGCTCAGTTGTTGCACGTTCCCGCCCCTCTTCAATCAAGGTGGAAGCGCTTTCGCCCCAGCGCAACGATTTCTCGCTCGGTAGGATGATCGCTGGATTCGGCGTGCACAGTAAGCGTTGGCCTGTTCGTTTTCAGAAAGTGTTCCAGCTTGGTTTTCTCGATGCCCGGCCCGATGATGAGCAGATCGGTGCAATTACCGAGGGCGTCACTTACCCTGGCGAGGAACGTCGAGTCGACCTCCGTATTCGCTTTGCGATGAGGAGATAGCGAATGCGCGCGCACGGCCGAGGCGCTCACGCCCGTCAGCCCCACGGAGAAGATTTTGGCAACGCTGTGATCAATCCAAATAACGGCGTGCGCTTGCGTTTGAACTTTCCTCTTGGTCATGAATTGGCTCTGTCCTTCTTTCGTCGTCTCATTTCTCAATCATAATGTCACCGCAGCAAGCAATTCACTGCGACCGACGATGCCAATCAGGCTCCGGCACAGACGGGACCGGGATCTGAGATGTTGTAGACGTCTATCTTCGCGACAACTTCAGCCAGTGACACATCATGACCCACGGCCATTAGTGAGGAGCTCGTGAGAGCATCGGCTCCAGACGTGTGCATGTTCACGTTCCCTGAGCCGCTTCAACCAATTTCCATGTTCAGTTGCTCCTGATGATGGAAATCACCCTCCGAAACAATATCGACGATATCGCCATGGTAGTCGATCACCGGCAAGCCCCGCTGATCGGTTTCCCCGATTGGATGGCTTCGAACGCTAGCCCTTTCGGCTTGATTGTGGCGAACGAGCGGTACATCTGACAGCGCGGCACGATCCCTCTGCTTTCGCCTGTTAGAAATACGACGCGCATCATACAGATGCCTCTCTAGTTGGAATTAGACCATTGCGCCAAGCGAGCCGCGGCCGGATTGATCTCGCTCAAAAATACAATCAACGAAGACGCATTAGGCAAGTCACGTTGCATCGCGCAGTCCCGTACTGCGATGGGCACGAGTATCTTGCCTTGGAGACCTGCATTGTTGGTGAACGACCTGGCCTATCGGCGCGGCAGTCGCCGCGATCTACGGACGCCGAGCGCGCGGGCACTCGAACGGGTCGAAGCGGCACTGCGTGTCTTTAAGCTAGGGGCGAGGAACACAACATTTAATACGCGACACACACCTGAGTACGCCCCGACTGATAGGGCGGGATTGTCTAGCGTGCGGCTAGACGATCAGACTATCATTACGAGGCCGCAGCCCACTCATCGTAGGTACGACCACGTCATTCCCCATAGATCGCATTTCCAGGCCGCCGGCCAGTTCTCGGTGCTGGCTTGCTTCGTACTAGCGTGTTGCGCTTTCGACAACGTGTCGGACTCGGACGACGCGAGATGACCGCTGGCAGACGAAATGGCCACGCTTGCATTCCGTCACTCTGGCGGCACGAACCGAGTCGTTCACGGCCTGGTACGGCGCTTATTAGAGGAAGCCGCAATGGCGTGTCGTCACCGTGGCGGCTCAATACGTTCGCCGCTACGAGCGCACGTTAAATCGTCACAGGTTTCCCGCCTTGCAGCGAGTTGTCATCAACAAGTCTTTGATGACGCCAATGATCGGCGATCAGCGATCTCAGTTTTGTTGCCTCACCCGTCGGCCGAGCCGCTCGTACTTCAAATCGTGGCTCGCGGTACCTTACTCCCGGCACTCCGGGACTTCGTCTCGACCCGGTACAATGTTGGCTTGGCCATGCACCCTCGGCGATACGCATTAACAAGCTACGACCTTCTGTGGTCGTGAGCCTATCACTTACAGGGTTCGATTCTTAGCTCAAGCGCGGCGACGGGGGCACCAAACAAGGCATAGCGCGCGTCCTTAGCAAGGCCCTCCGGGCAAGACCTACGTACAAATACCTAGTGGTTTCTACTTAGGGGAAACATCCAAATGTCCCGCTTCGTCCGTAGCAGCCAATCTGCGTCCGTCGATCTTCTTACGATGGGGTGCCGACATGCAGATTCAGGCTGCCATTTCTGTCCAGACGAGGCGTCATCCGAGCGGCGCCTTGCGAGACCCAGCTCGCGCTGAGGGACCGTTCGGCATGATCGGGACGCCTATGCGTTTCGCCCGCAATTCCGAGATCTACGGCGAGGAAGAGGCAGCAGAGCACCTTTATCAAGTGAAGTGCGGTGCCGTACGAACTTACAAGATCCTGGAGGACGGCCGTCGCCAGATCGGCGCGTTCTACCTATCCGGAGATATCTTCGGCTTCGAAGCCGGCGATACCCATATCGCTTCGGCCGAGGCGATCTGCGAATCACAGGTGTTGGTCGTCAGGCGCAGCGCGCTCATGATCCGCGCAATCCATGAAAAGGACCTGGCGCGGCAGCTCTGGGACGCGACTGCGCTGGAGCTACACCGCTTTCAAGACCATGTGATGCTGCTGATCAGCAGCGCTGAACGGAGGGTCATGGGCTTCCTGCGCGATATGGCTCGCCGCGCCCCGGAGAACGCAGCAATCGAACTTCCCATGTCACGACAGGATATCGCCGACTACCTTGGCCTGACAATCGAGACAGTATCGCGAACCTTCACCCAACTTGAGCAGAAGGGCATCATCTCGCTGCCCACCTCACGCCGCGTCGAGGTGCGCGACCACATATTGTTCCACGGCTTTGCGCGGAACCTGGGCTGATTTGATGCGCGCAAAGCTCAAGCAACTCACGCGCGATCAGCTAGCGGGGCTTGCGCCCGCAGAAGCAGCATCGCCGGTATTTCGCGCGTGCAATGATGGGGCGCCGGGGTCTGCTCAGCTTGGTTGACGCTAGCTCTTTCGCCTTATTTTTTCACTCAAGGGGCTCCTCCATGGATCAGCGCTTGATCGTCGATCTTTTGCGTCGAGAGCATCGCAGTATGGAACTGCTTCTCGCGGTACTTCAGCGTGAGCTGGAGATTTTTGAGCGTGGCGAACGTCCTGATTACGAGGTAATTCGCGCGGTTATCTGCTATTTCCAGGTTTACCCAGAGGTGTACCACCATCCGCAGGAAGACTTGATCTTCTCCAAGCTAAGGATTCGCGATCCGGATGCAGCTGCAAGCCTGGGAGATATCACACGTGAGCACCACGAAGGCGCCGATCGTTTGCGTCACTTCGCCCAAGCAATCGATGCCGTCCTCGCGGATCGCGATATCCTGCGGCAGGAGGTTGGCAGCATCGTGCGCAACTTCATCGTGCGCGAACGAGATCACATGGTGTGGGAAGAGCAAGAGTTCTTCCCCACGGCTCTGAAGGCTCTGTTTCCTCAGGACTGGATGGAAATCGGCTCGGCTCTCACCGATCGTAAGGATCCGCTTTTCAGCGAGGCAGGCGAAGCGACTTCTGACGCCGTGAAAGCGCACATTCTGCAATTGGCGCAAGAGGCTGAAGCCGAACGTCACTCTCCGACGTTTTCATCAGCGATAGCGGCCGTCAAGCCAGGTGGCGCTAAGACGGACGGCCCGTCGTTTTGACCACGGGCCCATCTGCTGAAGACAACCAGACGTCATACCCATTCTGACTTGCCCGATGATGGATGCGCCCGAACTCCAAGAATTGCGTGTTTCTGCGTCATGGACGAGCGGCCATTGCCCATTCAAGACCATTCATCGACGATTTCAATTCCCGATGTATGCGTCGCGAGCATCCCCTCCCAATTTCGGCTTCACAGTCGTCGTTTAGCAGCCAGTCACATCAGAGATTTTGAGGCAGCGCAAAGCGTATCCGCCGTGAATCCAATAGTCGCCGTAGAGAGTGAGAGGATTCCGCATGCGATCGGACTTGGCAAAATCCTACGGGCAGGATCGCCTGCCGCGTTATACCAGCTATCCGACAGCTCCGCATTTCTCATCGTCAGTGCGCGAAACGGACTACCGAACATGGCTTAAGTCTTTGCGGGTCGAGCAGCGCGCCTCGATCTACCTTCACGTGCCGTTTTGTCGGTCCCTGTGTTGGCACTGCGGTTGCCACACGTCTGTCACGAAGCGCAACGAACCGATCGCGATCTACGCCGCAGGACTGCGTACAGAGGCTTACCTCGTCGGAGAGACCATTGGTCAACGACTATCGATCTCTCATATCCACTTCGGCGGCGGAACTCCTACGGTCATGACACCCGAAACGTTCGCTGATCTCGTCGGCACGTTACGTTATTCGTTCCTAGTGCGGCCTGATGCCGAACTCGCCGTCGAGATCGATCCACGCACGTTGACCGAGCCGATGGCGGAGGCGCTTGGCTATTGCGGCGTCAACCGAGTGAGCCTTGGCATCCAGAGCTTCGATTCTGCTGTCCAGCGCGCCATCAATCGTCCGCAGAGCTTCGAACAGACGGCGACTTCGGTCGAGCGGCTGCGGCGCGCCGGAGTCGGGAGGATCAATTTCGACCTGATTTACGGCCTGCCCCTGCAGACGGCCGCTTCGTGTCTGGACACGGTAGCTAAATGCGTCCAGCTCCGTCCCGACCGTCTTTCGGTATTCGGCTACGCCCATATTCCTTCATTCAAAAAACATCAGCGCAAGATCGACTCAGCCTCGCTACCCAATAGCGTCGAGCGATACCTCCAATCCGAAACGATCGCCGAAGCCTTGATTGATGCGGGATACGTGCGTATCGGCCTCGATCACTTCGCCCTCCCGGACGATGCCCTGGCCTTAGCAAGCCAGGAAGGCACGTTGAGGCGTAACTTCCAAGGTTATACGAACGATTCTGCGGATGCCCTCGTCGGTCTCGGCGCCAGTGCCATTGGCCGAATGCCCCAAGGATTCGTCCAGAACGCTGTCGCGACAAAGGACTACCTCGCGCGCATCACCGATGACCGGTTCGCCACCGTCAAGGGTTACTTGCTTAGGGAGGACGATCGCTTCCGAGCCGAGATCATCGAGCGTCTCATGTGCGACATGACCGTCGATCTTGCCCACATATCGCGCCGTCACGGCAGGGATCCGACACTGGCCATCGTCGATCGCTCTCGGATCGACAGCCTTATTGCGGACGGCGTCGTGACCATGGACGATGAGCGGCTTTACGTAAGCGATGACGCTCGGTTTCTGGTCCGGAGCGTCGCCTCGGCGTTCGACGCTCATCTTGCGCGGTCCAAGGCTACACACAGTCGGGCGGTTTGAACCGGCTCAGTGAGATGGAGAGCATTGCATAGGCAAAAGTAAGGTGATGATGAATGGAGTTGTTGTATCCTGAGGATTCGGGCCTTTCGGTATCAGGAAACAAAATCAACGGACGGACCTATGCTCGCGCGTAGCACAATCACGACCATTAAGCTGCAAGCCGTTTTGGCATCCCGTTGCGATCCCGCCAAACGTCCCCACGCTCTCTTTATCGAGCCTGCGCGGATGTTTCGAACAGAGGCTTCCGAGTAACGCGTCGGATCAGCTCAAGTTCTGCGAAGAAACGCGCTCCAGCGCAGTATTTAATCGCCAGCAAGGCGCACTTTGCATCAATCAGCACGAAAACATCGGTATGATACGCAATCTCGGTGAAGCAGTCCTGATGGGCGACAATTCGCCGAGGAAGCGCACATAAGAATCAAGTTTTCTGCGCCCTGTGCCCTTATATGCCACAGTTTAGCAGCGTCGGCGTCGCATATCATGCGCGTGCGTGATGCCGCGCCAACGAAAATGCAAGGGAATGCCACTAGTGCCGACAGGAGGCAAGACATGCGCAATAGCGACCATCAATCAAACCACGGTTCCGCAAGGTGCTGCGCAGTATGCGGAGGACGGTTCGGGTTGATCCGTCATTACTATTGGCGAACAGCCTTTTGCTCGAAGAAATGCGTCGAGCGTTTCAAGACGCGGCGCGAAGCCGACCATAAATGGCTTCGATTGGCGACCGGCTTGAGATGCCAGCGATTAGCACACCGAGTTTGAAGGGAGTGCAGCAGGTCAAAAGGGGCTGTTAATCAACGTTCCCAGTCCCGAATGTTCACAGGTATCCATACTGTAGATGCCTCTGCATCAAGACAATCGATTTTACCAACCCGCGGAGCGTCAGATAAGAAGTACATCCATTTCAGAGCTTGCGGCGAATGTCCTCGCCGCAATCGAACCGTTGGCAGCCTCTCCTTCTGCCAATGGAGGTCGGTGCGATGCGAAGTAGCGTCGCTCCTCCCGGACTGACTTCCGCCCGGCCGCCAAAAGGAGGCCGGGCTTCTTTTTGCGCCCCCATTGAACAACGACGTGATCCCGTTAAGACGCGCATTCGTGCGCCATTGCCGCGCCATGCTCGGTCGGTAAACAGCGAAACACGCACCGTTCCCGCTTCTCCGTGCATTCGGAATTCGAAAGTAGGCGCCCGCCGGAGGCATGGGGTCCCGAGGGCGTGGGTGCCAGGGTGTCGTTGGAGGCGCGGCGCGTTGAACCGAGGCTTACGGGAGACATGCGAGGACGCATGCCAAATCGGGATCAAACCAGCTGTCCAGGTTAGCCAGGGGTAAAGATCAGATAGAGCAGGATCACGGCTGCGACAGCCGTCCAACCGACCAACTTGGCGTAAAGTGTGACTTGCATCGGCATTGGACGGATCTCCCGTATGAAGCAATCGAACGGCGCCAAGAGCGGATTCGTAAATCACCTCAATATGAAACCCTGTGCCGTGGGTCCGCCATACCCCGGGATGCATTCCGCTGTGAAGTCGGAAATAGTTCGAAAGTCAATAGAATGATCATGACGTTGCGATAGCGACACATCTAGAGGGCTGCCGGCGACATCGCCGCGATTGCAAATGCCCCCCCCCTCAACCCGCTAACTGGGGTACCACCGCAATAGCGGTGGCTAAGCGCAACAGTGGTGGCCGGAGCTCTGCCTGGATCGATAGTCTCTCGTCCAGCCCACTGACCTACCCAGCACCGAGAATTAGGTGCCGGTCGGAGGAGACCTATTTGTGCGTGCCATACTGATTTCCCGTGCTTGGGTTCCGATATGTGCCGCCTTTGTGAGACGATCCCATTCCGCCTGAGTAGGAACCGCCGTGGCTCGAGGTGTGGTGACCTCCTCCGTAAGAGACGCGCCCGCCGTGGCTGCCGCCTCTCGCCTGCGCGAAGGATGTCGAGCACACCAGGACCAATGCGAGAATCGCTATTCGTTTCAAAGTAACTCTCCCTCAACGTCTCAGATTCAAGACCACGACACTTTTTCCGAAACTCTCTGCCCGTGCGCAACCGGCACTCGCGCTAGTCAGATTTCCGGCGTGCTCGCACGAAGACGGATATGGAGCTAACGCGCAGGCTGGTTGAAGGCAATGCCTACACCGTTTTCGGGCAGCCGATCACGGGAAACGACGCGCTCTGTACGCTGCGGACAGACGTATTGCTGTTAGGAACTCGCAATTCGTCTAGTGTTCATAGCTAGCAACCATGTGCCTCAGTTCGCGGGGATCAATCGTGCTGAACAAAGGAGAGACCAGTCGAACGCATTGTAAACTGCGTCTTCTTGCGCGGGTGACTTTCTCCCCTGCGCATGCATCCCAACTCGGTGTCTTGCTGACGCGCCGGAGGCCCGACTGCTCTCGCGTCGACCCAAAGCAGGGGCCAATCTGCGGTACATCGAGTGTGAATTGATGGACCATCGTGACCTTGTCTCCAGTAGCTTCTTGGCACTGATCGCGGCGGGGCTCGTGCTGCTCGGCTCGAGCCTGCTTGTCTTTGCCTTCACTTTGTGAGGACCATCCCATGAGATCATCCAAGCTGATCGGCCTCGCGCTCGGCGCATCTTTCATGCTCTCCACCGCGGCACTCGCGGACGACCTCACCATCGCCGTAGCCGGGCCAATCACCGGCGGCGAATCCGCATTCGGCCGGCAGATGAAGAACGGCGCCGAGATGGCGGTGGACCAGATCAATGCTTCGGGCGGCGTGCTCGGCCAGAAGCTCGCGCTCGACGTCGAGGACGATGCCTGCGACCCCAAGCAGGCGCGCTCGGTCGCGGAAAAGATTGCCAACGCCAAAATCCCGTTCGTCGCCGGGCATTTTTGCTCTTCATCGTCGATCCCAGCATCGGAAGCCTATGCCGACGGCGGCGTGCTGCAGATTACGCCGGCTTCAACCAACCCGCTGTTCACTGACCGGAAGCTGTGGAACGTGGCGCGCGTTTGCGGCCGCGACGACCAGCAGGGCCAAGTCGCCGCCCGGTACATCATAAAGGACTTTAAGGGCAAGAACATTGCGATCCTCAACGACAAGACAACCTACGGCAAGGGCCTTGCCGACGAGACAAAGAAGGCCCTCAACAAGGCCGGCGTCATCGAGAAAATGTACGAGTCGTACAATAAGGGCGACAAGGACTTTAACGCGATCGTCTCGCGTCTCAAGCGGGACAATATCGAGCTTGTCTATGTCGGCGGCTATCATCAGGAAGCGGGCCTAATCCTGCGGCAGATGCGCGATCAGGGTTTGGAGACCGTGCTGATGTCAGGCGACGCCTTGGCGGACAAAGAATATGCTTCGATCACTGGAGCCGCCGGCGCAGGCACGCTCTTCACATTCGGACCCGACCCGCGCAAGAAGCCAACGGCGGCCGCGATCGTCGAAAAATTCCGAGCCAAGAACATCGACCCTGAAGGCTATACGCTCTACACCTACGCTGCGATACAGGTGTGGACGCAGGCGGCGGCCAAGGCTGGTACGTCGAATCCGAAGAAAGTGATGGAAACGATCAAGGCAGGCTCTTGGGACACTGTGATCGGCAAGCTGGAATATGACGCCAAGGGCGATATCAAGCAGCTCGACTATGTCATTTACAAGTGGGACGATAAGGGTGGCTATGCTGAGGTGAACCCGAAGGGTTCCTGACTTATCTCAACCCGACACAAGACGTTGGTGTTTGACGGCGGAGTTAGGCGGTGATCAATGCCGATCAGTCGGTTTCTCCTGGGCAACAAGCTAACCCCGGAAGAAATTGAGCGTCTGAACTCGGCCTACATACAGACGCTGCGCTCGCTTGGTTTGGTTGATCGTAACGACCCCATCGCCGAACTCGTCGCAAGAAAGATTCTCCAGATCGGAACCGCAGGTGTTCGCGATCCAGCAGAGATTTCTAAGCTCGCCGTCGAGCAGCTTGGCATCGGCAGACCGCCATCGCTGTAAGGCCGGCGTGGCGAGTTCGTGCGGATATTTGGTTTCCCGGAAGCCAAACAGGACGCTCTATGAGTTCATCTCGGCATACGGGGTCGTATAGCCTTTAAGATCGCCGAGCATGCTGCGGTCGGCTGACGCGCTGCAGCCAGCAAGATCGAGCGCGGCCGCGATGCGCGATTTGGTCTGTCACCCGGATCGCTCCGTTTCGGATCCACGATCGTGCTTCACGTCAGATTGACAAGATGACGGCTCGGATGCGGGCCGCGGGTGGCGCCGCTGCGGCGATTTTCCTTGAGTTCGCCGGCGCGCGTACGGCGTGATCGGTGGGACTTCGCAGACAGCACTTGCAAACTCGGGAGCATCTGCATCGACGGCTGGCGATGGTTCGACAACCTGAACCAGGCTTTCCATGTATTCCAGCACGGCGCGTCCTTTTTCTGTGATGTGCCAGCCGCACGAGTCACGTTCGACAAGCTTCATCGCGAAGATATTCAGATCAGGAACGCGGGCGGCAAGCCGCCTGGTGCGCTCGGACCAGTCCTTGCCGCTCTTGGCCAGAATGGCCATGTCGCACTTCAGAGCGTCGAGGCTGGCTGCGCCATTCGGATAGCTAACGAGAAGCTTCAAGATGGTGACTTGAAGGTTCATGTTCACTGCGTGCGAACTAAAAATGGGCGAGCTTTTGAAGAAGACCAACGCATGAACATCACACAAAAAATATGACCAACAAATGTGCCTCAAGCGCTCGCACTGGACAAGCCCAAACGTGGACGGAATAGGACGTACGCCTCAGACGTTTGCACACGGACCGCGTAGCTGCTTCCGTGAGACTGGAGTATGGGTTTACGTCCGCTTGGAGAGCTTGAATCGTAAGTAGAGCCACATCCGATGATCTCGAAGTAGGTCACGAACGAGCCTTCGGCATGCACCTTACTTTTGCGGGATAGATCCGGCTGAGTGGCTTGGCGGCCAGCCTACAGGCTGATTCGTCCGATCGGCCGCGTTGGCGCCGCTTTGACGGGAAGAGACTGTTTAGCGGTATCTGCCAGCGGTCGCGTCGACGCATCGCCATGACCACAGACGACATTGCGGTCACAAGCAATAACTAGACTTGCACTTAATGCGACCCTTGCCGGCGAGCAGAATGGTAGACCGGGCCGATCGTGCTGCCCGTTCGTTTGAGCACTCATGTTGAGCTACCGACAGGGCTGCCCTTGAGGAAATTACCGGTCGGTCCAGCCGGGCCGCAACGCGGAACATCCGAGACGCGCCCAGGAAGGGTATTCGCGACGAAGAAGCTTACATGGATGGTTTGGGTCACGAACGAGTCGCTCGTCATCTTGCCATCGCCGCTAGTCGCTAGCTTCTCCTATTTGTCGCTCCGGCGCGTCCGAAAGTAAACGCAGTATAAGATGAAGTGGCGCAAGATGGAGCGGACGCGGACTACTCGAACACGTCGCAAGCTGCGCCCTTTTCGACATTCAATAGCGCAGACCACTTCGTGCATCTCGCAATCGGCGATACTTTTGGTGACCAGTCCAGCGAGCCCGTTTAGCCACGCTTTTCCTCGTAGGGGCAATGCAGCTCGTCTGGTGATGTGGTAGCCTGTAGCTCGCGCCTTTCGTTCAGTGGGAGGCGGGTGCGTCCGCCCTATACATCTTGCGCTTCAAACCCGCAGATGGCTGGCTGCGCATGGCGCGACAGAAACAAACAGGATGAGAGCGCTATTCCATCGCTAGCTTAACCGCGCCGATATTCAGTTACGTCGAGGATGATGGATAAGATAGACGACCAGGCTTTGATCAGAGCTCAGCAGCCGGTTCGGATTGCTCGACCGTATGGTCAACTCAGCCGTGTAGCGCTCACCATTGATCAAGAATTCCATCCTCCAACGGCGCCCCAAGGTCGGCAATTGCCCCCAGGCGAGCAGTAAGTCCGTCAGCTCCTTCGATACCTCTTGGCCGCCGTTACCCCATTGGCGGTGGTCCCAGTCCCGGCCGACGAACCTTCCGAAATCCTGTAGCCCGCTGCCGTCGACGGAGGATATCCCAACTGCCCCGGCGACCGACGATGGACCGGCTTCCTGGTCGTCCCCGCCGCAAGCCGCACGGGAATCGTACGGCGCGCAGGGCCCCGCAGCCTCAACGAACGATGAGGGGGAGATTTGATCCCACAGGATTGGTGGCGAGGCAGGCTCGGTATCACGACCGTTCCATGGTGAGGCCGGCTCGATGCCAAATGCTGGAAGCTCATCGGACGCAGCATCCTGCAGCGCGCTCTGTTGTGACGACGGCGCCGCGGAGAACGACATCTCGGCCTCGCACGCCGATGGGTAGTGAGGCTCGTCACGCAACCTGGCCAAATTCAGGCCGCTATCGTAGTACGGAGTGTCCGACAATGATTTCAGATCGCCACGAGTCGAATAAGGCTGCGCAGCTCCAGCCGACAACGATGTCCCTTCAACCACCCCGCAGAAACCGTCGTTGCGCCCTGCCGCTAACCCGTGGGGTGCCATTCCAAACGCGTTGGGCCTAGGGACAAGATCGATGTTAGTGCCTTGCGGATTGTATGGGGTCCGCTCCCTTATTCCTGGCGCCCACTGCGCCGTGTAGGGCCGACCACGGATGCTCACATCGCTCGGTTGGAACTGCCCCGGCAGTTTGCCGCTTCTGCGCAGTTCACCGATCAGAACGTCCGGCGCCGGATCTCTGCCCGGCTGCCAGCCCGAGCCAAGAACATATCCGAAATCCTCCGCGGGCAGGTCTCGACGGAAGCCCGAGGACTGCTCCCCAGCGCCGGCGGATGACGATGGTCCAGGGGCCTGATGGCTCGGCGACAACGCACTGTCGAGGCGTCCCCCAGATGGGGGAAATCCCCGCAATGCGCCGTGCTGTGGAGCACCTTCCCGGGCTGCCATACTTTCCATGAATGGCCTCACCAGCTAACCTTCGCAGCGAGTTTGCCATCAATCGAACGTAGTTTTCGGTGAGGTCACCCTTGTTGGCTTCCCTTTCGAAGTGCGAAATAAGTGCCGCATCAACTTCGAAGTAGAGCGCCTCCTCGTCAGATGGCCTATCGGGCGAGCTATGCTTTTGCTTCCGATGCGACGGACTGCCCGTCATGGCCCATCTCCGAATCGGACGAGACTGTGTTTCAGTATGTTGGCAGCAAGGGGCAAGCCAACAACTCCATGCTGAGCCTCGGAACGATTCGCGGCGCGACGGCCTACTTCGAGTGCCGTGTTGCTTGCCGCAACTTTCCTCTTCCGAACGGCAAACGCTGAGAGGCGAGCGGCGCGGCCGGCGCCATCACACCCATATCCTCCCAGTGACGGATCGCACAGAACGACGGAAGCCGTGGCGTCGATCTAGGCTATCACGAGATCGCGCTCATCTGGGTAAACAACATTGCAGCTTCGGACGGCCCAAGCCCAATGATGCCCACAAAGCTCGCCGGCGGCATCGGAATGTCGCGATCAGTGGGCTTCCAGAGATGCAGGCAATAACGGCTATTGTTCACGTACCGCGAATGAGGCGGATGCAGCTGCATCGCGCATTCCTCTTCATCCCAGAACAGGTCTTTGACGAAGGACATCTCTTCCCAGTTTGGGCAACGCCGCGGAGTCGAGACGGACACTTGCTCCCATCCTGGGCGCACTAGTCCGCTGATCTTGAGCTCACATCCGCAAGGCCCCTGCACAAAGAAGAGGCCACAAGGACCTGATCCAGGAGCGCTAGCGAAGCGGCCATATCGCACTCGGCCCGCCTCCAGTTTTTCTAAGATCTGCGAACGCACTTCCCCTCCTTTGCCTCGCGGATAGCCTTGAAATCCACATAAATAACGTTGCTACGCAACTCGCCAAGCGGTGCCAGCTGAGTCTTCGACATAACGCTCCGGTACCATTCTCCAGCTTGTATTAACTGCCGCAGTTCGAACAATCTGCCGAGCAAGCCGCAGATGTCGATCATTCCTTGTCCTCCGCTGCACTCCATCGCACCATCATGCCCTTCTCTCGGCGATCAGCCGAACTGGTATGAGCGACACGCCCGGGCAGCACATAGCCACCCGTCATCGCTGGATCGTGCACATGAGCACGCGCTCGCATCAGCTCGAGCTGGTCGCGAGAGCCTTATCGGGCAGCCCTTGTTGGTTTTCAGCATTCAGCTTTTCCTCTCTTTCGCTCCCGCCGACCTCGTACGAGCCTGCCGCAAGACGCATGACGCGGTCCTCGCGATTGGCAGAGGTTTCTCAACTGCCTTCAAGAATAACGCGCCGACGGGCTTTGCTATCACTCTCTGCCAGTCTGTTCGGATGAAACCCCGCGTTGAACGTCTTGGCTATGAGCGCGTCTCGTGCGAGCAGCAATTGACTATCCATCGATGGCGGCTACGCTTACGTTTAAGCGAGCCCCTCTGTCCGGCGTAGGCAGCGGACGAGCGCGGGCGGGTCGCTTGCCTCGTTTGCAAACCGCCGCTTATCGTCGCGCGCGTTCAGCGCTCGTGAAGACGCACCAGCATATGAGGTCTGCGTCACCAGATTCGTTGATCGCTGATACGTCGAGAATCGATATGCTCAAGCCGGTTCTTCGTCAGTGTGTTTTCCATCGTAGCAGGGCGAACCAGCTAACGCTTTCAGCGATCGAGGATCCCCAAAGCCGACGTTGTCCAATACCGGCTCTCCACTTAGCATTTTCGTCCATCAGCCCTCGCTGCTCTCCGCAGCCTGTAACAATGCCAATGAGTCATCTATGTGGCCACATGAACCAGACATGGTTCGAACTACGCTACGTCTTTAAGTGGAGATCGATTCAATGAACGCGATTGTTGAGACGATCTGCGAATTTCGTGAGGTATCCACCGTAACCTCACCCTAGGAAGTTCGTTGGCCCGCCACTGAGGATATGTTGTCGTGCTTGAGGTGCCGCTTTCGAACATTGTAACTCACGATCCAGATCACGCCGACCGCGATTGGCACGAAGATTGCGGTTAGAAAAGAGGAGTCTACACGCAGTCCGACGTCTTGCGCCCCCTTCGCGAGGTAACCGAACAGGCTGACTACATAGTATCCTATCGCCGCCACCGATAATCCCTCAACCGTGCACTGCAGCCGAAGTTGCTGTCTCGTACGCTCGCTAATCGCGTGCAGAAGATCACGATTCTGTTGCTCGATCTCGACATCGACGCGGGTTCGCAACAGATCGGCCGCGCGCGCCAGCTTGACCGACAGACTCGCCTGACGGTCCTCCACAGTTGCGCAGGTCCGCATCGCTGGCGCCATCCGCCGCGCCAGGAAGGACGACCAGGTCGGATAACCCGCGACATCGCTGCCTTCAATGATCGACAGTCGCGATTGGACCAGCTCATTGTAAGCTCTACTTGCGCCAAAGCGAAACAGGCTGCCTGTCGCGCCCCTTTCGAACGAGGCGGCCAGCGCCGTCAGTTCGGCAAGCAGATGGTTGTTGAATTGCAGCCCCTCTGAGCCCTGCATTTCTTCCAGCGCCTCAACAAGACGACGATCGATGCGGTCGACGGACGGCGCAAGCTCAATGGCCGCTGACAGTCCAAGCAGCGCCAAGGGACGGTAAGTCTCGATTTCCAGGACCCGCTGGACCAACGCGCCGAGATCTTGCGGTTTCAACCCAAGGTCGCAGACAAGGATCCTGGAGAAGCCCCTTGAGTCCACGCGAAAGTCTGAGGCCACAACGCCCGTGGCCCCCTTTGTGGCAACCATAGCGAGGCTGCTCTTGTCAAAAAGCTGTTCAGCGCGTTTGGTCGGCGAGATCCCCTGCTCTACTTCCAACTTGTTTGCGACCAGTAATGGTCCGGCTTGCCGCAAGGCGCGGATCAACGATTGAACGGTTCCATCAACTTCCTCGAATTGACGAGCCTCAGGACCATTTGCGGCACTCCAGATCCAGGTGAACGTCGCAAATTCCGAATGCTGCTCCCAGCGTAGCATAGCAGGTCCGATCACGATCTGATGATGTTTCGCCGAAGGTTCGGGCGGTGACAGATTGTGCTGCTGGCAGAAATCGACAAAGCGGTGGCGATCGCTGGCGGCCGCTTCGTCCTGCGCAAGGAAGGCGAAGTGAATCACACTGAATGGCGCGACAAGGCGCGTGAAAGGGCGCGCGTGCACTTCATTGAGCACGGCGTCGCGTTGCGGATGCAACTTGAAGGTCCCCAAGTCCAATTGGTCGAGCATGTACTGACGCCTCGCTTCAGAAATGAGCAAGCAACGGTGAGCAGCCTCGATACAAGCGGCATTGGCACACGGAAAACGGGCGCGCCGTCCGCAGATCGAAATTGCGTCAACGATCAACACAGAGGTCACCTTCGGCTCGTGAAAGTTCCCCTGCGAGAGCACTATCAAGGCTGGAAATTAGGACCGCGACGCATACTGCATTATCGATCGACACGTCGAGGCTCAAATACGACTCCCACCCTGTTGCAACGCCAGCTTGCTGGCGCGCGAAAGCGTTGCAGGATTTGGGCCAGTGACATTCGCTTTCGTTGCTATGTCGATTTTGAAGGCGGCGACGGGTTTCTGGCTTAACGCGCGCACCTTTTGACCGCAGCGCGCAAGGCTGCGTACAGCATATCAGACTGGCCACTAGAGCAAGCTGACCGCGTCTAGCCGCTGCCAACGCGTCGGACAATTCGACAAAGTCGAGGAGGCTTGCAACAGGGTCCTGGAATATCTGACGAAAGAAAAAATGACGTGAGGTTTAGAGCCACGCCGCGGTGCGATGCCCGACGCTGTGCGTGGCGCGAAGCTGACAAACGTCGCAGCGTCTGATGATGCCAATCAATGGAGCCGACTGCTCGATGACGACGGGCTGGTACGGCAGATGGGCTGTCTCAATGTTTGCGGACTTCGCGGCGTATGGGGCGCGAAACAGCGTAATGAGCGGATTTCTAAACAAAACGCTGGCGTATGGGTGCTGGAGCCGGCCTGCATTGTACCGGCCAAGCCCGATTCTAGACGTCGATGCAGGGACCTGACGGCTCGCCAAATCGTTCCCGCACGCGCTGGCAAACATGGTCTTCTCGTCGCGGGAGATGCGCAGCAGTTCTCGCCGGTGGCACGCCGATTGCTCAGCTGGAAACGTTCGAGCTGAGAGGCGGTATGCTGCTGTCCTTGCCATGATCGCCGGCATCGAGCAGATGTTCGTCCGGCTTGGTGACGTTTTGCAGCGACCCCCGCCATCGCTCAGCCGACTAGCGCATGCGAGAAGGTGTACGGATGACACATTGGCGGACTTCAAAACATGCCATGTTCGAGAATGACAAAGCCGCTCGGACGCCAGGTGCTAGAGCTCCACAGGCGCAGAGAGCCTGGAACTTCTGGCCGCTTGCAGCGCTTCTTCTTAATGCGCTCCTTTGGGCCGGGATCTGCTGGCTCGTCGCGATATTATCGTGATCGACGTGGCGCCGCGCCGAAGAGGCAAGCCTGCGCACAGGCAGGGCGCGGTAGAAAGTTCCGCAGGAACGGCCAATCCGAGATACGTCACCGGTTAACGTGCCGCTGAGCCGCTCCAGGCCGCGACGATTTATGACGCCCTATCGGGTTTGGCGACGTCAAAGGCGGTGCAGAGTTGGCATTGTTACGCAAACAGAAGCACTCAGTGCCGGCCTGATTGGGCGCTGGCGGAGGACCCAGCATCAAGCTGAAGCGTTCGATCAACGGACCTGTTCTTGCGTGAGTACGCCGACGAGACTCCTGCATGGCAGGCGCCTACATTCAAATGGTGCACCCACCTTTGCCTTGATCACGACGACGACAATCCGCGCTTCCCGTTCGATTTTTCCCATACTTTACGCGAGAACGGCGTTATCCCGCGGCCGCGTTGTTAGGTCCTCTCTTTGGCTTGCATCTGCCTAGCTCAAACGTAAGCGTCATCTTCAAGCCAGGACTTTGAGAAATTGCTGCAACATGCATTGGGTGACAGAAGGCGCAGATTTTCCGCACGCACTTTTCCGTCTCGGCTTATCACCGTGTCGAAGCTCACCCGAGCACCCAACGGAAGGCTCCCATAACTTGGCTTTCTCCAGGGCGTTCGCATGCACAAAAATATCCGCCCCCCTTCATCCGGGGTGACAAAGCCATAGCCCTTGGTTGTATTGAACGCCTTGACTAGACCCTTCGCCATATGGCGTCCCACTTCATTGCTCAAGCTGACAACCGGAAGAACAATTCCGAGGGCAAGCAAGCTTGAGGTTGGTCAGTCCTATCGGACAGATCGAGGTACTGTCCAACAGGCGAATTGAAGACGCGATATGTACGTTACGTACATATCTTTTTCTGTCAGCAGCCACTTTACCCGAAATCTGGTCGTGCTTTGCTGGCCGCGTATGATACTGAGGCTACCACTTTAGAGCCGATACAGTTCGTCTTCACGTTGCGCTAAAGAATGCTCCGAGCACTAAACATTCCAATTGAAGCAATCCGCACTATTGTGGCCATAGCCGAGATGGGCAGCTTGTCGAAAGCCGCAACCAAGCTCGGACTCAGTCAGCCCGCCGTGAGCGCTCAAGTTAAGCGATTACAGGGGCTTATTGGCGGGCAACTGTTCATCAAAACCGCGAATGGTACCACCTTCACCGACTTGGGCAAACTTGCCCTCCAGCAGGCACGGATAATACTCAACGCGAACGACCAGATGCTCAGGCTTGGAGGCGATGAGAACGCATCCCTTCATCGCATTGGCCTAAGCAGCCTTTTTGCTCAAAGGCTTTTCGAGCGCGCAGGGAAGAGCGATCTTTCGGATTTGTCTATACATGTTGATCAATCTGGTGCCATTCGCAAGGGTTTGATCGAAGGCTACATAGACGTAGCTTTCATTTTCGCTCCTCATGTCGATGCTGACCTTGCAAAGACCGTACGTGAACAGCGAGCATTCCCGGCTATCTGGGTTCGCTCGCCCGATTTTGTTCTCAGTCCGGGCGCTCCTATCCCAATAATAACGCTTCCTGGCCAAGATTGGATGATCGGACCATTGGACAGAATGGGATCGGCGTACAAGGTTGTTCTTCACACCTCTGACTACCTAGTGAGGTTGACGGCCGTACGTCTTGGCATCGGTTTGACCGCACTGCCTTCCTTCTCCGTCCCGGACGACTTGATTGAATCGCCCGACTACTATTTGCCTCAATTGTCTGATCTGCGAGCCGTCCTATGTGCGAGGCCAGGACTGCGTGGTGACGTTGCGACCAGACTTGTAAAACGGATCAAAGGGATATTCGACGACCACATTCCCGACCCACGAGGTAAATCCGCGCTCGGCAATTGACTCTGGGATCATTAATGACCGGGTGCATCGTGACAGCCGTGGGCGACAATGAGCAAAAGCGGCGCGTTCGGTGTAGGAGGCGGTGCCAGGACTACCCGGGTTCGCGCTAACGCGGGGGAATCTGCAACGGCAGGCAACGCCCCTGGCCGGCCTCGATGCTGCTGCTAAAGGCCGGCCTTGCCAAGGCCAGCCGACCCGTATGTTCCAGCATCAGTTCGTGTACGCTCAACCGCAATGGCAATGTTTACCATCGGCGAGGTCTCGGTAACGGGCTCTGCTTTCTGCTCCGCCTCCATTCGCCGTACCGCCGCCTTCCGGTCACCTGCCTCTAGCCGACCCCAGCTTGGATTGGCGCGCAGTCTCAGCTCCGACAAAAGTGTAAGCACCGTTACTTTTCGCTCGGAGATCGGCAGATATCCCACCTCTCACCAAACGATGGCATCCAAGCGAAACTCACTGTTCTCCTCGGCTGAGAAGATGGAAACCCGACGCACCTTGCTGGGGACAACGTGCGCCGGGTCAGTTGGAGCGTTGCTGCGACACAGGGCTGTCTCGACGATTCACAAGCAGCGGATCGTCTCAACGCTCCCTGGTACTCAAGCAAATGTCATGCCTGACTAAAGCTGCCGTTCATTCGCCTGACCGCGGCAGCCCGCTCGGATTCCGACGGCGGCACCAACTCCTTACGCACCACGGAGCTCGGAGCTCAGGCCGGACCAGAATATCCTAGCCAAGCGTTGGACTCAGGAACTCCTGCCGGCGAGCGGTTTTCTAAGAAGCGACGAGCATTAGAAGTGCTGACTGGACTCTGGCTCGCCGTCGCTTCCGTTCGATTGCCACTCTTGGGCACGTCGAGCCAGCTTATCGTATTCCTCGGCAATCTTGAGAAGCCGATCTCTCGACTTTCCGAACGCCAAGGATTCCGCTTTGGTTCGCGTTGCTTCCGCACGACCTCGCCAATGGTTGGCATCGCAGAGTTTACTCTTCAAGTTCATGGCGCCAACATGCAATCCATAGATCAAGGGAATGCGACACCCGATCTCCGTATATATACGTAAGCCGCACCCGCGAAACCCGACCACGCTGCCGCTCGCATCGCCATGCTCCCAACATCGCTTTGCTGTCAGCTTGCGCTTCTATTCTCCGAAGCGGAAGACCCTGCCGGCGAGTACCGCGACGCGCAATTGATCGCAGCGGATCACGCAAGCTTCCGACTTTCTCGCACAAGTAGGTGAACGCTTGCGATACCGCAGATCATACGTGCTTGCGGATCATCAACGTGAGCGGAGATCTTCAGTCGGACGGGGACTCGCCTTGTATTTGCGCCTGCGCTCGGATCTGCGAGCTCGATAATTCACAGGCTCCTTCAACGAGGGACTTGAATCGTACGTAGCGTGAGATTGTACGGTCTTCGACAAGTTAGGACGACCTCCGACACACGAAAAAGCTGACTGACAGGTAATGGGAACTGCAAATGTCTCAAAATTCCACACTTGCGTTGCGACAGTCAGCCGCGGTTCTCAAGCATTATACCGAACTCGGAATGCCCTGCGCACCGGATGACATGACAGTCAAGCCGCGACCGAACGCCGGCGAGCAAGTCCAAATCGAGGTACGCCGCTCTCTCCTCAGCGCGTCTGGGCCTGCGATGAAGGATGGAACACCTTGCATTGCAGATGGCGTGCGCAGTTATTCAAACGACTGGGCGATTAAACCATGGGCCTTCACCAGCCATGGTTCGGACGCATCGCTCCTCGATGGTTCGCTATTCTCGGTCGCGTGCGATCTTGGCGACACATCCAATGTCGTTCGCTTCTGAACGCTTCACCGCTACTTTGCGTCTCGCCCGGGCCACAAGAATGTCATTTCGCGTGGCGACTACGGGCTCATCGGTCGCCTGCCGACCTGCTGGCTCCCGGCAGGGCGACCCGGCCACGTCGCAACCCAGGCCAGACCTCGAGATATCCTGCCAATGAGAACGCCAATTGCACAGTCATTTAACCCTCGTAGCTCGCCTGCCTGGTCAGTTTAGCTGCGGCGCCGCAGGACGCTCAAATTGAGCGGCCGGTTGTACAACGGCTCATGTCAACACCGTCGCATGGACATGACTAGTGCAGTGTTGAGTTAGCAGACACGAACGCGCGCTTCTGCACCCATTGATCCTTCGGTCTCTGCCTGCTTCCGGTAGGCAGGTCATGACCACACCCTGCGCAGAAACAACAGACCAGATAACGGAATACGATGGAGGACATCATGAATCAAACGCAAGGAACACATTGGTTTTCGCTCTTCCAGGTCCACCGGCTTGCAACTGCTCTCTTTGTTGCGACGACCGCTCTATGTCCTGAGCGGGCGTTTGCGCGCGACCAACCTCCTACGACCGAGGAGAAAGAGGCCTGCATCGACGACGTGTTTCGCTTGTGTAGCAGCCACATACCTGACCGCACCGCAATCACTGCCTGTCTCAGAGCCAAGCAGGCGAACTTGAGTAAGCAATGTCGGTACGTAATATCGGTCCGGGATAGTGACAAAGGCAAAGTCGATTCGAAATAGGACAACCACCCTCCTTAATCGGTACCGGCCGGAGCCTATTCGCCAGCGCGCACCGCAGTAGCGGTAACGGCGGATTTCTCATGTCAGCGGCCGAGTTAGAGGAGGCAGTCGAGAGGCGCAAAACCGACGGCCACCCACGGAACGCCTTCTTCAGGTGTTACTCGGACAGAGGCAAATGCACACACCACCGTTTGATACAGTACTAGTCGCCAACAGGGGCGAGATTGCCGTACGGATCATCAAGACACTGCGCAAGCTTGGGCTTCGTTCTGCAGTTGTCTACCACGAGATCGATTCGAACACTCCAGCCATCTCCATGGCGGATACAGCGATTGAAATCAGCGGTCTCTCACCCATCGCAGCCTATCTGGACATCGCGCAAATTGTCACTGCCGCGCACAAGGCTCGCGCTGACGCGCTGCATCCGGGTTACGGCTTTCTCTCCGAGAATGCGGAGTTCGCCAGGGCAGTAAGGAAGGCCGGCATAGCATTTATCGGACCGGCACCCGAAACTATAGAACTAATGGGCGACAAGATCCGGGCCCGCAAATTCGTTCAGTGCAACGGCTTTCCGGTCGCGCCATCGGCGGTCGACGAAGATGA
Source organism: Bradyrhizobium macuxiense (assembly GCF_001542415.1). Lineage (GTDB taxonomy): Bacteria > Pseudomonadota > Alphaproteobacteria > Rhizobiales > Xanthobacteraceae > Bradyrhizobium > Bradyrhizobium macuxiense. Next base: position 72,670 of record NZ_LNCU01000070.1, read on the forward strand.
TCCTGAGGGGTTCGTTGTTAGGGCGCGGGCTATTGGAGCCCCTTTGCTGGTAAAACCATCGGGGGGCGGTGGCGGCAAGGGCATGCGGATTGTGCGCGACCTTGATTGTCTGGAAGATGCGATTGAACAGTCACGTCGTGAAGGTCAGCGGTATTTTGGGGATAGGCGCGTATACGTCGAACGATACATCGAAAGACCGCGTCATATCGAGGTGCAAGTACTCGGCGACCGCTTCGGAAACGTCGTCCACCTCTTTGAGCGCGAGTGCTCAGTGCAACGCCGCTTCCAGAAGATCATTGAGGAGACGCCCTCGCCAGCACTATCACCCCAGTTGCGACAACGGATCTGCGAGACGGCGGTTGGCATCGCCCGTGCCGCCAACTATCAAAATGCCGGCACCGTGGAGTTCATTTTCTGCGCTGGAGAGTTCTACTTTCTTGAGATGAATGCCCGCCTACAGGTTGAGCATCCGGTAACCGAGTTGATTACGGGCGTCGATCTTGTTGCCGAACAAATCCATGCTGCCGCCGGCCGAGCGCTTGGATTTTCGCAGTCAGACATCGTCTCGCATGGGCATGCAATCGAGATCAGATTGTACGCGGAAGCTCCCGAACGTGGATACGCACCGACGACCGGCAAAGTCCTTCTTCTCGAGTACCCCGATGGCGTCAGGATCGACAGCGGCATCTTGCAAGGCCAAAACATCACGACGGCGTTCGATCCCATGCTCGCCAAGATCATCGCGCACGCGCAAACGCGGGGAGAGTCGGCGCTGAAGGCGCATCGCGCGATCCGTGAGATGATTCTGCTCGGATGCGAGACGAATGCAAGCTTTCTCGCGCGCATACTCGCCGACGAGGCATTCCTCGCAGGAGAGATCCATACCGGATACCTTGAGGAACATCCACACATCGCAGCGGACAATTTTTCTTTCGGTTTATCCGCATTTCTGGCTTCAGCCGCGCTTCTGACGAAGCCAGTTCGTGAATCGGCCGACGCTGTTCCCCCGCTTCATGCTGCACTGGGCAGCTGGAGGAATTGACGTGTATCACTGCTTCGAGATTGACGGCGTAGATCATCAGGTATGGCTTTCAGCGTCCCGGCGGGACTACCGCCTGCACTTACGCGACCAAGTGATTGCGCCGGTCGGATTCGCGCATCATAGCAACAGTAGCGGCATCTTGAACATTGCCGGCGAGAGCGAGCCGGTCAGGTTCGTCATCGACGGCGACATGATTCACGTGCACATCCGTGGCAGGACGCGCACGTTACGTTATCGCGATCCCTTGCAAACGCTGGCGTCCGTGAGCCAAGAAGCCAGTTCCCTAGTGGCCCGCGCGCCAATGCCGGGCGTGGTCGTCACGACCACGGTCTCGCCCGGCCAATCCGTCACCGCTGGCATGGCGCTTATGATGATTGAGAGCATGAAGCTGGAGACCATTATACGCTCTCCGCAGGATGGCGTGGTCGACCGAATTCACTTCAAAGAAGGCGAGAGCTTCGAGCGCGACGCCGCGCTGGTCACGCTTTCGAAGGAAGGACGTTGACATGCAGAGGATCGCTTCTGTGGTGGACGTCAACTCACAGGTATTTCGACACAACGAGCTCCACAACAGGCGGCTTGCAGCCGAACTGAAGGAGCGACAACGTTCTGCTCGATTTCATCGACCCGAGCGAGAACTTCAGCGACTGCGCCGTCAAAACAAGCTGTTTGTTCGTGACCGGATCGAGACCTTGCTCGACCCTGAAACTCCGTTCCTCGAGCTTTCGACCTTGGCCGCTAACAAGGCCTACGACGGCGAGGTGCCTGGCGCAGCGCAGGTCGTCGGCATCGGCATCGTCGCGGGACGCGAGGTGATTGTTCACGCGGATGACGCCAGCGTGAAGAGCGGTGCATGGTATCCGCTCTCTGTTAAGAAGATCGTGCGGGCGTTGGACATAGCGATCGAGAACCGTTTGCCGGTCATCCACCTGTGCGACTGTGCCGGTGGCTTCCTACCTTTGCAAGCGGAGTTCTTCGCGGATCGCTACTACGCGGGCCGAATCCTCCGTAATCAATCCATTCTCTCCAAGATGGGAGTGCCGCAAGTCGCGATCGCCATGGGCCATTGCACGGCTGGCGGCGCCTACGTCCCTGCGCTTAGCGAATACAATATAATTGTAGAAGGCACAGGAGCGATTTTTCTTGGCGGTCCGCCGGTCGTAAAAGCGGCCACCGGCGAAAATGTGTCGGTCGAAGAGCTCGGCGGCGCAAATATGCATACGAGCGTATCTGGCACGAGCGATTATTTGGCAAGCTCCGAGATGCATGCGATTGCAATCGCCCGAGACATCGTCGCCCGCTTCCATCGTCCCGAGAAGACCCTGATCGACCGAGCGGCTCCGGAGCCGCCATCATACGATGAGTCCGAGCTGTACGGTATCATTCCCAAAGACACTCGGGTGCAATTCGACATGCGACAGATCATTGCTCGCCTTGTCGATGGCAGCCGGTTCCATGAATTCCAACAGCGCTATGGCACGTCTCTGGTGTGTGGCTTTGCGCGGCTTCATGGATATCAAATAGGGATCCTTGCGAACAATGGTGTGCTGTTCGGCGATAGCGCACTTAAAGGCGCTCATTTTATCCAATTGTGCGACAAGAACCGGACGCCCCTTCTTTTCCTGCAGAATGTTACGGGGTTCATGGTCGGCCGCGAATACGAGCGGCAAGGCATCACCAAGCATGGCGCCAAGCTGATCATGGCTGTGTCCAGCGCATCGGTGCCCAAGTTCACGGTCATTTGCAACGGCTCTCACGGCGCAGGCACATACGCTATGGCCGGACGCGCTTTTGATCCTCGCTTTGTCTTTACCTGGCCACAATCAGAAATTTCAGCGATGGGCGCCGAGCAAGCTGCGGGCGTTCTCACCCATGTCAAGGCGAGACAATTGGCCCGTGAGGGCGGCCGCTTGTCCGATCAAGAATTGGCAACCATACGCGAACCGATTCTCCAAGAGTATCGGGAGCGATCGAGCGCTTACTATGCTACTTCCGAAATCTGGGACGACGGCATTCTTGATCCCGTCGACACCCGAAGCGCCCTCGCAATCGTGTTGAGTGCTTCGCTAAACGCTCCGATCGCAGCGCCGCATTACGGCGTCTTCCGAATGTAGGAGGAGGACCCAACGGCCGTGTGAATTTGCCCTCCGCCGCCCGGAGCCAGAATTCACTGATAGCAAGTCCCGCCATCCGCTTGGACGACGCCGCTCGAAACGTCGGCGCCGGATCAGCCGCAATGTCATTCGCGCCGCCATCCTGCCTCGACTGTTATGGTAAGCTTGCAAGTTTGGACTGCTGGCACTGGCGATACTGCGGACAGCGGGTGTATTGGCACATTGCATGGCTCGGCCTGACGGCTCAGGAGCCGATGAATCAATGCTTTCGGGGCAGACGGGAATGGGGCTTGAATCCCACGTAGCGTCAGGTTGTAGGCTTGCAAAGAACGCTAGGATCAAGCCCCCCCTATGATCAAGCCAACGGGTCACAGTGGCTTCACTACGCCAAGGGACGGTTGCTCGGCTGCAACGCCAATATGGGTGCGATGCCCATTCGGCTCGAGTCCGGGCCTGAAACCTTGGAGGATTTCATGTGTACTCGCAGTCGGACAAGGAGCGTCCCGAAGACCCGTACAGGGTAGAGACGAATCCATCTAAGTCCGGCGCAGTTTGAGATGAAACATGGTTGAAAACGCGATGAAGTTTCTACAGGCATGCGCGAAGAACAACCGCCCCCGAGACAAGGACGGCTTTGATACTTGTCGAGCCACGTGTGATGCAAGGTCGTCAGCCGTCGTGGAGGCAACACACATTGTATCTCGGTCTGCGATCTCACCTCTCCGCCCACCTCGGCTGCGATTATCAACGAAACGGAGCGCTGTAGCGCACGATGGACGTCCTTAGATCGATCATTGGCAAAGTCGCCACCGGCGCCACTCTGACCCGCGACGAAACTGCCCTTGCCTTCGACAGCATGATGTCGGGGCAAGCGACGCCCTCGCAGATCGGCGGTCTGTTGATGGCAATGCGCGTGCGTGGTGAAACGGTAGAAGAAGTCACCGGCGCGGCGTCCGCGATGCGGACTAAAATGCTGCGAGTCAGTGCGCCACCCGACCCTGTAGACATTGTCGGCACGGGCGGCGACGCCTCAAGCTCGGTCAACGTATCGACGTGCGCGTCCTTCATCGTTGCCGGCGCAGGCGTTCCCGTGGCAAAGCATGGCAACCGCGCGGTATCCTCACGATCAGGCGCCGCGGACGTCTTGGCCTGTCTCGGCGTGAAGATTGATCTCAAGCCTGAAGACGTTAGTCGTTGCGTGCACGAAGCCGGCATCGGCTTCATGTTTGCGCCAACTCATCATCCGGCGATGCAGCGCGTCAGCCGGATCCGAACCGCACTTGGAGCCCGCACCATCTTCAATCTAATCGGACCGCTCTCCAATCCGGCAGGCGTCAAGCGGCAGATCGTCGGAGTATTTTCACGTCAATGGGTGCAGCCTTTGGCTCAGGCGTTGAAGAACCTCGGCGCCGAGTCGGTGTGGGTGGTGCATGGCTCGGACGGACTAGATGAGATCACCCTCGCCGGGCCTACCTTCGTTGCCGCACTTGAGGCGGGTACGATCCGTACGTTCGAAGTGACACCGGAAGAGGCTGGGCTGCCTCGTTGCAGCACCGAGGCGCTGAAGGGCGGCAATGCCGATGCCAATGCGGTGGCACTGCAACGCGTGCTTGATGGTGCGCCAGGCCCCTACCGCGATGTCGCTCTTGTAAATGCGGCGGCTGCATTGATTGTGGCTGGCCGGGTCACGACCTTGAAAGATGGCGTCATGCTTGGACAGAAATCGCTCGATAGCGGTGCCGCGGCGGCGCGATTGGCGCACCTAATCACAGTCTCCAACGTCCGGCCGCCGAGCTGACCGATGTCCGACATTCTGACCAAGATCGAAGCCTACAAGCGTCAGGAAATTGCGGCTGCTAAGCGCTCGTTGCCGTTGCCAGACGTCGAGGCGCTCGCGCGTCTTGCCCCCCCTCCGCGCGGCTTCGTCAGCGCGATCCGCGCTAGACACGCCGCACGTGAGTACGCTCTGATTGCTGAGATCAAGAAGGCCTCCCCCTCCAAGGGCAGCATTCGCGCCGATTTTGATGCGCCTTCACTTGCGAGCGCCTATGAGGCGGGCGGTGCGGCCTGCCTCTCGGTATTGACGGACACGCCGTCCTTCCAGGGGCATCTCGAGTTCATGGCCGCCGCACGCGCGCAGACGGCTCTTCCGGCGCTGCGGAAGGATTTCATGTTCGACACCTATCAGGTTGTTGAGGCGCGCGCCCATGGCGCCGATTGCATCCTGATCATCATGGCCGCGCTAGATGACGGCGCTGCCCGGGAGATCGAAGCTGCCGCCCTGACCCATGGCATGGACGTGCTGGTCGAAATCCATAACGGCGCGGAACTCGAGCGTGCTCTCACCCTTCGCTCGCCGATGATCGGCATCAACAACCGAAATTTGCGCACTTTTGAGACGACGCTTGCAACCAGCGAGGCTCTGGCTCCGTTCATTCCAAAGGACCGTCTGATTGTCGCTGAAAGCGGCATCCTCGGGCCCAACGATCTCGCCAGGCTTTCACGCGTTGGCATATCCACTTTCCTGGTCGGCGAGAGCCTGATGAGACAAGCCGATGTCACCGCGGCGAGCCAACTGCTGCTGCGCGCTGCATCGATTGGGACCGGATGGCACTGATGACTGGCAAACCCACTCAACGAGGCCGTAATAGCTTCGAATTCTCATCGCAAACGGCATCAAGGTGCCGCGGCAGCTCTATAGACGACTCAGAACTCGCTAGTTCATGGCATCCAATCAGGCCACCCCTGAGGTACCACTCGCTTTCAATCCACCCGTGGGCCGCAATCGGCACGCGTGGGAGGTGGTTGTGCTGTATGCCTCATTACAGCGCCCCCGCCGGGGCGGAGCAACGAGCTTGGCGTATCAGGCGAGGCTCGCCTGGCCATGGATCGCTACCAGCTCGCAATCTCCGCTGCGGCAATCGGGCCATCAATACACTGTTGGCGAGGCCAACATTCTCAGCATCACGCGCGAGCGTCAATGGATTCAATCAATGACGGCCTCACCAACGATGGAAGTGTTGGATTCAATCGCACAGATAGAACGCATCGTTCGCAAATTTCGAGAACTGATCGACACAGACGCATCGATCCCGCCGGAGTTGCGCGGTGTGCTGCACGCGACGCTCGATCACCATCTTCTCGCCGCTAAAAAGCGCGTTCTCAACGTTGTCAGAATGCAATAGAGGCCCTGATGCCCTACGACAGGGAGACGCGGAATCCGCTCGACACTATGGAAATCGACGCCAGCCGGCGTCCGGGTGCCTTCCGACGTCTTTCAGGCAACCGGTGCCGATCGCGGTCGCGGGTTCTGAAAGCGCTTTACGGTAAGGATTTCGTGCAGCGAGCGGGAAATGGCGAGGTTCTTGAGACTGCGGCGGTCGAGCGCGGTTCGGCGCGATGCGGCGAGCCGTTGCCTGCCTTCTAGGTTCACAATCGCCACCGATCCACGGACAGTCGCAGCTGCACACCGTCCATCGCTAGTCGCATCGAACAACCCGCACGAGAAGCCCGATTAAAACAAAGCAATATGCGCACAACGATGCGCTGGAACCGCGTACCCACTCTATAGGCAGGTTATGAGCTCCCAGTTTCCGTTCGATATGTACGATATGCCATCCATCCAGGCGACAGAATTCCGTCAGGCCATGCGAAACCTGGCGAGTGGTGTCGCAATTGTAGCGACTGGAAGGAAGGTCTGTCGACGTGGGCTGACGGTCAGCTCTGTGACCTCAATGTGCATTGACCCGCCCTGCCTGCTGGCCGCCATCAATTCCAGGTCTGAGACTCATGACGCGATACTTGCCAACAGAAGTTTTGGAGTGAGTCTTCTCCGGGGTGATCAGGAGGACCTCGCGCTACGATTTGGCGGCCGGGATGCCGCCAAAGGTTCCCATCGCTTCGATACAGCACAGTGGGATCAGGGCGTTCTCGATGTGCCACTCTTGCAGGGCGCGGTATGCACGCTCGAGTGCAGTTTGTACGATCACAAGACGATCGGCACACATAGCATCTTTATCGGCCGAGTTATCGCGACACGGCCAGGTCATGGCGCGCCATTGATCAACTTGCAAGGCGCGCTTCGAACCTTACCGCAATGCTGAGTGCAGTCTGCGCGTATTCTTATCGGGAACGAACATCGGTCAGACTATTCGAAGGCCGCAATGAGGAGCCGAGCAATGGTGATAGAATATTCGCCCCAAACGGGACTCCAATTGGTGAATCCCTATGATTTTTGCGACTTCAAGGTCGTGTTGAAGGGCCCAGTTAACCCTACCACTTCAGCCTTGAGAGGGATCACGCTCGTTGACCGAGGTAATGCATTGGTCCCTATTGATCTAGTGCCTACACTGCCTGGTCGCCCCCAGGACTATGAGACCTGGGAAACAGGCTATGCCAAGATGGTCGCAAGCGCCCGGAAACGGGGCTGGATTGACTCCGACGCTGATGCCATTCGCGCACACATCGAAAGCAGCCTCTGATTGGAGCAGTTCCAATCGATTCGATCGGCGGCGCAAAACTAGAGCAACCGTGCAATTGGTCGTGTGAACTCGACGTCGACCGCGCTACCCGTCAGTTCGGCAACAACAGACCAATATCGAAACCAGCATTGCTGGCGTGAAGACCGAACTGAGTCGCAAGCCCTACTACAATTGGCAGGCTGGTAGATCTTCCCACGTTCGCCCGGCGAACGTAATCTTGCAAAGTCGCAGCTTCGCGAAGGAGGGCCTTGCTCGTTGCCGGTTGGTCCGCTCTCGCCTTTTCACCAACGTCCCCGTAAATGCCGGGCTCCCAATTCGTGCCGGACGCGCGGCTGCATTCAGCCAGACTTCTTTTCGTCGAGCTCCACTCAGCCGCGGAGCTTCGGACATACTCACAATGCAGAGCCAAAGGGCTTGAATCGGACGTAACGTTAAGTTGTACGGTCTTAGGGAGGTGGCGCCGGTCTCGGAACAGGCAGGGTAAGGATTGCGAATGTCTCAACGTCTAAGGATCCCGCCGCAGGTGTTCGCTTCAATCATGAGTCCCGGTGACGGGCGTGTCGAACTGATTATGCGCCGGCTGATAATTGTATCGCTACGGTGGGCGAACAATTATGTCGGATTCGGCAATTGCGAACCGACACTATACACCTGTTCTGATCGGCATCACTGGAGAGACGGTGAGGGTCCGAGGGCGTCGAAATCCATCCGACTTCGCCCGCCTCCTGGGATTCACCCGTTCGAAACCGAGATCCTCGACTGGCTCCAATACGTCACGAAGCCGGTTCGACGAGCGACCCTTTCGTTCTGCTGGTCTAGGTTGGTGTGCGCCGTTGACATGGCGCCAGCATCTCGCAGACGGGCGGGGGATCATGCGATCGCTGGCGTTCTCAACGGGCCCGGGTTGTAAGTATCGCTCGGCATGACTGGTACGACGTTGGAAACGATTGCCCGGCATCTTGGAGCGGCACGGTGAAGAAACCCGATGGCGCAAAGAAGGTCCTATTGATCGACCACACAGAGGGCCAATGCCGAGCCATTGTTGGATTCAAAGATGGAGATGCCAGAGCGGCCTATATGTGCGGCGAGCCTGTCATTCGAAGACCAGGCAAGAAACAATCGTCGTGGTGCGACTATCACCACTGGCAGATGCACGCAAGCAATGCCGAGCAAAACTCGGCAGTTGAGCAGGCACCGAGACTTTCAGCTCTTAAGGGGCCTCCATCGAGGCAAGTTCCGTGACAAATGGCATCGTCAAAAGCTGCGCTTTCTTGCGGAAACCGCCTGATGATCGTCCGCGCCTGGGACATCCCGACGGAACAGCCCCAGATTGGGACCTCACGATGGACTTCATTGGATCAACGATCTGATGCCTGAAGGCACACTTATTGTGCAGATCTCAACGATGGGGGGGGGAAACTGAGGTGAATCTCTGCACGCTGATTGAGCGTAACGCGTCATTCGCTCCCGACAAACCCGCGATCCATTTCGATGGTGAGACTCTAAGCTACGCCGCCTTCCATCAAAGGATCGAGCATGTCGCCCGCGCCCTACAAAGCCAACTCGGCGTCGAGAAGGGCGACCGCGTCGCGATCCTCAGCCAGAACCGCCCTGACTACCTGGCCCTGCTTTATGCCTGCGCACGGCTCGGCGCAATTCTGGTTCCACTGAACTGGCGACTTGCGGTCGGCGAGCAGCTCTTCATCCTGTCCGACGTTGGCGCCAAAGTGCTCGTTCTTGAGCAGATCTTCGACGCACTCCTGCCCGCTCTGACGAAGCAACTGCCCGACACCCTCGTTGTCGGGCTGGATTTTGAGCCTTCTGGCGGCAGCAAGTGGGACAGCCTGCTGGAGCGAGGCTGCAGCGACAGTCGCAATTCCGATGCAGACCTGTCCTGCCCTTTTCTGATTGTCTACACGTCAGGGACCTCGGGACGCCCGAAAGGGGCCGTGCTGCGCCAGGAGGCGCTGCTGTGGAATGGGGTTATGAGTCAGCACATGCATGACCTTGGCTCGGCCGATCATGTCTTGACAGTGTTGCCTCTATTTCACGTTGGCGGCCTGAATATCCAGACTACGCCCGCGCTGCATCACGGCGCGACCGTTACCATCCATTCGCGTTTTACACCAGAGGCGACGCTTGCTGCGTTTGAGCGCGATCGACCTACGCTGGCCGTTTTGGTGCCTGCCACAATACAAGCTCTGACCAACCATCCTCGATGGCCGACGACGGATTTATCCTCCGTGAAGGCAATTTGCACCGGCTCGACAATGGTCCCGCAGCACCTTATCGAACGCTTTGTCGCGCGCGGGGTGCCAGTTTTGCAGGTTTACGGCTCGACGGAGACTTGCCCCATTGCAGTATATACGAAACTCGGCGGCGACCTTGCGCGCAAGGAGACGATCGGCTTACCGGGTCTATGCTGTGAAGCCACGATCATCGACGATGCAGGCAATACGTTGCCGCCATGCAATCCAGGCGAGATCGCAGTGCGCGGGCCCAATATCTTCAGCGGATACTGGGGCAATCAAGAAGCAACCCGCAAGGCTTTTCATGACGGCTGGTATCGTACTGGTGACATCGGCCGCCGCGATGCCGATGGGTATTTCTCAGTCCTTGATCGCAAGAAGAATCTGATCATTTCCGGCGGAGAGAATATCTACGCGGCGGAAGTCGAGCGTGTGCTGATGGAGCACCCCGATGTCGCCGAATGCGCCGTCATTGGTCGGCCCGATCGGCGGTGGGATGAAGTGCCAATCGCCTATGTGATCAGGCGGCCGGGCGCCCGTACTGAAGCGGAAGCGCTGACGGCGCACGTCCAATCGCAGCTCGCCCGGTTCAAAACGCCGCGCGAAATCATCTTCACGGAAGAGCTCCCGCGAACGGCGTTGGGTAAGGTCCAGCATTTCATGCTGAAGGAGATCGATCTCGATCAAGCCAGCAAGAAAGCAGCACTTGAATAGCGCGGACTGTCGGCTGGCAAAGCCTCCGTTGCCAACCGCAGGTGAGCTTGCGTCTCAAGGTTCACGAAACTCGCTGGGGCCAAGTCTTTCATGCGAATGCGCTGCTGCGGGTTTTCTCGTGGCGACGGACCGGGCTCTCTGTCCAATAGCGCGAACGCGAAATGCTCCGGAGATTGTTGATGCCACGGATCCTGATCATGAATGCCGGCACCGCGCAAATGTCGGGCACGGATCTGACGGCGATCCAACTTACGCTCGCAGCCAAGTCAGCTTGGCGCTCCGTTTGGTTTGCACAAGAGGGCGACCTAATAGTCTCTCCCGTAGCAATCCCAACCGAACTGCTAGCCTTGGTCGGCTCCACGCTTAAATTCGACCCTTCGACCCTCTCGGTGCTTGTGCCCGAAAGCGCCCGCGAAGCGACGGCCCTTAGTGATTCCACCCTGCACTCCGACACCACCGTTGAACGAATCTACCGCCATATCCGTCGGACAACACCTTGGCGAATATGTGCTTGCTATCCTACTGAGGGAGTTGCGCGTCTATCCGCGGCACTCGGCATACCCCAAAACGGGGACGACTTCACCCTGCAGCGGGGGCCTGATCTATTGAATCGCAAGAGCCACTTCCGTCAATTGGCTACAAGCGTCGCAATTCCGATGCCCAATGGATGCGCAACAACAAGCCCAGACGAGCTATTCAGAGCAGTCGCCTCCCTGAGGTCTGAGACTGGCAGCGTGATTGTAAAGCTGGATAATGGAGCCGGTGGGCTTGGAAATGTCATACTAACCAGCAAGGAAAGCGATCCATTACCGGGGGCAAGAGAAACCCGGCAAGTCCTTTGGTCGTCGTTTGACCCAAACGCAGTTTGGGCAGAGATGACAACTCCATCATGCAGGACAGCGGTTGTAGAATCATATCACTTGGCTCGTTCTATATTTTACCTTGAGTTCGAAATCGAGGCAAATGGTTCAATCGCATATGTCAATAGTGGGAACATCCGTCTGCGTCGAAGCAAGGATAGATCCGAAAGGGCTCTCGTGTGGACTGGACTCGAACTTCCAAGCGATCTGAGCAATCAGCAATGCCTGACAGCTCGCGCGCATGCCTATCGATTTGTCGAGCTTGCGAGGATCTTGGGATATCGCGGAATGATCAACATCGACGGCATTTTCGCAACCGATGAGCGACTGTTGTTTAACGAAGCAAACGGTCGATGGGGCGGAGGCTCGGTATTACACAGCATTGCTACCAGGCTGCTTGGTCCCGATTATTCCGATTCCTACGTGATTTCATCTGTGCGAAACGTCCGATTAAGCTCCCTCCAAACAGCAATTGACCATTTCGCCAATGAAGGATGTCTGTTCGACAGCCCACGGAAGGAACGGGTTATTCCGCTTGCCGCAGACCAAGACGCAGGCACGGTAGAATGCCTCGTGATCGCGCGAAGTAGGCCGGCGGCCCGCGATTTGGAGGATAGACTATTGAGGATGGCCTGATCGGAGCCACTGCGCGGTGTTCCAACTCTTCAATTCGCTCGAAGCGGCCTTCCTATTCCCAAACTAATGTGCTTGAAATCTGGTACTTGCCTCCGTCTGCTTCGCCTGTCCGAAGCCAGACAAACCTCCTGTGACTCCGAAAGGTCGATAGATCGGTTCGGACGACATCTCAACCATTGCTCCTCGCTGGCCGAGCTCAGCGGCCAACGGCGGAATTCTTGATGATGCGGCGGTTCGCTCCGCCGTGTTTTGAGCAAAAATAGACCAGCGACCGGCGCTCCCCGGCGTACACCGGCTTTACTTCATGCCGGAACCTGCATGTGGTGATAAGTACGGTCCCCAATAGAGGGCGAAATACTTGGGGGTCGCGCTCCGTTGGATATACCACGAATTCCCCTCCCTCGAAATCTTTGGCGAGCTGAACGATCACCGAATACTCGAAGTCAGGGTCGCTCTCAGCGTCCAAATGGATGCCGACAAAGGACCCAGGCGGCATGCGATGCATTTGGCATCGGCGAATGACGTACTGAGATGACGCTCCGAAGATACTTTCAAGCGCGAAGGCCCGGTCATTGCTTTCGAGTAGTTCGATGATCTGCGTTGAAGCAGAACCATTCACGTTGCTGGGAAGACGGCCGGGGTGATCTTCCCGCAACCGCTTTACAAAGACCTTGTGGGAATCGTCAGCATCTCCCTTCCGAACGTCCGCTTCGGGAATGTCTGACTGCAGCCGATCGATCTTCGCCAAGTCCTTTTGGGTGAACAGCATCCCCGGGGCAACGAGGACCGTACCCTTGTCTCTCAACTCTACGCGGTACCTGGCGAGGGCCTCTTGTGAAAGAAAACTCGATTTATCACTCACAGTGCGCGCCTTTCAGGTTCATTCGAAACTCCAACTTCTGGGAGCCTTCTGATGCTCCTGGCATCGCGCAGATCGCCCGCTCCCAATCCTCGCCGTCGAACGTTTGTATTCTTACGCTTTCAATAGTTGTTCTATCCAGGCATCGAACATTTACGCTGAATCCGGAAGGATTCGACCGCGGTCGATAAAAAGGCTTCACACCACAAACCCGACAAAATGTGTGTTGAGCGATATTCTTGTTAAACTGGTACGTAGTGAGGAGTTCTTCACCGCACTCGATGCTTAGGCTATCGCCGGGAACGAGCATGTGCAAAAATCCGGACATTCGGCAGATTGAACAATTGCACTTCACCGCGGAGATCTCTTCTGACGCTCGGACGAGAAACTTGACGGAGCCACAATGACAGCGGCCACGGTGTACGACCTGCGGTCGATTATCTCCGTCGAATTGACCAATTCGGATCAGATTCCGGCACCACTCCAAGCTGACGCCATACGCGCGATCGAATTCATCCAGGAAACGGCCATTGTCTTCGGCCGTGATCAGTTCGCCAATCAGCCTGCTTGTCATCTCTGCGTGATATTTTTCTGCAGGATCCTCGCTACCCACATGGATCTGGAAATAGTGGAGATCGTCGGACCGCACATCAAACGTATTGACAATGGTAGTCCAAAGCGACTGGATCATTTCCGCAGCATGCAGCTCAAACGCAACCATGTGAGCGCAACGCACTATGGGATCCCTCGACGCCAAGCCATGATATAGCGCGCGCAGGTACTTATTCGTTGTGGTGCTGTAGTTCGGCTGTATTGCTCGTCCAAGCAGTCGCGATGCATCTCTTCTAAACAGTTGTGAGTGGAACTTTTCTGTGTCCAGAATACGCGGCAGCGCAGCATTGCCGCCCTGAAGAATCCGATTATGGCCTCCCGTCTCATCCCAGCAGATGAAATTCGCGACCACACTGGTCATCTCGACGTCCCGAGGAATGTCTCGATTTTGATGTATTGCGTCGAATATGAGCTCCCTTTGCGATCCCGCTTGCAGGTATGGGAACGCTTGTGACATCGCAAGATACTCGGGTAGTAGCTTGGCTATCTCATCTCTTGTCATCTCCGCAGTGAACGGATGCCGGCCGAACACAGCCCGGACCTGGTCGGCCAAGGACTGGCCGATCGGCACCTCCGAATGTTTGGGCAGTTCAAAACGAGAACGATGGGAAGACGTCATTTGAACACCGGCTATGCAGAGAGAAGTTTCGTTGGACGAAAATCGAAAGAAACAAACAATGGCGAACCGATATGCGCTGAGGTCTCCCCCACAGCCCGTACAGCGCTGGCCCTCTGCAAGACGTGCTTTACATTGTAGCCTCGTGTCAGCGCCAACGATTGGTACTCGCAGTCAGATTTACGACCGATCCAGCAGTTCTTAGCGTGAATGAATGCAGCAACGATGCCGTCCTCGAATTCAGACGCGCCGATAATCCTCGTGTCGCGAATGCCAGTCGCCTCAGCAATCGATGCAAGATTCTGGTTTTGGCTTGGTCCCACACCGAGGACTCGAGGAGACTTTTGCTCGAGTTCGATGAAGCCTAAGTAGGCGGCCCATGAGCGGGTGTGCGCCCCATCGCCAGTTCGAGCTCAATATCGATCTGCCGCTCGCTCCAGATCGGGCAGCCGGCAGGCTGGCACGACCTGCAAGATAATCGACTTCCGATGCCGCTCTCGTTGAGAGCGGTTGTCTCAGTGAAGACATGTTGGTTTCCATCAACGGATTGGCAAACTTTTCTGCATTGGGGAGATACGGGTCCAAGGAGAGCGTCGCCCGTCTTGCAAGTATGCGTACACTTGGCGTCGGCCCGGAGGGGTTGCATGCACATAGCAACCGCCGTGCCAGAGCGCCCTTGGTCCTTAAGCTTACGGCTACGCCGGAAAACTTGCCGCCGGCTAATCACTCCAGGTGTTTCGAAGCCGACAGGATTTGTGCAATGGTTCGAAACGACACAACGATCACAACGACTGTTGGCAACTCTACTTCCTGGCCGGTATGCCATGAAGATTGCTCTGACGGCGGATCAGCTTGTCCTGAAGATCAAGGCAATGCTCCGCTTGGTCCCCGGCTGGTTCCTCGCAGAACATGCGATAAATCCTGAAAATCTGTGCGAGCGTGCGACAGTTGCCGAAAATATGCCGAAAAGATCAGGCGCTTTCGGGTCGGTCGGTAGTGTCTATGATGAGAGATTCCGGCCCAAGTTGCAGTTGGGCTGGCGTGAGGTTTTCCGCAACCGGCCATTTCAGACGGGGAGGAAACTCGCAGTGCCACAAATCTTCATCGCGCAGGCACCTACGGTAAAATCGCGCATCGGCGCAATTTTGCGTGCGACTAGCGGCAATTTTCTGGAGCAGTTCGACTTTTTTCTGTTCGGCTTTTACGCCAGCGCGATTGGGAAGGCATTCTTCCCGTCCGAGAGCGAGACGGCTTCTCTGCTCAACACCTTCGGCGTGTTCTGGCTCGGCGCCTTGATGCGTCCGGTCGGCGCGATCGTGCTCGGAGCCTATATTGACAAGATTGGCCGTCGGCAAGGTCTGATCGTCACGCTCTCGCTCATGGCAATCGGCACTGTGATCATTGCCTTCTGTCCCAGTTATGCGACGATCGGCATTGCCGCCCCCATCATCGTGCTAGTCGGACGGCTGCTGCAGGGCTTTTCCGCCGGCGTCGAGGTTGGCGGCGTCTCGGTCTATCTGTCGGAAATTGCAACTCCCGGCAAGCGTGGTTTCTACACGTCGTTCCAGTCCTCCAGCCAGCAGGTCGCGATTTTTGTCGCGGCGATCGTTGGCTACGTGCTAAACGAATCGATGTCGGTCGAAACCGTAGCTGCCTGGGGCTGGCGCATCCCGTTCTTTCTCGGCTGCCTCATTATTCCGCTTATCTTCTTCCTGCGCCGGACGCTGGAGGAAACGCCAGAATTTCTGGCCATGAAGAAGCATCCCACGGCGCGCGAGGTCTTTAGCTCGGCCCTCACCAACTGGCGCGTCATCATTCTCGGCATGATGATCGCGATCTTGACTACAACGACGTTCTATTTCGTCACAGTCTACACGCCCACATTCGGCAGGAATGTCTTGAAACTGTCGACTCAGGACGCTCTCTTGGTGACGCTTTTGGTTGCTGTCAGCAACTTCATCTGGAATCCGATTGGCGGCGCCGTCTCCGATCGAGTTGGCCGCAGGCCGGTTTTGCTAACCATTGCGGGCCTTGCGCTGGTGACCACCTATCCGGCCTTGCATTGGTTGGTAAGCGTACCCACTTTTGGCAAAATGCTGGTAGTCGCAATGATGTTCTCGTTCTATTTTGGCATCTATAGCGGCACTATGCTGGGCGCTCTTGTTGAGATCGTACCGTCGCATGTGCGTACAACCTGCTTTTCTCTGGCTTTCGCACTCGCTGCCGCGTTGTTTGGCACCTTCACGCCACTCGCCTCGACTTGGTTAATCGACCGAACGGATGATAAGGCTTCACCTGGCCTTTGGCTGATGTTAGCAGCCCTGCTCGGCATCATCGCGGCACTCACCGTCTATCCAGGGACCGCCAAGCCATCGAAAGTTGCGAAGCCGTTCCGGCCTGAAGAGCCGGACAAGACTTTAGGATTGCAAGCCGCACCGCGCTAGCCAAAGGTCCCACGCTTCAGTCAAGATTCTCCCTTGCGGCCACATAATGAACCGTGGCCAAGGGCGTCCAGACAGTGCTGGTCCTATACCACTGCATGGATCTTCAGCCACCTGATCATCCTCTACCCGGCCCTCCACCGGCATCGGCGCGTCTCTTCGCGTTGATGCCGGTGACCTGATCGTCCGCGCCAACATTGTCCTTTTGTTGGGATATGTCGACCAGCCAACCTCCGTCGTTCGCGCCAGTTCGGCCATTTCTGGCTCGGCCGGCTGCCCCGCAGCATCGGGCAGAGGCGAGGCAGGTTAGCAGATGCGGCTATTGCACGGCTGGCGATGCGGCGCTCCGCTCTGGCGAGCTGTTATTCGATCCAGGAATATTCCCGGCTCGAACTACAGCATATCCCTGCTGCGCTTCGCCATAGTCGACGCTTTCGCGTTTGCGGCCCTGGCCCCGACCATTGCTATCGACCTTTTGATTTCGATCATGCCCTCTCCTTCCTGGCAATGGAGCGTCGCCTTCACGCGTGATATCATTGCTCATGGCCTAGCTTCTCAAGCTCACGCATCTCGTGCCAGTGTCGCAAGGTCGGTCTCAAGCTTTGGCTGGTGTTTGAATATGGCATCGATCAACGCTTGCGCCGGCTGCTCGGAGGCCTCCACCAGCGCTGCCTTCTCAGCGCGCGCAGAGGGCGCAAACACCCGCTTGACAACTGTCGGGGAGCCCTTGAGACCGCATCTGGATAGGTCTTCGACGCCGGCGTCTTGCGCGCTCCATTTCACGATTGGCACGCGAGCGGCGCGCAAGGCGTCGGCCATGGCACCGCGGCGAATTTGGTTGGTCGCCTCCAGCATGGTAATGAGACAAGGCAATCTGGTGTGCAGGACCTGGACACCGCCTTCGGAGCGCCGCTCCGCTTCAATTGTACGCGCGGCGAGATCCAGGGCTCTGACCCTGGCGACATAGGTCAACTGCAGCACGCCGAGCCGTTTCGCGATGCCGGGGCCAACCTGCGCGGTGTCACCGTCGATCGTCTGCTTGCCGGTAAAGATGAGGTCTGGCGGAGCATATTCCTTAGCGATCTTTCGAATGGCGGTTGCCAGTGCGTAAGTTGTTGCCAGCGTGTCGGAGCCCGCGAAGCAGCGGTCGGTGAGCAGAACGCCTCGATCGGCACCAAAAGTCAGCGCCTTGCGTAGGGACTCCTCGGCAGAGGGGGGGCCCATTGTAAGTACGGTAATTTCACCGCCAAACTGATCGCGCAACTGCAGCGCGGCCTCCAGCGCGAAGAGGTCGTATGGATTGATGATGGTCGGCACGCCCTGACGCATGATCGTATTGGTCACCGGGTGCACGCGGATCTGCGCGGAGTCAGGAACCTGCTTGATGCAGACAACGCTGTGCATATGCTCCTCCAGAAGTTGCCGTAGCCTGACCAAGAGAACAGCAAGTGTCGTACCAAAGTGCAACGGGCTCAACGAATGACATCGAAGGCAGAGGCTTCGGCGAGGCGACAGTATTGCGGCCTGTCGTTGATGACCCACGAAACAAACTCGACATTCGTGGCGGTTGCGACAGCGCGTGCCCAACGCATGATGTGTCGCTGATCGAGGAAAGCTCAACTTGCAGGAAATCACTGCTACTATGCGATCATCTCGCCGCAGGGGGTCTGGCGCTTAGGCACTCCCCTGACTCCGCATCCGGTTCGCGCGGCGGATGCCTTGCACCGCGAAGAGCACATCGACCGGTCGTGAAGCAAGTGCACTTCTCCCGAGACCGCTGATCTACCGCGGAATCGTCGATCATGATCATATTCCGCGCCGCCGCGCGTGGCGCAACGTATCCTGCATCCAATTGTCTTGGTCACGACTGTTGCGGTTTTGACAGAACGCGAGTCCGAAGGCTTGTTCAAAAACGCTTTATCTCGATGCCGTATTTCCTCAGCGCGTACCCTATCTGGCGCGGCGTTAATCCAAGCAGGCGCGCTGCCTTGGCCTGCACCCACCCGGATTTTTCCATGGCTGCAATGACCCGCTCACGATCGGTTATTTTCGCACCACTTACCAAGGCTGCGCCCGGAGGTGCCAGGGCAGCGAGTTCGCCGCTGACAGGAGAGGCCGGCGCAGCAGCTTCAGTTAGCGGCCCAGCGAGCTTCACGGGCATGGATGCGCTCGGTACCGGCTCGCGCGCCGTCTCGTCCGATTTGCCCTTCCACAGCACCGAAGACAGACACTGGCCATGGCAGCACGCAAAGTCATTTCGCAAGATCGAGGGTCCGGGCGCTAGGGTCGCAGTGCGCGCAACGCAATTCTCGAGCTCGCGGATGTTGCCGGGAAAGCCGCACTTCATCAGGATTTCAATAGCACTCACATCGAAGCTCAGCGCACGGCCGTTCTCGCGGTTGAATTTTTTGAGGAACTCAGCGGCGAGAAGCGGAATGTCGCTGCGTCTTTCGCGCAACGGCGGCAGCAGCAAAGGAACCACGCTGACCCGATAATAGAGGTCAGCACGGAACTCGTTCCTTGCCACAGCCTCTTCAAGGTTCTTGTTGGTCGCGGCAACTACACGAACATCGACCTTGATTGTCTGGTTACTACCGACACGCTCGAATTCCTGCTCCTGCAGGACGCGCAGCAACTTGGCCTGGAACGAGGCCGAGATCTCGCCGATTTCGTCCAAGAACAGCGTCCCTTTGTCGGCAAGTTCGAAGCGCCCCTTGCGCGAATTGAACGCGCTGGTAAAGGCTCCCTTCTCATGCCCGAACAATTCGGATTCCAACACCGTCTCAGGGAGCGCCGCGCAATTAAGCTTGACGAACGGCCGTTTGGCGCGCGACGAGAGCGCGTGAATAGCCTTGGCGACCAGCTCCTTACCAGTACCGGATTCGCCGCGCACCAGAACCGTGCTGTTCGATTTGGCTATCACCGCAATCTTCTCCAGCAGCGCTCGCAACGGCGGGCTGTCGCCAATGATCCCGTCGATATGAACCTTCTTACGTTCCCGCGGAGGTTGCCTGAACTCTTGCTTTTGCAGGCGATCTTTCTCGGTCGTCAGCCGCTCGCCGTCGTCCGCTGACAAACGATGTAGTTTCACGGTCTGGCCAACCAGATTGGCGATCATGGCGAGCAGCCGCACCTCGTAATCGAGGCGGCCGCTCGAGCTTACATCGAGGATGCGATCAATGCTCAGCGTACCGACGACTTTCGCATCAATCCGAATCGGAACACCGATGAACGACACTGACATGTTGACGCAGGCACCGAGCGCATTTACATCCGCAGCACTGAAAGCCGCCTCCGTTGCTACGTTCTCGGCAATCAGCGGTTTGTCGGTCGCTACGATATGGTCAATAGCCTTCTTCGGCAGGCACGTCCGGTAGCGCTCGTCGCTGCCCTCGCTCCAGCCGGCGCCCACGGTCAGGTCTGGCATTCCATCATCGTCGAATAGCAAGACGATGCCGTTTCGCATCTGCACAAACGATTGAAGAAGATTGACGACATTGGCCAACGCAACTTCGAGCCGACCGGGCGCAGCCAGCACCTTCGATATTTCGGAAACGGCAGTCAGTACGCTCTCGGGTGATGATTCAATAGGGACCTCGCGTTCGCCCTCTGACTGTGAGATAAGCTTTTCGCGTGCGGAAGGGATATGCAGCATGACACCTTGTTCGGGTTTGCGAGTTTCGTGTTGCATGTCATTGTCGATCTAACGTCAAGTCTTGACGAGATGACATAGAAAGATGGCATCTTTTCCTGCACGGCAATCAATTGCATACGCGGATTTGGCGGCAAGCAGGAGTTTCATTGGCGGAGCTCAAATCAACTGCGAATTGCCGCGTCTCGCCGACTATAGGTGTTGGCCACCATTGATCGGCATTTCGGTACCCGTGACATAACTTGCCGCATCCGAACAGAGAAAGAAGATGACCTTAGCGACTTCTTCGGGCGTACCCACGCGGCGCAGGGGGATGTTTGGCACGAGACGCGCTTCGGTGTCCGGCGACAACATGTCAGTCTTGATTTCCCCGGGTGCGATCGCATTCACGCGAATGCCATGCGGTGCATAATCATGCGCCATTTCGCGAGTAAGACTCGCGAGCGCGGCCTTCGAGGTCGCATAGGCGCTGCCGGCAAACGGGTGCACCCGTGAACCCGCAATTGAGGTGACGTTGACGATCGATCCTGACGCGGCTTTCAGCTCGTCCAACAGACCTTGCGCCAGCAGGATCGGTGCCACCAGGTTGAGGTGGAACACCCTCATCCATGTTTCGATTGATGTCGTCAACGAGGTCAGCCGGGTACCATCTAACGTTTTCGGTGAAATGCCAGCATTGTTGATTAGCGCTTGCAACGGTGCGCCCGCGAGGCGGTTTTTAACCTCGGCGATTGCGCGCGGCAGCATCCGATGGTCACTGAGGTCGACCTGCAGATGGTCGTCGACCCCTGACTCCCAGGGGCAGCGCCCGCCATCGAACGGCTGACGGGCGCAAGAAATGATACGCCAACCCGCTTCCGAAAACAGCTTGGCGGTGGCGTGACCGATGCCGCGCGATGCCCCGGTCAGAAACACTGTCTTCCGTTCTTCGTGCTGGGCGCACGGCCTCTCAGCCTGAAACCGGCGACCCACATCTACCGCCGACCGCGGACCGGTCACCGGATTGCCGTTTGGTAGATCGATAATCAAGGGGCACCTCCCATCCTCTAGCCGCGCCCGTGCGCGCGCTGCAGGATTTGGGCCACTGCGACGACGAGGAATGCTTGGCAGTTCCGCGCGCAAATGTCCTGTTCTGGCGGATTCCAGACACGTCTCGTTTGCTTTCCGACATCAGCAACCGCGCGATAGAGCCTGCCTCAAATGCTTCTCAGGCGTGAACAAGCGTTGCGATACCGCGTATCGTGGATCCTTAAGGATTAACCAACCAAGGCGCGACGCTGCTTGATTCCAGCGACTCATCTACGGACGGTTCCAAGCGTATGAGACTGGCCAGATGGCTGCGGCCTCTGATCTCATTGACACCCTTAAGCAAGCCGTCAATCAAAACTGCGCGGGAGAGACTTCTATGTCGATAGCTCCACCGGGAACCATTCTTCTGCTCCTCAAATGGCGCTGCAGCTGACGCGAAGGCGGATCTGACGTGACCAGGCTCGTACGTGAGCTTTGTCCCCGACGAGCCCACAACTGATACTCGCCTGCATCATTTGCCTCAACGGGGGGGATCGACCAGATTTAAGCTTTCATGAAGCTCAAGATCTTCTGGCAGCTCCTCAATCAGGATTATCCGACTTGGATCGTTCAAGTCGAACTCAAGACTCCGTGGCGCGAAGAGGCGGGCGTAGCGCGTAAAGGCGCTCGTCGGCGGGAACCGAATCACGGTGTCGCAGCGCGCGAGGAGATACATCTCGACGAGAGCGGAGACGCCGCCATCGACCCCGAGCGCCGGACTATGTAACGGGCCAGCCTGCTGGGTATGAAAGTGCTTTGGGATAGTGATGATATCAGGAAACGCAGCCGTGAGCCGGTCAAGCACTTGCGCACTGTCCGTGCACAAAAGCACCTTTACGGACTTTGGGTGCGGTAACGCCTTTGCCTTGTGAATGGCCATGCATACTTGCTGCAACGCGAATTCCGGATCGGCCCAGTAAGGCGCATGACCCATGATATCTTCGCCATTGCCATGCCGCACATGAACGCCGATTATGCTATATTCTGCAAACTGATCTCGATAGATGGCGTCAATCCGCCTCTGGATTTCAGGCCGCGGTTGGACGCTCCGAAATACCTGTCTTTCTGCGTCTTCATCGCAACCCCACATCAAGCAGGCGTCACACACCACCGTGTTGGCGTCGCAATCCTCTTGGCTGTCAAACAGCTGACGCAGTTCGTCACGCTCTCGGAAAATTTGTTCGTCCGGACGGAATACGCTGTCGATTGAGGGCTTATTCCACCACCGTGGGAAGAATGGGCCGGGGAACGAGAATTCGTTAATCTGATCATCGCAGATGACCCGTACGCCGGCAATGTTCTTAATAGGTTCGAAGAACACTGGAAAGGCATTAAGGAATGGCTGATCGAGATAACAGGAGCCCCGCCAGTCGATAGCGAGCGTCCGGTTTGTTCGATTTGCGTAGCTCCAGGCCGCCGCCAGCGACCATAGGCAATCACCGAACCCTGTGCGTCGGCGAGAAACCACAAACCGCTCATTCATCGAACCACTAACACGCATTAGCCTTGCCTCGTTCCCTGATACCGGCTGGATAGCGGAGCATGTACACCAGACTCTTCCCGAGCCATCGTCCCCGATCGTAGTGCAGATCAGTTCCGCTGCTAACACTTCACCGCATGAGCCGCCGTGTCGGGCTTGCTAACTTCTTACATGCCCGCGGACGTTGCACCGCGCACCTTGAACCCAGTCGGTTAGTACGCCGCGCTACTAATCTAAAGCAACCTTGTGTGAGCACATAGAAGACCGCCACATCATCAGCTCCCCTCTACATTTGAGCGCTGCTTGGATACACGCGAATAACGTGTGGGGGATGCAGGTTGACGCGGCGCTGCTCCCACAGACGCCGCAGTTCGCTGACGAGAGCTTCACGCCTCGCCTGATCGATTGTCACCGTATCAAGGAGTTCGCCGAGAACGCCTTCGCCCTTGATCCGCATCAGCAGATCGAACAAATCATGTGAGATCCGCACACTGTTACGACTGGCGTGACCCGTACGGATTTCGCAGACGGTCTCCTGCCGATCTCGCCCGGTATACGCACGAACTTGATAGAGAGATGCATACGGCGGCAATGAAATCGCGAGCGCTGTCCAGTCCTCCAGCTTCGTAGCCCGTTTCTTGACGAGGAATGGCCCGACCACCAGTCCATCCAGGTCGGTTGTCAGAAATGTTGCGATTGCGTCTGCCACCGAATCCACAATCGGCTCGGCATTATTGTTAAATGACGTATTGAGCAGGACTGGGATGCCGGTCCTCCGCTTGAACGCATCAATGACGTCCCAGTAGGCAGGATTTGTCTTGTACGATACCGTTTGCAGCCGTGCTGTGCCATCGACGTGAGTGATGGCGCCCAGCAAGCCGCGCTTGTCGTTGCGGACGCGAACGACGAAGTTCATGAAGGGGAAATGGCGCTTGCCATCCGGGAGTTCGAAAAATTCGTCCGCATCCTCCTCGAGTACGGACGGCGCGAAAGGTCGATAGCCCTCCCGCTTCTTGACCATCGCGTTGATTCGGTCCCTGTTAGCGGCGGGCCGCGGATCGGCAAGAATGCTGCGGTTGCCAAGAGCACGGGGGCCGAACTCTGACCGACCCTGAACCCAGCCAATCACAGCCCCGTTAGCCATCCAATCTGCTGCCCTGTCCGCAACGTTATCACTGCGTTCGATGTCGAGGTGACGGGCCCATGCATTCAGTTCCTGCTCCACCGCGCCATCACTGCCGAGGTCGGGGCCCCAATACCCCCCCTCAAGGCGCTCACGGGGAGCAGGTCGCCCCAACTCGTCGGATACCATGAGGGCAGCGCCTAACGCGCAACCAGCGTCGTGTGCCGCAGGTTGCACGAAAATGTCTTCGAAAAGTCCTGAATACAGAATCTTACCGTTCACAGTGCAATTGTGGGCAACACCGCCAGCCAGGCATAACCGCTTCATCCCAGTGAGGTCGCGATAGTGCCTGAGAACATGAAATACGATCCGCTCCAGAGCCTCCTGCAACGAAGCGCTCACATCTCGATGCTGCTGCGTGAATGGCATTCCCTTTTTCCGGACCTCGATGTTGCGGAGCAACGCCGGTCCGATTCGGTCAAGGTGGACGCGGTACCCGCCATTGGCTGAGAGTTCGTAGAACTGCTCGAAGACCTTGCGATATGTGGCTGGATTACCGTAAGGGGCGAGCCCCATCACCTTATACTCGTCGAATAGCCCGTAACCTAGATATCGAATCGCCTCAAGATAAAACAGCCCCAGAGAGTTATTCTCCGGGAAGGTCGTCAGTTGATCAATTTGAGCGCCAGAGCCCACCGCGACGAGACCAGATAGAAAGTCACCGCCTCCGTCGATGGAGAGGATCAGGCTCTGCTCAAAGCCCGACATCGCAAATGCGCTAACGGAATGGGTCAGATGATGGTCCACGAATGAGATGCGTGATGGATCAACCTCGGTACCGAACTCCTGCAACAGCAGATTTTGCAGCAACAGTTTGGCATCCAACGGAAGCGAGAGATCCGGCTGTGAAATGACCAATCGTCCGAGCATAGCGTTGCAATAGGCCTCGGTCGCGTAGAACGCGATGCGGTCAATGTCGCAGAGCTGCACCCCGGCTGATGCTAAGCAGTGCTGTATAGCATTGCGTGGGAACTTGTTCGAATGCTTGATTCGATTGAGCCGCTCTTCCTCGATCGCTGCGATCACACGTCCGTCGCGGACCAGTACGGCGGCCCCATCGTGGAGAAATGTGTTCGGGAGATCGAGTGGATTTTCGTGGACCTTGTCTAGACCGCCGCTCATTCCAAGACACAGCATTTTTCTCTCCATTCACCCGATAGCGAGGCCGCCGTGGCCTGTCACACAATCATTTTCTTATGCGTAAGGTGCGTAAACGCACGCCGAGGGTCGTCGACTTAAGAGGCGCCCAGGCCGGGTTCGTAACAGCACATCAGTTGTCTCCTTGCTTCCGTCGCGCTCGGCGTTAACGCATGAGGCGCCGACGAAATATCGCCGTGGACAGGAAGAACGGAAGCACCGCATAAACGCAAAGTGCACTGACATGCAGGGCGATGCTGCCCGCTGGCCGTCCAAGCATCGCTGGGCGGATCAGTTCGACCGAATGTGCCAGAGGCAGGACGCTCGCCACATGCTGCAATGTGCTTGGCAGTTGATCCAGCGGAAACACGGCGCCGCACAGGAACACCATAGGTGTCATAACGAGCGTTTGGTAGAACACGAAATAATCGTAGCTGGGCGCGAGAGATATAACGATCATGGCCAGGCTTGCGAAAACGACGCCAGTGAGCGCAATCGCCGGCACCGAATAGACAATAGACGGCCACTCCGCATAGCCTAGGATGGCTGCAACGGTCCAAATAGCCGTTCCTGCCAGAACCGCCTTGCTGGCTGCCCACACCAATTCACCTAAGACGATGTCGCCCAGTGTTAGCTGCGTGGACAGGATTGCGTCCCAGGTGCGCTGAGTATCCATGCGGGCGAACACCGCATAGAGAGTTTCGAACGTGGCGGCGGTCATCGCGCTAGTTGCGACCATGCCAGCCGCGAGAAATGCGATATATGGAGTGCCGTCAACGCGACCCACAATGATTCCGAGGCCAAAGCCAAGGCCAAACAGGTTGGTCATCGGATCGGCGAGGTTCCCGAGAACCGATGCGACCGCCACTTTCCTCCATGCCAGAAAGTTGCGATGCCACACCGCAGCCCAGTTGTATGCGTTAGCGGGCATGACCGGTGAATAACCTTCACTCATCGCTTCAATTCTCCAACTCCCGCCCGGTCACTCTCAAGAACACATCCTCGAGGTTCGGAGGACGCTGCAGAAGCCGTAGACCCGCGCGCCCACGCAGTTGCGCGCGCACCTGCTCCGGATCTGATGAGTAGCAAAATAGCGTCTCGCCGCTTACCTCCATGTGCCGCACATAGGGCCCGACCTGCGCACACAGATCACGCGGATTTCCGCCATAGATCTCGACCACGTCACATCCGATATGCGCGTCAATCAATTCTTGAGGCTTGCCTTCAGCAATCTTGCGGCCTTGCTCGAGCACGCAAAGCCGGCTGCATAATCGCTCGGCCTCTTCCATGAAATGGGTGGTCATAAGTATCGTCTTGCCGCGCGCCAGCAACACGCGTAAGCGCTCCCAGATCAGGTGCCGCGCATGAGGATCTAGACCGGTTGTCGGCTCGTCCATTATCAATAGATGCGGATCGTTGATCAGTGCACGTGCCAGCGTCAACCGCCGCTTCATACCACCGGATAGCTCCGCAACGCGCACCTCCGCCTTGCTCTCGAGCCGGGCGAACTCAAGAAGTGATGGCGTGAGCGCTTCGATCTCGCGTGCGCTCTTATTGAAGTAGCGCCCGAATACGAGCAGATTCTCGCGTACGGTAAAGTTGAGTTCAAGGTTGTCGAATTGCGGGACGACACCGATGCGCACCCGGGCCAGGCGGGCGCGTGTCGGTACTGGCTGGCCGAGCACCGTAATCTCGCCCTCGTCCGGCGATACCATCCCGAGGATCATACGCGTAATCGTGCTCTTGCCCGCGCCGTTCGGTCCCAGTAGACCGAAGCACTCGCCCCGCGCGACCGAGAACGATAGCTCGTCGACAACGATCTTGCCACCAAAGGCCTTTCTTACGCCGGCAAGGTTGATTGCTAGGGTCGACATGGTCATTTCAGGCTGAAAGAAGTCGTTCAGCCGGCGACGACTTCTTTACGGCTGCTTTGGTCCAGAGTCGTCCGTCGCACCAAATATGCTCAACACCTCCCCATTGACAGGCCGCCGCCACATCCGGGAAGAAGCCACGCCCGAGGTGGTTGGCACTTGTATTGCAAAGCAACGGAATGCCCGTGAGCCGCTCATACTCAACGAGCAACTCGGCGATCACATGTTGAGAGGTTCTGGAAATCGTCTGCAATCGGGCAGATCCGTCCAGATGCACAACAGCGGGGATTTTGTCCCGCCATTCCGCCCGTGTCTGGTGATCGAAAAGCATGTAAGGATCTGGAGTACCAGGGCTGAAAATTTCCGGCGCGCGATCCTCCAAACATATCGGCGCTACCGGCCGAAAACGTTCGCGACGTTTGATGTCGTTGAGATGATCCTTCATTTCAGCGGACGTCGCCGCTGCGAGAATGCTTCTGCCCCCCAAGGCTCGTGGTCCGAGCTCGGCGCGCCCCGCAAGGAAGATCACGGGCTTGTTGTTGGCAAGAAGTGCCGCAAGCTCGCGCATGTCGCAAGGCGCGACCTCCCATTCGGCGGGGATCTCACTAGCTTGCAGGGCCGGACCACTGTAGACCGACCATTCCAACGGCAGGAAACCATTCTGGGCTGCCATCGCACAGCAAGCGGCACCGATCGCCGAGCCGCTGTCATTCGGAAAGGGCGGCACCCAGACATCGTCGAACAACCCCGTATCGCGCAAGGCACTGTTCCACTTGATATTGAGCCCGCACCCGCCAGCTATGCATAGATTGCGCGCTCCCGGAAGCGACGAGTGCCGCAGCAACGCCATCGCGATCTCTCGGACCAGAAGACGCTCGAGGAAGCAATGAAATGAAGCCAGCACATCTTCATGTCGCTTGTCCTTCAATCGCAACGCGCTCGCCTCGAAGAGCTGATGCGTAGCTGCGAGTAAGGCTTCCGCGCTATTAATATCGGCGCGGTAGCGACGAGCTGCTTGCGTGTCGGCTGCAAAGTGGCTTTCATAAAGCTCGTGAAACACCGCAATAACATCTTCATCAATAGACCCAAGCGCGATGTACGCCATCAACTTGCCTGCGACACCCAGGTCCCAGTTGGTGCGATCTGCCTTCCGATAGGGTCCGAAGTGATGGCCAGCGGCAGCATAAACATGCCCAATCATCGGGAAGAGACATTCAATGAAGCGCGCACCCCGACGCTCTACATGGTATAGCCGTGGTGCAATTGAGCCGTCCCACACGAGGCAGAACGCCGGCTGTCCGGCCTTGGCATAGGGGCTGGTGCAATAGGCGGAGGCCACATGACCTGCGATGTGCGGATAGCTTCTATAAGGGAAGTCGCTTCCGCCGAGCATCAGGCCGAGGCCGTCACGTGAATCGAGAACACCATCGGCATGGCGCTCAACATAGGGTGCTCCTTTGAGCGTGAGCGATTCCGCGCCGCTGAGGACTTTGAACTGCGACTCGATCTCCCCGTCCCAACCGTCGATGACAAAGTGATCAACATCCTTTGGGCCAAGACCATGTTCCGCCAAGGCGGCGACAACTGCGTCGAGATTGTCGATCACCTGATACCGCGGATTATTTCCTCGCTTCTCTTGCTCCACGCAAAAGACCAGCCGCCCGTCCTCGACAAGAGCGACCGCCCCGTCATGGGTCAGCTTGATACCGCAGATGCGCATCGTATCTCCGTGCCTAATGCTGTAAATTCAATTGATTCGACGTTCGATCGGGATTTATGAAGCTTGCGAGCAAGCAATCTTCATTGACCGACTCTCCATGACACTCTAGCCGCTCGACCTCGACCAACGATTCATTCAGCATGGCCATTACCGTCTCGGCGCCAGCAGCATGCCCCCAGCGCTGGCATGTCGCGTCACGCGCGGAGCCGAACACCAGACACCCTTCCGGCGCGAGCATCTGCACGAAGTTGCAGACGGCCGCACGCATTCTGCTTACGTCATCGAGGTAATAGAGAACTTCGGCCACGACGATGAGATCGAAACGCTCCGCGGTCGAAAATCGTGAGATGTCGGAGACTGTCCACGTAATATGCGAGAATCGCTGCATTCGTTCGCGCGCGCGATCAATCGCCCGCGGAGCAACGTCGACGACGGTGAGCCGTTTGCAATACGGCGCGAGCTTTGTCGTGAAAGCGCCGGCCGCACATCCGACCTCCAGAGCATTCCTGATCGCTCCCCTTGAACGTGCCAGCCTGAGCAACTGTGCGTGACGTTCCCGCTCGAATGGGTTACTATCGAGCCGCCACGGATCATCGACGGCCAATTCCCGTTCCAGCAATTGATTAGTCTTGTCCAGGCTCACGAGTTATTCCTTCTCGCCAGAAGCAGCTTTGACTCGCCACAGCACACGATTTCAGACGTCATCAACGTCGACGAACCGCGTAACAACTCCCTTTCCGATCGGGCCGCCGCTTCGCGAGATACCTGTCGCGTTTGCTTCAGCGATCGGATTTAAGGAAATGACCCGCTCTCTCGCCTGGTCTGCGGGGTTCGCGGAATTGCGCGACAGCCAATCGCTATTGCTCAATGTGCACAACGCATACGCCTTGACGGGAAGTAGGAGAAAGAGATTGATAGGAGTGTGAAGCGAAAAGCCGATAAAGCGACTTTCGCGGGCTCGGAACGCGGCGACGCAGCAGCGCACCATGGTCATCGCCGCGATCGTCACTACAGTGAACCACGGCACGGTCGCGGTGAATGCAAATTGCGAGAGCCCCGTCAACAACGCCAGGGCGAGCAACAGCGGACCGAGATTCTGTCCGATCACGTCCAGGGTGAGATAGCGCCCGAGGCCCGGCAGCAGGTGCAGCGAGAGTAATGTGTCCCGGAATGTGCTTCTTGCCCAACGAAGCTGCTGCCGCAGATAAGGTCCGAGACGATCAGGCACTACTGTCGCGGCAATTGCGTCCGGAACGTATTCAGTTCGAAAGCCGGCTTGCAGCATGAGGATCGTGAGATGACGATCTTCGCCGAAGTCACTCGGCTTCCCGCGGAACACCTGCGTCTCGTACTGATCTAGAAGCGAGAGAAGAGCGGAGCGGCGGTACATTGCGCATGGGCCACAGCAACACATAACGGCGCCGAAGCGCGCTTGTGCCGCTCGCTCCTCGTTGCAGGCCAACCAATACTCCATGTCGATCAATCTAGTTAACCAGGTAGCGTCCCGATTGCTAGCTGTCAGCTGGCCCATAGCCGCACCAATCGATGGATCCAGCATCTTCAGTGCGAGCTTTGTGACCACGTCGGCGGCAATCATCGTGTCGGAATCGACGTTCAGCACGAGATCTCCCCGCGAGCGACGTATCGCGGTAATCTGCGCCTTACGCTTTCCAATGTTCTTGCGCTCCAGAATGATACTGAACCTCGGGTCACGCGCGTAGGCGTCATATACCGGTCGGACGGCGTCACGATTCGAAGACCCGTCATCAACCACGTATACCCGCAGCTTTCCCGAGTAATTCTGTTTTGCGATGGACTCGAGGCACGCAGACAACGTTTGCGGGCTCTCATTAAAGCAGGGAACGATGACATCCACGCTCGGCAACGCGCCAGCGTCCGGCTCATCGTCTGATAACGCTTGGCCGTCGTCCTTCATTGCATAAATCGCTTGTGCACTTTTGTAGACAGCCGAAAGCAGCGCATAACAGGAGATCGCAACAGTGCTAGTTGTGGCAAGCAGGTTCATGGGGCCCAGAGCTGTTCAGTGGGGTTGAGGAAGCGGGCGAATTGCAAATCCGCGGTCGCGCATTGCTGGAATCAGGCGGGAAAGAGCCTTGACGGTCTGCTCGCGCGGCCCCCTAGGGTCGTCCCGTTGCAGCTCGCCAGGAGGACATCCGTCATGGAGGAGCACAATTGCTCCCGGCCGAACGGACGCCATTACCGTGCCGACAATCGTGTCGACGCCCGGACATGACCAGTCGCGCGGGTCGACTGACCAGTGCACGGCAACGAGTCCGGCCATCGCAGACGTCGTCAATACTTCTCTGGTCCACACACCATACGGGGCGCGTATGTGCCGCAGGGAGGCATGGGGGCACACGCTTCTGATCGTTTGGCTGGCAGTCAGGATCTCGTTCCGCACTTCGTCGGGCTCGCATCCAGACAGGTCCGGATGACTCATCGTGTGGTTGGCGACTTCGTGTCCCTCTGCGACTATTCGTCGGATTAACTCCGGCCGATCGCTCGCGTAGACGCCGATGGCAAAGAATGTGGCGGGAGCGTTGTATTCCGCCAGCACATCCAAGACATCCGGAGTGCAAACGGAGTGAGGACCGTCGTCAAACGTCAAATAGACGCTGCGACCCTCGTTGGGGTCAGCGTACTCGCTGCGCACGTCCAGTCCGACGTCGGGATGTCTCACAGCTCTGGCCCGTTCCGATCAATCAGCGTACCGCTCGGCCACTCGCTCATCGGCCGACCAATCGGCAACACCACTAGGAGCGCTTCCTCAACGAGCGTTGGAGGCACGTTGAGAAAAACGTCTCGGCGGGTCGAGCGCACCCGAACTCCCGTCAAAATGTTGGCCATCCCGTTCCGGCCAATACGTTCGATATGCTTGCGCATCGCAGGGCGCACTGCTGCGAAGCCGAAGGGTGCATTAAGTTTGTGCAGAAGCGGATATGCGAACCGCACTGCGCCCTGATAAGTGACTCCATGCCCCTCGACATCTCGACGTACGGCGTAGAGACCTAATTCGGCCACCAGCAGATCGGTCTCCCCGACCTTGATGAAACGTCGCAGTATGCCGGCATGGCCTGCTACGCCGTTTGAGTCGTACGCGATTATGCGAAGCTCAGGTCTTGCGCCGGCCCAACTTCGACTGCCTTCAAACGGCGCTGCATTAAACTCACCACTTGGCCCGTACGCTCTTCGGAAGAACTCGGCGAGTTCGGTATGATCGGCCAGCGCTAATTCATTCTCCCAACACAATCTCCACCGCACCTGAGGGCGCGCCAAGAGATTGCCTGTAGAGCGGGGTACAGACATATTCATCGGTGCCTCCGACGTGCAGCCGAGCATTCGAGAGTTGACTTGCTATCAAACGATTTGACTGCCCAGAGGTCATCGATTGGGCCTCTTGGCAGAGGCATTTGACACCTGCAATCGGCAGCTCGCTTGGCCGCGAAAGTAGGAACAACTCGACACGACCTCCAGCCTACGGAGGTAAACGGCCGATATGGAAAGGGTTGGAAACGCTATACGAAGGTTTATCGGACAGCTTCTTGAGTAGGAACGTGCTTGTCGTGGCATACCTTCGCGATGCATCTTGCGCGGCTTGAAGCACGAGCCGGCCACGACGCCAGTTCGTCTCCCTTGCTGCGCGGAACATAACTGAGACTTCTTGCCTGAGCCCGTGCGAAGACCGCCAGCCATCTTGGTGTGCCTTGTTGTGTTTTCTATAAACTGATGTTTGCTATCCAACATTCCCCGTTTTGGTAAAATCGATTGTATTGATCGAACGCATCCACCCGATGGATAGAGTCACAGCATGCGGTTCAAGGGCCTTGATCTAAATCTCCTCGTCGCGCTCGATGCGTTGATGACTGAGCGCAATCTCACCGCAGCGGCACGCAAGATCAATCTGAGCCAGCCGGCCATGAGCGCCGCCGTCGCTCGCCTGCGCACCTATTTTCGTGATGAACTATTTACGATGAGAGGCCGGGAACTCGTCCCAACATCGCGTGCAGAGGGACTTGCGGCCCCGATTCGCGAGGCTCTGCTGCATATCCAGCTCTCTATTATTTCACGCGACGCATTCGATCCGGCGCAATCGACCCGCCGCTTCAGGGTGATCCTTTCGGACTTCATGACGATCATCTTCTTTCGAAAGATCATAGACCGCATCGCACGGGAGGCCCCGGCCGTCCGCTTCGATTTGTTGCCGTTTTCAGACGAGCCCGACGAACTCCTACGACGGGGTGAAATCGATTTTCTGGTCGCGCCGGAGCTGTTTATGTCGAGCGCGCACCCGAAGGCGACATTATTTGAGGAGACGCTTGCGTGCGTAGGCTGCCGCACAAACAAGCAGCTAGCACGTCAGCTTACAATAGAGGGGTACATGTCAATGGGACATGTTGCCGCCAAGTTCGGGCGGGCACTGAGGCCCAATATCGAAGAATGGTTTTTGCTTGAGCACGGCCTCAAGCGACGAATCGAGATCGTCGTGCAAGGGTTTAGCATGATCCCGCCAATCGTGCTGGACACCGTCCGCATCGGGACCATGCCTTTAAGACTGGCTAGGCATTTCGAGAAACTGATGCCCTTGCGGGTTGTCGAACCGCCGCTCCCACTTCCCGCATTCGCCGAGGCTATCCAATGGCCGGCCTTTCATAATACTGATCCGGCGAGCATTTGGATGCGGCGGTTATTGTTGCAGGAGGCCTCCAATATGGCTCCTCCCGGTGAGCCCCTCTCAAGCCGAAGACGCTGCTAATTTTCACTGCGACTCATTTCCACTCCTGGCATTCTACCAGTGGGCACCTTCGGTCCTTTGCACTGGAACGGTTCCTAGTCTTATGCCTGGATGCCTTTCCAGACGATCTGCTTGCAGCGGTATTGGCGGTGCTGTGACGCTGCTCAAAGACCGCTAGCCACGCGGCCACTCACGAACCTCCCTTAACGTTGGAATCGAACGCTTTGCAGCAAGCGTCGAATTATCGTCCGTTGGTCGTAACGTGACCTGGGTGTGCCGCACTGTCATGCATACTGCGTTGTGACCAAGCGGCCCCACCGAATGCAAGCCGCTTGAACCCGACGTGGCGTCAGGTTGTAGATTTGCAAAGAGCACACGCAAAGTGACCACGGCTAAGCCACGTTACGGACCGCTATTGCGATCCCACTTCGCCGGCACCAGGGGCGCCGCTAACGATCTTTGCAGTGATCGACGTGGTACGGCAATCCGGTGGCAGGGGCGCACCACAGGTCCTTTGGATTGTACGGACTCAGCGATGCGCCCGATCGCTTGCAGCAACAGTCGCGGACACAAGCGGCGGGATTGAGATTGTCACAGGGGCTGCGCCGTGCACAGCAACGATGTAAACGCTTTCAAAAGAGTGAGCATGCGCTTCAAGGGCCTGGATCTTAATCTTCTCGTCGCACTCGATTCTCTGCTGACTGAGCGGACACTCACCGAGGCGGCGCGTAGGATTAATCTCAGCCAACCCGCCATGAGTGCCGCCGTTTCCCGGTTGCGCGCTTATTTCGGCGATGAGCTATTTGCGATGAGAGGCCGCAGACTCGTCCCAACATCGCGTGCATTACGCCTCGCCGCCCCTGTCCGCGAGGCTCTGCTGCAGATTCACCTTTCCATTATCTTGCATTATGAGTTCAACCCAGCCGAATCGGATCGCCGGTTTGTGATCCGTCTTTCGGACTGCAGCACTCTTGTGTTGTTCCAGAAGGTCGTGGAGCGTGTATCGCAGAGTGCTCCCAACGTCCGGTTCGAGTTGCTGCCCCCCGCCGACGATCACGATGAGCTTCTCCGACGTGGTGAAGTCGACTTCATAATCTTGCCCGATACATTGATGTCCAGCGCCCATCCTAAGGCGAAGCTATTCGAGGATCGCCTCGTATGCGTCGGCTGCCGCACCAACAAGCAGCTATCACGGCGGCTCACATTCGAGAGATATTTGTCTACGGGACAAGTCGCAGTTAGGTGTACACCTGCGGGAACGTCCGCGATCGAGGAATGCTTTTTCTTTGAGCACGGCCTCAAGCGGCGCGTCGAAGTTGCCGTGCAGAGCTTCAGTATGGTCCCGCCCATGCTATTGGGCACTGGCCGTATAGGAATGCTGCCCTTAAGGCTTGTTAAGCATCTCGAGAGAACGACACCACTACGGATAGTTGACCTACCGTTCCCACTTCCTGCATTCACCGAAACCATCCAGTGGCCGACCTTTCACAACAGTGATCCGGCAAGCACATGGATGCGGGCGATAATCTTGCAGGAGGCGTCCTGCATGGCCCCACCCGACGACTCCACGCAAGCTTCTAGTCCCGCTAAAGCGGCTCCATGCGTCTCGTCACCCACTCCACCTAATGATCGGATCCGCCTGGATCCCCAGTGAGAACCCATAGCCATCCCATCATAACCGTCGCTTCTTTAACCGCCTACGCTCTGCCGCAAGACGCGAGTTCCGGCTACTCCTTTTGCGTGCATTGTACTCTCGCCGTCCGCCTCCCGCCTGCGCGCCGGACGCACGACAGTTCGTTGCCATTCAAGATCCATCTTCACGCTATTGTGCACACCGCTGCAAATTGCTATCGAGCCCGCCGCGCGAGGCACCGGCTCAAGCCATCAGTTGGAGCCGCTGTGGATATAGGATCCAGCAATCGACAGCAGAAGCGAAGTGCGATGCCCGGAGACTAGAACAGCAATCGCCAGGCTTGTGCTGAGGCGTGCAGACGTAGGCGAGGTAGCGTCATTAGTGAGTTTGATGGACGTGATTTCCCCTGGAGCTTGATCTAACGACGATACACGAAACATCCACATGCTTGCGCCGGAATGGAAGAAGGTTCAGCTAGTCCCTTGAAATAGCTTGAATCTCACGTGACGTCAGGTTGTAGGCTTTGAATCGAAGAACCATGACCAAAGCTACACCACGAAGGCGTCGATGGCGCATTGGAGAACTCGCAGATGCTACCGGAGTTACGGTACGCACTTTGCATCACTATGAGCACACGGGTCTACTTGCAGCCTCGGAGCGTACCGACGGCGGTCATCGAATGTACGACCGCGAAAGTGTACAGCGAGTTCATCAGATTCTAGCACTACGTGAGCTTGGCTTCTCTCTCCACGAGATACGTAAGGCGATGGAAGGGCGCACTTCGCTTACTGACCTATTGCGTTCACATTTGGAGCGGATTGAGCTTCAGGTCACGCGCGCGACGCTGCTGCGAGATCGTCTGCGTAATATGACAACCGATGGTGACGTGCAGGTGAGCGTAGACGAGCTGCCTGCCACCTTGGACGCGATGTCGAGAGTCGAGAAACGCGCTCAGCCCCACCGATGCACATGCAAGCTAGCCGCTGAGCGAGAGGAGCGGTGGCGACGAATTCGCGATGAATTGCGCGATTGCATGGATCACGGCGAGCATCCTTCCAGCGAGCGCACAAGGGCCGTGGCGCTGGAGGCGCGCTTGCTATTCAGCGAAATCGCAGGAGTTGAATCGACGGTCTCGACAATCCTGAAGGTTCTTGCACGATTGAGCGCCCCTCGTAGTCTGGCGGGCTGGGATCCCATTCTAATGCAGTACCTCGATCTCGCCCTTGCGGCGCTGGAGAATCAGTCGCACTGACGTTACCCAGCGCGGTGGATGCGTGACCACTCTGAGTTCCAGGCCCCTCTGGAAGTCAGCGAAACGCTCGATCCGGACTCGCCTCGCGCTCAATCGCGCTGCTCCTACTCCACTTGCTCTACGATCCACACTGCCCGGACGTAATGATTGGCTTGCGCGAATCGGAAGGGGCTTGAAACGCACGTAGCGTCACATTGTACGGTCCACTGCAGATAGCCAGCGCTCCCGGGCAACGACACAATCTTGCTGTCGAAGCCGTCAAGTAGAACTGAGTGTCCTGGCCACGCGGCGCCCCGTGGATCTGGCAAGGGAATCTAAGTGATGAGACGCATTGATAACATCGTTGTTGCGATACTCGCGTCCTTTCTCGCGCTCGCAGTTGTCGCGACGTTTCTGCTGCTGGTGACGGGGCTCGCTGAGTTATCCAATGCTGACGTGCCAGACTGCCAGTCGATACCGGACGGCAAACTATTGACACCATCGCGGGTCTGGTACGGAGGCTCTCCACTGCGGAAGAGACTGTGACAGCGGGTCTGGTCTGCTTCTCCAGATTCTTCTTCGAAGAGACTCAACCTCGCTTGACGATCGCGTCGGCTTTCGATCGTCCGGCCAGTTTGGTTTGCCGCTTTCCTCGCCGCAAACGATAGCGCTCGATTGCCGCAATATCTGGCAAGCTAACGGGCTCTGCATACTGACGTTGTGGCAGCGCTCTCGGTGCCCCATAGGAGACCACCATGTCGGACGAAAAACTGCAGAACGTGCTTTCTTCTCTTACTCCAGTGGCGCGCCAGTTGGATGTCCTGCCATCGGGCCGGCCTGCCCCAGACGCGAGTTACGTGAAACTGGACACGAACGAGAACCCATTCCCGTTGCCGCCCATTGTCATGCAAGGCGCGCGCGCAGCTCTTGAGCGGCAGTACCTGTACCCAGAAAATGACAACATCAGCTTGAGGGAAGCAGCCGCCCGCGCCTACGGCATCGCAACGGATCAAGTGATCGCCGGCAATGGCTCATCTGAACTTCTTGGGCTGATCTACAGAGCCTTCCTAACGCCCGGTGATCGCGTTGCAATGCTCTCGCCCGGCTTTTCGTTCAACCGCAAGCTCGCGATGTTGCACGCCGCGCAACTCCTCGAGATAGACAGTGCGGGGCCCGATTCCTTACCGATCGAGGAGTTGCTTTCCGGCCCCGCGACAGACGCCAAGTTTGTTCTATTGGCTAATCCGAATAATCCAACCGGCGTCTTCGTTCCGCTCGCCGATATCGAACGTTTGCTGGTACGATCGGATCGCCTTATCGTCCTAGACGAGGCCTATGTCGACTTTGCGCCCGACAATGGCCTACGGCTTCTGAGCCGTTATGCGAATCTTCTGATTCTTCGAACGCTCTCGAAAAGCTATGCTGCCGCTGGCATTCGCGTCGGCTTCGGTTTCGGCCATCCTGCGCTTATCGGCAGGCTGCGTAACATCCAGAACGTTTTCAATATGAACGTTATCGGCCAAGCAATTGGCATCAGCATCCTTTCGCATCTCGCCGCGTACAATGATAACCATCGGCACATCAGAGATGAAAGGCAGAGAGTTGCAGCTGAGCTATCTCGGATCGGTTTTTGTGTAACACCGTCCCACGCAAATTTCGTGCTAGCCCACGTCCCTGTCGGACAGGATGGCAGATGGTGGCAAGCGGCCTTGGCGGAGGAGAAGGTTCTTGTCGCTTCCTTCCCCGATGAGAGTCTTGAAAGCTGTATCCGCATTAGCATTGGTACAAAAGATCAAATGGATGCGTTTCTGGCGGCGACCAATGCGATTTCAGCACGCACAACGCGCCGCGGTTGCTAGCTGCGCCCCTTACCCAGCCGATCGGTAGGAAACTGACATGAGGGCAGGATGCTCGAGATGGTTTCGTGTTGCTTTGGTCGGCGAACAATGCAGTGCACTGGCCCGGGCTCCAATTCGGACAAGAGCCGCCAGCGCTTCGACGATCACGTTTGCGGACCGGGCATCGTGATCAGCCGCCAAGCAACACACCCAGAATAGACCTCTAACGGCGATCATACGACAGACGTTGACCAGCCTGATCGCTCGCGGCCTGAAGTGAACAGGACTTCCTGCATTCTAAAATTGGAGACAACCGAGTGACGAATCGCAATCCTTCGAAACTGACGTGCGGAATTTTCGATCATCTGGACGACGATGGCCGCGATGCCGCGCGACAGTACGCAGATCGCCTGGCGTTGGCGGAAGCGTGCGACTCTCTCGGCTTCTATGCATACCATTTGGCCGAGCACCATTGTACGCCGCACGGGAGAGGTCCGTCGCCGAATCTGTTCTTGTCAAGCGTCGCTCAACGCACGCGGCAACTTCGCGTTGGTCCTCTGGTAATGCTACTTAACCTCTATCACCCACTGCGGGCATTCGAGGAACTCTGTATGCTCGACCAATTGAGCTGTGGCAGACTAGAGCTCGGCATCGGACGGGGCTCACTGCCGATCGAATTGGGCTATTTCGGCATCAGTGCCAACGATGCTCCAGGCCGATATGAGGAAGCTAGCGAAATCCTCTCGAACGCGATGAAAGACCAGACGCTTTCCTACCATGGGCATCATTTTGAACTGAACAATGTTCCCTTGACGCTAAAGCCGGTTCAACGTCCATGTCCTCCAACCTGGGTCGCCAGCAATCGGCCTGAATCGGCGGCCTGGGCCGCTACGAACGGCGCGAATCTCGCGTGCGTAGGCCCCTCCTCTATCATTCGAAAGACTACGGATGCCTTCCGCGCGCATTTACCCCGTACCACTAGCCCGGATGATCGAGAGCCATTCACGGGATTGCTCCGCATGATCGTGATTGCGCGTTCTGATGAAGAAGCATACCTGCTGGCGGCAACTGCGTACCAACGATGGCTCGAGAGCTTTATGTTCCTTTATGAGCTCAACGCCGTTCCGACACCACCTAACCTGCCGCTGACCTTCGATGCGGCACTTGAGAGCGAATTGTGCGTCGTTGGAAAGCCCGCTTCCGTCCGACGACATCTTCTTAACCAGATGGAAGAGGCAGGTGCCAACTACCTGCTTTGTCAGCTTGCGTTTGGCAATCTTCCCCTGGAAGTTTCGGTTTACACCGCGGCCAAACTCCAATCTGAGCTTGTCGCTCGGCCTTGCTGAGGATGCATCTTTCGACTGCTTGAGCTCACTCGGTCACACGCCCGCTTCTTCCTCAATCCAGTCGCTACGTGCCACGGCGTGGCACGTACACTGGCTCGCGATCAGCCGCCCATCGCCTTGCTCAACAGGAGATCCACGGACTATCTCTGCGAGCCGCTAAGCGGGGCGGCGTCACCGCATCTCGCGGCGAGGCCATTCAGAGTGGTGCGTCTTGAGCACGAGGCATGCCATCGCTGCTGTCAATGTCTCAGATGCTGCGAGCACTGCCCCTGGATCGCGGTGGTAAAGATCGACATCTACTCAGTACGCGCTTCGTTCACCAACTTTGATAAGCGCGCACGGCACGTCGCGGATGGCCCATCGGCGATCTGGATGTGTCCCATCAAAACAATCGATTGTACCGCTTTTGCACGAATACAATACATAATCGCCTGCCTTCAGGAAGTCGTATTCCGGACCACCGTATGACCATGAATTCTCCACCTTCAGCACATTTTTCATGTGAATTTGACATGGAAACGTCAGTGGTTATTCGCGGTGCAGCGCATTCCCGCTGTCCAGATGGAGAGGTGTACCGCAGCGATTCTCGTCCCGGCTGCACTCACACGCGGACCCATGCCGGGCGACGCAATGACTTCGCGCTTCTCGCCTGGTTTTGGCATCTCATGACCACCACTATTTAATCCCTCGTTTGCTCGGCCCCACTGAGCGAGCGTGCACTCCATGAACCTGTTTTCTATAACCGGCTCCATCGCAATCACGTGTCATGCGCAGCTCTCGACAATCATTAGAAGCGCGTAAGCGATTTATGCAGCACCAACGTCGCGTTCGCCACAATGTAGCGACGGACAGGTTCAACGATCGTGCCATAGATCGTGGTGCATTGGCGCCACCGGCGCCCGTTGTCAACAATTGCGAATTTCAGTTTTTCTCGACACACCTATCCCGCGCTCTCTCACTTCCTGTGACACCTGATGCGCAGGCCACAATTGGGCAATAGCGATTGGTCCTCACGCAAGGCTGGGGACTCATCAAACGGGAATGAAGGACCGGCCGTCATCCGCACCACCACTGCATTTAGTTGATCTGGAGAGACATCATGAACTTGGACTGTTGCAATTCGCGCGTCGATCACCTCAAGCAAAGCATTGGCCGCCAAGTGGAAGCAGTTGCCGGACTGATCTGCGAGGACAAGAACGCGCTCCACGCGATGCAACTGCTCAACAAGCTCACAAGCGCACTTGTTCGAGCAGAGCAAGATCGCGAGCGGTTAGGCAACACGACAACCCGCAGCGAACTTGACGATAGGCGGACCGCCCCGTTACGACCGGGGCACAACGGGGTTTGCTATCCAGAAGACCTTCTGGTTTTGGGGACGCTTTTTGACCGAGCAGTCGCGACCTTGCCAGCCGTCATGCAAACTACGGCCAATCGAGCTACGATCGCGCGGTTTATTCTAGCGCGTGCAGTGGTCGTTGAAGGTCGAGTAGCTGTCTTCGATGCAATCGATGAAGCTCTCTGCTTCTGTCAACTCATCAAAGAGACCGCCGGCTCGAGCTTGTGCTCTGTTTGATCAATGCCGTCACTCGGCCCAGCATTGCTCGACGCCCTTCCCCCTCCAAATGAGGTGGGTTCACGCCGCTGTCGGGTCGCCGCTAATTTTCTCGGCGCCGAACGAGGCTACCCTTGCTCCCATGACTAAGGTGACGACCGCGTTGTTATTCGCCGCCAGGCCCCGCACGGCCGAGAGGACACAACTCCGTCCTCTCGGCCGCTCGCTACTGAAACAGTAGGATGCACCTAACTGGTCCTTTTGATTGGCGCCTGCGTCGACGCATTAGATCCCGATAGGAACCCGGTCAGTCATACCCCCGGGATTATTCTCTCACTCGCACGGTCTCTCTGGCCTGCGAAGGTCTTCGAAGATCGCTTATAGCGTCCAACCGCCGGAAAATGCCCGCTTAGGCAACAGGCGCGTGTTTCCTTGCGTCTGGAAATCGAGACATCATCCTCGTCCGCACGCTGGAGCAGGCGGCAAGTCGCCTTCTCAAGAGAGAGCGCCGCACAATTTGCTCAACCCGCTACCTGTTCCACGGCATAGACAGCTGTTGTCGCCAGTCAACGTCAACTCGTATGCTTTGAACGGCGACTGGATGTTTGAAGCTGGCTCAACAACCTCCCGCCACGTGAGATTACGGCCATTTCTTGCGCCGACTTGTTGTGTTGGGGTTACAGCAATTCGCATTGATGTTGCTATTACGCACAGCGCCGGGGCAATGGAAAGGAACGAAACTCGAATGAAGAATTTTCTGCTTTTGACTGCAAGCATCATCGCGCTTAACGCGGCGGCGCCCGCATTTGCCGCGGATCTCGCTGCGCAGCCGGTCTTCACTAAAGCGCCACCGCCGCTAGTGCTTCCTCCAGCGATCTATGACTGGACCGGTCTATATATCGGCGTCAACGGTGGCTGGGGATCGAGCAACAATTGCTGGGACCTCTCTGCAATCACTCCCGAAGGCTGCCATGATGCGAGCGGCGCCACCGTCGGCGGTCAGGCGGGTTACCGCTGGCAGATATTCAATGTGCTCTACGGCGTCGAAGCGCAAGGCAACTGGGCCAACTTCAGCGGCTCCAATATCAGCGCCGTCTTCCCTATGGACAGCAATCGTACCAGGATCGATGCGTTCGGCTTGCTCACGGGCCAGATCGGTTACGCGTTCAATAACGTGTTGCTTTTCGCCAAGGGTGGCGCTGCGGTGACCAGCAACAGCTATCAGATCAGCTTGGCGGCCACCGGCGCGGAGTTTGCCAGGAGCAACAACCTCCGTTGGGGTGGCGCGCTTGGCGCCGGTCTAGAGGTCGGTTTTGCGCCAAGCTGGTCATTTGGCGTCGAGTATGACCACCTTTTTATGCAGAACAATGATATCATCTTCCCCTCGGCCGGCGGATCCAGCGACCGCATCCGACAGGACGTTGATCTTGTCACTGTTCGGCTCAACTACAAGTTCGGTCCGGGATTCACCAGATAGTCACATCTGCACGCACCGCGTCGCGGACCGAGAGCCCCGACCTTCGGCCGGGGTTCTTTCTTCAAATGTTTCTCACCTGCGGTAACCTGACTCGCTCGGCTGGCCATCACGATGTGCCCGTCAGCGCCGCATGCCAAAATGAAAGCCGAGCGTCTGTTGCGTAGCGGGAAAGGCGACGATCCAAGGTCGGAGGCGATTGGCCGCGACGAGCAATGAGTCTCACATCGGTGTCTATTTGCGGGGTAGGATTTTCGTGCGAACGACGACCATCACAATTTTTCCGCTCGATACCATCATCATTAAGCGCCGTAGCTTCGCTCACGCAATATCAACGCCACTGCGGCGATTCAGATGAGATCGAGCCGGATCGTCATCACGATAGCTTGGACCCGACTGGTTGCGCCCAGCTTTCGCATTGCGTTCTTGAGATGAAAGTTCACCGTATTCTCGCTGATTTGCAGTATCACGCCAATTTCCCACGACGATTTTCCTTCTGCGACCCATCGCATGCAATCTAGCTCCCGCTCCGATAGTGTAACTTTCCTATTGCAACTTCCCTCCGAGGGACGCGATATCTCCACACACGCGGTGTGAAAGTGCCAAGCCAGTGCGTTGAGATGACTTATGCGATGCTGAGGATCGGCATCATCGAACCGAGATGCAAATGATACCACCGACAGTCGACCCAAGGGTCCAAACAATGGCACACTCATGCCGTGCTTCAGGCCAGCCTCTCTGGCCTCAGCGAGCACGCGCCGTTCGTCCGGCTGTAGTTGATATTGCTTGGCGAGTTGATCCCACAGAAATGGCCGCGAAAGCATTGGTGTCCGCCGCACCACCGGATCGATTGTATAGTACTTGCGCTCAAAGTATCGTTCGCACCATTCGGATGGCCAGTTCACGGCTACTGTAGGTGGTGGATACTCCGGTAGGCGAAGCGGCTCCACAAAATTGAGTGCTCCGTAAGCGACTTCGCTAAAGCCCTCCACGGTCGCGCAGTTCACAAGAAGCTCGAACAGCGCTCTAAGGGATTGCGTTCGGTTTGCGCATTCTGTGAAGCTAAACATGTCCATTCTAGGCGCCTCGGGAGGCCGGTCCAAAAGACCGTTGGTGCGCCGTTCGATCGGTTTCGTTTCAGGCGGAGCTAGATTCCATTCCATGATCTGAACTCTTGGCTTCGCTCTTCGTGCAGTCTGAACGCTCGCGCGCTGCGGCGGATGCTCTTCCCGAACTG
The DNA here is from genome assembly GCF_001542415.1 of Bradyrhizobium macuxiense. Lineage (GTDB taxonomy): Bacteria > Pseudomonadota > Alphaproteobacteria > Rhizobiales > Xanthobacteraceae > Bradyrhizobium > Bradyrhizobium macuxiense. The sequence goes on from NZ_LNCU01000070.1 coordinate 116,469, forward strand.
CCTAGTCTCCGCGGCGCGGTCTCTGGCCGCGGGCGGGTCGATCAAACAGTGGGGCTGCACCGGTCGACCTGGACCCAAGCTTGTCCGGCGCGCCACGGCCGCCGCGCGAACATCAGTTCGTCGTCCGCCCGCCTCGCCGATAACGCGACCGGTAACGACGCTGATGACGACCCAATCGAAGCTCGGCACCAGTTCGTCTGGCCTGATGGCGACCATCGGGTCTGTACCTTCCATCCCGAGCCGTATCGCGCCGCAAACACTGGCGGTAACGCAATCCTTTGACAGCTCGTCATGCAAACATGTCCGATCAGCCGATCGGACCTGATCCTACCTTTCCGCAAAGCTTTGTAAGAGCCGCCCCCTCGTATCCGAATAGCGGTGCGTGAAGAGGTTGGTCAACGAGAGTACCGAGACCCGCAAACGATCGGTAGACCTGCGTGGTGCAGAGAACACTTTGCATCCGCATCTCCAGTAGGAGAGGACCTGGGATGGAAGCAGCAAGTGTCGTACCAGTTTTAGCGCTCGCGAAAACTAGGTTTTGCGGCAATAGCTTGAGAGGATTGGGGGATTGTTCGAATCAAAAGCATTGAAGCAATCGCGACATCGGGAGGGAATGCGACAACACGATGTGACTTCGTTGATCAACTGAGCGACACTCGATACGCCGCGCCAGCCAGACGACCAGGTCGGCGCCGGGTTCACTCCACAGGTGCGTTGCTATCAATTTGCCCGGCGGTTGCTTCCGTCTTGCTCTGCCGGCGTGAGCGGCTTGGCAACATTTCTAAGGATCGTGGTCCGGCAGTTGGCCAGCAACTCCTTCGTGTACGCCGTTCCGAAATAATCCAGAACGAAAGTGCCAGTATAACTCGTATCGTCGGTCATGCCGCTGATGAGGCTCTCGAGGATTGCCCCCACCTCGCTGACGCGATCGCAGTAGCGGCTGCGGATAACGTTAACGGCGTTCATTGAGTGAACCGCCTCGTCGGCAATCACTTCCCTCAGCCAACGCAGAAAACGACTATTCCCAAGCCCAGCATAAAATTCCCTCTCCGCAGCATAGGCGCGGCAGGTACACATTTCATCAAATGCGATCATAACGATGAGTGAGAATTCATCCTTCAGGAACTCGCTGATCGCGCTAAAATCATGCGATCGGGCGTCCAATCTTTCTCGAAGATCCGTTTCGGATCCGCCAGCGACGAGTTCCATGATTTGGATGAAGCCATCGGTATGCCGCTCTTCGTCCGCGGCCCAAGCAGTGAAGAACGCCTTCGCTTCGTTGGTTTTGATCAAGTTACGGATACACAGCTCTTTTTCTAGATGCCGTGCGTCATATTCCGTATACAACTCAGGCCACAATCTGTCCCAACGTGCCCGCACAACCGACGGTTCAGCGGTAAACATCGTTGGCGTCAGGGCATTGAACAATTCTTTTGGACTCCAGTCCCGTCGAACCGGCGCGATCATTCGATTACCCTGAATTACGAAAGGCGTGAGCGATCCGGCGGATACATTTCACCCCTCATGCTCGAACCGATGTTTGCAACAGACAGGGTATGCTGTCGCCCCCTTGTTTTGGGGGGATGAGATTTAGGCCATACTCCTTCAACCTCCTCCCAAGCGACAGGCTTGACATCAACAGAAGCGGTCAACTCGATCATCAAGGCGCCTTCGAATGTAGTATCCGGAGGCCAACGTCGTATGGCATTACCTCACCGCTTGTGGTGAGCCTCGAAGTCAGCAGCACCGGACGTTTGTGAACCGAGGCGAGTTGCTTGGGCTCGGTCGAAGACAGCGGCTAACGCAAGGCGCCCCGACGCACTTTGCCGGGATGGAAGTGCGCCGGGTCGACCCGACCATCATCAGTACGTCCGTGATGATGATGCTGGGAATGAAACAAGCAGCGTGGCGGAATTGAGGCTCGTCGCTTCTTTGATCTTACAGTCCAAACATTTCGTGTGCGGTCTCCAGAAGGGGCTTGAATCGCACGTAGCGTCAAGTTGTACGACCGTAACGTTGTCGCGCGGGCAGGACAATTCGGTGCCTGAAGGCCTGTGATGATTGCCCGTTGAGTCGAAGAGCCTGATCCACAAGGGAGACAGTTCTTGCTCTTCTTACGGGTCACCCAGCCCGATTTCCGCAGCCTGCCGGCCGTCGGGTCGCAGTCCGCGCCGTTCAACCGCCTTTAAGTCGAGGGATGAGATAGACCGCAACGCCTAGCGGATTGTTCGGAGTGGGCTTGGTTGTCCCGCCATAGCCCGCCGAGTAAGCATAACCGTGAATGTAGAAATGTGGCGTCCGTCGGAATGGCCTCGGGAGGGCATCTATTCTGTTCAGTGCATCGACCACGCGCCCCGGAGCCGGTTGCAGACCGTGAGTCCAACCAGCGCCTACGATCGATGTCAAATCTTCGACTGGGACCCCAGCCGGAACGTCGCTGACGAGATATAACAACTGCTTCGGCAGGTCCGAGTGGCTCGAAGTCCCAACTGCGTCATCCTCGAATGTCGGTTTTGAACCACTCGGCGCACCTATATCTTGCGGAATGGACTTCCCAGCCGTTTTCTCGGCCTGGATGTTCTCCAGCTCCACAACAAAATCTGAGAACCATTGTTGGATCGTGTAGCCGCGAAGCTTTTCTATCATTCGATTCCAGCGTGAGGAGCGCTCGCAGGGCGGCATCGATATCGCCCTCAAGATCACATGCGACATTTCCTCGATGTTGTACGGATCGACAAGAAGGGCTCCGTCCAGCTCTTTGGCCGCGCCTGCAAATTTCGACAGGACCAGCACGCCAGGATCGCTCGGGTCTTGGGCGGCGACATACTCTTTCGCTACGAGATTCATGCCATCGCACAACGGCGTCACGACGCCAACCTTCGCGGTGCGGTAGAGACCCGCGAGTACGGACTGACTGAAGCCCTTGTTGTGATAGCGGATTGGAGTCCAGTCATCGGCGCCATGACGGCGGTTAACATCGCAAACAAGTTCGGCAACGACGCTCTGTAGATCCTGATAGACCTTAATGTCGCTGCGCGACGGGGTTGCGATCTGCAGCAATGAGATGCTGCGCGGCTGCTCAGTCCACAAATGATCGAAGGCTCTGACCCGGTTGTCGAGGCCCTTCGAATAGTCGATCCGATCAACGCCGATCGCAAGCTTCCCGCCATCGAGGCTGTGCCGCAACGAGGAGACGCAGGGATGCGAGACCGCCTGCTCGCTATACCGCGCGATCCTGTCCGCATCGATACTGATCGGGAACACCCGGCATCGGGTCCGGCGGCCGCAGCGCGAGATTACAACAGAGTTCTCGATCATCAATCCGAAATCGGGACCGACATAGTCGATGAAATTCTGTCGATGCTCATCAGTCTGGAAGCCGATCAACTCATAAGCGAGCATCGCCTCGATCAGTTCGACATGATATGGCAGACGGCGGATCGTCGCAGGCTTTGGCCATGGCGTGTGCAGGAAGAAGCCGACGGTTTTCTTGATATCGACCTTCCGCTCAATTTCGAGCTTGCGCAACTCGGCGCCTAGCGCAAGGAAATGATAATCGTGCACCCAAAACGTTGTGTGATTGCGAAATTGGAGCAACTCGTCCGCCACAATGGCGTTGATCTTACGATAGCTGAGATAGTCGAGGTCCGAGATGTCGATCAAGTCAGGGCGCGAATGCAAGGTCGGCCACAGTGCCGAATTGGAAAATCCCTTATAGTAGCGGCTAAAGTGCTCCGCAGGCAGATCCAATGTCACCAGCGTTCCTCTGCCGAGCTTCTCGACGGAAGGCTCCTTCAGACCACCGGATTCCGTTTGATCCGGGGACCCTACCCAGATTGCTCCGGATTGCTCCACAACGGGGAGAAGGGCCGCGGCAAGGCCACCTGTCATTGGTTCGTTGGGATTGCCGCTTGTAACGCGGTTCGAAACAACGACGAGGTCCACAGATCATCTTCTCTTTGTTTCGCCGCTGCTTCGATTCATCAATGGCTTGACGAATCGCTTCAAGCAAATGAAGCGAACCGTATTCATGCGCGCATCGGAACTTGATCCTCTCGCTTGAATGAGCTTCTTTGCACGCAGTCTTCGCAGTGCGACACTTCGCGGACGTCGTCAGGCTCTTGGTAAGACTCTCGCGCGTCTGCCTTAACGCTCAATCTAGCAACCGGTGCGAGCCGCCCTGACCGGGATCGACGATTTCATGCGCAATTTCGTCGACTGTTAGCATCGATTTGAGTGGCAGCCCCGGGACACACATCCTCGCTGACCTCCACAGTTAGACATGGTCACTCGGAAAGCTGCGCAAAGAGCAGCATGTTCCTGCGCCAGCTTTCGTACGAAGGAACGCCGAAGCATCCTTTTGAACGGCCTTTGCCTTGGGAAATCAACGAAAGCTCCCTTACGCTGCCTTGTGCTTGCGCGCTCGAGGCGAATCCGCGGCGATTGAGGCGCCGCGCAAGCAAGTCGCAGATCTCGACGATGCGGTCGACGACCACAATCTTCCAGCTCGGATCGTTCATGTACACCACCGTGGCTGATCTTGACGCCCACCTGATCTGGTAAGTGACACAAAGACGCGTCGGCACCGCCGCACCGTAAGTTCGTCATGCTCGAGACATATGGCTAAGAGGCGAAAGATTGTCTCGGCGGGTCTCATGCCCATTCTTGTAAAGCCACGCACACTGGGTCTGTTGTCCAAATGCGAGCGTCGTCCTCCCGGGGCGAGCCTCATCATTTCCGCTTTTGCGATGTTCGACCTTGCCAACCCAGCCGCCGAACGCCTGGAAGGCGAGCAGGAGCTTTGGGTTATGGCTGCCAAGGAGCTTCCGCCCGGCAGCCCTCTCGACATCGGCATGCCCAAGCCGCAAGCGGAGGTGCTCGTCGGTGGACATGCCGCGGCGCCTCAGGGGCGGCCGATCGAGCGCATGCTGTTGGGCTGGAAGCTCGGACTCATGCAGAAGCACCTTCTGGTGACCGGCGACCGTTATTGGCAGATGACAGTCGCCGGCTGGCGGCCGACAGCCGCTCAACCTTTCCGGCAGATGCCGCTAACGCGGCAACGCGCGTTCGGCGGGCCCGGCTTCGTCGCAAACCCGGTCGGCGCCGGCCATGAGGCCTTTCACCGCAGCGCGGCTGGCGAGCTGGTGGCCCTGCCCAACGTGGAGAGCCCCGAGCATGCGATTCAATTCATCGACACGGTCGCGCCGCCCGCAAGTTTCGGACCAATGGCCCTCGACGACAGGAAGCGCCTTCAATACGCGGGAACCTATGACGCGGCCTGGCTGAAATCGCTCGCCCCCGCTCTGGCGAGCGATGCCGATCCACGGCTGTTCATGTTTGCACCGCCGGAGCAGCGTATGGCCGGCTTTATCTCAGGCGGAGAGCCCTACGCGCTGCAGAACTTCGCCGCCGAGCATCCGTTGATCGAAGGCCGCCTGCCGGCCTTTCGTGTGCGGTGCTTCATCGGCTGGCGCGATGCGAGGCGTGGCGTCACAGAACTGCAGACGCGCATCGATACGCTGTGGCTGTTTGCCGGCGCCCGCCGCGGCGTCATGATCTACCGTGCCGCGATCGCCGTACACGAATTAGACGGCAGCGACGTCAGCGACATCATGGTCGCTTACGAGCGACAGAGTGAGCCCGCGCGGCCATTAGATCATTACCACAACGTCCGGCAGCTGCGGCTCAACCCGACGACGGCCGCGCGCTATGCTTTTTCGGAATATCAACTTGCCCCTGCGCTCTCGCCTGCTGAACGCGAGCGCCGCGAAGTCCGGCGCCAGGCATTGGCCGACGAGCGCGCAGCGCGGCAGTTGGCGTCCATGCGCTGGACGCTCGATCAGGAGCTTGCGCGCTTCGATCTTCCACCCTCGCTCCGCCCCACGATCGAGGTAGCGTCGACCGAACCGTCGAGCATTCCGGAGCTGTTGCCGGAGGAACTCGAGAGCGGCGAGATCGATCTGGCCGCGATTCTCGATGCCTTGGATGCGGTGCAGGCCAGGGCGGAGTCCGACGTCGAAAATCTCGCCGCTGAATACGAACCCCTGCGCGAGTCCTCTGAAACATTTCCCGGCGGAAAAGCCACATCGAGCGATATCGACGCCTTGCTCGCCACGATCGGCAACCTGGACGGCGAGCACTCGACGGATACAAGCCTTGATCAGGCCCCGCCATTTCCTTCGCTGCCGCCGGAGACCGATCCGGCCGTCATGCGGGATATCCAAGACAAGCTCGCGCGGGCGAAGAGCTGGCGTGCCGAAATCCTTGGCGCTGCAACAGATCCGCCCGATGAGCAAACGCAATTCGAACTTGCCCATGCCCGCTTTTTTAACCTGGCAGCTGGACGACCGCTCGAGCCGATACGCAACGCGGTATCGGACGACCTCCTTTCACCTCCTGAAATCCCGGCGTCTATGCTGCCGGAAGCCACGCAGAGCGTCTCGCCAGAGCCGCCCCCGCGCCTGACCATTGACGAGATACTGGCGCAAATCGAGAGCCCCGGGATACCACCTGACACCGGCGAACGTCTGCGGATGGATCTTGCCGAAGCTGAGGCCGCGCTCAGACATGTCCTCCCCTCACCAACAATCGAGGGCCTCCCGCCGTCTGATACGTTGAGCGCAACCCATCCGACTGCGATCACTGGAGTGCCCGAAGCAGCGATGAGGACGGCCGAAACGGAATCGACGGAAGCATTAACCGTGCTGCAGGCAGAGATCGACAAAGCGGAAGCTCAGCTGGCAGCCGGCGTGGCCGTAGCCAGGCTCGCCTCGCCGAAGCCGCTCAGGCCTGAAACGATGCTGGCGCCCGCTGTCGCGCGCGCTCTGGGAGATGTGGTGGAAGAGGAATTTAGGCGCGGCGGCACGATTGCCGGGCGCGATCTCGCCGGCGCCGATCTCTCTGGACGGCAATTTACGAACGCAGACTTCTCCGGCGCGTTTCTTGAACGCGCGAAGTTGAACGGGACCAATCTCGCCGGTGCAAGGCTCATGAGAGCCGCATTGTCCGGTGCAGCGCTCGTCAACGCTGATTTAAGCTCGACCGACCTCACTGATGCAAACCTTGGTGAGGCCGACTGCCGCGGAACCCGATTCGCAGGAAGCAAGCTTGCTCGCACGAATCTGCTCGGCACGCGCATGGCCGGCATATCATTCGACCAAGCGCAACTCATCGAGCTGCAAGTCTTGCAAGTGCCGATGATCAGGGCAACCTTCCGCTCTGCACGGCTCCATCAATGCTCTTTTATCCAAGCCGCCCTCGATAACAGCATGTGGGAGGACGCCGTCCTCCACCGGACGCAATTCATGGATTTGTCGCTGTCCGGTGCGGGCTTTGCCCGCGCGCGGCTGGAGCAAACCTGTTTTCTCAAGGTGGCAGCGTCCGAACTCGATTTCAGCTCTTCGCAACTCGACCAAGTCAGCTTCACCGGCGATATCGATCTGCGAAACGCCCGCTTCGGCCGCTGCAGCGCCGAGGCGCTCTCCTTTCAGGCGGCCAACCTCGGCGGCGCCGATTTCACTATCGCACGGCTCGACGGCGTCTATTTCGGCGAGTCGACCTTATCGAACGCGACGTTTCGGATGGCGTCGCTCAAACGCGCGGTCTTCACTGGCAACGATTTGCGCGGCAGTGACTTCTATGCCGCCAATCTGCTCGAGGCACATCTTAATCGGAGCGACCTGACCGGCGCCAGCCTGCGCCACGCAAATCTCTATGGCACCGACCTGATGGACTCCACCTTGGTCGCCGCCGATTTGAGCAGCGCAAATATCGACCGCACGGTCCTGATGGTCAGGCGCCATGTCAATTGATCTGCTATTGCAGTCGGTTTCCCATAACTTTCCGGTACGCGAGGCAGACCTCGATGGCCAGATGCTCCCCGGATTGCGCTTAAACGATGGTGTTGTGCTGAGCTCTTCTTTTCGCAACAGCGACTTCAAGGGCGCGCGCTTGACCGGCACGATGTTTCACGATTGCGACTTCAGCGGCGCATCGTTCGCCGAGGCTTCGCTCGAAAAATGCATGTTCGTCAGTTGCCGCGCTGGCGCCTCCAATTGGCGACGGGCACGCTTTGCCCAGTCGACATGCATATCATCGGATTTCGGCCATAGCGACTTCAGCGAGACGCACTTCGCCCAGACGACAGCGATGCGTTGCGTCTTGGCGCACGCTGTCCTGCGTGGCGCCACCCTGTCCCAAAGCGCCATAATGGATTGCGCGCTTTCCGATATCGTGCTCGACCGCGCCACGCTAGCGAACGCCGTCATTACGCGCGCCGACCTGCGTAGCGCGCAGTTCGCAGGGATGCGTTGCGACACAATTCTTTTCTCGGAATGCGATTTGTCGGAGCGGGACCTCACAGGCCTGACGTTTGCCCGAGCGAACCTGAGTGGTGCCAAGCTGGACAACACAAACCTGTCCGGCGTCGACCTGTCTGGCTCGGTTTTGACCGATGCGAGCCTGACGGGTGCCGACCTCTCGGGCGCAACTGCTCCAAACACACTGTTTGTAAGGGCTGACTTACGCGCCGCAAGGCTGCGCAATGCCAATTTGACCCAGTCGATCTTCGTTGAGGCGCGCCTCGACGGCTGCGATCTCTCGGGCACAAAGCTGGAGCTGGCCGTTTTCACGCGCGCCTCGGCCAAGTCCGCCTCGTTTGCCGCTGCCGATATGTCCTATGCGCTGATGCAGCATGCCAAACTCGATGGCAGCGATTTTTCCGGCTCTCGCTTTCTGCGCACTGACCTTCATTGCGCGTCAACAGAAGGCTGCCTGTTCACGGCCCAACATGGTAGCGCCCTGAGAACTGTGCCTGAACGCGCGGTCGCCGAGCTCTACGATCCAAGCCGCATTATCCCTTTCAACGGAGCGTACTGAACGATGCCCTTTGTCAATGCAAATGGCCCGATGCCGGCCCAGGATCTCGGCTTTCCCGACGTCTGCAATACACCATCCGGTCCGGCCGTCGTGCCCGTCCCCTATCCAAATATCGCAGTGAACACGATGGCCATTCCCACGCAGTCTCGCTGCCTTATCATGTGTATGCCTGCACACAACATGACGACCGAGCGCGTGACATCAACAGGTGACAACGCGGGTGTGGCCCTCGGCGTCATGTCTGGGCTTGTCATGGGCCCTGGCCGCGCCAAGGCCGGATCGAACAATTTGTCCATCGGAGGGTCACCGGCAACCAAAATGGGGATGCCGACAAAGCAGAACGGCGCCAGCCCGAACGCGTTCGGATTTTCTATATCGCCCTCTCAAATCCGCTTGATGGCGCTGCGCTAAAGTACCGACAGGGTTAGCCGACAGAGTTATATGATCAGGGAGGGAGCCTCCACTATGCCAAATGCTTTTACGCGATTAGTCGTTCCAGAGACGCCGATCTCTCCGCTGACGAAGTCAACCTATCTGCGTCTTGGCGCCTATTCGAGCGAGGAGGCAAACATTGTCACTGGACTGACGACGACTGTTGACGAAAGCCTGACTGCAACCAGCAAGCAGGGAAGCGACAATGCGGGCATATTTGCTTTCACCAATCAGGACCTGCAGGCAAATGTCGAAGGCGCGGCACTGATGAAAATCGGTCGTGGTCAGACCACGGAGGTCGCGAACGGCAACTCCCGACATATGGTCTCGAAAGGCACCTATGAGATCGCAGCCGAGAATGGGGTATCAATCACCGCCGGTGCCAACGGGACGCCCGCCGACATCACCTTGACGGCCTCGAACCGCATCAAGGTGATCAACAAAGGCCACAAGTCGGAAACCAATGACGGCGACGCGGAAAAGCGAACGATGGGTAGCACTAAGGAGTTCTTCCAGGGAACCAGATTCACCTGCATGAAAGGCGCAGTCACCACCCTGACGATGGCCCGTAGCGTGTGCCTGTTCTTCGGGGAATCGTTCACGTACAAAGTCTCCCGCGAACGTTCGGTCAATCTCAGTGATATGATCTCTGTAACCATCGGCAACAAACTCCAGTTTGTCAAAGGCAACGACATCAAGCATGTGATCGGCAATTCGACCAAGTCTGTCTTCGGGCCCGATTACAAGTCGGCTGATAGTGACACCAAGATCCTTAGGACGAACGATTTCAAGCTCGCGCCAGGGGACGATTTCAAGCGGGTCGGCCGCGACGGCAAGGTCTGCAAGACCAGCGTGTCCGTAATTGAAGAAGAAGTGAGCAAGGGACAGTTACACACCGAGGAGCACAAGATTGTGAGGCGAGAAGCGGAGATCATGTCGAGCACCGGCAACGAGGAAGTCATACAAAAGAAGTCAATCATTTTCATGTAGCCGGTTGGAGAGCAGGAATGACGATGACGTTCCGTGCCACAAACACCGATATCTTGGCGATGGCCAAGCGCTTGCTCAAGCCTGGATATCACACTGCTCGTGTCGTGTCGGTCAGCGATGATGGCGCGGCGGTGGAGGTCGACGTCTCAGGCGCTCGTCACACGGCGGCGGTGGCCGTTGGCTGTCTGGTCCGTCCTGTTGCTCAAGATGTGGTTCTGCTGTTCAGCGAGGCGGAGCAAGCCTTTGTCTTGACCGTACTCGAGCGAACAGGTTCCAGTTGGGGCACGGTCGGTCTACCGGGGGATCGCAAAATGTCGATCGATGGCGGGACCATCACCATCGCCGCTCGCCAGCGCATATCACTGCGCGCCGATAGTATCGATCTGCAGGCTAAGTTGTTCGCCGTTCTCGCGAACAAGGGGACTTGGATCGGCAAGCTCTACACTTTGATCGCGGACCGTTTCCGGAGCTCGGCGGGCATCCAGGAAGCGAGCGCCGATTCACTTACGATAAAGGCGGTCAATCGTGTCGCGATGATCGAACGTATCGACTCGTTACAGACCGAAACGCAAGCCATTAGGATCAGCGGGATCGCCTCCGAAACGGCGCATAGCAAGGTCATCGCGGTGAGCGAGGATCTCCGCCTCGACGGCAAACGCGTGACAGTTGCATAACGCGCATGCTGTCCACGAGCATGCCGGCTCCGACCCGGCAAGACCGGCTTACAACGGCGCAGGAATTTATTGCGGCCGGACGGCTCGATGAAGCTGAGGCGCTGCTGGAGGCGCCCGTTGCCACAAGCGATCCCGATACGCTCAATGCAAAGGGCACATTAGCGCTCGCGCGGCAGCGAATTGATTTGGCGTTCGACCTGTTGGCAGAGGCGGCGACCTGCTATCCTGATCACGCCGGTCTTGCTGCTAACCTCGGTATCGCCCACGAAATGCTCGGCCGCCTTGACGAGGCGGTCATTTGCCTCAAGCGCGCAGCTGCGCTCGCGCCGCGCAAACAAGAGATCAAGCTCGCGCTGGCGCATGCCCTGGAACGTCGCGGCGACATTGCGGAAGCCCGCGCGATCGCGGAGGCGGTTGTCCAAGACGAGCCAGGCAATGCGCGCGCCCTCCTTCAACTTGGCACCATCGATCTCGCCTTGCGCGATTACTCGTCGGCCGAGACCACATTGCTTCGCGCCCTGGACCTTGCCCCGGACGATCCCGATACGCTACGCAATTTGTCGGTGCTCTTGCTTGAGCGCGGCTGCTTCGACGAGGCGCTCAACGTTGCGGAACGCGCGCACCTGCGGTCGCCACTCGACATAGCCGGGCTCGCGCATCTGGCTTATTGCCGTGCTGCGACCGGGCTCTGGGCAGAAGCGGAGACCACCTGCAGGAGGTTGCTCGCCTCTGCACCGATCCATCTTGGCGCGCGACAGATCCTGGCTCGCGTCATGATTGCCAATGGCCAGGAGGATAGGGCAATTGCGGAGCTCACACAGTTCGTACGTGCACACAAATCGCATCCATCCGCGACGCTTGCGCTGGCAAGCGTTCTGCAATTCGTCGGCCGGTTTGATGAAGCCCTCACGCTTGCCAGCCACGTCGCTCATACGCGACCTGACGACGAATCAGCGAGGTCTCTGGAGACGACACTTGCACTGTCGCTCGGTCGCTTCCCGATGCCCAAACCGGCCGACTTGGCGCTGGCGACGCGGATCCTCGTGCCGCCGGCGACTTGCGCCCTCGAATTCGTAGCGCTCCTTCGTCTATTGCCTCGGTTGGCTAGCCAACAAAATGTGCACGTCGTCGCAGAGCCGCGTTACCGGGCTGTTCTTTCCGGCCTGGCCCAGCAGGTCATTTTCGATGAGCCGGGGTCTGAGCTCTCAGCTACGCCCCTGCAATCGTTATTGAGCATTCTGTCGACTGACACGGAGAACATTGCCGATGGCATTCCCTACCTGCGACCCGAGGCTGAGCTCTTCGCCAAGTGGCGGGCTTCCCTGGCCACGTTCGCAAGGCCCCTCCTGGGGATCGTATGGGAGGGCGGCGCTCTCGGCCTATCGATGGAGCAGGTCGCCGCCGTGCTTCCTCAGTCCGGTACGCCGGTCAGTCTGATGGCGGACGCGCGACGACATAGCATGAGCCGATGGAGCCGCCCGATCGATGCTGGTGTGCATATCGAGTGCCCCGCGGACTTGATAGCGGTGATCGCCAATCTAGATGCCGTGGTGGGGCCCGATAGCTTCGCTATCCATATCGCCGGGGCGCTCGGCATTCCCGGCGTGGTCTTGGTGCCGCGCGGTTATCCCTGGTATTGGGCCCAGGCTGGCGGAAAGCCAATGTGGTACCCGTCATTCAAAGTCGTCGTGCAGGAACGGCTCGGTGACTGGGATGCAGCAATCAATGAAGGCCGCCAACGGCTCGATGCCCTGCTGCGTGCGCTAGCATTGGATTGACGGCTGGTTCCCGAGCCCATCTGAAAGTGTATTGTACAGGTTTTACTGCAGCTGCTGCATGAGGCGTCGTTTTCGAGCGGAAGATTCAGCCTCCGATACACGATAGTCGGGCAGGCCAAGGATTCCTCAACAAAAGGGGCCCAGCGGGCGCGCCGGGCCCGTCTCCTTGGAGATGCGTCTCCCCAGAAGGGGCCAAGGGAAGCGCGAAACCACACTTAGTGGAACAACTCACGCGTGTCCCGCTCAAAGTTTATCTAGGTAAAGGCTGTGGCTAGGATTGGGCTTGTCATCCCATCAGCAGCCAACCGATGCTGAGGACGAGCGCGATGAACGACGCCACCGCGAAGCCGAGGAAACCGTGGTCCACTGCATCCAAGTGATCTGGTTTGAACATGGGGATAGCGTTGGCCTCGCTCGGGTGACCGCATGCAAATTTGCAAGTCATGGCAGTGGCCGTAGTTCCCGTTTGCGGGTGTCCGAATTCGGGATAGGGACCTTACCTTCGGGTGCTGTCCGTGCCAAAACCCGGGGCCCTAGGTGTCCTGGTTCGGATTGAGCAAAGGAAACCGAGACTTAACTTATGTTTGTCGGCAGACTACCTAGGGGTCCACAGATGTTCTCCCGGCAACAAATGTGATCGGTCCCTAAATGTTCACCGTGATCTCGCGGGCCGGAAGTTCCTTGCAACCATCTTTGGACGGCATCATTGTTGCAACATCACCGGCGAAGGCTCTGTCCGTAGGCGTGGGTGACACCGGACGCGCTCAAGCCTGCACAATATGGGAGGGGAGCACATGACCGAGCTCCATCTTTCCAAGCAAATCGATCGCGTCGACGGGAACGCCTGTGCGGAAGCTGAACGGCTGCGCAAAGAGGCCCGTGGAACCCCGCCAGGAGTTGAGCGCGACCGGCTTATTCGCCGGGCGCGGCAGGCTGAAGCAGTCTGCCGGACGGCGAAGTGGCTGGCCTCGCGGGAGCTGCGGCCACCAACCTAACAGAACTACACTTCTCGTAAGGCAGCCTCAGTTGGCAGCCCAGCCGCACGGAGACTGGTCGGCCCCTTGATGACCCGGTCTCGGGACCGCGTACCCGCTCTGACAACTGATGCCTGAATTTTCCAGCCGAAACTCAAGGGGATTGAATCGTATTGCTTTGAGTACGGATCACGCCACTGGTTGCGCTCGGCGTTGCTGAGCGGGTTGGCCATTGGGGATTTGCTAGATACCGTACTGCTGCTGGAGTCAAACCAGCTTGCGGGTCACCGGAACTTTGACGGTTGAGCTAAGGCCGAACACTGCTTGGAGTACCGTAGTCTTACGGAGGCGACTATCCCTTTTTGGCCATGAAAGCTTTGCGCGCTTCGTGCAAATTATTCTTCATCAGGATTTTGCCACATCCCTCCTGGGGCTAGAACCAGCGCCGTCCGCGTGTATTTCAAGCGGGCGGCGTTGTGCGTTTGGTAGCGGCACAAACAATGAGAAGCGCCCCGACGGGGTCTGGTCGAAAGCTGCGAGCATCCGCATGAGCAACGTCGACGGGATGGCGGATTTTCCGGCTGAAGCGGCGGACCAATTGACATAGCGCAACGACACAGGCGAGCGCAGCGGTCACCGTCATGCTGGTAAAGCCATGGGGCGGTACCATTGCAGATCTCGCTCCTAGAAAAGTATTACGATGCCCGCCTGCCTTGGTACACCATCTATCCAACTGTACCGGAGTTCTCCGCGGTTGTCGGCGCCGAGACTTGTGAGAAATGGCTGAGGGGCTTGCCGGCTGACGGCGCCGTGTCGCTCTATCTCCACATTCCGTTCTGTCGTTCGATCTGCTGGTATTGCGGCTTCCCCACGACCTTCACTCGTCGGAATGCACCAATCCTCGATTATTTGGCGGTGCTGCGTGAAGAGATTCGTCTGGTAGCGGAGCAGGCGCCGCAAGTTCTGCCTGTGAGTGACGTGCACTTTGGCGGTGGCACGCCGACCCTCATCGAGCCCGCGGAGTTTCCGGCCCTGATGGAAGTCTTGCGCAGCCGCTTCGCCTTTCGGAAAACGGCTACGATCGCAGTCGAGATCGACCCGCGCACGTTTACGATGGAAATGGCCGACGCCTTGGGAGCAGCCGGCGTGAACCGCGCGAGCCTGGGCGTGCAAAGCTTCGATCCTATCGTTCAAAAAGCGATCAACCGCATCCAGAGTGAGGCGCAGACGACGGCTGCCATCGAAAATCTGCGCCGGCATGGAATAGGCCGCATCAACTTCGATCTCATCTTCGGCCTGCCACATCAGACGGTGCAGTCCTGCGTCCAGTCCGCAACGACGGCGGTGGTCATGCGTCCCGACCGTCTGGCGGTTTTCGGCTATGCGCACGTTCCTTCGTATATGAAACGTCAGCGCCTGATCGATGAGGCGGCGCTACCGGACTGCGCGAGCCGTGCCGACCAGGCTGCGGCCGTGGCCGATACGCTGGTCGCTGCTGGCTACCACCCAATCGGGCTCGACCATTACGCGTTGCCAGATGACGAACTCTCGCTGGCGCAGAAAACTGGTCGCCTGCGGCGCAACTCCTTGGGTTACTCAGCCGATACCTGTAATACAGTAATCGGCTTGGGCACGTCGGCCATCGGCCGTCTCGGTGACGGCTACGTCCAGAACGAAGTTGTAACGGGTCCCTACATCCAGCACATTAGAGCCGGGCGTTTGGCGACGTCAAAGGGGTACAGTCTCACTGACGAAGACCGCGTTCGAGCCGCAATCATCGAGCGGCTGATGTGCGATTTGGAGGCCGACGTGTCGGCGATCTGTACGGCCCACGGATTTGATGCGCTCTCTTTTCTCGATTCAGCTGAACGATTGGCAATGCTCGCCGCGGACGGGATAGTGGACATCCAGAACGGCTTCGTCCGCGTGAGGCAGGAGCACCGCTTCATGATACGCGCCGTTGCTGCTGCTTTCGACGCCTATCTCGACCGCAAGCCCTATTAGCAGAGCCAACCAAGCGGATCCAAATGTCGTGCCGCCTGTCGCGAGCCCGTAGATCGCAAGAGGCACGAGCAGCTTGGCGAGGTTTCCGAGAGGATAAGTGACGTGTGGCGGGTTCAGGCTTGAGCTTCCAGGTCATCGCACGCGCAACAGCCAGCAGCGCGTTCACCATCGTGCGGCATCCGCGAGATCCATAGAAATGGCATCAAAACTAGCCAGCTCGATTTCAAGCGTGGCGCGGCGGATTTTCGTCGCTCAGCGGATCGCCTAGATCCGCAGAAATGGTTCTGCGAAATCTGCACCAGACTGCAGTCGGCTACTGCAACGATGGCGACGACCTCAGCGAAGTCTCGTTGGGAACACCAGCACCGCGGTAGGATTCTGGTATCGTAATCGAAGGCCGCTTAGCGAGAAGCGGCGTACCCATCGAACGGCAACCGGTAGCGCTGGACTAGACCTGTAAGGCGTCACCTGGGCTCGTCGGTTTTCGGTCCAAGGATGAGTGGCGCGCCCCCGACGGAAACCGCCCCTGCTGGTTTGGCCGGCCGCACGAGCTTCTTGGTGAGCCTCGAAACGGCGTGGGCTTGCGGTGAAGGTGGAACGGGAGGAGGAGAAGCGGAGGGGACCGGAATCTGCAACGCGTCTATTCGTAAAGTCAGGGCTGCGATTTGATCCGAGAGTCGTTTCAAGTCGGCCCGCTGAGCATCGAAATTACGATTTAGCTCCGCGATCTGATCGCTCGCCTTCTGTTGTCCCGATTGAATCTCAGACAGTGCCGCCCTGTCCTCCGATGACAAACCTGGCATTGGGGCGACTTCACGGGCCGTCGCCGTGTCGACAAATTCTGCGACGGTTCTCCAAAAATAGGCTCCTGCAGCGCACAGGCCGAGGAGAAGAACCATGAGCGCTAAACCCCACGGCACGCGTCTTGACGATCCTTGCAAGACCGAGGGCAAATCCGAATCGGCGGCTTGATCCATCATCTCCATCATCCCTCGTCCGTCGTCCCCGGTCCGCATTGGCTTTCTCGTTGAGGCGATCCCCAAGCTGATCAAGCGTTACCGCGAATCATGACGGTCAACAGTATCGTTGTCCGCAAATCGTCGGATCGTCCGGTCATCAGCTCTCACAAGGCGAAGCTTAGTGAGCAGCGCAACGTGACACTTTGCGCAAGGCCGCCTCCTACATCTAGCGCCATTGCGAAGCAATAGTTCTTATCTGCACTGGCGGCGGCGCAGCATTTTGTCGTCATTCGAACGAACCTTGCAGATTATCTTGCAGGACCTGGCCGAATTCGCCCCTTTTAGAGATAGGCGCGTGAAAGGCTGAGCGGGCGTCGCTCACGAGTCCCGACGTTCGGCTTGCATTGACGAACCACCTTCGGAGTTCGTCAAGATGACGACCTGTGTCTCCCCCGAACGGTGCGATCCGCGATCCCGCATCGGCGCTCCAGTCAACTACCAACCCTAGCAATTGATGGAGATGACGAACGCGTGGCAATCGTCGTCAACGAACGTCGTGTGGCTCACACATCAAGGAATTCGGGATGCAAGATAGATCCGGCCGCCCCAATGGACCTGATGGATGTGCTAACTCGTCGCCTGCAACGGTCAGGTCTGCCCCACCGCGACCTCGCCTTTCTCACGGAAGTCCATGATGTACTTTCGGCCCCGCTCGCCGAGCGCGCAGCTTTCAAAGCTGTCCGGGCCGCCGTCGGACACGTACGCCGCGGAATGTCATGGCGTGCCCATGAGTGACGAGACTCGCAAAGACTAACCGGATCTCGCCGGGACAGACAGCTCTCAAGCGAGACGGCAGCGGCGCTCAGCCGTCAAAGATCAGGATCAGTCTGGAGCCATTCAGGCCGAAGCGCAATCCATTCAAGGCCAGCAAATACGGTCGCGGAGTTCACTATGCATGCTCGCGTTGTTGCGGCGATTTCGATTCGGATGCGCTCTGTCGCAGCATCCATTTCCATCTTTCAATCAACTCCAAAGCGTGCAGCGCTTTTGATCGCGCTTTCGCTCGCAGCGGATCTCGCCAGCAATTCGACGCTGGCACAAACCACCAGCCTTCTTACCCCAACAAGCGACACTGCGGGTAGGGATGCCAAAAGAAGAGCCCAAATGGATCCGGCCCCGAAGCTCCAACGCAGCCAGCTCAAACAAGCAACGTGTCCTTCCGGTCGCCCGACACTTGCACGACTTTCCAGCATGCCTCTCACAAACTGCAACAGCGCGAATACGGTTACAACGAACAGAATGCAAAAGACGGCCGACCCGTTCGCAAAATTCGAAACCCTCCGCGAAAAGGGTATGTGGCTCAACATACCTGGTCCTGCCGATACGATAGATCAGGATAAAGACGGCGTTAGGTCCGCGCTGGCAGACGTCGGCATCGGTTACGTTGGCGGCACGGTAAACAGCCTCGTAAATAATCAACTGCCAGGCGCAGCCAGAACCAGCATCGCCAATCAATTATACATGGGGCAGAATCCGACGTTCGGTTCCGTCAATTTCATGATCGTAACCTACGATCTCAGCCGCTTTGGTATTGCCGATGGCCAGATCATCGTCGGCGCTCAGCAGCAATATTGGACTTGGAAGCCTGGCGGGCCCGATAGGCTTGGCATCAATACAATTGCCTACTACCAGACATTCTTCGACGGGAAACTCGAACTCAAAATGGGTTACCTCCGAAACCAAAATGAGTTTGCGGGCACCGTCGTCGGAGGCAACGCCGGAGCAAGCGTTTTGGGCCCCTCCTCGAACATCCTGTTTCAAGCCGGGATGAGCAACAATGCAGCGCCCACGCCAGCTTTCAACCTGAAGTATAATGTTGATGATCACATATATAACAAGCTCTCAATCCAGCGCTCACTCAGTCCAGATGGTCACTATGCGCAGATAACCGAAAATCCCACCGGCCTGGACTGGAGCACTGCCAATGCGGGGATTCTTTGGCTCGATGAAGCCGGCTACAAGTGCAAAGCTGCTCCGGGCCTACCCGAGACTTGGTTACGGGCTGGCATAGGCTTCAACGATAGCAGCTATACGAATTTGCAGCATCCGACGCAGCCGAGAACCAACGCGAACAATGTCTACTATGTCGCTGCGGATCGACAACTCTGGCAGTCCGATGTCCAGGGCTTGGCATCCCGCGGGATCTATGGCGGGCTCTCGGTCATGTACGCTCCGCCTGACCTAAATCGAGCCAGTCAATATTACGAGCTTCGTCTCTACGCAAAAGGGCTGTTCGACGGCCGGCCCAGCGATCAGATTGCTATTGTTGCCACCAACACAGTCTGGAGCCACTTTGCAGTGGATACCGCCTTAACCAAGGGGCATCTCGTACATCGTGACAGCACAGCGATCTCAGGAACCTATACTGCACATTTGGCGCCAGGTATATATGCAAGCGCAGGATTGACTTACATCAACCACCCGACAAGCATTATACATACGCGCGAAACGGGACATGCTCTGAATCTGTTGGTGTCTACCTCGATATTTTTCTAAGTCCTGGCAGACCGAACCGACCGTTCGCTTGCGCTGCCCGTGCAGACCTTTGGCGCGAACGCGCAGGGACCAGTTCCTCAGGATCGTCAGTCGTGATCGCCGTACACCAACGTGCGGCGGATGAGCTGGCAATTGCGTTCGCCGACGCCATCGTGCTGGGTGTTGGCTACCATTACCGCTCGATAATCGATTTCATACAGTCAGCTGCCGGCACGTAGGCTCGGCCTCCGCTGTTCGGCGGCAACACCAGCCGGTGACATCCGCTCAATCGCGCAAATCCTGGCGAAAACCAGTGCCTGGTCGTTGCCGCCTGCGTGCGCTCTATCCCTGAACGACCGCCTTGGAGCGTCCAAAAAACTGGCATCGCGACGAGGACACACCATCCGGTGGTCTACCTGGCGAGCCCCACCCGTTGGATGACCTTACTGCGGGGCTTGGAACGGCGCACCGATCTCAGCTTTTTTGGCTAAGCGAGCGGTAATAGCGGTAGTGGCCCGAGCCTGCCGGATCTTCGAATTGAAAACAACCCGCGAAACTTTCAATCGCTTGCATGACGCCCTTAAGCGAAGGGGCCGTGAAGGCGTGGGTCTGTCCGGTCGACCAGTGAGCCAGATAGTTGCTCACTATAGTCGCAACCGAGGTGCCGAGGCCCGCGAGTTGGGCCGGCTCTAAGACCAGGCGCCCAGCGGCATGGTGGAGGTCGACGGCCGCCTTGACGGCGTCTATCAGGTTTTTCGCCATGTGTTTATCATCATTGAAGGCAATGGCAATCGGCACGGGAATACCGACCCTTGAGATCACCTCCTCGAGTTTGAACTCGAGGTACTGTCTGATACGGGGGGCCGCATCATCGGTGTTTCCAGTATCAAGAAGGGCGCGCGTCGCATCACGGATCCTATGGATTGCGCCCGATTGCGGCAGCACCGATGTCCGTGCGGTGCCCTGGATGCATTGATGCCACCAGCCGCCGTCTTTGACATTTGTATTGAATAGCTTCTCCAGGACGGTGTCATGGCTGAGCAGAATGACCTGCGGACCATCGACGACACCAGGGCGGGCAAATTGTCCTTTGATCACGTTCATCAGATGGAATTGATGCCCAGAATCAAAGCTGGATGTTACGTCATCGAGAATTAGAAACCTGGCGCCCCCGCCATAGAGCGACGCGGCCGCCAAATAGACGCTGATCGCGAAGGCGTTGCGATAGCTCTCGGAGAGGACGGCTTGAGCTGAGATGCCCGGCAGTGTCCAGAACTGTGCGAGAGAGATGGACAGATCTTCGCTGCCCGCCCGCTTTTTGAGGGCTGGCACGACATCGGTGTACATGATCGCCGCGAAGATTTTTCGCGTGACGGGTTCGATCGCGGCGAGCCGGCGCGCGCTTGCGGCGGACTCGGCACCGGCGAAGCATGAATTGGCTGCGTCAAGGAACTTCTTCACCCGAGCAATGCGCGCAAGCTCCGCAGCGATAGCGGATTGCTCGCTCAAGGCAGCGCGCAAGTCCGACAAATTGCTCTGCAGCCGGCGTGCGGCCTCGGCCTTCTCCACGACAGCAGTGAGCTTGTCGGGAAGGCTCTTCTCCAGGGCCACTTTGTTTTCGGTGAGGTCTTTCACCTTGGACACTGCGCGATCTGCCAGGGTCTTCAGCCATTCGGTGACGGCGCGTGCTCGCGCGCCGTCGAGCGCGCCCTTCAGTCCGACGTCCCTTGCCTCGGCGAGTTGGGCTTGCTCTTCTGCCTGGCGGCCTAACCGTTCTAATTCATCGAGCTGATTCCAGCCTTTTTCGGTCCATTCTTGCGCCAGATTGGCCGAAGCTGATTCCACCGCCTCAAACGCCGCGTTCTTGTGGCGAACATGATCGAGAACCGAACCGGCGTCCGATCGATCACACGTCGGGCAGACACATTTATCTCCCCAACTGTCGTCTGCGAGGATGATTTCGCTTACCCCGTAGAGCTGGCGGAACAGATCTCCCTGAGTGAGCTTCAGGGTGGTGTCGCGAGCGTCGGCCAGTTCCACCAGGCGCTTGGCATCCTCTTCGCTGGGCGCGGCTTTCAGGGCCTCGGACCACCTCGCCTCATCGCGCAGGATCTTCGCAAGTTCCGCCCTCGCCTCACCTCCTTCGGCAACTTTCGCTGCATCGATACACTTTGAGGGGTCGATTTCCTCGAACGTCCGACCCTCGCAGAGCGGCTTGAGCAGTTCGATGCCACTTAGGGCGGAATGCGCCTTCGCAAGCATCGTTGCTTCGGCTTCCGCCGGATCGTACTCTTCAGCGACCAGCGCTGTGAAGGCCTCCTTGACGTTGGTCCGTGCTCGCTCGAGGCGGACGTGGGCGCTGTTTTGCTTGGCTTCCTTGCCGCCGATGGCGAAGTGATTGTTAAACGCCTTGGTATTTGCCAGCGACGCCAGTCCCTGCCGCAGCGATGAATAGCGTTTCAAGCCCAGCAGTCCAGCGAACGATCGGCCGCGCCTTTGCGGCGCAAGATCGATGAAGTCCTGAAATGTCTTTCCGTCGAGCAGGACGAACTCGCGATTGAGGTCCGCCAGGATCGCATTTCCGTCTGCACCTGCGCTGGCCACAACAGTTCGCGTCCCAGCGGCGTCGCGCCGAACGGTCACATCGACCTCGGCGCCACCATTAGCCGGCACAAGGCTCAGGACGATCGTTCCCACACCACCCGCATGGAAGCGATTGAGATAATAGGACGAGCCCTTTTCGGTCGCAGGCAAGTCGTCCAGCTTGGGAATGCGGCCCGTAATCGCGTAGACCACCGCATCAAAAATTGATGTCTTCCCAACCCCATTCGGCGCGGAGATCGAGTTGACGCAATCCGGCTTGAGCTTGAGGACAAGTGGTGCACCCTCGTTGTTGATCCCGCGAAACCCTTCGATAGAGACCTTCTGAAGATACCAGCCGCTCATTAGGCAGCGCCTTCTTCGGAAGGCATTTGCTGCGGTTCGACCGGCGCCGTCGCCAGGTACAATGCATCAAGGATCGCCTCTTGATCGAGAGCGATGTCCAGGCTGAGCTTCGAAAGTGCATTTGACAGGACGCCTGCCATTGGATCGTCGATCCCGTTGAGCGCGATCGAAAGTGCACAAATGTTTTGATCAACTGTTTTAGTATCATCGATCTCGAACACGAGTTCGTTCTTCGTCACAATAATCTCCGAGCGTACTTTGTGCTTCATGCCCACGCGCTGTCGTAAGGCAAAACATCTCCGCTCTATCTATACTGCTTTGCGGGCGCGGCCATGGCTATCTCGGCACGACCGGCTGAATTGTCGGCCTAAGTCTCACGAACTTTGTACGCTTCGTACGGAATATCGATGATCCTGATTGCTGCCTTGAGCTTGTCAGATCGCGGGAGGAGGTGGCTCATTCAATGAGATACCTTGAACAACAGGCACACGGAGAAGGCCATTCGTCGTTTGACGGGACCTTCCAGGGTCGGCAGCTTCGGAAAGCTCGATACTTGTGAGGTTCGATTTGGCCGTCTTGGAGAATGCGCCAATCAGCATAGTCGAAATTCTTCCGCCAGCGTTGCTCGCTTCAATGAGATAATCATCGGTTGCGATCCAGGTCTATTGCGCCCACTCGTTTATTCATGGATCATTAAGCCGTGCGTGATCGAAAGAAATATCGATCACGTCGGACATTTTGGATTGGCATCGCCATGAAACACCGAGGCGGTGCGCACCGGCATGGTGACGCCATCCGTCCGGATCGCACAAAGCTTGATGTGCGTCCCCCCGGAAGCTTGTCCCTGCCTTTCGTATGCGGTAAGGCACATACGCCGATGATGGAAATACAGATGCACCAACGACGGATGCGCTTGTTCGCTAGCGGTTGGGGCTACTTCGACATCCCGATTCGGATAAAGCTATATTAATTGGAGAACTGCATGAAACGAATAGACAAGGGTGGTCAATTTGTTTCGGGAGCCGGTAGCGTACTACGCGTTGCGCCCAACAAACCAGGAACAAAGAAACTGACGGCGACGATGAAACGCCGCGCCTTGAAAGTTCGCAAATCTGAGCGACAGCGCGGCTCGTCTTCGTAAGCGGACATGTCCGCCCCGTCGGAGGTCATTCAAAACGCACAGCGTATCTGGTCGTTCGTGAAGAACCGGCGCGCCGCCGGGCTCAGGCGATATTTGGCGCCGGGATGGTCTCAAGGAAGGCTCGGATGATGGCACGCAGGAGCTCTGCGAGCCATCGCAGGAGCAGGCCGAAGTTGTAGCCGGCGGCGGCGAGGACAGCGTTGATACAGTCGCCGGGACGCCCTTTGAGATAGTTGCGGTCCATGCGGTGCTCGGCCTTGATGTGACCGATGACGGGCTCGACAGCCGCGCGACGCCTCATCTCGCGGCGGATGGGAGCTGTGACGCGGCGACCTGACCCGAGATCCAGACTCTGAACCGATGCGGGTGATTGTGGCCGCGATAACCTTTGTCGACGTGGATGCGGCGAGCCTCCACGCCGGTGAGCTTCTCCATGTCGGCGATCACGGGGCCGAGCGTGTGCCCATCGAAGGGATTGCCGTGCAGGGCCTTGGCGTGAAGCACGAACTGGCCGCCCTTCGGAGACGTCACGGGGGTGGCGATACTGACCTTGCAGCCGATCTATGGACCACGCCCGCGTTGCAAGAGGAATCGACAAAAGGATGTAGCGGTCTGCGCCAATCTATCCGGCTTCAATTTGAGGCTGTCGCCTCGAGCCAATATGGATATCCGCTCACTCCTGTCCTCAATAACTCGACGGCCTCGACAAGGGGCCCATGGCTGCGAACCAGGCTTCAGAAGTGTCGGTGGAACCGTTTCTCCATTCGTCTTTTCCGTCTCGCAAACCTCGGCGGGATATTGTGCCCTTCCGATTGAGATCGTGGATCCTTCTTCCCGTGGATCCTTCTTCCCTTCCCGGTCGTGTGTCTTAGGCGGTCTGGCCTAAGAAATTGGCGTCGTAGTCATGGCCCTTTGCGAGCATGCTCCAGGCCATGCGCGCGAGTTTTGCGGCCAAGGCGACAACCAGTACATTCGAGTGAAGCCGCTTGGACGCTGCTTCCAACCAGGCTCCGAACCCGTGCCTGGGCCAAGTCTGGCGCCTCAGAAGCACTGCTCTGGCCCCTTGAATGAAGAGCGTTCGCAGGTACCGGTTGCCGCGTCTCGATATGCGGCCGAGAATGGTTCGATCGCCGGTCGAGAATTGTTTCGGTACCAGGCCAAGCCATGCTGCAAAGTCGCGGCCTTTATGGAAAGCATCACCAGTTCCGATCGCGGCGATCATCGCGCTTGAGATGATCGGTCCGACACCCGGAGCAGTCATCAGGCGGCGACAGTGTGCATCTTGGTCGACGAGTGCGTCGATTTCTTTCGTGACTGACGCCACCCGCCGGTCGAGATAGCGCCAGTCCTCGGCCAAGTCCTGAATGAGCTGAACCACTCGAGGCGACAGGTTATCCGAGAGCATCGAGAGAAGCTGAGGGAGGGCCAATCGGAGTGCAGCCGCGCCCTGCCGGACCGGCAGGCCTCGCTCGAGCAGAAAGCCCCGGATTTGATTGATGACCGCTGTTCGCTGCGTCACCAGTCGACTGCGAACTCTGTGGAGCGCCTGCAAATCGAGCTGCTCGGCCGATTTCAATGGGACGAATCGCATTGTTGGGCGCTGAACGGCTTCGGCGATGGCTTCAGCGTCACGGAAGTCATTCTTGTGACCCTTGAGATATGGCTTCACATATTGTGCTGGCAAGAGCCGGACTTGATGGCCTAATTTTTCGAGCCTCCGACCGATATGGTGTGCTCCTGCACAAGCCTCCATTCCGATCAGGCAGCACGGAACATTGGCCAGCGACTGCTCCAGCTGATTTCTCGATCGCTTCTTGCGTAGGGTGATTGCTCCCATGGCATCGAGCCCCACCACATGGAATGTGTTTTTCCCTAGATCGATACCGATCGTGACAATGTTCGTAACGGACATGGCTTGTGCTCCTTCTCTTGCCGGGGCTTTATGTTGCCGCTGAGAGCGGGCGTGGTCCATGCCATTAACTCGTAGGGCGCGCGGGCTTTACCCTTGCCGATGCACTCGACCTCCGGGGCGTGCAATGCATAAACCTTTGGACCGCGCTGGTGCTGATCCTGGCTGCGCACCTGCTGCGCTAAACCGAGCAACGGGCCGAAGCGAGCTTCCAGCGCTGTATCGCCATCAATCTTGCGGCGGATGTCGCGGATGATCCGGCCGAGCCGTGTCCGCAGGAACTTGAGCTGCCGCCGGGCGCGTTTGAACTGGTGGGCGTGGGTATAGCGGCCGACCATGATGGCGGCGCGCTTGGCCAGGCGCAGATAGCTCTGGCGCAGCGGCACACGGTTGCGCCTGGCGAGCCCGACCAGCTTGACGATTGCTCGATGCATCAGCCGCGCGTCGGTCGGATGGGCGACCGCCTTGGGCTGCACCGTGGTATCGACGACCACCCGTTCCAGGTCCTTCGCGCCGATCGCGCCGGTCTTGCGCGCCACCGACAGACTTTCCTGGATCAGCGCGACAAGCTGCTCCTCGCCGAGCCGCTGCCGCCAGCGCGTCATCGACGATCGATCGAACGGCAACCGGTGGCAGAAGCTCAATTCGCCGCAGAAGTGCTGGTAATAGGGGTTCTCGATCCAGCGGGCGCACAGCGCTTCATCCGACAGGTCGTGCATGTGCTTCAGAATGAACAGGCCGGCGATCAGCCGCGTCGGCAAGCCCGGCTGCCCTGACCCTGCCTGGCACACCGAACCAAAGCGCTCATTCAGCACGTTCCAGTCGATCAGCGCCGCCAACCGCACCCGCGGATGACCCATGTCGATGATCTGATCCAGGGCCGGAAGCAGCAGGTCCTTCTGGCGATCATCCCACGGTTTGCTCATCGCATTCCCCAATGTCGACGACGCCGTCAGGGAATCACGAACCGCCCAAAAACGAAATCCCAAAACGCAGGAAAGTGAGGCCCCACACACCGCTTTCCTGCAAAATCGAATACTTTCTCAAGACCATTCTTGCTTATTTTTCAGGTCAATCCGCATTCTTCACGGACGACTATCTGCAAGCTGCTTCAATGACGAAACCGCTGGAGTTACGCCTCGAATGCGAGGACTCCTTGTACCCTTCGCAGCCTTGAGTGTGGTGGCGGCGCGCAGCCGCCACCACAAGGGCTAGTGCTGCGCCCGACAGCACCTATGCCTCATGTTCCTAAGCCGCGGATCTGCCGTGAGCCGCAGACTATTCGAGCTTGCACGCAAGGCCGAGAGCGGTCATCGTCGTTACGATCGGCCGCCAGGCTTCGATTTGCAATGAGCGACCTCATCCAATCCGCAGGTTCTCAGCAGAGGCTTTACCGGAACTGCCAGTCTTCAGTTCGTAGCTTATCTTCGCTCCCTCAGCGAGATCCGGGTAGCCGGCCTTTTCAACGGCACGCATGTGTACGAAGACGTCGGGGCCACCATCATCCGGTTTGATGAAGCCATAACCCTTGGTAGGCTTGAACCATTTCACAGTACCAACTGCCATGATAGAACTCCTAAATGAACCCTTGCGATCTAGCCAAACTCTCACAGGGGCACAAGCCCCTGGGTTGCGCCGCTCGGCGAGCCTTATGACGTTGCGCGGCCCTTGGCGCGGGGGGCAAAGGCAGACGTCCATCGGACCAGATCGTCACGCTCCCGCGCCAAAATTGGCTCCTCAGGCTAGCCCTAGCGAAAGACGAAAAAGATTAGCCACCTCCTTTCGCGCAAGCTCAGCAAACTCATCAGCCGTGAGCGCCACCTTGCTTACCGAGAACTTACGGTATCAACTCCGCTTGGAGAGATTCCTGCCACCGTAGTACTCCTGCGCTGCCTTGTGACAGACTTCCTCATAGAACTTATCCGCATCTTCGATCGTGTAACCGGCGCCGGCAAAGCAGCCGCGCGCTACCTCGTGGAGCGTATGCCGTATTGACGTTGTATCGTCGTATACGGCGTTAAGGCATGCGATGATGACGATGACATCCTCCCTTGAGAGGCGCGGTTGGCCACTCATTAATCGAGCGTGATTGATGCAGGCGACGGCGTTGACGCAAGTGAACGAGTCGCCCATTCCGGAGCAATCCTCGAATCCATTGCCCTGCTCGTTCAACTTGAAGTGCGCGACAGGTAGATACTTCGCGCCCCTGATCTCACGGTGATTCAAGTCCTCGCCTAGCATGGGATCACGGCCCGACCGCATCTCGTGAAGCCAAATGTCGAGTTGGTGTAGCCCAGGGCCAATCCAGCTTCTGTTGCGCTTGAACGGGTTCTTGTTCGGATCCTCGAACATGAGAGACGCATCGATTCTGTCAGTTTCTGCCAGCGAAAGTAATCCCTGCTTGGACAACGTCTGCATCACGACTTTCTCAGCATGTCCCCAATGCGCGTCATCAGCATAGACCTGCCTGAAGTTTAAGATGGCCTGGCCAGCTGCGAACTGGGCGTCCTCGCCAAGGCCGTCGTCCTTGAGAACCAATGCCTCGAACTTCTCGGTGCACTGCTTGAAAGTCACGCCCTCGCTCTTGAGGGCATCATGGAAGTGCTGCACGCCCTTGTTCACGAAGGGTCGAGTGACCGACCTGGAGGTGTAGCCGTAAGCACCAGTTTCCTCGTTGAGTACCCCCGAAAGCGCGTACTTGTTCTTTTTATCGTAGAGCGGACTCCTCGTCAGATCTGGATCCCTTGGCACCTTCGGTGGACCATACTTGGCTACGCACTCGTCCTTCACGAGATGGCCCTTCATGCAGGCCAGATTCAAAGCGAGGGAGTCGCGCGCCTGCCTGGAATTCACCAGGCGAGCAACGTGCACATAAGTCGCCGCCCGGTAGTCGATCATCGTCACGAACAGATTGTTGCCGCAGGTACGGATTGGATTGAGGGGGCGCTCGTTCAGACGCTGTTCTTCCGGGCTGGCAGCGTGATATCGCGTCGAGTATTCCCTTGCCTCGGCCTGGGCCAACCTGAGCCGTTCGTTGCTGGTGAAACCTTTCTTGCCATCGTGCAGCGAGGTTGTCGAAAGGAAGAAGTCGTTTGCGACCTCGTCATACGCATAGGCTGCGCCGGCGAGACACAATCCGTATTTCACCGCGCGCGCAAACCTTGGTTGGCCGCTCCCCTCGTTTTTGCTGCCGTCTCCCGCGCGCTCCCCCCGTCCGAGCGGTGGCAGTGCAGGCCTTCTTCCCGTTGGAGTCTGCATACTCTGCGAATAGAGCGCATCAAGTGATAATCCATCTTCGGGAAGCGCAAGCATCGCAACCGGCGCCTCCGCCTGTCCACCGACGATTCGCCAAATTCGTGAACGAAGGGCCGCAAGTGAATGTCGGGCGTCGTGAAATGGGCTCGTCGCTATCAGATCCTCAGCATGTCCGCCGACGACCCGCCAAACCCGTGAACGCAAGTCAGCAAGTGGATGCCCCGCTTCATGGCACGCAGTCATCACAGTTTAGGCCTTGGGCACGCCATGAAAGGGTCTGGATGTCTATTGCCGAAAAGCCGTCAAGGGGGCGTTCCCACTTCACATCTCGCTCTCAATCAATGCCCATTTGCCCGACTCGCAAGTGAGATACTCGCATTCCCGATCGGTTACAAACTGCGAACAATCGGATCCGAACCGCGACCGATTCAATATCCGGCAAGGTTCTAAAGCCGCAAAATGAGCTGCTGTCGCCATGTCGCGTCCGCGCTTGCGCGTCGGACGATTGGTCTGATCGGTAAGCATTAGCCGGCCCCCGCCCCGCTCGTCCGGCCTCGATGCGCCAACTAGCAATGGCCGTACCCGTGCCTTTCCGAGCCGGCGTGTCCCCAAGAACCAGCCTGCCTGCTTTTTGCATCCGGTCCGCTCCTTCCAATTGAAGCGCATCCAGCATGCGAGCCTCCCAGTGCTGCGAGGACTGCGTCAAATTTGCGCTATGTACCCAGCATGGGACCCAAGTCGCGCCCTCCCGATTTTCGAAGGACCGCGGCAGCGCTTAGTACCGCGACGGCGCGACACTTACGGCGTTGTCACCATTTATCCTCTCCGCTGGTGCTGCCAGGAACGTGCTCCCATTTGACTTCCTTGTAGGTGAAGGACCAATCTTCCATGTTCTGGAAGAAGTTGTTCTGTGGATTGATCGTGAGCGGCACATAGGCCTTACCCTCGATCAACGTCGCGTTCTTCCAGGTTATTTTGAAGAAGTTCTGCGGTTGCGGCATGCCCCCCGGATCGGTCCGGTAGAACTCGCAGACCACCTGTTCGAGTACTTCGTTGGTGGCCAGCGCCTGCCATAGCAGCGGCGAGGAACGATCGAAGAACTTGGTGAAGAGTACTGGTTGATGGTTCCGGGCGCCCGTGGCGACCCCGCTCGTCATATCGCGCGGAACGACGATGCCGCTGGTGAAGGCGACGACGGTGATCTTCGACTGCTTACCCGAGTCGCCTTTGGCGACCTGCCCGATGCTGTCCGGCTTGGAGGCATCTTTAGAGATGTCCCCCTGCTTCTTCCCCTTGATTGTCATATAGGCTTCAAGTGACACGTTCGTCTCCAAGACTTTCGATGCGCCGGCACATACCGGCACGATCGATATCGCAACATTCGTGCCAAAGCCCGTACGCATCTGAAGCTGATATTGCGGGGATTTCTCCGGATCTGAACGTCAAGACAGCACCAGAGATGTCGGTGGACCGACACCATTTCGAGGATGACGTCGTCGTGTCGGGACACGATCTGTCACGGCTCAATACGGCCGGCTGGGTCCAATCGACATTCGACATCGAGAAAGGCACGCGTGGCAATGTCGAGCACAGCCTGCCCCGTCACACGGTAACCTAGGGAGTTGTCGACTATGGCATTGCCGTGCAGCGCGTAGACGAGCACCGTGCAAAGTGCTCGTTGCTCTCGCTCAAGGTACTGTGTGGACAGGCTGAGGCGCAATTCTCTTCCGTCACGAAGGCGTTGCGAATGAACGCCATCAGCCGATGGCGGCGGTATATTGATCGAAGCTGTCGGCAGGATCGTCGCGCGCGCCGTATTGGCGATCGCTTCAACCAGAGGATCGATCTCGTGACTTGCAGGCCTCCAGACGGTCATAAGGCGTCATCAGGAGAAACAATCACGCAGGGCCGTCGCAAATATCGATCCTGGCGCCAGATTGCGACGTTATGCGGTTGAACACGTGCGTGTCGGAGGTCACCCCTGGCTTCATATCAGGATTGTGGACCGCTCCGATCACCACGGGCCGGTCAATGTCACCGTTCATGTAGCCGACCAGAACTTCCGTACCGGGAACTAACGGAAATTGCAAACCGGTTCGATTCGGACCAGCATAAGGTTCAAGCTTCCGCACATAGCCGCTGCCACGGCCCTTCGCCAGTTCTTCGGTAAATGTGAACTGCAGCTTGTAGCGGCCCTGGTCGTCGATCTCGGCCCGCCCGTTCCACGCTTCTCCATCGACCTTGGCGGTGTGAAGGCCGGCGCCAAGTGGTGCAGGCGTCATAGCGACCGGACGGTAAGGCACCTCCGACCGGATACAATGGACCATATTTTGGTAGGCTCGCCCGTTCTGCGCGAACGCGCGGAACCCAGCCGGTGCGGGCCGATAGGCCGAGTGATCCGCGGCGACGACGAGATATTCATGATCAAAGCGGGGATGGCCCTGCAGCTTGAAAATAGCGCCGGCGCGGAGTTCCGGTGCGTCGCTGAGAGCGATGTACATGGTCTGGCTGGCGCATACTTGCTCGGCACGGATCTGCGCCAGCGTGGTCGCTTCTGCTTCGCTGGTCAAATGCCCGCCGAACCGCGAGGCCTTGCCCAAGAAGCCGCTCCCTTGTCCGACCTCTCGATCGACGGATACGACGGAGGGCACCGTTTCGTTGTAATCGCGCAGCGCAATTGTCTTTGTCGAGAGAACGCGGCGCTGCCGGAACGACAGGACGGCACTTTCGTCGACGCCCCGCGGCACCTTGCGGTCGCGCTGGTGCGCATAACTGATCGCGGGCCTGCCGCCGAACTTAACGCTGGTAAAGGCCAGATTCTTGTCGCCGAAGACAACGGTCTCACCACCGTCTTCTTGCTTGAAGTAATAGAAAATCCCATTCCGTTCGCAAAGGCGCGAAATAAAGCTCAAATCGCTTTCATTGTACTGCACGACATAACTTCGCTTGGGATAGCGATCAAGATTGAACTCGGCGGGAATGCCGATGCTCGCCGTGTTCAACTGCTCCTTAATGATGTCATCGACGCTCATCGGTTGGCCGGGGCCATAAATGCGGCTTGCAACGGAGAGTTCGGCGACCGCAAAGCGGGGGCGCAGAACGAACTGAAACACTCGAAGTTCAGTTACTGTTGGGTCCAGTTCCTCGACCTGTGCACAGAGGCCGGAGGTCATCCACTGCCCACATGCAGTCTTGACAGTCAGTTTGGCGCATTCGCCGATTAAAGCACCGGTATCGACATCGCTTGAGGTCGTGGCGTAAATCACATAGCTGAACGGCAGGGAAATGCACTCTGTGCCCTCGAATCCTTGCACGTCGAGCTCAATGTTGGGCTGGCTGTGAATGGCGAGGTTAATACTGAGGTTGGAGCTGTCGTTCATCGGTGTACCAAGTCAAGCTTTGGAAGTGCCAACAACGTCTGCGACAGTGTCGCGCAAAGGGCGCCCCCAAGCGCGGCGGCACAGAATGCTAAAATCATATCTGACCTCCTTACTTGCTTTAGGACGGCATGCACGGTCCGCAGAATCGGTAAACTCAGTACGCGAGACCGGGGCGTCGGTCGAACTCCCCGACGGCCTCTCCGCGATCGCCGCAATCGAGGACAAGGCTTGAAGCGAGAACCCGAAGTTGCGCTGGCGCTGCGGATGACAAACTGCCGCTGCTATGCGTTGCCTATCATCGTCGGCGGGCGGCGCCGGGATGCTGCATTCAAACACTGTGCCCATGTCGATGCCGTCGGTGCTGGTGTCGACACCGTCGAATATGATTTTCGAGCGTGCCAGTGCGGTCTGAAAGTTGAGACTGGCCACTAAGCCCGCGTCCCACAAAGCCACTTTTTGACCGCGAACGCGTGTTTTGCGTTGCAGCCCACGGATCCAGCGTCGTCTCCGATGGTTCCGAGTATGAGATGCATTTCACACCCTCAGCCCACTAGCATCTGTCGATAGCCGAACGTCGCATTGGTTCAGTGGCCGCATTACTTCCTCTCATAAGCATGGATGAAGCCGATCGTAGCTTGCGCGCCCGCTGCGCAAGAAGGACACGGAAAGATTTTCCTGAGCCCACAGGTGCGGTGGAGGATGCGCTGGGTTTCTATCAAAGGCGCAGTATACGGTTTGAAGGAAAGGACTTCGACGTGCACTCCCCCGATCGGTGTTGTGCTGCCTTCTCAATAGCAATGGTCGTGCCAATCGCGCCTCCTCATCAAAGCTATCAATCAGCCTTTCTAGAAGATCAGGTTTGGCTAATGACTGCGGTGTTCCCGACCTGGCTGTCAGGTACCGGACAAGAGTCGGGGGCGGAGATGAGATGGTTTCCGCCGGTGACGAACCAACTTTGTGGGCAGCGTCGCGAACGAGTCTGGGGACGTCCCTCGCAGCATAAGTGGCGCTGCCTGCTCACGATCTGAGAGCCGTTGGAGGACCGAACGGGCCGAACACCAGCGCAGATCGCATGGCCGGATGCCAACTGGAAACATGCTGGCTGTAAGCAGGCTCCCGCGGCCTGCGCGCTGCAGGTCAAGCGAGCGTTGACGCTGTAATCGGATTTATCACAGGAGGATCACACGAGTAACAGCAGTAGCCGCGGCTCCAATGAGGGGCCCGGACCCCATGAGGTGGATAAACCGCTTTATGAGGCCTTCTGGAATTGGCTTACCTGGAAGCTTCCGGACCACCGCTCCGACGGCGCCGACAATGCCACGGGCGATATGTACGATTTCCTCGAGTGGATCCACGAGACCAACAGGCCCCCAATGACCGGTCGAATTGCACAAACCTCGTTGGATAACGATGTTCGGGCCTATGCAGCTGACTATATTGGACGCGAAGTACCTGCGATTGCCGGGTTTCGTAATCGTCTCCTGAACTTGAAAGACATGCTTCGGGACTTCTATTTCCGGACCTGGGCCCAAGAGAGGCGTATGATGTTTCAGGGCTTCGATGGAGGGGGATCATCGTCGCCACCACCGGATCCCAGGGACGGCAGCAGGCACAGCGGCAGAAGCAGCAGCGGCTCCAATCAGGGCCCCGGCCCCTATGACGAGGATAGGCAGCTTTATCAGGACTTCTGGAACTGGCTTACCGAAAAGCTCTCGGACCGCCGCTCCCGGGGCGCCGACATTGCGGCGGGCGATATGCACGATTTCCTCAAGTGGATCCGCGAGACCAACAGGCCCCCGATGGCCGACCGGATTGCGCAACCGTCTTTGGATACCGACGTGCGAGCCTATGCAGCGGACTATATAGGGCGCGAGGCATCCGCGATTGGCGGGTTTCGCAACCGTCTCCTGAACTTACGGGATATGCTTCGGGATTTTGAAATCGAGAACCGGGTCAGCGCGCGCGGTGCGATGTTTCAGGGCTTCGAAGGTGGGCCATCGTCATTGCCGCAGGCGCCCGCAATCCCCTCGGATCGCGAGACTTCTGCAGCTGACGCCCGGACTGGGATGCCAGAGCGTGATTTCGGAGCTTGCGTTCCCTCGGATTGGAGGGGCGGCGCCGCCCCGGACACACTGATTGCGGAATTGCGCAAAAGCCACCTCCTGCCGATGCAGTTGCGGCCACGAAATGTGCTTATCAATGGGATGTGGTACGTCGCGGCAGTGTGGTCGGGGCGAGGGCTCGTGACCCCAAACAATCCCGAAGGCGAAAACATTATTCTTACGGCTGCATACAGGGAGCTAGCGCTGCAACCCCAGCGTCGACTTGAGCCAATGAATGAAGTCGGGCCCTCGTCGTCAGTTCGGCCAGCAGAGATACGACCCGCCTCAGGCAGTTCAGGAGGACGTTATCAGAGACCAAATTTACCCGATATCGGAACGAGAGTCGGCGCGGGCTGGATCCACGGCCCTCGGGTGGCCGACACCGCCCTAATCAACGTACTGAGAGATTTCGGCCTCCTGCCGACCTCGGAGATACCGATGCCATGTTTTTACATTCATGATGAGCCCTACACCGCTGAACAGGGACCGAATGGGAGCATTCTTGTGGTGCATCGCCCCCTAGCTCGATGAAGCACGCGCTTGGGCAAGCAAATCCACCATTGCCTCGGACAAATGAACCAAGCGGAACCTGTAAAACGTTCATCTGACGCGGCGTCCTTGCACGTTGTGGCGGACGCATCTCCACTCCGCGCAACAGGCGTTCGGAAGAGGCACTTGAACCTAGCGAGAACTTGTCCGTCGCCCGAGTGATTGTGAATGCCGTCTCAGCCTGCCAGCGACGTTGAACACGGCATCCGAAAACGCGCTTGTCAGTTCGCAGCCAGTGACGCAGTCATCCAGCTCGCGCAATGGAAATATCGCCCTCAAGCCGCCTCGAAAGTCCGGAGGCGGGAGAGAAAATGCCTAAATCCGGCCATTGCACTACTGAGACAACAACAACCTGACGCCAGCAAACAGCAGGATGATCGCAAGCACATAACGAGTGCCACGATCGGTCATCCACCGCAGCCCGATACAGGTGCCCAGCATGGCTCCAAGAACTGCACCGAATATGTAGAAAACCGCCTCGGGGTTCACTGACTGACCTGACAGCAGCACGCCAGCCAGCGCTAGCACCGAATTGCAGAGGATGAATGGTGGGGAGAGCCCAGCAGCCTGCCTCGGGGACGCCCAACCTAGCATCAGGATCAGTGGGACAAGAAATACACCTCCGCCAATCCCCGTCAATCCCGAGAGCAGGCCCGTGACAGCGCCTACCAGCGCGGCACGATCAAGCCGCACCTGACGAACCTTGATGTTATCAACACGACGCTTGAGTAGCATCAAGAACGAGGCCGCAATCAGCAGCGTACCGGTCATGATACAGTAGAGCGAGCCGCCGATCGCTAGCAAGCCGCCGATAAAGGCCGTCAACATCGACGGGATCGCGATCTGCCAAAGCAGATTCCATTCAATTTTTCTCTGCTGATGCAGCCTCCAGGTCGCGTAGCCGGCGGCAACAACATTTAAGACAAGCGCAGTCGGTCGCATCTGCTCGGCCGAAAGTCCTGCAAAGGACATAACCGCAAGAAACGCTGTCCCCCCGACCTGACCGGCGGTCGAGTACAATAGCGAGACGAAGCCTATCAACAAGGTGACGATCAACGTAAATTGCATGATCCGTGGATGGCATAGGAGACAAGAGAAGAGGGACCATGTTAGTCTGTTTTTTGGTTAGCTCATTTGAGCTTTCGCAAAGAGCGGCGCGTGATTAGCACGCTTGTGCGTCATTGCGGTCTCTCCTTGCGCTGAAAATCTGTCGCTCACCGACGAATAGCAGCCCGGGTCAAATCAAGCCGCCTACGTTCGACGCCGACAATCCTTGTCGCCAGCCAGACAACAGACGCCGTTTGTGCTGCGCAGGGCTGCGCCATCTTACCGACGAGCGGACCGATGGGATTAAGGTCTGGATCAGCACGTCATCAGTGGATTCTCGCTCGCGCGTAGTGCATGAACACTCAGAAGAAGATCCCGCCCGCTATGGAAACGCGAACATTCGCGCTTCCTCTGCGGACTGCCTAAAATGTAATTCAAGCTTAGCCCATTCGGTTACGGCAGCAGCATACGCTGGCCGAGCAACCAGTAGAACCACGGTGGGCGGCCGAGGCGCTCAACAAACTCGTCAACGGTTTCGGTACGATCGCGGCGGTTGAGGGCAAGTCCTGACGCGAGCACCCGCCACTGCGCTGGCGAAATAGTCGGCGGCGGTGCGGGTGTGAGGTTTGCCTTGAGTGCCTCGTCAGCTGAGCGGTGCGCATAAGGATGCGTGCCGGTCAGCGCCAGATAGGTCACCACCGCGAGAGAATAGACGTCGTCGCTTTCCGCTCGCGGCTCTCCCATCAGCATCTCTGGCGAGGCATATGCCGGTGTCAGCAGGCCGATCTGGTCGAGCATGGCCGTGGCCCTGTCGTATTGCGGCGAAACGTCGAGCATGAGCACTGTCCCAAAATCCAGAATTTTGATTTCGCCCGTCGAAGTTATGAAGATGTTGCCTGGTTTGAGGTCGCCATGGACGACACCTAGACGGTGCATGTGGGCGAGCGCCTGCCCGATATCACGGACGATCCGAAAGGCTAGCGAGGGTGACAGCGGCTGTCCCTGACGATCGATCAGGATCTGCGCTAGCGAGCGGCCCTTTAGAAGCTCCATGACCAGGTAGTGGTACTTGCCGTCGTAATCGGAATCGTAGATTTGTACCAGGTTCCGGTGCACACAGTTACGCAAAAGGCGAGCCTCGCGATGCAGCAGCTCGACAAATTTCTGGCGCATCTTCGAATGTGGGTGGATGACCTTCACTGCCACTTCGGGATTTTGTTCTCGCGCCCACAGGCCGATCCGATCAATCGCTCGATAGACAGTACTGGTGCTACCCTCATTGATCACCTCTAGGAGGTCGAAACGACCGCCAAGCACGTATCCCAAGGGGGCAGCCGGATTCACTGTGCAGCTCCAGGCAAGCAATCGACGATCGCATTGATATCGTCGGTTGCCTTTCGCATGAGAGGGCAATGCAGGATCATTTCGAAGCCGATGCTACATATCGACGACGTATGGTATGGCCGCTTGCGATCATCAGAAGGTGGAATTCTCTCGTCTCGGTAGACCCGAGCACGTGAGCCAACTTGCCGCTGGCAATGATTGCCCCCTAATATCTCCAAAAAGACTAGGAGAAGCTCCCACGGCGTTGCCGTCATAGATTATTCGGACAGCGGAACGAGCGAAGGACATTCAAGCTGAACGGATTGCTTACACTTTCCGCGCGCAGTTCGTAGGCCGCATTGGGCCGCTCAGGTCTTCCGATCGTGATGGTGAAGCGATCAGAGGTGCCACGCGACGACAGCCGCGAGGCCCCTACAAGACGGAACAATGCCCAAGGACCTGAGCTCTCAATCTTCTCCTCGGCCCCATCCACGGCGGTGAGTGTGATGGAGGCAGTGCTTGCTTCGGTTCGGGTCGGCCATTCGAGGTCGTAGGAGCGAGGCGCCTCGTGACGATAGACGATCTCCTTGCCATCCATGACGAAAGTCGCCCGCAGCAGATCGGAGGCGAGATAGACAGGCTTGATGCTGAATTTCACGGCCGGTGCGGAGCCGGAGCCGCTGAAAAACGCCTTCCGGATCTCCTGCGCGCGCTGGAATTGAGCCAGGGCATTCGCATGAATCGGCACCGCCGCGCCATCGATGGTCGCAGGCACGAGGCCGTTTCGGCCCTGGGCGACCAGCGGCGACAGGTATCTCTGAAAAAAGTCATCGAGAACGCCGCCGGGTCGGAAAAAATCACTGAAGTCCTTCAGCGTTACGTCCTCGGTCGCTGTCGCATACATTGGATAGCGCTGGAAGATCGCAGCCGCGCAGAGCGGGACGACTTCGCCGATCCAAACTGCGTTGACATAGTCGTGCGCCTGTTTGAGCAAGATGCTCCATGTCGCGAGCGCGATGTCGTTCATGATGGTGCGGACCAGCTCCGGCCGCAGCGCCGAATCAGCGCGCAAGGCGCCGAAGGAATCATTGTTTGGGTCTTTGGCACGCCGCTGGACGAGCTGC
The DNA here is from genome assembly GCF_001542415.1 of Bradyrhizobium macuxiense. Lineage (GTDB taxonomy): Bacteria > Pseudomonadota > Alphaproteobacteria > Rhizobiales > Xanthobacteraceae > Bradyrhizobium > Bradyrhizobium macuxiense. Next base: position 154,468 of record NZ_LNCU01000070.1, read on the forward strand.
AATGCCGTCCGGCCAGGATCCGGCGCTGACGCGATGTTGGCCATTGCCGCGTAGAGGCCGCCGAACCGATCGCGGATTTGATCCATGCCGGCCGGCTGTCCTGGGACTTCGGCTGTGGTCAGTTTGGCCAGAGGCCGGAACGCTTCGGTAATTCGTGTTCCTGGCCAAGGCGCATCACCGAATGCCGCAGAGAACACGGCAGACGCGGCAACACCGGTCTTGGCGCCGGTCAGCTCCCCGATTGGTGGCAGGTTTGTGTGGTCGCGTACCAGGGAAATGACCTGCAGCAGCGAGCTTTGTGAGCCGGCGAGCCCGCGCAGAATTACTGCTCCGCGTTGCATGTCGTCAAACTTGACGACACGAATGTTGTTTAGGGCGCTCGTCCAAATGCGAATATAGTCGTCAACATACCGATCAATGACCTTGAGTGCGAGCTGCTGCGTATCGGCCGCGTCCAAGGGACTACCGGCAAGGATCCAGTCGTCACTTTGCTCTTCTTTGATGATGGGCGGGAGGCGGTGCAGCAGAAAATCGAGGAACCCATCGCGCGTGAAGATGCCAGGGATGATGGCGCCTTTGCTCGAATAGGAAGGGTCGTGCTGCATGATGGCGGGAGCGACAATCTGAGGAGCTCGCAGCTCAAGCTCGCCGGAGCCGAGCAGATTGACCAAGTCGATTGGTCGGAGGTAAGTGTTCTGCGCTGCCTCGCGCAACAGACGGATGTAGACCTGCTCGACCAGGGGGCGCTCCAACAGCCGCGAGCCGACCGCGATCACAAATTTCTGGTCGGCGGTGATGGGTTTCGGCAACAACTCAATTAGCCGTGCAAAATGCTCCTTAAGTTCACTCGCTGATGCCGTATCGAGTGCGAACGCCAGTGCGACTTCGGTGAGCGCAGCCTGCTCGACCTTGTCGCGGTCGAAATGCCTCGGATTGCTCAGCATTAAATACGTGCGGAACGCTTCCTTGGCCTGGTCCAGCAAAGCATCGTTGCCGGCACGCAATAGCGCCTCAATGCGGGCAGCAAGCCTGCTGGCGAAAACCGGCAGCAGTCGGTCGATCAGGATATGGTCATAGGCTTCCTGCGCAGCCGGCGCCAGCGCGGGGGTCGCCGAGATGCCGAAGCCTTCAAGCCACGCATACCACGTTGCCTCGCCGGCAGCCTGCGGCAACCTGCGCGCGGCATTAAGGACCGGCAAAAGCTTCTTGAGGTCCAGCGGTTCGCGGACTTCTTGGAGGTGCGCCTGCAACGTCTGTGCGGCGTTTCTGGTTTCAGCGATGCGCACATCGCTTCGGGTGAAGGCACCGTACCACTGGGCCAATGCAGCCATCGCCAGCATGACCGCCGCGATATAGCCGCAGCCATGCACCAGCGCGAGCTTGTGTTCCAGTCTCACATTGCGACCGACCAGGCCCTGTTCAGTGAAGATCACGTCAGTCATCAGCCGCTTGATGAAAAACGCCTTTCCCGGCCCGATTGAAGACAAGGGCGGCGCGGACGGCAGACCGAAACTGCGGCTGATCGCGCCCCTGACCCGCTCGATCGGCGTACCTTCCTGTCTGCCGCTGGTAAAGTAGACCCCGCGCAGCATCGGTCGTATCTCGAAGCGGCTCATCCGGAATACCTCGCTCACGAAGCCGGTGACCGCTGCCCGGATGCCCCAGAATTCCTTCGGAAACGCATACATGATTGCACGACGGCTGAGATTGCGTTCCGCCTGCATTCGAAAGGGCAGTTTGCTCTCGAGGCGCTCGGCAAGCTCCTCAATCTCAAGGGTTACGACGTCACTGACGTGATCGCCCGCTGCATCGAGGAGGAAGGTCTTGCCCCAAACCTGAGCACGGCCTTCCTGGTCGAGATTGTCGAAATATTCAGAAAAGCCGGACAGGAGATCGCATTTGGTCACCAGAACATAGACCGGAATGCGCATGCCACACTTCTTCAGCAGTTCCTGTATCCGCGAACGAATTGAGCCGACGAGCCGCCGCCGCCGATCCTCGTCGCACAGCAAGAGATCAGATAGGCTGATTGCAACCAGGACCCCGTTGATCGGCCGTTGGCGCCGATGCGTGATGAGAAGATCAAGAAAGCCGTGCCAAGCCGCGCGATCGACCTCGGCATCCGTTTCCTGGGTCGTATAACGGCTTGCCGTATCGATAAAGACTGCTTCGTCGGTGAACCACCAGTCGCAGTTTCGCGTGCCGCCGACGCCAGCGACCGGCTCGATGCCGAGTTGTTCGGCGAGCGGAAACTCAAGGCCCGAATTGCGCAGGATCGTCGTCTTGCCCGCGCCCGGTGGACCAATGATGATGTACCAGGGCAGTTCGAACAGATAGCTTGGGCCCCGCTTGCCGGCGAACACCGTGTCGCGCAGGACTTTGAGCGCACCCTCGAAGCGCTTACGGATCAGTTCGACCTCCTCCCGACTACGATCACTGGAGCTTGAGATGAGGCCTTCGCTCTCCATGAGCGACTTAATGACGCGCCGATTGGCGCGTCGCGCCAGCCAGTGTCGGACAAGGATGACGAACATCATCGCCAGGAAAACGCCGACGATTGTGCCGGCGCGCACGGTAACCGACTGGAGTGGATGTCGATCGAAGAGGTCGAGATAAGGTCCGCCGAACCAAATGAGCAAGCCGATCGCTGCCGAGCCGATCAGCGTCATGATGCCACGAACCGAGAACAGTGCCGCGAAATGCGCGCCGAACACCTGCACCCTCCCCTTACCGCGGCCCGGAGCGGCCGATCAGGTCAAGCAACTGCTCGACGGGTGCCAGCTCTCCAGAGAGGCTCCACCAAAAAAAGCCGTAGCCGATGAGGACCGTAAGGGCAGCAGCCGTGAAGACGATCCTCAATGGCACGTAACTGCGCACGCGCGCACGCGCACCGATGCCGCGCCATTGGCTCGATAGCTCGGCGGGCGGTGCAGTCGTATGGTCCCGCAAGCGACGCTCAACCTCACAGCGCAAGTCTTCGAGTAGCTCGCGGCCGCCTTCCGCCACGCGATATTTGCCTTCAAAGCCCATCAACAGACAAACATTGATGAGCTTAAGCAAGGCGAGGTATTTGGCTGGCTCCGCCTGGATGTGCTCGAGAATCTGAAAGACCTTCTCGCCGCCCCAGGTCTCGTTATGGAACTGGTTGAGCAGGCTATTGTCACTCCAGGCACTTTCAGCGCCCCAGCGCGTCGTCATCACGGCCTCGTCGATTAGCGCGCATATCACGTAACGGGCGGCTGTCACATCGCTCGCCTGATGCTTGATGGCTCGCTCTTCGAAGCGCCGGATTTGCTCGATAATTCCGCGATGCAGCGCGCCGATATCGGCATCGTTGACGAAGCGAAGCTGCGCGACGACCAAAAGGAGTGGTGCCGCGGCCGCGACCAACGTGTCTTCCACGGCCTTTGGCTCGAGGAGACCGAGGGGCACGATTTCGGCATGGCCGACTGCCGCGCCTCCACCGGCGTCAGATGTAGGCACCGGCGCATAAGGGACCGTCGCGGCAACGACCTTCGGAGAAACGCGACCGGAAGATTGCTCGGCTCGATCGTCTCGGATTGGGCCAACTGGCCTGCGTCCAATCACCGTCGGCTCGTCCATGTGTTTAGGCCCCGTCACGCGCGCTTCCCGCGGATGGCCCAGAATTCGAGATGCAGATCCGAGTAGCCGCCGCTGACATGGAACGCAAAGGCCACCGCGCGCGGCAAGATGCGCCACAACTCTACCGACTGGTCCAGCTCGAAATAGACGGCATCCTGGATGTAAGGCAATTCGCGAGGCGCCACAGCCAGGGCGCGGATCGGAATACCGGGGAGCTGAAGATTGACGAGATCACGAATCCGCTCAACCGATCCTACCTTGATCTGGGCGGGGAGCTGTTGGCGCAACGTCTCGGTCGGAACGCTAGCCACGGCGACGAGAACGAAGCGAGCGTCCTGGAATAACGTGCGATCGGTAATGACGCCGATCATGATGCCATACCCGCGATCCTGCAACGGGAGCGATATTGCGGCGCTCTGTATCACGACGGACAACATCTTGCGCAGGATGTCAGCGAGAGGCGTGAAGCTGCTCTCTAGATCCTCATGCCGATAGGCATGGATATTCTGCGGTTTACGGCGGTCGCCAACCAAGCTCGACAGCTGGCCTGCGAGGCCAAGCAGCGAGCGGAAGAGCGTTTCAGGATGATGCCCGCGTGTTGCTGCGAAGTGGTCGAAAACGGCTTCGGCGCCGTTCACGATGGACAAGGTGACAAGATCAATCAGTCCTCCTGCATCTGCGGTCGCGCGCGACGGATCGGCACGCGCGGCAAGCGCCTCAGCGCGCGTCCGTAACATCGATCTGATCTCGTTCAACAGCGCGATGAGCGGTTGGACGGCATGAACATCGATCGTCGGCGGAACGTAAGTGTCTGACAATGTGATCGCGCCCGCCGAATCGACGTCGTGAATGCGACCAATAGGCAGCGTGATCAGGTCACCTTGGTCCTCGCCTTCGAAAACAAGATGTGCTGTCAACGGAGCAACGCTGATATCGACCGGAGCCTTCCCCGGCGTGCTCGCATTGCGGACCCGCAAGACCTCCTGGCCGTGACGGCGCGCAGGTGTATCCTCCGAATATAGGTCGCTGCCGCTATGCCGGCGTCGGGCCACGGCGATCTTGACCAGCAGGTTCTTCGCCGCCGGCGGAGGGATTCGTCCACCCGGAAGCTGCGCATATTCCGGCAAGCAAAGCGCCGTGCCGTCGGGTAGAATGGCGTCAAGTTCGGTAACGGCAAGTTGCCCAAGCGCCATAAGACTACGATCAAAGGCACATCTGCGAATGCCCCAGCCATAGCCGATTAGACCCGCAACGCGGTTCTCGACCAATTGCTCGATCCAGCGATCATATTGCTGCAAGTGTTGCGGCCGCACCAACATGCCTTCCGACCAGATTGGTTTGCTCGTCACAGACATTGCTTAAGCCGCCTGCTCGTTGGTTCCTGTAAAAGATGCTTCCGCCAGGCGAACTGCCGCCACCGCAACAGACAGGGTCATAAAATCTTCCACCAGTTACGGCTGGCCTCCTCCTCAATGTTGATCGCTTGCGCCGTAAGTTTCACGAAGATCCTGTTGTCGCGGTCGGGTTTGATTTCGGCAATCGAGCGCCATTGCGCATCGTCACCCATGCGAAAACCGGCGATCACGCCGATATTTCGAGTCTCGAGCGGCGTGTTGCGCTCAAAATCGACTGTGCCGCCTGGCATCAGTTCGATCTCCCGCTTAGCCACCAGGTCGGGGCCGAGGCGTTTGGCGTCATTATCAAACAGTTCAAAAAACTGCGCCTGGGTAAAACTGGTCGCCGACTTCAGCTCATAGATGCGAACGACGATCGGCGACGGCTTGCCGTGTGCATTTGGATTGACCAGCTGATCGGCCTGGATCACGAACTTGATTGGCGTGGTCTTCAGGCTCTTGTCAGTCGAACAACTGACCATGGCGACGACCACCAGAAACACACCGCTAACGGCGGACAAGGGATGACGTTTTTTTGTCGACATCAGTCGTCTTCCCTTCATCCTCGTCCATGGTCGAAAGCTGCGAGTCGTAGCTTCGGGCAAACTCTTCCGCGATATAGGTCCGCGCCGTCCGATCAATGTCGTTGACCATCGATGCATGCAGTTCGACAAATCGGTCCCATAGCTTGGCCTTACTGATGTGAGCGCCGAAATGCCCGCCATTTGTGCCGTCGCTTTCGATCCGCTGAGGACTCATATGGGTAAGCAGGTTGCTGACCGTCCCCCGCATCGCCGCTATGGCTGCGGCCTCATGCGCCTTGATGTCGTCAAAGCCTTCGCGCACCGACCGGGACAGCAGAAGGGACCCATCCTTCGCGATCGCGGCGCACAGAGCGTCATCATTGTTCTTGATCAACCTGAATGCATTGTCGTTGTCAGCGCGTATCCGCGTCGACTTGATGTCGCACTCACTCCTGATCTTGGTCCATGCCGTCAGGATCGAATGCAGGCCACTCGCCATTTCGGCGATCGCGCGACCAAGTTCGGCCAGGAACTCCCGGCGTTGCGCCGGTGGCACAAGGTCCGAGTTGAGCCCGAGGGCATTCCAGAACCCCTGCAGTTCGTCCGCCGAGGGCAGATGCGGAGTCGTGACGGCTCCTGAGTCGCTCAGCTCTGCAGCACCAGCGGGTCGCTGCGCAGCAGGCTCGCTCTGGCCTGCCAAACGCTCAAGCTCCTCCTCTGCAGGCCGCGGTACCAATGGGTTCGCAACTTGCAATGTCGCGAGATCATTGCCGAGATCGGCATCGAGCCGCTCTTGGACAAGCTCGCGCGTCTCGTTCGTGGCTTCGAAGCAAAGATTCGCTCGTGGCGGAACAGGCGACACTTCGCGCGAGGCTTCTGCCGGCAGCAGATCCATAAGGTCGAGATCATCAGGAATGAGTGGCGCGAGCGAGCGAGCCAACGGAGCACCATGACCACGTAAAACCGCCGACGGCAACCGATACGATTGTCCGACAAGTGGGGACTCTGGTTTGTTCGACGGCACATGCGAGGACAGCCTCTCCGTGACGCCTCCGCCTGGTCGTGGTGGAAGCAGGTGCGTCGGCAGACCTAAATCGACAGCGCCTGCCTTGTTGATGAAGGTGTCATCTCCAAGCAGGCACGATCGAGGGGCGCTCGCCTGTGGTGAAGGGGCGGCCTTGGGTGCCTCTTGTGCCGCCGAAAAGGAGCATGACCGGCGGCTGCCAATCGCCAGCAACGGATCGCGTTGAAGGTCCTCATCACTTGTCAAGTGTCCGACATGCTGAAGAGGTGCCTTGAGGCGCTCCTCGGCAAGCGACGGCGAGCGCAGTGCCCGCGTTGCACCGCCAAGGCACACGGCATTCGAGCCGATCAACCCCAGCCGTTGACGTTCCTCGGCAGGATCGTTCTCGATCACGACCGAGATGATATAGCTCGCCATATAGAGCGTGTCGCCATCGGCCAACGGCGCCGCATTGGCGCGGCCCAGCGGCGTGTCCACGGTGTTGATATAGACGCCATTTGTGCTCGTATCGGTGACCGTGAAGCCGATCCCATTGAATGCGATCAATGCGTGGTTTGCCGACAGCGTGTTGGTTGGATCAGGAAGCTGCCACGTGCAGCCGAGCCCGCGTCCCAGGGACCCGCCTTCCGGTCCAAACACCTGTCTTGCATTACGGCCCAAGGGCTCGGCGCTCTCTCCGACGACTCCGAGTATGAGATGCATCTCACACCTTCAGCCTTGCTCATCAGCACGGTCGTATCCGAGCGTCGCATGAACGTTGCCTGCGGCGGGGCATCGTCCCCCGCTCTGCGCCATTGTTGAAAGCCGATCAACCGACTGATGCGTCTGTTGCGAAGCGAACGGGGCTCTTTCCGTGCACGCAAAGCCCATGCCGGGACGCGCTGGCATTCTCTCTCCGGAACGAGGCGCTACGGCCAAGGCAAGGAGAGCATCGCTCGTCTTAGGCATCTACGTGCACCAGCCACTCAGTGTTGCGGCATCTCAATAGCAACGCTCGTGCCAGCAGGTTAAGCTACTGATTAGGTTTTTGAATATTGAGACTCCAAAAGACGGAAGGTGTTCTCAAGCTAACAAAGACAGCATCGTTGTCGGATGCCGGACAAGTGTCGATGCGGTCGAGCCATGACTTTCGTTCTCATCCCGCCACTGTCGCCCAAGCTTGCCCGATCGCGCTAACCGTCACCTCGGCTATGGCTCATTTCGGACGTGGAGCGATGACCGACTTGAGTCCGGTGTGCCCACCAAACGGACTCTGCCGGCTTCTACAAACTTTTTGGGTTTGCCCTAATTTGGTTGGTACGACAGCCAATCTGCGGCACCCGCGAAAAATGCTTTGAGCGACCATTGGGCGGCCTCGCCGTCAGTGAGCTGATGCGCGTATGGCTCGCGGCGTGTGGGATTGGCCCCAATGCCGGTCGACTTATATTCGGCATAATAGGCCGTCGTCAGGGTCCTGGTCTTGCCGGGTGTCCATTCGCGCCACCCGTCGGGGATTACCGGCGCATCTATCTCGGTTGACAAGAAAATCACCGCAGCATAGGGGCGCCAAGCGCGGCCGAGGGCAATATCGCGCGCGGCCGTATCGGCGGTCAGCCTGCAATGGTCGAAGACATAAGCGCTATCTTCGTCCGGCGATGCTCTGCTTTGGGCGGTATAGACGACCGCATGGTTGGCGAGGCCGTGCAACTCACATTGCCGGAAATAGGCCTTGGCATTGCCAAAAATGAAATCGACATGTCCCTCTATATAGCAGCCCAAGAAGTACTGGCGCGACATCCGGCCATTCGGCCCCTTGTTGGCGAACAGGGTATCCTGCGCGCCGAGCAGGCGGACCCGAGTGATAACGTCCTTATCTCCTGTCAAGGACAGCGCCACTGCCTGCGAAGGCGGATTAGCCGGATTGAGGGAGTAGTCGTTCTGAACCGTCAGATTGTCGAGCCGAAAGTCGTCACCTGAGGCGTCCAGCGTCGCGGAATGGGAGGTTCCCCCAACATTGATCGCACCATCACCGTAGACAATAACCGTGTCATGCGGTTGCTTGCCGGTACCTTTGATATGAACACCTGGTTTGGAGACTTTGACTTTTTCGCGATAGGTGCCCGGCGCAATCAAGATAGCGCCGCCTTGCGGAGGTAATGCGTCAATGGCTGCGTGAAGGGAGTGATAGGCCTTATCGTCGGATTGCGAGACCAACAGTGGCTGAGCAGATGCTTGCGAGAAGCGCAAACACCCAGTCAGTATCATAGCGGCAAGCGCGAGAGCTTGGATCATGGTCTCACCTTCGTCGAGCAAATGCATGTTTGCATTTCGGGCACGCTCTGATGATTGCGCCTTGTCTCATCAAGAAACCCGCAACGAAGCCACGATCCCGTCAACGTGCATGGCACGGCAGCTTTACTTGGTGGTTCCGGATCAGCATTCGCGGGCATGCTTCTGATAACCTTGCGATCCCTGAGAGCGTTCGGCGTCATGCCGTTCTGATTGCTACCTAGCGGTCAGGAAATGCCTTTGCACACTTCCATCCACGAGATGGTAACCCGGCCGCTCGGCTCGGGAGCGGCGGCGACACGCCGGAACGCCCCACGGTCACATTGGTATTTTCCATCTGCCAAGTTGCGGAATCGGCAAATCGCACATCATCCAGGGTGATTTCGAGGGGATGCGTCTTGTCGATCCCACGCATCACAAGCGTCCCCCCATCGCCACGGACGTGGCGCAGGACAATCTGGCGATAGAGGGGAATGCTGTCGCCTTGGGCGTGACGATCATATCTTGTATCGAACATGATCGGCCAACGGTTGCCGCGCAGGCACACATTCTCATAGGTCACCCGCTCCACCAGGCCGCCCCTGCTGACATCACTCTTGATGCGCAAGCCCGATGTTGTGCCGTCGAGAATGAGACCGCGTACCAGGATGTCGCTCACACCGGAGTTCACCTCGCTACCGATCGACATTCCGTGTCCCCAACTGAAATAGTTATCGACGATGGAGACATAGCGGGTGGGGCCATTATTGCCAGCCTTGATCGCCACGTTGTCGTCTCCAGTTCGGATGACGCTTCGGGTGATGGTCACATCCTGGCTGGCGCCAGGATCGATGCCGTCGGTGTTGCGGGCGTCGGCGGGTGCATCGATGGTGACGCCCCAAAAGGTAGCACCTTCGACGCGGTTCATCGCCACGTGAAAGTTGGGCGCATTGCGCAACGTAATGCCGTGGAAGGTAATGTCCTGCGCGTGGTCGATCTGGATCAGGCGCGGGACGTTCTGATTGCCACGCTCGGTTTGGGCGCGGCGGGCCAGCTCCCACCAAGTTTCGGCACTGCCGACCATGGGTGCGCCGCCCTGGCCATCGATGATGCCTTCGCCATAGATGCCGCCACCGCGCGTTTTGGAAAAGCTGATGAACGGGCGGCAGCCATCGCCTTTACCTGCGATGCGACCGCAATGTCCCGAGCCCCTGTCATAGGCGGTCGGATCGGAGATCGCAAAAAGCGTGGCACCCCGCTCGATCCATAGCGTGACGTCCGATTTCATCTCGAGTGGACCTGACAGGAACTCGCCACGCGCCAAATAGACCGCTGCACCGGCGGGGCAATGGGCAATGGCATCTTGCAACGCGGCCGTATCGTTCGTTCCAGAGGCCACCGGGCGGGCGCAAACATCACGCGGCGCGACTGGTTCGGCGACAATGCGGCGGTCTTTCGCCTGGGCAACCGGGCAAAATGCCATTGAGATTGCCATGGACAGTAGAGTCCAGTAGCGCAAAAGGCTTGTCATCTATACCTCATGCGTTGCTGCGCGCACTTTGCCGCGTGATAGCTGTCCTCGGCCGAATGCGAACTTGAGCGGGCGCCGGCCTTCTCGGTGACGCGCGCAAGAAGACCTCAGCAAGACAACATAGGATGGCAGTGGCCCGCCCGGTTGTGAGAACGCCGGCTCTGCGACACCACATCGCGAGCGCTTCGAACCGCTTCCGACTCATGCGCATCACCCTTGCCCGTTCACGCGCATCCAGCCTTGAGCGGTGCGGGTCGATAGAAACGGCTGATCCGCAATACGACCAATTTCCGTCAGATTGCGAAGACGCGACGTCCGGAAAGGCGGAGCCTCGAGACGCCGCAGAGGGGATACGATCCAGCCAGCGGTCGCCAAGCATCCGCGCGTAGCCCGACCAGGCCGAAACCTATTCACTCGATCTCGATCGCTGCAAGCCGCAGTTCCGATCGAAGGATCGCCCCGGTATCGGTTTCGTCAACCTCGAAGAAATCCTCCAGGACGTCGCTAGGCCACACCCAAGGCAATCATCGGACAAGCGAATCCGTCACGGCTCCAGCGCGACCTGCAAGCCCTCATTGCCGTCAATATGAACATAACGGGGCCCGATCGGCCGCCCCCTGCCGCTGGCGACGGTGACCATGTTTTCCAGGGGGTTGGCACGCGCATCTGCCTCAGGGCGGGACAAGATCAGATCGGCGTGAAACAGCCCTTCCGATTCAAGGCCGGCCGCATCGACGCCAAGCGTCGCCAAGATAGCCAAACAACTTTCAAACTCTTCAGCATCGCGAAAGCGACGCTGAATGAATGTCGCGCCGGTAAGACGTTCCGTCACAAGGCCGCGCTTCGCGAACGTCGCAGCCAAAGAATCAAATGGGAACATCCTCAGTACGAAGGAGATGATCCATGGACGCTTCTCCATCGCATCGAGAATCTTGCTGAACGTCTTCTCGGTAACGTAGCCGATACAGCCCGTCGACATGATAACGTCAGTGGAGCGGATGATACGCGCGCTGTCCGTCGATAGCGTCTCCTTTTCAAGATCAGCGACAATGCCCTGCTCAAGGAGACCAACACCCGCTGCATAGTTGATCGCCGGCGCCGATACGTCCAGACCGATAAATCGCGCCAGACCGACATCAGGCCAAGCTGCATAAAAATTGCGATCGAGCCGCACCAGGGTCTCAGAACTAATCGCCCTCATCTCGCGCCGGGCGTAGCGATGACGCAAGCCCCCGAAGGTCAGTGGAAACCGATGCGCCGCGGCGTTGATGCCGTATGAACAGCCAACATCAAGCACGACCGGCTTAAGGCCGGTTGCCGAAGTTTTCGCTGCCAGAATCTGGCGCACAACCGGCTCAGCCACGTCCGGGATCATATAGTCCAAGTCTCCCAGGACAGAGAAATATGCTCTCGGATCATCCGAAGCATAAATATCATCGAAGATGGCTTTAGACTGATTGATACGCGAAAATTCTGTCCGCAACTCAAGTTCCCCATTTCATTTTGCAGTCTGCTCGACGGCTGTGGTCTCCGAGCACTCGGTGCCTTATCGCAGAGATCGGCCGACGCATAAACCCCACCGCGCGCTTTTTTCAGTCTCGCTTCGCGGAGCAGATGGCCCACCTTGTTGCAAGCACGTACGAGAAGATGAAGCGGCTTTAAACGCGATCACGAGATTCTTCGGCATTTAGGTTCTGACGATGAGGCTTCCGCCGAATGGCATCAATTGCAAGGACCACACGTTGATGGCACGATTATGAGTGCGAGCGAGCATAGAGCCATCCGCTGCATCGTCTGATCCTACTGATCGTCATCGCCTCGATCGTGGATCGCGGGCGTAGCGAACGCCATCGCGACCATCGGACTTTGTCCGCGCAAACGGGCCGGGCATCTGATAGCAAGTGATCAGGCCAAACGTCTGTTACCATCCTGTCAAACGGAGAACCGCCCACATCTGCTATCTCTGTAACGTCACGACAAATCAAGCCCCGATCCTTGCCTTGTTTTGTAATCAACAGCCACGTCAGCAACCTGCCCTGTGAACAGTGTATTTGAGGATTATCCTGCCATGCGAAACGCTGGCGGCGGGCACAAGATGGTGGACCGAGAGTGCGAGCGGTTGCGCTCAGCAGTTGAAGGCGGATTCCTCATCGAGATCACATTTTACAGCACCATGGTCCGCGTAGCGATCATTGAGGAGGGGGCGCGATTGCATTGAGTATATCGTCCACGGTCCGAGCCGCAAGGAAGGTTGCCCCGGGCACAGTCAGGTGCCCGGAATCGAACGCCGTCAATTCAGAATCATTGGGACCGATCCGGCTCAGACAACCGCTCTCGTTGCAAAAGATATCGCGGACCGAAATGTAACGGACGCCGAGTTCGTGCGACAGTTCCTGCAGTTGCGCATCGCGTTGCCTCGTCCATGTATCGGTCGATCCGTGGAACGTCCGTACAGGCAGCACCTGGTGAGTTTCCCGATAATGGTAGAGGATGTTCTGCGACAGGCCGCCGCCCAGCCAACCCGGTGGCGGTCCCATGATGACGATATTGGTGATGTGCGCCGCCTTGAGCAATGCCACTGTGCGCGGCAGGTCCTGACGTAATACGGTTTCAGTCTGTCCCCAAGTGGCGTCGAGAATGACAACGTCGGGCCGCAGGCGCTTTATCCGTGACAGAACATCGTCATTGATGCTCTTGCAGTACGGCCGCTCGGACAGGCTGTAACCGATTAGAGGCGGACAGGCCGACGCCGTATACTGCGCGACATCATACCCGCGTTCGGCGGAAAAATGGAGCAGCCCGGGATAAAGGGCGGCACCGTAGGAATCGCCCCAGATCAGCAGCAGCGGACGACCACCTTGGCCCGCGCATTCGCTCGCGAACTCCGATGCGGGTTGACGCATCAAAAGGCACGCGGCACGTCGCCAATGGCTCTCAGTTTCTGTGCCAGACAACATGAGGTTGCGGATCGGTTGTGGGAAGCGTACCGGCAGGCCCCGTGTATTGACCGCAGCAATGCCGATGAGCCCCGTTGCGGCCATCGCGACAGCCAAGGGTGCGATCTTCCATCTGATCGCAGCCGCGCCAAACCTGATCGGCTGCTCGATGAACCGATAGGTCAACCACGCCAGCAGCGCGCTGAGCGCGAGAAGTTCGGACATCAGCAGCGCCGGTACGGCGCCGTTCATGTTCATCTTGGCAAAGGCGATCAGCGGGAAGTGCCAAAGATAAAGGGGATAGCTTATACGCCCGATGATGACCAATGAGCGGGCCGACAGAATGCGGCGATGGACGACCGTATTGGCCGTCGCGATCAGGGCCGTGGCTGCCAACACGGGAACGGCCGTCCGGAGGTCAGGCCAATGTGAGCCGGCACTGAATGCGCAGAATGTGAACGCGATCCCAGCCAATCCTGCCAGAGCGAGCGCCGTGGCGACTGAGCGAGCCGGCTCGACCGGTCTGTTGCACAGGCGGAGGCCTACGAGCGATCCGGCGAGAAGCTCCCATGCCCTGGTCGTGGGCGAGTAGAATGCCCAGGCGGACTCGATCGGCGGCGTCAGGAGGCAGACAAAAAGAGAGCCGAGTGCAAGCGCTCCCACGATTGCCATACGGCGCGCTGGCCAACGCGAAATCAGCAACAGTGCAACCGGCCATACGATGTAGTACTGCTCCTCGATTCCGAGCGACCAGAGATGGAGAAGCGGAAGACGTTCTGCCTGAGGATCGAAGTATCCGACGATCTGTTCGTGCAGCACCAAATTCTCTATGAAGGCGGCCGCGCCCCTGATGCTGGTTCCGAGCGCCTCCATCTCAGCGGCAGGGAATGTGAACCATGCGATGACGAAGGTGACAAAGATCACGACAACAAGGCAAGGAAATATCCTTAAGATTCGACGAGCGTAGAAGTTTGCGAAGCTGAAGCGTTTCTCCAGCGACTGCCGAATGATGATTCCAGTTATCAGGTAACCGGAGATGACGAAGAAAATGTCGACGCCGGCGAAGCCGCCGGGCACGGCTCGTGGAAACGCATGATATGCCAGCACGGCCAGCACCGCGATGGCGCGCAGGCCGTCAATCTCTGGCCGATACCGGATGGAATCCGGGCGATCAACACCATCAAGTGGAGCGCCATCGTTGGCGCGCAACCGCGCGCGCAAGGCAAACACACCAGATTTCCATACCGCGCCGACGCGTTCGCGCGTGAATTCCATGCCGCCCTTAAAATCGAGGTGCTACCACTAACGCCGGGTTAGCGCGTTCGATGATTTCCCCTGACCTCTCAACGCTAGGCTCAGCGAACCCAAATCGTCGAAGCGTCCCGGAACTGACTCCTTCAAAAGGTCAGATCTCGCGCGCAAGTCCTATTGATGACAGGGACTGGAGCAACTCATACCTTGGTTTAGATATGCTCGGCGCGTATCCGCCGTATCTCATCGATGATTTGATCGCGCACCCCGGCCTCTATCTCCAAGAACCCCACGCTCTCACATGACCGGACAGACAGCGGACGGATACACTTTAGCGATCGATCAGACCTCGCAGGATGGCCTCCGCTCGCATCGAAACGGCAGTGTAAAGCTGCGCCGCCTTAATGGACTTGCGCCTTCCCGGGTCATTCTGAGCGATGTTGGGATCAGATAGGAGGCGCTGGAAAACGCCTGATCGCTGCGATCATAAACACGCCATGCTCGGTGCCTTTTGATTTGTAACCCGAATCTCTACAGCGCGTGCGAGGTGCGGCGCGAGATTGTGCGAGAGCCCAAACACCTGTCCTCGTACCCCGCCAGTCGTCCGAACGCGGATTGACCAAGCTGTAGATCGGCGGCCGGCGGATATTCTGGCAGGCTTTATTGCCGGCAAAAGCAGCTCCAGTGCGCCCCATCAACCCGAGCTCTTACGGAGTTCTGTGTTACAAAGGCGCATAAGCGCTCAGTCGGTCTTGGAGGGCCCGCCGATTGGCGACAAGGTTGTCGAGGCGCAGCAATTCGTCGTCGGTCCGCTCTGTTTGCGCCAATCGTCCAACCAGCGCTCGTGTGGCGTCCAGCACAAAGACGCCGCAATCATAATGGTTTCGCTGCTCGGTTATGGAGGCGGTCTGCAGGCTGGCGCCCAACCTTGCTGCGAGCTGGTTTGCCTTTGCGCTGTTACTTTTCCGGAAGGAATCGTAGTGATAGGCAACCACCGCTCCCGGATCGCGACGATCCACGAGCAGCAGCGACCAATGCGTACCGTCATTGCTTTTATCTGAACTCCCATCGTTCACTGGCAGGAACAAGTAGTTGGCGGTATCATTATTGTTTCCATCCTCGATGATTCCCCACAAGGCGTCCTGTCGGATGAGATCGTCCTCGGTCAAGCGCAGCAGATGTGCTTGTGCGGGCCGCAAAAGCCGCGTCCGTGCGGCCAGATCCGGATTGTCGCTCTGCAACTCCCGCTCCAGGAGGGTGTAGTCTGCCGTGATATGCTCGTCACCCAGCCAATCCTCGGGGCCGAGCTGCAGCGGCTGCGGTGGGATACGCGATCCAGCGGGCTGCCCTGCCGGTTGATCCAGACGGCCTGCCGAGGTTTCGCGACGACTCCGTCGGAAGGATTTGGCAAAAGCTGATTTAAAACACCACCACAGTCCACAGCCTTTGGAACTTTTCGTTGGGATCGCGGACGTCGAAGCGCCGTTCAATGACGATGTATCTCCCCCCTGTTTCGGCACGCCTTCGACGTCCGCCATCACGGGCTCTAGCGATTGAAATCCATGTCCCGGAACGAGCGTAACGCTAAGTCCTCGCGGATTGTTTAGGGTCGCGTCCTTTATCCCTTGCCCGAGCTCAGCCGTGTAAGGCCGACCACTGATGTAAAAATGTGGTCGCGGCTGGAGCGGTGTCGCCGGCAGGACGGCTTTTTTGTCCATTGAACCGATCAGAGGATCGGGCGCCGATTGGCAACCATGGTCCCATCCCAAGCCGACGATATGTGTGAAGTCCTCTGCA
The DNA here is from genome assembly GCF_001542415.1 of Bradyrhizobium macuxiense. Taxonomy (GTDB): domain Bacteria; phylum Pseudomonadota; class Alphaproteobacteria; order Rhizobiales; family Xanthobacteraceae; genus Bradyrhizobium; species Bradyrhizobium macuxiense. Next base: position 170,775 of record NZ_LNCU01000070.1, read on the forward strand.
TGTCTGAAGTTTTCCGCCGGCACGGCGGCCTGTGTCTCGACCGCAATGTATGGCAGCTGGGACGGCAGATCCGAGCAGCTCGAAGTGGGGCTTAACGGCGCGAGTCGCTCAAGATCACCGACGGCCAGGGATGGCTCAGCACGTGTAGGCCGCGATGGCGACATTGGCAACGTCCTCTCAAAGAACCCGTCGCAGGATTGGTTGGAATTGAAGGCAACGTATCCTTCGCAGTCATCAATTCGAGCGATCCGGCGTCGGAGCACGGGACCGAAGGCTAGACCATTACCTCCACTATAACCCGCACTCGCCTCATACGTGAAGGCGTACAGTAGTGAGATAGTTCGAGTCAGACTGAAGAAGGCATTCTTGACGCACAAGCCGCATGGCAAAGGCAGATGGCCGCTCAGTCGAAATCGTGATATATACCGCGATACAACGTAGGAACCGAATTGAACTACAATTTGACGCGGGTATCATAAAATCGCGGCCGTACTGCCGTGGTTTTATTGCGCACAAGAATGAGGCAGGCCATGTTCGATGCCGAATGCGATCTCGCCGCCGTAGTCTATGGAGCAGATCAGAATCCTGACTCGGTTCTGCATGATTTCGCGACAGACCTGAGCGCGCAAGGCCATCGAGTTGTCGGCATGGTGCAGGTTGGTCAATGCGCCGACTCCAGTCTGCACGGTGTGCTGGTCCACAATGGTGAAAAGCTATCTCTTGCCAAAAATCTCGCCCCGGTCGAGCACGGTTGCCGTCTAGATCTCGAACGGCTCCAAAACGCTGCCGCGCGGATTGCCGGCGCGCTTGAGGCCGGAGCCGACCTCATGATCATCAATCGCTTCGGCAGGCGAGAGTGCGCCGGCAAGGGGCTGGTCTACTTGATCGAACGTGCACGCGATGCCGACATTCCGGTGGTGGTCGCGGTCGCCGGCCATCGTTTCACTGATTGGATCGAATTTGCAAATGGCATGAGTGTAAAACTTGCGTGCGATCGTGCCGCCCTAGGCGGCTGGTGGCGTGGACTCTCAAACGGACGTCCACCCCTGCACGAACGCCCGACGATCTGCGAGATACTAAAATAATTGAACCGTGCGGTACGATATTTCCCTGAAGCGATCTCCGCTCACATCCATTCACGAGATGGCGGATGTCCACTGGAAAGCGCTGACACAGCGTTTGCTAAGCGATCGGCCTGGCCTACCACGGCATCTGTTGTGCGACCTCGAAGACAATAGGACGTGGCCAGGATGCTAAACACGGTTTGGGAGAATTCGCCGAGTAGATGCTTGTCGGTGCCCTTGAATACGAGATGTTCAAGAAAATGTGCGAGCCGGGACTTGCCCGGTGTCTTGTCGGAAGCGCCGACCTTGTGCCGGATCATATCCGTCACGACAGGCGTGCGACGATCGGGAATCACGAGCACCTGAAGTCCGGTTGCTGAGCGTGAAGTTGGCAAGGTGGAGCCGATGTGTCCGTTTGGACGATTGCGCCACCTGCGGAGAGAGTGCAAGTCGTGAGCTGTCCCCGATCGGGATGAATACATCGGGACCTTTGTCGACAGCCGACCCCAAACGTCGGAGAAGGAAAGCACGCCGCAGCGTTGTCATCGACATAGAGCTGCCGGATCCGAATGGCCCTTTAGAAGCTCCATTGCGGCGTTTGGCAGCAAGGAAAGAGATCATGATCGGATCCAATGTCTGGTTTTGCGAGGCTCTTGCGATCATCCAATCGAGAGCTTGTGCTTTTTCCGCGGGACCATCGCATATGCTCACATCCCAAGGCATTCCCCGTGCCAGAGCAAAAACTCTCCTAAATACAATGGGTCACCCGAATGAGCCCTGTCGCACGTCCAACACCGTCCTACAACGGACAATGTCGATCTTATCAACCTGGCGCGCGTCGCATCTAACGACGGTTACGCCCCCCGCCGCACAGAATACAATGGTCGGCCGACGACGGCTCAATCGTCACCGCCAATCGTACCTTTGAGATCGCCGTCGCCCTGAACTTCGAGCCACGCTTCGCGCCAGTGGGACGCCCCCAGAGCAACGACATGGCCGAGCCATCGTAACGACCTCCAAACGCGACTATGTGTCCGGATCAAATCTGCTTCCCAACACACGTGAACCGTCTTTCAATTCTGTGGCCGGTTCACCGTAAGAAAATTTGCAAAACCGCCGCCCGGCAGCCGTCGCTAGCTCCGAAGGCCTGCATGCCTTTCTAAAGTTTCTCAGACGATTCCCCACAATTCGTCCAAACAACGACGAGGCCTGTGCTTGGTGATCGCGGAGACGCACAATCGTCAATGCGGACCGGAGCGACCAAGGCGCCGCTCGATGTCATGAGCTATAGAGCTCCTCGTGCGCATGCCCTGTGTCAGAGCAGCAGCGACACATAGTTCGATTCAAAAATCCGCTGCTCGGATTCGATCGCCAACCGCAAATGGCAATAGAGTGCCCAGTATTTGCGCCACACTGGATCGGTCGACGGCATATACGTAATCGTCAGACCCATCTCATTGGCGGTTTCCCATCCGATCATCTGGCCGTGCGATTGATATTTGTTAATGTCCATCAGTTCGCTGGCGATCTTCGAGAAATTCTTGCCACGGCGCTTGAGCAGGTTCTCGGCGAACGAGCGTGCCCGGTCCCTTACCGACTGAAATTTACGCACAATCGTCGGATCGAATTTTTCGAAGGTGATCCGCGCGGCAAGATCGTCGGGCGTGTCGCGCAGCGCCTTTCGCGCGGCGTCATAGGCGTTGAGGTAGGTCAGCACGGAATAGACGACGTCTGAGCCGTTCCCGTCCCGGGACGACACCTGCGGGTCGATCGGACCTAGCTCGGACGAGTCGCTCATCACGATCGCATTGGCGCCGAGCGCCATCAGCGTGCCGGCGCTCTTGGCGTAGTCCGGAATGATGACCCTAAGTTGCCCCTGCTCGCCCGTCGTACTGCGGACCAGCCCGATCAGCTTCTCGGCCGCATCGACGTCGCCGCCCGGCGTGTGTAGCAGGAGATCGATCGGATCGCCGGGATTGACGTTGTGAAGCATGTCGACAAAGCCCAGCGTGTCGATGCGGTCGACATACGCTTTGTTGCCGGCGACATAGCATAGCAATTTGGGGTGCTCGGTCTCAATGTCCTTGATGAGCGTTTGGCGCTGATAGCGCGCCGCGTTCATCGCCGTGAACATCGGGGTCTTCTCGATCGCCCGCGGGGGCTGCGGCGCGATCGACTGCGGTTCTTCTATTCCCTCTTCACTGTCACTCATCGATCACTGTCCCCGGCCCATTCGACCCGGCCGCTACGAATAAAGTAATGGCAGCGTCGCTCGCTGCCGCGGTAGTCAATGCTTGGAGAGATGGTTAGTCGCTGGACGTGATTCAACGTCCAATGCGGCCTCCGCGCCGGGTCGGCGTTGAGCATGATCCGGTGGCCGGTTCGGCACGGGCAGTCGAAGATGATCCACTTGGTGCGGCCAGCCTCGCCGACGAGCGCGACCGCGTTGCGCGGCAGCCGATCGGGCACCTCGTCGGCCGAGCCGGCCTGACCGATCACGCGCCAGCGCCAAAAGGGAAGCCATTCCCACAAGGAGACCTTCATTCCGCGCCCCAGAGCTGGCCGAGGAACGGCTCCTCGTCGCCGGCGCCCCATTTTCCTGCGCCCGGATGACAATAATGCCCGCCCCGGGGCGCTGCGTGGTTGGTGGAGATCTCGCGCTCGTGCAGCCTCAGCAGCGTCTCGGTCGGCCGCTCGGGCGGGCCGTAGCCAATCAGGCGGTCGAGCAGCTCATTGACGGCGGCGGCCGCCACAGCGGTGGTGAAGGCCACGACCGCGGGCTCCACCTGACCGAGCGCCGGCGCATAGCCTTCGTCGGCCAGCTTCTGACGCTCCTCGGGCGTTCGAACCTCCGCCGCCGCGCGCGCCATGTCGACCCGGTTGCGGCAGACCAGGCAACCGGCGCCCGGCGTCAGGGTTGTGATTCGGCCGTCGATTCCGGTCAGAGCGCCGCTGCGGTCGCTGCTCAGGAGGACGCCGACATCGATCACGGGCGTCAGCAGGAAGGTCGACAGGCGCGACAGGACGAGACGCCCGGCATTGTCGTCAGTGCAGCCGAATACCAGATCAACCGCGCGCAGGGCCTTGGCCACCGACTTGACCGTCGTCATCGCCTTGACCGTCGAGCTGACGAGATCGGGCGCGATCCGTCTCAAATGGGCGCGTAGCACGTCGACCTTGGCTTCCCCGACATCGCCCGGCGTCGAGCCATAGACGCGGGTTACATTGCTGGCCGAGAGCTTATCATTATCGATCAGCAGGAGATGGCGCACGCCGAGTCGCACCAGCTGCTCGGCGACCGCCGATCCGGTGCCGCCAGACCCGACGATCGCGACCCGCAGATCGCCGACCACGCCCTGAATATCAGGGCCGAAGGCGCGCACATTGCGGTCGAAGATCGCATCTGGCGCCGACGCCGCGCGCGCGAAATTCTGGATCAACCGCCAGCGTTCGCCGACGATCCAGACGCGATCGATTGATGTCGCGGCCTCGCCCTCAGGCGTCAGCTCGCCACTGAACACGAAGCTTTCGCCGCGGGGCGAGGCGATCAGCGTCGCGTAGATGCCGGAGCCGCTGCGCAACTGGAAGAGATCGGCGATATCACGATCGACTTGACGGTCGAGCTTGCTCGGCAACGGCACGCCGCCGTCGCCGGGATGGGTATGGAACCAGATCGGCACGGCGCCGTCGGCTTCGGCCGCGCCGAGCGCGCCGACATAGCCGTCGGAGCCGATCAGCATGTGATGCGGGCTCTGCTCGCTATAGGCCGCCTGCGGCACCCAATGCAGCGACCGCCCGAGGAGACGGACCTCCGCGCCGACATCGACGCGACGCGCAAGCAGCACGCCGGCGCATTCGAGCGGGTTGCGGGTAGCAGAGGCAATCTCGTCGGCGAGCGGTTCGGGAAGGACGAGGGTCGTGATCATGCCGCGCGCGCCCTTGCGGCGGCCTCGAGTTCCTTCCGGACCAGTGCCAAGTAGCTTTCGAGCGAGTCGATACCGGACCGCCACTGGCCGGGATTGAGATGACGCGACCAGCGCTGCCAGGTGCGGCCGAGATGAACCTCCTGCAATTCGGTCGCGGCGATCACCTGACCGTCGGCCCGCCGGATCGCCGGCGCGAACCACCACATGTCCGGCTGCATGTCGGGATAGCCGGGCGCCAGCCGCAGCAGGAGATCCGCGGCCGTGGCAGCGAACCCGTTCGGCAGCGGAAAGGACGGAATGACGATCGCGATCATGCCGCCATCAAGAGACACGGCATGTCCTGGCGCCCGAGCCTGCAAATACTCCTCGTCAATGGGCGGTAGCATCGGCCCTTCCCCTCAAGCACGGCCCGGGTTGATTTGCGCCGGTGCGGTGAAAAAGCGCAGGCCATTGCGCATCTCGACCGTGGCGTCGGCCTCGATCTTCAGATCGGAGCCGCCCGGCACGACCTCGAACAAGTCGCGGTCCGGGCCGATGTCGGGCTCCGGCAAACGCCGCAGTTGCGCGCCGGTGAGGACCGGCTCCGAGACCTTGTAGGTCGTGCGATCGATCTTGATCTCGAAGGTCTTTGGGCGGTCGGGCCGCTCCTTGTCGTCATCGTCGTGCTTGTCGCTCATAGCCACCTCCGCATATTGCCACCGTGATACCACATCACCACGCCGGTTGACAAGAGGGGCGATATGGTGCAAAAAAGCGCTATGAAACAAGCCAAAGCGATGACCGTCCGTCTCTCCGAGGAGCAGGCGCAAGCCCTTGAGATGGTCGCCAGTGTCGAGAATCTGCCCGTCTCCGACATCATCCGCGCCGCGATCACGACCCATATCGAGACCCGCCGGCGCGATCCTGGGTTCCAAGCGGGCTTAAAGGACCGGATCTCCCAGGCGCGCAAGCTGCTCGACCGTTAGACGTCGGCCGGCGAGCTTCGACACGACGAGGACCCATGAAAAAGACCACCAAGGGGCTGAAGCCCAGCACACCCGGCCATGTCCTCGGCCAGCGCACCTTCGCTGCGATCACCGCTGTTGAGGGGATCAGCCTAAGCGCCGCCAGCCGCAAGCGGCTCGCCGACATGAGCAAGCGGAAGCTGTCGCCCGACGATCAGCGCTCCGAGATCATCCGGGCCTATCGGGACGCCAAGTCGCGCGGCTGATGGCGGCCGGCTACGACGGCTTTGATGACCCCTACGCCTACAAGGGCACGACCACCCTCAAGAACAAGCTCGGCCTGCGCGACGCGGCGCAGCTTGAAGCGTTCGAACTCGAAATGACCACGCTGCGCGCCCGCGAGCCGCTGCCGCGCGGCAAGCTAAACGCTCGCCATTATTGCCGCGTCCACCGCCATCTCTTCCAGGATGTCTATCGCTGGGCCGGTAAATACCGCACGGTGCGCACAGCAAAGGGCGGCAATCCCTTCTGCTATCCTGAGTATATTGACGGCGAGATGACCAAGCTCTTCGCCACCCTGCCCGCGGCGCTCGGCGCAGACGGCCCAGAGGACTTCATCGCGGAGGCCACGCGGTTCCTCGGCGAGCTCAACGCCATTCATCCCTTTCGTGAAGGCAATGGCCGCTCGCAGCTCGCATTTATGGCGATGCTCGGCGAGACTGCGGGCTTTGCGCTCGACTTCGCGCGCGTCCGGCGCGAGAGCTTCATGCCGGCCATGATCGCGAGTTACGCTGGCAATCTGGTGCCGCTTTCGGCCGAGCTGAGGTCTCTGCTGCGCTGAATATTTCAATGCGCATCAGTCCGGCCGTCGTCCAAAAGGACAAACGGTGCTTCGCGCGCCCCGGAACACCATTGCAAAAGGCAGAACGCACTTGGAGCAACTCGGCGCGAAAAGGCGGCAGCGGAACGTGAATTAGCGGCGATCCTGCGTCTTTGGAATGCAGCCGTCGGCAGACGAAGCTGGCCGCCCAATGGCTTGGAGCAGTTGCAGAATGAAGTAAAAGCCGCCTACGGCAAACTCCGTCTTCAAACGGGTGGATGTAAAAAAATCTGAATGCGAGCACTGCTGCAGCTATAACGGGATCGAGATCGTTTTTCTGCTGCATGGTCGAAGGCAATCTGCCCCGCCATGAGCGAGGAAGTATCCTCGTGCCGCGCACTGATGTGGTCCGAGATCGGCCTTTGAGTGTCGCCATCGTGCTCGCCGACAAAGCCGACTTCTTGTCGGGATCCCAGTCTCACAAAGCGCTCGTCGGCGATCACGATGCCCTAGAGGCGCAGAAACTCCTGCTGATCGAGCGGTGTGCGACCAGCATCGCCAATCGCACGACCCCACCACTGAATGCGATCTTGGGGCGGCCTTTCGCCCTCGATCACGTAGCTGGACTTCGAGGAACGCCGCCGTCCGCGCAAGCAGATCCTTGGGGACTTCGCTGACAACCGCTCGTGCGCGCTCCTTCCAATCCTGCGCGATAAATTCGTTCAGTGCGCATACTTTAAGGTGAGGAAGAGCCGCTTCAAGACGTCAAGGTCTACCCCCTTGTTCTTGAGGGCAAACGTCAGGTGCCCGTCAAGAGAGGCCTCCGGGGCATGTCGCGGCGTGTAGATGCGCCAGCTGCCCTGTTCAATGCGGTGCTTGGTGCCGATGGCCGATAGGGTCCGAGCAACCGGGACAGGAAGCTTGTAAGCGTCGATCAGGGCCGCGTAGCCCGCTGGGACGGCGAGCTCTGGCAGCCGCCTATCCCGAAAAACACTCACCAACCCCGAAAAGCGTTCGCCCATGATGGATCCACGTGAAAACACGCTCATTGCTCGAATTTTCTTCACAGGGCGCTTGAGACGTCGAAATTTAATCCCACACTGTGAAAAACGATCACTCAATGGAGTTATTGTGAAAACCATTCTCGCGCCAATATCTGACAGGTTCCCCGTGCCACTGGCACCGTGACAGCGAGGCATCAGCCAGCGGCCCAGTCACTAACGGGCCCGACCGTAGCAGCGACGCCGCAACGAGAAACTCGCAAACAATCACAATAGAATTGAGCTCGCCCCTCGCTTGGACGGTTCGATCGTCGTCGTCCAGCCCAATTCCCCTTCGCCAAGAGTCCATTCGGGCATTTCCGCCGGCGCCAGTTCTAACTGGAGATCCCAGGCGAGCGGCTCGCGCAGAACGACATTGACAAGGCGACAAAGGATGCCGTGAGCCTCGCGGCCGGGCAGCAGAGAGCGAAACTGCTGCTGGTTGAGCGGCCCGAGGCAGATCCGGAATTTGCCCGCCACATCCGGCATTGTTTCGCCAGCAAGGGTGTCAATGCCAAGCTCAAGGCCAAGCCGGCCTAGGCGCCACTGGGCTTCCGGTGGAATATCGATCTCACGCCAGATGAATTCCTCGACCCGGGCCGGAACATTGAGATGGCTGGAAATCACGCCGGCCACAAGACGTGCCGACCGGCTGGGCAAGGCAAGGACACCGGCATGAGGCA
>NZ_LNCU01000070.1:179272-196365 GCF_001542415.1 Bradyrhizobium macuxiense
CCCGCCATTCCCGTTCGTCGGTGGTGCTTTCTCCTGGCATGAGCCCAAAGAGCGCACCGACCAGCACCGAAATGGCGTCGGTTCCCCCATCCTCGAACCGCAAATGGTGGCGATAGTACCGCCAAATTCGCAGCAGCAGGCTGATTAGACGGTGATTGAAGAAATCGAAAAACTCGCCGAGCGCCCCCGCGCCATCGGCATGCATGACACGTTCGGTGTAGAAGGGCGGCAGCGGCGACGACGGGCCGTGCAGTCCCATGAGATTAACGTACACTTCCACTCGCTCTGTTGCGGCCTTGACCTGTCCGACTTGCGCGATCTCCTCAGCGGGAAAGCCGAGCGTCGGCGCGGCGCGAAAGCGAACCGCCTCGCGCGCGGGATCGTCAGTGGATCCGATTGGGGGAGCGTTGCCAAAACGTCGCTCAAGAAGTCCTGCGAGCGAGAAGAACCCGTCAGCCGCAAGCTCGCTCAGATCCTCGGGCCCGATCAGAACGGGTTGATCGATCCGCTTCTCGCTGGCCATGTGTAATATGCGTTGCTTTCCGTGCCGCGGACCGAAAACCGATGCAGCATATTGATGCCGGCGAAGCTCGCGAAGAAGGCATCCAGCACCGAGCCTAACAGGAACAATTCGCCCTCACCGCCGATCTTGCTGTCGACCAGAGCCAATTCGATGTTGCGCATGCGGATCGGAGCCCCGCGCACCACGTGATCGCTGTCGGTGCTCACGAGCTGATCAAGCCCCTCGAGCAGCAACTCCAGCCGGCGGCGCGCCTGAACGTCATAGACCGCACGGAAATCGTAGCTGGAAATGATGGTCCGCAGCGTGTCAACGTTAACCATGGCGCCATAATTGCGCGCCAGATTGGCCGTCAGCCGCCGCAACAGGCCATCATTGAGCGGTGGAGGTACCTCTGCGACGACCGACGTGATGTTGGAGAAGCTGACCGAGCGAGGCGTGTCGGAGGTCGGCAAATCGACGGCGCCAACCGGCAACCGGTCGGCGATCGGTCCGTTGGAGCAGGTTAATTGCAGCGATGCGACATCGATCGGCGGATGCTGGCCGACATCGAGCCGGTCGACGAAGCTCACATAGTGGTCGACACCTCGGCCGACCACTCCAGGACGGACCCGCTCGCGGAAGTAGGCGCGGTTGCGCTCAGTGCCGGGCAGATCGTGGCGTAACAAGTCGAATGGCTCAAACTCGATACGTTCCGGGCGCCCTTGCACATAACCGGTCACACTATCCACCGAACGGATGCTGACGTTCGGCCCTCCGGCGGCAAGCACGCGGTGTTCGGTCTTGGTCCGCTCCAGACGGATCGGTGAGGCCTCATGGCTGAAGACATTGATGGCCGGCGTGCAGTTCAAGCGAATCTGGTCCTTGCCCACTCGCATTTGCGCAGGAAACGGACGCTGAAATTCGAAGCTGAGCCTGCACTCCGTCTCGACGTGGGCCCCGACGGACTCGAGACCAGACAGTTCGACATAGAGAAATTTGGACGGATATGTCAGGTACTCCTGAATGATCCGCAGTCCGGCGAAGCCATTATGCGGCCAGGGCAAAACCGCCTCCTCATCCTTCCATCCGATTGGCGCAATCTGCGCTGCCCCGATTGCTGCGACCTGTCGATCCGCCACGGTGACGGTAACCTGCCTGACGTGGCGGCACAGCCAGGTCAACAGATAGCGCCCGACTTGTGGCTCTCGCTCTGTTGAGAAGAAGAGGCGGAGACGACCGTTCTGAAGACATGAGAGGTTTTGCCGGCCGGTTGCCTGGATCCCCAAGACCAGGCGCGCCGAGCCCGTCCGGTTCTCGAACTGAGTGTGAGTGATCTGCAGCGGCAGCACATCAATTGAGTAGCAGGTGACGAACGGGCAACTCGTTCCCTCAAGTGGACGCGAGCGGACGCTCGTGCCGGCCCGCACATTCAGGCTCCCTGTGCTCGCCGATTGGTTCAAAGCAAAGGAGAGTGTCGTAATGGGAGGCAAGGGTTGAAGATAATGTGGCCATATCATCCGTAACAGGCCATGGACGAACTCGGGAAACTCGTCGTCGAGCTTCTGGCGCAGGCGCGCGACAAGAAATGCGAAACCTTCCAACAAGCGTTCCACGTCGGGATCGGTGGCCTCCCGCCCGAGAAACGGCGCAAGCTTCGGATTGGCTAAAGCAAAGTCACATCCGAGCTCGCGCAAATAGGACAACTCATCCTCGTAATACGGATTAAGCGCCACCGGTTCAGTCCTTCACCCAGACGCGCTCTTCGTAGATCGCGTCGAATGAGATCGGCTCCGTCCGGCCGTTATAATAGAGCGTGGTATTGACGTGGAACGTCAGCTGCAACGGGTACTGGCGATCGGTTTGAACGCGGATCGAAACATTCCCCAAGCGCGGATCAAACATCTCGATCTGCCGCTTGAGCGAATGAGCGATTGTGCGCACCGCGTCCGCCCCCTGCCCGATCGCGCCATTAAGATCTGGCATCCCGAAGTCCGGTCGTGTTTCGCAGCAGCCCTGATGCGAGTTTAGAACCCGGCGCAGATTGTCCAGGACACTCGCTCGGAAACGATCGAACGAGCCCTGTTGCTCCGAGGGGGCCCTGCTCGCCCTTGCCTGTTCCAAGCGCTCCATAAGACTGCCGTCTATCATCGTCTGCACACCATCATTGCTTGTCGAGTTTGCCCTTCAACGACAGGGCAAAATCCGCGCCCATATATTTCAGGTGCGGAACGAGGGAGAGGCCGACGCGATACCAGCCCGGTTCACCTTCGACATCGTCTACGGTGATCTCCGCCTTGCGCAAGGGCCGCCGGGAGCGCACGTCAGCCGACGGATTCTCCTGATCGGCGACATACTGGCGGATCCAGTCGTTGAGCTCGCTCTGGAGCTCTTCCCTGCTCTTCCACGAGCCGATGTTCTCACGCTGCAGCACCTTGATGTAGTGCGCGAACCGATTGATCATGAACATGTAAGGCAGCTGGGTGCCGAGCTTGTAGTTGAGTTCGGCCGTCTTGCCATCCTGGGTGTTTCCGAAATATTTCGGCCTCTGAACAGAATTTGCCGAGAAGAAAGCGGCATTGTCAGAGCCCTTGCGCATGGTCAGCGCGATGAACCCCTGTTCAGCAAGCTCGAACTCGCGCCGGTCGGAGATGAGAACCTCCGTCGGAACCTTGCTCTGCAACTGCCCCATCGCCTCATAGGTGTGTAGATTGAGGTTTTCGACCGCCCCGCCCGATTGCGGGCCGATGATGTTCGGGCACCAGCGATACTTTGCGAAGCTTTCGGTTAGGCGCGTCGCGAAGGCAAAGGCCGCACTGCCCCACAAATAGTTGTTGGTGTCACCATTGGAGGCCTCCTGATAATTGAAGGCCTTGACCGGAATCGTTTCCGGCCCATAGGGCAAGCGCAGCAGGAAACGCGGTAACGTCAAGCCGAAATAGCGAGCGTCCTCGCTCTCGCGAAATGAATTCCACTTGACGTATTTTGGCCCCTCGAAGATCGATTGCAGATCCTTCAGACTTGCGATCTCCTCATGGCGTTCGACGCCGAACATATCCGGCCCAGCGGATGCAATGACCGGCGCATGTGCCATGGCGGCCATTGCACTCATGTAGCGCATGAGCTTCACGTCCTGGCTGCCACTGCCAAACTCGTAGGCCGATATCATGGCCGCGACGGGCTGGCCGCCGAACTGGCCGAACTCTGCGCTGTAGACGTGTTTGTACAGGCCGGACTTGACGATCTCCGGACTGTCCTCGAAATCGGTGAGCAGTTCGTCCTTGCTGACGCTGAGAATTTCAACCTTGATGTTCTGACGGAAATCGGTGCGGTCGACCATGAACTTCAGCCCCCGCCAGGCCGACTCGAGCTGCTGGAACTCGTCCGTGTGCAGCACGGCGTCGAGCTGAGCCGAGATCTTGCGGTCGATCTCCGCGATCATCCGATCGATCAGTGCGTTGTTGACCTGCTCACCGGCTCTATTCGGCTTGATGAGCTCGGTAACGAAAGCTGCGACGCCACGGCGAGCGAGGTCGTAACCCTCATCTTGCGGGGTTATCTTGGTTTCGACGAGAATCTGATCCAGTAGCGAAACGTCAGTGGCCGACGTGACGACTTCGGCCGATGATTGTGCGCTTGTATCGGTCATCGTGCCCGCACTCCTGAAGAGAGCTTGTTGAACCGCTCACTCGGGCTTACTGGAGAGCTCGGTCAGAAGCCGCGGCCGCGCGCCGTGGTCTTCGAGTAAATTTTGGATGGCTTTGCGAAAACCCGGCACGTTGCCGAGCGGGCTCTTCAGGGCAACCAGGGCCGCGCGCAGTTCGGTCAACATGCGAAGTTCCGGGACCTGTTGTGCGATGCGCTCGGGCTCGAAGTCCTTCAGGCTCTCGAATTTCAGCGACACCGACAACTTGCCGGCCTCTGGCGACTCCTCGAGCTTGTTCTCAGCGCTAATATCCAGGCTCAGTTCCTGGCTTTTGACAACCTCGCCGAAGTTGTCCTTGTCGATAGTGACGAGCTGACGCTGCTCAATCGGCCGGTCATCGGCCCGCCCTGTGAAGTCGGCCAAAACCAGCAATTTGAGCGGCAACTCGACATCCTCCTTGAGGTTGCCGGTTGCGGGCTTGAATCGGATATTGATGCGCTCCTTTGGAGCAACCGTGCTTTCCTGGGCCATATGAGCTTCCCCGACTTATCCTTGACAAAATCAGCTGCGACCGAGTTGGCTGACGCGAGCGATATCGATGCTTGCTACCCGCCTTCGGATCTGTTCAAGCGCGGCGCGACGAGGAGGCTCGTCAATGAGCTGTGGTGCCTCGGGATGGGTCATCGCGCGATAGCGCAATTCGGCAGCATCGAGCGCGAGCGCAGGTTCCCAGCTTTCGAGCTTGTGCTCGGCAATAACCTGTTCGAGGTGTTCCAGCAGCGGAATGGCTGTCGTGACGAAGCCGGTCTCGACGCAAAAACGTGCCTGCGCAAGCCGGCCGATGAACCGGCCGCGTTCCGAGGTTACCCCATCCAACACACCCGACAGCTTCTGGAATGCGGCCTGCGGCTGTCCAGCGACGATGAGCCTGTCTGCCTCGGCAACCGTTGCCTCGACGGGATCCCATCGGTCAGCTCCCCCCATGGTGACCCAGGCGCGCGTTTCCTCGTCAGCGAACGGCCGGCCGTCTTTGAACTGAAGCTCCAGGATCCGCGGATAACTTCTGACCAACAGAGCGATCGCGGCGCGCACAGCGGTGGCCGCCGGCTCAAATAACGGCCCCATTCTCTCCAGAGCATTAGCAGCGTGCCGGTGAGCGTCGAGCCAGAACGGTTCCGTCCAGGTGATCTCTTCGGCCATATTCACGACTTCGGCGTGCTGATCGGCCGCAACCATTGCTTCCAACGCAGACACGTTATTGCCGGGCGGCAATATCGTCGTGCGGCCATCTGCATCCGCGGGCAGTTCGTCAAAGCGCATCCACGAGCCTACGCGATTGAGCAGATACACTTTCGGGTCTGCGGGCGAGATGACTCGCCGGGCGGCCGCAGCTTGCCGCAGCATATTGAGCAAACGGTCGATCATGCCGGCCCAGCCGCCGTCGGTGCCAGCCGAGACGATTTCACCCGGCGCTGCCGGTTGGGCAGCGTCAGCCGGTGGAGAGGATTCCGCCAGCGGGGCAGCGGCCTGCTCGGCAGCTTGGGCCGTCTCAGCCGCGCGCTCTGCTGCGGCGGCGATCGCGCGCCTGGCTTCTTCGTAATGCGATTTCAGTGCCCTGAACAAATCCCACAAAGCGACCTGCCCGTCGACGAGCTTCTGGCTGAGCTCGCGAGCGAGGTCGTCAAGGGCATCATAGGCGGCGAGCACAGCCGGACTATCGGCTTCAGTCGGCGCATTCTCGACTATTGCCGACGTGACGCGACCGACGAGCCAATCGATCGCGCCGACCCGCGCACGTTCCCGCGTGATCGGCGGAAACAGCCCCTCCCAATGCGTCTCCACAATGCCGCGCAGAACGCCCAACCCTACGGCGAGACCCTGATAGCCTTCGGTGCGAAACAGGCCATAGGTCGCCCAACAGGCAACCAGAATGTCTTTTGACTGCTTCGACAAAATGTCGAGCGACAGCGCATTGACCGTCCGCCAATCAACCGCAGCCGGCCCGTCGAAGTCCATGCGCCGCACCTCGGCTTCGAGCCGGTCGAATTCGGCTGACTCACGAATATGACTGCCGGCAGGTGCAGGACCCGGCACGGGCGCGGCGCCCAGTTGCGCGCGCGCATCGATGTTGGCGCGAGTTGCGATCCAGTAGTCGATCACGGACACAAAACCATGCACGAGCGCGCAGGGCGATAGATCGCCGCATTGGGACAGCCGACGTCCCATCCGCCGCTTAGAATAAACTGAAAGGCGACATTCTCGTAAGCCACCGCTGCCACTCCTTCAGATCCTACTAGAGGCCGCTCTGTTTCGCCAGCTTCACATCTTCAAGCCTCGTGCCAATTGCGATAGCTTGATTTGTCAAGCTATTGCTCCGTCGGATGTGTCATGGTCCCGACAACACGTTGCAAGTCCGACATCACAGACGTTGGCGCCTTGTCGCCTGCTCAATGATTAGTCCGCCGTAACCTTTAGGCTCAGGTAATGCGCGCTTCCATCCTGACTGCCGCGGCGGACCATCGAGAGAATTGTCCCCGAACATCCCAGGCAACCTTCGCTCCGCACGATTGGTCCAACTGTCGTATCGCTGCTCCTTCAGCGAGCGCGCGAGCTTCAAGTTCCCCAACACATCCACGCAACATTCTCCACGAAGGGACTTGAATCGCACGCAGCGTCAGATTGTAAGCTTTCTGACACCGCGACAGAATCTACGGTCGCGCGAACACTTCCTGACGGGTAGCAAGAATTGCGAATGTCTCAAATGTTCAAGGACGCGCCTCTCGATTCCGCCACTCTTCTTGATCACCCCTCTCGAAGGCTTACTGGCGCACCTGCGCCACACAAAGCAGTCACCATCGGCGCACCTGTGATCGGAATGGGCCGAGCACTCCGAGAGGACAGCCGGGGGTCTTCGCTCCGCCCTTGCCGAACGGAAGGCCAACCTAGGTTCAAGTTCGAGATCCGAGCAATCCACCGACGTTCGCCGCGAGAGGCGGAATGCAGACGCCGGAACCGCCCAAACTACATCCGTGACCGTGCCGGCTCGGAGGCGGCTTCTCCATTGCTTCTCTGTTCCTGCTGGGATGCAACACCGGGAGCGTTGGACGCTACTGAATGTCGAGATTGCCGGCGTTCGGCACGTATCTCATCGGCGATCGAGCGCTCTCCGGTCTAGCCGATACTCATTGGTCGCTTCGTCCTGAAGTGCGGCCTCTGAGTCATCATCCACCCCCGATGCGCAATCTGCCTTCGTGCCTGCGGCACTTACCTTTGCCCGAGCCTAGCGGTAGCGGGTCGACGGCATAGCAAGACCGACCGGGGGACTCACGCCAACAAGGGGCGTTTCAGATGACAATTTCTCTTGTCGATTCAACTACAAAGCCGGCCATTCTCCCTCGTGATTCGGGTTCGACAATAGATGCTGACGACGTTGATGCTGCGGTCAGCAGGTCGATGACCGGACGCACTGCGGCGATTGGCGCACGGATGCGTGACGGTGCTGCCACGGCCTCGGGGTCTTTGAATGATTCTAGCCTTCTCCGCGGCGCAGAGTTCGAGTTGAACATCGCCCGGGATTCCGCAGACCGTCGCAGTCGCCAATCGGCTGACAATGGATCGGATGGGGTTCGTCCCGCTGGCCACGACTACTTTCGATCGCGGCTTCCGATACTTAGCCGGAAGCGACTGTGCTTCAGATTCACCCGCGTTCGACGATGATGCGCTTCAATGGCTTTAGCCTGGCTCGACGAGAGGCGACGAAATGCGAGTTCTCCTGGTTGATCATCACTCAGACTTTACGCGTGCCGTGAAAGGAGCGCTCTTGAATTTCGGTTTCGCCGTTGATGTGACACACACTCTGGATGAGGCGGCGGCCGCTCTGGGTTATGCCCGCTACGACATTCTCCTACTCGAATTGGCTCTACCGGATGGAGACGGCTTGCAGTGGCTGAAGCAAATGAGACGCGAGGGAGGTTCGATGCCTGCCATAATGCTGAGTCGCCTCAACGATCTGGGCAGGCGGATCGCAATTTTCAACGGTGGCGCGGACGATTTCTTGCCAAAGCCCGTGTCTACTGAAGAGCTTATCGCCCGCATGCGAGCCATTCTGCGCCGGTCAACCCAAATGACGAGCCCCGTCGTTACATTTGGCAATCTAAATTTCGATCCCGTCGCCCGCCAGGTTTCAGTGGGCGGTCGACTGCTAAGGATTGCCCGCCGCGAAGTTGGCATCCTCGAGCATCTGCTCAGCCGTGCTGGCCGCACCGTGCCGCGCGCCTCCCTCGAAGACCGCCTTTATGCGTTCGACAATGAGGTCTCCACCAACGCGCTTGAAGTCGGAATCTATCGCCTCCGCACTCTTTTGCATCAATCGGGTGCGACGCTACGGATCAAGACCGCGCGCGGCGTCGGCTACGTCCTTGAATTGAATGTCGTTCCATCGGCGGCATAGTCGATGTATCTGAAAGCAAGGGCTCCCTTGTTCGCTCTTCCTAGTGATGTTGGCAGCTACCGACAGTCGATGGTCGGCAGCGCCGCGACGTCTGCCGCTCTTCCTTATCTTGCCCTGGCCCTGTGCGCGATCGTTCTGCTGTGTCCTGTCGCCGCGGCAGCTCAGATAAAGCGGGATGGTCGTCAGGGAACGTCACCTCCTGCTCCTGACAGCCTCAACGCGACACTCAATCTTTCCTCCTCTCAGGGCAAGACAATTCATCTTCCGGCGCCGGCGGCCAGCATCTTTGTTGCCGACCCGACGATCGCGGACTATCAGGCACCATCGAACACGACCATCTTCGTCTTTGGCAAGAAATCGGGACGGACCAGTCTGTTCGCTTTGAACGACAATGGAGAGGCTCTAGCCGAGCTTCGTGTTGCGGTCACCCAGCCGATAGAGGATCTGCGTGCCACGCTGAAGGCCGAGGTCGGCGACTATCCGATCCAGGTCATCTATACCCCGCGCGGCGCGATCCTTAGCGGGACGGCGCCAAATGCCGACGTCGTCGATACCGCTAAGAAGGTGACAGAGCAGTTTCTCGGTGCGGGTGCCCTGGTCGTCAATAAGATCCAGGTGGCGGGGTCATTACAGGTTAATCTGAGCGTGCGCGTGGCGGAGGTCTCTCGCAGCGCCCTGAAGGAGTTCGGCATTAACCTCTCTGCGTTGGGCCAAAATGGAGCTTTCTCTTTCGGCTTTAGCAGCGGCAAAGGTGGCGGTTCCGGCGCGGCTGGCGGCGGCGGCACGGCAACTATTGGATTTGGCGCTGGCAGTATGAACGTCAGTGCCGTTCTTGATGCGCTCGCCGGCGAGCAGCTCGCTTCGGTACTGGCTGAACCGAATCTTACAGCTATGTCCGGCGAATCCGCGAGCTTCCTTGCCGGCGGCGAATTTCCAATTCCGGTCATGCAGGACAATCGGCAAGTCTCGGTCCAGTTCCGTCAATTCGGAATCAGCCTGGAGTTCGTCCCGACAGTTCTCAGCAACAATCAGATCAATGTCCGCGTGAAACCTGAAGTCAGTGAACTGTCGAAAGAGGGTGAAGTCAAAGTCAACGGAATGGCCGTGCCTGCTCTCTCTACGCGGCGTGCCAACACCGTCGTCGAACTCGCCAGCGGGCAAAGCTTCGCAATCGGCGGACTGATCAGGCGCAACTTCAACGCTGACATCGATACGTTTCCTTGGCTGGGCGATGTGCCTCCAACTGCGGCGCGCTCCTGGTTGTGCCGGTCGGAGAAAGAGCGCTGGCTATGGTGTCGTCGAGCGCCGGAAAACTCAAGCGGCCCTGGTCTATGCTGCGAGGACCTCTCGTAGCTTGCCGGGCGTTTGGCGCGTGCACCGTCGATTAGTCTACGCCGTTATTGCGTTCTTAAACCTTCGAACGAGCCGCTCTCTTCTCATCGGTTTCGGCGTCCGATTCCCGGGGAGGAGCGGCGGTGCGAGGCACCAAGGAGCTCCGTCTCAAGTTCAGACAACCACGTGTGATCCGGACAAGGTGGCGCAAGATGCGTTCGAGACCGGTTGCGCCTCATATTAACGGCGCCGTTACCCGGGACACCTGTAACCAAGCATCGCCCACGCGGATTCTGCCGGACTATGTCGTGACCGACATGTTGCCTGGTGTCCGCTGCGATGACGAACTCGACGTTAAATCGTAAAGGCGGGGACGCATTCCCCGCAGTGCACGATCACTCTTCGGTCGGCGGAGTCAACGCGGCGACAGCGACTTCGAGACTTCGAGTGTCTTCGTGCATCGAATGAGATCGGCCAGCAGTTGCGCGTCAACATCCTGACGCCCCTGATATTCGGCGAGGTTGCGTTCGTTGTGCGCTTTCAGAAAGACCTGAATATCGGCGGCGCTGGTGCCAACCGTATGAGCGAGCGTCTGGAAGACCGCGATCCTGTTTTCCGAACGGTAGCCTTCGCGGCGCAGAGCCGCGAGCGCCAGCCGATGCGTAGCGCCATAGGCAAGCGTAAACTGGCTATCGGGATCAAGGTCCTTTTGAGCATCGGCCAGGCTCGTGCGCGCCGCGGCCAGCATGCCGTCATACTCCGCACGGGATGGAGACTCTTCTTTCAGCCGCCCAATCTTTGCAAACTATCGAGTTCTTTCTTGCTCAAGCCTGCAAATCTTTTTCCGACCCGACAATGAAGATTTTGGGAAGACCGCTTACCTTCCGGATGAACGAGCCTTTCTGCGACGCCTTCCGTCGCCAGTCGTCCGACGAAAGGAATGTCGGATTGACCTTGCGGTCCAATTTTTGTTCCGCGTCTTGCGAAGCATTATAGAGATTGGAGTAGTCGAGATTGTCGCCAATCACCATCAGATCGATATCGCTGCGCGCTGTAGCCCCTCCCTTGGCGAAGGAGCCATAGACGAACGCGGTCTTGATCATGTCCAGATAGGGCTCAAGGCACTCCTTGAGAGGTTTTGTCAGCGCCGTCTTGACTGGATTTTTGGAAGTCTCTGGCGTTTTCGTGTCACCAAGTTCGCCGAAATTGATGATGTTTACGGCGCCATCAGGAAAGCGCGCGGTCACTTCCAGGGATCCGCCCAAGGCCTCGACATAACGCCGCAAGTTGCTGACATACATATCCGTGCGGCGCTCAAGTTTGGCGACGGCGGGTTGGCCAACCTTCAATTCGCGAGCGAGAAACTCTTGGGACTTTGCGCGGGCCTGACGTAACTCATGCAGAGCCATCTCCGTCTTCAGTTCGGAAACGCGCGACGCCACCCGCTTTTTGCGCTCAGGAGAAAAACCCTTGGTGAGTTCGCTGAATGGGCGATGTCCCGTCATTTGATCAACCCCTCCTTCCTGATTTGGTCGATGTACACGTCGTAGAGCTTGTCTGAGACCGGAATCATGTCATCGTAAAAACGGTCATTCCCCGTTTTGTCTTCGCCAATCAGCAGGATCGCCGCGCGCCTCGGATCGAACGCGTAAAACACTCGGATGGGCTTGCCGCCGCTTTGCACGCGCAATTCCCGCATATGGCTGTGCTGGAGTTTTCGATTCCGGACGAGTGCGGAAAAGGCAGGTTCGCGCCATGCTCCATCAGAAGCTCCGCGGTTGCAGTGATGTCTTCCTGCTGCGCCTCTGTGAGCCCGCCCCACCCTTCAGCGAACTCATCTGTATTTTCGACGTTCCACGCCACCGATCATATATTCCATAGAGGGAATAGTTGTCAAGAACCATTCCATCGATGGAATAGTACCTACAGCAGCCATTACTTACGAAAAATCAATAAGTTACCAATAATTCAGAGCTTCCCAACGCCGAACTTAAATCGGAGCTTTAATTGCCCGGGTTCCCAGGACCTTCGACGCGTTGGTATTTTTTGGACGGCCATGACCGAAGCACGTTTTTCATCCGCACGCGCGGACGCCCACGGCTGAGATCATTCAGCTTCGTCCCTCACACATCTATGTAGCCCGGAGCGGCTGCTTGCTGGCCGTCAGCACCTTCGCCGCCGCAAAGAATGTTCCGGTCGAACAGCATCGCAGCGTGACGGCGATTTCGCTCCTGCCGGAAATGGTAGGGGGGCTCGGCTGCGTTTTTGGATATTCTTTGCCTATTCGGGCGAGAACCTATTTCCAGCTGAAGCAGCCGGAACGAACCTATCCGGTTCCGGACTTGTAGAGATCATGGGCTCTCCAGAAAGAACTGATCAAGGAGGCGGCCGTGAAAACGCGCTTGGAAGCACGCGGAGACGAAGATGCGTGCGGCATTCCGTTGACCAATCTGGATGTAAGCGAAGCAAAGCGCTTTGAAGATGACAGCATATGGCCTTGCTTCGAGCGGCTGCGAAGGGAGGATCCCGTTCACTACTGCCAGGAAAGCCCATACGGTCCATATTGGTCGATAACCAAATACCGCGATATCGTGGCCGTCGATACAAATCATAAAATATTCACGTCAGAGCAAGGTGTGACGATCGTCGACGTGCCCGAGGAGCATTGGACTCCGAGCTTCATTAAGATGGGCCCTCCTAAACATGGCGAGCAGCGCAACACCGTAAGTCCGATAGTCGCACCGGACAATCTGGCGAAGCTCGAAGAATTAATCCGCCGCCGCGTCAAAACGATTCTGGATAGCTTGCCACGCAATGATACCTTCAACTGGGTCGACATGGTATCGATTGAGCTGACGACGCAGATGCTGGCCACGCTGTTTGATTTTCCGTTTGAGGATCGGCGGCTCCTGACATACTGGTCGGACATAGCCGTTACAACTCCGAAAATTGGCCACGCTATCAGCTGGGACAAGCGAAGCGCAATCCTGTCCGAGTGCTTGGACTATTTCACCAGGCTCTGGCGTGACCGGATAAATGCCGAGCCACGCGTTGACCTCATTTCGATGATGGCGCATTCATCCGCGACCCGGCAAATGGAGCCACGTGAGTTCCTTGGAAATCTCATTCTCCTGATCGTGGGCGGGAACGACACCACGCGCAATTCGATCACCGGAGGCCTGCTGTTCATGAAGAAGCACCCGTCCGAGCTACGAAAGTTACGGGATAACCCCAATCTAGTGTCGAGCGCTGTGTCCGAGATTATTCGGTATCAGACGCCGATTGCACACATGCGTCGCAACGCCACGGCTGATACCATCATGGGAGGCAAGCAAATCAGGCAAGGCGACAAGGTCATCATGTGGTACATCTCCGGTAACCGCGACGATGAGGTCATCGAGGATGCCGACAGATTCGTGATCGACCGCAAGAACGTGCGTCAACATCTCTCGTTCGGATTCGGCATCCATCGTTGCGTTGGTCGACATCTTGCGGAGCTGCAGCTCAGAATCCTCTGGGAGGAGATGCTAAATGCACGCTTGGAGGTCGAGATCATTGGCGAGCCAGAGCGAGTTGCATCCAACTTCGTGCACGGTTATTCCGCGCTCCCTGTCCGAATCATAGCTTAGTCGTCAGAACCGCTCGGTGCCTTTTGACCAGTTTGCCAACTGCATGCGGACCGGCGCGCCCCGCTGAAGGTTGTCTTCGCGCCAGCGCCGGTACTTCTCGACTAAAACTTGGTCCGCGAGCTCGCCTTCGTGTGACGCATCTTCCAACGGGCGTAGGATTACGGTCAGGCATTCGCCTGTCGCGATGTCAATGATCCGCTTAGCGAGCTTGGTTGGGGTCTCTGGAGCTTGGGCGTCATGGTCGCCTCAGAAACTCATTGCCAAAGCGATCCCGAAATTCCTCAAACTTCTCCTCAAATCGGTCAAACCCCTCCTTCTTCATCTTAGCGGCGAAACCGACGCTTCGCGGGGTCCCTTTCAGAGCTGCCCAGAAATAATCGACCATTCCGACGGCATCGCGCTCCGTCATACGGATAATTGTCAGCCTGATGCCCTGCTTAAGGCTGTTTGAGGCAGTCGGTGACACTAAAATCGGGTCGAAGACATGCTCATGGAGATAATCCATGATCTTCTGTTCTTTGGTGCCGAGCGCCTTGGTCATCCCTGAAATATGCGACGTTGACGGTCAACATTCCAGTAGCAAAACAGCGCCACAATCAAACTGGCCGCTATCAGCAGTCTACTTCAAGCAGGGTGTTTTCCGAGCCGACGAAGCCTTTTTCAGTGACGGGGCAGCCGCGAGCCTCGAGCATGTTTTGCCCCTCCGAAGGCTGACTGAATTCTCCACGCCCGAAACGACCCAAGAGGACCAGAGCCAGTTGGAGCTTGTTCATACAGCGACCCAGCTGCTATTTCGTTCGGACATAGGTTCCGTATGTGCCGTAACACTGATAGCCAGCACGGTTCTTGTGGGGCCGCAGCGTGCTGTCGTGGCTCTTGCGCTCGAACAGCTTGCCGCAGATCGTGCAACGAAAGACATAAGTGGTGCCGCTGCTTGACGCACGCGATCGCCGGCGCGTTGAGGCTCGGGGCAGCACAAGGCCGACAGGCCGTGACGTTAGAGGGATCGATTGCGGGCCTGTCGGCGTCAACTCGATCGGATAGCGTGGCGAGAATGTTGTCTGCGTCTGCGAAACTCCTAGAATGCTGTCGAGGCGATAGCTGCGCGACTGACCGCTATCCGCACGAACTGCCATCAACAGAACATCGCCCGCGCGGGATCGCCGCAAGGAATAGGCTTCAATTGCGCGAGTGGATCGCTTGCCCTGTTGGTCGCGATAGTCGAGGTTGACCAGCAAGCGGTTGGCGGCGGCAAAACGAATGGTCTCAATGAAGGTCTGGCCATGTGATCCCGGCGGAAGACCGACGATGCGCTCGCGGATCGCTTCGGCACCAGCACCACCAAGAAGCGGCATCGTCGGCAGCACCGGCGCCGCAACCTGGCCATGAAGCCACCTAAATATCTCCGGCAGGGCGTCCCAGAAGGACGCGATCGGCAGCAAAGCCGGAAGCTGATGGTTGAGCATGCCGGACCAGCCGGCCTCAACATCGCCGCGGTGCGGTTCGATGTCGACGAGTTGAGGCAATTGGATGCCTTTGAACGCGCATTTCTCGCGCAGCACCGTGACGAACTGTTGCTGCTCGGGCCGGGCATCGGCGTTGCGGTAATATGGCCAAGCAGGCGAAGACCGGGTTCTAGACCGACACGCTTGAGCCGTGGCCAGTCGCGGTTATCGGCGCGGAGATCCTCGCCTGCCACGAGGCCGGCATGACCGTGACTTTGTCCCAACCGTTGATGTCGGACGCCAAAGCGGACGGACGCTTCTGCAAACAGATCGCCTATTTCAAGAGATCATCAGCAACAGGCCCGAACAACCAATTGCAGCCGCAGCCCGCCGATCCAGGCTTCCGCCAGCGCCCTTTCCAGCCCCCAACCCGCCAGGGGCTACCAACATGCAGAAGTGGCCTAACAGGACCAAGGCGACGCGTTGTGAGTCCGCACCCCAAGTAGAAAACCCCGGCGTTGTGCCGGGGTTTTCGCATTTCGTGGTTTGGCGTGATGCAGTTGGATTAGAAGTCCATCCCCCCCATGCCGCCCATGCCCCCTCCCGGAGGCATCGCGGGCCCTGCAGCCGCCTTCTTCGGCAACTCGGCAACCATGGCCTCGGTGGTAATCAGGAGCGCCGCCACGGAGGCGGCATTCTGGACTGCGGTTCGCACGACCTTGGTCGGATCGATGATGCCCTTGGAGACCAGGTTGCTATACTCGCCCGTCTGTGCATCGAAGCCGTATGAGTACTGAGTCTTCTCCAGGACTTTGCCGACCACGACCGAGCCGTCTTCACCGGCGTTGATCGCGATCTGACGCGCCGGCCAGGACAATGCCTTGCGCACGATCTCGACGCCGGTCTTCTGGTCGTCGTTCTTGGTGCGCAGGCCCTTGAGCGCTTCGGTGGCACGCAGCAGGGCGACGCCACCGCCCGGGAGGATGCCTTCCTCGACAGCCGCGCGGGTCGCATGCATCGCGTCATCAACGCGATCCTTGCGCTCTTTCACCTCGACCTCGGTCGCGCCGCCGACGCGGATCACCGCGACGCCGCCTGCGAGCTTGGCGAGACGCTCCTGCAGCTTCTCACGGTCGTAGTCCGAGGTGGTTTCCTCGATCTGCGCCTTGATCTGGGCAACGCGAGCGTCGATGTCGGCCTTCTTGCCGGCGCCGTTGACGATCGTGGTGTTTTCCTTGTCGATCATCACCTTCTTGGCGCGACCGAGCATCTGCAGCGTGACGTTCTCGAGCTTGATGCCGAGGTCTTCCGAGATGGCCTGGCCGCCGGTCAGGATCGCGATGTCCTGCAGCATGGCCTTGCGGCGATCGCCGAAGCCCGGAGCCTTGACGGCCGCGACCTTCAGGCCGCCGCGCAGGCGGTTGACGACGAGGGTGGCAAGGGCTTCGCCTTCGACGTCTTCAGCGACGATGACCAGCGGCTTGCCGGTCTGCACCACGGCCTCGAGCAGCGGGAGCAGCTCGTTCAGCGAGGAGAGCTTCTTCTCGTTGATGAGGATGTAGGCATCGTCCATCTCAACGCGCATCTTGTCGGCGTTGGTGACGAAGTAGGGCGAGATGTAGCCGCGGTCGAACTGCATGCCCTCGACGACGTCGAGTTCGGTCTCGAGCGACTTGGCTTCTTCAACGGTGATGACGCCCTCGTTGCCGACCTTCTTCATCGCGTCGGCGAGGAACTTGCCGATTTCGGCGTCGCCGTTGGCCGAGATGGTGCCGACCTGGGCGATTTCCTCGTTCGAGGTGACCTTCTTGGAGTTCTTCTGCAGGTCCGCAACGACGGCCTCGACCGCGAGGTCGATACCGCGCTTCAGATCCATCGGGTTCATGCCGGCGGCAACCGACTTGGCGCCTTCCTTCACGATCGCCTGGGCGAGCACGGTGGCGGTGGTGGTGCCGTCGCCGGCCGCGTCAGCGGACTTGGAGGCGACTTCGCGCACCATCTGCGCGCCCATGTTCTCGAACTTGTCCTCGAGCTCGATCTCCTTGGCGACGGTGACGCCGTCCTTGGTGATGCGGGGAGCGCCGAACGACTT
>NZ_LNCU01000071.1 GCF_001542415.1 Bradyrhizobium macuxiense
CTAGCTACTTTCCGGCGCAAAATTCGTGAGCCCGAGTGTTGGGGCAGAATCGGCGCAGTTGTGATTTTCTGCAAGCCTGGACGGATTTGAGTTTGACGCCCGTGCGCGCCCCTGATTCATTGATTGGGATGATTCGTGAACGCACGCTTCAAAAGCGCAAGAAACTGGTTGGAACGCTGCCGATCACCGGCGAGCTTTTGCGTGGGACGCTGTTGGAGCGAGTCGTGCGTCACAAGAGCGGCTGTCCGAAATGCGCGCGCGGCGAGGGCCATCAGGTGTACGTGCTGACGGTCAGTTATGGGCGCGGACAGACGCAACAGATCAGCGTACGGCGGGAGCGGGTGGCCGAGGTTCGTCGTTGGCTGGACAACTACCAGAAACTGAAGGAGACGATCGAGCAGATTTGCGAGCTCAATCACGATTTGCTGCGTCCCGACCCCGCCGTGCCCCACCCCGGGAGGAAGCGGCGTGATTGAGATGCGGCNGGCGGGCACAGCTGAGGTTTGGGGATCACTGGGTCGCTGAGGAAGTGGCCGGCCTGCGTGAGGACTGGATGGACCACGCGGACCGGATCCTGGATGACGATGCCATTGTCACGGCGGTGTACGAAGCGCTCGGCCAGCGACATCCCAAGAGCCGCAGCCGCGGGCGGCGTGGTGCGCCGGCGGAGATGGTGCTGCGACTGCTCGTTCTCAAGCACGTTCGCAACTGGAGCTACGAGGTGCTCGAGCGCGAAGTACGCGCCAATCTCGTCTACCGCGACTTCGCTCGGATCGGCGGTGGCAAGATGCCAGATGCCAAGACCATCGGCCGGTGGGGCCTGGCGGTGGGCCCAAAGGTGATCAAGCAGGTCCACGGACGGATGGTGAAGATCGCGCAGGATCAAGGAGTTGTGGAAGGCCGGCGGATGCGCGTGGATACCACGGTGGTGGAGACCAATGTCCACTATCCGACCGACTCGAGCCTGCTGGGCGACGGCGTGCGCGTGCTCATCCGCACCATGAAGGAGGTCACCAAGATCGCTGGAGAGACCGGTACCAAGTTGCGCGATCGCAGTCGCAGCGTGAAGCTGCGGGTGCTCGACATTGCGCGGGCCGCACGCTCCAGGGTGAAGCAGAGCTCCGAGAAGCTCAAGGGTGCCTACGGGCGGTTGCTCAATTCGGCCAGCCGCGTGGTCGGACAGGCAAAGCAGTTCTCGGCGCAGATCGCCGCGGGAGTGAAGCAGGCCCCCAATGCGATGGGGCAATTGAAGCTCGATCGCTTGCGCCATCAGATCGACGAGATGGTGCCGCGAGTAAACCAGGTCATGAAACAGACCAGGGCCCGGATCTATCGCGGCGATACGCGCTCGGAAGGTAAGCTTTTGAGCGTGTTCGAGCCTTCGACGGAGGTCATCCGCAAAGGCAAGGCGGGCAAGCCCAACGAGTTCGGCAAAATGGTGAAGTTGCAGGAGGCCGAGAACCAGATCGTGATCGACTTCGAGGTCTATGACAAGCGGCCCAACGATTCCGACCTGCTCATTCCCGCGCTCGAACTCCACCAGGCGGCGATCGGACGCGTGCCGCACTTGGTTGCTGCCGACGCGGCCTTCTATTCCGGTAAGAACGAGGCCGCTGCCAAAGCCAAGGGTGTCAAGCGTGTGTGCATTCCCAACCGCTCCACCAAGAGCGCTGAGCGCCGACGCGAACAGAAGAAGCGCTGGTTCCGCAACGGTCAGAAATGGCGTACCGGATGTGAGGGCCGCATCAGCGTGTCGAAGCGGCGACACGGGCTCAGCCGCTGTCGCTACAAGGGCGAAGATGGAATGAAGCGTTGGGTCGGACTCGGCGTGATCTCCGATAATCTCATCAACATCGGCCGCGCCATCAATGAGAAATCGTCAAACTAGAAACGCGCCGAAGATCACCAACGCTTTACCAACACCCCGCCGCTATCGCCGGCGGGGTGTCGTCTTTTCAGCACGCATTCCAAATCACTTCAATTCGAGAACGGCGAATTTTGCGCCGGAAAGTAGCTA
>NZ_LNCU01000072.1:0-54327 GCF_001542415.1 Bradyrhizobium macuxiense
CCAACCCGCGGGCCCGGTCCGAGGCCTGCTCCTGCGCCGTCGACGCGCGGGCCGACACCGCCACCGGCAAGGCGTTGCCCGATGGCCGGACCACCGCCGCCTCCACCGCCAAAACGCATCCCGCCTCCACCGCCGATGGCACCACCGCCACCGCCGCCGATATGAGCAGCGCCGCCACCGCCACCCCCGCGCGCGCCGTCATTCCGGACCAGCCCTTGCGCCGACGACGCCGTCGGCACCGCCAGGGGCAGCCCAAGCGCCAACGCCGCAGCGGCGCTCAGAACCTTCAGATTGATCATATTGGACTCCATCAAAACGGGACGATGTCTAACTTTTTCTGGGGTCGGACGTTCCCGCGCCGCACGTTGATTGTGCGTCACCTTTGCTTGTCAGGAGGCACATGTATGACGGGTGAACACGCGTGCCGCTCGCCGCGTCATTTGGTCGCCAACAGGCGGTATCCCAGCCCCGATTGTGCCGGACGGCGGGGCCGCGTCCGGCGGCTGGACATTTGGAGATTCAGGTGGCATCAGAGCCCGGACTGCCTCGAACCGACGACCGGCCGCGCATGAAACAATTCCTGCTGAAATTCTTCACCTGGTGGAACGGCCAGACCTTTGGCACGCAATTGTGGACCGCGCGCTACGGCGAGCTGGTTGGCCAGGACGAGCAGGGCAACCGCTACTATCGCACCAAGGGTGGTGAGATCGACCCGACGCTTCATTTCGAGCGCCGCTGGGTGGTCTACAACGGCTATGCCGAGGCCTCGCGCATCCCCGCCGGCTGGCACGGCTGGCTGCATCACACCGTCGACGTTCCCCCCACCGAGCAGAACTACACGGCACGGGAGTGGGAGAAGCCGCATGTGCCGAACATGACCGGCACGTCGCAGGCCTACCGTCCGTCGGGCTCGACCATGGCGAGCGGCCGCCGCCCCAAGGCGACCGGCGACTACCACGCCTGGACGCCCGGAAGCTGATCATCCGACATTGCTGTTCGAACGCGCGCGCGAGAGTGCTCGCGTGCAGCGCACGCGTGGCTGTGGACAATGGTAACAGCGGGGACAGGCCAGCGCATGCGGGTTTCTGCGCTTGCGCCAATCCCGGCTTCGCGGCTCAATAGGGTCATCTTACGGAGATGGGAGACCATCGCGTCGGATCGGGCTCCAGAATCGCGACTGTCCCGATGAAGCAGCGGCCTCCGAGTAGGATACGGCCGGGAGATAGGCCCCCGGTGCGGATATCCTGAAATCGCCCGCAGATGTTGAGGCCACCGTGAGATAGGAAAGGCCGCCGGGGAAACCAGGCGGCCTTTTTCTTTGTTGCTCGCCCTTTGCGAGCGATCCGCGGGGTCAGGACAGGCGCGATGCGGCACGGCCCATCAACTCGGTGCGGCGCGCCTGCGATGGCGCAATCCGCTCTTTCATGAAGGCGAGGATCTCGGCAGGCGCGGTGTCGGGCGAACCGGCATTGAACGGCGGCGCCGGGTTGTATTCGAGCCGGAGCTGGATCGCTTCCGCAGTCTTGCGATCGACGAGCTCGGACACCAGTGTCAGCGCGAAGTCGATCCCGGCGGTGACGCCGCCGCCGGTGAAGCGGTTGCGGTCGACGCAGACGCGGGTCTTGGTCGGGATCGCGCCGAAGCCTTTCAGGAAATCGATCGCGCTCCAATGCGTGGTGGCCTTGTAACCCTTGAGCAGTCCGGCCGCGCCAAGCACCAGCGAACCGGTGCAAACCGAGGTGACGTATTTCGCGCCGTCGGCCTGCTTGCGCAGGAAGGCGAGCATCTCGTCGTCGCCGACCATGTCGTCGGTGCCCATCCCGCCGGGCACGCAGATCACGTCGAGCTGCGGGCAATCGGCAAAGGTCATGGTCGGCGTCAGAACCATCACCGAATCCGTCGGCACGGGTTCGATCCGTTTCCAGATCAGGTGCACCTTGGCGCCGGGCACCGAGGAGAACACCTGCAGCGGGCCGGTGAGGTCGAGCTGGGTCACCTTCGGGAAGACGAGCAGTCCAATCTGCAGGGTTTCAGGCATCGGAAGCCTCCAAATATCGCTTGACTGCGCCACAATGCCATGATGCGCTCTGGTCCGAAATGGCGTATTTCCCTCATTTCAGGACACAGAGGATACAGTGTCCGTTGACGAGGATTTGGCGATGATCGGCATCCTGATCTTTCCCGACTTCCAGCTGCTCGACGCGGCCGGCCCGATCGCGGCATTCGAGATCGCCGCGCGCTTCGCCAGCAACGCACCGCAGATCAGGACGCTGGCAGTGAAGGCCGGCCCGGTGCGCAGCTCGTCCGGCGTCGAGATGCTCGCGCGCGGCCTGAAGCCGTCAACGGCGATCACGACGCTGATCATTGCGGGCGGCAATGGCGTGGGCACGCCGGCGACCTGTCCGACCACATTGGACTTCGTGCGGCGCCTGGCCGGCCGCGGCGTCCGCGTTGCCAGCGTCTGCTCGGGCGCCTATGTGCTGGCCGAGGCCGGCTTGCTCGACGGCCGCCGCGCCACGACGCATTGGCAGCGCACCCCGCATTTCGTGAAGACCTACCCGAAGATCAAGCTCGAGCCCGACCAGATCTTCGTCCGCGACGGCAATATCTGGAGCTCGGCCGGCATCACCGCCGGCATCGACCTGGCGCTCGCGATGATCACCGAAGACTATGGCGACGAGATCGCACAGAACACCGCGCGTCAGCTCGTGCTGTATCATCGTCGCAGCGGCGGGCAGTCGCAGTTTTCCTCGCTGCTGGAATTGAAAACTCCGAACGGCCGCTTCGGGCCGCTGCTCGCCTGGGCGCGCGAGAACCTCGACGCGCCGCTGACGGTCGAGGACCTCGCGGAGAAGGCAGGCATGAGCTCACGGCATTTTACCCGCGCGTTCATTGCGGAGACCGGCACGACCCCGTCGAAAGCCGTGGAGCGGTTGCGGATCGAGGTGGCGCGGCAGCGCGTGCAGTCGTCGGGCGAGGCCATCGAGCGCGTCGCCGAGATCACGGGCTTCCGCGATCCCGAACGGATGCGCCGCGCCTTCATCCGCGCGTTCGGCCAACCGCCGCAATCGCTGCGCCGCGCGGCGAGGGCGGGGTAGGTCGTCGGCTCAACGATTCCGGCCGCGCCCGGTCCTTGGACGGGCTGGGCGCGCAATTGCTCGCTTACGGCACAAAAAAAATCTCGCCGAAGCTGGGCAGAATGTTGAACGACTTGGGACTGAATCGAACCACGCGATTCCGCCGCTCCGGAATGAGGCGGGCCATTCACCTCACATAAGATCAGCGCTGCCGTCACGCACATCACCATTGATGCAGTGATCACGAGACGGCGGCCGAAATATCACTGGGTCAGTGTGTCAGCCGCGATCTTCTTCTTGAGTATTTCGCAGGTATCCCTGACCTCCGTGGTCATCAACGAGACGGCTTCGATCTGGAGGAAGAATCGCTTGCCCTGATCACGATAGCCTGCAGCGAATTCCTTGATTTCCGCGATCATGTCATGGACGCCTGCGACCATCGTCTCGCACTTCTTGGCGGCCAACTGCAGTTCTGTCCCAAGGGCCTCGATCTCCGTCACGGCCGCCTCGTATTCGCGCACGACGGCCTCGGCCGACAGCTTGCCAACCTCGTTGACGCCGTTGCGGTGCTCGACATAGGCCGGCATCGGTGACATGGGCCGAATGTTGCTGCGCGGTCGATGCGGGGCAGCCGGATTGGCTTCGGCTTCGATCTGTTCCAACTGCAACGGGGCGCGGGTGAGGACTTCTGCACTGACACTCATGCGAACGCTCCATAAGTTGTTACGGCAAACTGACTTTAGCAATGTCAACGGGTTTGTCTCGTTTTTCAACAACTATGAAGTATGCAATTGTGCACCGCACCACGCTCGCTCCACGCGTGCCGATGATCGCCGCAAGTCCAGTCAACGCGGCAGCGAGTGTGTGATGATGGAACAGGGTGACGCCAAGCGGTGTCAATCCGAACAGAATGAAATCTAGCGGAATGCCGTAGAGAGCAATGGGAGACCGGAGATCGGAAGACCTCCGGTCAACCCAATTCGTACACCGCGTCGATCGACGCTCAGTTCAGGCTCTTCAGCCAGGCGCTGATCTCGGTGACCGCGACATTGGCCTGGTTGAGCAGCTTGCCCATGGTGAAGAAACCATGGAATTGCCCGGGGAAATGCCGGTAGGTCACGGGCACGCCGGCGTCCTTCAGGAATTTTGCGTATTCGTCGCCTTCGTCGCGCAAGGGATCGGCGCCGGCGGTCAGCACATAGGCCGGCGGCAGGCCGGCAAAGCTCTTCGCGCGGGCGGGCGAGGCGCGCCAGTCGCTGCTTTCAGCGCCGCCGAGATAATGATTGGCGAACCAGCCGATCACCGAATGCGTCAGCAGCACGCTGGTTTCCGGCTCGCGGTGCGAAGGATGCTGTCGCGCGAAGTCGGTTGCGGGATAGACCAGCAACTGGCCGGCCAGTTTCGGCCCGCCATCGCGCGCCGCAAGCGCGACCACGGCCGTGAGGTTGCCGCCCGCGCTGTCGCCGCCGACGACCAGGCGCGAGACATCGATGCCGAGATCCCCGGCGTTGGCGGCGACCCATCGGGTTGCGGCGACGGCATCGTCGACTGCGGCGGGGAATTTGTGCTCGGGCGCCAGGCGATAGTCGACCGAGATCACCATCAACTCACCCTCATGCGCGAGCTTCTGGCAAACCACCTCATGGGTGTCGAGGTCGCCGATCACCCAACCGCCGCCATGAAGGAATACCAGACACGGCGCGAGGCCATCTCTCTTGCGCAGCGTCGTCGGCGTGTAGATGCGGGCCGGGATCGTGCCGTGCGGCGCCGGGATCGCGAGCGGCTTGCTGGATTCAAGGGCAGGCGGCTCGGGATTGCTGACGACGCGGGCGGCTCGATAATATTCGCGCGCCTCCGGCGCAGTGAGCGTCTCATAAGCGGGACGGCCGGCTTCCTGGAATGCCTTGTAGACGGCGGCGGCATCGGGATCGAGAACGACGGGCATATTGCTTTTGACCTATTGCTGTTCAGTTCTTCATTGGTGTCATTCCTGGGCGATGCGAAGCATCGAACCCGGAATGACAGTTGGCCCTAAGCCGCGGTGCGGCCGCCATCGACGGTATAGGCGGAGCCCGACACGTAGCTCGCTTCGTCGGAGGCGAGGAAGGCGACGATTGAGGCGACCTCGCTGGCGAGGCCGAGCCGACGCGCCGGGATGCGATCGACGATCTTCTCGTTGGGTGGGGGCGCGTTGCCGCTGCTGCGGCCCTGCAGGATGGTGCTCAGCATCCGGCTGTCGATCAGCCCGGGGCAGACGCAATTGACGCGCACGCCGGTGCCGGTGCATTCCCAGGCCGCGCTCTTGGTGAGCCCGATCACCGCATGCTTGCTCGCGCTGTAGACCGCGATCATCGGCGAGCCCATCAGGCCCGCGATCGAGGCAGTGTTGATGATGCTGCCCTTGTTCTGCTTCAGCATGACCGGCAGCACGTGCTTCATGCCGAGGAAGACGCCGACGACATTGACGTCGAGCACGCGGCGGAAGCTCTCGAGCGAATATTCCGGGATCGGCTTGATGTCGCCCTCGATGCCGGCATTGTTGTAGAAGGCGTCGATGGTGCCGAACCGGTCGACCGCGGCGCGGACATAGTCCTTCACCTCATCTTCCTGGGTGACGTCGGCGGCGACCGCGAGCGCCTCCGCCGAGGCCGGCAGGTCTTTGATGGCGGCCTTCAGGTCGGCCTCGCGGCGGTCGACTGCGACAATCCGCGCGCCGCGTTCGGCAAGCAGTTGGAGCGTGGCTGTTCCGATGACGCCGGCAGCGCCGGTGACGACGGCCACCCGGCCATCGAGCCTGATACGATCGGGCATGTTCCCTGGGTTTCCTTTGGCTGGTCCGGTTCAGTGCCGGATTATTCCTCGTTTTCGCGCTTGGCCGCGCGCGTTCGGCCCGCGGACTATTCCACGTGTTCCCAAGGCTGACCAGTAGGGCTGACCAGTAGGCCTGACCAGTGGCCGGGAAGGGCGGTAAACCGCCCTTTCCCCGCCGTATTCGGCGTGTTAACCGGTGGGCCTGCGAGCGGCCGATATCAAAGGTAAACTGTCGCAAGCCCGATTCGCCTCTTGAAGCCGCGCGAGATGTTTCGAACCATTGCCCTGACTGGCTTTGCGGCCTTGGTCGCCGCCTCAATCGTCTCGCTTGCGCCGCCCGCACGCGCGCAGATCGGAACGATTTTCTCCGATCCGCCGCCGCGTCCGCCCGGCGCGATTCCGCGCGGCCAGATGCCGCCGAGCGACGACGACGAGGACGTGCCGGAATTGCCGCGCGGCCGGGTGCTGCCGACGCCGAACCGGGCATTGCCACCGGGGCAGGCTGTGCCGCCGCCCGGCAGCGTGCAGTCGCAGCCCCTGGCGCCGCCACCGGGCACCGCTGTGGCCCCGCCGAACGCCCAGCCCGGCGTCGCGGTGCAGCCGCCGCAGCCCGGCGCTCCCAACGTCGCCACCGTGCCTCCGGGGCAGCGTCCGCCGCCTAAGGGCTCGCCGCAGACGCCTGCGGCGTTGCAGCCCGGTGACGAGGTGGTGCAGGAGCCGCCGTCGACCAAGATCACCAACAAGAAGGCGAGCTTCTCCGGCCTCGACAAGATCACCGGGCGCATCATCAATTTCGACGAGGATATTGGCGAGACCGTGCAGTTCGGCGCGCTGCGCGTGAAGACCGATGCCTGCTACACGCGGCCGTCGACCGAAGCCGCCAACACCGATGCCTTCGTCGAGGTCGACGAGATCACGCTGCAGGGCGAGGTGAAGCGGATCTTCTCGGGCTGGATGTTTGCCGCAAGCCCCGGCCTGCACGGCGTCGAACACCCGATCTACGACATCTGGCTGACCGACTGCAAAGGGCCGGACCAGACCATCGTGACCGCCGCGCCCGATCCGCCGAAGGCGACGACGCCGCCACCGCCGGCGCCCGCCCAAAAGCGTCCGGCAAGGCAGGCCGCGCCGCGTCCGGCGCCGCCGCCGCCGCAGTATCAGCAGCAGCCCCCGCCACCTCCGCCGCCCCAACAACAGCAGCGGCCGGGCGGCCTCTTCGGCGGGTTGTTCGGGAATTAGTTGAGATCTCGTAGCCCGGATGGAGCGCACTGCACTCCGGGCTATTTCAATTGCGCTCTTCGATAATCGCTAGCGCATCCGCGCCCTTGATCGGCTGCGTGGCGTCGAGCTTGTGAAAATCCGCCGGCGCACCCGCGATCGCCCTGTCGAGCAGCGCGCGATAGCGGCGGCGTGGAATCTCGATCGCACCGAACGTCTTCAGGTGATCGGTGACATATTGCGTGTCGAGCAGCTCGAACCCGCCGGCGATCAGGCGTGCCACCAGATGCACCAGCGCGACCTTCGAGGCGTCGCGCGCGGTGTGGAACATGCTTTCCCCGAAGAAGGCGCGGCCGAGGCTCACGCCATAGAGCCCGCCGACCAGATCATCGTTCTCCCACACCTCGACGCTGTGACAATGGCCGAGGGTGTTCAGCCCAACATAGAGATCGCGGATGCGCTTGTTGATCCAGGTGTCGTCGCGGCCGGGGTGTGGCGCGGCGCAGCCCGCGATCACGGCCTTGAATGCAGTGTCGACGGTCACGGTGAACGCATCCGAACGCACGGTGCGCGCCAGGCGGGAGGCGACGCGAAAGCCGTTGAGCGGAATCACGCCGCGCAGTTCTGGCTCAACCCAGAACAGGGTCGGATCATCGGCGCTCTCCGCCATCGGGAAGATGCCGCAGGCATAGGCACGCAGCAGCACTTCAGGCGTGATTTCGGAAGAGGCGGAGTCGTGCGATGTCATGGGCGGAGGATAGCAAACGCTTGGCGGTGACGCGATGGGCTGCGCCGACGTTTGCGCAGTGTTGACCGGATACGCCGGTTCCTCCACAGGCGTGTCCCACGGTGACTGCGACCCGATGCTCAATTGCGACGAAAATTGGCAGCATCGGCGACAGGGTCGTGGTGCGGCGGAAAGTCAAAACAGGTGAGGGGGATGCTGCAAGGAAATTGCCAGGAGGACCGCTCGCGTCGCCGGCCGTGTGGCTCATCTGTCATCCGTTTTGAACGCCAATCGACCAGCGTGACGGCGCCACGACACACCAACGTCGTGGTCGGCTGCGATGAGGCTGCCATCGCGTCATGAACGATCACGGTCGCGTGCGCGCCGTTGGTGTTGCTCTTGCGGGACGGCTTCAATATCGGCCTGCTGCCGCTCCGGTCGGGCTTTATCAAGGCTGCTACGTGTGCGCCGTGATCACGTTCGAAGTCATCCAGACATTCGAGCTGATCTTTGATGTGATCTACCTTGTCGGATTGTTGCTGATTGTGTTGCCCTGCTTGCAGACGATCGGGTAAACTGCAAGACAGTCCGGCGTGAAGGGCGAGATCGATCGGTGGAGCACCATCCTTTCCGATTGTTAACGCGCTTTGTCTTCCGGAAGCGTTCAAGATGCTTCCTCGGGTGTGGCGCGCGCGGGTTCAGGGGACACAGAGAATCGCGCGAGCCCGTTCGTGTTTCTTCGTGGGCTACTCATGGACCAGCAGATAAAAGATCCGACCATCCATCCATCGATTGACGCGCCCAAGCAGACGTCGCGTGGCCGGGTCGTACTGACGACGCTTATCGTGTTGGCGTTTCTTGCCGGCATCGTCTGGTGGACGCGGCATCAAAGCGCGCCGCAACAGGCCGGCCGCGGACGCAACAGCGCGCCGATGTCGATCGTGCCGGAGACCGTGGCCAAGGGCGACATCGGCGTCAGCCTCAACGCGCTCGGCACCGTGACTTCACTCGCGACGGTGACGATCAGGAGCCAGATCAGCGGCTACCTGATGAAGATCGACTTCAAGGAAGGCGACGAGGTCAAGAGAGGCGACCTGATCGCCGAGATCGATTCGCGCCCCTATGAGGCGACGCTGGCACAGGCCAAGGGCCAGCTCGCGCGCGACGAAGCGCAATTGAAGGGCGCTCAGGTCGATCTCACGCGCTACCAGGGTCTCGCGGCGCAGAACGCTGTACCGCATCAGACGCTCGATACCCAGGTCGCACTGGTCGCGCAGTATCAAGGCACGGTGGAAGCGGACCGCGCCTCGGTGAAATCAGCCGAGGTGAATCTGGCGTATTGCCACATCGTGTCGCCGATCAACGGGCGCGTCGGTCTGCGCCAGGTGGACCTCGGCAACTACGTGACCCCGGGCGACACCAACGGCCTCGTCGTGATCACCCAGCTCGAGCCGATCAGCGTGCTGTTCACGTTGCCGGAGGACAATCTACAGGCGGTCGCGAAGCGGCTGCGCGAGGGCGCGGTGCTGCCGACGGCGGCGTATGATCGCAGCGGCATCAACAAGCTCGCTGAAGGAAGCCTGCAGACCTTCGACAGCCAGATCGATCCGACCACGGGCACGATCAAGCTGCGCGCCAAGTTCGAGAACGACAAGCGCACGCTCTACCCGAACCAGTTCGTCAACATCCGCCTGCTGCTCGACACGCACAAGGATGTCACGACGATGTCGACCGCGGGCATCCAGCGCGGCGTTCCCGGCACCTTCGTGTATCTCGTGAATGCCGACAGCACCGTCTCGGTCAAGCCGGTG
The DNA here is from genome assembly GCF_001542415.1 of Bradyrhizobium macuxiense. Lineage (GTDB taxonomy): Bacteria > Pseudomonadota > Alphaproteobacteria > Rhizobiales > Xanthobacteraceae > Bradyrhizobium > Bradyrhizobium macuxiense. Next base: position 9,645 of record NZ_LNCU01000072.1, read on the forward strand.
AAGCTCGGCGTCACCGACGGCGACCGCGTCGAGGTGATCTCGGGGCTTTCGCCCGGCGATCGCGTCGTGATCGACGGCGCCGACAAGCTGCGCGAGGGCGCCAAGGTGGTCGTCCGCACCGCGGCGGATGCCACCAATCCGGCAGGCGCGGCCAAGGGCGGCGCCAAGAGTGACAGCAAAGGTGATGCTGCCAAGGGAGACGCCAAGGGGGCTAATCCGGGCAAAACAGGTGGCGGCAAGGGCAAGCGCTCCGAGGACGGACAGAAGCAATGAACCCGTCACGGCCATTCATCCTTCGGCCGGTGGCAACGACCCTGCTGATGATCGCCATCATGCTGTCGGGCATGCTGGCGTTCAGATTTCTCCCGGTCGCGGCGCTGCCTGAGGTCGACTACCCGACCATCCAGGTGCAGACCTTCTATCCGGGCGCCAGCCCTGACGTGATGACGTCGTCGGTGACGGCGCCGCTCGAGGTGCAGTTCGGGCAGATGCCGAACCTGAACCAGATGAGCTCGGTGAGTTCGGCCGGCGCCTCCGTCATCACGCTGCAATTCGGCTTGTCGATCTCGCTCGATGTGGCCGAGCAGGAGGTGCAGGCTGCGATCAACGCCGCGGGCAACCTGCTGCCGTCGGACCTGCCGGCGCCGCCGATCTACGCCAAGGTCAATCCGGCGGACGCGCCGATCCTGACGCTCGGCCTGACCTCGAAGACCATGCCGCTGACCCAGGTCGAGGATTTCGTCGATACGCGGCTGGCGCAGAAGATCTCGCAGTTGCCCGGTGTCGGCCTCGTCAGCATCAGCGGCGGCCAGCGGCCTGCCGTGCGCATCCAGGCCGACATCCGCAAGCTCGCGGCCTACGGCCTCAACATCGACGATCTCCGCACCACGCTCGGCAACGCCAACGTCAACACGCCGAAGGGCAATTTCGATGGCGCGATGCGCGCCTACACCATCAATGCCAACGACCAGATCCGCAACGCCACCGACTACCGGTCGCTGATCGTCGCCTACAAGAACGGCTCGCCGGTCCGCCTCAGCGATGTCGGCGACGTCGTCGACGGCGCGCAGAACGACAAGCTCGGCGCCTGGATGAACGAGACGCCCGCGATCATCCTCAACATCCAGCGCCAGCCCGGCGCCAACGTGATCTCGGTGGTCCAAGGCATCAAGGCGCTGCTGCCGCAGCTGCAGGCGACGCTGCCGGCCGCGATCGATCTCAACATCCTGACCGACCGGACCGTGACGATCCGGGCCTCGGTCCGCGACGTCGAGTACGAATTGTCGCTCGCGGTGATCCTGGTGGTCCTCGTGATCTTCGTTTTCCTGCGTTCGACCCGCGCCACGCTGATCCCGAGCCTGTCGGTGCCGCTCTCGCTGGTCGGCACGCTGGGGGCCATGTATCTGTTCGGCTTCAGCCTGAACAATCTGTCGCTGATGGCGCTCACGATCGCGACCGGCTTCGTGGTCGACGACGCCATCGTCGTGATCGAGAACATCTCGCGTTACATCGAGGAGGGCGAGCCACCGCTGGAAGCGGCGTTGCGCGGTTCCGAGCAGATCGGCTTCACCATCATCTCGCTGACGGTGTCGCTGATCGCGGTGCTGATCCCGCTGCTGTTCATGGGCGATGTCGTCGGCCGCCTGTTTCGCGAATTCGCGATCACGCTGTCGGTCACGATCCTGATCTCCGCCGTGGTGTCGCTCACGCTGGTGCCGATGGCCTGCGCCAAGCTGCTGAAGGCGGAAGACGCGGCGCGCGAGAACACCTTCCAGCGGCTCAGCCGGGAAGGCTTCGACTACGTCATCGCGATCTACGGCCGGATGCTCAACTGGGTGCTGGACCGCCAGCCGCTGGTGCTGCTGATCGCGCTCGCGACCTTCGGTCTCACCGCGTGGCTCTACGTCATCATCCCCAAGGGCTTCTTCCCGCTGCAGGACACCGGCGTGATCCAGGCGATCTCGGAGGCGCCGCAATCGGTCTCCTATGCGGCGATGGCCGAGCGTCAGCAGCAACTCGCCAGCGTGATCCTGAAGGACCCGGACGTGGACAGCCTGTCATCGTTCATCGGCGTCGACGGCACCAACACCACGCTCAACAGCGGCCGCATCCTGATCAACCTGAAACCGCACGAGCAGCGGAAGGCCGACATATCGACAGTGATGGACCGGATCAAGGCGAGCACAGCGGCGCTGACCGGTATCACGCTTTACATGCAGCCGGTCCAGGACCTCACCATCGAAGGCACGGTGAGCCGGACGCAATACCAGTTCATCCTGCAGGATGCCGATCCGGCCCAGCTCGCGGATTGGACACCCAAGCTCGTCGACAGATTGCAGCAATTGCCGGAGCTCGCCGACGTCACCAGCGACGTCTCGGCGCAGGGTCTCTCGGTGTTCGTCGAGATCGATCGCGACCAGGCCGCGCGGTTCGGGATCACGCCTGCGACGATCGACAACGCGCTCTATGATTCCTACGGCCAGCGCATCGTCTCGACCGTCTTCACCAATTCGAACCAGTACCGCGTGATCCTCGAGGCCGATCCAACCCTGCAGAAATCGCTGCAATCGCTGTCGTCGATCTATCTGCCGTCGTCCGTGGGCTCCACGCCGGTGCCGTTGTCGGTGATGGCGAAGATGCGCGAGGAGACTGCGCCGTTGCAGGTCTCGCATCTCGGCCAGTTCCCGTCGGCGACGGTCTCCTTCAACCTGGCGCCCGGCGCTTCACTGGGCGAGGCGGTGACGGCGATCAAGCAGGCCCAGATCGACATGGGCCAACCGCTCAGCGTCATTACGAGCTTCCAGGGTGCGGCGCTGGCGTTCGAGTCGTCGCTCTCCAACCAGCTCTTCCTGATCCTCGCGGCGATCATCACGGTCTATATCGTGCTGGGCGTGCTCTATGAGAGCTTCATCCATCCGCTCACGATCCTCTCGACGTTGCCCTCGGCCGGCATCGGCGCGCTATTGGCGCTGATGATGGCGAAGCAGGATCTCACGATTGTCGCGATCATCGGCATCATCCTGCTGATCGGCATCGTCAAGAAGAACGCGATCATGATGATCGACTTCGCGCTCGATGCCGAGCGCAACGAGGGTAAGCCGCCGCGCGAGGCGATCTACCAGGCGTGCCTGTTGCGTTTCCGGCCGATCATCATGACGACGATGGCCGCGGTGCTCGGCGCGCTGCCGCTGATGATCGGCACCGGCGCAGGTTCCGAGTTGCGGCATCCACTCGGCATCTCGATCGTCGGCGGTCTGCTGGTGAGCCAGATGCTGACCTTGTTCACGACGCCGGTCATCTATCTCTGGTTCGACCGCCTTGCGGTCCGGTTTGCCGGGCGCTCAAGGGAGGTGGGCGAGGCGAGCGGGTCGCATTGAGCCATGGATCCGTCAACACCATTCATCCGGCGGCCAGTCGCCACGACGCTGTTGACCTTCGGGCTCGCGGCGGCCGGCGTGGTGGCGTTCTTCAAGTTGCCTGTGTCACCGCTGCCACAGGTGGATTTCCCGACCATCTCGGTGCGAGCGACGCTGCCCGGCGCCAGTCCGGAGGATGTCGCCACGACAGTGGCAAGCCCGCTGGAACGCCATCTCGGTCAGATCGCCGACGTCACGGAAATGACGTCGTCCAGTTCCGTCGGCTCGGCCCGCATCACGCTGCAGTTCGGGCTCAACCGTGACATCAACGGGGCGGCCCGCGACGTGCAGGCCGCGATCAACGCGGCGCGGGCCGATCTGCCGACCAGCCTGCGCAGCAATCCGACCTACCGGAAGGTCAATCCGGCGGATGCGCCGATCCTGATCCTGACGCTGACGTCGGATACCATGACGCGCGGCGATCTTTACGACGCGGCCTCGACCGTGCTGGCCCAAAAGCTGTCGCAGGTGGAGGGGATCGGCGAGGTGGTGGTGGGCGGCAGCTCGCTGCCGGCCGTGCGGGTCGAGCTCATCCCGCAGGCGCTCTACAAATACGGCATCGGCCTTGAGGACGTTCGCGCCGCGCTGTCAAACGCCAATGCGCACAGCCCTAAGGGCGGGATCGACGTCGGCGACCAGCGCTACCAGATCTACGCCAACGACCAGGCCAACAAGGCGGAGGACTACAAGTCGCTGATCGTGGCCTATCGCAACGGCGCGGCGGTTCATCTGTCCGACGTCGGCGAAGTGGTCGACGGCGTGGAGAATCTGCGCAACTCCGGCCTCGCCAACGGCAAGCCGGCGGTGCTGATCATCCTCTACCGCCAGCCGAATGCGAACATCATCAGCACCGTCGATCTGGTGAAGGGGTTGATGCCGCAGCTCAAGGCGTCGGTGTCGCCGGCAATCGATATCGGTCTGGCGGTCGATCGGTCGACGACCATCCGCACGTCGCTGCGCGACGTGGAGCGAACCCTGATCCTCGCCGTCCTGCTGGTCATCATCGTGGTGTTCGCGTTCCTGCGCAGTGCGCGGGCCACCTTCATCCCGGTGGTCGCCGTCTCGGTATCGCTGGTTGCGACCTTCGGGGCGATGTACCTGATCGGCTACAGTCTGGACAATCTGTCCCTGATGGCCCTGACGGTTGCGACCGGCTTTGTGGTCGACGACGCCATCGTCGTCCTGGAGAACGTCACCCGCTACATCGAGCAGGGGATGAGCCCGCTGCAAGCGGCGCTCAAGGGCGCCAACGAGGTCGGGTTCACCGTGCTCTCGATGAGCATCTCGCTGATCGCGGTGTTTATCCCGATCCTGATGATGTCCGGCATCATCGGCCGCCTGTTCCGCGAATTCGCAATGACGATCTCGATCTCGATCCTGATCTCGCTCGCGGTTTCGCTCGCGACCACGCCCATGATGTGCGCCGTGCTGCTGCGACCGGAGACCGGCCGCCACGGCAGGGTCTATCAGATCAGCGAACGCTTCTTCGAGGCCATGCTGGGCTTCTATCGCAGGACGTTGACGAGCGCGCTCGCGCATCCCCTGAGCGTGGTGCTGATCTTCTTCGTCACAATCGGTCTCACCGTCTATCTGTATGTCGTGATCCCGAAGGGCTTCTTCCCGCAGCAGGATACAGGCCGGCTGGTCGGCTCGATCCAGGCCGACCAGAGCGTCTCGTTCCAGTTGATGCAGCAGAAGCTGGCGCAGTTCGTGACCATCATCAAGAACGACCCCGCCGTGGAAACGGCGGTCGGCTTCACGGGCGGCGGGCAGACCAATTCCGGCTTCGTGTTCGTCTCGCTCAAGCCGATTGCCGAGCGCAAGATCAGCGCCGACGGCGTGATCACCCGGTTGCGTCGCGCGATGTCGGTGGTGCCCGGCGCGAGCCTGTTCCTGCAGGCGGTGCAGGATATCCGCGTCGGCGGCAGGGCGTCCAACGCGCAGTACCAGTACACGTTGCAGGGGCCGACGCTGGAGGAACTCAATGAATGGACGCCGAAAATCGCGGCGGCCCTGCAGCGCGATCCCGACCTTGCCGACGTCAACAGCGACCAGCAGAACAAGGGCCTGGAGTCCAACGTCGTGATCGACCGGGACGCCGCGGCCCGGCTCGGGGTCACCGTGAGCCAGGTCGACAACACCCTCTACGACGCATTCGGCCAGCGCCAGGTATCGACGATCTATGTCGCGCGCAACCAGTATCACGTCATCATGGAGGTGGCGCCGCGCTACTGGCAGAACCCGCAGACGCTCAAGGACGTCTATATCAGCACGTCCGGCGCATCGGTCGGCGGGTCGCAATCGACCAATGCCGTGGCGGGAACCGTGGTCGCGTCCGGAACGGCGAGCGCGGCGGCGTCGGCCAACGCCCAGGCGGCGCGCAACCAGGCCACCAACTCGATCGGCGCGACGGGGAAGGGCGTTGCCTCGACCGGATCGGCGGTCAGCACCCGCAGCGAGACCGTGATCCCGCTTTCGGCGGTCGCCAGTTTCAAGCAGGGGGCGACCCCACTGGCGGTCAATCACCAGGGCCTGCTTGTCGCCAACACCATCTCGTTCAACCTGCCGCCGAACGTCTCGCTGAGCACCGCGGTCGCCAGCATCGAGGCCGCCATGAACCGGATCGGGGTCCCGGCCACGATCCGCGGCACCTTCCAGGGCACCGCCAAGGTGTTCCAGGACTCCCTGAACAACCAGCCGTTCCTCATCCTGGCGGCGCTGGTGACGATCTACATCGTGCTCGGCGTGCTCTACGAAAGCTACGTCCACCCGCTGACGATTCTATCCACACTCCCGTCGGCAGGTGTGGGCGCCTTGCTGGCGCTGATGGTATTCAAGACCGAGTTCAGTATCATGGCACTGATCGGCGTCATCCTGCTGATCGGCATTGTGAAGAAGAATGCGATCATGATGATCGATTTTGCCCTGGAGGCGGAGCGCAGTCGCGGGCTGGAGCCTCTCGAGGCGATCAGGGAAGCCTGCCTGCTGCGCTTCCGTCCGATCATGATGACGACCATGGCTGCGATGCTCGGCGCCGTGCCGCTGGCGGTGGGCATGGGTGAAGGCGGCGAGCTGCGGCAGCCGCTCGGCATCGCTATCGTCGGTGGCCTGATCCTGAGCCAGGTCCTGACGCTCTATACGACGCCGGTCATCTATCTCTATCTCGACCGGTTCCGGCTGTGGGCCCAGCGCGTGCGGCGTGGCGGGAATGCAACACGGATTCCAGGGTCCCTCCAACCGGGCGAGTAAATGCCGATAGCCAGTGCGTTGCGAAACCTTCAGATGGCGCGGAAGATGGCCCGTCTTCCGCGTGAGCGGACGGCCCGTCCCGGCAGACGGCCTGCGCTCGTGATGGTCGTGGGGGTCGGCCTCGGCCTGTCGGGCTGCATCCCGGGGGCGGAGCGACCCGAGCTCAACCTCGAAGTGCCGGCAAGCTACAAGACCGCCGCGAAGGGCGACGCCGATGCGGCCGTTCCGGCGCTGGCCTGGTGGCGCGGTTTCCGTTCCGCCGAACTGACCGGGCTGATGGAATCGGCGCAGCAGTACAATCTCGATATCGCGGTCGCGATCGCCCAGATCGTCCAGGCCGACGCGCAGACCGGTGTCTCCGGTGCTGCGCTGCTGCCGACCATCAACGGCACGGCCAATGCCACGCGCGAGAAGCTGGCGGCGGGATCGACGAGTTCGAGCTCGTCTGGTTCGTTCGGCGGCAGCGGTGGCACATTCTCGCAATACAATATCGGGCTGAGCGCAAGCTACATCGTCGATTTCTGGGGCAAGAACCGCGCGACGCTGGCGGCGTCGGAGGAGAGCGCCACGGCCTCCCGCTATAATCGCGAGGTGGTGGCGCTGACCACGATGGCGACCGTCGCCAACACCTACTTCCAGCTGCTTGCTGCGCAGGACCAGATCAAGGTGACCCGCCGTGACCTGGCTGCAGCCGAGCGCATCCTGGCGCTGATCAAGCAGCAATTCGCCGGCGGCACCGCCTCGCAGCTCGACGTGTCGCAGCAGGAGGCGCTGGTCGCGACCCAGCGCGCTGCGATCCCGCCGCTCGAGGTGACGGTGGGGCAGAGCACTGCCGCGCTGGCCCTGCTGGTGGCGCGCGCGCCGGCCAATTTCAATGTGCGCGGCGGCAGCACCACGCAGATCACGGTCCCGCGCGTCACACCGGGGCTGCCCTCGGAATTGCTGTACGAGCGGCCTGACATTCGCCAGGCCGAGGCGCAGCTCGTCGCATCCAATTTCAGCGTCGATGCGGCGCGCGCGGCGTTCTTCCCGCAGATCCAGCTCACCGGCACCACCGGCTTTCAGAGCGCGGCGCTCGCCTCGCTGTTCGCTCCGGGCGCGTGGTACTACACGCTCGCCGCGGGGCTGACCCAGCCGCTGTTCGACGGCTTCCTGCTGGAAAGCCAGCTCAAGCTCGCCAAGGGCCAGCAGCTGCAGAACCTGCAAGCCTACCGCAAGGCCGTGCTGTCGGCCTTTGCCGACGTCGAGAAGGCGCTGATCGCGCTGCAGAAGTATACGTTGCAGGAGCGCCTGCAGTCCGACGTGGTGGCGGCCTCGCGCAAGGCGTTCGAGGTCGCCGAGACGCAGCTGCGCGGCGGTACGATCAATCTCATCACCGTGCTGCAGGCCCAGCAGACGCTGTTCACGGCCGAGAACAATCTGGTCACGGTCAGGCTCAACAAGCTGCTGGCGGCAAGCAGCCTGTTCCAGGCGCTCGGCGGCGGCTGGACGCCGTCCGGCACGCTCGCGGCGCTGCAATGAGGACGGCCATGCAACGATCCCTGGCACTTGTCTTGGTTGGTCTCGTCATCGCGCTGAGCGTTCCGTCCGGCGCGGCTCGCGCGCAGCAGCGGCTTGCACCCAACAGCACTGCACTGACCTTCGGCATGACGGCCGACCAGGCGAGCCGGGCGCTCGGGGTGCCGCTGAGCTACGTTCGCGGTCGCCCCGGCAACGAGCTTTTCGTCGCGCGGCCCAATGTCAAGGGAAGCATCTTCTCGAACCGCAGCGACGGACTTTACCTGCAATTCGGGAGAGGGCATCTGATCGCCTGGAAGGGTGACTGGGGAACCATTCGGCCATGAGGACCGCTGCCATGACCGCATTGAAAGGGCTCATCGCCTGCGCTGCCATTGCGCTATGTGCCGGGGCCGCGTCCGCACAGGAGCGCCCGCTGCGCTTCGGCTACACCAGCGGCTGGTTTTTCGACGGCCGGGACGACGATCGCGACTTCCGGAACAACGGTTTTTTTCCCGGCAATTTTGCCGCTGACACCTTCAGCGCCGGATTCGGCGCGGCGGGGCTGTTCGGATCGACGCCGTACCGCTCGGCGCGGCCATATCCGTCGCAAGTGGTTTTTGCCGCCCCGTGTCGGGATTGTGGCCCGCACCGGAAGCGGAGGCACCGGTCTCACCACGACTGAGGAAGAGTGAAGGCGAGGGCGAACTACTTCGCCGCCGCGCTGCTCGGCGCGGTGGCCGCTTCGCGGCGGAAGCGGACGAGAACCCTGGTGCCCTTGTGATCCGGATCGCGCTCGACGCTCGCGTCGAGCTTGGCAGCCATCGAGGCAACAATGCGCTGGCCCATGCCGGTACCGCGCGGATCGGCGTTGTCGGCATAGCCGACGCCCTCGTCGCTGATCGCGAGCTGCAGATCGTCGCCCTCCGGCTTGAGCTCGACATGGATCGGGCCGGCACCGTCGGGATAGGCGTATTTCACGGCGTTCATCACCAGCTCGTTGACGATGACGCCGATTGCGACCGCGCGGTCAGGGTCGATCTCGATCGGGTCAGCCTTCAGCGTCAGTCGCGACATCTTGTTGCCCTCGGCCGATCGCCTGAGATCCTCGAGCAGTGCCTCGAGATACTGGTTCAGCATCACCGTCTTGAAGTCTTGCGAGGTGTAGAGGCGGCGGTGCACCTGCGCGACCGCGGCGACACGGCCCATGGCGTTGGTCAGCGCCGCCTTGACGTCGTTCTGGGTCGCCGAGTTGGCCTGCAGATGCAGCAGCGAGGCGATGATCTGCAGCGAATTGCCGACGCGGTGGTTGACCTCGCGCAGCAGGACCTCGCGTTCGGCGGCGAGCGCCGCGTAGCGATCCCGTGACGCGTGCACTTCGGCTTCGGCCTCGTCGCGCGCCTTTTGGATCGCGGCCCTCCGGATCGCGCCGTTCACCGCGACCTGGAGCAGGGGGATGAAGTCGCCCCTGACGTCCTTGACCAGATAATCCGCCGCGCCGGCCTTCAGCGCGGTGACCGCGATCGCGGAGTCCTGCGAGGCGGTGACGAACACCACCGGCGGCGCATCGGCAATCTTCAGGATCTGCTCCAGCGTCTCCAACCCGTCGAGGCCGGGCATGTACTGGTCGAGCGCAATGACGTCGATGCCGCCCTGCGCGAGACGATCGATGCCTTCCTGGCCGTCAACGGCATGCACGACCTTGAAGCCCGCGCGCGTCAGCCCGCGTTCAACCAGCCGCGCCAGTGTCGCGTCGTCATCGATATAGAGCAGTGTCGGCGTCACGTTGGTCATGGGGAAGCTGGAGGAACCTGAATCACGGAGAAGAAGAGGCCGAGCTGACGAATGGCGTTCGCGAAGCTTTCGTAGTTTACCGGCTTGGTGATGTAGACGTTGCAGCCGAGCTCGTAGCAGCGCTTGATCTCCTGGGAGTCGTCTGTCGTGGTCAGCACCACCACCGGCGTCGACTTGAGATACTTGTTCTCCTTGACTCGCTTCAGAATGTCGATGCCGGTCATGTCAGGCAGATTGAGATCGAGCAGGATCAGCAGGGCGTGACCCTTGCGTTCGGCAGCGGTTCCATCCTTGCCAAAGAGATAGTTCACAGCCTCTGTGCCATTCGTGAACGGAACGATCTCGTTGTTGACACCGGATCGCCGGATGTTCCGTTCGATCAGGCGAGCATGGCCCTCATCGTCCTCGATCATGATGATGGTAACTGGATTGCTCATGAAGCTTTGTCCCGGTTCCTGCCTGTCCAGTTGATGGGCAGTGTTATCGTGAAGGTGCTGCCGTTGTGGAGTTCCGATGCCACCGACATGGTGCCTCCGAGTCGGCGCACAAGTGCGCGCACATGCGCGAGACCGATACCCTGGCCCGGCTTGTCCTGGGTTCCGGCGCGGCGGAATAGATCGAAGATGCGCTGATGGTCCTTCGGATCGATGCCGCGGCCATTGTCCGAGATATCGAAGATCGCGAAGCCGAGCTTGGTGCGGCCGTTGATCGAGATCTCGCCGGGGACGCCGTCCCTGAGGTATTTCAGCGCGTTGTCGATCAGGTTGGAGAAGATCTGCTCGAGCGCCAGGCGGTCGGAGATGAGATCGGGCAGTGAACCGATCTCGATCGTGGTGCTGCTCTCGGCCGCCTGATGAGCAACCGTCTTGACGATGCCGTCGATCAGCTCCTGGACATCTATCCGTTCCGCCTTGAACTCGCGACGGCCCTCGCGCGTGAGATTGAGGATCGCGGTGATCAGCCGGTCCATCTTGGCGATCGACGATTTGATGAAGCCGAGCGACTCGTTGAAATCGTCGGAGAGCTGCTTGTCGGAGCCTTCGAGCTCGGGCTCGGCGGTATCGGTCGCGTCATCCGGCATCGCCGGCGCCAGTGATGTTGCCCGATTGAGCGTGGCGATGCGCTTGAAGATGTCGCCGCGGAGCTCCTCCAGCTCACTGGTGAAGCCCATGATATTGACCAGCGGCGAGCGCAGATCGTGGCTGACGATATAGGCGAAGCGCTGGATCTCCTCATTGGCCTCGCGCAGGTCGGCGGTGCGTTCGTCCACGGTCGCTTCGAGGTTGACGTAGCTGTCGCGCAGCCTGGCCTCGGCCTCGTCACGGGCCCGCGAGGATCGCCGCAACAGCACGATCGAGAAGCCGGCGAGCGCCAGCACCATGCAGGAGCCCGCGATGGTCACGGAGGATGCGAGCACCTGGGTCTGGTCCGCCGTCGCCGTGCGCATTGTAAACAGGCGGTTCTCTTCGGTGCGCATGTCCGTGCCGATCCGCGCGATGGCCGCCACCGCGTCCGTTGACGAGGTGCTGCGCAGGTCGGCGATGCTGTCCGCGACGTCGTTGTTCTTGGCACGGTCGATGTCGCGGGCGAGCTCCGACAGCCGCCGGTCGATCGCGATCTTGAGTCGTTGGCTGTTGGCGACCTGCGTCGGGTTGTCGGTGGTGATCTTTGCGAGATGGTCGAGCGCGGGCGGGATGCCGGTTGCGGCAGACTGATATTCCGCCAGGTGCTGCGGTGCCGAGGTCAGCAGATAGGCCCTGGTCGCGCTTTCGGCGCGCCGGATCTCCACCAGCAGGCTTGCGATCTGGCCCTCGACCTCGACGGTATGGACGACCCAAGCGTTGTCCTTGCGCGCCTTGTTGACCAGGAGGACGGAGGCCACGCTGATCGCGACCAGCACCACAAAGCCCACTGAGAGCAGCAGGATCTGCAGAGCGCTCCGACGTCGTGAAACTGGCGTCACGATCGTCTCGTTACAAGGATGGAGCCCAATGCGCCCCCGTGGAATGCTATCAACCCTACCATACGCCTGAGCGGGGGGCTGGGTTCCACGGGACCGCCGAATTATTTCTCTGGGTCCGCAGTCTGGCCGGCAAGATACTGCTCCAGCCAGTGGATGTGGTAGTCGCCCTCGATGATGTCGGGCTCCCGGACCAGAGCGCGAAACAGCGGCAGCGTGGTCTCGATCCCGTCAACCACCATCTCGTCCAAAGCGCGGCGCAACCGCATCAGGCATTCGCCCCGGGTCTTGCCGTGCACGATCAGCTTGCCGACGAGCGAATCGTAGTAGGGCGGGATCATGTAGCCCTGGTAGACGGCCGAATCGATGCGCACGCCGAGGCCGCCCGGCGGATGGAATTGCGTGATTCGTCCGGGCGAGGGACGGAAGGTCTGCGGGTTCTCCGCATTGATGCGGCATTCGATGGCGTGGCCGATGATCGCGATCTCGCCCTGCTTCGCCGGAAGCTCGCCGCCGGCGGCGATCCGGATCTGCTCCAGCACCAGGTCGATATCGGTGATGCTTTCGGTGACGGGATGCTCGACCTGGATGCGGGTGTTCATTTCGATGAAATAGAACTCGCCGTCCTCGTAGAGGAATTCGATGGTGCCGACGCCGAGATATTTCATGTCCCGCATCGCCTTGGCGCAAGTCTCGCCGATCTTGGCGCGCGCGGCAGCGGCGAGCACTGGCGAGGGGCCTTCCTCCCAGACCTTCTGATGACGGCGCTGCAACGAGCAGTCGCGCTCGCCGAGATGGATCGCGCCGCCGCGGCCGTCGCCGAGAATCTGGATTTCGATATGCCGCGGCTTCTGCAGATATTTCTCGAGATAGACCGAGGCGTCGCCGAACGCCGACTTGGCCTCGTTCGCCGCGGTCGACAGCGCGAGCGTGAGGTCAGCCTCGGTGTGGGCGACCTTCATGCCGCGCCCGCCGCCGCCTGCGGCGGCCTTCACCAACACCGGGAAGCCGATCGCCTTTGCGATCGCCATCGCGTCGTCGTCCGCCGTCACCGCGCCATCGGAGCCCGGCACCACCGGAATGCCGAGCCGCTTGGCGGTCTTCTTGGCCTCGATCTTGTCGCCCATCAGGCGGATATGCTCGGCCTTCGGTCCGATGAAGTGCAGATTGTGATCGGCGAGGATCTCGGCGAAGCGTGCGTTCTCGGACAGGAAGCCATAGCCGGGATGCACGGCGTCGGCGCCGGTGATCTCGCAGGCCGCGAGCAGCGCCGGCACGTTGAGGTAAGAGTCCTTCGAGGGCGGCGGGCCGATACACACGCTTTCATCGGCGAGCCGCACATGCATGGCATCAGCGTCGGCGGTGGAGTGCACTGCGACGGTGGAGATGCCGAGCTCCTTGCAGGCGCGCAGCACGCGGAGCGCAATCTCGCCGCGATTGGCTATGAGGATCTTGTCGAACATCGCAGCGCCTGACGTTGACGAATGGCTACTCAATGATGACGAGCGGTTCGCCGAATTCGACCGGCTGGCCGTCCTCGACGAGAATCTGTGTCACGGTCCCGGCGCGCGGCGACGGAATCTGGTTCATCGTCTTCATCGCCTCGATGATCAGGAGCGTCTGTCCGGCCGACACCTTGGTGCCGACTTCAACGAACGGCTTGGCGCCGGGCTCCGGCGCCCAATAGGCGGTGCCGACCATCGGCGAGGGAACGACTCCCGGGTGCTTCGCGAGATCATTCGCAGGGGCTGCCGCGGCCGGGTTCGCCGCTATCGGTGCTGCGACGGCTGCCTGAACCGGGATGCTCGGCACGGCGGCGGCGATGCTGATGTTGCGTGCGACACGGACGCGCAGTCCGGCGCGCTCGATCTCGATTTCGGTCAGATTGGTCTCGGCAAGCAGAAGCGCGAGCTCGCGAATGAGGGCGCTGTCGTCGCTCTTGGATTTTGCAGCTGGTTTGTCGTCTGGCTGGCGCGCCATGATCTTGATCCGGAATCTCTGTCTGGTGACGGGGGACGTCAGGATTGACGATTAAGTCTTTGCCTTGGCACCGATCTTCACGGCGAGCCCGGCGATCGCGAGCCGGTAGCCGTCGATACCAAAGCCGCAAAGCGACGCGAAAGCCGCTTTAGCAGTGAACGAATGATGCCGGAAGCTCTCGCGGGCATGGATGTTGCTGACGTGGACTTCGATGGCCGGGATCTTCACAGCAATCAGCGCGTCGTGCAGCGCGATGGAGGTATGAGAATAGCCGCCGGCGTTGATGATGATGCCGACCGCCTTCTTGGCGTGGGCCTCATGGATGAAGTCGATCAGCTCACCCTCGCGGTTGGACTGCCGGCAGTCGGCGGTCAGGCCAAACTGCTTGGCGGTGTCTGCGCACAGCTTCTCGACATCGGCGAGGGTGGCGTGCCCGTAGGTCTCGGGCTCGCGCGTCCCCAACAGATTGAGGTTCGGGCCGTTCAGCACATAAATCGTTCCAGCAGCAGCCATTCCAAGGTTCCGGCGAGGGGTGGAGTGGGCCGGGTTATAGGTAACAACCGGCCGCAGGGGAAGCCTTTAGGTGCATTCTGAACGTCTTCAACAGGTTCGTCCCGGCTGTCAGATCACTGCGGTAACCTTCGGAAAATGCTGATTAACCAAGCTTGACGGGAGGTGCACGCTACGGCTGTGCGGCCCTCCATCCACTGGCCCGTTACGGGTCGGGTCGACAATAAAACCCCGCCCCGAAGGGCGGGGGTCGCACGTAGGCGAGGGCCCGTCATGGCACCCTCGTACCGAGGCTGGGTTTAGCCCTCGAGGATGTAGACGATCTCGTGCGTCTCCGGTTGCACGATCAGGTAGCGTCCGCGCACCAGAATGAAGTCATAGCCACGCCATTGCGGATAGATCGTCACGACCCGCTCCGGGAGCGGATAGAAATGAACGCCCGTGGGGATGCGGGTACCCACCGCCACGTTGAAGTTCACGTTGGTGACCTCGCTCACGTGCTCCGACTTGATCGCAGTCGAGATCTCGGTGCGCTTCTCCGCCGGAGGAGCCGCGGTCGCCGAGGTCGCAGCGTTGCCGGTCGTGGTCTGCGAACGACCCTCGTTGGTCTGGGCGCGGTTGGTGTCTGTCGGGCTCCTGGTCTGCGCATTCTGGTTCGTCGTGGTGCCGCCCTTCTCACGGGTCTCGGCGGCATTGTTGCGTTCGCGACCTTCGCGGCTTTGGGCGTTCATGTTGCCGCTCTTGTCGCGCTCCTCAGCCTTCATGCCCTTGGACCCCTTGGTCGACTCGTTCTCCGAGTTCATGCCCTTGGGCTTCTGCATATTCTCCTGCGCGCCCTTGGTGGCTGCGCCAGGCTTCTCGGACTCCGCACCCTTCGCACTCGGGGATTGAGTGCTCGGGGATTGACCGGTCGTGGAATGTTCGGAACCCTTCATGCCGCCCGTGTCACGCTGCATCGTGCCGGATGACGCGCCACCGGATGGCGCGTTGTGCTGCATGGTCGCACCGCCGCCGGTGCCAGGTGTTTCCTTGCCGGCTCCGCCTGCGCCCTGCGCATTGGCAAAGCTGGTACCCGCGATCAGGGCCATAGCGGCCACCGAAATCAGAAAGCGGTTAGACATCATATTCCTCCTCATTTTCGGCATTGCCCGCGCCGTCAACGAGAGAAAATGTGCGATGTTCCTAATGATCCGTAGTTCCGCGCAGTCCACTTTTTGCCAGTGAATGCACGATGAACGCGGAACGATTCAGCCGCACAGCCCAGTCGAATTCCGTTGTCGCGAGATCGAGCTGGCCATTGCCGCCGCCGAAATTGAACCCGCCGAAATGTTCTTCGATCTCGTATAGGTCGCGGTGAAACCCGGAATCCGCTGATTGGGGAACATCGTGCCGCCGAGATGGTTTCGACCGGGGAATTGATCGAGGAGGCGCGCCGCGTCTTGTTCGGCGTAGGGCGCGATGGAGTCGCGAGTTCGCCCGATGGCCGTTAGTTGCGCTCAATGCCGAGGCGGTTCGGAGGCTGCACGTCTCCCAACAAAAAATCCGGCTGCGCGGCAGCCGGATTTTGCAGTCGATGGAATTGTGGTTGATGCGTCGATCAGCAGGTCGCCTTGCCGCAGCGGGCGATGCCGATCTTCTCCTTGAGATTGTTGAGCCCGACCGCGCCGACCACGACCTGCTTGCCGATCACGTAGCTCGGGGTGCCGTTCATGCCCATGGATTCGGCGAGCTTGAAATTTTCCTCGATGGTCGCCTTGACCTCCGGGCTGTTCATGTCCTTCTCGAGCCTTGCCATGTCGAGGCCGACGTCCTTGGCGACCGCCAGCGCACGCGCCTTGTCGGCGGCGCCGCGGCCGCCCAGGAGCTTTTGGTGAAACTCGAGATACTTCTTGCCGCTCGGGTCCTGCATGCGGACGGCGACCGCGACCTGCGCGGCTTCGACCGAGCCCTGGCTCAGCACCGGGAATTCCTTCAGCACGACCTTCAGCTTCGGATCCGACTTCATCAAGTCGAGCATGTCGGACATCGCGCGCTTGCAGTAGCCGCAATTATAATCGAAGAACTCGACGAAGGTGACGTCACCGTCCTTGTTACCGAGCGTGACACCGCGCGGCGAGTTGAAGATGGTGTCGGCGTTCTTGGCGACGCTCTGCTCATGCTTCTCGGCTTCGGCTGCCGTCTGGCGCTTGCTCAGCTCATTGATCGCCTCCTCGATCACCTCGGGATGCGCGACCAGGTAGTTGCGGACGATGGTCTCGATGTCGCCGCGCTGGGCGTCGGTGAAGCTCGGGGCAGACTGGGCAGACGCCGACAATGGCGCGGCGCAAACGCCGAGCGCGAGCAAGGCAGGGGCAAGAAAGCGGAGCGCTGGCATGGACGAAATCCTTGTTGGCGTGGCTCGACATACGGCAGGACCGTGAGCCGGTTTCGGGGATCGTTGTATGGAACTGCGGTTTATTTCTAGTTGTTTTTCTGGCCCGGCATGGGCTTGGCGCTCACAATGTCGTCAGCTTTGACCCAGCCGGGGGAGCCGATCGCAAACCGGGTCTTGGCGCGCGACGCTAGGTCGCGGGCGGTCTTGTTGTCGCCGCGAAGATAGGCGGCCTGCGCGGACGCAAGGTCGGCCTCTGCGTAGTCTCCCTTGCGGCCATAGGCCATGGCGAGCTGGGTGTAGCCGATCGGGGCCTCGGGCTCGCGTGCGACGGCGGCGCGCAGCATCTTGATGGCCTCGTCGGTATAGCCCTTGTTGTCGGAGGCGACGAGCGCCTGGCCGAGCAACATCTCGATCAGCGGTGCGTTGTTGGACAGTTGCACCGCCCTGCGCAGCGGCGCGATGGCTTCCGCCGGCTTGCCGCCTTCGAGCAGGGCCTGGCCGCGCAGTTCGTAGAAGTAGGGATTGTTGGGCTGCACCTGGATCAGGCCGTCGATCTGCGTGATCGCCGAGCGCAGATCGCCGTGCAGATAGGTGGTGATGGCGCGCGCATAACGCGCCGGCAGGCTGGTGTTCGTGAGCGGGTAGCGGCGGTAGACCGTGTCCTGCCGTTCCATGAAGCCCGAGATCTTGGCGCGCATCATGTCGTGGCGCATCTGCAGCGCGGGATCGTCCTTCTTGTCCCAATAGGGACTGGATTTCGCGAGCCCTTCCAGCGCCTGGACGCGGTCGAGCGGCATCGGATGCGACTGCAGGTAGGGGTCCGCGCCGCGCGAGGCGAACAGGCTCTCGTCAGTGAAGCGCTTGAACGTCTCGTACATGCCCCTGGCGGATTGCCCGGTCGCGGTCAGGAACTTGACGCCGGCGCGGTCGGCGTTCTCCTCCTGCTGGCGCTGGTAGGACAACAGCGAGCGCTGGATCATGGACTGCGGCGCTGAAAACGCGGCAGCACCCGCATTGGTGAGGCCATTGTTGGAACCACCCCGTGCGCCTGCGGCCATCGCGCCGGCACCCAGCAGCATCGCGATGATCATTTGCGTTTGCGCTCGCGCCAGCTGCTCGTGCAGCTTGGCAAGGTGGCCGCCGGCCAGGTGGCCGGTTTCGTGCGCGAGCACGCCGATGATCTGGTTCGGTGTTTCCGATTGCAGCAGCGCGCCGTAGTTCACAAAAATGCGGCGGCCGTCGGCGACGAAGGCGTTGAATGCGCTGTCGTTGATGATCACGACCTGGATGTTCTGCTTCTCCAGGCCGGCGGCGCGAAGGATCGGCCGCGTATAGTCGCGCAACAGCTGCTCGGTCTCGGTGTCGCGCAGCACGGGAGGACCCTTGGACTGCTGCGCCCGCACGGTGGCGGCGGGGCCAACCGCGAGCACGACCGCCGTCAACAATGCGGTCAGCTTGAACGTCCTGGTGCGAAGCGCGTGGCGGAACAGCATGGGCGATCTATCGGCGATGGCTGGCCACGAAAAGGCAAAGCCCGGTTGCGGCCCTGGTTGGATCAGGAGCGTGGTGCAGTCTCTTGATTTTGCAGTTTTTCTTCACGCGAACCGGTATTCACTTGGCCTGAAAACGCTATAAGGAGCCACCGAATGCGGCCAGTCTGGGGCGGTAGCCGGTGCGGGAACCTGAATTCGGCGGCAGCCGCCCAATTAGCAGAAATCCATGTCTGATGCGACACTGAGAGACCGTGTGACGACCCTTTTGACCGCGACCCGGCGAAGCGATGTTCCGCCGTTCATGGTGATGGACGTGATGGCTGCGGCTGCGCGAATCGAGGCAGCCGGCGGCCACGTGATTCACATGGAGGTCGGCCAGCCCGCCGCATCCGCGCCGAAACCGGCGATCGCGGCCGCGCAAGCCGCGCTTGCGGACGGGCGGATCGACTATACGTCCGCGCTCGGCATTCCCTCCTTGCGCGAGCGCATCGCCCGCCACTACCGCGATTCCTATGGCTGTTCGGTGGATGCCGAGCGCATCATCGTCACGACGGGCTCGTCGGGTGGATTCATCCTGGCGTTTCTTTCGATGTTCGAGCCGGGCGACCGGGTGGCGGTCACGGTGCCGGGATATCCGCCGTACCGGCACATCCTGACGGCGCTCGGCTGCGAACCGGTGCTGATAGAAACCACCGGCGACACAAGGCACGCGCTGACCGGCGAGGCGCTGCTCGCGGCCCATCGCAAGACACCGCTGAAGGGCGTGCTGGTCGGCAGCCCGGCCAACCCGACGGGCACGATGATGTCGCGCGAGGCGCTGGCGAGCCTGATGGCCGCCGCCGAGAGCGCAGGCATACGCTTCATCTCCGACGAGATCTATCACGGGCTCGACTATGCGTTTCCCGCCGTGACCGCGGCCGAGCTGTCGCCGAGCGCGCTCGTCATCAACTCGTTCTCGAAATACTTCTGCATGAC
Source organism: Bradyrhizobium macuxiense (assembly GCF_001542415.1). Lineage (GTDB taxonomy): Bacteria > Pseudomonadota > Alphaproteobacteria > Rhizobiales > Xanthobacteraceae > Bradyrhizobium > Bradyrhizobium macuxiense. Next base: position 28,893 of record NZ_LNCU01000072.1, read on the forward strand.
CGGCTGGCGCGTCGGCTGGATGGTGGTGCCCGAGGTGCTGGTGCGGCCGATCGAACGGCTGCAGCAGAACCTCTCGATCTCGGTGCCGACATTGTCGCAGATCGCGGCCGAGGCGGCGTTCGAGGGGCGTGACGAGATGGAAGCGATCAAGCGCGGCTATCAGGAGAACCGCCGCATCCTGATCGAGGGCTTGCCGAAGGCGGGCCTCACGAAATTCCTGCCGGCGGACGGCGCGTTCTATCTCTATGCCGACGTCTCCGACTTCACCTCCGACAGCTTCGCCTTCGCAAACGAGATGCTCGAGAAGGCGCATGTCGCGGCGACCCCGGGCGTTGATTTCGATCCGATCCACGGCCGCGCCTTCATCCGCTTCTCCTATGCGCGTTCGGCGGCGGAGATGCAGGAAGCGGTTGCGCGGATCGCGCGCTGGCTGAAATAGCCCGCGCGCGTCACGAGGGCATCCCCGGTTTCCGACGTCAGAACCGATCGGGCCGATACGGCGAGGCGTCCACGATCGGTGTCTCGCCGTTCATCATTGCGGCGAGCAGTCTTGCGGTGGCCGGGCCGAGCGTGAGGCCTTGATGGCCGTGGCCGAAATTGGTCCACAGCCCGCGATGGCGTGGCGCTGGCCCGAGCACAGGCAGCATATCGGGGGTACAGGGGCGAGTGCCGTACCAGGGCTCGGGTTCGACTCGGCTGCCGATGTCGAGCAGGTCTCGCGCGGCGGCTTCTGCGTGGCCGAGCTGGATCGGCGTGGCCGGAGCGTCGGGGCCGGTCAGCTCCGCGCCGGTGGTGATGCGGACGCCCTTGGCCATCGGCGCCATCGCGTAACCCATCGCGATATCGACCAGCGGCAGATCGAGCGAATGACCGCCACGATAATGCATGTGGTAGCCGCGCTTGCGCACCAGCGGGATCCGGTAACCGAATCGGCGCAGCAATTGCGGAGACCAGGGCCCGAGCGCAACCACCGCGTTGGCCGCATCGATACGGCCGTCAGCCGTGTCGACCGACCAGCCGGTTGAAGTTTCCGCCAGCGTCTGCGCATCGCCGTGAACAATTCTGCCGCCGAGGCGCTCGAACAATGAAGCGTAGGCCGAGACGAGACCACCCGGATCGGACACGGTCCACGGATCGAGCCAGTGAATGGCGCCGGGCAGGTCGTCGCGCAGGAGAGGCTCGGCCTTGGCGAGCTCGCTACCGCTCAGGACCCGGAACTTCACGCCGAAGTCGCGCTGGTTCTCTTCCGCGGTCGCAATCGCTTGCTCCAGCGCCGCGGGATCGCGATGAAGCAGGCGATAGCCGGCGCGGCGGATCAGATTGTCGGCATGAGCTTCGCGGATCAACGTATCGTGTTCGGTGGTGGCGTGCGCGATCAGGCGCGCCCACGCGAGTGTGGCTTTGCGGTGTCGCTCGGGCGTCGAGTGCCACCAATAGCGCAGCAGCGGACCGGCATGCTGTGGCAATGACGCAAGCCGATAGCGCACGTCGTTGGCGCGACCGGTCGCGATCCTTGCGAGCGTGGCGAGGTCGCGTGGCATCGGATAGGGGCGGACCGCCTCGCTCTGGATGATGCCGGTGTTGCCATAGCTGGTCTCTTGGCCGGGCTCCTTGCGATCGACCAGCGTAACCGACCAGCCGCGGCGTTGCAGGTGCAGCGCCGCGCTGACGCCTACCATGCCGCCGCCGAGAATGATCGCACTTTGCATTGAGACCTGCTTCTCCGTCAGGTGGGCTTGCGCCGGTCCTATCAGACAAAAACGCCCGGGGTGGGACCGGGCGTTTTCGTTTTGCGAAGGGTGCTAGTTGCCGCCGCCGAAGCGCCGCGACCACCAGCCCTTGCGGGCCGGACCTTCGGTAGCGGCCGCCGGTGCGGGCTCTGCCGTGGCCGCAGGAGCCGGCTCCACCGCAGGAGCCGCGACGGCAGCCGGATCTGGCTCCGCCTGGCCCTCGACCAGTGCGGGTTCAGGCGTCTCGGGCTGTGGGCTCGAGAGGAAGCTGACCTTCTCGCGCACGGTCGAGCGGCGCCTCACGGCACGGTCGGTTTCGCCCGACACGTCCTCGGACACCGCTGCCTCGGGCGCTGCAACTGCCTCGGCCGGAGCCGATGCAACTGGTTGCGATTCCTCTTCTGCTGCAGGCTGTGCGACTGGCTCGGGCTGCGCCAGCGACGGGGCCAGCTCCGAATGACCATCGAAATCGGCGACCGCATCGGTGACTTCCGGCACCGACGCCGGGCTCAGCTCATCGGAGATCGATCCCGCGAGACCTTCATCAGCTCCGCCGGTGCCGCGCCGACGGCGACCGCCGCGGCGTCCGCGACGGCGCGGGCGACGTTCGCCACCATCGCGCTGATCGTTGCGGGCAAAGCCCTGCTGCTCGTCGCCGTCGTCCTCGTCGCCTTCGGACTCCTCGGTCATCACCGCATCGGTGCCCTCGGGCATCACATGCATGAGGTCACCGTCCTCGCGCGGCTGGCCGCTCTCGCGCGCCTCGCCGGCACTTGCGCGGCCGCGACGACGGCGCCGGCGCCGGCGGCGCTGACCCTCGCCATCGCCTTCGGCGCTCGCGTCCTCTCCGGCGGCCTGGTCGTCGGTCAGGCCTTCGGTTTCCTCGGTTTCGACCTCGGCCTCGTACTCGAACAGTTCCGCGTCGTCATCGGCTTCGTCGGCCTGCGCCGGCGCCGCGGCGGCCTGGGACACCAGAAGCGCCTTGGCCGCTTCGAGCGTATGCACCTGCTCGCCGCGATCGATGATGTAGGACTGCTGGCCGCTCACGGTGGCGTCGGCGACGATCGACAGCGCCACCTTGAAGGCGTCTTCGAGATCGCGCAGATGGCCGCGCTTGTGGTTGAGGACGTAGAGTGCGACGTCGGTGCGGGTACGTACCACCAGATTGTGGGTCGCGCCCTTCATAAGGATCTCCTCGATGCCGCGCAGCAGCTGCAGCGCGACCGACGAGACCGAGCGGACGTGACCGCTACCGCCGCATTGCGGGCAGGGCTCGGTCGAGCTCTCCAGCACGCTGGCGCGGATGCGTTGGCGCGACATTTCCAGCAGGCCGAAATGCGAGATGCGGCCGACCTGGATCCGCGCGCGATCCTGGCGCAGGCAGTCGGACAGCTTGCGCTCGACCGCGCGGTTGTTGCGCTTCTCGTCCATGTCGATGAAGTCGATGACGATCAGGCCGGCGAGGTCGCGCAAGCGCAACTGGCGGGCGACTTCCTCAGCCGCCTCCAGATTGGTCTTGAGCGCAGTATCCTCGATGTGGTGCTCGCGCGTCGCCCGGCCCGAGTTGACGTCGATCGAAACCAGCGCCTCGGTCTGGTTGATCACGATGTAGCCGCCGGAGCGCAACTGCACGGTCGGCGAGAACATCGCGTCGAGCTGGCTTTCGACTCCCATGCGCGAGAACAGCGGCTGGCCGTCACGATACAGCTTCACCGCACGCACATTCGCGGGCATCAGCATCTTCATGAAGTCGCGCGCTTCGCGGTAGCCGGCTTCGCCCGCCACCTGGATCTCGTCGATCTCCTTGTTGTAGAGGTCGCGCAGCGAGCGCTTGATCAGCGAACCTTCTTCATAGACGAGGGTCGGGGCCTGCGATCGCAGCGTCAGGTCGCGCACGGTCTCCCACATGCGGATCAGATACTCGAAGTCGCGCTTGATCTCGGGCTTGCTGCGCGAGGCGCCTGCGGTGCGCAGGATGATGCCCATGCCCTCGGGCACGTCGAGATCCTGAACCACTTCCTTCAGGCGCGAGCGGTCCTGGGCCGAGGTGATCTTGCGGCTGATGCCGCCGCCGCGCGCGGTGTTGGGCATCAGCACGGCGTAGCGGCCAGCGAGCGAGAGATAGGTGGTGAGGGCGGCGCCCTTGTTGCCGCGCTCTTCCTTGACGACCTGCACCAGCATCACCTGGCGGCGCTTGATGACTTCCTGGATCTTGTACTGGCGGCGCGGGCGGAACGGGCGCTCCGGAACTTCCTCGAGCACGTCGTCGCCGCCGACGGATTCGACGACATCTTCTTCCTCGCTGTCTTCGCCGTCGTCCTCTTCCTCATCGTCGCCGGCATCTTCGCCGTTCTGGCCCTCACGGGACACAGCCGCATCCTCCGATGCAGCGTGCTCGGGGGTGGCGTGGTCGGGAATCGCGTGCTCGTCGGCCGTCGCCTGAACCTCGGCGGTGGCTCCTTGCGGCGCGTCGTCGGCGTGCGCGGCATTTTCCTCGACCTGTTCCTCATGGGTCCGTTCGGGCTCATGATTGAAGTCGGCGACCTCGACTTGTTCCGGCGCCGCTGCCGCAGCGGACGCCTCGACCACCGCCGCGACGGGGTCGGGCGGTGTGTCGGCATCGGGCGCCACGCTCACGGCGTGCGCGTGGTCGTCCTCATGATGATGCTCATGATCATGATGGTCGTGATCATGATCATGATGATGTTCGTGATCGTCATGATGCTCGTGAGCATCGTGTTCGTGGCCATCGTGATGCTCGTGATCATGAGCATGATCGTGATCATGGGCATGGTCGTGCGCCGCGTGCTCATGACCTTCTTGGGCGACTACGTTATGATCGTGGTGCTCGGCATCGGCGGGTTGGTCGTGACCGTCCTGGGCTTGCCGCGCCTGCGGGTCGCGCGCGCCCTCGATGACCTCGCTCTGCACGCGGTCGCCGTGACCGCGGCGGCGGGCATTGCGGTGGCGCGAACGGCGGCGGTGGCCGCGGTTCTCGTGTTCTTCCTCGGCCTCGCGATGGGCGCGCTCATCGGCTTCGATCAGCGCCTGACGGTCGGCAACCGGGATCTGGTAGTAGTCGGGATGGATTTCGCTGAAGGCGAGGAAGCCGTGACGGTTACCGCCATATTCAATGAAGGCGGCCTGCAACGACGGCTCTACGCGCGTGACCTTGGCGAGATAGATATTGCCGCGCAGTTGCTTGCGCTGGGCAGTCTCGAAATCAAATTCTTCGACGCGATTGCCACGGACCACAACGACCCGGGTCTCTTCCGGGTGGGTGGCATCGATCAACATCTTGTTGGGCATTTGGGAGCTCTTGACGGCGGCGGGCGCGGTGCATGGCGCGCGCAAATTGCGCGGCCGGGTGACGCGACGGTCCACCTGATTCGGGGGTGAGGGGAAGGCCAAAACGCGGCTCGAGGCGCCGAGCCGCGCGGGAACTCGCCGGAACGATGCGACGGGCGAAGCTTTCGCCTCGCGTCAGCGCGATCGTCTCGGGGGTCCTGGTCGGCAATAGAGTCTGGCGCATTAAGCGTCGGCCTGTCTAAACATGTTGGCGGCGAGAGATACCGCCGTATCTTTTGCTGAAAGCCCGGCGCGGCGCCGAAGCGCCTGCCGGCCATCGCATATCGAGGCCCCAAGGGACCGGATAATCAGTTATGTCGTGTCTCAAACCGTCCCTCTGGCGAGAGAGTGTGCCTGGGACCGGACGCCGCTCGGGCTCAAATCCGTCACTCCTTGTCAGCCGCGCGCGGCGCTGGCTGAGGAGGGGCCGGAAAAACACGGCGGGATCTTCGGTATCGAAGGTTCCACCGCTGCACCGGGAGGCTGAACGCGACACAACCGGGAGTACTAGCCGTCAGCATCCCGTACATACGTGGATTGACCGCCGCGTGCAAGGGAAGCGTCGCGGCCGGGCAACACTCAATCCTTTTCACCCGGGCGTCATTAGGGTGCGATTAACCGTGTGGTTCTAATGCGGTAAGAGACTGATTGGAGGCGCCGAGTCGAGTGGCAAACCGCGCAAATCACCGTATTTTGCTGGGGTGCGGGCTGTTGTGCGCCGCAGCATTGGTGTTTGCCGAAACGGGTCGTCCAAGCGCGGCGGAAGAGCCGCCAAGCGGCCAATCGGCCCCGGCCCCAGCCACTTCCAACCTTCCGGTCGCGTCCGGTGCGCGGCTCGCTGGCGACGGCAAGCAGACCCGCTTCATCCTCGATCTCGACCGCAAGATCGAGTTCCGCGCGTTCCCGCTGGCCGACCCCTACCGGGTCGTGGTCGATATACCGCAGGTCAACTTCCAGCTCGCCGCCGGTACCGGCGCGACGGGACGGGGACTGGTGAAGGCATTCCGCTACGGCCTTGTTCTGCCGGGAGGCTCCAGGATCGTCTTCGATCTGACGGGACCGGCGAAGATCGCCAATTCCTATCTGCTCGACGCCGCCAATGGCCAGCCGCCGCGGCTGGTGCTGGATCTGGAAGAGGTCGACCGCACCAGCTTCGAGCAATCGCTCACGCCGGTAAACCGGTCCGAACTCAAGCCGACGATCGCCGACGCGAATGCCGCGGTTGCCGCCCCCGAAACCACGACCGCGGCGCTGCCGCCTGCTGCCGCGTCCGATACCCGTCCGTTGATCGTGATCGATCCCGGTCACGGCGGCATCGACAACGGCACCGCGTCCGGCGAGCAGACAGAAAAGACCATCGTGCTCGCATTCGGTCTCGCGCTGCGCGACCGGATCGAGAAGTCCGGCAAGTACCGCGTGGTCATGACCCGGACCGACGACACGTTTATCCCGCTCAACGACCGGGTGAAGGTCGCGCGCGCCCAAGGGGCGGCCCTGTTCGTGTCGATTCACGCCGACGCCCTGCCGCGCCGCGAAGGCGACGCCCAGGGTGCGACGATCTACACGCTGTCCGACAAGGCCTCCGACGCCGAGGCGGAGCGGTTGGCTGACGCGGAAAACAAGGCCGATGCCATTGGCGGGGTGAACCTGACCGACGAGCCGACCGAGGTCGCCGATATCCTGATCGACCTCGCACAGCGGGAAACCAGGACCTTCTCCAACCGCTTCGCGCATCTCCTGATGAACGAGATGAAGACCTCGGTCAGGATGCACAAGAACCCCCTGAAATCGGCGGGTTTCCGGGTGCTCAAGGCGCCCGACGTCCCGTCCGTGCTGGTCGAACTTGGCTATGTCTCCAACAAGGGAGACCTCGAGCACCTGGTCTCCGAGAGTTGGCGCAACAAGACCGTGGGCTCGATGGTCGAGGCGATCGATGCGTTTTTCGCCAAGCGCATGGCAACCGCCGGACCGGCCAAGTGAATCCGGTTGGCTAAAAGGGCTGGGCCTGTGGACGGGAGCCCTAGTTTGGCCACAGCGGCAACGGTATAGACAATGGACCGCGGGGCCTTTGGAATCAGCCATATTTTGTCTGATGGCTCGTGTATATCTGGGCGTGCGCAACCGCAGCCCGCTGGGTCCCTGGCTTCGCGTGAGAGGCTTTCGTGCTTTGGACGGGCGCTCTTGTTGTGATTGAGCGCCGAAGGGGTGGAACGGAACTTCGATAATGCGCCTGCTCGTACGGTTCTTGGGTTTCTTGTTCGCCGCCGGAACCGTGGTGTTCCTGGTTGGCGTCGCCGGCGTCGCGGGCGCGATCTGGCATTTCTCCAAGGACCTGCCGGACTATTCGCAGCTGCAGGACTACGAGCCGCCGGTGATGACGCGCGTGCACGCGACCGACGGTGCGCTGCTCGGCGAATATTCCAAGGAGCGCCGGCTCTATCTGCCAATTCAGGCGGTGCCGAAGCTGGTGATCAACGCGTTCCTCGCCGCCGAGGACAAGAACTTCTACGAGCACGGCGGCATCGACTATCAGGGCATGATCCGGGCCGCGATCCTCTACGCACAGAACTACGGCTCCAACCGCCGTCCGCAGGGCGCCTCGACGATCACCCAGCAGGTCGCGAAGAACTTCCTGTTGACCAACGAGGTCTCGTTCTCGCGCAAGATCAAGGAAGCCTTGCTCGCGATGCGCATCGAGCGCGCCTATTCCAAGGACCGCATCCTCGAGCTCTATCTCAACGAGATCTATCTCGGTCTCGGCGCCTACGGCATCGCCGCCGCCTCCCTGGTTTACTTCGACAAGTCGGTCAATGAGCTGACGGTGGCGGAAGCCGCCTATCTGGCTGCGCTGCCCAAGGCGCCGGCGGCGCTTCATCCGGTGCGCAACCACGCGCGTGCCGTCGAGCGGCGCAATTACGTGATCGACCGCCTGCAGGAGAACGGCTGGATCAGCGCGGCCGATGCCGACAAGGCGCGCAAGGATCCGCTCGTCGTCACCAACCGTTCGAACGGCGCGCATGTCTTCGCCGGCGAATATTTCGCGGAGGAAGTCCGGCGCGACATCTTCGAGCGCTACGGCGAAAAGAAGCTCTATGAAGGAGGCCTGTCAGTTCGCACCACGCTGGACCCGAAGGTTCAGGTGATGGCGCGCAAGACCATGGCCGCCGGCATCGTCAATTATGATGAGGCTCAGGGCTGGCGCGGGCCGGTGCAGAGGCTCGACGTTTCCGGCGACTGGGGCGTCAAGCTTGCCGACGTCAAGTCGCTCTCCGACATCTCGCCGTGGCGAATGGCGGTGGTGCTGGAGACGAGCGACCAATCGGCGCGGATCGGCTTCCAGCCCGGCCGCGAGCTTGGCGGTGCAGTCGGCAAGGAGCGGCAGACCGGCATCATCACGATGGATGGGGTGCGCTGGGCGAAGAGCAAGGGCAAGGCGCCGACGGCGGTTTCGCAGGTGCTGCACCAGGGCGACGTGATCTACGCCGACCCGTTGGTGACCAAGGAGGGCAGCGCGGTCGACGGCCAATATCGCCTGCGGCAGTTGCCCGAGGTCTCCGGCGCCATGGTGGTGATGGATCCCCTGACCGGCCGCGTGCTCGCGATGGTCGGCGGCTTCTCCTTCGACCAGAGCCAGTTCAACCGCGCCACCCAAGCCTATCGGCAGCCCGGCTCCTCGTTCAAGCCGATCGTCTACTCCTCCGCGCTGGACAACGGCTACACACCGTCGACGACCGTGATCGACGCGCCGATCGAGATCGATCAGGGGCAGGGGGCCGGCGTGTGGCGTCCGGAGAACTACTCGACCGGGAAGTATTACGGTCCGACCACGCTGCGCAACGCGCTGCAGCGCTCGCTCAACACTGTGACGGTGCGCCTGGCACAGGACATCGGCATGCCGCTGGTCGGTGAGTACGCGAAGCGCTTCGGCGTCTATGACGAATTGCCGAACTATCTTTCCTACGCGCTTGGCGCCGGCGAGACGACGGTCATGCGCATGGTCACGGCTTATTCGATGTTCGCCAATGGCGGCCGCCGCGTGAAGCCGACGCTGATCGATCGCATCCAGGATCGCTACGGCCATACCATCTTCAAGCACGACCAGCGCGAATGCCGCGGCTGCGATGCGCCGGAGGGATGGAAGAACCAGCCCGAGCCGCAGCTCATCGATCGTCGCGAGCAGGTGCTCGACGCCATGACCGCCTACCAGATCACCGAGATGATGGAAGGCGTGGTCCAGCGCGGTACCGCCACCGTCGTGCGCGAGGTCGGCAAGCCGATCGCCGGCAAGACCGGCACCACCAACGACGAGAAGGACGTATGGTTCGTCGGCTTCTCGCCGGACCTCGCGGTCGGCGTCTACATGGGCTACGACAAGCCGCGCAATCTCGGCCGAACCGCCACCGGCGGCCACCTCGCTGCGCCGATCGCGCGCGACTTCCTCAAGCTCGCGCTCGCCGACAAGCCGCCGACCCCGTTCAAGGTGCCGGCCGGTATCAAGCTGATCCGCGTCGACGCCAAGACCGGTATGCGTGCCGGCCCGGGCGACAGCGGTAACACCATCCTGGAAGCCTTCAAGCCGGGCACCGCCCCGCCGGACAACTACTCGGTGATCGGCGTCGCCGATGCCGACGGCCGCGCTCCGCCGCCGCCAGGCCCTCAGCCGTCGCAGGGGCAGCAGCCTGATGGCGGCTTCTTCGGGCGTCCGGGAACCGGCGGGCTGTACTGACGCATGATCCGGAAAAGTGTGAAGCGGTTTTCCGAAAAGATCATGCTTAAACAAGGCGCTAAAGCGCGATGACGATTCAACCTGATCTCATCGCGCTTTAGCAGACCTGCGTTCCAAATCGGCGGGATAGCGCGGCCAAGCCGATTGCGCTTTGCTGCGCCGGTCGCTACATCCCTCGCAAGCTTTTTTCCCCAACTCCTGAAAGATCATGCGCGCGGAAATCGAACGCCTTGTTGAAGAGATCAAGCAGTCAGTCGGGCTGCTGAGGAGGCATCTTTGACGTCGAAACTTCGACGGCACGCCTCGCTGAGCTGAACAAGCTCGCAGAAGATCCCAATCTCTGGAACGATCCCCAGAAGGCCCAGAAGCTGATGCAGGAGCGCACCTCATTGGAGGACGCCCTCTCGGGCATCGGCAAGGTCGAGCGTGAGCTCGAGGACCAGGTCGGCATGATCGAGCTCGGCGAAGCCGAGAACGACGAGTCCGTGGTCACTGAGGCCGAGAAGGCGCTGAAGGATCTGAAGAAGGAAGTCGCCCGGCGCGAGCTCGAAGCGCTGTTGTCGGGCGAAGCCGACAAATTCGATTCCTATCTCGAGGTCCATGCCGGCGCCGGCGGCACCGAGAGCCAGGACTGGGCCCAGATGCTGCTGCGCATGTACACGCGCTGGGCGGAGAACCACGGCTTCAAGATCGAGTATCTCGAAGAGTCCCAGGGTGAAGAAGCCGGCATCAAGTCCGCCACCATCCAGATCAGCGGTCACAATGCCTATGGCTGGCTGAAGACGGAGGCCGGCGTGCATCGCCTGGTGCGCATCTCGCCGTTCGATTCCAATGCGCGGCGGCATACGTCGTTCTCGTCGGTGCAGATCTTCCCGGTCATCGACGACAGCATCAAGATCGAGATCAAGGAGTCCGACGTCCGCACCGACACGATGCGGTCCGGCGGCGCCGGCGGTCAGCACGTCAACAAGACGGAATCGGCGGTGCGTCTGACGCACATTCCGACCGGCATCGCAGTGGTCTGTCAGGCCGGCCGCTCCCAGCACAAGAACCGGGCGCAGGCCTGGGACATGCTGCGCGCGCGGCTCTATGAGATCGAGCTGAAGAAGCGCGAGGAGCAAGCCGCGGCCGACCAGGCCGCCAGGACCGATATCGGCTGGGGCCATCAGATTCGCTCGTATGTGCTGCAGCCCTATCAGATGGTGAAGGACCTGCGCACGGGCGTGCAGACCTCCGATACTTCCGGCGTGCTCGATGGCGATCTCGACGAGTTCATGGCCGCAACGCTGGCACAGCGTGCCTTCGGCACCGGGCCCGGCGCGGTCGAGGATGTGGACTGACCCATGCCACGCGTGGCCTTCATCGGATTGGGACGGATGGGCCAAGGGATGGCCGGCCGCTATCTCGATGCCGGCTTCACGGTCACGGTGTGGAATCGCAGCAAGGCGAAGGCCAGCGACCTGATCGCGCGCGGTGCCAAATGGGCGACCTCGCCGGAGGATGCCGCAATCGACGCCGACGCCGTTGTGACCATGGTTGCCGACGACGAAGCCTCGCGCTCCGTCTGGCTGACCAAGGATGGCGCGGCCGCGACCATGAAGGCCGGCACGCTGGCGATCGAATGCTCCACGGTGTCGTATCAGCACACGCTCGAAATGGCGCACGAATTGCGCAACCGCGGGCTGATCTACATCGATTGTCCGGTGACCGGCCTTCCTGCTGCGGCGGCTGCCGGTGAGCTGACGCTGCTGGTCGGCGCCGATCCGGCCGATCTCGAACGGGCGCAACCGTTCCTCGCGCCGATAGGCGATACGATCCGCCATTTCGGCGGTGTCGGCACTGGAACGGTATTCAAGCTGATCAACAATCTGATGGGCGCGGTGCAGATCGCGAGCCTTGCCGAGGGCGTCGCGATGGCCGAGCAGGCGGGCCTCGACATGCAACTCGTGGCCGAGGCGCTCGCCACCGGCGCGGTGGCAAGCCCGCAGGTGATCCGTCATTCCAGGCGGATGATCGACCGCGACTTCTCGGGCGCCTCGTTCACCGCGGCGCTGCGCCACAAGGACGCCGCCTATGCCGTCGCACTGGCCGAGGCACTGCTGCCCGGCGTGCCGGTCAGCCGCGCGGCGCTCGCGGCCTACGACAAGGCGAAGGCGCATGCGCCCGACGGCGACGAAGGGCAGATGATCGAGATCGTGTCGCGGCCGAAATAGGCCGCGCGACGGATCGCGGGAATCGGGTGGCAATCGGCGCTGCGGCCGACTAGTCATCGGCGCCAGTGCAGATGTGAGCCGGACATGCCTTCCGCCGACAACAGGATCGATCTCCGCGATTGGGCGCTGCTCGGTCTGCTGTCGGTGTTGTGGGGCGGCTCGTTCTTCTTCAACGGCGTGATCCTGCGCGAATTGCCGCCGTTGACGATGGTGCTGCTGCGCGTGGCGCTCGGCGCAGCCATCCTGATGCCGCTGCTGCGGACCCATAAGATCGCATTCCCGAAGGGCTGGGCGGGATGGGCGCCGTTCTTTGCGATGGGCCTGTTCAACAATGTGCTGCCGTTCTCGCTGATTGTGTTCGGGCAGACCTACATCACGAGCGGGCTGGCCTCGATCCTCAACGCAACCACGCCGCTGCTTGCCGTGGTGGCAATGGCGGCGGCCGGTGAGGAGAGGGCGCAACCTCGCCGCATTGCCGGCGTTTTCGCTGGTGTGATCGGAGTTGCGATTCTTCATGGTGATGCGCTCGAGGTCGGGAGCAGGCAGGGCATCGGCATCCTGCTGTGTCTGGCGGGGGCTTTCAGCTACGGCCTCGCTGCGCTGGTGTCGCGGCGGTTGCCGTCGCGCGTGCCGCCGCTGGGGACAGCGGCATTCCAGATGATGGCATCAGCCGCGATGATGGTTGTCGTCGCAGGCTGCGTCGAGCGGCCGTGGCTGCTGCGGATGCCGCATGTAACCACATGGCTGGCGGTGCTCGGGCTTGCCGCGCTGTCGACGGCGCTGGCGTACATCGTGTTCTTCCAGATCCTGCAGCGCTCCGGGGCGACCAACGTGATGCTGGTGACGTTGCTGATTCCGGCGACCGCGATCCTGCTCGGCTATCTCGTGCTCGGCGAGCCGATCTCGCCGCGCGAGGTGATCGGCGCATTGGTGATCGCGAGCGCGCTGCTCTTGATCGACGGGCGCGTGCTGACCTCGTTTCGGCGATAGCTAAAGCGCGATGAGATCAGGTTGAATCGTCATCGCGCTTTAGCTTCTTGTTTACGCATGATCTTTTCGGAAAACCGCTTCACACTTTTCCGGATCATGCTTTAGCCGCGCGCCTTCGTCCACTCCGCATACCATTCCTTGAAGCGTCCGTTGTTGCGCTCGCCGGCATGCCAGGCGGCATAAGCGGTGCCGTCATCGGCGACCAGGACCACGACATCGAGCCCCTTGGAGCGCCGCAGCGTCTCCATCGCCTGCGCCGGCGTCTGCGCGATCGGCCCTGCGACATTGAACGACGTATTGACCGACATCTCGACGCCGATGCGGCGGCCGAGTGCCTTCAGATAGGCATAGGTGAGGGGATCGTCCGCCTCGCGCACGATCTGGATACGCCCGGTACCGTCGGCATGCACCACTGCCGGAATTGTCTCGCGCGCCTGCGGCTTCGAATGGGCGGTCAGCACCATGTAATTGTAGGCGTTGTAATCGCTGTCGGAGGCACCGTCCTCCAGCTCGAAATATTCAAGTGCAGCCTCGAGTGTCGCCATCGGCGCCAGCGGGCGTATCGCCTCGCGATATTTGACACGCTCGTTCAGCCGCTCGCGCACATTGGGATCGCGGGGATTGGCCAGGATCGAGCGATGCCCGAGCGCGCGTGGGCCGGTTTCGGCCGCGCCCTGATAGATCGCGACCACGCCGCCTTGCGCCACCATGAACGCCATCAGGTCCGCAATCGCGTCCTGTCCTTCCGGTGTCGCAACTTGGCCGATCGCGGCCGAGGCGACGTCATCGGCCTTCAGCGCTGCCGTGATGTCGGCATGCGTCGGCGGCAGGCCGCAATAGAACGCGTGCGACAGCGGGGCGCCACGCGGAGCGCCCGCCATATGCGCGAACAGCCATGCCGCGCCGATCGGCACGCCGGGATCGCCAGGCACCGGCGGCACCCACATATGCAGCCGCGTCTTGCGCTGCTGCGCTTCCATAAACCACGCTTCGTTGAAGTGCTCGAGCAGGCGCATGTTGCCGAGCGCGTTCAGCGCCACGCCGCCGGTCAACACCAGGCGGTCGGTGCCGGTGAGGCGCAGCAGATGATCGATGACATGGATCATCGCATCCTCGAACACCAGCTGCGTCGCGGCGGCCTTGTCGAGCCGGTCCTTGGTGTCGGGGCGGTGATGGATGTCCTCCACGCGCAACACGGCGTCGGGATTCCAGAGCTGGTCCGGCCGCAGCGGCGGGCCGAGGATGTCGATCAGCGGCGCCTTGTAGGGATTGTCGACCGGATCGCTGTGCCAGTTGGCCATCGCGCGATTGAGATGCACGGTGCCGTTCGGGCCGAGCTGCAGCACCGCCTTGAGCCGCTGATAATACGGATTGGTCGCGCGGTTCATGTCGCCCCAGGCGGCCGCGCCCATGTAGCGTCCCTCGCTGGACAGCCAGGTCCAGCCGCCCTGGCTCGACGAGATCACGGTGTAGAAGGCGCCGAGCGAGTCAAACAGGCTCTCATTGCAGTAGAGCTGCGTCATCTCGCCGTTCTCGGCGACATAAAGCGAGATCGAGCCGACATCGCCGGTGCCGTCGAGGACCGCGATCGCGACGGGCTCGCGCATGTCGGCGAAGGGAGAGGCGGTGAATGAGTACCACGCGTGGTTATCGTGGTGCGGCATGCAGATCAGCGGCAGCTGTTCGCCAAGCCCGTACATGCTGCCCAGCTTGCGCGACAGGCGTCGCACCTGGTCCATCTGGCGCAGGCTGATTGCCGGCGCGATCGGCGAGCGCAACAGCTTGAAGCTGCCCAGCGCCTCTTCGAACGAGGTGCGGATCAGCATCGCCATCAGCGCCGGATAGTCCCACGTGGTGACGAAGGCCGCGATGTCTCCGATGTCGCGACCCATCCGCCGCAGCACCTCGCGCATGTTGTCCAGGGCATGTTGCGGAAACTCGTTGGTGTGCTTGTTTCCGGAAAAGCGCTCTTCTTCGTTGTTGACGATCAGGCGCGGTCCGCCGCGCTGGGTGACCTCGACCAGCGCCACGCCGGTATTGTGAGTACCGGGGCCGGCAAGGCCTGCAATGTATACCGTCTCGCCGCGCTGAAGCCGCTCACGGATCGACGCGATCGTGCGCTTTGCGAATTGCCCATTCGCCTTGTGCAGGCCGAGACGCGCCATTGCCGGCTCGCTGAGGCGGCGCGTGAGCTCGTAACCCGCGGCCGCGAATCGTGGATGCCGCGGACCGATACGGATGTCCGATTTAAGCAAGCAAAGCGCCTCGACTTGTGAGCCCCCGACGGACCGTTAATCACGAATAGCGCCAGGCAACAATGCCGTTTCGCCCAACGGAAAAACCCGGCGCTTGCCAGCACTTCCATGACTTGCGACAGTTGCCGCAAATCAACGACAAAAATCGGGAGAAAACATGCCAGCTCGGTTCGGATATATTGGCGCGGTTGTGGCCTTCGCAAGTGCCGCACTGATCACAAGCGCGGCGTTTGCGCAGAAGAAATATGATCCCGGTGCGAGCGATACTGAAATCAAGATCGGCAACATCATGCCGTACAGCGGCCCGGCGTCGTCCTATGGCGTGATCGGCAAGACCGAGGCCGCGTTTTTCAAGATGATCAACGATCAGGGCGGCATCAACGGCCGCAAGGTCAACTTCATCAGCTACGATGATGCCTATTCGCCGCCAAAAGCGATCGAGCAGGCGCGCAAGCTCGTCGAGAGCGACGAGGTGCTGCTGATCTTCCAGGCGCTGGGCACGCCGTCCAATTCGGCGATCATGAAATACATGAATGCAAAGAAGGTGCCGCAGCTCTTCGTCGCCTCCGGCGGCACCAAATTTGGCGATCCCAAGAATTTTCCCTGGACGATGGGCTTTCAGCCGAACTACCAGAGCGAGGGGCGAATCTATGCCAAATACATCCGCGACAAATTTCCCGACAGCAAGATCGCGGTATTTTGGCAGAACGATGATGCGGGCAAGGATCAGTTCAAGGGCCTGAAGGATGGGCTCGGCGACAAGTCCGGAATGATCATCGCCGACAAGTCCTATGAGGTCAGCGACCCCTCGATCGATTCGCAGATCGTCGCGCTGCATGATTCGGGAGCCGACATCTTCTTCTCCTGGGCTGCCCCGAAGGGATCGGCGCAGGCGATCCGGAAGGTCGGCGAACTCGGCTGGAAGCCGAAGTTCTTCCTCGCCAACACCGCGACCTCGGTCGCCTCGGTGCTGAAGCCCGCGGGCCTCGAATTCTCCAAGGGCATCATCTCGACGGCCTATCTGAAGGACCCGACCGATCCGACCTGGGACAAGGATCCGCCCGTGATCGCCTGGCGGGCCTTCATGGACAAGTATTATCCCGACGGCGACAAGACCAACGCCAACAACATCTACGGCTATGTGCAGGCCGAAGCGATGGTGCAGGTGCTGAAGCAATGCGGCGACAATCTCACGCGCGAAAACGTGATGAAGCAGGCCGCCAATCTGAAGAACTTCCACTCCGACCTGATGCTGCCCGGCGTCATGGTCAATACCGGACCCGACGACTATTTTCCGATCGAGCAGATGCAGCTCATGAAGTTCAACGGCGAGGCATGGGAATTGTTCGGCGACGTCATCACGGGCGAGGTCGGGCATGGGGCGTCGCGGTAGGCTTTCATTGCAAGGCGTGAGTTTGCGATTCAACTGTCAAACCGCTTGTTCTGCGTCATCACCCGCGCATGCGAGTGACCCAGTATTCCAGAGGCGTCGGCGCCTGAAGTTGATTTTGCGCTACTCTCACAACATCGTCGTCCCTGCGAAAGCAGGGACCCATACTCCGCGGCGGATGTTGTGAGAAGGACTCGTCGTTCCAGTATCGCGCAACAATTGACATTTGTGGTTATGGGTCCCTGCTTTCCCAGGGACGACAGCGGGTGGCGCAGCTTGTCCGTCATGCATCCGCATTCTCGCGGCGCGTTGCGTCTCTTTGCATTTCGTTTCGCCGTCTGGAATCAGAGGGCGCAGGGGCGAGTGCGCAGTGCCATGCCGCCGGCGACACCGACGCCGATGACGTAGATCCATCCCTCGTGAAAATCGAACAGGTGGGAGTTGAGCAGCGAGCTCGTGATGTTCTGCGCGACGACGACGAGCCCGATCCAGGTCACGATATCGCGGCCGAGGAACAGGCGGACATGGCTATACCACACCGTGGTGAGCAGGAGGGCGCCGAGGAGCCCCCATTGGATCGCGGCGTTCAGGGTCTGGTTGTGAGGATTGTTGACCACCTCGGCCTGCAGCCCGGTCTGTCCGATCGCGTCCTGGGTGAACATGTGCTTGATCGATCCGGTGCCGTGCCCGAGCAGTGGCGCTGCCGCGATGAACTTCACCGACTTCTGCCAATAGGTCAGTCGCTGCGCGGTTGAAGCGATGCCGGACAAATCGTGCGCGCGATACTCGATGTTCACATCGGCAATGCGCTGGCGCAGATAGGGTGACGTAGTCCAGACGAGCACGCTCGCCACGGCGACACAAGCAAACAGCGCCCTTGCGGCCCGCCTGCTGAGATGCAGCCAGGCAAACAGGATTAAGAGCACGGGCATGAAGATCAACGCCGTCCGCGCGGAGGCGACGTAGAGCATGTTGGTGACGAACATCAGGATCAGCGCCATGCAGGCCGCCGCGACAGCCCAGCGCTGCGCCCGCAGCGCGGTCAGGGCGGGCAGCGCCAGCGCAAAGGCGCAGAGCGCGAACTCCTGGGTCTGGTCGATGTAGTTCTTGACCGGCACGCCATCGGACGCGGTGTGGGCGAGCTTGAGCCCGGGCAGCGCCAGCACGATCCAGGACAGGATCATCATCAGCGTGCACGAGATCAGGAAGGCGACGAACACCCAGAGCCCGCGTTGCGAGCGCTGGAAGTAGGCGAGCAGGAACGGCAGCAGCAGAAGCTTGCTCACGGGCTTGATGCCGTGCAGTCGTTCCGCCCAGCTCGCCTCCGACCACACCACGCCGAGCAGCGCGAGCGCGACGAGTGCGAGCGGCAACGCATAGGCGGGGCGCGGGAGATCGCGCACGAGCCGTTCCCAATCGACGGTCGGAATGACCGCGACGAGCCACAGCAGCACGAACGCCGCCAGTGCCGTGGTCGACCAGGGCAGGGAGGCGGCGGCGAGCGCGATCAGGATATCCGTCGCGCGGGCATAGGCGGTCGAAGCGAACCGGGCCTGGACTCGGTCGCGCCATGGCGCGGCCGGTCGAGCGGTGAAGTCGATTACGTCGGTGTCAGCGGTCATGATCTGGATCACATGCCGCGAGCGGCGAGGCCGTCGAGGGCCGGTATCGGCATGGACGGTGCCGACGCGGGGATCATGCTTTCCGTTCCTGCGCGGTGCGACAGCAGGTCGCGCGCCTGCGTGTGGTGACCGAAGCGCTCGGCAAGCTCAGCGTGGCGCTGCCTGATCCTGCCGCGCCACTCCTCCTGCCGTGCCAGCACGCGCCCGACGGACGCGCAAATCGCTTCGATCGAAAACGGGTCGAAATAATCGGCGAGCTCTCCCGCAACCTCGCGAAAGACGGGGATGTCGGAGCACAGCACCGGCGTGCCCGCGGCCAGCGCCTCGATGATCGGCACGCCAAAGCCTTCGGCGAGGCTCGGCATGATCAGCCCGTGCGCTTCGGCGATCAGGGCTGCCTTCTCGTGCTCCTCGACATATCCGGAAAACCGGACGTTCGGCGGCGCATTGCGCATCAGGCTGGGATCGCCGGTATAGCCGATCACGATCAGGTCGGCCTGCGGCAGCTTGCGGAACGCGCGGATCACCGCGTTCAGGTTCTTGCGCGGCTCGGCGGAGACGATCACGACGAAGGACGGTCGTCCCGCCCGCTCGGTCGACTTCGCCACAGCGTGCGCGTCCGCCGCCTCGAACCGGGTTCGTGGATACACCACCCGTGCCGGCAAATGGGCAAACTGCGGAAGCAGCGCGCGGAACCGGTTCATGCTGTAGTTCGACACGAAGGCCAGCTCGTCCGCCTGCTGCAGGCTGGTGAACAGGCGCGACAGGAACAGCCGGGTGGCGACGTCGCTGAGCTTGAGATCGGTGAGCGGCAACAGATCGTGGACGACGCAGATCACCTTGGCGCCACGATGCCGCCGGATCGCAACCCGGGTCGGGGTATCGACGAGGATGACGTCGTAGCCGCGGGCGTCGATCCGCGGCGGCGGCAGCCGCAGCAGGGCGGAAGTGTCCTGATAGCTGTAGAAGCCTGGCTCGAGCAGGAAGTCGCCGAACAGCTGCAGGTGCCGCAGGTCGGTCGGGATGTATTCGAGCGCGGCGGCGCGGTTCTCGATCAGCTTGACGTTGGTCGGCAGCAGACGGAACGCACGCAGGAGGCTGACGGCGAATTCCACCGAGGCGGCGGCATGGAGCTTGTGGCGGAACCAGTCGATGGTGCGACGGAGGCCGCCGCGCAACATCGGAGCGTTCATGTCGGCCTCATCGAGGAAACGATAGAGCGCGAGCAGCTCGATCAACCGCGAGTCCTGCGGCAGCAATGGTGTCCGCTGCTGCCTGCGGCGCAGCTTGCGGTAGCGGCGCGAGGTCTCGACCAGCAGCGTCAGCTCGTGGCCGTCGGCCGCGAGCGAGCGGATCAATTCGCGCGTGAAGTGGAAGATGCCGCGCTTGTGGTTGGGTTCACCGAGCGCCTCGCTGACGACCAGGATCTTGTTCATGCGCGTTTTTCTCTGAGCTCGAAGTGATGCGGGGCGGGCGCGTCCAGCGAGACGGTGCTGGCGATGCGGCCGTGATCGAGATTGATGATGCTGGTGCAGGTACGGCGCAGCAGCGCGTGGTCGTGGGAGGCGATGATCACGATCGCGGCTGTCTCGACCATCTTCTGCAGACGCGTCTCGGCCTTTGCGGAGAAGTTCTCGTCGACCACGCTGAGCCATTCGTCGAGCAGCAGGATGTCGGCCGGAAACGCGGTGGCGGTGGCGAACAGCACGCGCATCAGCATGCCCGACGAGAACATGCGCAGCGGCAGCCGCTGCATGCGTTCCTCGAGCTCGGTGAAGGCCCAGATCTCGTCGAGGATCGCCGGCGTCGCCTTCCGCCCACTGATCCGCAGCAGCAAGCTGATATTGTCGGCTGCCACGAAATCGAGGTTGGCGCCGGCGCTCAGGCCGAGCAGCGGCACGATATCGCCGGCGATGCGGACCTCGCCCCTGGTTTGCGGGAATACTCCGGCAATCAGCCGCAGCAGGGTCGACTTGCCGGAGCCGTTCGGCCCGGCAAGACCGATCCGCGCGCCGGCTGTTGCCTCGATCGAGATGTTGTCGACCGCGCGGATGGTCCGCATCTCGCCGGTCTGGCGGAACAGCCGACCGAGCAGGCGGCGCTTGAGCGAGAAGTCGTAGGCGCCGTACAGCGGATAGTCGAGGCAGACGTCGCGGAGATGGATGCTCACCATGTGCTAGATCCAGAACGCGGCTTTGCGCAATTGGCTGACGGTCACGAGCGAGGCGACCACGAGCACGGCGAGACACGCCAGCACATAGACCACGCTTGTCGTTGCGACATGGCCGGTCGCGAGCGGGTCGCGCCAGATCGCGAACAGATGCGTCAGCGGATTGAGGCGCATCACGGTCGAGCCGCGATCGATCATCTCCGGCGTCCAGATGATCGGCGAGGACAGGAACATCAGCGTCAGCGAGGACTCGATGATCGGCTTGATGTCGCGGTAGCGCGTCGCCAGCGCGCCGAGCACCAGGCTCATGGCAAGCGTGCAGGTGACGAACAGCGCGAGCCCGGGAATTGCGGCGAGGGCGCCGCTGATATCCTTCGGCGTCAGCGCCAGCCAGAGGATCAGCGGCACAGTCGCATTGTGGAGCGCGAACAGCGCCTGGCGGAACGTACATTGCAGCAGGAAGATCACCGGCGGCAATGCGCGGTCCTTGATCAGGCTGGCCGAGCCTTGCAGCGCCGTTGTGGCGTCGAGCACGACGCTGTTGAGGAAGGTCCAGGCGGTGAGGCTCGCCGCCAGCATCGGCAAGCGCGCCACCGCGCCGGCGTTGGAGAAGTGACCGATGACCGAGCCCAATACGGCCACCATGATCGCCATCTGGATCGACATCCAGAAGGGTCCAAGGAGGGAGCGGACATAGCGATGGCGCATGTCTGACCAGGCCAGCGCTGCCGCGATCTGGATCGCGCCGAACAGGCCGGCCGTTTGGGGACGCGAGGCTGGGGCCGGTGAGTTTGCGTCCTTTGCGGCGGCCTGTTCAGCAACGACCTTGCGGTACACCGTCTCGACTCCCTCCTTGAAGGCTGTGGTTGAGTATTTCGTCATGGCGCGATGGCGGGCGGCCTGGCCCATGCGCCGGCGCCGCTCCGGATCGTCGATCAAGTTCTCGATGGCCTCGGCGAGCGCAGTGGGATCGCCTGGCGGGACGGTGATGGCCTCGAGGCCGTGGCGCGCGACATGCGGCACGCCGGTGTCGAGCGCGGTGTTGATCACGGGACGGCCCGCCGCCATCGCCTCGAGCTGCACGAGCCCGAAGGTCTCGGCATTGGTTATCGACGGCATCACGAAGATGTCGGCGATCCGCATCAGCTTGACGCGTTCGCTCTCGGGGACCGAGCCGAGCAGGCGAACGCGGTCCTGCAGGCCGTAGTCGCGGATCAGCTGCTCGAGATGGTCGTGCTCGCGGCCCTCGCCGACGATCCAGACCTCGAAATTCCGGCCATGGGCGGCGCGGACCAGCACATCGAAGCCCTTGTAGGGCACCAGCCGCCCGCAGGCGAGAACGAGGCGCCCGCGCGCGTTGACGTCACCGGATTGCACCGCCGGCCGGTCGTATTTCGCGACATCGACGCCGAACGGAACGACGTGGCACTTGTCGGCGAATTCGCGCAGCAGCGGCGTGTTTTCGATCAGCACTGGGTTCGAGACGATGATCGCTGCAGCCCGCCGCAAGGTCCGCCGCATCATCGGTTCGATGAGGAAGCGCAGCGCCGCGTGCGAGATGATGTCGGCGTGCCAATGCACGACCAGCGGGCGCGTCCGGCCGAGCCCGAGCGCGAACACCAGGTCGGCAAGCGGAAAGGGCGCATGCAAGGCCAGCAGGTCGTGCTCGGCGATGCGGCGCCACAGCCGCCACGGATAGGTCGGCGCGGCCGGCAGCGACAGCACGTCGCCGAACGAGGGCACGCGCTCGACCGCAACGTCATTCACCACGATGTGGCGTCGCGCGCCGGATTTCGAGCAGACCAGGACCGCGGCGGCGAAGCTGTCCTGCAACCCGGCGCAGATATCGCGGATCACGGACAGCGTGCCGCCGAATAGGTCGGGGTAATAGACCTTGAAGATGTGCAACACCGACGGGCGGCCGGCCGGGTGGTTGAGCGTCGTCATGGGCGGTCGGCTCCGGTCAGGCCATGTACAGGGCGATGACGAACGGCATCGCCAGCGCGGCAAAGAAAACCACCGAGCGGAGCAGCGCCCGGAAGATCGGCTCGATCGGGGTGCACGGGCTGTGCGGCGTGAAACGGGGCCCGGTCGGGGCGAGCCGATGCGGATTGCCGGCTGAACGAAGAGGCATTGCGTCGAATTCCCTGCTCAATGGATGTTTTATGTGTGGGAAAATTTCACACGTCAATTGGCTACGGAATAAAAAGTGGGATTATTTCCCACGTGTGGCGACCGCGAACTTTTTTGAACTGGGCCGGGGAGTGGACGAAAACGGCCGCGCAACCGCATCTCGCGGTGGATGCGGCGGGCGCGGGAGATGGAAAAGTGAGCGGGGTTTAGGCCGGCGCGGCGGCGCTGCCTTGGACCGATTGCTGCTTTGGCGATTGCCTGATGGCGCCGATGTCGAACTGGATCTGCTCAGCCAGCATCGCTGCTGCCGAGGGTAGCGAGGCCTGCTCGACCACGACCCGCTTGCCGCCATCCGGCGTCAACGCAATCGAGACTGATCTCGCCTGCGGCTGTGCCGTCAGCACGGCATGCGCGCGGCAGGCATATTCGCCGGCGCGCAGGGCTCCGAATCCGAACGCGCGAAGGCGCCCATAGATGTACAACGCAAGCAGGTCGGTTTCGTCAAAGCGGCGGGAAGAGCCGGGCGCGGCGCCCGGCAGGCAGGGGTAGCTTCCGGCCATGACCGTCGAGATGAAATCCTCATACGGGACCTGCGCAACCTTGCAGGCTTCCGCGATCGCAAGATCGAATCGGGGCGGCGTCATGTCCGGACCGTCAGTGCGAGGACGAGATGCCCTGACATCGGCGTGCTCGCCTACCAGTTCCACGGCAGCAACTTTGTTTGCCATGAGTGGGAAAATGTCACACGTTCAATGGCGCCGCAAGAGCGGTGGGATTGTATCCCACGTCGCGCCCGGCTAAAGCTTGAGCATGAATGCCAAAGTCCCGAAATCGAAGCCGGCGTCGCCTCCGCCGATCGCCGCGGAGAAGCTGCACGCGCCGCTGGCGCGGATGCTGCGTCCGCTGGTCCGGCTTTGCATTCGCGGCGGCATGACGTTCCCGGCGCTGACCCAGCTGCTGCGCGAGCTTTACGTCAACGTCGCCGAGCACGATTTCGCGCTCGAAGGCAAGGAGCAGACCGACAGCCGGGTCAGCCTCTTGACCGGAATCCATCGCAAGGAAGTCGCGCGGCTGCGCGGCGCCGGCGCACCGGTCAACGCGGTGCCGGCGACATTGTCGCGCACCAGCGCGATCATCGCGCGCTGGTTGGCCGGAGCCGAATTCACCGATGCGAAGGGCGACCCGCTGCCGCTGCCGCGCACCGCTGAGGGCGGCGCACCTTCGTTCGAGGCGCTGGTCGAATCGATCACCAAGGACGTGCGGCCGCGTGCGGTGCTCGACGAATGGCTCGACCGCAAGCTCGTCACCATCAACGCCGATGACGAGATCGTGCTGGTCGAGGAAGCCTTCGTGCCGCATGGCGACGACGATCGCAAATGGCACTATCTCGGCCGCAACCTGCACGACCATGTCGCGGCGGCCGAGGCCAACGTGTCGTCGGCCGCGCCACGCTTCCTCGAACGCGCGGTGCACTATGACGGGCTGTCGGCGCGGCTCGCCAAGCGGCTCGAGGGACGGTCGCGCGAGGTCGCGATGGAGGCGCTGAAGTCGCTCAACCGCGAAGCCAACCGCGCATTGGCCAAGGATAAGGGCGGCGACTATCGCTGGAATTTCGGTATCTACATCTATCGCGAGGGCCCAGACGGGCGCCCGGTCGATGACGACACCGACGAAGGCGGTGCTTCGTGAAACGTCCGCCGCTGATTTCCCGCCGCGTGTTGCTGGCAGGGTTCTGGCTTGCCGGCACCTCGCTTGCGGGTGCGCAGGTGCGCAAGAGGGGCAACGACCATGGCATCGGCGGCACCGGGATCACCGGATCGGATCAGGGCATCGGCGGCACCGGCATTGTCGGCGTGATTCAGCGCTTCGGCAGCATCTTCGTCAACGGCGAGCGGATCGTCTATGCGGCCGATGTGCCGGTACGAATCGATGGCGAGCCGGCGACGGCGAAATCGCTGCGGATCGGGCAGGTCGCGCGTGTGGTGGCGCAGCGCGGTGCCGACGGTACGCTGTCGACCAGACGCATCGAGGTCGCCAGCGAGGTGACCGGGCCGATCGAGCATGTGAAGTCCGGCGAGGTGATAGTGCTCGGACAGAAGGTCGCCTGGGCCGGCCATGAAAGCTGGCTGAAGCCGGGAACGCATGTCGCGGTGTTCGGCTTGCGCCGTACCGACGGCGTGATCGTCGCGAGCCTGGTGCAGGAGCGCCACGACGTGGCAACGCGCGTCACGGGGCCGCTCGAGCGCGATCGCGCCGGAAACTTGCGGATCGGCGATCTCAGACTGTCGGGCGTGGATGCGGCGCTCGCCGGGCAGCGGGTGCAGGTCGATGGTCGCGTTGCGCAGGGCGTGATGCAGGTGGCGCACAGCCGCGCGGACGATTTCTCCGATCTCGCCGGCGCCAACCGGCTGTTGATCGAGGCCTATGTGCGGCGGGTCGGCAATGATTTGCAGCTCGGCTCCGGCTTTGTCGCACGCGACAGTTCACGCTTCTCGCCGGCAGCCGACACGCGAGTCGTGCTCAACGCCACGCCCGATGGCGCGCGGGGCTTGCGGGTCGAATCGGTGCAGTCGGTCGATCGATTCCCCGGCTCGTCGGTGCGTTCGCCCGGCTCGCCCGCGCATCAGGGCGGCAGCGGAGCGCCCGGACATGGCGGCGGTGCGCCGGGCGGTGGGCCGTCCGGTTCGCCCGGTGGGCGGGGAGGCGCGGGAGGTGGCCCGGCTCCCGGCCCAGCTCCTGGGCTTGGTCCGGAACCTGGCGTCGGTGGAGGTATGTCGGAGCCCGGCGGCTTCGGCCCGTCCGGCGGTGGTCCGTTTGGACCTGGCGGTGGCGGCGGTCCATTCGGCCCCGGCGGTGGC
>NZ_LNCU01000072.1:54365-79815 GCF_001542415.1 Bradyrhizobium macuxiense
GCGGCATGGGCGGCGGCGGCCGGCGCTGATCCACGAACGACAACGGCGCAGGCGGAAGCCGCTTGCGCCGTGAGCAGATGATTGCCGTGTAGGGGTGTGGGATATCAGCCAGCGCTGAGCCGCACGCCGGCGCGCAGGAACCGCTGCGGGTCGACCGCTTCGCCGTCGATGCGGGTTTCGTAGTGCAGATGCGGGCCGGTGGAGCGGCCGGTCGAGCCGACTTCGCCGATCACCTGGCCGATCTTCACGTATTCGCCGACCTTGACCTTGATCTCCGAGAGGTGGCCGTAGCGGGTCGAGAGGCCATTGCCGTGGTCGACCTCGACCATGCGGCCGTAACCGCCGGCCCAGCCCGCCGACACCACCTTGCCGTTGGCGGTGACGCGCACGGGATCGCCGGTGGAGGCGCGGAAGTCGAGGCCGGTGTGCATCGCCGGGCGGCCGAGGAACGGATCGGAGCGGACGCCGAAGCCGCTGGTGAACTCGACCTCGCCGACCACGGGCTTGCGATAGGGCACCTGCGCCAAGGTCTGGTTCAGCCGCTGCATCTGCGCGCGGTTGATGTTGATGCGGTAGATCTGGCGCTCGAACGGGCCGGCGTCGGGCGCGAGCTTGACCGGCACGAACGGGCCGCCCATGCCGCCGCGCGGCGTCGCCGCCTCGAGCTGCGCCGTGTTGAGGCCGAGATCGCTGATCACGCCGCGCATCCGGCGCACCTTCGAATCGATACCTTCCTCGACCGAGGACAGCGCCGCCATCTGGCGCCGCTCGACCTGGTCGAGCGAGGTCTGCAGGCGGACGATCTCGTTGTCGAGCCCTTGCGCCTTGGCGAACTGGCTCGGCTGCGCCTTGGCAACCAGCGGCGCGCGCGATTCCAGCCGCGCCTCGCGATCGGGCGGCGCCACGAAGGTCACGGTGTCGCTGATCGGGGAAGGCTTGAGTGAGCCGGAGGAGGGTGTCGCGTCGCCGCGGCCTTGCGGCTTGATCGATCCTGTGCTGCCGAGATCGGGGATCGTGCCGAGCGCGGTGGCACGTGATTCGAGCGTGCGCTGGCGGCGCATGATCTGGTCGAGCTTCTGGTCGAACTGCTCCTGGTCGAGCATCTGCCGGCTGGTGGTGCGGTCGACCTTGGCGCGCAACTCGGCGATGCGGTCCTCGTAGGCGTATTGCATCTCGGCCTGGCGCGCGATCAGCCGGGTCAGGACGTCGTCGCGGAAGGCGAAATAGGTGGCTGTCGCTGCCGACCACATGCCGAGTAGGACGATGGTGCCGACGATGATCCAGAACACGACGGGGCCGAAACGGACCTGCTTGCCGGCGTGCACAATGGCGTATCCGTCACCCGAGGCAACCGCGGTCGCCGCTGCCGACGTGGCATGCGCCGCCGGGCGGCGCGCCGACGCCCGGCCGTGGTCCTGGCGATGATGGTGCCTCTGATGTTCGTGATGGTGACCGGACCGGCTTGACATCGGTACTCCCGCGGCCGGTCGGACCTAGTTCCGTACGGCTAGTTTGCGGGGCCGATTTGAGCCTTCTATGGTTAATTTTCGGGAAACGGAACGCCGGCGATCACAGTGAACGGGCGGCCTCCAGCACCGCATCGGCGTGGCCGTCGACCTTCACATGGCGCCAGATCCGGGCGACTTTTCCGCTCGTATCAACCAGAACCGTTGTGCGAATAACTCCCATGAAGGTCCTGCCATACATGGATTTTTCGCCCCAGGCGCCATAGGCCTCCAGCATCTGATGCTGTTCGTCGGAGATCAGCGGAACCGACAGTTGGTGTTTGTTTCGAAATGACTCCTGGGCCTTGACCGTGTCGCCGGAAATGCCGAGCACCACGGTGCCGGCGTCCGCGAACGCGCCGCTCAGCCGGGTGAAGTCAATCGCCTCCCGGGTGCAGCCGGGGGTGTCGGCACGGGGGTAGAAGAACAGCACCAGCTTCCTGCCGGCGAAATCTTTCAGCGAGACGCTGCCGCCACCATCGCGCGGCAGGTTGAAGGCCGGCGCCCGAGCGCCCTCGGCCAGCGCTCCGGCGGGCGATTTTGTCGCGGCGGCCACCGGCTTCGACTTTAACGGTTTCGAGTCGGCTTTGTGCGAGGCTTCGCTACGAACCGCAGCGGCGCTCTTGGCCTTTGTCTTCGCAACCGCCGTGCGGGTTTTCGCAGCAGACGTCCCCGTACTTGTACGCGCGGCGCGGGCAACCTTCGTTGCCGCCCGCTTTCCGGTTGGGTTGGAGGATTTCTTGCGCGTTTTCTTGGACATACGCCTTCCTTTCGTCGCTTTCCGCGGCTCAACCATTGGGGTATTGCGGATCTCATCCGCAGCGACCGGATTCGCAGCCGTCGCTGGGGAAGTTTGATGGCCTCGGAGTATGGTTACAAGGAATTCGACGCTTTATCCGTTCGCTCGCTGAAACGGCTTTTGATTGGGTTCTTGGGTCCATCAGCGAGTACCATTATCAGTCGAGGATAGGCCGCGATGCCGGCACAGGAGCGCTCGATATCAATTGGCGGGCGCCCCGTTGACGGCGATCAACGTCACCGCCAGCACCGAGAGGCAATGGCAAGGAATACGTCGCCGCAGGGGTCAAATCCGCGCGCAGGGGCTGAATTCTCGCAATGGGAAGAGCACGACGCGTGGGACGAGCAGGATGAGGCGGCGGGTCACCGTGCGCGGCAATTGCTGGCGCGTTCCAATACCAATCTGCATCGCTTCACCGACTTCTGCACAGGCATGCAGCGCTGGCTGAACGGCGAGCGCTGGCTGCGGCGCATCGGGCTCGTGCTCGGCGTGCTCGTGGTGATTTTCGCGACCTGCTTCGGCGCGCTGTGGTGGCGGCTCGGCGCAGGACCGATCAATCTCGACATGGCGACGCCGTGGCTAGCCGCTGCGATCGAGGAGAATATCGGCCACGGCAACACCGTCGAGGTCGGCGGAACGCAGATCGAGCGCGCCGGTCGCGTCAGGATCGCGGTGCGCATCCGCGACATCATCGTCCGCGACCGCGACCATGCGATCGTCGCGAGCGCGCCGAAGGCCGAGGTGCGGTTGTCGGGAACGGCGCTGCTGCTCGGCCAGTTGCGCGCGGAAAGCCTCAATCTGGTCGACGCCGAACTGTCGGTGCGCATCACGCCGGACGGATATGTGACGGTGTCCGCTGGCGACACGGCGAAACCGCTCGCGACCGGCGTCGCGTCCAAGAAGGAAGCGGGAATCCCACCGACGTTCCCGCGTCCGGGACAGGGGCCTGTGGCACCGCCGCCGGCAGCGTCCGATAACAGCGCTGCGCCAGCTGCCTCCGATGCCCCGTCTTCCGCGCAGAGCGGCCTGCTCGCGGGCCTCGACTGGCTCGACAGCCTCAGCCTGACCGGCCTCGACGGCCAGAACCTTAACGAGATCGGCCTGAAGAACGGCAATCTCGTCGTCGACGATCAGCAGCGCGGCAACAAATGGTCCTTCGAGAATATCAGCCTGAGCCTGCGGCGCCCGAGCAAGGGCGGTGTGGCGCTGAGCTTCGGCGAAGAGGGCGCCAAGCCCTGGTCGGTGCATGTGGCGGTCGGGCCGCAGGTCGATGGCGTGCGCTCGGTCGCCATCAAGGCCGACAAGGTCTCGGCCGCCGATCTCCTGCTGGCACTCAGGACCAAGGATATGACCTATACGTCCGACCTGCCGATCTCAGGCGACCTGAAGGGGGAACTCGGCCGGGATGGCCTGCCGACCTATTTCGGCGGCAAGATCACGACGGGGGCGGGCCACATCATCGATACCGACACGCCCGACTATCCGATGGGAATCGACTCGGCCGAAATGAGCGTCGAGTGGGATTCCGGACGGCGTGTGCTGCTGGCGCCGATCAAGATCGTCTCGGGCGCCAACCGGATCACGTTGCTCGGCCACCTCGAGCCGCCGAACGACAACGTCACCGACTGGCAGGCGGGCCTGTCGGGCGGCACCATCGTGCTGGCCGGTATCGATCCCAGCGAGCCGCCGCTGATCTTCAATCGCATCAACATCGGCTTCCGGTTCGACACCGAGAAGAAGCGCGTGCTGTTGACCCAGGCCGATATTTCCAACGGCGAGATCGGCGTCGCCGGTACCGGCAGCATCGACTATTCCGGCGAGCCGCGGCTGCAACTCGGTTTCGCCGGCACGCCGATGTCGGCAACCGCCTTGAAGCGGGTATGGCCGACCATCATCGTGCCCGAGGTGCGCCAATGGGTGATCGAGCGCATCGAGCGCGGCACGCTCCAGCGCATCGATGTCGGCGTCAACTCTCCGGTGCACAATCTGTCGCGCAAGGGGCCGCCGATCCCGGATGACGGCCTCTCGGTCAACATCGTCGCATCCGGAGTAGCGGTACACCCGGTCGACGGAATGCCCTCGGTGCACGATGCGGACCTGAAGGCCAAGGTGACCGGCCGCACCGCGACCGTGTGGATCGGCCAGGGCATCGCCGACACGCCGGCCGGCCGCAAGATCACGCTGTCGGACTTCACCTTCGAGGTGCCCGACATGGCGCCGAAGCCGTCGCCGTCGAAGGTCAAGTTCAGGGTCGATTGCCCGGTGCCGGCCGCGGCCGAAATCCTCGCCTCTGATCGGCTCAGCGATCTCTCCGGCCCGCCGATCGATCCCAACGCCAGCAAGGGCAACGTCACGGCGACAATCAACCTCGCCATGCCCGTGAAGGGAGAGCTGACCAAGGCTGATACGGTCTATTCCGTCAGCGCCGATGTCACCGGCGTTGCGGTCGACAAGCTGGTGATGAACCAGAAGCTCGAGGCCAACGCGCTCAAGATCGTTGCCAGCAACGCCGGCTTCCAGGTCAAGGGCGACGTCAAAATCAACGGGCAGGCGGCCTCGCTCGACTATCGCAAGCCGGCCGAGGGCGATGCCGACGTCAAGCTGCAGGCGACGCTGGATGACGCCGGCCGCGCGCGGCTTGGGCTCGATCTCGGCGCAGCGGTCTCGGGTGCGATCCCGATCAAGCTGACCGGCAAGATCGGCAGTGGCGACAGCAACACCAAGATGGGCATCGAGGCCGACCTGACCCAGCTGAAGCTCGACAACGTCCTGCCGGGCTGGGTCAAAGCGTCGGGCAGGGCGGGCAAAGCGACCTTCAACGTGGTGCCGAAGGGGCAGTCGACGCGGTTCGAGGATATCGTGATCGAAGGCAGCGGCGTCTCGATCAAGGGCGCGCTCGAGGTCGACCAGAACGGCGACCTCATGAATGCGAACTTCCCGACCTACGCGCCTTCTGAAGGCGACAAGACGTCGCTCAGGGCTGATCGGACGCAAGACGGCGTGCTGAAGGTGACGATGCGCGGCGATGTCTTCGACGGGCGAGGCTTCCTGAAGTCAGCGATCTCCGGCCGCGACCCCGATGCCAAGAACAAGGCCAGGAACATCGATTTCGACTTCGACGTGAAGCTCGGCGCGGTGGCGGGCTTCAACGGCGAGGCGGTGCGCAGCGTCGACGCCAAGATGTCGCGGCGCAACGGCTTCATCAAGACATTCACGCTGAGCGGCAAGGTCGGGCGCGACACGCCTGTCAACGTCGACATGCGCGGGCGTCAGCAGGGCCGCGAGGTCATCTACCTGCAGACCAGCGACGCCGGCGCCTTCTTGCGCTTTATCGACACCTATTCGAAGGTGATGGGCGGCCAGCTCACGCTCGCGATGGAGCCGCCGACGCCAGATGCTGGCCCCAAGGAAGGCCTGATCAACATCCGCGACTTCGCGGTGAAGGGCGAAGCCCAGCTCGACCGCGCCGTTGCGGGCGGCCCCGTCAGCACCCAGAACGGAATCGCTTTTTCCGCGCTGCGCGCCGAGTTCACGCGGCAAGCCGGCCAGCTCTCGATCCGCAACGGCGTCGTCAAGGGACCGAGCATTGGCGCGACCATCGAAGGCAGCATCGATTATATAGGCAACCAGGTGCGGATGAACGGCACCTTCATCCCGATGTACGGGCTGAACAACATGTTCGGCCAGATCCCGTTCTTCGGAATTTTCCTCGGCGCCGGCAGCGATGAAGGCCTGATCGGCGTCACCTATGAGGTCGTCGGTACGCCGAGCCAACCGGTGTTACGTGTCAATCCGATCTCGGCGCTGGCGCCCGGACTGAGCCGCAAGATCTTCGAGTTCAAGCCGTATAACGCGAACGATCTGCCGCCGACGAATAATTAGCGTAGGATGCTCAGCTCAGCGCCGCAGCGCCGGCACCACCAGGAATGGGATCATGCCCAGCACCACGTTGATCAGCGCGAAGACGATCAGCGGGTTGTAGCTGTGGGTCCAGTCATGGATCAGGCCGCCGCTCCATGAGCCGAGCCCCGAGCCGAGGCCGCTGCCGATCATGATCGTGCCGTAGATCGTGCCGACGCGTTCGCCGCGGAAGATCTTCAGTGCGGTCGCGGTGATCAGGGGACCGCGCGAGCCGATCATGCTGCCGAAGAAGACCACGAAGCCGATCAGCAGCCAGTAGTTCGGATACCATTGCAGCAGCCAGAGCAGGATAATGCCGATAATCGAGACGCCGTAGCTGAACAGGACGCTCGGACGGCGGCCGATGATGCCGTCGAGCGTCGATACGCCGAGCATGCCGACGAACAGCGCGACGCCGGAAAACCCCCAGGCGGTTGCCGCCTGCAGCGGCTGGAAGCCCACATCGATCAGGTAGGCGACGATTTGCGCTGTGAGCGCGTACATCGCGACCGCCGTGAAGAAGAAGGTCGAGAACAGCGCCCAGAAGGCGTGGTGGCGCATCGCGCTGAGCAAGGTCCAGCCCTCGTCCACCAAGCCTGGTCCCGCTTTCCGGACGACGTGCGGCGAGCCGCGCGCGAGGCGCCTCCACGGCAGCAGCAATAGTGGTACGAGCAGGCAAAGCGCCGATATGCCGAACACATGATAGGCGTTGCGCCAGCCGATCCGGTCGATCAGGACCTGCGAGAGCGGGAGCAGCACGAGCAGGCCGGCGCCCATTGCCGAATACATCACGGCCATCGCTGTCGGAAGCCGCGGCCCGAACCAGCGGCCTAGCAGGATCGAGTTCGATACATTGCCGATCAGCGCGGTGCCGAAACCGACGCAGAGGCCGACGCTGAGCCGGAATTGCCAGAGGGTTTGCGCATGCGCCGCAACGAGGAACGCGCAGCCGAGCAGCAGGAACCCAAGCGAATAAACGGCACGCGGGCCCGCGCGGTCGAACAGGCGTCCGACCAGCGGCGCGGTCAGGCCGCTGGCGAGCCAGGTCAACGAGTAAACCGAGACGACCTGCGCGCGATCCCAGCCGAAGTTTTCCGAGATTGGCTTCAGGAACACGGTGAAGCTGTCGCTCAGGCCGCGGCCGAGCACGGAGAATACGAAGCAGAGCGCCAGCACGTTCAGCGCGATGCGTGACTGTTTCAGCGGCGTTGCAAGCGCGTCGTTCGGGGGCGTCGTCTGGTCCATGTGAAAGCAGGGAGCGCGCTTTCGCCGCTCCCTACAACCGACAAATGCGAATGCGCCTATGCAGGCTTGAGCAGGACGTGCCGTTTCTTGCCGAGCGAAAGCTTGACGACGCCTTCCGGCGTGAGGCTGGCATTCGTCAGCAGCATCTTCTCGTCGGTGACGGCGACGTCGTTGACGCGCAGTCCGCCACCCTTGATCTGACGCCGCGCTTCGCCGTTCGACGCGACAAGCTCGGCCTTCACGAAGGCCGAGAGAACACCGACGCCGGCGTCAAACTCGCCGCGCGGAATTCCGATCGTCGGCAGCGTCTCGGCGAGCGCGCCTTCCTCGAAGGTGCGCCGCGCGGTCTCGGCGGCCTCAACGGCGGCGTCGCGGCCGTGGAGCAGGGCGGTCGCTTCGGTCGCCAGCACCTTCTTGGCCTCGTTGATCTCGCTGCCGCCAAGCGCCGCAAGCTTGTTGATCTCGCTCATCGGCAGGATTGTGAACAGCTTGAGGAACTTGATGACGTCGGCGTCCTCGACATTGCGCCAGTATTGCCAGAAGTCATAAGGCGAGAACTGGTCGGCGTTCAGCCACACTGCACCCTTGGCGGTCTTGCCCATCTTGTCGCCGGAGGCGGTGGTGAGCAGCGGCGTGGTCAGCGCGAACAGTTGCGGCGTGCCCATGCGGCGGCCGAGATCGACGCCGTTGACGATGTTGCCCCACTGGTCGGAGCCGCCCATCTGCAGCCGGCAGCCGACGCGGCGCGACAGCTCGACGAAGTCGTAGGCCTGGCAGACCATGTAGTTGAACTCGATGAAGCTCATCTCCTGCTCGCGCTCGAGCCGGAGCCGCACCGAGTCCATGGTCAGCATGCGGTTGACCGAGAAGTGGCGGCCGATGTCGCGCAGCATCTCGATCCAGTTCAGCTTGGTGAGCCACTCGGCATTGTCGAGCATGATGGCGTCGGATTGCCCGTCGCCATAGCGCAGCACCTTGGCGAACACGCCGCGGATCGACGCCTTGTTGGCCTCGATCTCCGCGACAGTGCGCATCGCCCGCGTCTCGTCCTTGCCGGAGGGGTCGCCGACCATCGTGGTGCCGCCGCCCATCAGGGTGACCGGCTTGTTGCCGCTCTGCTGCAGCCAGTACAGCATCATCATGGTGAGGAAGTTGCCGATATGCAGCGACGGCGCCGTGCAGTCATAGCCGACATAGGCGGTCGCCTGGCCCTTCGCAGCCAGCGCGTCCAGGCCCTCGAAATCGGAGCATTGGTGAACGAAGCCGCGTTCCTGTAAAGTGTTCAGGAAATCCGATTTAAATGCAGTCATTTGTCGGCGACTCAGAGCATTCGAGTTTTACTGTTTTTGCATCAATTTGCGGAACCTTGGTGCACAAGCTGCCGCAGGCGGATGCGCTGTGGCATTATAGGATGTACTTGTTTGAGACAAGCCGGGTTCCGGCTGGGGCGCGACCAAGATGATGCTGACGGCACTCGGTCTCATGAGCGGTACCTCGCTCGACGGGGTTGATGTGGCATTAATCGAGACCGACGGTCGCCAGATCAAGGCTTTCGGACCCTCAGGCTACCGACGCTATACCGACGGCGAACGCAGCCTGCTGCGGCAGGCGCTGATGGAAGCCGTTCATCTGCCCCAGCGCGACGCCCGGCCGGGGGTTCTGCGCGAGGCCGAGCAAGCCGTCACGCGCGCCCATGCCGAGGCGGTCGCGACCTTCACCGCGCAGAATCGGATTTCATGCCAGGACATCGATATCGTCGGGTTCCATGGCCAGACCGTGCTGCACCGTCCCGAGCGCAAGCTGACCGTCCAGATCGGCGATGGCCTGGCGCTCGCCAAGGCGATCCACATCCCGGTGATGCATGACTTCCGCGCTGCCGACGTCGAGGCCGGGGGGCAGGGCGCGCCGTTCGTGCCGGTCTATCACCGCGCGCTGGCCCAATCGCTGAACCGCGAAGGACCGTTGGTCGTGGTCAATATTGGCGGCGTGTCCAACATCACCTATATCGACGGCACCGACACGCTGATCGCCTGTGACACCGGCCCCGGCAATGCGCTGCTCGACGACTTCATGTACCGCGAGATGCATCAGCCGTTCGACACTGAGGGCCGGTTCGCCGCTCAAGGCAAGCCGGACGAGGCCTGGATCGCACAGGCCCTGACGCTGCCGTTCTTCGCATTGCCGCCGCCGAAATCGCTCGACCGCAACGACTTCGCCCAGCTAAGGCTCGGCGCCATGGCGCCAGCCGACGGCGCGGCGACGCTGACCGCCTTCACCGCCGCCGCGATCGCGCGCGTTGTGCCGCTGCTGCCGAAGCCGCCGAAGAGCTGGATCGTCTCGGGCGGCGGCGCCTCCAACTTGACGATGCTGCGCATGCTGCGCGAGCGGTTGGCGCCGGCGACCGTCGAGGCAGCCCAAACCCTCGGCTGGGCCGCCGATGCGATCGAAGCCCAGGCTTTCGGCTTCCTCGCCGCCCGCGGCCTGAAAGGCCTGCCGCTGAGCTATCCCACGACCACGGGGGTCCCGATCCCGATGACCGGGGGTATCATCGCCCGGCCGTGATTTGGATGCAGATGCATCGACCTTGACGATTTAATGCAGTTGCATGTAATTAGATGCATCTGCATTAATCGCGAGGTTCGCCTATGGCCGCCCTGAAGCTGATCAGCCACAAGCTCTGCCCCTATGTGCAACGCGCGGTGATCGCGCTCACCGAGAAGGGCGTGCCGTTCGAGCGGATCGACATCGATCTCGCCAACAAGCCAGACTGGTTCCTGAAGATCTCGCCGCTCGGCAAGGTGCCGGTGCTGGTCGTGACCGGCGACGACGGCAAGGAGGTCGCGCTGTTCGAGAGCAACGTGATCTGCGAATACATCGAGGAGACGCAGCCAGGCGCGAAGCTGCATCCGCAGGATCCGCTTGCGCGCGCCCAGCATCGCGCCTGGATGGAGTTCGGCTCGGCGATCCTCGGCGATCTCTGGGGCCTCGAGACCACCACCGATGGCGCGACGTTCGAGAGCAAGCGTCAAGCGGTTGCTGCGAAGTTCGCGCGCGTCGAGGCGGCGCTTGAGGGAGGTCCGTTCTTCGCCGGCGAGAGTTTCAGTCTGGTGGACGCGGTGTTCGCACCGGTCTTCCGCTATTTCGACCTGTTCGACGAACTGACCGATCTCGCTGTCTTCGCCGATACACCGAAGGTGCGGGCGTGGCGTGCTGCGCTGGCGCAGCGGCCGAGCGTGCGGAGCGCGGTTTCGCCCGATTATCCGAACCTGCTGCGTGCGTTCCTGGTCCGCCATAACGCCCACATGCTGAAGCTCGCCGCCTGACGCGATGTCACAGCCGGTCGCGTGGATCGCACTGATCGCCGCAGGGCTGCTGGATGTCGGCTGGGCGATCTCGATGAAATACGCCGAAGGCTATACGCGGCTCGGCTGAAGCCTCGTATCGCTGGCCTTACTTGCGGCGTTCGTGTTCCTGCTCGGGCGGGCGCTGCAGGTGCTCGGAGTGGGCGTCGCCTACACGGTGTGGACCGGCATCGGCGCCGTCGGCACGCTGAGCATGGGCGTGCTGTTGTTCGGGGAATCGCTTAATCCCGTGAAGGTCACGGGCATCGCGCTTGTCATGGCCGGGATCGCGGCGCTGAAGCTCGCGCCCGAATGAGGGCCGCCGCGTGCGCGACGGCCGCTGTCTGCATCAGCGCACGTTGGCGAGACGCATGTCGAGATAGCCGGTCACCGTCTCCATCAGCGGCTCGAGCTTGCCGTCGAAGAAATGGTTGGCGCCGGGGATGATCTGCTGATCGATCACGATGCCCTTCTGCGTCTTCAATTTCTCGACCAGGGTGTTGACGTCCTTGGGAGGCACGACGGCATCCTTGTCGCCGTGCACGATCAGGCCCGAGGATGGGCAGGGCGCCAGGAACGAGAAGTCGTAGAGGTTGGCCGGCGGCGCGATCGAGATGAAGCCTTCGACCTCCGGACGGCGCATCAGGAGCTGCATGCCGATCCAGGCGCCGAACGAGAAGCCCGCGACCCAGCAGGCGCGCGCTTCCGGATTGATCGCCTGCGCCCAGTCGAGCGCGCTCGCCGCATCCGACAATTCGCCGGTGCCGTGATCGAATGAGCCCTGGCTGCGGCCGACGCCGCGGAAGTTGAAGCGCAGCACCGAGAAGCCACGATGCGCGAACGCGTAGTAGCACTGGTAGACGATCTGGTGATTCATCGTGCCGTGGAACTGCGGATGCGGATGCAGGATCATCGCAATCGGCGCGTTCTTCTGCTTGGCCGGATGGTAACGACCTTCGAGGCGGCCAGCAGGGCCGGTGAAAATGACTTCAGGCATCTTGATCTCTTGATTGATCCCTCGGTTGATCCATGTGCATCAACCGAATGTGGGCTGACTTCATCGGCTCCTGCCAGACGAAGGGGTCATCGACAGGGTGATCGGCGTCGCTGGCGTTGGCGCGGACGGCGCCCGGTTAACTTTTGAGGCCCGCTTCTAGCATGAGGCGTGGGGCAAAAAGCAAGCATCTTGAGCATCCCGTCCGGCCCAAGCGTTCTGATGGCGATTGTACGCGACGCCGTGATCCCCACTTGGGATAAGACGATGGAAGCGAGCAGCGACTCACTGAGAACGCCATGTCGTGCGAAAGGTAATATTGTAAGCGATGTTCGAGCGCGCTTATCTCGACTGGAATGCCACGACGCCACTTCGCCCCGAGGCGAAGGCGGCGATGGCCGCGGCGTGGGAGCTGAGCGGCAACCCGTCATCGGTGCACAGCGAAGGCCGCAAGGCGCGGCGCCTTGTCGAGGACGCTCGCGCCGTGGTGGCAAAGGCCGTCGGGGCCCGGGCGCAGGACGTCGTCTTTTCATCCGGCGGGACCGAAGCCAACGCGCTGGCGCTGACGCCGGGACTTCGGCGCGGCGCGGGCGCGCCGGTGACGCGGCTGCTTGTGTCGGCTGTCGAGCACGCCTCCGTCCTCGCCGGCGGGCGGTTCGCGCCTGATGCGATCGGGACGATCGGCGTCACGCGCGCCGGCATCGTCGATCTCGACCAGCTGCGCAATCTCGTCAGTGCGGGGCCGCCCGCGCTGGTGTCGGTGATGCTGGCGAACAATGAGACCGGTGCGATTCAGCCCGTCGCTGATGTCGCCGAGATCGTGCGTCGCGCCGGTGGCCTGCTGCATGTCGACGCCGTCCAGGCGTTCGGCAAGATCCCGTTCGACCTGGCGTCAACGCAGGCCGATCTGCTGTCGCTCTCGGCGCACAAGATCGGCGGACCGAAGGGCGTCGGGGCGCTGGTGCTTGCCGAGGGCGTGGAAGGCTTGGAGGCGCTGCTGCGCGGCGGCGGGCAGGAATTGGGACGCCGGGCAGGGACGGAGAACGTTGCGGGCATTTCCGGCTTCGGCGCGGCTGCCAGAGTGGCGATGGCGGCGCTGAAGGCGGATGCCGTGCGGCTGAGGGGGCTGCGCGAACGGCTTGAGCACGGGCTGCGGCAGACGCCGGGGGTGGTGATCTTCTCCGACGACGTAAAGAGGTTGCCCAATACCGTTCTTTTCACGGCAATGGGCATGAGAGCGGAGACCGCGGTCATCGCGTTCGATCTCGCGGGCGTGGCGGTTTCCTCGGGTTCCGCCTGCTCGTCCGGGAAGGTCCAGCCGTCTTACGTGTTGGAGGCAATGGGATACCGCCATGAGTTCATGCAAGGAGCGGTGCGGCTCAGTCTGGGCTGGTCTACATCAGAGACAGACGTGGATTTGGCGCTCAAGGCTTGGCGAAAGCTCGCCGATACCCTAGTTAAGGGGTAGCGACGAAACACAGCTTGAATAGTTCTAAGCGAGTGATTTCGTCCCTAATACATCGTAAGAGACTTTCGGAACTGAGATCCACCGCGGTCCTTGAAACCGCGAGCGGAGGATTGAATGGCTGCTGTACAAGAGACGGTCGAGCGCGTCCGGCGCATCGACGTCGACCAGTATCGATATGGGTTTGAGACGCTGATCGAGTCCGACAAGGCCCCGAAGGGGCTGTCGGAAGACACCGTCCGCTTCATCTCCGCGAAGAAGAACGAACCGGCCTGGATGCTGGAATGGCGTCTGGAGGCATATCGCCGCTGGCTGACCATGACCGAGCCGACCTGGGCCCGCGTCGACTATCCGAAGATCGACTACCAGGACATCTACTATTACGCGGCGCCGAAGCCGAAGAAGACGCTGTCGTCGATCGACGAGATCGATCCGGAAATTCTCAAGACCTACGAGAAGCTCGGCATTCCCCTGCGCGAGGTCGCGATCCTGGAAGGCGTTGAGCCGCCGCCCGGCGGAGAGCCGTCAGCGAATCGCAAGATCGCGGTGGATGCCGTGTTCGATTCGGTTTCGGTTGCGACCACCTTCCAGAAGGAGCTGAAGGCGGCCGGCGTGATCTTCATGCCGATCTCGGAGGCGATCCGCGAGCATCCCGAACTCGTGCGGAAATATCTCGGCAGCGTGGTGCCGACCTCTGACAATTTCTTTGCGACGCTGAACTCGGCGGTATTCTCCGATGGCTCGTTCGTTTACGTGCCGCCCGGCGTGCGCTGCCCGATGGAGCTGTCGACCTATTTCCGCATCAATGAGCGCAACACCGGCCAGTTCGAGCGCACGCTGATCATCGCCGACAAGGGCTCGTACGTCTCGTATCTCGAAGGCTGCACCGCGCCACAGCGCGATGAGAACCAGCTGCACGCCGCCGTGGTCGAGCTCGTCGCGCTCGACGACGCCGAGATCAAGTATTCGACGGTGCAGAACTGGTACCCGGGCAATTCCGAGGGCAAGGGCGGCATCTACAATTTCGTCACCAAGCGTGGCGACTGCCGCGGCAAGCATTCCAAGATCTCCTGGACTCAGGTCGAAACCGGTTCGGCGATCACCTGGAAATATCCGAGCTGCATCCTGCGCGGCGACAATTCGAGCGGCGAGTTTTACTCGATCGCGATCTCGAACGGCTTCCAGCAGGTCGACTCGGGCACCAAGATGCTTCATCTCGGCAAGAACACGTCGAGCCGGATCATCTCAAAGGGCATCGCCGCCGGCAAATCGCAGAACACTTATCGCGGCCTCGTCAGCGCCCATCGCAAGGCGACCGGCGCCCGCAACTACACCGCCTGCGACTCGCTTCTGATCGGCGACAAGTGCGGCGCGCACACCGTGCCTTACGTCGAAGCCAAGAATTCCTCCGCGACGTTCGAGCATGAGGCGACGACCTCGAAGATTTCCGAGGACGTGCTGTTCTATTGCATCCAGCGCGGGCTCTCGCAGGAGGAGGCTGTCGGCCTCGTGGTCAACGGCTTCGTGAAGGACGTCCTGCAGCAACTGCCGATGGAGTTCGCGGTGGAAGCGCAGAAGCTGATCTCGATCAGCCTCGAAGGTTCGGTTGGCTAAATCCATCCCGCCGGTGGTTGCGAACGACGCGCCCCGGGATGTTCCTCAGGAAAAATGTGATGTCATTGCTTGAAGTCAAAGATCTGAAGGTTCGTGTCGAGGAGCGTGAGATTCTCCACGGGCTGTCGCTCACGGTGAATCCGGGCGAGGTGCACGCGATCATGGGGCCGAACGGCTCCGGCAAGTCGACGCTTTCCCACGTCATCGCGGGCAAGCCGGGCTATGAAGTCACCGGCGGGCAGATCCTGTTCCGGGGCGAGGACCTGCTCGAGATGGAGCCGAACGAGCGCGCCGCGAAGGGCGTGTTCCTGGCGTTCCAGTATCCGGTCGAGATTCCCGGCGTCACCACCTGGAACTTCCTGCATGCGGCGCTCAACGCCCAGCGCAAGGCGCGCGGCGAGGACGAGATGTCGTCGCCGGCGTTCCTCAAGAAGGTCCGCGAGGTCGCCAAGTCGCTCAACGTCCCGCAGGACATGCTGAAGCGCGGCGTCAATGTCGGCTTTTCCGGCGGTGAGAAGAAGCGCAACGAAATCCTGCAGATGGCGCTGTTCGAGCCGGCTGTCTGCATCCTCGACGAGATGGATTCCGGTCTCGACATCGACGCATTGCGGATCGCAGCCGACGGCGTCAACGCGCTGCGTTCGCCGGAGCGGGCGATGGTCGTGATCACCCACTATCAGCGGCTGCTCAACTACATTGTGCCGGACTACGTGCACGTGATGTCGAAGGGCCGGGTCGTCAAGAGCGGCGGCAAGGAGCTGGCGCTGGAGCTGGAAGAGTCCGGTTACACGCAGTTCGAGGATGCCGCCTGACAGGTACGGGTAGTAAAATGAACGTTGTTGCAAAGACCGAGACCGGGCGCGCGCTGGGCGATACTTTCGCCCTCGTCTGCGACCGTCTGCCGGGCAAGGGCAAGATATCAGATCAGCGGCGCCAGGCGTTCGACGCCTATGAGCGCCTGGGCCTGCCGCATCGCCGGATCGAAGACTGGAAATACACTGACCTTCGCGCGCTGATGCGCGAAGTGCTGCCGCTTGCGCCGGCGCCGGACGCCGCCGCGCTGAAGCGTGCCGCCGCCGCGGCAAAATCGCGTGCGATCGACGGCGTCCGCCGCCTGGTGCTGGTCGATGGCACGTTCGCGCCTGCGCTCTCCGATCTGGGCAAGCTCGAGAAAGGGCTCAGCATCCGCGCGTTGAGCGAGGTGCTGGAGACAGGCGACGGGGCGCTCTCGGCGCAGGCCTTCGCATCAGACAATTCCAATCCGATGATCGCGCTGAACGGCGCGATGGCAACCGACGGCGTCGTCGTCGAGATCGCCGACGGCACCGTGCTGTCCCGGCCGCTGCAGATCGTCCACGTGGCCTCGGGCACGACCCCGGCCGCGATGTTTACGCGCTCGCTGCTCCGGCTCGGCCGCGATGTGGGTGCGACGCTGGTGGAGAGCTATCTCGCCGCCGACGGCGTCAAGGCCTACCAGGCGCACGACGCGCTGGTCGTTGCGATCGGCGACAATGCGCGTCTCGATCACGTCCGCCTCGTCGAAGACACCGTGGATGCCTTCAACATCTCTTCGGCGACCGTGTCGCTCGGCGCGCATGCGCATTTGAATACGTTCGGGATGACCACAGGCGGCCATGTCAGCCGCTACCAGCTCACGGTGGCGTTTGCCGGCGAGGGCTCGAAGGTCGAGACCAACGGCGTCAACCTGATCAAGGGTACCCAGCACGCCGACACCACGCTGTTCATGGACCACGCGGTGCCTGACTGCACGAGCCGCGAAATCTTCCGCGCCGTCGTCGACGGTCGAGCGCATTCGGTGTTCCAGGGCCGCATCATCGTCCGTCCGGACGCGCAAAAGACCGACGCCAAGATGATGACCCGCGCGCTGCTGCTGTCCGACGAAGCCGAGGCTGATAACAAGCCGGAGCTCGAGATCTTCGCCGACGATGTCACCTGCGGTCACGGTGCGACCACCGGTGCGCTCGACGAGAGCCTCCTGTTCTACATGCGCGCCCGCGGGCTGCCGGAGAAGGAGGCGCAGGCGCTTCTGATCCAGGCCTTCGTCGGCGAGGCGATCGAGACGATTGTCAACGATGATCTGCGCGAGGTTGCGATCTCAACGGCTCAGCGTTGGCTCGAAGCGAGGGCGTGAGCATGCATCCGGCTGTAGCCAATGGCGCTTACGACGTCGCCCGCGTGCGGCAGGATTTTCCGGCGCTGGCCATGCAGGTCTATGGCAAGCCGCTGGTCTATCTCGACAACGCTGCCTCGGCGCAGAAGCCGAATGCGGTGCTCGACCGCATGACCGAGGCCTATAAAAGCGAATACGCCAACGTGCATCGCGGCCTGCATTACCTCGCCAATGCCGCGACGGAGGCCTATGAGGGCGCCCGCGGCAAGGTCGCGCAGTTCATCAACGCGCGCCGCAACGACGAGATCGTCTTCACCCGCAACGTCACCGAGGCGATCAATTTGGTGGCGTCGTCCTGGGGCGGGCCGAATATCGGTGAAGGCGACGAGATCGTCGTCTCGATCATGGAGCACCACTCCAACATCGTGCCGTGGCATTTCCTGCGGGAACGCCAGGGCGCCGTGATCAAGTGGGCGCCGGTCGACGACGAGGGCAATTTCCTGATCGAGGAGTTCGAGAAGCTCCTGACGCCGCGTACCAAGATCGTTGCGATCACCCAGATGTCGAACGCCCTCGGCACGATGGTTCCGGTCAAGGACGTCATCAGGATCGCCCATGCCCGCGGCATTCCGGTGCTGGTGGACGGCGCCCAGGGCGCGGTGCATCTTCCGGTCGACGTGCAGGACCTCGACTGCGATTTCTATGCCTTTACCGGTCACAAGGTCTACGGACCGACGGGCATCGGCGCGCTGTACGCCAAGCACGAGCATCTGGTTGCGATGCGGCCGTTCAACGGCGGCGGCGAGATGATCCGCGAAGTCGCCAAGGACTGGGTCACCTACGGTGATCCGCCGCACAAGTTCGAGGCCGGCACCCCGCCGATCGTCGAGGCGATCGGGCTCGGTGCCGCGATCGACTACGTCAATTCGATCGGCAAGGAGCGCATCGCTGCGCATGAGCACGACCTGCTCACCTACGCGCAGGAACGCCTGCGCGAGATCAATTCGCTGCGCCTGATCGGCACGGCCCGCAACAAGGGTCCCATCATCTCCTTCGAGATGAAGGGCGCACATGCCCATGACGTGGCGACCGTGATTGACCGGCAGGGCGTTGCGGTGCGGGCCGGCACCCATTGCGTGATGCCGCTTTTAGAGCGGTTCAACGTCACGGCCACCTGCCGTGCGTCGTTCGGGATGTATAATACACGGGAAGAAGTCGACCATCTGGCTCAGGCGC
Organism: Bradyrhizobium macuxiense; assembly: GCF_001542415.1. Taxonomy (GTDB): domain Bacteria; phylum Pseudomonadota; class Alphaproteobacteria; order Rhizobiales; family Xanthobacteraceae; genus Bradyrhizobium; species Bradyrhizobium macuxiense. The sequence goes on from NZ_LNCU01000072.1 coordinate 72,596, forward strand.
TGATCAAGGCGCGGGAATTGTTCGCATGACCGACACGGCCGAAGTCAAGACTGCCACCATGGAAACCACCTCCGCGCTGCCCGTGGAGGAGACCGAGCGTCTGAGCGGCGAGATCGTCGCCGCGCTGAAGACGGTGTTCGATCCGGAAATCCCGGCCGACATCTACGAGCTCGGCCTGATCTACAAGGTCGACCTCAAGGACGATCGCTCCGTCGAGATCGTGATGACCTTGACCACACCGAACTGTCCGGCCGCCGGCGAGTTGCCGACGATGGTGGAGAACGCGGTTGCAAGCGTCCCCGGCGTCGGCGTCGTCAGCGTCAATCTGGTGTGGGATCCGGCCTGGACCCCGGACCGGATGTCGGACGAGGCACGCCTCGTCCTCAACATGTGGTGATGCGTTAGAGGATTGAGATTAGGCTCAAGCAAGATAGGCAATTGATTTGCCGCTGGGACTGACCACATGAGTGACATGACACAAGCTTCACCAACCCCAGCCAAGCCGAAGCCGCGGCCGCGCCCGCAGGTCATGAAACTGACCGATGCCGCCGCGGAACGGATCACCGAACTGACCAAGCGCGCTGATTCCGAGATCGTCGGCCTGCGCGTCGGCATCAAGAACGGCGGCTGCGCCGGGCAGTCCTACACCGTCGAATACGCCCACGAGATTCGCCCGACCGACGAAGTGGTCGAGGACAAGGGCGTGAAGATCCTGGTCGATCCGAAAGCCGTGCTGTTCCTGCTCGGGACCGAGATGGACTACGTGGCCGACAAGATGCAGGCCCAGTTCGTGTTCAACAATCCGAACCAGGTCTCCGCCTGCGGCTGCGGCGAGTCGGTGCAGCTCAAGCCGGCCACGGTTTAGAAGCCGCCGCTGAAGGCCTCGGCCGTTTCCCTTGCGGCTATGGGAGCTGTTTTCTTCAGTCATTGCGAGTCGCGATAGCGACGATGCAATCCATGTTTGCGCTTGCGTGCTACGGATTGCTTCGCTTCGCTTGCAATGACGTGGATAGGGCTGTGCGCCAAGGGCGTCGGTAACATGGACCGCGAATTCCTGATCGACCTGTTCGCAGATTTCGGCCCGGTCACGCTGCGCCGGATGTTCTCCGGCTACGGCATCTCGGCCGACGGCACCAATTTCGCGCTGGCGCTGCGGGCCGGGCTTTACTTCCGCGCCGATGACGAAACCATTCCGCAATTCGAGGCGGAAGGATCGAAGCCGTTCCAGTACACCACGCGGTCAAGGACGGTCCTGGTCAATTCGTACTGGCAGTTGCCGGCACGGCTGTTCGACGATTCCGAGGAGCTTGCGGTTTGGGCCCGGTCGGCACTCGGCGCCGCCCAGCGCGCCGCGCTGCGCAAGCGGCCGAGATCGCGGAAGGCGAAGGCGCCGGTGAAGAAGGCTGTTGCAAAGAGAGCCACAGGTAAGAAGGCCGCCGTGAAGAATACGGTCGCGAGCAGGCCGTCGGCCAAGAAGAAGCGCGCGGGAAAGAAGCGGCCCTCGTCCTGAGGGGCCGAATCTGTCCACGTCATTGCGAGCGAAGCGAAGCAATCCATTCGACCGCATATGCGGACCCATGGATTGCTTCGTCGCTGTCGCTCCTCGCAATGACGTGGATGGAGCAGCGCGTATGATCCATCGCCTCACGATGAGGCGGCCAGATCACGCCACGCGGGTTTGCGTCTCGGCGCTGTATTCCGGATCCGCTTCGCAGATCACGCGGTTGCGGCCGGCGCGCTTGGCCGCGTAGAGACAGGCGTCGGCACGCTCGATCAATGAATCGGTGTCGTCGCCCGGCTTCAGCATGGAGACGCCGACCGAGATGGTGACGCGACCGAGGATCTCGCCGGTCGACTTCTTCTTCAGTTCCTTGGCCATCACGGCGCGACGGATGTGGTCGGCGACCGTCAGGGCCTGACGCAGTGCGGTGTTGGGCAGCACCACCGCGAATTCCTCGCCGCCGTAGCGGGCGGTGATGTCCTGGCCCTTGATGGTCTGCTTCAGCGACTGCGCCACCAGCCGCAGCACCTGGTCGCCGGTGAGATGGCCGTATGAGTCATTGAACGACTTGAAGTGATCGATGTCGAACATCAGGAGCGACATCGGCTCGCCGCTGGCAAGCGCGCTCTGCACTGCCATGTCGATCGACCGGTCGAAATATTTCCGGTTGCCGAGGCCCGTGAGCGGATCAGTCAGACTCTCGGCACGGATCGCTTCGAGGCTGTGCTGCAGGTTGCTGATCTCGGACTTGGACAGCGCGAGCCGCGTTTCCAGGGCCATGTTGGTTTCGCGCATCTCGCGCGTCGACTTCACCAGCCCTTCGGCGATGGCTTTGATCTGATCGCGGGTCGTGGCGGTGGCAAGCCGGTCGCTGGCGCTCATGAGGCTTGCGTCATAGGTCGACGATACACCGAGCGCGTCGGTGATCAGCTTCATGACGTCGTCGATCTCGCCGATGACGCGCGCGCCGACTTTGTCGATGCGATCGGATGTCTTGATGTGCGAAAGATAGGTTTCGTAGATCTGCTCGAGATCGGCTTCGCTGAGCTTGCCGCTGCGCGCCAGCGTCTCGTTGATGATCTTGTTGAGGGCCGCGTTGTATCCGGTCGCGTAGACGTACCAGATTTCGTAGTTGCGGGGGACAGCGGTCTGGCGAAGGGAGCGGATCTGACCAAGCGCGACTTCGGCGAATGCCAATGTACGTTCGTGTTCGTCCAGCAGTTTGACCACTGTTACGTCCCCAATAACGAGAAGTGCCGGCAATCTTCCAGCAGCAATGACTAAACTATCGGGGCAAGGGTACGGGACGAGAGTGAAGGCAAGGTAAACAGTAGAATTACGGGAGACCGCGTTGGATTGCCGCAGAATTGGCGCCGCGCCGTCGATGGCGCGCGCAACTTTCGGAAGCTTTCGTTTGGTGAAGCATGATCGCGCGAATCTGCGCGCATTTGTTTCAAACGCTGGGATTGCGCCTATCTCGGCCTCCCGTCAGCGAGGCCTCACTCGAGGCTGTCGGCTTCGATGTGAAGCCGGTCAGACCAAAGTGTGAGCCTTAGACGCGTGCGCGCACCGGGCGCAGCAGGAAGGCCGGCAGATGCGAATGATCAGCGGGCTCGTGGTCCACCTCGCGCTGCGGGCGTCGCGGCTCGCTGCGCCCGATCGACGGGACATGCTGCGTTGCCGTTTGCGGCTGCTGCGGGGCTCCGCCGCGGCCGCCATGACGCGGTTCGCGCTCTTGGCGTTCCGGTCGTTCTTGACGCGGTTCGCGTTCGCGGCGCGGCTTGCGACCGCCGCGGGCACTGTCGCGTGAACCGTCGCGGCTGCTGCGCGACCTGCGCGGCGCTTCAGCCTCGTCGGATGCTTCGCTGTGAACGGTATAGTCACCCTCGGCGCGCGGGATCTGTTGACCGATCAGCTTCTCGATTGCGGCGATCGACTTGCTGTCGAGCGGGGTGACGATGGAGATCGCGGTGCCGGTCCGTCCGGCGCGGCCGGTGCGACCGATGCGGTGGACGTAGTCATCGGGATGATGCGGCACGTCGAAATTGAAGACGTGGCTGACGGCCGGGATATCGAGGCCGCGGGCGGCGACGTCAGAGGCAACGAGCAGAGGCAACTCGCCCTTGCGGAATTGATCGAGCGCGGCCATTCGCGCGGTCTGATCCATATCGCCGTGCAGGGCGCCGACGCTGAAGCCGTGCTTCTGAAGCGACTTGTGAAGAATAGCGACTTCGCGTTTGCGATTGCAGAAGATAATCGCGTTGTTGAGGTCCTTGGCGTCGCGCAGCAGGCGGCGGAGGATTTCGCGCTTCTCATGCGGCTCGCGGCCTGCCGGCACCTGCGACTGGCTCACCGTCACCGCGGTTGTTGCGGGCTTCGAAACTTCGACCTTGGCCGGGTTGTGCAGGAAGGCCTCGGTGACGCGGCTGATTTCCGGCGGCATGGTCGCGGTGAAGAACAGGGTCTGCCGCGTGAAGGGGACGAGCTTGCAGATGCGTTCGATGTCAGGGATGAAGCCCATGTCGAGCATCCGGTCGGCTTCGTCGATCACCAGCAGCTCGACGCCGGTGAGCAGCAGGCCGCCGCGTTCGGTGTGGTCGAGCAGGCGGCCGGGCGTTGCGATCAGGACGTCGACGCCACGCATCAGCTTGGAGTCCTGGTCGCCGAACGAGACGCCGCCGATCAGGAGCGCCACGTTGAGCTTCTGGCCGGCGCCGTATTTGTCGAAGTTCTCCTTCACCTGGGCGGCGAGCTCGCGGGTCGGCTCGAGGATCAGGGTGCGCGGCATCCGTGCCCGGGCGCGGCCCTTTTCGAGGATCGTGAGCATCGGGAGGACGAAGGCGGCGGTCTTGCCGGTGCCCGTCTGGGCGATGCCGAGAACGTCACGGCGGGCAAGGACGTGGGGGATCGCCTGTTCCTGGATGGGGGTGGGGGTGGTGTAACCTGCGGCCGAAACTGCGGCGAGGACCTTGTCGGACAGGCCTAGATGGGAAAAGGACATTGAGCCTCTGGTCGATACCGCCGTTCGGAATCGAAGGTAAAAGGCTGTCGCGTTTGGCCCCGAAACGGCTCGCTTCTTAAAAAAGCTCGGGGGCTCTGGCTGACGCTGACGGGCGGCAAACCCAACGAATCGCGCTTCGATCCGAGGCTGCGTTGAGCCGGAACATAGGGTCGAAACCAGCAAAGTCAATCTTGCAACCGGCCAAATGGCCGAAAAAGCTTAATGTTCTCGCAAAAAGAGCGTCGTTTCCGTCATTTTTTGGTCAAATGAATCGCCACTCCCGGATCCGGCGACGAGGCCCCGGCGGGCGCCGCGCCGCCTTTGGGGGAGGTGCGTTGCCAAAATATCGAAAACAACCCCATGCAAAGTAGCCGGCGGTGGCCGGCGTTCGACCAGGCCAGTTGACACGTCGGGCAACTCACGAATACTCTTCTAATATTCCGAAATCACGCAGACGCACGCTCGCCGCAGGGTGCATTTGGCATTTGCATGCTTCTGTAACCGACGTTTCCACGCCGTCATGGCCGACAGGCATATGCGATGGCCCCGCCACGGGTCGGGATGGCTCTACCGTGCATAGCGGACCACGCCCTTGCCGGCATAGGAGCGGGTTACGTTGGAGAATTCGCCCTCGAAGCTTGCGATCGCCGACCAGCCGTTCGTCCATTTCAGTTCGGCGGAAGCTGTCGTCAGGGCGGAGTCGGAGGCCTGCGCCGCACCGCTCACGACGAAGCTCGCACCCGGCAGGGTCTGGAATGTCGCGGCGATGCTGCGATCCGGATTGAGGGCGCTGCGTCGCGCCAGTTTCCCAGCCTGCCATCGGTCTTCGACACGAGCCTGCTCCCCCACGTCTTCGCAGTCGACCAACTTTGAAGCAGCGGTCGCGGGGTGTCTTCTCAATGCGCGCAGGCACTCGATTTATTAGCAGAGATGCTTCGCAGTCGCGCAGCGGAGCAGCAGGTCACATGCGCGCGGGCAGGATTGCTGGACGCTCCAGCAACCTATGCGAACGGCTCACCGATCCGCGGGTGAGGTTGCCTTGTCCTCGGTCCGGCGGGCCGCCCGGTAATCGCCGGGCGTCATGCCCTCAGCAGCGTTGAAGACCCGATAGAAGGTCGCGAGGCTCTCGAAGCCGCAGGCATAGGCGACCTCGGCGATCGGTTGTTCGGGCGCCGCGCGAAGCAGGCGGCGGCTTCGTTCGATCCGCAGTGCGGTGACGGTGTGCGAGAAACTCATCGCTGTCGTCTCGAACAGGATGTGCATATGCCGAACCGAAATGCCGAGCATGTCGGCAACCAGTGTCGGCGACAGCGCGGCGCGCGACAGGTGCCGCTCGATCAGGCGGCGGGCCAGCGACAGGCGGCCGGTCCGAAGCGCCTGTCGTGCCAGCCGGCTCGTCGATCGCATCACGCCGCGGTCGATCAGCGCGAAATGCGCCAGTGCCTGCGTGAGCGCTGACAAGCTGGAGGATACGGCGGAATCGCTGCCCTCGACGAGGTCCTGAAAACACGATTCGAGCAGCGGCAGCAGTGCACCCTGAGCCTGCACCGGTTTGGGGACGAACTCGTCCAGCCGCACGTTGGGGCGCGGAATGTCCGCGACCGGGACCTTGATGATACGGAGGTGGAAGCCGTCAGCGCCAAGTGGAGCGGTGCGATAGGGCAAGTCCGCATGGCTGGTCGCGAACATGCCGTTGCGGACCGAAAATTCCGCGAGCCGCGCGCCGCTGAACCATCCGCCGCCGCCGAGCTGCTGATAGATGCAGAGGCTGTCGCTGCGCGCATTCGCAATATCGCCGGCGCGTCGCTCGACCCTATAGGGCGAGGCGCGAAGCTCGATCAGCCCGGCATTGCCAAGCTTGCGCAGCGAGAATGCGCCGAAGAAGTTCTGGCGCTGCTCGGGCTCGAGTTCGGCGGTAACGCCGAACAGTCCCTTGGCGCGGACCTCACGCCAATAGTCGAAGCGATCGCGCGGATCGACTTGATCGGTAGACCATGTGTACACGAGAGAGCCCGAGACCGTCAGGGGGCAATAAAATCAGCAATTGGGAATGGAAATTTATCACGCAAAAGAGAAAAAGAAACGTTACCGGCGGCTGGTCGGCGTCGCGGCCTCATTTTTGGGGGGCGTCAGTCAGAACGGGCTGGGCCTATTGCGGTCGGTCGTTGAACCGGCCAAACAGCTGATCCGACTATTATCAGGCGGCCATCCGAGCCGCTGACTTGCGCTGCAAGCGGGACACGGGATGAGGGGCTGGCTTTCGAGACTATCCGCAGCAACCGCGGTCGCGGTTGCGTTCATTGTGTTGGCTGCGTCCGCCGCCCATGCCGAGAAGCGCGTCGCGCTCGTGATCGGCAATAACGACTACAAGAACGTGCCGAAGCTGCAGACAGCGGTCAACGATGCCCGCACCATGGGCGATACGCTGAAGCAACTCGGCTTCAATGTCATGGTGGCCGAGAACCTGAACCGCCAGGCGTTCTCCGAGGCGCTTCTGGCGTTCGACCGCGCGGTCGAGCCCGGCGACACCGCCTTCTTTTTTTACGCCGGCCACGGCTTCGAGATCGCGGGCCAGAACTTCCTGCTGCCGACCGATGTGCCGGCCGCGACCGAGGGCCAGGAAGAGCTGGTGCGCGACGCCTCGGTGCTCGCCGATCGCATCGTCGAGCGGCTGCAGAACAAGAAAGTGCGGACCTCGATCCTGGTGTTCGACGCCTG
>NZ_LNCU01000072.1:79894-128560 GCF_001542415.1 Bradyrhizobium macuxiense
CGTGTTCTCGGTGTTTTCGGCGGGGCCGCGCCAGACCGCGCTCGATCGCCTCTCGAAAGACGACGCCAACCCCAATTCCGTGTTCACCCGGACCTTCTCCAGGGAGCTGCTGCAGCCGGGCGAGAACCTCGTGCAGGTCGCGCAGCGCACGCGGCGGCTGGTGAGCGAGATGGCCGAGACCGTGAAGCACAAGCAGATCCCGGTCTATTTCGACCAGATGGTCGACGACGTCTTCCTCAATGGAATGTCGAAGGCACCGGCCGATGCGGCCAAGCCGCAGCAGCAGGAGGTGGCCGCGCTGCCGCCGGTATCGGTGCCGAGGGTGCCGAAGGAGGAGACGGTCAATGCGCCGATCGCGAGCTTCTCGCGGCACAATGGCGGCTGGACCGTGGTGTTCTCGATCGCTGACCCCGCACTCGGTATTTCATGGCGCATCGGTGATAGCGGCGATTTCCGCGAAACCGGCTTCATGGATACGCTCGATCCGCGCACCCGCAAGCGGATGCCAAATCCGTCGATCGAGCTGCCGAGCGACGCGCCGGCCGCGACGATCCAGCTTCGCTACGTCGATGCACAGGGCGAGATGCAGGGGCCGTTCCCGATCAAGTTCGACCCTGAAGCGGCGTTGATCCGGGACCAGCGCAAGATCCTCGACATGACCGCGACGAGCTGGCTGTCGTTTCGCGAGTTCAATGGCCTGCTGGTCTACTACACGCACTTGATGTCGTATCGCTGCGCGATCCGCGAGGTCCGCATCGGCATCGATACAGGGGTTCCGGACAAGGTGCTGAAGATGCCGGCCTGCGATCAGCGCGATCCGGTGGCCATTCCATCCAACGCCCAGACCTATCTGAAGCTCGCGCCGCAGACCAAGTCTGTTTCGGTGGAGCTGACCTATCGCGACGGCAGCGTGTCCGAGATCAAGACGTTCCGACGATAGTTTGCATCCTTCCTAACCGGTCGGCGTTACAATACAGGCAAAGGGGCCGGGGAGTGAGGGATGGCGTCATGGATGCTGGCAATCCGGGGCAGGCGAAGGCGCACACGATGAAAGTCCGCTGCTGCGTGGTCGGTGGCGGGCCGGCGGGCATGATGCTCGGGTATCTGCTCGGGCGTGCCGGGATCGACGTCGTGGTGCTGGAGAAGCACGCCGATTTCTTCCGCGACTTTCGCGGCGACACCGTGCATCCCTCGACCTTGCAGGTGATGGATGAGCTCGGGCTGATCGATGGCTTCCTGAAGCTGCCGCACCAGCAATTGCAAAAGCTCGAGGGCATGTTCGGCGGTACATCGGTGCGCATCGCGGACCTCAGCCGCCTCCACATCAAATACCCCTTCATCGCCCTCATGCCGCAATGGGACTTCCTGAATTTCCTGCGCGACAGCGGCAAGCGCTTTCCGTCGCTGCAGGTGCTGATGAGCACGGAGGCGACCGACCTGATCCGGCGCGGCGACACCATCACAGGCGTCCGCGCCAAGACACCCGATGGGACCATCGACATCGAGGCGGATCTGACGATCGCCTGCGACGGCCGCCATTCCACGGTGCGCGCGTGTGCCGGGTTCGAGGTCGAGGAAATCGGCGCGCCGATGGACGTGCTGTGGTTTCGCGTCGGGCGGCGGCCGGACGAGACCGAGAATCTGTTCGCGCGTGTCGAGCCCGGCAAGATGCTGGTGACGTTCGACCGTGGTGACTATTGGCAGTGCGCCTATGTGATCGCCAAGGGACAGTATGACGCCGTGAAGGCGAGGGGCTTGCCGGCACTGCTCGACGATGTCGTCCGGATCGCGCCGATCCTCAAATCGGGGATCGCCAAGGTGAAGAGCTTTGACGACGTCAAGCTGCTGACGGTGGCGATCAATCGCCTGACCCGCTGGACCCGCCCCGGCCTGCTGTGCATCGGCGATGCCGCGCATGCGATGTCGCCGGTCGGTGGCGTCGGCGTCAACCTCGCGGTACAGGACGCGGTCGCGACCGCCAATATCCTGGCGGCGAAGCTCGTGCAGGGCTGTCCATCGGAGGACGAACTCGATGCGGTCAGGCGGCGGCGCGAACTTCCCGTCCGCGTGACGCAGCGCATGCAGGTGGTCGCGCAGAACAACATCATCACCGTGGCGCTCAAGTCGGGCGATCAGCCGCTGAAAGTGCCGCTGGCGATGCGGCTGGTCACGGCGCTGCCCTGGCTGCAAGGGCTTCTGGCACGGCTCGTCGGTGTGGGCGTGCGGCCCGAGCACGTGCATTCACCGGCAAGGAGCTGAAAAATTCGAAAGCCCCGGCATGGTCCGGGGCTTTCGCTGTCGAACGCTCAGGTCATGATCGAATAGCCGCCGTCGACGGGAATGGCGGTACCGGTGACGAAGTCGGACGCCGGCGAGGCCAGGAACACGGCGATCCCGGCGAAATCGTCGATCGCGCCCCAGCGGGCCGCCGGCGTGCGTGCCAGCACGCGCTCGTGCAGACCGGCGACTTGCTGACGCGCGCCGCGCGTCAGGTCGGTATCGATCCAGCCGGGCAGGATGGCGTTGACCTGGATGTTGTCCGGCGCCCAGGCATTGGCGCAGGCGCGGGTGAACTGCACGATGCCGCCCTTGCTCGCGGCATAGGCCGGCGCGAAGCTCGCGCCGAAGATCGACATCATCGAGCCGATATTGATGACCTTGCCGCGGCCCGATGCCTTCAGCGCCGGGTAAGCGGCCTTCGAGCACACGAACGCACTGGTGAGGTTGGTGTCGATGACCTTGCTCCACTCCTCGAGCTCGAGCTCGTGAGGCGGCTTGCGGATGCTCATCCCGGCATTGTTGACGAGGATGTCGATCCGGCCGAGCTCCTTCACGACGCGCTCGACCATGCTGGCAACGGCGGATTTGTCGGTGACGTCGGTCGCTACCGCGATCGCCTTGGCGCCGCGCCGACTGAGCTCCTCGACAGCCGAACGTGATTTCGCCTCGTTGCGGCCGACGACGGCAATGGCTGCACCAGCGTCCGCGAGACCACGCGCCATGCCGAGGCCAATGCCGCCATTGCCCCCGGTGACGACAGCGACCTTGCCGGAGAGATCGAATAGTTCGTTCTTCATTGTTGTTGTCCGTCTTGCTTGAGAACTGGCGCGCAGAGTGCCCGATCATTGCCGGTTCGACCAGATCGGGCATCGGGCCATCGGTCCTGCGTCTGCGCCATATCCTGCCGGCTTGCTCTGGTTTCGAAACCAGGCGAGCGGATAACCAAGGGCATGCGGGCAACGAAAAAGGCCCCGGCAATGCCGGGGCCTTTGGTCTGCAATTTTGCAGAGATCAGTACTTGGCGACCACCGGGCCGCTCCAGTTGAAGCGGTAGACCAGCGACGTGCTGATGGTCTGCACGAGCGGCTTGAAGGTGATGTCGCGGCCGTTCGACAGGTTGGTACCGTCGGCCAGCTCGGAGATGTTCTTGCTGTCGTAGTAGGCAGCGCGATATTCGGTCTTCATGAACCAGCCCGGCGCGGTGATGCCGAAGATGTTCAGGTTGTTCTCGACGCCGCCGCCGACGAACCAGCCGCTGCGATCAAAGCCATCGGTGTGCAGGCCGGACGGAAGACCGCTGATCGTGCTGAGCAGCGTGGTGCCCTTCCAGTGCGAATTGGAATAGCCGGCGTTCACGTAGGAGAGGACGTTCGGAGCAACCAGGTAGCCGAGGCGGACGCCGGCGGCCCAGTTGTAGTCGTTCTTGATGTTGCCAGCGATGAACGGACCCTGATCCTGGATGGTGCCCTTCAGGCTGCCGAACTGGCCGTCAGCGAACACGCCGAAAACCCAGGACGGGTTGACCTGCCAGTCATAGCCGGCGCCCACCGTGCCGTACCAGCCGTCGCCACCCTGGCGCTGGTTGATGCCGAGGATGCTTGCGCCCGTGCCGGTCTGCGCGATACCGGTATCAGCGTCCCAGAGGCCGCCACCGCCGCCGCCGAAGATGTAGAAGCCGGTCCAGCTCGGCGCGACCGGGAGCGGGGCGGGAGCCTTGGTGTAGGGGCGGGCGGCAAGGTCAGCCGCCGACGCCGATGCCGTCATCGCAGCAACCGCGGTCAGAGCGAGCAGAATTTTCTTCATATCCAAATCCTCGGCTTTGCGTTCGGCAGGGAAGCGCTTTCGCGCCGATTCCCGAAACTCATGGAGGGACTATACGTGGTTGCGACAAAAATGCTGTTGCGGGTGGGACACAACCGGCCGAAAACGGAACGACGAGGCCTGTCCCGGACAGGCGAACGACAACGGCCGCCCCCGATCGGGGGCGGCCGGAAAGAGCCCTGAAATCAATAATTTGGGTTAGACGTCGAGCAAATCGTCGCTGGCGAATTCGGCCTTGTCGGAAATGAAGGCAAAGCGCGCTTCCGCCTTGGTGCCCATCAGCCGCTCGACCGAGTCGGCGGTGCCCTCGCGGTCGTCCGCCAGCAGCACCACCCGCAGCAGCGTCCGCTTGGACGGATCCATGGTGGTTTCCTTGAGCTGGGTCGGGTTCATTTCGCCGAGGCCTTTGAAGCGATTCACCTCGACCTTGGCGTTGGCATTGAACTCGCTCTTCAGGAGCTGGTCCTTGTGAACGTCGTCGCGAGCGTAGACCGACCTGGTGCCGTGCGTGAGCTTATAGAGCGGCGGCACAGCCAGATAGAGATGCCCCTCGTCGATCAGGCGTGGCATCTGCCGGTAGAAGAAGGTGATCAAGAGCGAGGCGATGTGGGCGCCGTCGACGTCGGCGTCGGTCATGATGACGATGCGCTGATAACGCAGGTCCTCTTCGCGGTAATGCGCGAGCGTGCCGCAGCCGATCGCCTGCACGAGATCGGAGAGCTGGGCATTGGCCATCAGCTTGTCCTTGCCGGCGGATGCGACGTTGAGAATCTTGCCGCGCAGCGGCAGCACGGCCTGGGTCTTGCGGTCGCGCGCCTGCTTGGCGCTGCCGCCGGCCGAGTCGCCTTCCACGATGAAGAGCTCCGAGCCTTCAGTGCCGGCGTCGGTGCAGTCGGCGAGCTTGCCGGGGAGGCGAAGCTTCTTGCCGGCGGTCTTGCGCGCGGTCTCCTTCTCCTGACGGCGGCGCAGCCGCTCCTCGGCGCGATCGATCACGAAATCCAGCAGCCTGTTGGCCTGGTTCGGATTGCCCGACAGCCAGTGGTCGAACGGATCCTTCATCGCCTGTTCGACGATGCGTTGGGCTTCGGCGGTTGCGAGGCGATCCTTGGTCTGGCCCTGGAATTCAGGCTCGCGCACGAACACCGAGAGCATCACCGCCGCGCCCACCATCACGTCTTCCGAGGTGACGGACGCCGCGCGCTTGCCCTGGCCGGCGCGCTCGGCGTGATCCTTCAGACCGCGCAGCAGCGCGCTGCGCAGGCCCGATTCATGCGTGCCGCCATCGGGCGTCGGCACCGTGTTGGTGTAGGACGACAGGAAGCCGTCGGCATCCGCGGTCCAGGCCACCGCCCATTCGCAGGCGCCGTGTGCGCCGCTGCGGCCGGACTTGCCGGAGAAGATATCCTGATGCACCAGCGTGTCGGCATGGATCGCCGCGGCCAGATAATCCTTCAAGCCGCCGGGAAAGTGGAACTTGGCTTCGGCCGGGACGTCCTCGACGCCCTTCAGCAACTCCTGGTCGCAGTGCCATCGAATCTCGACGCCGCCGAACAGATAGGCCTTCGAGCGTGTCATCTTGAACAGGCGTTGCGGTTTGAAGGCCGCCTTGGCGCCGAAGATGTCGGTATCAGGCTTGAAACGGATACGCGTGCCGCGGCGGTTGCTGATCTTGCCGAGGTCTTCAAGCTTGCCCTTGGGATGGCCGCGCTCGAAGGTCATGCGATGCAACTGCCCACTGCGCGCGACCTCCACCTCCAGCCGTGAGGAGAGGGCGTTGACCACGGAGACGCCGACGCCGTGCAGGCCGCCCGAGGTCTCGTAGACCTTGGAGTCGAACTTGCCGCCCGAGTGCAGCGTGCACATGATGACTTCGAGCGCCGACTTCTTCGGAAATTTCGGATGCGGATCGATCGGAATGCCGCGGCCGTTGTCGGTCACGGTTAGGAAGCCGTCGGCGGTCAGCTCCACCTCGATGAAGGTGGCGTGGCCGGCGAGCGCTTCGTCCATCGAGTTGTCGATCACCTCGGCGAACAGATGGTGTAGCGCCTTCTCGTCGGTGCCGCCGATATACATGCCGGGCCGCCGGCGGACCGGCTCCAGCCCCTCCAGGACCTCGATATCAGCCGCGGTATAGCCGGCCTCGGCGCCCCCTGCGGACTTGGCGGCGGCCTTCGACGGTGCTCGACCCTTCGGTTCCGGGGCGCCGAACAGGTCGTCGGCAGATTTCGCTTTTGCGTTCGATTTCAATGGCTTGGACATGTTTCTTCAGATAGCGCGCAAGGATCGGCGCGGCGAATCGGTTGTTCTAACTATGCCACGGATGGGCGGCTAAATGGGGACGGCCGCGCCCGGTCGCTCGGGGGCCGTCTCTATGAGAGATGGGAATTCGCGATTACGCCTGCGAGGTGCGGATTACAATGATCGCGAACAGGGCCATGGCCAGCGCGACCAGCAGCGACCCCACAATGGGGGCCGCCAGGAACGCATGTCCTTTCAGGACCACCAGCGCAATGCCGATCGGGAAGACGATAGCCCCGACGATATGCAGCCAGCCCTGGAGCTTTGCCAACAGCGTCGTCCCTGCCGCCGGAAACACCCGATAATAGAGGCCGAACAGGAACAGCAACACGCCGCCGACGAGATTGAGATGCGCATGCGCCGGCGCCAATGTGAAGTCCTGCTGGATGCCCATGGCGATGCCCGCGAGCATTCCGAACAGCAGCACGACCACGCTCACGCACATCATCAACGATCCGATCATCCAGTCAGTCCTTCGCTTCGTGAGAGGATGCGAGCCGGCCCGGTCGGCAGCAGCCAGTGAGAAATCACATTCGATCCGCGCCATTGTGACTTGATGTCACGTAACGGGGTGGCTTACCTCTTCTTAGGCTCGGAGCCGGTAGAAAGGTTCATTGAAGGCCGTCAACGAAGCGGGAAGGCATTCGACGAGATGGAAGATTTTGCGCGCGCCTTGGCCGAGTTCGTGCGCCATCACCAGGCCTGGGCCGCTCCGATCGTCCTGCTGTTGGCGTTCGGTGAATCGCTTGCCTTCATCTCGCTGCTGGTCCCCGCCTGGGGCGCGCTGGTTGCGATCGGCGCGCTGATCGGCGTCAGCGGAATCAGCTTCTGGCCGGTCTGGATCGCCGGCGGCATCGGAGCCGCGCTCGGTGACTGGGTCTCCTATTGGTTCGGCTATCGCTACAAGGAACACGTCGCGCAGATGTGGCCGCTCTCCCGCTATCCGGAGATCCTGCCGCGCGGCGAGGCGTTCGTGAAAACCTGGGGCGTGCCCAGCATCTTCATCGGTCGCTTCTTCGGTCCGCTGCGGGCTTCGGTGCCGCTCGCTGCCGGCATTTTCGAGATGGCGTACTGGCCGTTCCAGATCGCCAATTTCGTGTCCGCGCTGGTCTGGTCCGCGGCGCTGCTGCTGTTCGGCGACGTCATCGCAAAGGCCGTCGAATGGATGTGGCGGGCGGTGTGAGACCTTCGGAATAAGGTCGGTTGCGAGGGGTTAGCGCGGGAGACACGGGCAAGGTTTGTCTCGTCGTGCGGCCGGCCTCCGAGGAACGATTGCCGACCGCGGTCACTATCTCACTGGGAGGGAACATCACATGGAACTGACACGACGTCACGCTCTCGCCGGCGCTGTTGGGATTGCGGCCGCGCCGTTGTTGCCGGCTGTCCCGGCCGGCGCTGCGGCGCCGGTGGCCGACAAGCAGGCGCCGAGCTTCTACCGCTACAAGGTCGGCGACATCCTGGTCACAGTCGTTTCCGACGGCAAGAATGTCTTCAAGCTGGAGGATTCCTTCATCCCCAATGCGAAGCGCGAGGACGTGAGCGCGGCGCTGGAGAAGGCGTACATGCCGCCCGGCATGATGACGATCTACTTCGCGCCGCTGGTGCTCAACACCGGCGGCAAGGTTGTGGTGATCGACACCGGCAACGGCCCGGTGGCGAAGTCCAGCAGCAAGGGAACCAGCGGCCTGTTGGCTGACAACATGGCGGCCGCCGGTTTCGATCCGAAGACTGTCGATACGGTCGTGATCTCGCATTTTCACACCGACCATGTGAACGGCCTTTTGACGGCCGACGGTACCCCGGCGTTTCCAAATGCCGAGGTGCTGGTGCCCGCCACCGAATGGAAGTTCTGGATGGACGACGGCGAGATGAGCCGTGCCCCAGCCGGCCGCATGCAAGGCCTGTTCAAGAACAACCGCAATGTCTTCGAGGCCGGCCTGAAGAAGAAGGTCACGCCGTATGAGTGGGGCAAGGAGATCGTGCCGGGCCTGACGGCGGTGGAGACGATCGGCCACACGCCGGGCCACACCTCCTATGTGCTGGCCTCCGGCTCGGGCAAGGTCTTCATCCAGTCCGACGTCACCAACAACCCGAATCCGTTCGCAACCCATCCCGGCTGGCACGCCTTCTTCGACCAGGACGGCGACGTGGCCGAAAAGACCCGGCGCCGCATCTACGACATGGTGGTTGCGGAACGGCTGCGGGTGCAGGGCTTCCACTATCCGTTCCCGGGACTTGGCCATGTCGAGAAGGACGGCGATGGCTACCGGGTCATCCCGGCGCCGTGGAATCCGGTGATCTAACCTGTCATTCCCCGGTGCGCAATTGCGCATCTGAGGGCGATGCGCCAGCATCGAACCCGGAATCTCGCGCCACAACCTCTGGGTTCGCGCGCAAGACGCGCCCCGGAATGACGAAACCAACCTTGACGCGACATGGGCGCGGCTCTATAGCGACGCCCATGATCAACGCCGCGACCATCATCATCGCTCGCCGCCGCCGTACCTCTGCGGTACAGGCGATCGTTCGCGTTTAGATCATCGCCTCTGCCGCCGGATCTCCTCCCGCGGCGCTCTCCTTACAAAAGACACGCGGTACGATCTGGCGGCTCCTACGTCATGCAGGAGTTACGACCATGTATACGCCACCGGTATTCAAGCCCGACCGCGCCGCAAGCCTCGCCTTTGCGGACGCGCGCGGTTTCGGCATCGCCTGCGCGTGGGACGGCGCAAAGCCGATCGCCTCCGCGCTGCCGTTCTATCTGACCTACGCCGATGACGGCACGCCGCGGGCGATGTTTCATGTCGCCCGTCACAATCCCTTGGTAAGGCTGGCAGGCGGCACGTCCTGGCTGCTGGCCATCACCGGCGCTGACGCCTATGTATCGGCCGGCTGGTACGTGTCACCGGATCAGGTGCCGACCTGGCTCTATCAGGCCGTACATCTGACCGGACCCGTGCGGGTATTGTCGGATCAGGAACTGGCGGTTCAGATCGAAACGCTGAGCGCCAAGTTCGAGGATCGGCTGTTGCCGAAGAAGCCGTGGACGGTCGGCAAGATGACGGCCGCGCGGCTGGATGCGATGAAAAAGGCGATCGTGGGCTTCGAGATGACGGTGGAAGAGGTGGAGGGCAGCTTCAAGCTGAACCAGCACAAATCCGAGACCGATTATGCGGCGGTCGCGGGTGCGCTGTCCGCCCAACCCGAAGCCGGCACGCAGGAAATCGCGCAACTGATGCGGCAGGCTCGGCCTGATGTCTTTGCAAGTGAAACGAACGAACTCGAAGGGAGCGTGCCATGAGCCTCACCGACACCGATAAGCCGACGACCGCTAACGCTGCTGCCAAGCCCACCGTGTTCGTCGATGGTGCGTCGGGCACGACCGGCCTCGGCATCCAGGAGCGGCTCAACGCGCTGGGTGAAGTGGCCGTGAAGCACATCGCCGAGGACAAGCGGAAGGATGCGGGCGTCAAACGCGCGCTGATGGAGGAGGTCGACCTCGTCATCCTGTGCCTGCCTGACGATGCCGCGAAGGAGACCGTTGCGCTGATCGACACGATGGGCAACGCGGCTCCCAAGGTCCTCGATGCGTCGACGGCCTACCGGGTCGCGCCGGACTGGGCCTACGGCTTCCCGGAACTCGCACCCGACCAGGCCGACAAGATCCGGATCGCGCCGAAGGTGTCCAATCCCGGCTGCTATCCGACCGGTGCGATCGCGCTGCTGCGGCCGGTCGTCGATGCCGGCCTGTTGCCGCCGGATTATCCGGTCACGATCAACGCGGTGAGCGGCTATTCGGGCGGTGGCAAGTCGATGATCGCAAGCTTCGACGACGGCACCGCGCCGGCCTTCGAACTCTATGGCCTCGGCTTCGAGCACAAGCACGTGCCGGAGATGCAGCTCTATTCGCACCTGACGCGGCGGCCGATCTTCATCCCGTCGGTCGGCAACTACCGGCAGGGCATGCTGGTCTCGGTGCCGCTGCAACTCGACGCGTTGCCGGGCAAGCCGACCGGGGCGGATCTTCAAGCAGCGTTGGCGAAGCGCTATGCCGGCAGCAGGTATGTCACGGCGATGCCGCTGCAGAACGAAGCCACCAAGGGGGGCCGGCTTGAGCCGGAGGCGCTGAACGAGACCAACCAGCTCGAGCTCTATGTCTTTGCCAGCGACAAGCACCGCCAGGCGGTGATGGTCGCGCGGCTCGATAATCTGGGCAAGGGCGCCTCGGGCGCGGCCGTCCAGAACATGCGGCTGATGCTTGGATTGACCGATCTCTGACGACCGGCTGCATCGTGGACGACGACACGCTGCAATTCTACCGGCGCAATGCCGAAGCCTATGCCGGGTGGGCGAAAGCGCCGTCCACCCGGCTCAAGGGCTTTCTCGCCCTCGTGCCGCCGGGCGGAGCGATCCTCGAACTCGGTTGTGGCGCCGGCAATCATGCGGCCGTCATGCTCGCCGAGGGCTTCTCGTTGCGTGCGACCGACGGCTCGCCCGAGATGGCCGACATCGCGGCGCGCCGTCTCGGCCATCCCGTGGAAGCGATGCTGTTCGAGGAGCTCGACGAACGTGAAACCTATGACGGCGTTTGGGCGAGCGCCTGTCTACTGCATGTTCCGCGCGACGAACTGGCCGGCATTCTCGCCCGGATCCACCGCGCCCTGAAACCCGCAGGGATCTTCTACGCAAGCTACAAGATCGGGCACGACGACGGCCGCGACAGCATCGGTCGCTACTACAATTATCCCTCGCCCGAATGGCTGCAGGCGACCTACGCATCGGCTGGGCCGTGGGCGCAATTCTCGTCCGACACCAGCGAGATCAAGAGCTTCGATGAAGCGCCGGCGACGATGCTGCATGTCGTCGTTCGGAAGGGCGCTACCTAGCTCCCGCGGGCGCGGGTACGCCGCGCCCGGCGGAGAATTTGCTGATCAGACGATCTTGAAGATCGCGAGTGCCAGCACGACCTGGGCCAGGAAACCCACTGTGAATGCCAGCGTGCGGAACACCGGCAGGCCGAGCGTGTACACGATCAGATGCGCAACGCGAGCCCAGAAATAGACGGCGCAGGCGAACACGGTCCATTTGGTCGAATAGTCGGCCGCGTTGAGGATCAGCACCAGCGGCGCGAAGATCACGAGGTTCTCGACCGCGTTGTCGTGGGCGAACATCAGCCGGTTCGCCCATTCGGCATGTGGCTTGTCGCCGCGCGAGGGATTGGCCATGGCGCCGGAGAGACCGCGGACCTGGCAGCGGTTGATGACGTACGGGATCCAGAGCAGTCCGGTCAGGATCACCGTCAGCGCCAGCCAGAACAGTTCACGAGTCATCGTCTCCCCCTCAACTGAGTTCGATTCCCGACCGCCGGGATGATCTGTTTATAGCTGAGAGGGAGGCCCTGCGCTACGCGCGGACGCGGACATAGCTGCCCGGAGCATCCTCGAGCGGCGTCATCTCCGGTGAGCCCACCGTGCGTGCCGCCACTTTCTCGGCGTCGAGGTTCTCCAGCCATTCGCGCCAGTCGGGCCACCACGAGCCCTTGTGCTCCTCGGCGTTCTTCAGCCAGTCGGCGAGCTTGACGTCCTTGATGTTGTCGTTGGTCCAATACTGGTACTTCTTCGCGCCCGGTGGATTGACCACGCCGGCAATATGGCCCGAGCCGGAGAGGACATATTTCACCGGGCCGCCGAAGAACTGCGAGCCGTACAGCACCGATTCCGCCGGCGCGATGTGGTCCTCGCGCGCAGCGAGGTTGTAGACCGGGACCTTCACCTTCGACAGGTCCAGGAGCGTGTTGTCGAGCACCATGGTGCCGGCCGACAAGCGGTTCTCCAGGTAACAGTTGCGCAGGTAATAGGAGTGGTTCGACGCCGGCATCCGGGTCGCGTCGGAATTCCAGTGCAGCAGGTCGAACGAGGAGGGCGGCTGGCCCTTCAGATAGTTGTTCACGACATAAGACCAGATCAAATCGTTCGAGCGCAGCATGTTGAAGGCCATCGCCATCTTGCTGCCCTCGAGCACGCCGGATTCCTGCATGTCGCGTTCCAGCGCCGAAATCTGGTCCTCGTCGACGAACACGAGCAGATCGCCGGCCTGGGTGAAGTCGACCTGCGCCGCAAAAAACGTCGCCGAGGTCACGCGCTGGCGCCGCTTCTCGGCGAGGTAGGCGAGCGTCGAGGCGAGCAGGGTGCCGCCGACGCAATAGCCCGCCGTGTGCACCTTCATCTCGCCGGTGACCTTCTCGATCACGTCCATCGCCGTGAGCGGGCCCTCGGTCATGTAGTCGGCCCAGGTCTTCTTGCCGAGCTCCTTGTCAGGATTGACCCAGGAGATCACGAACACGGTGATGCCCTGGTCGACGCACCATTTGATGTAGGATTTTTCGGGCCGCAGATCGAGGATGTAGAACTTGTTGATCCAGGGCGGCACGATCAGCAGCGGCGTGCGCAGCACGTTCTCCGTTGCCGGCGAATACTGGATCAGCTGCATCAGCTCGTTCTGGTAGATCACCTTGCCCGGCGTCGTCGCCATGTTGACGCCGACCTCGAGGTTGGTCGAGTCGGACTGGCGGATGCGCAGCGTGCCGTGGCCGGCCTCGATATCCTCGGCCAGCATCTTCATGCCGCGCACCAGATTGTCGCCGTTGGACTCGACGGTGGTGCGCAGCACTTCCGGATTGGTCAGGACGAAATTCGACGGCGCGAGCGCGTTGGAAATCTGCTGGACGTAGAACTCGGCCTTCTTGCGGGTGTGCGGATCGATTCCCTCGGCGTCCCGGACCAGCTCCTGCGCCCATTTGGACGTCAGCAGATAGAGCTGAAGAATGAAGTCGAAGAACTGGTTCGACTTCCATTGGGGATCCTGGAAGCGCTTGTCGCGCGGTGCCGGCTCGATCGGCGGCTTGACGTCCGCCTCGCCGGCCATGCGGCGCACCGCCGTGCCCCAGAGATCGAGATAGTCCTTGCCGAGCCTCATCTGCAGGCCCGAAGCCCGCTCCTTGTCGGA
Source organism: Bradyrhizobium macuxiense (assembly GCF_001542415.1). Taxonomy (GTDB): domain Bacteria; phylum Pseudomonadota; class Alphaproteobacteria; order Rhizobiales; family Xanthobacteraceae; genus Bradyrhizobium; species Bradyrhizobium macuxiense. The sequence goes on from NZ_LNCU01000072.1 coordinate 93,299, forward strand.
CAGCCAGTATTCGGCAATTACACTGAAGGTCTTGATGACCTCGCCGAACTCATTCGGGGGCTTGTCACGGACTTCGCCGGTCTGCCGCGGCTTGAGATAGGCGGCAAGCGCCTGACCGCTGCTCTCCATCGCCCGCGCGATGTTCATGGCGAAGGCTTCGGCGTTGAATTTGGGGGCGGCTTGGGTGTCGATACTGACGTTGCTCATCTGACGGACACTATCGCTTCGTTTCATGGGCGTCATCGCGCGGTGCGGCAATGATAATCAGGCAAAATCCAATGTTTCGTGCTGTTGCACTGCGACAAAAAATCTTTGTTCTGACATATTGAAGCCTCACGGGGTCGCTTTGTTGTTCACGCCTTAATCGTTTCGGGCGACAATGGTTTGAACGGCTAAAGCCAAAATTAACGCAGCGGGGATGCTGCAAGGCTCGTACCAGTGCGACCCGTGTCGGCGACGTGCGACCTGCGCGCCAGCTTGTTGGGGACTTTTCGGCGCATGCCGATCGATCGGATGATGAGGGGGCTCGCGGCTGCAGTGCTGCTCGCGTCGACGGCGGTGCTTAGCGGCTGTTCGAGCACCGTTGCGGATATGCCGGGGATCGGAGTGCCGGCCGACGCGCCGGCGCGGCCAAAGGACGCTAACGGCTACCTCCCGGTCCACGACCTTCCGCCCGATCGCAGCGAGGAGACGATGAAGCCGGCGGATCAGGCCAAGCTCGAGGCGGAGTTGATCGCCGCACGCAACCGCCAGGCCTCCGAGGCCGCCCAGAACAACGGGACCACGTCGAGCAATGCAGCCGGGAAGTGAGTGCGCGAAAAGGCCGATCTGCGCTGGCGCTGCCGGGTGTCCGTGCTAAAAGAACTTCAATTCAACCGCATATCCGGTCGCTGACCCCAGATCTGTGCGCCTGAATTCGCTCTAAGTGATTGATTCAGTGCGATTTCTGGACGGAGCCGAATCCGGCTCGGCAATGTGCCAAGGTGGTCGATTCTGGCATGCCGGTTGTCGGAGCAAGGGTCCCATGGAAGATTTTTACCGCATACGCCGTCTGCCGCCTTACGTGTTTGAGAAGGTCAACCAGGCCAAGGCGGCCGCGCGCAACGCCGGGGCCGATATCATCGACATGGGCATGGGGAACCCGGACCTGCCGACCCCGCCGCATGTGATCGAGAAGCTCAAGGAAACCCTCGGCAAGCCGCGGACGGACCGCTATTCGGCCTCGCGCGGTATCAACGGCCTGCGCAAGGCCCAGGCCGCCTATTACGCGCGTCGCTTCGGCGTGAAGCTCAATCCGGACACCCAGGTCGTGGCGACCCTCGGCTCGAAGGAAGGCTTCGCCAACGTGGCCCAGGCGATTACCGCGCCCGGCGACGTCGTGCTGTGCCCCAATCCGAGCTACCCGATCCATGCCTTCGGCTTCCTGATGGCTGGCGGCGTGATCCGCTCCGTGCCGTCGGAGCCGACGCCGCAATTCTTCGAGGCCGTCGAGCGGGCCATTATCCATTCGATCCCGAAGCCGATCGCGCTGATCGTCTGCTATCCGTCGAACCCGACCGCCTATGTCGCAGACCTCGACTTCTACAAGGACCTCGTCGCATTCGCGAAGAAGCACGACATCTACATCCTGTCGGATCTCGCCTACGCCGAGGTCTATTTCGACGAGAGCAATCCGCCGCCGTCGGTGCTGCAGGTGCCCGGCGCGATCGACGTCACCGTCGAATTCACCTCGATGTCGAAGACGTTCTCGATGGCCGGCTGGCGCATGGGCTTTGCGGTCGGCAATGAGCGCATCATCGCTGCGCTGGCGCGGGTGAAGTCTTATCTCGATTACGGCGCCTTCACGCCGATCCAGGTCGCGGCGACCGCAGCCCTCAACGGCCCTGACGATTGCATCCGCGAGATGCGGGACACCTATCGCAAGCGCCGCGATGCACTGGTTGAGTCATTTGGCCGCGCGGGGTGGGACATTCCGCCGCCGCAAGCCTCGATGTTCGCCTGGGCACCGCTGCCGAAGGCGTTCGAGGCGGTCGGCAGCATGCAGTTCGCGACCCTGATGGTGGAGAAGTCCGGCGTCGTGGTGTCGCCCGGCGTCGCCTTCGGCGAGCACGGCGAAGGCTATGTCCGCATCGCGATGGTGGAGAACGAGCAGCGGATCCGGCAGGCCGCGCGCGGCGTGCGCCGCTTCCTTGAAAGCGGCATAGAAACGTTGCACAACGTGGTTCCTCTCGCCAATCGACGCTAATCCTTCCAGGTTCCTTACTCACATGGTCGCACCCCTTAAAGTGGGCATAGCGGGGCTCGGCACCGTCGGTGCCGATGTCGTCCGCCTGATCGAAGCGCAGGGCCGCGTGCTGTCCGAACGCAGCGGCCGCGGTGTGCGCATCGTCGCCGTCACCGCGCGCTCGAAAGCCAAGAAGCGCGGCATTGATCTGCGCGGCATCGAATGGGTGAAGAGCCCGCAGGCGCTGGCCGAGGATCCCAAGATCGACTGCTTCGTCGAGTTGATGGGCGGGGCCGGCGATCCCGCATTCTCCGCGATCGAGACGGCGCTGAATGCGGGCAAGTCCGTCGTCACCGCCAATAAGGCGCTGATTGCCAAGCATGGCTTGCGTCTCGCCGCCGCCGCCGAGAAGCACGGCGGCGCGTTGAATTTCGAGGCGGCGGTCGGCGCCGCGATCCCCGTCATCAAGACGCTGCGCGAGGGGCTTGCCGGCACCGGCGTCAATCGCGTCTACGGCATCCTCAACGGCACCTGCAATTACATCCTGACGCGGATGGAGCAGGAGGGGCTGTCGTTTGCCGAGTGCCTGAAGGACGCGCAGCGGCTCGGCTATGCCGAGGCCGACCCGTCGTTCGACGTCGACGGCCATGACACTGCGCAGAAGCTGGCGATCCTGGCGAGCCTCGCCTTCGGAACCAAGGTCGCGCAGAGCGCGGTCTATGTCGAAGGCATCTCCTCGATCACGCCCGAGGACCTGCGCGCGGCGGAAGAGCTCGGCTATCGCGTCAAACTGCTCGGTGTCGCGGTGCGCACCGCCAAGGGCATCGAGCAGCGCGTGCATCCGACCATGGTGCCGAAATCCTCGTCGATCGCCCAGGTGATGGGCGTCACCAATGCGGTGACGATCGACGGCGAGGGAATTCCGCCGATCACCCTGGTCGGCCCCGGTGCGGGCGGCGCGGCAACGGCGTCCGCCGTGGTCGCCGACATCGCCGACGTCGCACGCGGCATCCGGGCCAAGCCGTTCGGCCGTCCGGTGGAACGGTTGCGTGACACCACCAAGGCGCCAATGGAACGTCATGAAGGCGGCTATTATATCCGCCTGATGGCGCGCGATCTGGCAGGCACTGCCGCAACAATCGCCACCCGGCTCGCGGAACAGAAGATATCACTGGAATCCATCGTGCAGCGGCATCCCGATGGCGTTGATATGAATGGTGCGGCCAAAAAACCTTCACCAGTCCCGGTCATTCTGATTACCTATGCGACCAGTGAAGATGCGGTGCATCGCGCTTTGGCCGCAGTGCAGCGCGATAAGGTCATCAGCGGCCGGCCGCAGGTGATCCGGATCGAGAAAAACTAGCGCGCGACTTGAACGGGTCGGGCGCAAGATGATTGATGCGGGCAGCGTGGCCCGTGAGGCTTTAAGGAGTACGCCGATGTCGACCCATATTTCCGTTCCGCCGCAGATGTTGCTTGAGCGCATCCTGACGCTCGAACTGGTGCGGGTGACGGAGCGTGCGGCAGTCTCGGCCGCGCGGCTGCGCGGCCACGGCCAGGAGAAGGCCGCCGACAAGGCTGCGGTCGACGCCATGCGGCGCGAGCTCAACAAGCTGCCGATCGAAGGCACGGTCGTGATCGGCGAGGGCGAGCGCGACGAGGCGCCGATGCTGTTCATCGGCGAGAAGGTCGGGCTCAATGCCGGCCCCAAGGTCGACATTGCCGTCGACCCGCTCGAGGGCACCACGCTGTGCGCCAAGAACATGCCCGGCTCGATCGCCACCATGGCGATGGCCGACGGCGGCACGCTGCTGCACGCGCCCGACGTGTACATGCAGAAGATCGCGATCGGCCCGGGTTTCGCGAAGAACGTGATCGAGCTCGACGCGCCGCCGGCCGATAACGTCCGCCGCCTCGCCAAGGCCAAGGGTGTCGATCCCTCGGCCATCAACGTGCTGGTGCTCGATCGTCCGCGCCATGCCGACATCATCAACAGCGTCCGTTCAACCGGTGCTGCCGTGCAACTGATCACCGACGGCGACGTCGCCGGCGTCATTCACTGTGCCAAGCCCGATGAGACCGGCGTCGACATGTATATCGGCACCGGCGGCGCGCCCGAGGGCGTGCTGGCGGCGGTGGCGCTGCGCTGCATCGGCGGCCAGATGCAGTGTCGCCTGATCCTCGACAGCGAGGAGAAGCGCGAGCGCGCGCACAAGATGGGCGTCACCGATCCGAAGATGATCTACGGCATCGAGGACATGGCCAAGGGCGACTGCCTGTTCGCCGCAACCGGCGTCACCACCGGTTCGCTCCTGACCGGCGTGAAGTTCAAGAAGGACGTGATCGAGACCGAGACGGTCGTGATGCGCTCTGTTACCGGCACCGTGCGCTACATCAAGGCTGAGCACCGCCAGTTCGACAAGTTCCACCTCGACTGATCCGAACGAAGCCACCACCGTCGTCATTCCTGGGATGGTGCGTTAGCACCAGACCACAGATGCGCAAGGCGCATCGGGGAATCTCGAGGTTCTCAGGCGCGCAAATGCGCGCCAAGGTTCGATGCGTTGCATCGCCCCGGAACGACGGGTGAAAAGAACAACAACAAGGGAGACGAACATGTCTGATATTTCCGCGGTCAAGGCGCTGGTGTTCGACGTGTTCGGAACGGTGGTCGACTGGCGCACCAGCCTGATCAACGATTTCACCAAATGGTCGGAGACGCGGGGCATCAAGGCCGACTGGACCGCGCTGGTCGACGGCTGGCGCGCGGTCTATTCCGCCTCGATGGACGAGGTGCGCAAGAACCCGCAGAATGGCTATGTCATCCTCGACGCGCTGCATCGCCGTTCGCTGGAGAAGCTGGTCGCGCAGCTCGAGATCAAGGGCCTGACCGACGCCGACCTGCACCATCTGACGCTGGGCTGGCATCGCCTGCATCCATGGGCCGACAGCGTCGCCGGGCTGACGCGTCTGAAGGCCAAATACATCATCTCGCCGCTCTCGAACGGCAACGTCGCGCTGCTCACCAACATGGCGAAGTTCGCAGGCCTCCCCTGGGACCTGATCATGTCGGCCGAGCTGTTCGAGCACTACAAGCCCGATCCGGAAACCTATCTCGGCGCGGCGAAGCTGCTTTGCCTGCCGCCGGAGCAGGTGATGATGGTGGCCGCGCACAATTACGATCTCAAGAACGCCCAGAAGCACGGTCTGAAGACGGCGTTCGTGGCCCGACCGACCGAGTACGGCCCGCTGCAGAAATACGATTTCGAGGCCACCGGCGAGTGGGACATCGTAGCCAAGGATTTCGGGGAAATCGCCAGCCGGATGGGCTGCTAGAACTGGTCTGCGATTCATTGAAGGGCTACGATTCCTGCCCGGCGCGTCTGTTCTGATTGCATCAGAGCCGACGCTCGTGGGTTCTTATCTTGACGCGTTTTCTTCACGCGAACCGGTGTCCACTTCGCTCGAAAACGCTCTGGCTGGGAAGGGATCATGACGCTTCACGCATCCGTTCTGCCCGTCGAGACGCCGCCGGCGTTCCTCGGCGTGACGCGATCGCTGACCGGAAAATTCTGGCGCGACCGGCTGGATGCGCGCGGGGCGGCGCGGGCGCTCGCGATCGTCCAGCGTTACAATCTTCCCGAAATGCTGGCGCGCGTCCTGGCGGGACGCGACGTCGAGATCGATGCGGTCCCCGACTTCCTCGATCCGACGATCCGCAAGCTGATGCCCGATCCTCATACCGTGACCGACATGGAGGCGGCCGCCAAACGCATTGCCGATGCTGCGACGCGCGGCGAGAAGGTCGCGATCTTCGGCGACTATGATGTCGACGGCGCGACCTCGGCGGCACTGCTCACCTGGCATTTGCGTCACTGCGGGCTCGATCCCCTGATCCACATTCCTGATCGCATCTTCGAGGGCTATGGGCCGAACGTCGACGCCGTCCGCGCGCTCGCGGCCAAGGGCGCGACGCTGCTCGTCACCGTCGATTGCGGCACCACCAGCATCGAGCCTTTGGCCGAAGCGAAGAAGCTCGGCATGTCGGTCGTCGTGATCGATCACCATCAGACCGGCGACGGGTTGCCTGAGGTCGATGCGCTGGTGAACCCGAACCGGCCCGACGATCTCTCGGGGCTCGGCCATCTCGCCGCCGTTGGTCTTGTACTGGTCACTCTCGTTGCGGTGAATCGTGAGCTGCGCCAGCGCGGCTTCTGGACCCGCGAGATGCCGGAGCCCGATCTGCTCGGCATGCTGCATCACGTCGCCCTCGGCACCGTCGCCGACGTCGCGCCGCTGACCGGGCTCAACCGCGCCTTCGTGGCCAAGGGCCTGATCGCGATGCGTCGTCGCGATCATGTCGGGCACACCGCGCTGATGGATGTGTCGCGGCTGAACGGACCGCCGGAAGCCTGGCATCTCGGCTTCATGCTGGGACCGCGCATCAATGCCGGCGGCCGTATCGGACGTGCCGATCTCGGCGTCCGCTTGTTGCTCGAAGGCGACGTGTCGGAGGCCGCACGCATCGCCGCCGAGCTCGACCGTCTCAACACGGAGCGGCGCGTGATCGAGCAGGCGGCCGAATCGCAAGCCGAAGCCGAGGCGTTGGCCTCGCTCGGTCTCGAGGACAAGGGCGCTGTCATCGTCACCGCGGCGGAAGGCTGGCACCCCGGCGTGGTCGGGCTGGTGGCGGCGCGGTTGAAGGAGAAGTTTGCGCGCCCCGCCTTCGCGATCGCGCTCGAGCCGGGCGGCATCGGCACCGGATCCGGCCGCTCGATCGGCGGCGTCGATCTCGGCAAGGCGGTGCGGCAGGCCGTGCATGACGGCCTCCTGATGAAGGGCGGCGGCCACGCGATGGCCGCGGGCGTGACGCTGCGCAAGGAGAAGCTCGCCGAATTTCGCGCCTATCTGGAGAGCGCGCTTGCCGCCGATGTTGCCAACTCGCGCCATGAGAACGAGATCTTCGTCGACGGCGCGGTGACCGCACGCGCCGTGACGTCTGAGTTTGCCGCGACGCTCAACCGCGCCGGTCCGTTCGGCAGCGCCAATCCGGAGCCCGTGATCGCGCTGCCGTCGCACCAGCTCGTCTACGCCGACGAGGTCGGTCAGGCGCATTTGCGGCTGCGCTTCAAGTCGGGCGATGGCTCGATCGTCAACGGTATCGCATTCCGCGCAGTTGGACAGAAGCTCGGCAGCGCCTTGACGCAAAATCGCGGCCAGCAATTGCACGTGGCGGGCTCTCTTGCGGTCGACCGTTGGCAAGGCACTGAACGTGTGCAATTCCGTGTGCTCGACGTCGCGGTGCCGGATCAGGGCCCGGCGGTGATCAGATAAGAAACGTTGGGAGTGGATATGTCTGGACAGGTTCAAGGCAAGGTCGCGCTGGTGACCGGCGGCGCATCGGGCATCGGCGCGGCGATTGTGGAATTGCTAGCGCAGGAGGGCGCGACCGTCGTCGCGACCGATATTGACGAGCTGAACGGGCCCGAGCTTGCTGCGCGCCACAAGAAGGCCGGCCGCAACGTGACCTTCCTGCAGCAGGACGTCACCAGCGAGGAGCGCTGGATCGAGGTCGTGGAAGAGGTCGGCAAGCGCTACGGCCGGCTCGACGTGATGGTGTCCAATGCGGGGATCGGCATCGGCGTGCCGTCGATCGTCCAGATGACGTTGCAGGACTGGCGCCGGCAGACCGCGATCAATCTCGACGGCGTCTTCCTGTCGGTGAAGCATTCCTTGCCGCTGATGCGCAAGCACGGCGGCGGCTCGATCATCATGATGTCGTCGCTCGCCGGACTGCGCGGTGCGGCGAACCTCGCCGGCTACTGCGCGACCAAGGGAGGCGTGCGGCTGTTCGCCAAGGCGATTGCGATGGAGTGCGCGCAGGTTGGCGACGGCATCCGAGTCAATTCCGTGCATCCCGGCATCATCGACACGCCGATCTGGGGCAAGATCCCGACCGGAGCGAGCGGCGCCGGCCAGAATGCGCCGATCGATCCGGAGGAGCGTGCCAGATTTGCGGCGCCGCTCGGCCGTGCCGGACAGGCGATCGAGATCGCGCAAGGCGTGCTGTATCTGGCCTCGGATGCGTCGCGCTATGTGACCGGGACTGAGCTCGTCATCGACGGCGGCATGTTCGCCGGCGGCGTGGTGCGGCAGCAATAGGTCCCTGTCGTTGCGAGCGGAGTCCTGGCGCATCGGTGTCGGTGCTGATCGAGCGCGGAGCTCTCTCCGATTGTCGTCCCTGCTTTCGCAGGGACGACCTCGGAGTTGGTTTTGCAGTCCGCAGCCAAACAGCGCGGTGTCATCACCCGCGCATGCGCATGCGGGTGATCCAGTATTCCAGAGGCAGCGGTGCTTGAGCCGAGAGGCCGCGGCGTATTGGATCGCCCGGTCCTAGTGCGCAATTGCGCACAAGGCCGGGCGATGACAGAAGTGGGTGGGGACACAGCTTGGCATTCCCGCCCCGTCGTGACCGTTTGTCGCAACGGGCGTCAGCCTTGCCGTAGCCGCGCCAGCACCTTCAGCCCGCCATAGCCGTCGGCGGGCTGCAGACCCATCTTGATCTGATAGTCCTTGATGGCCTTCATGGTGTCGTTGCCGACGCGGCCGTCGGTGCCGCCGGTGTCGAAGCCGGCCTTGGTCAGGCGCGTCTGCATCTCCTGCACTTCGGCCAGCGTCATTACGCGCTCCGAGCCCGGGAACGGCTGGATGAAGGGCGGCCCGCCGAGGCAGCGATCGCCGAGGTGGCAGATCGCCAGCGCATAGTTCATCGACGGGTTGTAGCTCTTCACCGAATTGAAGTTTGGCCCGAGCAGGAAGGCGGGGCCGCCCTGAACCGGGATCCAGAGCTGCGCCGAGGCATTCGGCTGCGGGAACGGATGGCCGTCGGCTCTGACGACGCCGGCGCTCGCCCAGGCCGCATAGCTGCGGCTGCCGCTCGCGCTGCCGCGGGGCGCGCGCACCTCGTAGCCCCAGTGCTCGCCGCGGCGCCACTTGCCGCGATTGACCAGGTATTTCGCGGTCGAGCCCAGCGCATCGTCGGGCCGGCCGAACGGCGAGACCTTGCCGTCGCCATCATAATCGAACCCGACATTGAGCCAGACTTCCGGCATCCACTGAGAATGGCCCATCGCGCCGGCCCAGGAGCCGCGCATTTCCTCCGGCGTGCTCCAGCCGCGTTGCACGATCTTCATCGCGTTGATCAGTTCGGTCTCCCAATAGGCCTTGCGACGCGGCTCGTTCCAGGCAAGTGCGGCGAGCGAGGGAAACACCGGCGTCATGTGGTTCTGCTGCACCAGCGGATCGCCATAGGCCGACTCCACGCCCCACAGCGCGAGCAGCGTGCCACGCTCGACGCCGAAGTCGCGCTCGATCCGGGCGAACAGCGCTTCGTTTTTCCGAAGTGCCTCTCGGCCGTGGATGACGCGCCAGTCGGAGACGCGCCGGTTGATGTACTGCCAGATCTGCTCGTGGAATTCGGGCTGATTGCGCATCTGCCTGAACACGCTCATGTCGGGCTCGACGCGCGCCATGCAGCGGTTCCAGGTCGCGTCCGAGATGCCTTTCGCCAGTGCGCGGCTGCGAAAATTGTCGCGCCACTGGTCGAAGCCGGGAGGGGCAGCCGCCAACGCGCAAAGCGGATTGGCGAGCATCGCGCCCGCCGNCCGCAAGCCCTGCCTTCAGAACGGCACGGCGGGCAGGGGAGTTCGGAGAATCAGGCTGTTTCATCGGGCCAGTCTAGCGGCGGGGCCGGGATGGACCAAAATTCACGAAGCCGCGGGGTTATTCATTTGAGCATGATCTCATCGGAAAACCGGTACCCACTTTTCCGGATCATGCTCTAGCTATCCTGCAAATCTGTGGCGATTTTTGACAGCCAGCGCCGGACCACGCGTTCCGCCTGGGACGAGAGGCCGGCGGACAGCCGCCGCTCCAGCGCCTGGGCGTGGCGGCGGCATTGCGCGAGCAGGCTGGTTCCACGGCGTGTCAGCGTCCACTGCAGCACCCGGCCGTGGACGGGGTGCGGTGACTTGCGGATCGCGCCGTCGCGCTCGAGGTTGCGGACGATGACGTTGACCGTCTGCGGCGTCAGGATCGCAACCCGCGCCAGGTCCGCGCCGGACAGGCCCGGATAGGCCTTCAGCATGGTGAGGACGACGAACTGCGGCGTGGTGACGCCGAGGCGGCCGAGCGCGCGTTCCATCGACAGCCGCGACGCCGCCTGGGCCTGGCGGAGCAGATAGCCGAGATAGCCCTGCTCGCCGCGTTTGCCCTGGCCGGGCGGCGGGGGGACGGCGAGGGCGGGATCGCCTACAGGCGCCTTTCGGCCGGCTTCCGGCTTTTTCTTGACCCGGCCCGCCGCGGGCCGTTTTCCGGAGGCGTTGGATTTTCCGCGTTTTCGCATCGTGGCCATGCCGCCCGATCTTGCCTTCGTCGATCGCCGAGTCTTGCTCATCGTATCAGTGCTCTTATAAGATATCAGTAGTCTGATAACACGAGGCCAAGCCGATGTCACATGCCCGCAAGGAATACACCGATTTTGAGAAGCTCGCGCCCGATGTGTTCGCCGTCGTGCGTTCGCTCGGGCAGTTTGCGGCGAAGGCCGGCCTCGACAAGCAGCTGATCGAGCTCATCAAGATTCGCGCCTCGCAGATCAACGGCTGCGCGTTTTGCGTGCAGTATCACATCCTGCAGAGCGAGAACCTGGGCATTCCCGTCGACAAGCTGAACCTCGTCGCGGTGTGGCGCGAGGCGCCGCAATTCTCGGCGCGCGAGCGCGCGGCGCTGGCCTGGACCGAAGCTTTGACGATGCTGCCGGACGGCGTCAGCGACGAGGTCTATGCACAGGCGACCGCGGAGTTCTCCGAACAGGAGCTGACCTATCTCACCTCGGCGATTGCATCGATCAATGTCTGGAACCGGTTCGGCGCGGCCTATCGCTGGACGCCGCCGGCGCGCAAGCAAACCGCCAACGCGGCCGCCTCGTAAGACCGTTCGCTGAGACACAGATTGCAAGACAACAGAACAGGGAGAAGAACCAATGAGCACCATGGCTGCAACACTGTCTCTTCCATTCGCCCGGCTGCCGCGGCCGGTTTCGCTGGCCGTGGTCGCGGGACTGGCCTGCGCGTTCGCGATCGGCAAGGCGTTGCCGAGCCCGATCGATGCAATTTCCTCTGTTGTCGCGCCGCTGTGCGCGAGCGCGAACGCGGCTTCCCCACTCGACAAGGTCGAGGTCATCAGTTCGCATGCGTTGCCGAACGTGCCTGGCAAGCGCGTCACTGTCGTACGCGTGTTCTACGGTCCCGGTGGATTTACCCCGCCGCATCGCCACGCCGGCTCGGTGACGGCCTACATCACCAAGGGTGAAATCCGCTCCCAACTCGGCGGCGGGCCGGTTGAGACCTTCAAGGTCGGCCAGTCCTTCTTCGAGCCTCCGGGCTCCACCCACGTCGTCTCGGCCAATGCGAGCGCCACGGAGCCGGCGGAATTGATCGCCGTCTTCGTCGCAGACGAGGGCGCACAATTGACGACGATGCTCGAATAGGGAGCGCGGCGAGCAGCATTGCTGGGAACTGGATGGAGCCGCCATGCTTCCTGGCATGGCGGATGCTGTTCACGCGGCACAGGTTTGGCTCCGCACGCGACTGCGCCGCCGTGCGGCCTCACGGCCCACAACGCTGCGACGAGACATGATCTGAGATTCAGATCGCAGCCATCGTGGATAACCATGATTCATTTGCTCAGCGGTATGCTTATATCGCGCCAGTCGAAAAGAGCGTTACGGCTCGCAGCCAGGGGCAGACGCCAATAGCGGCCGAGGGCGCGTGGCTTCTTTCGAACCATCAGAATTGATCGAGACGAGTTCGCTCTACTTTCTTCCACCGCGGTATGAGCAGGGGCAACTGCGCGCCGACAGTTGTGCTGAAGCCGAGTTCTCGGCAGATCGAGCGAGGAGCCACCAACATGCCGTTTCTGCGTTTTGATTTGATCGAGGGACGGAGCGATGCCGAAATCCAACGGCTGTTGGACGTCACTCACGACGTGCTGGTCGAGATACTCCGCGTGCCGCAGCGCGACCGTTATCAGGTCGTGCATGTCCATCCGCGATCTCGCGTCGTCGCGCTCGATACCGGCCTCGGTATCGCCCGGACCGACAATCTGGTGATGCTGCAACTGACGAGCCGTCCGCGCGACAAGGCCTTGAAGCTCGATTTCTATAGGGTTCTTGCCGAAAGATTGTCGTCCGCCTGCGGGATCGGGCCGAGTGACCTCGTCATCAATTTCGTCATCAATGACGATGAGGATTGGTCTTTCGGCATGGGACGCGCCCAGTTCATGACCGGCGAGCTGACCTAGATCCGGCTTCAGCCGCTGTTTGTTGGCGGCAAGCGTGATAGCGGTCGCTGGTCCATCTCGAAGCCAAGATCGATCGCGACTGGATCATCTCTTATCCAGTCAGCCGGTATATGGTCGGGCTTCCTATGTCGGGGTGCCCGATCAAGCGACGGTCAATGAAGAGGAAGCAGCCGATGATCGATCTGAAGGGACTTTCCGCCTTTCCAATCACGCCGTCCGATCGAGATGGACGCGTCGACGTCGGTGCGCTCAGGGCGCTGCTAGACCCCCTGATTGCGGCGAAGGTGGATTCGATCGGGCTGCTCGGCAGCACGGGCTCCTATCCGTATCTTGCTCGCGACGAGCGGCGGCGTGCGGTCCAGACAGCCGTGCGCCTGGCGGAAGGGACGACCCCGATCCTGGTCGGGATCGGCGCGCTGCGGACCGACGAGGCCGTGAGATTGGCCCAGGATGCGCGCGATGCCGGCGCGGCCGCGGGGCTGTTGGCGCCGGTGTCCTATACGCCGCTGACGGACGATGAGGTGTTCGAGCATTTCCAGACGGTGGCGCGCGAGAGCGGGTTGCCGATCTGCATCTACGACAATCCCGGCACGACGCATTTCCGCTTCACGCCGGCCCTGATTGGGCGTTTGAGCCGCGTGGATGGAATCGTAGCGGTGAAGAGTCCGGCGCTGGATGCTTCCGCCCTTGCGGGGCATGTCGCGGAATTGCGCGCTGTTGTGCCGAGCGGCTTCTCCCTGGGTTATAGCGCCGACTGGAATTGCACGGAGGCGCTGCTGGCCGGCGCCGAGATCTGGTACAGCGTCCTCGCGGGAATTTTCCCGAAGGTCTGCCTCGAGATCGTCCGAGCTGCGGCGAGCGGCAACGCCGCGGAGGCGCGACGGCTCAACGCGCGCCTGCAACCGATCTGGGACCTGTTCAAGACGTTCTCGAGCCTGCGCGTGGTCTACGCAATCGCCAATCTGAGGGGCATCTGCGCGGCGGAGCCACCGCGTCCGATCCTGCCGTTGCCCGCGGACGCGCAGAAGAGAGTTGCGGACACACTGGCCGGAATGCAGATCGAGCTTGGTTGAACCGGCCGGGTGCGGCGTTTTCGCGGGTTAGGCGGGCATTGGACTTACGGGTACCGTCTTTAATTGCCGCCGCCCTCCTGGGTGTCGATGTGATGCGCGACGTCGTTGGGATCGGCATGTGCAACGGAGGCCACGGCGGCGGTCTCCGGGCCGATCTCGCGGCCGCGGCCGCGGATCAGGCGCTCATAGGCCGTCACCAGAGTGGTGTAGGGATTGACCCAGATCCAGCCGTCGCGCGTGAACACCTGCACGTCGAAATGCAGATGCCGCGTGGTGCCGTTGGGATGATCGAGATAGTTCGAGACCACGCCGATTGTCTCACCCTCGGCGACACGGCGTCCGTTGAGCAGGCCGTCCGCGTCCATCGCTGACGGGTTCATGTGCATGTAGCGGAAGCGGATATGCTCGGTGCGGGTGTTGACCTGCAGCGTCGCCGCCTGCTGCTGCGGCGAACGGATCACGATGCTGTCGCGCACCGCGACGACGGCCTGCCGTCTCGGATCGCAACCGTCGGCGCTGCCCATTGGACAAGCGCCCGGACGGATATCCTGGCCCTGATGGCCGAAACCGCTGGCGCATTGTCCGACCTCGAAACTGCGCGCCTCGCAGAAATTGTCCTGCCAGGGATATTCATCGACCCGCCCGTGCTTCGGATAGGACTGCGAGTGCGCGAAGGCCGGCGCCTTGTCGAGCGGAAAGCGGATCTGCGAATACACCGTGAAGTCGGGGTGGCCGCCCTGCCTGCGGCCGCCGCTGTTGGCGACGATGTCGCCGCTCGGCCGATAGGTGAAGTTGGGCGACAACTCTGCGGGCCGTTCGGCGAGGTCGGCGGCGATGTCGCTGCGCGGCCGCGACGGCAATCCGCCCGCGACGCGCAGGGCCTTCAGGAAGCGTTCGGCGACGGGATAGGCCTCGCGGCAGGCCAGGCTCTTCGGACGGGCTACGGTGTCGATGCATTGGATCGACACGACGTAAGGAATCCCGAACCGGGTGAAGGCGTATCGGACGTAGCCTTCGCGGATGAAGCGGCGCATGTCCGGGAACTGGGCGGCCAGTGCCTTGACTGGCTCGCCCCTGCCGGCTAGCCGATCGGCGAGGTCGTAGACCAGCAGCGAGCCGGAAATCTGCACCTCGACCGGTTTCACGAAGGTTCGCTGCGGCATGCCGTCGCCGGCGCCTGATACGAGCGAGAACACGGCGTCATAGCCGGATGCGCCGGCATCGAAGAAATCCACCGCGCGAAAGTCGGCCTGATAGCGCGACACGGGCGCGCCATCCGGCGCACCGCCTTGGCGCGCCTCGAGATAGCTCGCGGTGTCGAAAGGCAGCAGCACGGGAATGGGGCTGCGGGTGATGCCGGGGAAGATCGGCGAGGTCACTGCGTTCAGCTGAACCAGTGCCGGCGTCGCGCGCGGATCGTAGGCGGGGACGCGGCGCTGGCTCGCGAAGGAGAAGTTTGGGACGACAGCCGGGTGGGCGTTGACCTCTTGCCGCAGTTGCTCGAGTGCGGAGCGCCATTCGACCCGCATGGCCGAGATGGACGGGGTCCTGAACTCGTCGGCGGATGCGCCGGACAGGGGGAGGAGCAAAGCTGCCAGCCAGCAACCGACGAAGCTGACCATCCCCCTGCTCAATGAAACCCCCAGCTCATTTGCGACTGCCGGAGAGATTAAAGCATTTTCGGTTCCGATTGAATCGGAACCGAAGCTCTAGCCTGTTGTATAGACATGTTTTCTTAACACGAAGTGGCGCCACTCCGCGTTCAAACACGCTTCACGCCTAGTCCTTGGCGCGTTCGACGTAGGAGCCGTCTTCGGTCATCACGACGATGCGGGTGCCGGTCGAGACATGCGGCGGCACGCCGGTGCGCACGCCGTTGGAGAGCATCGCGGGCTTGTAGGACGACGAGGCGGTCTGGCCCTTGGTGACGGGTTCGGTCTCCACGACTTCCAGCGTCACGCGCTGCGGCAGCTGGATCGCGACCGGATTGCCGTCGTGCAGCGAGAGCTTCACGGTCATGTTTTCCTGCAGATAGGGCGCGCCGGAGCCGACGATCTCCTTGGAGACCTGGACCTGGTCGTAGTTTTCCGCGTTCATGAAGTGGAAGCCATCGCCGTCTTCATAGAGGTAGTTGAAGTTGTGGTCTTCGACAGTGGCCTTCTCGACCTGGTCGGTGGTCTTGTAACGTTCCGAGACCTTCACCCCATCGCCGATGCGGCGCATTTCGATCTGGCTGACCGGGGTGCCCTTGCCCGGGTGAATGTTTTCGGCGGACAAGACCACATAGAGCTTGCCGTCCTGCTCGATGACATTGCCCTTGCGGATGGAACTGGCGATGACTTTCAAAGGTGTTTTCCTGAATTTGGGAGCCGGGGGCGCAAACCGGATAGGCAGCCCCTCGGCAGTGGCGGCGATTTCGGGCTGCAACATACTGATTTGTCCCTGAGATGCCAGCTTTTTGCGTTCGGTTTCGCCAGGTTGCGGACCTTCGATCGGAGGCAAATGGACCTGTTTCCCCTCGCGGTCGGGCGTTTGGACTGCTCGGATACGCGGGGTGGCGAGTTCAGCCACATGGACAAGCCCCGTGTCTTTCGACATGAAAGGATGAGCGTCGTTGCGTGCCTCCGAGGCAAACATGGTGTCGATCGTCAATTGGCTCAATATCAATGGCTTATGCGTGCCTCTTAAACAGGCGTGGGGGCTTGTTGACGTCGATTCGCTGATGCCGGCGAGGCGGCCGTGACCGCGCCGGACCAGCCATCACCCTGGTGGAGCAGGGCGCGGTACCCTGATCGCAAGCCGTTCCTGCTGGCGCGGAATGCGATCACCAGGGCGATCAGGGCCTGGTTCGAGGAGCAGGGATTCGTCGAGGTCGAGACCGGGATTCTCCAGATCTCACCCGGCAACGAGACCCATCTCCATGCCCCGCGCACCGACCTGACGCGGGCCGATGGCTCGCGCGCGCCCCGATATTTGCGCACCTCGCCGGAGTTCGCCTGCAAGAAGCTGCTCGCGGCGGGCGAACCGAAGATCTACGAATTCGCGCGGGTGTTCCGTGATCGCGAGCGCGGTGACCTGCATCTGCCCGAATTCACCATGCTGGAATGGTACCGCGCCAATGCAGGCTATGATGCGATCATGGCCGACACGATCGTCGTGATCGCCCACGCTGCGCAGGCGACGGGGATTGGCCGGTTTTCATTTCGCGGCAAGACGGCCGACCCGTTCGCCGAACCGGAATTGCTGTCCGTCGCGGCAGTCTTCGAGCGCTTCGCCGGCATCGATCTGCTGGCGACGATCAGCGGCGGCGAGGGCGATCGTGCCGCGCTGGCGGCGGCCGCGCGGGAGCGGGTGCGGATTGCGGATGACGACACCTGGTCCGATATCTTCAGTAAGGTGCTGGTGGAGCATGTCGAACCCAATCTGGGGCAGGGCCGCCTGACGGTGCTGTTCGAATATCCGTCGCCCGAGGCGGCGCTGGCGCGCACCAAGGCCGGCGATCCGCGCGTCGCCGAGCGCTTCGAGATCTATGCCTGCGGCGTCGAGCTCGCCAACGGCTTCGGCGAGTTGACCGACGCCGCCGAGCAGCGCCATCGTTTCACCGCTGCGATGGACGAGAAGGCGCGGCGTTACGGCGAGCGCTATCCGCTCGACGAGGAGTTCATCGCCGCGGTCGACCAGATGCCGGAGGCGAGCGGCGTTGCGCTCGGCTTCGATCGGCTGGTGATGCTGGCGAGCGGCGCGCCGAGAATTGATCAGGTGGTCTGGACCCCGCCTGCAGGAGAGACATGAACAGGATTGATCCCAAACTTGCGGCAACCCTGCGCCAGCCGCGCGAGCTGGTCGATGCCGGCCTCGCGCCGGCCGAGGCCCTTGCCGAGCTGGAAAAGGTCGGAGCGCGCTACGCTGTCGCGCTGACGCCGGAGCTTGCCGCGTTGATCGACCCGGCCGATGCCAACGATCCGATCGCGCGGCAATTCATTCCGAGCGCCGCAGAGCTCGTCGAGCAACCCGGCGAGAACGCCGATCCGATCGGCGACGATGCGCATTCGCCGGTGCTCGGGATCGTTCACCGCTATCCCGACCGGGTGCTGCTCAAGCTGGTTCACGTCTGCGCGGTCTATTGCCGATTCTGTTTCCGTCGCGAAATGGTCGGGCCGGGCAAGGACAGCGCCCTGTCCGATGACGCCTATCGGGCGGCGCTGGATTACATCCGCACGCATCAGGAGATCTGGGAGGTCATCCTGACCGGCGGCGACCCGCTGATGCTGTCGCCGCGCCGGCTGACGGAGATCATGGCCGATCTCGCAGGGATCGATCATGTGAAGATCATCCGCCTCCATACCCGTGTACCCGTCGCCGATCCCGGACGCGTCACGCCCGAGATGATCGCGGCGCTGCGGCCGGACGGCGCGACGACGTGGATCGCAATCCACGCCAACCACCCCCGCGAACTTGCACCGAACGCCCGCGCGGCCTGTGCCCGTCTCGCTGACGCCGGCATTCCCCTGGTCAGCCAGTCTGTGCTGCTGCGCGGGATCAATGACGATGCTGCGACGCTCGAAGCGCTGATGCGCGCCTTCGTCGAGTGCCGGATCAAGCCGTATTACCTGCATCACGGCGACCTCGCGCCGGGCACGGCGCATCTGCGCACCACGATCGAGGCCGGGCAGGAACTGATGCGTGCCCTGCGCGGACGCGTTTCAGGCCTGTGCCAGCCGGACTATGTGCTCGACATCCCCGGCGGCTACGGCAAGGCGCCGATCGGGCCGGATTATTTGTCGCAGCCGCCTTCCCGGAAACGTGAGGGTTCCGCGGAACGGCAGTATCGCGTCGTCGATTATTGTGGTGACATTCATCTCTACCCGCCGGAATCGTAATTCAGCGATCCGGGGGCAGGGCGGACGGCTGGAGCCGCCCGAAGACGAGCGCAACCGCGGCATCGAAATGCGGTGATGCTCGGCTTCTTTGTGGTGCTGGTCGGCGCGGGAATGTGGCTACTTGGCACCATGGCCGATATACGGAAGGTGCATGATTGCGCCGCGCAGGGGCGACGCAACTGCGCTACCATCGATGTCCCCAAGACGGGCGCGATAAGAAGGGCTGAGAGGCGGAGACGCGAAATGCGGAAAATGGTTTTGTCGATAGCATTCATGGTTGTGGTCGGAGCGCCCCAGGCCTTCGCACAACAGCAGGGCGGGGTCACCACCATGCCGAAGGACCGGCAGCCGATGGAGGCGCCGATCGGGCACCGCCAGCCGCGCGCCAGCGACGTCCCGAGCGAGAAGAGTCTGAACGACCCGAACAGCCAGTCGAACAAGGAAGACGCGGCGCTCGACAAGAAGATCAAGAGCATCTGCCGCGGCTGCTGATCTTTGCGAGAAGCAGGCGGAGCTCGATATCGCGCGCCCCGCCGCTTGCGCTCAATTCTGATGCCGCGTCAGGCCGAGGCCTCCTTCAAGCCTCCGCATTGCGCGGTGCGCCTGGCATCGACGGCGTCGGCCAGCCGGTTGAGCACGTCAGCCGTCGTATCCCAATCGATGCAGCCGTCGGTGATGCTCTGGCCATAGATCAGCGGCGTGCCCGGAACGACGTCCTGTCGCCCGGCAACCAGGTTGCTTTCGATCATCGCACCGACGATGCGCTGCTCGCCGTCCGCGATCTGGCGGGCGATGTCGGCGGCGACCAGGGGCTGGTTCTCCGGCTTCTTGCTGCTGTTGGCGTGGCTGGTGTCGATCATCAGCCGGGTTGTGACGCCGGCGCGGCCGAGTTCGGTCGCAGCCGCATCGACGCACGCCGCATCGTAGTTCGGCGCGCGGCCGCCGCGCAGGATGACGTGGCAGTCCTCATTGCCGCGTGTTGCGGCGATCGCCGAACGGCCGCCCTTGGTGACTGCCATGAAATGGTGCGGGTGCGAGGCCGACTTCACGGCATCCGCCGCGATCCGCACATTGCCGTCCGTGCCGTTCTTGAAACCGACCGGACATGACAGCCCCGACGCCAGCTCGCGATGGATCTGGCTCTCGGTGGTGCGCGCGCCGATCGCGGCCCACGAGACGAGGTCGGCGATGTATTGCGGCGTCGTCATGTCGAGGAATTCGGTGCCGGCCGGCAGGCCGAGATTGTTGACCGCCGACAGCACGCTGCGGGCAAGTCGCAGGCCTCTGTTGATGTCGAAGCTGCCATTGAGGTTGGGATCGTTGATCAGCCCCTTCCAGCCGACGGTCGTTCGCGGCTTCTCGAAATAGACGCGCATCACGATCTCGAGGCGGTCGGCAAGCTTTTCGCGCAGGCCGGCGAGACGCTCGGCGTAATCGACGGCCGCCGCGGGATCGTGGATCGAGCAGGGGCCGACGACGACCAGAAGCCGGTCATCGGTTCCGTGCAGGATGGCGTGGATGGCATTGCGGGCGCTCATAACGACCCGGGTCGCCGTCAGGGTGCGCGGAATCTCCCGCATCACCTCTTCGGGCGTACTCAGCTCTTTCAGTTCCTTGATGCGAAGATCGTCTGTCGTACTCAACACGGCTGGCTCCTTTTGGGATTGGGACCTGCCGGCACACAAAAAAGCCGCCAGGTCTGGCGGCTTGTTTTGGATGTCTGCTGCAATTCTTCAGATTGAGCGCGATCCTCCTGCCGCCAGCAAGCTGTCGTAGCTAAAGTACCAAAAATAGCTGGTGGCGAAGGCGATCATGGGCGGGCTCTATAGCCTATCGATTTTGGCTTGTCACCCCAAAATCCGATCTCGGCGAGCAGGCCGGGTCATGAGGCGTTGCGGGCGGCGAGCGCCATGCCGATCAAGGTGGCCCCGCCGAACATCAGGTTGAGGCCGACTAGGAGGCCAAGCGCCCACTGCGCCGAGCCCGGCAGGCCCGCGATGATGAAGAAGGCGATCACGATGTCCATCAGGCCGGCGACCAGCAGCCACGACCAGCGCCCCGACAATTCGCGGCGATGCTCCAACGCGTACATGATGGTGGCGACGCCCTCGGCGACGAAATAGGCGCCGACGACGATGGTCAGCGTCAGCACGCCCTGAAGCGGCCGCGCCAGCAGCACCATGCCGGCGAGCACGGCAAGGGCGGCCGAGATCAGCGACCACCAGAAGCCCGGCATATTCCGCGCCCAGAATGTCGCGATCAGCCCGCCGACGCCGCTGATCAGAAACATCCAGCCAAGGAAGATGGTGACGGCGAGGCTCGCCAGCGGCGGCACGATGACTGCGGCGATGCCGAGGATCACCAGCAGGATGCCTTCGAACAGGAAAGCCTTCCAGTGTTCCTTGACCGCTGCGCTCACCTCCGATCGCAGCTTGTCGAGATCATTGGAAATGGGCATCGCAAATCTCCCGTTAGGCGTGCGTGGGATGCAATCCTAAGTCGGACCCGGCGCCGACGAAAAGCCCTCCGCCGCTGTCCGCATCCGGTTGCGGCCGAGGAAGTAGATCGCGGCGGTCGCGACCAGGAGCGCAAGGCCGATCAGGATCGACGTGAAGCCGATCGGGACCAGGATGAACGACGCGTTGCGCTCGGGATTGACATACCAGTGATGCAGCGAGGTGAGCAGGAAGGCGACGCCGGCAAAACCCGCGCCGCCGCCCAGCAGCAGCAGCGCCCACATCCGCCGCAGCTGGCTCAGCCGCTCGCGCGCGAGCTCGGTGCGCGGCGCGTGATGCTTGCCGACGCGCCGCACCAACCGAATTGCAAACCCGATCGAGGCAAAGCCGATCAGCACGCTTGCCGAGCCCAGCAACAGCCGCGTTGTCGGCGTGAGATCGGGGATCCGTTGCAGCGACAGCAACGGAAAATCGAATGCGGCATGCAATGCGATCGGTGCGACCAGCACCAGCGCCCAGCTCGTGATGCGCGCCCAGTCGCGATTGCCGCGGTGCGCGCCGAGCGCGCCGCCGGAACGCGCGATCGCCAGATAGGCGCCGGCGATGATGCCGAGCGACCCGTGAAACGGCACTGTGAGGACGCTGCGCAGCGCCGCGAGCGCGCGCCAGATGTCCTTGTGCTGGACCAGATAGGCGAGGTTTTCGTAGGCGGCGAAGCCCAATCCGGCAGCCGCCCCGTAGACCACGGTGTCCATCGGATCGGCAAAGGCGCGGCGCCGCGACGAGATGGCGACGATAACGAGAACCTTGACGATCTCTTCGGGAGCGGCGACGCCGAACAACGAGCGGATCGCCTGAGTGATCCAGGGATCGCCGGGAATTGCGAGCAGTGCATTGAATGGCGCCCGCGCGAGACCGAGCAGCGAGATGCTGGCCGCACCGAGGACGAAAGCGAGCCACACCTGCGCCGGTGGGCCGGGGCGCTCATCGGCGGCGATGACAAGCCACAGCACCAGCAACGCAGGCGCGATGGCGGCGGCGCCAATCACAGTCGGAAGCGACTCGAGCAACAACATGAAGGCAATCAGACCTCGGTTGGATCGAAAATGGCCGCTAATCCAGCGCTTTGCAAGGTGGCTAGCGCGCCGAAAACCTGGGCGTGAACGCTTTCATGCGGGAACCGGGCCGGTTGAGCGCAGTTAGACTTCTCCCGCGGACCAGCGACGGCGGACCATCTTCGCATCAATTGCGACCGGGCAGGAGGCAGACGACACGCCGGGGAATGCGAGCGGTGACGCGCGATGGAGAAGCAGGCTGCCGAACGGCGTGGTAGATGTCGTTTGCCGAACAAGCGTGGAGGGCGTTGCGGGGTGCGTTTACGTGGAGCGGAGAGTCATGCGCGGTCGATCCTCAAGGCCATCAGCTGGCGGACCTTGGGGACACTCGACACCTTTGCCATCAGCTGGTTCATGACCGGCCAGGTCTCACTCGCAGGCTCGATCGCCGGGCTCGAAATCGTCACCAAGATCGCCTGGTACTACCTGCACGAACGGGTCTGGGCGGTCATTCCATTCGGCCGGCGCGTGTAGGAACGGGTTGGCGCGGCCACCTATTGCGTCAGCAGGCGCCGGCAGGTCTCGACGAAGACCTGGGCTCCCGTGACGATGTCGGCATCCTCGGTATTTTCGCTCCAGTGATGGCTGATGCCGCCGATCGACGGCACGAACAGCATGGCCGCCGGCATGATCGTGGCGAGGATCTGCGCGTCGTGTCCGGCGCCGCTTGGCATTCGCACCGATCGGCCGCCGGCAACAGCGGTGCTCACGGCCTCGATTGCGTCCTGGAATGCGCCGTTCATCATCGCCGGCGCGCCGGTTCTGATGCGCTCGACCTCGACGCCGCAGGGGCCTTGCGCGGTGACGTCGGCCGCCAGGCGGCGCAGATGCTCCTCCAGGCGAGCGATCATAGCGGGATCATCGTCGCGGATCTGAAACAGCATTTCCGCGCGCCCCGGAATGATGCTCGGCGCGCCCGGGTCGAGCGTGATGCGGCCGGTGGTCCAGACCGTGCGCGGTCCGCACAGGGCAGGGAAGCTGTCGTCGATCGCGACACAGAATCTTGCGAGTGCAAGACCGGCATCCCTGCGGATCGCCATCCGCGTGGTGCCGGCATGGTTCTGCGCGCCGGTGAATGTGATCCGGTACTGCCAGATCCCGACGATGGAGGTGACGACGCCGATCTTGAGGTCGCCGCTCTCGAGCGTGTCGCCTTGCTCGATATGGGCCTCGAGATAGCCGATATGGCGGCGAGGCTCCGCCTGTAGGCGAGGGCGGTCGGCGAGCCCCGCATCACGCAGCGCCTGACGCATCGTGCGATCGCTGCCGCGGTCGCGCGCGGCGTCGATCTCGGCATCGGTCACCGCACCGACATAGGAACGGCTGCCGAGGAAATGACCGAAATGTCCTTCCTCGTCGCACCAGGCAGCGACCTCGACCGCGCCATTGACGCTTGGGTCGGAGTTGAGCACGCGCGCCGCCTCGAGCGCATAGATGACGCCGAGCGGACCGTCGAGCCAGCCCGCATGGTTCTGGCTCTCGAGATGCGAACCGGCCAGCAGCTTCGATCCCGCCTTCGCGCTCGTGCCGAGAACATTGCCGATCCCGTCGATCGTCGCGGTGAGGCCGGCCTCGGGTAACCGCTGCGCGAGCCAATGGAGCGAGTGGACATGCGGTTCCGAAAACGTCGGCCTGTGCACGCCGGTCTTATACGTGCCGATCGCGCGGAGCGCGTTGAGGTCGGCGAGAACGCGACTGCCATCGAAGGGGTTGTTGATTTCAGGCATGATCGGACTCCCGACTTTTCTCTCGCGCCTCAATACCGTCTTCGTTTGACCTGACGATCGACAAATAGGGCAAACGATTTCTTAGCGGTTCTGCTTTTAGGTCACAGTACGAATAGCGTGAGAGTTCGATCATGTCTTCTATCCGGAATTGGGTCGGCAAGGCCGCCGTGTTGCTCCTGCCGATCGCGCTCGGCGCCTGCGCGCAATATGCGCAATACGGCATGACGACCACGACGCCGTCAGGGCCGGGACCGCTCGCCTGGGACGGCGCTGGACGGGATCCGAACCTCCCGCCGCCGCAACGGCACGCACGGAATGCGTCACCGGCTGTTGCGCAATCGGCCGATGTCCAGCAGGCCGCGTCCGCGGATGATGACGATCAGCTCGCGCGGAAGCTTGTGATCTGCAGCACCTGCATCAAGCAGCCTGCGGCGCAACCGAGCAATCGCCAGGACGTGGCGAGCATCGCCAATCAGAGATAGCTCGCTGCATCGCGCCAAACGATATGCATGCCCCAGCAACATCGTCCGCTGTTCCAGTCATGACCAATAGGCCTTAGTTAGGCCACGATATCGTTCGATGCGCAGGCACATGAAGTTTGGAAGAGCCATAGTCCCCGCAATCGTCGTCGCGCTGGCCGTCGCCATTCTGATTCACGCCGGCACGCGGGCGCATGCGCATGTGCCGCCGCATTGTGGATTCTGGACCTCGATCGAGGCCGGATTGTCCTGCAGGTGACCGGCCTTACGGGCTGACCCAAGGCCCTCAAACCGAGGGCCCCAAGGAGGCGGCAATTGGGCAACGGGCCACGCAAAACCAGGTCCTGCGGATAGATTAATCCGTAGCGGTTTGGTGCACGAAAGGGCGCCGGCGTTTGCGGGGTCTTTTCGTGTCTGGGCTCGCCAACTGGTAACAGGGCGGCAATCCGGGAAAACGCACCTCTGAACGCTTGCCCCACCGGCCAATCGCCACTATACGTTCGCCCGTCGCGGCCGTTGACCGGCTGTGACCGGTCCGGCGCTTCTCACGTACAACGTATTGATTTGCCGGGAGTTTTGCTCCCTTCGTCTATCGGTTAGGACGCCACCCTTTCACGGTGGAGAGAGCGGTTCGATTCCGCTAGGGAGCGCCATGCATCCAAATCCGCAGCATCCGACCTGATTTGAGCCGTTCCGGCAGAGCGTTCCGTGGATCGCTGCAATCCGCCTCGAATTCGCAACCCTTTGTAAAGCCGCGGGCGGTACGGCTGGGCCTTGGGGATGCTGCCATGGTGTTCGGGACCAAGAAGCGCGAAACGCGCAAATCGCTGCGCCAGTCCGGGTGGATCACGCTCGATGGCGGGTTTGCCGTGCGACCTTGCGTGGTCGAGGACATCTCCTCGTCGGGCGCCAAGATCACGGTCCAGGACAACAACACGCTGCCTGCCAAGCTGCGGCTGGCGTTTTCGCGTGACGCCCGCACCGGACGAGCATGCGAAGTGGTCTGGCGCGAGGGCAAGACGTTCGGCGTCAAATTCGTGCGCTAGCCTCACTGCCGAGCTAGCCCATTACGGCCACGCACGATAAAAGGCCGGATGCGGAAAACCTGCTTCGCCATCATCGCCGCCCTGCTTCCGGCTGCCGCGTTCGCGCAACAAGGCACCGGCCGCGGTCTTCAGACGCCGCCCGATGCCTGGAAGACGCTGCCGTCGAAAAAGACGACGCGGAGCAATCCCTGCGCGTCGTTCGGGCCGGGCTTCGTCAAGGTGGAAGGCAGCGATACCTGCGTGAAACTCGGCGGCAGCATCAGCGTCGGCGCAGGAACGTCGACCGGGCGCTGAGCGATCGCATCTGCGCTACGACATCGGCGGCGCGACGTAGCGGATGAATGCCGGCCGCTGCGCGATATCGCCGAACCAGCGTTCCAGATTGGCCAGCTTCGGCTTGACGACGCCTTCGACGCCGAGCCAGCGCCGCGCAAAGGCGCCAATCGCGATATCGGCGAGCGTGAACTGATCGCCCTCGATGAAGCGGCGGTCTGCGACCTGAGCCTCGATCACGCGCCACACCACGCCTTCGGCATCGACATCCTTCTGGATGTGAACCATGTCGCGCTTCTCGGGCGGTGTGCGCACCAGTGCCCAGAACACCGGACGGTCGACCGGTTGCAGCGTCGACAGCGTCCAGTCGAGCCAGCGATCGACGGCGGCACGCGCTTTCGGGGCTTGCGGATAGATCGGTGAGCTATGGCCGTAGGCCATGCAGAGATAGCGCATCACCGAATTGGATTCCCAGAGCACGTAGTCGCCGTCGACCAGCGTCGGTACACGACCATTGGGATTCATCGCGAGATATTCGGGCTGATCGTTCTGGCCGAACTGCATGCCGGCATCGATGCGCCGATAGGGGACGTCGAGCTCAGCTAGGCACCACAGCACCTTCTGCACGTTGACCGAATTGGCCCGGCCCCAGATCGTCAGTTGCTGCTTCTGATCAGTCACGCGTTCTCTCCCGCGGTTGTGATTGGCCGTGTTCCTAGCGGAGTCGCCTGCGAAATGCGCGGGGGGAATTGTACTGGGAGCAATAAAGTACTTGGAGCAACAAATGAGGCCGCGCCGCAGTCCTGAAGCGATGAGTGAGCGGCGCAGCGGGCCAGCATTCAGGATTTCGGAATCTCGGTGAGCGAAAGTCCGATCCTGAATAGCGAGTAGCCGCCGCGATCGACGGCTTCGCGCACTTCGGGATTGACGTCGTCGGCGCCACGCGTGCGCGTCAGTCGCCATTCGCTTTCACTTGCCGCTGACGGAAACGGCGCGTCCGCCTTCACCACCAGGCGGTAGGTGGGATGGCGGACGTGCACGAGGAATTTGTACAAGACTCTACCAGTGGCCGGTGTTGGGCATCGAGGTCCATGGCTCGGCCGGCGGCTTCGGATCGCCCTTCTGCAGCAGCTCGATCGAGTGCAAGTCGGGCGAGCGTACGAACGCCATGTTGCCGTCGCGCGGCGGACGGTTCATGGTGACGCCCATCTTCATCAGCTTCTCGCACGTCGCATAGATGTCGTCGACCTCGTAGGCGAGGTGGCCGAAATAGCGATCCTCGCCGTACTTTTCCTCGTCCCAGTTGTAGGTGAGTTCGACCAGCGGCGCGCCGCGGGTCGCTGGCTGCGACTTGAGCAGGTCGAGATCTTCGGGGGCGCAGAGAAACACCAGCGTGAAGCGGCCCTTGTCATTGTCGATGCGGCGCACTTCCTTCAGCCCTAGCGCGTCCTGATAGAATTTGATCGCCGCGTCGAGATTGCGGACGCGCAACATGGTGTGGAGATAGCGCATGGTGGAGGCTCCCTGGAGTTTCTGGGGACGGTTCTGGTTGGGTGGTTCGCGCTCTCATTAGCAGCAAAACGCCGGCAGTGGCAGCGTGCCATCGTGCCTGAGCGAGGAGCGGGCAGTCACGATTTGGAAAGGCCTCGGCGCTCTGCCGTCGTGTGGTGCCTGCTGCGTTCGTGCACGTCAGGCCTTGATATCGAGAACCGTCTCGACGGCGTCGCGGTCGGCCTGGTTCTTGGCGGCAAACACGTCGAGCACGTCCTCTGAGAGAATGTGGGGCTGGGCCTTCGCCGTCTGGTCGACGACGAGTTGCACTCTGGCCCGCGTCACTTCGACAGGTACCGGGTAGACGAGCATGGATCTCCCTCCTGATGCGAACTGTGTCAGCGCTTTGTTGACGAGGCGTTACCGCAGGGATCGGGTCCGAAGCGGCCGGATATCCTGATTTGCCGGCGACCGCTGCATCGCCCGGCTCGCGCGCTGCCCTGGTTGGGGCCATAGTGGGCACCGGGGCCGAACGGCGCGATCGATGAAGAACGGACTCTATTCGATCCACATCCACATGACTGACGGCGTAAGGGGCCGCGACAGCGGCGTCCTCATCCTGCGCGACGGGCTCCTGATCGGCGGCGGGCCTTATTTCTGGTCCATCGGCGCCTATACGGCCGGCGAAGGGACCTGGAAGGGCCATTTGAGCACCAACCAGCACACGCCGTTCCCGGATCCATTGGTCCGCCCGCTGTTCGCCGGGCGCGAGGTGACAAGCGGTTTCTCGGGCACGTTCCGCGACGATACGGCGGAGGTATTCGGCACCGTCCTGGTGGGAACGCGCAGCCTGAGCTTTCGTGCGACCCTGAAGCGGCTGGCGGATGCGTGAGGTTGCGTCACCGGGTGTGGATAAGTGTGCAGCAAGATTACGGCATTGTTGGAGAAATGGGCCTGGCGTCCCTGTGGATTTGCTGCGGACAAACGCTGGATATGCTGTGGAGGAGGCTGCACCGGTGCTGGTTGCCCGTTACCGAACCGTTTCAAGGGCACGATAACCCTACCCGGTTAGGTTAAGAGCAACATCGCGTTGCCACGACCTGTGATTGCGTTAGGTATGGCTGCGGGTGACAACCATGATGCCTTCGTTTCACAGCGCGGACCGACCGACCCACCGACGTGTGATGGGTGTCGGCCTGACGTTTTGCGCGGTGTTTGTGGCGATCAGCTTCTGGCTTCGGCCACAGCCGGAAAACACGCATGTGTTGGTGAAGGCGGACCGGCTGGTTCGGACCGCGGGCGAACCCCACAAGGCCAACTAGCGGCGCCGCTGCCGAGCGCTCAATCGGGCTGCTTCCCGTTTGGATGCTTGTGATACATCGCAATGCCGATGAAGCCGGCAAAGGCCATCACGTTGAGCAGAAGTTCCATCCATGCCGGCATGACGCCAACCTCAGTTTGCGTCATTTTAAACCCCAAGGTTGTCTCTTTGTTCCGGCGCCGACCGATGGTAGCTCTGCGCAATCGCATGGCTGCGGAACCGGGTTGATCGCCACAGATGCCGCTGTTCTGCAACCAAGCCTGTGCGCCCGCGTTACATCATCAGTCTATTGAGGAGGTTGCGCATGAAAAAGGCATTGGCAGTTTTGGCGACTGTCGCGACGGTTGGCGCGACGACGCTGAGCGCGCCGGCGCAAGCGCGCGGTATCGGTCCGGGCTTGGCCTTCGGTCTGGCGGCCGGAGCGATCGCCGCGGGTGTGGCGGGCGCCTACGGTCCTTACTACTACGGGTACGGACCGGGCTATTACCCCGGCTACTACGGCCCGCGCTATTACGGCTACGGTTATGGCTATGGTCCGCGCTACAGTTACGCGTACGCGCCGGGACCGTACGTCTATTACCGCCACCCGTACTATCGGCACCATTACTGGCATCACTGGTAGCCGCCAGGCAGGCCTGACGTCGGCGTCAGCGTGATCCAAATACGCGCGCTGTGCCCTCATCGACTGAGGGCGCAGCGCATTTCGTGAATCCCGGATCGTGCCGGAGGCCCCGAGGTCTCACGCCGTCTTTCGTTGAAATCCGTCCCAGGCGTTGCCGAGGGTGCTGGCGTAGTAATCCTGACGATCGCGCTCGAACTTCTGTTGCGTCGCCCGGAAGCTGGCAACGCGCGCGGCGATCTCCTCGCGCTCGCGCGCAACGGGGTCTTCCTTGTCAGTCATTCCCATCCTCTTCGTGGTGTTGTCCCGCGCGCATTGACGTCGGCGATCTTGGCGTGAGTGCGGACCAGGCGTTGCAGGATTGTGATCAAGTGAAGGCGGTGGATAAGGCGCCGGCCTGCTTGTCGCTTGTCGGGCTTCCCGTTAGCCAAAAGGAAAACGGGAGGCTGTGATGGCAAAGATCGATCTGGACGCATTGAGCATCGAAGAACTCGCAAACCTGCGCGATCAGGCCACTGAAAAGCTCTACGAGAAGGTCGCCGCGCGGCAGGCCGAACTGGAAGCCGAGCTTCAGTGGCTCGCGCAATACGCGAGACCCGTGAAGAAAGGACCGGGGGCGCTGATTGCCAAGGTCAAGAAGAGCGACGAGGACAGCGCGCCGAAAGAGCAGGTCGCGAAGGCTGCCTGATCGCGCCGATCTCGCAATCGATCTGACCATGCTATAGTTGGAGCCACCAACCGGATCATTCCGCGTGATTGCAAAAGACCTGCGCAGCGGCGTCGAACAACTCGGCAACATGATTGCCGAGGCGTCGACCATCGTTCCGTTCACCGGTGCCGGCATCTCCACCGAGTGCGGCATTCCCGATTTCCGCTCGCCGGGCGGGATCTGGACCCGCAACCGGCCGATTCCGTTCGACGAGTTCGTCGCCAGTCAGGATGCGCGCGACGAGTCGTGGCGCCGTCGCTTCGCGATGGAACCGACCTTTGCGGCAGCAAAGCCCGGTAGAGGGCATCGGGCTCTTGCGTCGTTGTACCGGGCCGGCAAGGTTCCGGGCATCATCACGCAGAACATCGACAATTTGCATCAGTCATCGGGGTTCAAGGCCGACGCTGTGATCGAGTTGCACGGCAATACGACCTACGCCCGCTGCATCGGCTGCAGCAAGACCTACGATCTGTCGTGGGTGAAGCCGCACTTCGACAAGACCGGTCGTGCGCCTGACTGCGCGGACTGCGGCGATCCCGTCAAGACCGCGACGATCTCGTTCGGACAGGCGATGCCGGAGGATGCGATGCTCCGCGCGACGGAACTCACCCAGCATTGCGACCTGTTTCTCGCGATCGGATCGTCGCTCGTGGTGTGGCCGGCTGCAGGCTTTCCGATGATGGCGAAGAACTGCGGCGCACGGCTCGTGATTATCAACAACGAGCCGACCGATCAGGACGACATCGCCGATCTCGTGATCCGCCACGACATCGGCGAGACGCTCGGTCCATTTGTAGGCAATTGATGCCTGCTTGATTCGCGACTGTGCAAGCCTGTTCATAGTTCCCGGCAGATTCGTTTTTTTGGCTATGCGCGGCAAGCGGGAGTGTTATCTTTTGATTAAGAGATTCGCGCAGCGTTCTCGTGAGTTGGTCATGAATGGCAGCGTGTTCAGGCTTCGCCGCGATGACGGCGAGCTGCAATTGATGTGTGGGGTCCGGGGTCATGGGGTCGGACGGATTTGAGTCCAAGAAGCTCGGCGGACTGCCGGCGAGCGGGGTTGGACAGAACAGACTTGGACCAGGCGAATACGCCAGCGGCACGCCGCGTGATCCGGCGCTCGATGCATTCTCCGGTCTCGGCGACACCGCGGCCAACCTCGTTGAAATCTCCGGCGTCATCAAATGGTTCGACGCCTCGAAGGGCTACGGCTTCATCGTTCCCGACAATGGTTGGCCCGACGTCTTGCTGCACGTGACTGTGTTGCGCCGCGACGGCTATCAGACGGCCTATGAAGGTGCGCGCCTGGTTGTCGAATGCGTCCAGCGCGCCAAGGGCTATCAGGCCTTCCGTATCGTCTCGATGGACGAGTCGACCGCAATCCATCCCGCGCAGATGCTGCCGCCGCGCACGCATGTGACGGTCACGCCGACCAGCGGGCTTGAGCGTGCGCAGGTCAAGTGGTTCAACCGGCTGCGCGGTTTCGGCTTCCTGACCTGCGGGGAAGGGACGCCTGACATCTTCGTGCACATGGAAACGCTGCGCCGCTTCGGCATGACCGAGCTGCGTCCCGGCCAGTATGTGCTGGTGCGGTTCGGGCCCGGCTCTAAGGGCATGATGGCCGCCGAGATCCACCCTGAGAGCGGCCCGTCGGCTCTGTCGTCGCATTAGCCTTTCGGCGCGATGCCGCGGCCCTGACGGAAACGTGAGCCGCTTGGCGCTCCCCAAGACTCTGGCATTTGCCGCAATCGTCGGGTTAGGGTCCGCCCGGACAACTTCTCCGGCGTGAGTATTTATAGATGAATTTGGCTTCGTTTGTTGGCCCGCTTCGCCCTTGGCTGGTGGCCTCGCTTGTTATCCTGTTCGGCGCGCTGGCCGGCCCGAGGGCCGAGGCCGCAACCTTCGAGCCGCTCGAGATCGTCACCAAGTCAGGCGTTCACGTCTTCTCGGTCGAACTGGCGACCACGGAGCAGGAGAAGGAAACCGGCCTGATGTACCGCAAGGAGCTTGCGGACGGCAAAGGCATGCTGTTCGACTTCTCGCCGGAGCAGGAGGTGTCGATGTGGATGAAGAACACCTATATCCCGCTCGACATGATCTTCATTCGCGCCGACGGGCGCATTCTGCGGATCGCCGAGAATACCGAGCCGTTGTCGACCAAGATCATTCCATCGCGGGGGCTCGCCAAGGGCGTCCTGGAGGTGATCGCGGGGACCGCCCAGAAGTACGGTATCCAGCCCGGCGACCGGGTCGGGCATCCGCTCTTCAACGGGCACTAAAGATCCCGACCGGTGCCTTGCTGGCGCCGGTTTATGCGTGTATCGACAATGCCTCTCGGAAATATCGGGGTATAGCGCAGCCTGGTAGCGCGGCAGTTTTGGGTACTGCAGGTCGTTGGTTCGAATCCAGCTGCCCCGACCATCCCAGTTCAACGTAGTGGCTGTGGCGCATCATAAATGCGTTCGGAGCTTTCAGCCGACGACAATCAGGTCTCGAGGGCAGTGCTGTCGGCACGCCTCCAAGCTGGAGGTTGCTCGGACGTTTTCTGCCGAGCGGCATTCCGAATTGTTTGCCTTTCGGCATCGAGCGGATGTGGCTTGCCGATCGAGCGGCCCGGCTGGCAGGGTAGATGGGCCCGGCAAGAACAATCAGCGAGGNCCCGCCATGACGCGCCGACTGATCGATATCTCCGTTCCCCTGCAGAACGACGTCCCGGCCGATCCGCCCGGCAATCACCCGACCATTCAGTACATCGACCATCAGCAGGGCTTGCCGCGCATGCTGCAATTCTTCGATGGATTGAAAGCCGAGGATCTGCCTGACGGGCAGGGCTGGGCCGTCGAGCAGGTCTCGCTCTCCACCCACAACGGCACGCATCTCGATGCGCCCTGGCATTTCCATCCGACCATGAACCGCGGCGAGCGCTCATGGACCATCGATGAGGTGCCGCTGGACTGGTGCTTTCAGCCGGGCGTGAAGCTCGACTTCCGGCATCTGCCGGATGGTTACGTGGCCACCGCTGATGACGTCGAGGCCGAGCTGAAGCGCATCGGCCACAGCTTGTCGCCGCTCGAGATCGTCGTCGTCAACACCAGCGCCGGCGCGAAGTATGGCCGCCAGGACTACGTCACCTCGGGCTGCGGCATGGGCTACGAAGCGACGATGTACCTGCTCGAGCGCGGTGTGCGGCTGACCGGCATCGACGGCTGGAGCTGGGATGCGCCTTTCGTTTACACCGCGAAGAAATATGCCGAGACCAAGGACGCCAGCCTGATCTGGGAAGGTCACAAGGCCGGGCGGCACATCGGCTATTGCCATATCGAGAAGCTGCACAATCTCGAGCAGCTTCCGTCCACCGGCTTCATGGTGTCGTGCTTTCCGGTGAAGATCGAACGGGCGTCGGCGGGATGGACGCGGGCGGTTGCTATCCTCGATAGCTAGGCTCGCGGTTCCGGTTGCATATTTTGGAACTCGGGGTACGCCGATCATTCCGGTGGATTGTTGCCGCAGGGCTACAGCCTGAGGCACTAAAATGAGCTTAAATACACGCAGTAGTCGTAAGCGTATTCGATGACTGAGGACGTTGGCTCGTCATCGATTTCATGGCTTCCGCAGTTCTCTCCCGTGGTGGACTACAGCCCCGGCGTTGTCCGGGGCTCTTTCTTGCCCGGCGTCGGCCGGGGGCGCAGCAGCGCAGAGCAGGGCTATCCGGACACGAGCGGCTCCGCGCCGCGCCCGAGTGCAAACTGGCCGACCGGCCCCTCGACGTGAAATTCGAGCCCGGTCATCTTCGCGAACAGATCGATATTGGTGGTGCCGATCGCGCAGCCGCCGAGACCGAGACCTGCCGCCATCATGTACAGTGTCTGGGTCAGGACGCCGACATCCTTCAAGATGAGCGCATAGGCGATGGCGCTGTACTTCCAGGAGATCCGGCCGAAGCGCGCAGCGATCGTGATCAGGATCGGCGGCGGTGAGGGCACGTCCATGGCGAATTCCGCGCTTTGCAGCATGGCCGCCAATTGCTGTTGCTGGACGTCGATGGCGGTCAAAGCGTGCGCGGCGGCGTCATAGTGATAGAACCCCGGCGCCAGGCCATCGCAATTGGTGATGGCCAGATAGAGCTCGAGCTCGTAGGCACTGCCGGCCCCGGGATACGGCCTGCTGGTGTATTCGATGTCGGGACCGTCGTCGAATTCGAGCGGGCTGCTCCATCTCGCCCGGACGCGTGCGACGCCATTGAGGAACGTCGAGAGTTCACGCAACGTGATCGGTCGCT
This sequence comes from Bradyrhizobium macuxiense, assembly GCF_001542415.1. Classification (GTDB taxonomy): domain Bacteria; phylum Pseudomonadota; class Alphaproteobacteria; order Rhizobiales; family Xanthobacteraceae; genus Bradyrhizobium; species Bradyrhizobium macuxiense. The sequence continues at coordinate 127,350 of NZ_LNCU01000072.1, forward strand.
CGCCGTCGAAATCGCGCACGGAGTGCCGTTCGTGCAGCAGTTTTTCGAGCGGCGAAGCGGTCCCGCTGGGCTCCTGCAGCTTGACGGTCTTGCCGGCCCAGGCGGGCCGGATCGCGGGGAGCGGCGCGATCTGTCCGGTGTGCGGGTAAAGGCCGCCCAGTGGATTGGCCTGCCGGCCTTCCGTGCTGCGGGTATGGAACAGCAGATCGTGAAAATCCCAGAGCACGAGTCCGTCGTCGCCCTCGGCCTGCCGGAGTGCATCGCGTTTTGCCGGGGCGACGGCGAAGAGCATCTGGCAATCCAGCAGCAGCGCGAGCAGTGCGGGTCCAGGATAGTCGTCGCGGCGCCGGATGCTGCCGATCGTCTGCGGGGCGGCGAGGGCCATGAGCAGGCTCGCGATCTCAGGATCGCAAATCCTGAACAGCGCGCCGGCTCGCGGCGATTCCAGGACCATCTCGCTGCCACGCCGTCGCAGATAAGCGAAGCGTGACAGCGCGACCGTTGTCGTATCGGTCAGCTTGGGCGCCTGCGGCCAATAATCAGCGGTTTGCGGTTCGATCACCACCAGGTCGTTGGCGTCCTCCCCGCGGCGCAGGCAGTATTCCAACAGACCGCGGCGCGCCAATTGCCGGATCAAGCGCGCGACGTCTCGCTCGGCCTCACCGTCTTCAGCTGACGGGGAGGAAGGGAGTGGCAAGCCCGCCCGCAACTCCTGTGCGCGCGCTGCTGCTGCGGCGCCAAACTTTCCAAGCGGATCCGAATAGCCGTCGATGTCTGCGACGATGCTCCGGTCGGCCTGCGCCTTCAGCATAACGCGTGCATTGAGCCGGGCGAGGAGGGCCAGCGGCGCGGTGCCGTGCGATTTCTTTTTCGTAGGCGCGCGCACGCCGGCATCACCTCAGGTATGCGGAAGGAATTGCGTCAGTTCGTTTTCCGGCGACGGTTGATCGCGCAATCCGAGCTGGACGGGCACATCATAGAGCCGTCCGGGCCCGAAGCGGCGATAGAAGTGACGCATGCCGGGAACGATGACCCGAACCACGGGAACTTCGACGTCAGGCCGGGTTTGATCGAGCACCAGGAAATCCATGCCGGCACGCGCGGCGATCTCGATGCACGCGTCCACTTGGGCGCGCGTGTTGTCGAGCGGCGCCTTCGCTGCCGGCGCCGGCGGGATGGTCGGGGTCGCGCTTGGAATCAGGAACGGATGG
>NZ_LNCU01000072.1:128570-235287 GCF_001542415.1 Bradyrhizobium macuxiense
CCGCAAGCCGCAGCGGATTGACGCCGTCGAGGCTCGGCTTCTCGCCGCTGCCACCGCCCATCAGGCCGATGGAGAGGAACTGGTTCAACTCCGTCAACGAGCGCAGCAGCGCGATGCGCGGATCGAAGTGGGCGCCGGACCCGAACTCGATATTTTCCTGTCCGTTCTGCATCCAGTGCACGATTGCGACATAGGTGGGGACGCCGAGATCGCTGGTGATGTCGAGCACCCAGAGCCGGCGACCGGACTCCTCGAGCTGGTTCTTGAGATCGCGGACATAGGAGTCGTCGAACTGGTCGAGGTCGACGCCCGCCCGTTGCGATCGGTTGTACCACCAGATCGCGTAGGCATCGCGCTCCATCAGTTCGAGGAAGCCCTGTACGATCGCTTCCTCGCGCGTATTGCCGGCCGCGCAGCCGTTTGAATCGGCGGCGAAGGGGGCGGGGCCCTCGTAGAAGAAATACAACAGGCTGGTCGGAATGTATTTGAACCGCTTGTCGCGCAGCGACCAGACCGGCGACCACTCGATCCGCTCGGACGGATCGAATGGATCGGGCGCCGGTTGAGTATGGTGTGAATCGTTCTCGTTCGGTATCGCCCGCGTCCGATATTGCTCGTCGCTGAATAGCAGGATGTCGTTGGGACGGATGGCGTCATCAGGCGCGAAGTCGGTGAAGCGCTTTCGCACCCGGATCTCGTCGCCCTGGAAGATGCCTGAATAGCGCTCGATCGCTTCCATCAGCGCGCTGGCTTCGCCCTGTTCGGCGGTGCTGCCCTTGCCGAAACTGCCGCCGTTCAAGCCCGCGCGAAGCTGGTCGACGTTTTGCGCCGGCGCGGAGAAATTATGCTGGGCGTAGAAATTGGTGTTCATCGGCAGATCGACGTCGATCCGCTCCAGCCGCGTCACCACGCCGGTGAGCGGGCTGACATGCTTCCTGAATCGCTCCACCGTGCTGCGTGACGACACCGTGCGATAGCCGCCGCTGGTCATCACGAGCTTGGCGCCCGGTCCCAACTCGATCGGCTGCGGTGCCCGCCGCGGATTCTGCAGTTTCTTGCTGCCGCAAGTTGGGCATTGCGGGCGCGCCGCGACGTAGTGCCTGGCGATGGTCGAGCCCAGGAGGTCGAGGCTCAGGATGTGATTGCGCAGATCGGTGCGGAAGCCACTGGCAATCGCCTTGGCGATCTCGATCGCCGCAAACTGGACGGCGCTCTGCCCGACCGTTTGCTGCGCAAGCGGCGACATGGCAACAGGCCGCGCAGCGCTACGATCGAGGAATCCCTTGACCTCGCGGTTGCGGATCATCCGATCGAACAGGCAGGTCCAGCACGCGCGTTCGCCCGCCTTGAACACGGGCCCGACCAGCGGAAATGCGCCGGACGGCTGCACCAGCAACCAGGGCGACTTGCCGGACGCGCGCTCCAGGTTGGGTTCGGCGAGCCGACGATCGAGATAATCGTTGACCAGTGTGACCGTGAGGTCGGGCGACGTCTTGACGATGCGGACGCCCAGATACTGCAGCGCCTTGCTCAATTCGGCGCCGCCCTTGACGTCGATTGCTTCAAGCCGAACGCGGCAATTTTGAAGATTCTGCTCGACGACCGCGGCGGGCAGCCCGAGGCTCGCCCAAAACCCCGCCACGGCGTTGCCGGGAGCCGACGGCTTCGGAATCACATAGCGGCGATCAAGCAGGCGCTTGATGGCCTCATTGACCTTGTCGGGCGGAAACTTGCGTCCGAGATCGACGACGAGTTTGGTGGCGCTGCAACCGTTTGTGCCGATCATCGACGCCAGCGCGCAATAGAGCTCGCCGTGAAGAAAGAATTTTCGGTCTTCGGAATAGAGGCAGACGACGTCGGGAGGCAGCAGGTAGGCGGTGAAATTCGGAGCGAACTGCAGGACGTCCTTGTTGGCCTGCTGCGTGGATTTTCTGGGCAAGGAATCGTTCCTGTGGAGCTGGCGGGCCGAGTATTCGAGCCGAGTATCTGTGCCAAGAATTTGACGGTGCGCGGCGCTGATCTCACCATTCATGTGCCGCGCCGCGAGACGACATCGAGACGGCATGAATTTGGACAACATGAATTGGCCGGGTCGACGTGTGTCGAACCCGGCCATGACGAACGATGTGTGTCAACGCAATGCCGTCTGGATCAGCAGAGGCGGCACGCGCCCCACGACAGGCAGCAGCCGCCACCGCATCCCCAACAACCGCCGCAGCGGCAACCACGGCAACCGCGGCATCCGCGGCAGCCACCACATCCGCGGCAGCCGCCGCATCCGCGCGCGACCTGAACGCCGCTCCCGAGATCTTCCTTGTCGAAGAGGTGGAACGTTGCCAAGCTGACGTCAGCGATTTCTTCGTCGTTCAGCGTGATGGCATGCGTCGGCGTGTAGCTTGAGGTCTTCGGCGCGTCCGCTGTCGGTACTGCTGATGCGGATGCACTTCCCACCAGTGAGAGAGTCAATCCGGCCGCACCCAACGCGGGCACGGCGGCCTTAGTCACGCGCTGCCGCTTGGGGGCTTGCTTCACCCGTGGCATGATCGCATCCTCCATTCCTAACGAAACTGTTCTCGAGTCCACCCCGGACATTTGTACGCTTCACGATCTGAGCATGCAAGATGTGCTGCGCATGCGCGCGATGCAGCAGCGCGCGCGATTCATTTCCGGTTCATGTTGATGAACGTGATCAGTAACTTGTGTTATCACACACGCCGCATCGTCCAGCACAATTCCAGGGCACGCAAGCAGCCCGTGTTGCACTGCGATTGCCCCGGAGACGGAACGAGGAATCGGAATGGAGGATGATGGGACGAGCTTCGCCTGGTACGAGCTTCTGACCACGGACGTGGCAGGCGCGAGCACGTTTTACGGGAGCGTGTTGCATTGGGAAACAAAGGACGTTTCCACACCCGAACTCTCCTACAAACTGTTCATCTCGAACGAGGCCTCGCGAAGCGGTCTGATGGAGCTGCCGGAAGAGGGCAGACGCCATGGCGCGACGCCGAGATGGATCGGTTACGTCCATGTCCGAGACGTCGACGCTGCCGTCCACCGGCTTCAAGAACTTGGCGGTGCCATCTATGTGCCGCCGACCAGCACCAATATCGGCCGTGTCTCGATCGTCGCCGATCCGCAGCGGGCGACGTTTGGACTGGTGAGCGGCTTGACGATTGCTCCGCCGCCGGTCGCTGACCTTGATGCGCTTGGGCAAGTCGGCTGGCACGAACTGCTCGCGGCCGACTGGCGCAGGGCCTTCGGTTTCTACAGCACGGTGTTCGGCTGGCAACCGGTTGACGGCGGCTTCCTGGCCGGCGATCCCTATCAACAATTCTCAACTGGTGGTCGGGCTGCCGGCGGAATCTTCAACAAGCGTCCGCTCGAGCCGATCGCGTTCTGGCTCTATTATTTCAACGTCGACGATCTCGACGCGGCGATGGCTCGAGTGAAGGCCGGCGGCGGACGAGTCTACGAGGGGCCGCTTGAGTTGCCGGACGGGAGCTGGATCGCCCGTTGCCTCGATCCGCAGGGCGCGACGTTCGCGATCGAGGGATTGCGAACGCCCGACAATATCGCGAAGGCGCCGGCCGCCGAATTTCGCTGGACCGCCAACTGGGACGAGTTCTCGTCACAGGGCAGGTGGCGGAGTGACAAGCCGGGCGGCAAGCGGCGGCCGCCGGGCAAGTGAGGCTGACAAGTCAGTCGGTCGTGATCAGCCGGCCTTGGCAGGCGCCGGCGGCTTGGCCGNNTTGAGCGGCTTGTCCTGCCGTTTCGACCAGGAGATGTAGTAGGCCACGATCGTCATGATCGCGATGCCGGAGATGCTGACGAAGATCTGCGCGAACAGCGAGCCGGAGCTCATCGAGAGCTCGAAGTGTCCAACGAAGGACAGGAACACACCGACGCAAAACACCGCGAGCGATTGCTGGCCGCACACGATGAGCGGGTCGAACACCTTCCACTCGAGCGCCGACCAGTCCTTCGGGATGAAGCGGATCACCAGCACCACGATCACCGCGAAGTGGATGAAGCGATAGGGCGCGAGGTTGGTCTTGTCGTTCGGGTTGAAGGCCGAATAGAGCCAGTCCGGGAACATCGCGCCGAATTCGGGGAAGCGACCGGCCATGGTCATGATCAGCCCGAAGATCAGATAGGCGACGCAGAACCACAGTGTATAGGGCGAGTTGATGATGTGCATGTTCTTGCGTGCGCCGCCGAGCGCGCACCATGATCCGAACACGAACAGCACCTGCCAGCAGAACGGATTGAAGTACCAGGTCCCGGCCGGGTAGGCCGGCAGGTTCCAGCCCATGTGCCGCGACACCAGCCACAGCGCCAGCGAGGCCAGCATGGTCCAGTTCGGCTGCCGCAGCATGAACCACAACACCGGTGGGAACAGGCCCATCAGCACGATGTAGAGCGGCAGCACGTCGAGGTTGACCGGCTTGAACTTCAGGAACAGGCCCTGCCGCAGCGTCTCGGTCGCATTGTCGACGAGGCCCGCGACGTTGAACTCGTTGATCATCTCGGAATCGCCGAAGCGCAGCGCGAGATAGCTGATCGAGGCGATGTAGATCACGAACAGGATGATGTGGGCGACATAGAGCTGCCAGACGCGCTTGGTCAGCCGCGTGGCGCCGACGATGAAGCCCCGCTCCAGCATCATGCGGGCATAGACGAAGGATGCCGTATAGCCGGAGATGAACACGAAGAGATCGGCGGCGTCGCTGAACCCGTAGTTCCGCGTCGTGATCCAGTTCACGACGTTGTCGGGGATGTGATCGAGATAGATCGCCCAGTTCGCGATTCCGCGGAACAGGTCGAGCCGGAGGTCACGTCCTTTTTCGGGGAGACTGGCGTGGATTTCCATGGGCCGCTTCTTCGAGGTGATGCGTTCGGGAAGACCGCGCCGCGGGCCGCGGGAAGCCCCCGAAGCCCAGATTGTCACAGCGCGGTAGAATGACTATACCGGTCCGGCGAAGGTAACATCCGAGGTAGGGAATCACCGATCACATCGCTGAACGGTGCCACTATACTATCACGGCGGTTTCCTCCAATCGCTTCCATGTCGCTTATCCCACGGGGCCGGACGATCCATGACCGCACGCATTTTTAAGCCCGCCAAAAACGCGATGCAATCGGGACGTGCCAAGGCCCAGGAATGGCAACTGGACTACGAGCCGGAGCAGCCGCGCACCGTGGAGCCGCTGATGGGCTGGACCTCGTCCGGCGACATGAAGCAGCAGCTCACGCTCCGGTTCGAGACCAAGGAGGAGGCGGTGGCCTATTGCGAACGCAAGGGCATCGCCTATCAGGTGATCGAACCGCAGGCTTCGGCGCATCGCCAGATCGCGTACGCCGACAATTTCGCGTTTCGCCGCTGGGAGCCCTGGACCCACTAGGGTGGGCACCCGCCGAGCGGGCCCGGTGATCAGGTCGCCGGGCTTGGCACCGGCAGGCTGCCGAGAATCGGCAGCGGCGCGTCCTTGGAGACACCGAGCACCGGAAAGCTTCTGATTTTGCGAACATTCGGCAGGCCTGCGAACTGCAGGAGCTGCTGGCGCATGTCATTGACGTCAAGCGCGACGCATTTGAGCATGAAATCGGCGTCGCCTGAGATCCGCCAGCACTGCAGGAACCGCGGCACCGCCGCGACCGCGGCCTCAAACGCCTCGATCGCCGAAAGCATCTGGTTGTCGAGCTGGATCAGGACGAAGGTCGTCACCTCGTAGCCCAGCATCCGCTCGTTGAGGGTCGCGCGGACCGCTTGGATCACACCCCGGCTGCGCAGCGCCCTGACCCGGCGCAGGCAGGGTGGGCCGGTGATACCGACGCGCGCGGCGAGCTCGTTGATCCTGATCCGGCCGTCCTGCTGCAGTTCGGACAGAATCCTGAGGTCGATGTCATCGAACTGTTGGCGTTCCGTCACGGGCGCTCACCGGCCAGGGCGCTGTGGGGGCGGTTGCTGGCCTCGCGCACCTCGCCCGTTGCGGTCTGTGCCGCGCCGACGCCCGACAGCACCAGCTTCTCATGGGCCGCGAGGATCGCCTCCTTGGTCAACCGGCCTCCGGGGCGGTACCAGCTGCACGGCCCGGTCAGCAGCGCGAGGATTGCAAAGGTTGCGATCTGGATGTCGACGACCTCGAAGGCGCCTTCGGCCACCCCGTCGGCGAGGATCTGGGTCAGCCGCCCCTCATAGGCGCCGCGGAGCGCCACGACGACCTCGTAGTTCTTGGGCTCGAGGCTGCGCAGTTCGGAGTTGGCGATGAAGGTCTCGCGTTTCCGCGTCATGTGATAGCTGACGTGAAAGCCGACGAAGATGCGCAGCTTCTCGACTGGATCGGTCTTGCCCTCGAGCGCGAGGTCGAGCTGGCGCAGCAAATCGTTGATATGGTCCTGCACCAGATCGAACAGCAGATCCTGCTTGGTGCTGATATGATTGTAGAGCGAGCCGGCCTGGATACCGACCTCGGCGGCGAGCTGGCGCAGGCTCATCGCCTCGTAGCCATGCTCGTAGATCAGGCGTACGCCGGCCTTGCGGATCGCCTCCAGCGTCTTCGGGCCGTGTGAGCCGATCGTGCGTGCCATCGGAGCCTCGGATGGGTGTTGGCTTGCGGCAGATAACTCGGAAACAAGCGAACGACCGTATGTTTATTGCACAAAATCCTAGCAGATTCAATGCGCTGCCGGGATCATTCGGAAACCATAGCATGACAGCTTGCGAAGCCAATAAAAAAACGTATGATCGTTTAATTGCAAGATGAATCTCTAAGGGAGGGATCATGGCCTCGAACCAGGCGGCAGTGTTCAATTTCGACCTCGGTGAGACCGCGGATGCGATCCGCGAGACGGTGCATGATTTCGCGACCAACGAGATCGCGCCGCGCGCAGCCGAGATCGATCGCTCCAACCAGTTTCCGCGCGACCTCTGGCCGAAGATCGGCGCGCTCGGCCTGCACGGCATCACCGTCGAGGAGGAGTTCGGCGGGTCGGGCCTCGGCTATCTCGAGCATTGCGTCGCGCTGGAGGAGATCTCGCGGGCGTCAGCCTCGGTCGGGCTGTCCTACGGCGCGCATTCCAATCTCTGCGTCAACCAGATCCGCCGCAACGGCAACGAAGCCCAGAAACGCAAATATCTGCCGAAGCTGATCTCGGGCGAGCATGTCGGATCGCTCGCGATGTCGGAGCCCGGCGCCGGCTCCGACGTGGTCTCGATGAAGACCCGCGCCGAGAAGAAGGGCGACCGCTTCGTGCTGAACGGCAACAAGATGTGGATCACCAACGGCCCGGTCGCCGATACGCTGGTGGTCTACGCCAAGACCGATCCGAATGCCGGGCCGCGCGGCATGACCGCCTTCATCATCGAAAAGGGCATGAAGGGATTTTCCACCGCACAGAAGCTCGACAAGCTCGGGATGCGCGGCTCCGACACCTGCGAACTGGTGTTCGAGGATTGCGAGGTGCCGGAGGAGAACGTGCTCAGCGAGGTCGGCCGCGGCGTCCATGTGTTGATGTCCGGGCTCGACTATGAGCGCGCGGTGCTGGCGGCAGGTCCGATCGGCATCATGCAGGCCTGCATGGACGTGGTGCTGCCCTACGTCCACGAGCGCAAGCAGTTCGGCGAACCGATCGGCAGCTTCCAACTGGTGCAGGGCAAGATCGCCGACATGTACACCACGATGAACGCCTCGCGGGCCTATGTCTATGCGGTGGCCAAGGCCTGCGATCGCGGCGAGACCACGCGCGAAGATGCGGCCGGCGCGATCCTCTACGCCGCCGAGAAGGCGACCCAATGCGCGCTGGATGCGATCCAGCTGCTCGGGGGCAACGGCTACATCAACGACTATCCGACCGGCCGGCTGCTGCGGGACGCCAAGCTCTATGAGATCGGCGCCGGCACCAGCGAGATCCGCCGCATGCTGATCGGTCGCGAGCTGTTCGCGAAGACGGTGTAAGCTCGCAGGCCCCATCGCACCGATTGGCGCGATGATCCGGCTTGCGCAAAGTCCTGACGATATCACCAACGAAACGTGCAACACATGCCGCTTCATTCGACGATCGATCCAACGTCTTCCGAATTTGCCCGTAACGCCGAGGTGATGCGGGGCCTCGTCGCGGAGCTCCGCGACAAGCTCAATCAAGTTGCCGGAGGCGGGGGCGAGGCCTCGCGCAAGCGTCACACCTCGCGCGGCAAGATGCTGGCGCGCGATCGCGTCGACCTCCTGATCGACCCCGGCACGGCGTTCCTCGAGCTGTCGCCTTTGGCCGCTAATGGCCTCTATGGTGGCGACGTGCATTCGGCGAGCGTCATCACCGGCGTCGGACGTATTTCAGGGCGCGAATGCATCATCGTCGCCAACGACGCCACCATCAAGGGCGGCACTTACTACCCGATGACGGTGAAGAAGCACCTCCGCGCCCAGGACATCGCGCGGCAGAACAATCTGCCCTGCGTCTACCTGGTGGATTCCGGCGGCGCGTTCCTGCCGCTGCAGGACGAGATCTTTCCCGACGAGCGGCATTTCGGCCGCATCTTCTACAATCAGGCGCAGATGTCGGCGCAGGGCATTCCTCAGATCGCGATCGTGATGGGCTCCTGCACCGCGGGAGGTGCCTATGTGCCGGCGATGTCGGACGAGAGCATCATCGTGCGCAACCAGGGCACGATCTTCCTCGGCGGCCCGCCGCTGGTGAAGGCGGCGACCGGAGAGGTCGTTACCGCCGAAGAGCTTGGCGGCGCTGACGTCCATTCGCGGCAATCGGGCGTGACGGACCACTACGCCCAGAACGATGCCCATGCGATCGGCATCGCTCGCCGAATCGTGGCGACGCTGAAGCAGCCGACGCCCGCGACGCTCAACATGCGTGCGCCGCGCGAGCCGCTGTTTCCGGCGGAGGAAATCTACGGCGTGGTCTCCGCCGACGGCCGCAAGCCGTTCGATGTGCACGACATCATTGCACGGATCGTCGACGGCTCCGAATTCGACGAGTTCAAGAAGCTCTACGGCACCACGCTGATCTGCGGCTTCGCCCATATCTGGGGTTATCCGGTCGGCATCATCGCCAACAACGGCATCCTGTTCAGCGAGAGCTCGCTGAAGGGCGCGCATTTCATCGAGCTGTGCTGCCAGCGTGGCATTCCGCTGGTGTTCCTGCAGAACATCACCGGCTTCATGGTCGGCAGGAAGTACGAGGCCGGCGGCATCGCGCGCGACGGCGCCAAGCTGGTGACTGCGGTGGCGACCGCCGGCGTGCCGAAATTCACCGTCGTGATCGGCGGCTCCTACGGCGCCGGCAATTACGGCATGTGCGGCCGCGCCTACAGCCCGCGCTTCCTCTGGCTCTGGCCCAATGCCCGCATCTCCGTGATGGGCGGCGAGCAGGCCTCGATGGTGCTGAGCCAGGTGCGGCGGGACGGCATCGAGGCCAAGGGCGAGACTTGGTCGGCTGAAGAGGAAGACAAATTCCGTGAGCCGATACGTGCGCAATACGAGAAGCAGGGCAATCCCTATTACGCCACGGCGCGGCTGTGGGACGACGGCGTGATCGATCCCGCCGACACGCGGCTGGTGTTGGGGCTAGGGCTGTCGGCCGCCGCCAATGCGCCGATCAAGCCGACCAAGTTTGGCCTGTTCAGGATGTGACCATGGACCGCTCAAAACTCTACCGGCGCTTCCGCACGCTTCTGATCGCCAACCGTGGCGAGATCGCCTGCCGCGTCATCCGCTCCGCGCGCGCCATGGGGCTGCGCACCGTTGCCGTCTATTCGGAGGCCGACCGCGACGCGACGCATGTCGCGCTGGCTGACGAGGCCGTGCTGCTCGGTCCCGCACGGGCCCGCGACAGCTATCTCAACATCGAACGCGTGATTGCCGCCGCTCGCGAGACCGGCGCTGAGGCGGTTCATCCGGGTTACGGATTCCTCTCGGAGAATGCCGAGTTCGCCCAGGCTTGCCTCGAGGCCGGATTGGTGTTCGTCGGCCCCACCGCCGAGATGATGACGGCGATGGGCTCGAAATCGGGGTCGAAAGCCCTGATGGAGAAGGCGGGCGTGCCGCTGGTGCCGGGCTATCACGGCGAGGTGCAGGACGAGGCGACGCTTGCGGACGCAGCCAACCGGATCGGCTTCCCGGTGCTGGTGAAGGCGTCGGCCGGCGGTGGCGGCCGTGGCATGCGCGTTGTCAATTCAGCGGCCGAGTTGTCGGCTGCAATCGTCAGCGCCAAGCGCGAGGCCAAGGCGGCGTTCGGCGACGACCGCATGCTGATCGAGAAGTACGTCCAGAATCCCCGCCATATCGAGGTGCAGATCATCGGCGACAGCCACGGCAATCTGCTCTCGCTGTGGGAGCGCGAATGCACGCTGCAGCGGCGGCATCAGAAGGTGATCGAGGAGGCGCCGTCGCCGACCTTGAACGACGCACAACGCGATACAGTTTGCGAGGCCGCGCGCAAGGCGGCCGGTGCGGTCAACTATGTCGGTGCCGGCACGATCGAGTTCGTCTCCGACGGCAAGGATGTGTTCTTCATCGAGATGAACACCCGTTTGCAGGTGGAGCATCCCGTCACCGAACTGATCACGGGGGTCGATCTTGTCGAATGGCAACTCCGCGTCGCGTTCGGCGAGGCGCTGCCATTGAAGCAGAACGAGATCAGGCTGAACGGCCATGCCATCGAGGCGCGTGTCTACGCGGAAAATCCGCAGAAGAACTTCATGCCCTCGGTCGGCCGCATCAAGACCTGGCGGACACCGCCGGAAGGCGATGGCCTGCGCATCGATGCCGGGTATCGCAGCGGCGACAGCGTATCGCCGTACTACGACGCCATGCTCGCCAAGGTCATCGCCTGGGCGCCGACGCGGCAGGCCGCGATCGAGAAGCTCAACCGCGGGCTGGAAGAGACCGACGTCCGTGGCATCGTCACCAACATCCCGTTCCTGTCGGCGCTGGTAACGCATCCAGATACGCGGGCCAATGCGATCGATACCGGCTTCATCGAGCGCCAGTTGAAGAACCTGACGGCCGAAAAGGGCGCGGCCGGTGAGTTCGAGCTGTGCGCGGCGGTCGCCGCGATCGTGAACGCGGAGCAGAAGGTCGCGCGCAGCGAGGCGAATTCACCTTGGCAGGCTTTTGGCTGGATGCCGGTTGGTCGCCGCCAGCGCGTGTTCTCGTTCCGGCAAAGCCACGGTCCCGAGCTGCCCATCACGCTGCACTACGGCAGCGGACCCTCGACGCTTTCCGTCGGTGGGCGTGAGCTGACCTTCTCCATCTCATCACCTGACGACGCCGGCTTCGACCTGACGCTCAATGGCGTGAAGTCGCGCATCGCCTCGGTCATCGAGGGCCACGAGCTCTACTTGCGCACCCGCAACGGCCGTTTCGACCTGCACTGGGTTGATCCGTTCGGCGGCGAGAGTGAGGAGCAGGTCGGCGAGGACAAGATCGTCGCTCCCTTGCCGGGCACCGTGGTGGCGCTGCTGGCGGAGGAAGGCGCCATGCTCGAGAAGGGCGCGCCGATCCTGACCTTGGAAGTGATGAAGATGGAGCAGACCCTGCGGGCGCCGTACGCCGGCATCTTGACGAAGCTCAAATGCAAGGTCGGCGATATCGTCGGCGAAGGTGTCGAGCTTGCCGAGGTCGAGGCGGCGGCGTCATGAGCGATCGCGTCAGCATCATCGAGGTCGGCCCACGCGACGGGCTGCAGAACGAGAAGACGCCGATCAGCGTCGCTGACCGTATCGCCTTCGTCGAGCGTCTGATCGACGCCGGCCTGCCGAAGGTCGAGGTCGGCGCGTTCGTGTCACCCAAGGCGGTCCCGCAGATGATGGGATCGGCGGAAGTGCTGCGCGGCGTCAGCCATCTCAGGGGCGAGTTCCATGTGCTGGTGCCGAACGAGAAGGGCTATGAGGCCTCGCAAGCCGCCGGCGCCAAGGTGATCGCAGTGTTCGCGTCGGCCTCCGAAGGCTTCTCTCGCGCCAATATCAACTGCTCGGTCGCTGAATCGATTGAGCGCTTCAAGCCGGTGCTGGCGCGTGCCAAAGCCGACGGCATCAAGGTGCGCGGCTATATCTCCTGCGTGCTCGGCTGCCCCTTCGACGGTGAGGTCGAGCCGCAAGCAGTGGTCAATGTCGCGAGGACGCTGTTCGATCTCGGCTGCTACGAGATCTCGCTCGGCGACACCATCGGCGTCGGCACACCGGTCAAGGCCCGCGAGCTGATGCGGGCGGTCGGCGGTAGCGTTCCCGCTGCCAACCTCGCGATGCATTTCCACGACACCTACGGCCAGGCGCTCGCCAATCTCTATGCCGGCATGGAGGAGGGCGTCCGCGTCATCGATTCCGCGGCTGGCGGCCTCGGCGGCTGCCCCTACGCCCCTGGCGCCACCGGCAACGTCGCGACCGAGGACGTGGTCTATATGCTCGAGGGCATGGGGATCAGGACCGGCGTCGATATGGAGAAGCTGCTGGCTGCGACGAACGAGGTCGCGGCGTTGCTTGGCCGACCGCCGGTGAGCCGTGTCGCCTCAGCACTGAACGCGAAGAAGAAGCGCGCTTCGTAGCGTGGGTCGAGCGCGGCGAAACCCACGGAGGCGATGGGTTTCACTTCGCTCTACCCATCCTGCACGAACCTCATTTGCTCCCGTCCGGCCCCATCACCATATCCGGCAACCAGGTCGAGATCTCCGGGAAGAAGCACAGCAGCAGCACCGCGAACATCATCAGCAGCACGAACGGCAGCGTGCCCCAGATCACCTCGCTCAGGGGGACGTCGGGCGCGACATTGCGGATGACGAAGATGTTCAGGCCGACCGGCGGGTGGATCAGGCCCATCTCCATCACGATGGTCATCACGATGCCGAACCAGATGATGTCGAAATTGGCGGCGCGGAGCGGCGGCAGGATGATCGGCGCGGTCATCAGGATGATCGAGACCGGCGGCAGGAAGAAGCCGAGCACGATCACCATCACCAGGATCGCGAACAACAGCTCCCAGCGCGGCAGATGCATGGCGACGATCGCTTCCGCTGCTGATTGCGAGATGTGCAGGTAGCTCATCACGTAGGAATAGAGCAGCGACATGCCGATGATCAGCATCAGCATGGTGGATTCGCGTATCGTCGATTTCATGATCGGCGACAGGTCGCTCGGCCGCCAGACGCTGTAGATCACCGCGATCAGCGCGAGCGCAAGCAGGCCGCCGAGACCAGCGGTTTCCGACGGCGTCGCATAGCCGCCATAGAGCGCGATCATCACGCCGGTCAGCAGCAGCACAAACGGCATCACGCGGGGCAGCGCGCTGAAGCGTTCGGCCATGGTGAACTCGTCGTGCTGCAGGATCGGAGAGTCCTTGCCGGTGGCGTCATAGGCGGCGCGGGCGGCGGCATATTCTTTCCGGAAGCGAAACACCGCATAGAGGCCGAACAGCGTCACCAGCAAAAGGCCAGGACCGATGCCGGCGAGGAACAGCCGGCCAAGTGATTTTTCGGCAGCGACCGCGAACAGGATCATCGTGATCGAGGGCGGCAGCAGGATGCCGAGCGTGCCACCGGCGGCGATGATGCCCGCCGCGAAGCCGCCGGAATATCCGCGCTTGCGCATCTCCGGGATGCCGGCCGAGCCGATCGCCGAGCAGGTCGCGGGCGAGGAGCCCGCCATCGCCGCGAACAGCGCGCAGGCGAACACGTTGGCGACGCCGAGCCCGCCGGGCACGCGATGCAGCCAGGCATGCAGCGCTGAATAGAGATCCTGGCCGGCGCGCGATTTACCGATCGCCGCGCCCTTCAGGATGAACAGCGGAATCGACAGCAGCGTGATCGAGGCCATCTCCTCGTAGACGTTCTGCGTCACGGTATCGAGCGAGGCCGCCGGCATGTAGATCGCCATGAACACGACCGCGACCGCGCCAAGCGCAAATGCGATGGGCATGCCGGAGAACATCGCAAACAGGGTGGCGAGCCCGTAGGAGACACCAATTCCAAATACGGTCATCGACGAGTGCCAGAGGTCAGCGGGACGATGATCTGCAGCAGGATCTGCACGCAGAGAAGGGTCATGCCCAGCGCCATCAGCCCATAGGGGATTGCGAGCGGCGGCGACCACATCGAATTCGACACCTGGCCGTCGACATAGGCCTCGTGCGCGAGGGTCCAGGACTTCCAGGCGAAGAATGTGCAGAACGCGAAGCTCGCGACATCGACCAGCCACAGCCGGATGCTGTTCGCCCGCGGCGAGAGCAGGCCGACGAATGCCTCGATGCTGACGTGACCGCGCTGGCTCTGCACATGGGCCGACGTCATGAAGGTGGCGCCGACCAGCAGGAACACTGCCGCCTCGTCCTGCCAGTAGTTGGCCATGTGGAACAGGGCGCGCCCGAGCACGCTGTAGCTCAGGATGACGCAGGCCGCGACCAGGGCGATCGCGGCAAACACCACGATGACGGTGTTGCAGATCGACAGCGCGCGCTCCAGCACGGCTACGGGCGAGTTGCCCGCGGCAGCGCTGGTGCTTTCGGCTTGATCCGCGACCGGACCATGCATCATGCGGCGACGTCGCTTGCGAGCTTCAGCAGGTTGGCTGCCGTCGCCGTCTTGGCGCCGTAGTCCTTCCAGGCAGTGTCGCGCGCAATGTCGCGCCACCTGCCGACGACAGCGGCATCGAGCGCGCTGACCTTGGCGCCGGCCTTCTCATAGACCTTGGCGACCTCGGCATCGTCGTCCTGCGCGCCCTTGCGGCCGAACGCTTCGAGCTCGGAGCCGACGGTCAGGATGATGTCCTGCTGGTTCTTCGGCAGCTTGTCGAAGATCGCCTTCGACATCATCAGCGGCTCCAGCATGAACCAGTAGGAGGCGCCGGCGCCCGAGGTCAGCGACTTCGCGACCTCTTCGAGACGGAACGAGATCAGGCTGGTCGAGGAGGTGATGCCGGCATCGCAGGCGCCGGTCTGCATCGCCGCATAGATCTCGTTGGACGGCACCGACAGCACGGCTGCACCAGCGGTCTGCAGCACCATGTCCATCTCGCGCGAACCGCCGCGCACCTTCATGCCCTTGGCGTCTTCCGGCGCCACGATCGCCTTGGAGCGGCTGGCGACGCCGCCGGCCTGCCAGACCCAGGTCAGCAGCAGGATGCCCTTGTCGGCGAGGAAGTCGGTCAGCGCCTTGCCGACCGGCTCCTTCTTCCAGCGCAGCCCCTGATCGTAAGTGGTGACCAGCCCCGGCATCAGGCCGATATTGGTCTCCGGCAACTCGCCGCCGGCATAGGGCATCGGATACAGGCTGATATCCAGCGCGCCCTTGCGCATCGCCGAGAACTGCGCGTTGGTCTTTATCAGCGAGGAGTTCGGATAGACCTCGGCCGCGATCTCGCCGCCCGAGCGCTTCGCCACTTCGGCTGCGAACATCCGGCACAGCCGGTCGCGGAAGTCACCCTTGTCGACAGTACCGCCGGGAAACTGGTGCGAGATCTTCAGCGTGGTCGCAGCATGTGCGGTCCCGATGCCCATCCGCAGGATGGCCGGCGCGGCGATGGCGGATGCGAGGACGTGGCGGCGTGTGAGCATGGTTCTCCCCCTGATGAGCTTCTTGAGTGGCTGGCTAGGCCGATGCCGGGCGCACCATAGCCGGTCTTCTCGTGAATTTTCTCTAGTCTGATAGTTCGAGGCGCCCTGATAGTGCGAGCCGATGTGCGACGGCAAGCGCTGACGTTGCTGCGGCGCACACTGCGGCGCGACGACGCAGCATCGTGGTTCACACCCGTGCGGGTGGTGCTCATTCGGGCGGCACCACGCTCAAGAGTTTGTTATTGAGGTAACGTTTGCCGGTCCGGGTGCGTCGAGCATTGAGCGGCAGTCGTCGCTTTCACAGTCGCTTCACACAAGGGATGACCATCATGACCACCAAGACCTGCATCGGCCTCTCGGCTGCGATCCTCTCGCTCAGCCTCGCCTTCGCGCCCGTCGCGTTCGCCCAGGACAAGATGGGCAAGGACAACGCGATGAAGAAGGAGGACACGATGTCCAAGGATCACATGAAGAAGGAAGGCGGCGCCATGATGAAGAAGGACGACGCCATGAAGAAGGACGGCGGGATGAAGAAAGACGACGGCATGAAGAAGAACTGACCATCGCCGTCACTCCGTCATCGCCAGGCCCGCCGCCGGGGCGGGCCTGCCAACGCGTTTTCTCGCGCGAACCGGCGTCCGCTTCGCGCGAAAGCGCCTTAGCGCTTCTTCTTGCCGCGCTCCTTGCGGGCGGCATAGCGAGCATCGCGCTTGGCCTTCTGCTCGGCGAGCAGCGCCTCCTGCCTGGCCGCTTCCTCTTCCTGCTCGCGCGCGATCCGGGCGGCTTCGGCTGCGGCAGCCTCTTCCTGTTGGCGCTTCTGTTCGGCCTTCTCGGCTTCGCGGGCTTCCTTGGCCTTCTCGCGGCGTTCGGCGATCGCCGCGCGTTCCTCGGCCCGCGCCTTCACGGCGGGATCGTCGGGCCCTGGCTGGGTGCGAAACTTGTTGAGGAGGTTCTGCCGCGCCTGCATCGCCGCCTTTTGGCGGTCGGCAAAACCCGGTTCCTTGAAGCCACTCATAGAGGAAGCCTTGCTGCTTTCTGTTCGGTGATGGGATGGGATTCGGTTCCGGCGTTTCAATAAGTGAACACCGGCAAAAATGCCAGCGTCGAAGGAAGGCAGCAGAGCAGGGGAGATATGAGCGAGCAGCAAATGGCCCGAGGCTGTGTTGATCGGCGCGCCGGCCAGGGACTCGCGGTTCTCGGCAATGCGGTTCTCGGCAATATTGCCTTCCGGCCTGTGCGCTCTTCGCGTTTGCAGGCTCGTCGCGACGGTCACACCCGGCGGGCTGCGGGCGCCGGTGAGTAATCAATCACCGCGACTCGTCGAAAATCCTAACCGCGCTGGAAGAACTCGTGCCGCCCGCCGGTGCCCAAAACCTTGGCAACCGTTTCGGCAGTCATCGCGACCCGATCGGAGGTGCGCTGCGCCTCCAGCCTGTCGCGGGCCTTCTCCCTGATCAGCAGGTCGATCAGCTGCAGCCGGCTGGTCTCGTCGACTGCTTCCAACAGCAGCTGCCTGTAACGGTGAAAGTCGTAGGTGGTTTCCTGTTTGCTCATTGGCACGCCCCGCACACGCGCTCCATTGGGCCTGCAGTCTTTCGCAAGGTGCCGCGGCATGCAACGGAATCAGGGGACTGCTGTTCAGCTAGAGCATTTTTTGCTGTGCGACTGTTGCAGAATTGATCGCACGCAACCGGGCAAAGCGGCCATGATGCTGATAGGATGATTTGGAACCGAAGCGATCATGGGTGATTCCGACGAAGGCGGCAGCCGCCGTGGTGCGCTGATAGGCCTTTTGATCGCGGCGGTGATGCTTGCGGTCGGGCTCTGGCTCGCCCATGACCTGACCGCGGCGAGCAAGATGCAGGACTGCGTGATGTCCGGCCGTACCAACTGCAATGTGATCGAACCGGACCGGTGACGGTTCTTGCGGCAGTGCAGTATCGACCCCAAATCGTCGAGTCAGCGTAACCCGAAATAGCCGGCCTGGATTGTGATCCCGATCACAGGGGAGCCGGGTGAGCCGATCCAAGATGCATGGGATCGACAGGAACCAAAGCGATGATCTCCAAGCTGTGGTCCCGAAAGGGCGCGGCACTGGCCGCGGCGGTCGTAACATGCGCCTGTTTGGCGGCACTGGTGTCGTTCAGCCTCCCAGCCTCCGAGCCGGTCTCCAGCGCGGCGCTGGGTCCGGACTGGGAATGCACCCGGGTCGCCTTCGTGTTCACCTCCTGCGCCCGTACGGCCCAGGCCGGAAACCGGACAATCCGGGTGCGGGCCAAGGAGGACTGCCCGCCGGACATCTAGGCGGCCGGTCCGGTCGACGTAATTTGCGGATTATTTCTTTGCGGCCCGGGGCTTAATCGACAGACCGAGGCGCATCGCCATCTTCTTGATTCGCTCCGGCGACCGTCCGGTGACCTTCACGACTTCCTCGAGCGATTTGGAGGAGCGAGCCAGTTCCATCAGTCGTCGGTCCTCCTTGAACGACCAGCGCGGCTTTCGAGCCATCTTGTTGCTATCCTCGTATTACTGGATCAACAAAGCCGCCAAGCGAGGGCGCCTGACGGCTTTGCCGGTGTGGGCCCGGACCTTGGGGATTTGTCCGGTGGATAAGCAATACTGCTTCCGGATAAGGCCGCAATTGAAACCGGAACTTAACCTAACTTGTAAAGGTTACTCGGATCGAAGGTGGCAGGAGGCCTTATGCTCAAGGTCGCCATTCTGGGTGCCGCAGCACTTTGCCTGTCCGGTTGCTGGTCTGATCCGGAGGTCACGGGATCGACCAACGCTTGCGCGGCCAATCTCTACAGCCAGTACAATCCCAAGATCATGGACCAGTGCGTCAACGCCTGCATCAAGTGTGACCACGGCACCGTAACGACCTGCACGACGTCCTGTACGCTGAAAGGCGCACAATAGCCGGTCCGCACATTCGCCGACGCAAGCATTGACCGCGTGTCTGCTGACGGCGCCGCACGCCGGGCGGCGCTGCGAAGATCCAATTCACGTATCAAACCGCTCGTTTCGCAGCGTCGTCACCCACCACCGGGTCGCGCGAATGCGCGCCCGACGACAGGCTCCGGGGGGTGACCCAGTATTCCAGAGACGTCTGTGAAGCGAGGGGCCGCGGTGTACTGAACGCCCCGCCTGCGCGGGGCATGACAACGGAGAGAGTGTGCGCAACCTGCATGACGATGCAACTTGCCGACCATTCAGCTCGCTGTCCGCTCTACTTGTTGACCGACATGTCATGGCGAATTCGTCAAATCGCGCGTCGTCGTGCTAACCATCGCCCTGGATCATTGCCATGCAAACCTCCGGACCTGAGCCGAAATGACCTCTGCCGCATACGTCGCCGTCGATTGGGGCACCAGCAGCTTGCGCCTTTGGCTGATCGACCGTGCGGGCCTGGTGCTCGGCGAACGCCGCAGCGAAGAGGGCATGATGACGGCCGCCAAGACCGGCTTTGCGCCCGTGCTGCAATCGCATCTGGATGCGCTCGGCGCGGCGGCCGACCTGCCGGTCGTGATCTGCGGCATGGCCGGCGCCCGGCAGGGCTGGGTCGAGGCCGGTTACATCGACACCCCGGCGCATCTCTCCGATATCCTCGATCGCGCCGTCGTGGTCGGCGGGCAGGCGCGCGACATCCGGATCCTGCCGGGAATCGCGCAGCGTGATGCGACTGCGCCCGACGTCATGCGCGGCGAGGAGACCCAACTGCTCGGCGCGCTCGGACTGGATGCGGCGGGCGAGGCCATCGTGTGCATGCCGGGGACGCATTCCAAATGGGTGCGCGTGCGCTCCGGAACGGTCGAACGCTTCGCGACATTCATGACCGGCGAGCTGTTCAGCGCGGTTGCGCGCGACACGATCCTGTCGCACACCGTCAACGGTGCGGAGGAGGCTGCTGACGAAGCAGCCTTCAAATCCGCCGTTGCGGATGCGATTGCTGCGCCGGCGTTCGCCGCCAACCTGCTGTTTCGCGTGCGTTCGCGACAGCTTCTCTTCGGCGGCAGTGCCGCGGCGGCGCGCGAGACGATCTCGGGCACGTTGGTCGGTCTCGAACTGGCGGCCGGGCTCGTCGAACGTTCACCGGAGACCATGGTCACGCTGATTGCATCGGGGCGGCTACAGCGGCTCTATCAACTGGCCCTCGAAACCCTGTCGATTCCGCTCCGCTGCGTCGATGCGGAGGAGGCGGTCCGTCGCGGCCTTTCCGAAGCTGCGGCGGCAATCTGGAAGAGCTGAAGGATCAACGCATGAGCATCCCGTTTCCACCGATGAAGAGTCCGCTGGTCGCGATCCTGCGCGGCGTCAAGCCGGACGAGGCCGATGCCATCGTCAGCGCGCTGATCGAGGCCGGCATGACGGCCATCGAGATTCCGCTCAACTCGCCTGAGCCGTTCCGCTCGATCGAGATCGCGGTGAAGCGTGCGCCTGCCGATGTCCTGATCGGCGCGGGCACCGTGTTGACGGCCGATGACGTCGATCGCCTGCACGGCGTCGGCGGCAGGCTGATGGTGTCTCCGAACGTCGATGTCGATGTGCTGGCGCGCGCCAATGAGCGCGCGATGGTCACCATGCCCGGCGTGTTCTCGCCGACCGAGGCGTTGCTGGCGGCAAAGGCAGGCGCCTCGAGCCTGAAGTTCTTTCCGGCAAGCGTGCTCGGCGCAGCGGGCATCACCGCGATCCGCGCCGTGCTGCCGCCGAAACTGATGATCGCTGCCGTCGGCGGCGTCTCCGACGCTAATTTTGGTGGCTATGTAAAGGCCGGAATCCGCGCGTTTGGCCTCGGCAGCAGCCTCTACAAGCCGGGCATGACGGCGGCAGACATTACCGTTCGGGCCAAGGCGACCATCGCAGCCTACGACAGGGCGGTGCAGGATACGGGGGAGTGAATAAGCGCGCTCCTCGGTGACATAGCAGTCCGAAATGTGCGGACACTAAAGTCGAGATTCCAGCTTCGGTCCTGGGCTGGCGTGCCCAAGGCGTGGCTCTGTCCCGGCCAGTAGTCGCTGAATGTTGGCGCGATGGCGGACGATCACGTAAATACCGCCTGCAATCACCAGCACGCGATAGGGCGATGGTTGCTCAAGGCCGCAGACGAGGGCGATCGCAGTCAACGCCGCGAGCATCGAACTAAGGGAAACGATCCGAAAGACGGCCAGCGTAACGGCAAAGACCGCCGCCGCACCCAAACCTACCGGCCAGGACAATGCGAGCAACACGCCGAGCCCTGTTGCTGCGGATTTGCCGCCTGTGAAATTCAACCAGATCGAACGGCCGTGCCCCAGCAACACGGCAAGTCCAGCCAGGCACACGGCCCAGGCCACCAGGGTTTGCGGATCGATTCCAGCCGGAGGCGTGACTGATGGCAGCGTGCAGACCCAGGGGTAAAACCAGCGGGCAAAGACGATCGCTCCCGCACCCTTCAGCACGTCCACCACGAGCACAGCCAGCGCAGGCCATGTGCCGAGGGTTCGCAACACGTTTGTTGCCCCGGTGGATTTGGAGCCGTGCTCCCGGATATCGATACCCTTGAGTAGTCTCCCTGCCAGATAGCCTGTGGGCGTAGCGCCGATGAGATAGGCGATCGCCAATCCAGCCACGCTCGCGACCCAGAAGATCATCCGAATAACCTCGACGTTCTAATCCATCGACTTGCCGCCTTCGATCACCCTGAACAGCGGTGCTGCCTCGCGGGGCTGCTCGAGCAGCTCATCCACCATAGCGAGTGCGGCCGCAACGTACTTCTGCGTCGCGGTGTCGAGCGGCCGCTCGGCTTCATCGGCGAGGGCCAGCTTGGCGCCCTTGAGCAGCTTGCGGGTTCGCACCGCTGACTCGTCTCCGGCCGTCAGCGAGGCTCTCGCGATCGATCGCAGGACGAACAGCTCGCCCTCGAGCCGCAGCAATCGATCGTTCAGCTTGTTCAGGACGGTATTCAGGTTCCGCATTGCGTTCTCTCGGGAGGGTTCAGGCGGTCGCGCTCGGGCTGTTCCGAGGCTTGTATTGGACCTATCCTTACACGGTCATTCCTGACGAAATTCTTGTGCCGCCGCCGGGATCGGCCGCGCATCGTTTGATGGCGTTTAATGGCCGCGTGCCGGCCGGCTGGTGGAGCGGCACTTGGGCGCATTTGTGGATCGATGGGAAGATCCCTAGATTGGTTGCGGTTCCGGCGTACCGGCCGGGCACGATGCGCGCATCCGACAAATCCGCAGATCACGAGGACAAGCACGTGAAGATCACTGTTGAAACGACCGTTGCCGCACCGGTCGCCGAGGTTTGGCGGGCTTACACGACGCCCGATGACATCAAGCAGTGGAACGCCGCCTCCGACGATTGGCACACCACTGCGGCAACCGTCGACCTGCGCGCCGGCGGGGCCTTCTCGTCCCGGATGGAAGCCAAGGACGGCAGCATGGGCTTCGATTTCGCCGGCATCTACACCAAGGTCGAGGAGCCCCGGCTGATCGAATATTCCTTCGGCGACCGCACTGCGCAGGTCGCGTTCGCGCCGGAGGGGAGCGGCGTCAAGGTGCAGGTCAGTTTCGACAGCGAGGACACCCATTCGGTCGAGCAACAGCGCGGCGGCTGGCAGGCGATTCTGGACAATTTTAAGCGTTACGTCGAAGCAAAGTCGCGGTCCCGATAGGGGGCTGCTGGAGAGGAGGGATCGGCGCATCGGCCGAGGAGGCGGGAAGGTGATAGTCTCGCGACGTCTTCATCACGGGTCGTCAGGAGCAAATGCGATGCGCTCGGTCTTGGCTCTTGGTCTGCTGGTCATCCTGTGTGCTTCTGCGAGCGCCGCTCCGGCGCGTCATTCCCACGCGCGCCAACCGGCGGTCACTCGTCCGCCCGCGGCCGAAGCCCCGCGGGACCGCTTCGCCGTTCCCGGCTGGAGTGACGAGGCGACGCGTCGATGGCTTGACCGGGCCTCGTCCATGGTCGGGATAGGCGGATAATCGGCTCCGTCACGGGCCTGCAGGCGCGAGGGAGCCGGCCGGTCCACGCGTTGCGGCCACTCGGACACGTGCCCGTCCGGTCACTCGGTTCCTCGTTCGATCGCAGGAACTGTGCGACGGTCACCGCTTTATCCCGCGATTGATTTCGAACCTAGGGAGAAGATCGATGCGCCAGCTCTTGCTTGCCGCTGTTGCGTTGCTGATCGGGACGTCATCGTGCTGGGCTCAGGGACATATGGGAACGCCGCAGGAGCAGCAAGAGTGCAGGCGAGACGCAGCGCGATTCTGCCGCAAGCAGCTGGGCGATGATAGCGCGGTGCAGCAGTGCTTGCAGGAACACCGAACGCGGCTGAGCAGGAGCTGCCGGAAAGTCTTCGAGAGCCACGGCATGTAGAGTGGTCTTCGGCCGCGAGGAGACGAGGACAACCCGCTCGACGATGATCAGGATCATCGATCCATGGGTCGAAGCTCCAGGCTCTCGATGTTCGCCGGCGGCGGCGAACCGTCGTTCGGCCGGGTCGGCGGACTCAACGTGATCGGACCGTTCGCGCCGCCGCCGAGAACATTGATGCCGGCGTCCTCGGCGTGGGTGTAGGTGCCGGCGAGGCCGTCGGGCGCGAGCCATGGCACTTCGGCCATCACCTTCCAGTTCAACGCGACGTCCGTGTCGCCGATGAAGACATCGAAGTTCTGGATGGCCGCGATGTAGCGACTGTCCGGCGCGCTATCGACATGCAGCACGCAATTGAGATTGGTCACCGAGCCGACGATGAACCCCGTATCGGGGCCCCCGCGACACTCGAGCGTTCCGGCCTGTACCTGCTGCGCCACGGTCGTTCCAGTGGGCGCAGCGAGGGCGGCTGCGCCACACGCCGCAAGGACGACCAGATGACGCGCGGTCCGCATGGTCCGGTACAACCCGAATGGTGCAGCAATCGGTCCGCTTCCCTCGGGGGCATCCCTCATCTGTGGTTAAGAGAGCCTTAGCTCAGGCGTGGCTGCGGCGGCACGCCATGAGCCGGGGTGTCTGTTCGTCGGGCGCGAAGTTTCCTCACATCATCGTGTCCTGGCCTGGCGCCTCGCGAGGCAAAGTGAGTGCGCCGTTTACTAGGGCGATTGCGATCGTCACGATTTGCTATGCAGCGTATCTCTCATTGTTCGGAGGCTCCTGGTCTGATCGCGGGAATATAGTTTGGGGCCTGGGAATCGCGCTATTGATTTCGAATGCTGTGCGCGGATCGATTCAAATCCGCGCTGCCAATTCCTAGTCGGATAACCGTTTAGGATGGGGTGACATCCGAACTTGCGCGCGGTGCCGTTCGCTTTTTGCGCGCTAACCTTGGCAGGCATGGCTTGTGCTAAATCGCTCGTCAGCTGACTATCGCTCTTCCTTTTCGCGAAGCTGCTCATCGGGCGGTCGCTGAATATTCACCAGGCGTGGCCTTGACCGGCCCTTGGGGCGCCTTGCATCGCGGCGCTCCCCACGAGCACGGCAATGACCGGCCAGAGACTCCTGGCATCCGCGTCTTCCTGGTCTTTCAGTTGAACGGCTGCGCGTGGCGCGACCGATGAAACGAAACCGGGCACAGATGGCTGCGCGCTTTCCAAGTCAGTCATTCCAAAATGCTCCCCGTCCAAAAATAAACTGCGGACCAAGAATCAACGGCGAGCAATGTTCAGAGGAGCGGAAATAATCTCGCAACCATTGGTGGATGGAAGTCGTGATTTTTTACGAGGTCGGCAAGCCCTGGTTTTCGGACTTGGTGTGAACTACTTCACGCGAGCTTATGCCTTCCAGCTTCAAGATACCGGGCCTCGACGCGAACAGAAGGAGTCGCGGACATGAGTGAAAGGCCAGGACGCGGGCTTCCGGATTGGCTCACAACGGATGTGCTGATGATCGCCGTCGCAGTTGCGATTATCGGGCTCGGCCTATGGATCGCTCCGTAGGTGCGGATCATCCAGACGGTTTTCGTCAGATGATCCTATAGCTCTTTGCGAGGTTTCCTTCGCGGGCCCGTAGATTGACGGAATTTACGTAGCCGCAGTCACGATGTTAAAGGACCCTGGAGGGGTCTCCAACATGATTGTGGTGCAGGTCGTCTTTTTCGTCATAGCTGGCGCATCTCTGTTCGGGCTAACCGGGTATCTCTTTCGCGATCAGATCACGGGCAGACACTGATTTTAGGCTTGATGTTGCAGAGGCGATGACGGTGCGGGCAGCACCGCGTCATACATGTTTCTTGCATGAGAGATCGGGTGAAACGCGAAGACCTCGAAGCCCTCAGGCTCTTGCGCGCGTTCTCGAAACTCAGCGATCCTGAAAAGCGGCAGGCGGTCCTCAAATTCGTCGAAGCGATGCTGCCGTCCGAGAAGCCGCAGCAGGAGCCCCGCGAATAACGGCGGCCCACTGCCTGCCAGGCGCGCCCATCAGGGGGCGTCTCCCACTCCGATCAATGCGTGTGCAGAGCGTCGTACGCGTGGGCAAGAAAGACAGCGGCGCTAAACAACGCCAGCGCGGCGATGGTGGCTTCCATCATGACACTTCCCCTTATCGTTGGGGAATCTGTACCGCCCAAATGTTTCCGCGCGGTTTCGTGAGTCGATGAAAATGGTTTCGCGCGAGACTTGAGACGGCTGGCGCCTGGTCTCGCTGGCCTGGCGACTGACCGGCTCGTCCCAAAAAAATACGCCGCCGGGCTCGAAATACCACTGTCCCGGCGGCGCCCTGTTTCAAGCTGGCCCTGCAATCCCCAGCGAGGGGCATAGAGCAGGACGCGTGCCACAGGCGTGTGACATTTGCCAATCCGTGTTCACGCCGATGCACGGCAGTGGTGCTTTACGGTCGTGGCGATCCCGGCAGGATTCGAACCTGCAACCCGCGGAGTAGAAACCTTCGGAGTGCCCAAGCAAATCAATATGTTAGGGCTTTTGTGTACCGTTCGCGTCTCAAAGCGCCTTTGCCCAGTCCGACATTGAGCAGTCAGAAAACGGTGCACAATTGGTACCATTTCTGACGCCGGTTACCCGCCAAGCAGGCGCGCCTGGACGCCCTCGGCCGCCCGCTGGTCGGCATTGGCGTCGGGGAAGAGATGGCCGTACACGTCGAAAGTTACCTTGATGGAGCTGTGGCCCATCAGCGTTTGGATCTGCTTCGGGTTATAACCGCTCTCGATCCACAGGGATGCGCAGGCATGGCGCAGCGAGTGCAGGCCGTACTTCGGAATTTCCCGCATCACGGGCTCGCCGGCGTTGTTTATGACAGGTTTGCCGGCGGCATCAAGGACGGCCACCTTCTCGGTGATCTCCTTGGCCAGGAGGATCGGATGCAGGCCACGATCGAGCATGTTTGACATGCTCTCGACCTTGCCGACGCCGTTCGGGAAGACCAGCCCGAGATCTCCCTTCGGGCAAGCCAGCTTCCACTCACGGAGCGCATTGACGACGATCGGAGGGCAGGGGATCAATCGATAGGCCTTCTTCGATTTGAGCTTGCCAATGCGGTGTGAGGCATCGGCGCGCTGGGTCAAGCTTAACTGCTTCGACTCGAGGTCGACATTCGACCAGGCGAGGCCACGAAGTTCGCTGGATCTTAACCCGCAGAAGATGGCGGTCAGGACGACCGGGCGCCAGCGGCCGGCAGCGCCTGCAATGATCGATTGCAGCTCGGCTTTGGTCGGTATGACCGGTCGAGGGTCATCGCGCTCGGGAAGGTCGAGGTCGACGTCCGCGGTCGGCGCGATGCTGCAGAGGCCGCGGCGCCGCAGATCCTTGAAAATGCTTCCGAGCGAGCCAATGATCTTTTTGATCATCTCGGCCGAGCGGCCGGCATCGCGAAGCTGATCGGCAAATGCGTCGGCCATCGGAACGTTGAACTCGGAAGCTTTCTTCGCTCCGATAAACGGAACGATGTGCAGGTCTACGTGCTCCTCGTAGCCCTTCACGGTCGACGGCTCGAGGCCTTTCTCGTTGCAGCGTTTGATCCACAATGCGGCGCCCTGCTTGATCGTGGGGGAGACGCTTGCCGGCGTGTGAATGCCACGGGCTACGTCGTGCTGAACTTCGACCAGCCAGGCCTCACCGTCGCTCTTGCGCGCGAACTGCTTCGTCCGACGTTTGCCGGCGCCGTCGGTATATGCAGCACGCCACGTCACAAGGCCGGATGGTAGGACGCGCTTGCGTACGGTGCCCATAGCAAACTCCTAGGCCTTTTGGTCCTTGCTTGATCTGGAAGGTCGACTGCGTTTGCGGTCGACTGAACGCGGCGAAATAGCACCATCCTCAACGAGGCTCTTTAGTTTCGTGCTCAAATCGATGAGGAAAGTCCTCGTCACGAAGGCTTTCTTTGCGATTCCATGCAGCTCGCGCCTGCGCGCCGCTGTAAATTCGCGCTGATCGGTAAAGCTGAACCGCGTATATTCCTGTTTCCCAGTTAGCCATAACCAGCTAACCAGTGCATCTGAGCCAGCTAGATCGATTTCTATGCTTTCTACTGAGGCAGCCATCTCTGGATCGGCGAGGATACCTTCGATCGTTTCTTGAAAATTGGCTTTTGTCGGTCGACCTTGAGCGGCTAACAGATTCTCATTGTGCTCCGCTCGAGCCTTTCCATTCGCAGCGCGTTCGACTCGCATCGGAACATCGGCAAGGGCATCCGCCGCCATATAGGCGATCAGGAGCATGGCGACGTTGGCGTATGTGAGTGGCACACCGCTTCCAGGTCCGCGACCGGGGCGCGATTTAATCAGGCCGTGTTTCACGAGCGACCGCTGGCGTTCGTAAAGCACGCCGGGTGACACGCCAACCAGTTCGGAAAGAGCGGGAAGGAATGCATTCAGACTGATCATGGCCGGACCATACAGTGGATAATGTTGTAGGTCTACAATATTGTCGTTGCAATTCGCCTAGAATGTCGTAGCTCTACAACATTCCAATAGGGCGAATGAAGGACCTGGCGCGATGACGAAGCAAGAGATCGATGACCTCTTGGCGAAGCCCACGATTACCCCGGACGAGCTCTTCCGGTCGAAGGTCCTGCCTCTGAGCAGAAATGGCATTTACGAGGCAATTAACCGCGGCGAGATCGCAGTCATGCCGATCGGAAAGAAAAAGGCGATCATCACGGCGCCTCTCCGCAAGCAGCTCGGCCTCTAGGCAGGGCGCTCGCGACATGGTGAAGGTCCGGGGGCGACACGTTCCAGAGCCGAGACGTGGCACGTTGCGTCAGGTTTTGCTCGCGGCCGCACGCGTGCATATGAGTGAGCATCGCATAGCGGGGAGGACAGCGGTCAAAGAGATTCAAGCTGTGGCGGCATCGCTCAGCCCGTCCGATCTTCTTCTAGAGAGGGTATCGGCAAAGAATCCGATCATCCCCGCCTATAAATCAAGGGCGCCAAGTGGCGCGCTGATAATTGAGTTTCGTTGCCCGACCTGCCGAAATATTCACTCGCACGGGCTGCCTGACTCGTCGCCGCTCCAACATCGGGTTTCCCACTGCCCCGAGGATTTCGGCCATGCTCGGGGATACCGCCTGCTCGTCGTTGGCTGGCGGCCATCTGGCGATCTTCCGTTATGCTCGGCATCGGAAATTGATGCGCTAAATGACGTGGTCCGAGCCGCCGCCGGAGAAGGCGGTTGAATGAGCGGACCCGATGACGCTTTCGAAGCATGGCGGCGCAGAGCGCTTGACGCGAAGATTCTGGATGTCGCCACCAGCAGCATCGTGAACGCCAAGCTCCGGAAGAAGTCCCGGGAGCATGTCGGTCCATGCCCGCTGTGCGGCGGCGGATCGGACGTCAAGGGCAAGCGCCGCGTCGCCGACGGCTTCGCGGTCAATCCGGCGAAGGGCGTCTTCAATTGCCGGCGCGGTGGCGTCGGCGGCGACGTCGTCGCGATGGTCATGCACACGCGCGGTGTGCCTTTTGTCGCAGCGTGCGAGCTGATCGTCGGTGAGCCGCCGCCGGCGCGCGGCAGCGCCATCACCGAGGAAACACGCCGAAAGAGTGAGGAGCTGCAGGCCCAGGCGGCCGAGCGCGAGCGCCGACGGATCCAGGACGACAATATCTACCGGGCCCGCGAGATCCGCACCGTGCGCGACATTTATGATCGTGCTCATCCGTTTGCGGGCTCGTCGGCCGAGATCTACGCTGGCATCCGCGGCTTGACGTTCCCGCCGGCGCCGACGGGCCGTGCTGCGCCGATTAAGTCGGTCGAGGCAATGCCTTACCACGTCGACAAGGATACGATCGCGCATCGCGGCCCTGCGATGGTAGCGCCCATCATCAATGCGCGGCGTGAGTTCCAGGGCCTGCATTTCACCTACCTCGATCTGGCGCGCGAAAAGGGCAAGCTGCAGCTGGAATGGGAAGGTGAGATGCTCGACGCCAAGAAATCACGCGGTTCGAAACAGGGCAACTTCGTCGCCTTGACCGGCCCGGTCGAGCCCGAGTTCCTCGTCATCGGCGAGGCGATAGAGAAGACCACCGCGGTCTACATGGCCCTGGCATCGACGGGCAGGGACATGTCGGCCGCCGCATTCTGGTCGGGCTGCGATCTCGGCAACCTCGCCGGCAAGGCCGCCGCCTCGGTGATTCATCCGACACTCAAGAACGAAAAGACGGGCCGAGCCGTGAAGGTGTCTGGTCCGGTGCCCGACCTGACGTCGCCGGCGATTGAGATCCCCGATAGTGTGACGGACCTGGTGCTGCTCGGCGATTCTACGTCTGAGCCGTTCTCTACCCGGCAGGCAATGTCGCGCGCCGCGGCCCGCTACTCGCGACCGGGCCGCACTGTGCGCATTGCCTGGGCGCCTGGCGGCATCGACTTCGACGACCTGCTGCGCGATGCGAAGGGCGACGATGTCGCGACCGCCGCGGCGCTAGCCCGGATTGCCGATATTGTCGATCGAGCGATCGAAGATCCAGGGTCGGCCCTCGACGCCGCCCCACCGGTTCATCTGACCCTGGAAGAGCGCCGCCAGATCGGCTCGGCCGAGCTCGGGCGGCTATTGGCTGACCTGACCGCCGCGCCTGCGGAAACGCGCATGGATTCGCTGCTCGCGATCGCCGAGCAGCTCGGCGAGCTGGTCGCGGCCGACGCGATCGTCGAGACCTTCGCAAAAGCCTCGCTCGAGCAGGCGGCCGCCGGCGCCGGCATGATCGGCGAGCATGGCGCGAAGCCCGTCAAGGCCGCGATCGCCGCCGGCCTGAAGGCGGGCAAGAAGCGGCCGCGGGATCTCGGTCACGCACCAGCGAAGGATAACGCCATACAGATCGCGTTGTCCTCTCCCGCTGCCCCCGGCCGCGGGGGAGATGAACCGCCAGACGACGATCCTTCCAGTTTTGACATAGACGACCTCAACCGAAGCTTCGCGTTGGTCATCTGGGGCGGCAAGGCCGTCGTCGTGAACGAGCAGCCCCACGGCCCCGTCAACGACCGCGTTCGGCTGTTGTCATTCGACGCCATGAGCCAGTGGTTCGCAAACAAGTTTACCGAGGTCCGCGGAGCAGATGGCAAGGTGAAACCCGTTACATGGGCGACGGCGTGGCTACGTCATCGGCGCCGTCGGCAGTATGCTGGCGTTGAGTTTTTCCCCAATCCCGACGGCATCGCTGGCGCGGCAAACTATCTAAATCTATGGCGCGGTTTCAGCGTCGCTCCCTCGTCAAACGGAAGCTGCGAGAAGTTCAAGGACCACCTGCGGGTCAATGTCTGCCAGGAGGATGAAAAACTCTTTCGATATCTGATGGGCTGGCTCGCTCACCTCGTGCAGAGGCCAAGAGTTCGCGCTGGCGTCGCGTTAGTGTTGCGGGGCGCAAAAGGAACCGGAAAAACTAAGGTTGGCGAGGTGATCGGGTCGCTATTCGCTCCGCACTACTTCCTTGTCGATGATGCCCGGTATCTTACAGGACAATTCAACAGCCACATGGCGAGCTGTCTTCTGCTACAGGCGGACGAGGCACTGTGGGCTGGCGACAAGTCGGCCGAGGGAAGACTGAAGGGGCTCATCACCTCGGAAATTCAAATGGTCGAGGCGAAAGGCATCGATCCGGTCCGCATGCGGAACTTCGTTCATGTCGTCATGACAAGCAACGAGAGTTGGGTGGTTCCGGCGACGGGTGACGAACGTCGCTTTTTTGTTCTAGACGTCGGATCGTTATGCCAGCGCAATAACATCTACTTCGCTGAGATAGACGAGGAGCTCGATCGAGGCGGCCGCGAGCGGCTGCTTTTCGAATTGCAAACGCTGGATCTCGACCAGTTTAATATTTGGGACGTGCCACAGACTGAAGCTCTGTTGGATCAGAAGATCGGCTCGCTGGATCCTATCGACGAATTTTGGCACAGCCGGCTTCATGAGGGCTTGTTGATCCATGGCGATGAGGATTGGCGAAACGTCGTCGCAAGGGATGACCTCTACAGTGAGTACCTGCACGAAGTGAAAGCCCGTAATCTTGGCCGCGCACGCGGCAGCGCCGACTTTGGTAAGCGAATTAAGAAGCTCGCTCCAGAGATCCGCGACACACGTCCAGCGATTGAAAAAGAGCCAGGAGTTGTCAGGCGGACGCGTTGCTATGAGATGCCATCCTTACAAGATTGTCGCGAATCATTCGAACGGTACCTCGGCCAGCCGATGAAATGGCCTGCACTGACACCGGACCAGCACAGTCGAGCTGATACGGGAGGGCCAGATGCCGGCGATATCAGCTTCTAGAAGTCCAGTTAAACCGGGCTTCGGTCCACGCTGTCCGGGCTGTCATATTTCCTTGGACCAAAAGAAATCCAATAAAAACGGGCGTTGGTCCACGGTGTCCACGCTGTCCACGTCGCGCGCGCGTATAGAAAAATATGTGGCGAAGCAGCGCTGTGCGAGACGTGAGGTAGGCACAACGAAATTGCCCTGTCTTAAAAATTATCCTGGACAGCATGGACACCGTGGACCAGGGCCTAATTTACAAGGTGCTTCTTGCGGTCCACGCAAAAAGACCAGCATGGACACCGTGGACCGATGCCAACCCTGGGCAACTCCGTCCGGTTCGGCTTCCGCCGAAAAAGACGTACCGATTTGTTCGGTCTTTTTCTCAGCAAACAATGGAGCAGGCGATGAATATTGTTCAATATGACGCTGCCGCGAAGGGGTAGGCCTCACGGGTCCTTCCTGGCCGCGGCCTCATGCGGCACAGCCGAGTGATCGACCTCTCTAGCAAGGTGAAATTTTCAAAAAGGGTAAAATTCAATTTCACCTCAAAACTCAAGTTCTCTACCGGAGAAGATTATTCCATGCGAACGATCCGCACGAAGGGCGAGTACGCAAGGCTCAAGAGCCGTTCGCCGCAGGCGGTCACGAAGTGGATCGCAACGGGCAAGATCAGCAAGGCGGCTATCATCGGTGATGGCCCGCGCGCGCGGATTTGGGTAGAACAAGCGGACGCCGATCTCGCAGCAAATCTCGACCCGTCGCAGCAGTGGTCGCAGGAAGTCCCTGCAAATGATCCTCTGGCCTGGTTGCGACAATGAGGAGGAGGATGAAAGCGGTTGGGGATAGGGCGGTTGACGATGCTCAAGCCCGAGTGGCTAGCATCGAAAGCGCGGTCATCTCTTCGGCGAAGGGCATTGCCGAATGTCTCGCTGCAGCGCTGCCGGCCGAGGAGCATCACTCGACGACAAGCACGCCCTCGTGGATGACCGAATTCCGCTCCGGAGAGATACTCACCACGGTCGACGCTGCGACGATTCTCAACGTCACGTCACAAGCGGTTCGCCTCCGTTGCGAACGTTCGGACGATGACGGATCTCCGATCGGCCTGCGGTTTGCCGGCACCTGGCTTGTGTCGCGGCGGCTGCTGCTCGATCAGATCGAGCGGAATAACGGCCTCCACGCCCGTCGTGTCGTGGAGGGTGAGGCAGAAAAGTTGTCCAAACTTGCGCAAAGCAAAGTCGGAAGCCTGAAAATCTGATCCGAACTTTGCTTTGGCAAAGCCGGGTTTCGCGAATCCGCGCCAAGATGAGCGGGTTCACGAACAGGGTCGGGTCGCCATGGGACTATTCAAGAAATCGCCGTCCGCAACGCTCGAAGCCGATCGCGCGCGGCTCAGCCGACGCCGGGAAGCGCTCGCCGTCAAGGCGAAGTCGGCGGGGGCCGACCTGCAGGCCGCGATCGCTTCGCGCACGGAGATTCTGATCGAGAACGACGACGATGCCGCTGTCGATGCGGCGAAGCGGCGCGTTGAAGATGCCAAGAGCCACGCAGAGGCGTTGGACCTGGCTGTTACTCGACTTGATGAGCAGATCGCAGATGTAGACCGCCGGATTGCGGAAGAACAAGATCGGACGGAGCGCACTCAAGCCTCCGCTGAGATCGACAGGCATCTTGTGTCGTTCGAGAAGGCGCTTCCGGGCGCTCTCGCAGCCCTTCGAACGCTCTCTCAGGCGGCAACGGAGATCGAGCACGTTGCCTTCGATCTCGGTGCGATAGCCAAGTACGCGCATTCGGCCGCGGTTGAACTCGAGCTCGCAGGCGCGGTGGCTCTCGATCAGGCCAAGGGAATTTCGCGTTCAGTGTTCGAGGGACGGGCGCCAATCCCACGTCGTGCGCCGGCGCCGGTCCCGGCTCCTCCAAAGGCCGTCCTGGAACGCGTCTGGACGGTCAAGCCCATCGCATGGACCGAAGGCAGTCTGACTCGGATCGAAGATTGCAACCGGTATATCGACCTGGCGCCGCTCCTGGCCCAACGCGCGATCGACCGCGGCGCTGCGGTTCGGCTCGGTGATCCGCGCGCCGGCAAGAGCGTCGCAAGCTGGCGCCAGTGGCACGGCTTTGGCCAGCCGACCCTGGGCAAATGCGTGCTGCTGGACGGCGAAGCGCAAACATCTCTTCAGCGAGAGCAAGCTGTGCCGGAGGAGAGCAAGATCATGCATTCGAAGGTGCAGCCGCTTTTCGAGCTGCTCGATCGCGGGGAGCCGTACGTGATCAAAACTAGTCCGGGTAATCCGAGCGGAGAGGCTGCGTGAACACCATCACATCTGAGATTGCCTTCCGTGATTGCCCGCGCGGGTGGCGGCCACCGTCGCGAGAGCATCGTTTGGCCAGCGTCGGCAGCTACGACCCTGAATCTCATACGGCTGAGGCGGTGCTCTCGATCGGCGCCGCGGTCAGGCGCTTGTACGGCACGGAAAAGCTCGAGATTACCCCAAAGGCCGTCGATCTCGGACGAGCTCAGAGCGGGCTCGTTCCGCTGATCGATAGCCACAACATCGCCGGCATCG
Organism: Bradyrhizobium macuxiense; assembly: GCF_001542415.1. Taxonomy (GTDB): domain Bacteria; phylum Pseudomonadota; class Alphaproteobacteria; order Rhizobiales; family Xanthobacteraceae; genus Bradyrhizobium; species Bradyrhizobium macuxiense. Next base: position 162,355 of record NZ_LNCU01000072.1, read on the forward strand.
GCAGCGTTCTCGGGCGCGTCTCGCAGGTCAGGATCGAAGCAGGAAAGTTGATCGGGCTTCTCTCGTTCGACGATAGCGACGCCGGACGCAATGCCGAGGGGCTGGTGGCACGCGGCACGCTGAAGGGCATCTCGATCGGCTACCGCGTCGACGAGTGGCAGGTCACCGACGATGACGGCAACGTGGTTGATCCCGACCGCGAGCGGCTCATGTGGGACGAGCAGTACGTTTTCACCGCGGTCCGCTGGGAGCTGCTCGAGGTGTCGCTGGTCAGCGTGCCGGCGGATCCGGACGCGATGATCCGCTCGACGCGGTCCATGTCGTCGTCGGCGCCGATCGGCGCCGAGCGGGCGGCGGAAATCCTTGGCCGCATGCGCACGCGCCACCAGGCGGCGCTCAACCTGCCAGAGACCGGGACCTTGTCGAGTTTTCGCCGCAGGCACTTCTACTTTCCCCACCGTAAGACATGGGGAACGTAATGGAGGGCAATATGATCGCGCGCCGCAGCATCCCGGCACGCGTCGAGCCGAGCCCGCCGTCGGTTCCGGGTGAGACCGGTGGCGCGGCTCGGCTCATCTATCCGGATGCGAAAGCGGTCAGCTCGTATCGCGTTGCAGTCCATGAGGCTGGCCACGCGATCGTTGCTCGCATTCTGGACTGGAAGGTCCATTTTGCCACCGTGATTGCTGACGTCGATCTCGGGTATGGTGGCTGCGTTTGGGCCGGCGGGGGTGAGCCGGATCGTAAGCAATCGTTGCGTGATGGCGAACGCACCGTTTTCGATGTCACTGGCGTCGTCGATCAACATATGCCGCGCCACGGCGAGGACCGCGAGGATGCCGAGTCATGGTTCTTCGGCGCGTTTCACAGGGTCGTCGAGACACTGGCGGGCGCTGCCGCAGAGAACCTCATCTTCGGCGAGTACAACGAGCGCGCTTGTTCTTCGGACTATCTCAAGGCGGCCAGATACGCGCAAACAATCTGCACCTCCGACCGATCTGCATGGCAATTCCTTGAGTTTGCCCGCTCCGAGGCGGAGGAGATGCTGTCGAGATATCGCAGCGTGCTCGTCGCGTTGGCCAGCGCGTTGCAGGAACGGAAGGAGATGGACGGCGCGGCGATCGATCAGGTGATCATGAGCACGCTGGCCCATGAGGATCTCGAACAAGAGCGGCGCCGGCGCGCATATTGGGCTGCCCTCAGATGAGCCTCTCCCCGAAGCAGGCAACTTCAACGACGCCAGGTCGCGAGGAGCTCGAGCAGCTGCTGATTAGGAGTGGTTGGCCGGTTGCACACGAATACATCGAGCTGGTCAGGCGAGCGCTAAGGAATCCGAAGCGCACCGTCGGGGCAGCTTTCGGATTGACGAGAGGCCGCGGCGGCGAGCCAGCGTCCAGGGCAGCCAGTCGCCATGCGCGCGACGCTGCCATCCTCGAACTCTTTAACGCCTGGGGGCAAGAGCGCGGCTCGTACCGGCTAGCGGTCTCGGTCAAGGATCTGCACGCGGCGCTGCGGCGATACGAGGCGACGGGCTATCGACGCGATCTTCGCAGCAAGGGACCGAGTCTCAGCGATTCCCTGCGATGCGCAATGTTTGCAGTGGTGAACTCCGGAGCACCAGTGCCCGGGCCCCGCCAGCTTTACAAAATCTTTGCTAAGTCGCTGGAGCCGCGAGGGAAAGCAGTGCACTCCAAAAAACGAGTTTGAAGTGCACACGCCTCGCGGGACGTTCGATGCCGATCCGGTGTTGCTCCTGGCGCCGGATAGGGGAAATCAGGAAACCCTCGGCGCCAGGCTAGGCTGATCACTAGCCTGGCGCTCGCCCAAACACGAGACGTGAAGATGTTTTTTCGAACACTGCCGCTGCCGGGTTGCGTGATCATCGAGGCGAAGTCGACGCGCCTCGAGCTGTCTCCTCGGGCCAGCATGGCGCTCGCTGAGCGACTGCTCCGCAGCGGCGCGAAAGCGATGGTCCTGCAGGAGATGTTGGGCGACGGCGCTGTCGCGCCGGCGTCGCGCCGACGGCCTGCCGTTACGCGAAAGGCTGAAACGAAATGATCGCCCTCCCATCTGCCTTTTCATACCTGGCCCGCGCCCGGCGATCGGCCCAGCTCAGCCGATCGAAGGCGAGCGCCTCCTCTGGCCTCATGAAGCGCGCGGCCCGGACTGCGGCCAAGACGAAGAGGGAGACGCACGCAGCGAAGCGGAAGTTGATTGAGGCTGTCAGCGGTGCAGGCGCATTCGCTCACCTTGCGTCGGCTGGCGATAGGCATTCCACGGCTGCCCGAACCGCCGCGGCAATTCTCGCCGCGGGTCAGCTCGCCCGCGCCGGTGGCCCTGAGCAGCCGCGGCCGACGGGGCTCGCGAAGAAGATCATCGAGGCCGCCGCAAAGGCGCGATCGTAGGCGGGATCACTACACCCAAAATGCTCATTGGAGATCACCCCCGAGATGTCATCGAAAGCCCAGATCGAACAGCGCCTAGCCGCACTAGAGAGCGAGGCCGCTGAGCTGCGTGCAATGCTCGCTGGCAACGCCGCCCAGGCCCCCGCGCAGCAGCAGCAACGTGATCCCGAGGTGACCGTCACTGAGGTTGCCGAGCCGTTGCGAGCGCTTCCGTCAGACGAGCAATTGCGCCGGCTCTTGGTCGTTGTTCTGACCGAGTATCCCCAACTTGGGCCCGATCGCCGACGGATCCCGCGGGCTCTTGAGATCGAATACCAAGATGCCGCTTTCGTCGAATTCAAAGCGGCCTTCACCGCGTTGTCGATGATGCGCCGGCTCCCACGGCCGGACACCAAGCACACAACCGGCTATTGGATCGACGCTTGCGAAGATCACTTGCGACAAGCCGGCCGACAAGGGGACCTGACCACTTCAGCACTCGTTGCCGCCGCGTTGGCGCATGGCGACATCACGTACCGTCCCCTGGATGAGTTTCCGCACGGCGTCGAACTTGGTCTTGCGATCGGCGGCCAGGGCCGTCTCTACAACGGTGCTTGGCGGCAGGTCCTTGCAATGGGCAGGCTGAACACGGAGATGATGATCGAGACGCGCGCCCGTAGGCCGAAGGTCGCGCAGATCCTCGTCACGGGCGGCAATCGCGTTGTCGGCTAGGATCAGCCGGCGAAAGGACCTCCTTAAATGACGAATAAAACTGCATGGGTGGCCGGCAACGGTGCTGGTCTGACCTGGACGACATCGATCAATTCTGCCGATCTGGCTTCGCTGGCGAACGGCAGCTCGGTCCTGTCGTCCGTCGCCGACATTGCCAACGGCACGAACCTCGATCAGTTCATGGATCTGTCGGTGCGCTGCGCGATCGCGTCCTCAACGATCGCTGCCGGCGCAAACCTTGCGCTGTGGCTCTACGCGCTGCTCGACGACGGCTCGACGTATGGCGACGGGCAATTGGTAGCCGGGACGCAGGCTGTAAAGACGCCGGTCTTTGCGCCTTGCGCAACCATTCCGCTCGTTGCCGCGGCCTCGCAAACGACGCTTGTTGGAGCGGCGGGCGGTGTCTTCAACTCACCCTATAATTCCATTCCGAACTCGGTCGTCGAAACGCCGACGTCATTGGATTACATCACTGGAGGACTGACCTGATGCCGACGAATGTCCAGGCCCTGATGCTGGCGGAAGTGACCGTCAGCGGCGGTCCGACGCCCTCGACAAAGACCCTCGACGGACACGCGTCCAGTCAGGCGTCTACCGTTTCAAGCAGCACGGTCACGCTGTCGACGACGCATGCGAACGATATTCTCGTCCTGCACTTTGGCGCCGAAGGTACGCCAGGCGCGGCAATTGCTGTTTCTTCAGTGTCGTCAACGTCGGGGCTCACCTGGCAAAGACGGTCGCAAATCCAGCTCGGTCCGGCCACGATGCTAGGCCACGGAAGTAACTATCTGACCGTTGAAGTGTGGTGGGCACATGCTCCGAGTGCGGTGACCAACGAAGTAATCACCGTCAACATCAACCATTCGATTGACGAGATGACATTGATCGCGTTTGGGGTCAGTGGGTGTAATACCGCAGCACCATGGGACGCTAACGTGTCGTTGCCGGCTTATAACAGCCAAGCCAGCGGGTCCTCTGTTAATCTGGGGGTGACAGGAGTCAGTACTAACAGCACACTCCCGTTCATGATCGGGTGCACATCGAACGCCAGCGGCGGCCAACCTCCGCCGCCCGCCGGCTGGACAAATATTGATATACAGAACAACGGCGGCGGTACGCTTGTGTGTGAAAGTAGAGCCGATTACGACGCGCTAACATTCAAGCAAAGTGGTGCATCGTTCACATATGGCGGCAGTGCTGCCTCCTATGCACTCATCGTCGATGCGCTGTTCTGAGGCACTGTGGTCGGTCTATAACGCAACATGAGGGACTGAAACTATGGCTGACATCAAGCAGCGGATCTCGTGGCGAAATCGTTTTCAGATCCATATCGAGTAGATCGAAGCTTCAACAATGCTGCGGACCTATCGGCGTACTTGGAAAAGCCGGGCGCACTACCACTGCACGCGAACAAGCTATTCCAGTCGCTGCCTCAATTTGAGCCGCAGGCGCTCTCTGATGCACAATCCGCTCGTGGAGTAGTCGAGGCCTTCGAGGGCTTGGAAGCTGCAGCCAGGCGCCTGGCCGAGGCCATGGGGAACGAGACAACCTGGGGCTTGCCGGGCTGATCGATAAGCTCGCTCATTCGATCGATGATGCCGCTGAACACTTCGACAAGATCGTGCATCCACGGGACTATGACCCGAGCAGCGGAGGTGCTTTACATCGACGGCGCCCTGCATATGCCCGGCGATCCACTCCTGAATGATCCGACGGTCAGGCAGGCCATCGAACGATCGAAGGCCGGAGCGAAACAGGAACCGACGAAGCCGCGGCACAAGAGCCTTTTCAGCTTCGACGACAGGGATTTCGGCACTCAGGTCTTCGCCGATGGCGGTCTCGTTGGCCACTATGCCGGTAGCGGGTCGATCGGACGTCTGATCGCAGGCTTCGCCGATGGCGGGTCCGTCGATTTCGATCCCGTTCGCGACCTGAGCTCGCCGCTGAGCGAGCGGCGTCCGTCGTTCTCGGCGGATGATGTAAGCAGTGCGCCCGCCGGCGCCAGCGGGAAGCACTTCGGCACCGTCGACCTCACGACCGATCACGGCACATACCCAGTGATGGGCGACGAGGAGGTGCTCGAAAAGATGACGCGGGCCAGCCAGAAGCGGGCGATCCGGCGCACTGGCATTTCGCCGAGCTGGCAGGGAGGGACCTGATCGATGGCTTCGGTAGATGCGCGAAAGCCGCCCCGGAGGGGGCTTGGCAATCGGCTGCAAATCAGCGAATCTGTCCCTTGGGCCTGAGAACCCGGACCAGAGCTATAGCCTTACATGCTTGGTCAGCATGACTCCCTATTGGCGTGGGGAGAGGAAGGCTGAATGAACGGACGCGCTTGGCGGCGCGGCTCCGAACCTGGCCATATTGGCCGGGGTTGGGCGTGCTGTCCAGCGGGGTAACCCGTAAAAGCGCTCAGCCTGTCGCTCTGGCAGGTTCTCAGCCCCCGGCTGCCGCGGCTGCCACGCGGCGTTTTTGGCCCTGAGAAGCCCACCACAGAGCATTCTACAATGACAGCATTGAACCGCACTCCGCCGCCCGGCGGCAATCAATTGTCCCCACAGTCATCAGTTCCGACAAGACCGGCCGCCGCATGCCTGGCTGCCGGCGCATCAGGTGAACCAACCGCGGGCTCTTCGAATTGTGAGCCTCGCGCTGAGAGCGCTTTTGTTCTGAGTAGGAGATCTCTGATGAATATGATCACGACGACCGCGATCGCTACTGCCATCCCCACCGCCGCACCCGCAATGCTGAACGATCTGCACCACGACGTCGACCCGATCTTTGCGGCGATCGAGGCGCACAAGGCGGCAAACGCGGAGTGGGATCGTCGGATGGAGGATCAAGAACGATTGGAAAACATGTTGGATCACTACCGCGATGATCCGCGCTGGATCGAGTCCGAGCGAAAGATCCACGATGGGAGAGACCACAACGACGCGGCCGCGCTCAACCTACTGAAAGTGATGCCGACTACATTGGGCGGAGTGATGGCACTGCTCCAGCATGCGATCGACTTTAACGTCGACGGACCGGCGTTTATCGAAGAGCTCAATAGCCGTGAGCTCGATAGTGACGATGAGCGTGATATCGAGCGGACAGGGCAGTTCTTCCTGATCGAGAATGTGGCTCGGGCGTTGCGCGAAATCGCTAGTCGTTTGCCGGTCGCTTCGCCGCCGATTGCAGGCGACACACGGGTGTCGGTTCTCTCGCGCGATCGCAAGCTGGAGAGCTTTTTCCGGCAGCTCGAGCTGGCACATGCGCGCGCTCAAGAGGTAGGGGATCAGGCTAAAAAACTCTATGACGATCCTCGAAGGGCCGCGCACGAAGCTACTCTTCATAGCCTGAGCTGGTCTCGCGAGATTGACACAGTAATCCTTCGGCGGTTTCGGTGGAAGGAAGGTGACAGCACTTTCCTCAACCCTGGTAATGTGAGGAGATTGCAATCAATGCGCTTTAAACGGCCAGATGTCGAAAGTCGGGTCGCCGAACTCGTCGCGGCGCAGGATGCACTCGACGCCGTCGATCTAGAACTGGGTATCGAAACCATGGGCAAGCGATGGGATGATGCCCACGACGTTTGTCACAGGCTCGCTAAGCAGATCAAAGATGTGCCGGCAACAACCATTGGGGGGTTGAGAATCAAGGCGAAGGCGCTTTGCTGGTGTCGAACGAACGACTTCGATAAGGTCGACGGATTGGAAGATGATTGCGTGACGACGGATATGCAGCTCGCCGCGAGCGTCATATCCGACCTGGTGGCGATGAACGCGGGCGCGCCGCATGGAGCGCATCCGCCTGCTTGAAGCCCTGCTCGTGGCGAGGCATAATTCCGCCGGTGAAATTCAGCAGCTGAGCATGCGCCTCCTAAACGAAGCCCGCCGGTCATTCCGGCGGGTTTTGTTTCGGGATCATCTCGGCGGCGCCCCCTCAAATGAATCTTTCGTGATTTGCACGTGGAATCCGCCTCTGAATCAATCAGAGCGCGAGGAGGCGTGTCATGCGTGATGACTTCAATCTGGACACACTGCTTATAGGTTGGGGCGCGGCGTTCTTCGGGTTTGCCGTTTTTCTATGGATGCTTGCGCACATCCATTGAGAGACGCCGTTCGTCCGGTTCGCGCAAAGAACAGAAAACGAATCCGCCGTGTATCGTCCGTGTATCATCGACGGAGCGGGATCAGCCGGGACAGCCTGAAACTAAACGGTTTTTTTCAATACGAAGTGAGACACGTTTTTTGCGCGAACGGAAAGCGCACCACATTGAAATCATTGGCGATCCCGGCAGGATTCGAACCTGCAACCCGCGGAGTAGAAATCCGCTACTCTATCCAGTTGAGCTACGGGACCGTGGCCGTCTTCTAGCACCGCCAATATGAAAAATCCGCTTTTCCGCCAAGTCCGTCCGAACCGATTTTTGTGGTGGGGCGACAAAGGCGAGCAGGGGGCCCGCCCGGACTGCCTGCCCAGCTGGCCGGACCTGCAGGATTCGGCCGCCTGAGCTCGTCAAAGGACGGCTGGCAATGCAATTTGCAACGGTTTTCCTCGGTCATTTCGACGCCTTTACTCCGTCACCTTTTCGCGCACTTTTCAGCCCCATGCGGCACTTGTCCGCGAGCCCTTCAGGAGCTCCATCATGATCGGTTTGGTTCGTGCCGCCGCAATTTGCGCCGCGCTGGCGCTTGGCGTTGGGCTGGGCATCGGCGCTGGGGCTGCCCAGGCCGGGGACAAGGCCTTCACGCGCGACGATCTTGCCGATTCAGCGATCAAGCTGGAGGCCCAGATCAAGAGCGAGGCGGGGCCGGTCAACAAGTCATCGGCGACGCTCCGCACCGACGCGGACGCGGCGTTCAAGCGCAATGATTTCCGCGCCGGCCTGCAGATCCTCGGCCAAATTGCGGCGACCACGCCGGAAGACGGTGCCAACTGGCTGCGGCTGGCCAGGACCATCTTCCAGATCCGCACCGCGAGCTCGAGCGAGCAGACCTTCCTGATGGAGCGCGCTTCGACCGCGGCCTACATCGCCTATCAGCGCGCCGGCAATCCGGGCGAGGAGGCGGATGCGCTGGCCGTGCTCGGCAAGGCATTGTCGGAGCGGAAGCTGTGGCGTCCGTCGCTCGATGCGCTCCGCCTGTCGCTCGATCAGCGCGAGGTCGCCGACATCAGGGGCCAATATGAGAAGATGCGCGACGAACACGGCTTCCGGCTGCTCGATTATAGCGTCGATTCCGACTCGGCCTCGCCGCGGGCCTGCTTTCAGTTCTCGGAGGAATTGGCCAAGCGCGTCGACTTCGCGCCGTTCCTGGCGCTCGCCGGGACCGACAAGCCGGCGCTGTCGGCCGATGGCAAGCAGCTCTGCGTCGACGGGCTGAAGCACGGCGAGCGCTACAATATCAACCTGCGCGCCGGCCTGCCGTCGACGGTCAAGGAGACCCTGCCGAAGTCGGCCGAGTTCAATATCTACGTCCGCGACCGCAAGCCGTTCGTGCGCTTTACCGGACGCGCCTATGTGCTGCCGCGGACCGGACAGCGCGGCATCCCGGTGGTCAGCGTCAACACGCCGGCGGTCAAGATCGACGTGTTCCGGATCGGTGACCGCAATTTGATCAACACGGTGATCGATTCCGACTTCCAGAGCACGCTGAGCCGCTACCAGCTCTCCGATCTCGGCGACCAGCGCGGCGTCAAGGTCTGGTCCGGTGAGCTTGCGACGGCAACCACGCTGAACACCGACGTGATCACCGCATTTCCGGTCGACCAGGCGCTCGGCGACCTGCAGCCGGGCGTCTATGTGATGACGGCCGCAGCCAAGGGGCCGGGCAGCAACGACGATGACGGCACGCTGGCGACACAGTGGTTCATTGTCTCGGATATGGGCGTGTCGGCCTTTTCCGGCAATGACGGTATCCACGTCTTCGTCAACTCGCTGGCCTCCACAGACCCGGTAGCGAATGTCGAGGTGAAGCTGGTCGCGCGCAACAACGAGATCCTGGCGACCCGCAAGACCGATGCGGCTGGCCACGTGCTGTTCGAATCCGGGCTGGCGCGCGGCGAGGGCGGGCTGTCGCCGGCGCTGCTCACCGTCACCAGCGAGAAGGCGGACTATGCCTTCCTGAGCCTGAAGACCAACGCCTTCGACCTCACCGACCGCGGCGTTGCCGGCCGCGCGATTCCCGCCGGTGCGGACGCCTTCGTCTACGCCGAGCGCGGTGTTTACCGCTCCAACGAGACCGTCTATCTGACAGCGCTGTTGCGCGACGGGCAGGGCAATGCGCTGACCGGAACGCCGCTCACCATGGTGATCGAGCGGCCCGACGGTGTCGAATTCCGGCGCGCCGTGCTGCCCGACCAGGGCGCTGGCGGCCGGACCCTGGCGGTGGCGCTGAACTCGGCAGTGCCGTCTGGTACCTGGCGAGCCCGCGTCTTCACCGATCCCAAGGCGAATTCGGTCGGTGAAACCACCTTCATGGTCGAGGATTATATCCCCGAGCGGATCGAATTCGACCTCACGGCCAAGGACAAGATGATCAAGGCTGAAGTTCCAGTGGAACTTCAAGTGAAGGGGCATTTCCTGTACGGCGCTCCGGCCTCGGGCCTGCAGCTCGAGGGCGACATGCTGGTCGCGCCCGCGGCGTCTGGGCTGCCCGGCTATCCCGGCTACCAGTTTGGCGTCGCCGACGAGGAGACCGCCAGCAATGAGCGGACCCCGATCGAGAACCTGCCCGAGGCCGACGTCAATGGCGCGGCGACCTTCCCGGTGAGCCTCGACAAGGCGCCGACCTCGACCCGGCCGCAAGAGGCGCAGATCTTCATCCGCATGGCGGAGACCGGCGGCCGCTCGGTCGAGCGCAAGATCGTGCTGCCGGTGGCGCCCGCGAACTCGCTGATCGGCGTCAAACCGCTGTTCGGCGACAAGAACGTGGCCGAGGGCGACAAGGCCGAGTTCGACGTCGTGTTCGTCGCCCCCGACGGCAAGCAATTGCCGCGCGACGGGTTGCGCTACGAGCTGCTGAAGCTGGAGTCGCGTTACCAGTGGTACCGGCAGAACTCATCCTGGGACTATGAACCGGTCAAGTCGACCCGGCGCGTCGCCGACGGCGACGTCAACCTCGCGGCCGACAAGCCGCAGCGCCTGACCTTCCAGCCGCAGCCCGGCCGTTACCGGCTCGATGTGAAATCGACCGATGCCGATGGTCCGGTGACCTCGGTGCAGTTCGATGTCGGCTGGTATTCCGATGGCAGCGCCGACACGCCTGACCTGCTGGAGACCTCGGTCGACAAGCCCGACTACGCCTCGGGCGACAACATGACGGTGTCGGTGAATGCGCGCACCGCCGGCAAGCTCTCGGTCTATGTGCTCGGCGACCGCCTGCTGACGACGCAAAGTGTCGACGTCAAGGAAGGCATCCAGCAGGTGCATATCCCGATCGGCAAGGACTGGGGCACGGGCGCCTACGTGATGACGACGCTGCGCCGTCCGCTCGATGTCGCCGCCGGGCGCATGCCGGGCCGCGCCATCGGGCTAAAATGGTTCGGCATCGACAAGAAGGCGCGCACGCTCGCGGTCGAGCTTTCGCCGCCCGCGCTGGTGCGGCCGGGTTCGACCTTGAAGATCCCGGTGAAGCTCGGCGGGCTCAACCCGGGTGAGGACGCCAAGGTCGTGATCGCTGCCGTCGATGTCGGCATCCTCAACCTGACCAACTACAAGCCGCCGGCGCCGGACGATTACTATCTCGGACAGCGCCGCCTCACCGCGGAGATCCGCGACCTCTACGGCCAGTTGATCGACGGCATGCAGAGCACGCGCGGTCAGATCAGGACCGGCGGTGACGCCGGCGGCGCCGAGTTGCAGGGCTCGCCGCCGACGCAGAAGCCGCTCGCGCTCTATTCCGGCATCGTCACGATCGGGCCAGACGGCACTGCCGAGGTGAGCTTCGATATCCCCGACTTCGCCGGCACCGCGCGGGTGATGGCGGTGGCGTGGAGCGCGACGAAGCTCGGCCGCGCCACGACCGATGTCACCGTGCGCGATCCCGTGGTGCTGACTGCGACTTTGCCGCGCTTCCTGCTCAATGGCGACAAGGGCACCATGAGCATGGACATCGACAATGTCGAAGGCGCCGCCGGCGATTATGCCGTCAGCGTCAAGGCGAGCGGCCCCGTGAAGGTCTCGGGCAACCCGACCACGACAGTGAAACTCGCGGCCAAGCAGCGCAGCTCGCTGTCGCTCGGGCTTGAGGCCGGCGGCGCCGGACGCGCCGATTTCGACGTCGACATATCCGGGCCGAACGGCCTGACGCTGGCGCGGCACTATGCGCTCGACGTCAAGCCGGCGACGCAAGTGCTGGCGCGGCGCTCCATCCGCACGCTGGCCAAGGGCGAGAGCCTGACGCTCACCGCGGACATGTTCTCCGACCTTGTCCCGGGCACCGGCAGCGTCTCGATTTCGGCGAGCCTCTCCACCGCGCTCGATGCGGCGAGCATCCTGAAGGCGCTCGACCGCTACCCCTATGGCTGCTCCGAGCAAATCACGAGCCGCGCGCTGCCGCTTCTCTACGTCAACGATCTCGCGGCAGGCGCGCATCTTGCGATGGACACCGCCGTCGACCAGCGCATCCGCGACGCGATCGACCGGCTGCTGGCGCGGCAGGGCTCGAACGGCTCGTTCGGCCTGTGGTCGGCCGGCGGCGACGACGCCTGGCTCGACGCCTATGTCACCGACTTCCTGACCCGGGCCCGCGAAAAGGGCTTTGCCGTGCCGGACGCGTTGTTCAAGAGCGCGCTCGATCGCGTCAGGAATTCGGTGGTCAATGCCAGCGAGCCGGAGAAAGACGGCGGGCGCGATCTCGCCTACGGCCTTTACGTGCTCGCGCGCAATGGCGCGGCCCCGATCGGCGACCTGCGTTATCTCGCCGATACCAAGCTGAACAATCTGGCGACGCCGATCTCCAAGGCGCAACTTGCCGCGGCGCTGGCGCTGGTCGGCGACAAGGCCCGTGCCGAGCGCGTCTATGGGGCGGCGCTCGACGCGCTGAATCCGAAGCCGGTGCTTGAGTTCGGCCGCGTCGATTACGGCTCGGCGCTGCGCGATGCCGCCGCACTGGTTTCGCTCGCCGGCGAGGGCAATGCGCCGCGCGCGACGCTGACACAGGCCGTGCTGCGGGTTGAAGCGGCGCGAGGGCTCTCGCCTTACACCTCGACGCAGGAGAATGCGTGGATGGTGCTCGCGGCGCGCGCACTCGCCAAGGAGACGCTGGCGCTCGATATCAACGGCCAGCCGGTCAAGACCGCGGTCTATCGCAGCTACAAGGCCGAGGAGATGACGAGCCAGCCGCTCAAGATCACCAACACCGGCGATGCGCCGGTGCAAACCGTGATTTCGGTGTCGGGCTCGCCGGTCACGCCGGAGCCTGCCGCCTCCAACGGCTTCAAGATCGAGTGCTCTTATTTCACGCTCGACGGCAAGCCGGCCGATGTCACCAAGGCGAAGCAGAACGATCGCTTCGCGGTCGTGTTGAAGGTCACCGAGGCGAAGCCCGAGTTCGGCCATATCATGGTGGCCGATTATCTTCCGGCCGGCCTCGAGATCGACAACCCGCATCTGGTGTCGTCGGGCGACTCCGGCACGCTCGACTGGATCGAGGACGGCGTCGAGGCCAAGAACACCGAGTTCCGCGATGACCGCTTTACCGCGGCGGTCGACCGTGCCGCCAACGACAAGTCGGTGTTCACGGTCGCATATGTCGTGCGCGCGGTGTCGCCGGGCAAATACGTGCTGCCGCAGGCCTATGTCGAGGACATGTACAATCCCTCGCGCTACGGCCGCAGCGGCACAGGGACAGTCGAGGTGAAGTCGGCGAAATGAGCGAAGCAGCGACGATAGCGCCGGCGCGTGGATCGCGTTGGCGATGGGTGAGGACGGCGACAGCGCTCTCGGTCGCCGCCATCCTTGTCGCGACTGTTGCCTTCGGAGGCTGGGTTGACTCGCTCGGGCCTTTGCCGCTTGCGCAGGCTGAGAAGGTCTCGACCACGGTCGTCGATCGCAACGGCAAGCTGCTCCGCGCCTATGCGATGGCGGATGGCCGCTGGCGTCTGCCGGTCGACGCGAAGACTGACGTCGATCCCGGCTATCTGAAGCTGCTGTTCGCCTATGAGGACAAGCGGTTCTACGAGCATCACGGCATCGATCCGCTGGCGCTCTCGCGCGCCGCGTTCCAGCTCGTGACGCGTGGCCAGATCGTATCGGGCGGCTCGACCATCACGATGCAGCTCGCGCGGCTGATGGAGCCGCGGCATCAGCGGTCCGTCTACGCCAAGCTGCGGCAGATGGTGCGCGCGGTGGAACTGGAGCGGCAGCTCTCCAAGGACCAGATCCTCAACCTTTACCTCGCGCTGGCGCCGTTCGGCGGCAACCTCGAAGGCGTGCGCGCCGCCTCGATCGCCTATTTCGGCAAGGAGCCGAAGCGGCTTTCGCTCGCGGAGGCTGCGCTGCTGGTGGCGCTGCCGCAATCGCCCGAACGGCGGCGGCTCGACCGCTATCCGCAAGCCGCCCACATCGCGCGCGACCGCGTGCTCGATCGCATGGTCGAGGAGGGCGCGGTGTCGAAGGAGGACGCTGCGCAGGCCAAGGCCGTCCCGGTGTCGAAGATGCGCAAGCAGATTCCGATCCTGGCGCCGCATTCCGCCGATCAGGCCATCGCAACGATGAAGGACGCCCCCGTCATCAAGCTGACGCTGGATGCGACGCTGCAGAAAAACCTCGAGGCGCTGGCGCGCGACCGCGCGATCGCGCAGGGGCCTGATGTCTCGGTCGCGATCATCGCGGTCGACAATGCGACCGGCGACGTGCTCGCACGCGTCGGCTCGCCGGACTATTTCGATGTGCGGCGGGCAGGGCAGGTCGACATGACCCGCGCGGTACGCTCGCCAGGCTCGACGCTGAAGCCGTTCATCTACGGTCTCGCTTTCGAGGATGGCTTCGTGCATCCGGAAAGCCTGATCGAGGATCGTCCGATCCGGTTCGGCACCTATGCGCCGGAAAATTTCGACCTGACGTTCCAGGGCACGGTGCCGGTGCGCCGGGCGCTGCAATTTTCGCTGAACGTGCCGGCGATCGCATTGCTCGACCGCGTCGGTGCCAGCCGGCTGTCGTCGCGGCTGAAGCAGGCCGGAATCAGTCTGGTGCTGCCCAAGGACGAAGCGCCGGGGCTCGCGATGGGCCTCGGCGGCGTCGGTGTGACGCTGCAGGATCTTGTGCAGCTCTATTCCGGATTGGCGCGGCTCGGCGCGACAAGGCCGCTCCGCGAGATCATGCAGGCCAATGACCAGCGCGACACGATGCGGCTGATGGATCAGCCTGCGGCCTGGCAGGTCGGCAACGTCCTGCTCGGCACGCCGCCGCCGGAGAATGGCGTGCCCAACAGGATCGCGTTCAAGACCGGCACCAGCTACGGCTATCGCGACGCCTGGTCGGTCGGCTTCGACGGCCGCATCACGATCGGCGTCTGGGTCGGCCGCCCCGACGGTTCACCGGTGCCCGGCCTGGTCGGCCGCTCCGCCGCGGCGCCGATCCTGTTCGATGCGTTCGCGCGCACCGGCAGAATTCCAATGGCACTACCGAAGCCGCCGCGGGGCGTGCTGATCGCCAGCAATGCCAAGCTGCCGCTGCCGCTGCGACGTTTCCGGCCGCTCGGCGAACTAGTTCGCCGCGGCAACGACCAGGCGCCGCACATCCAGTTCCCGCTGAACGGCTCGCGCATAGACGTCGATCATTCCGACGGCAACCGCTATGCGGCCATGCCGGTCAAGGTGGCTGGCGGCGTGCTGCCGCTGACGGTGCTGGTGAATGGTGTCTCAGCCGGGGACATCGACAGCCGGCGCCAGCGCCTGATCGATCCGCCCGGGCCGGGCTTCGCGCGCCTGACGGTGATCGACGCCACGGGTGCCGCCGATACCGTTGTGATCCGCGTGCAATAGCGGCGCGGGAAAGCGGAACTGCACAGTTGTTTGCGCTGCGGTTTCATCGTATGCGAAACTCATGGTGGATAGCCTCCAACCCCGGCGCTTCGGAGCAGGGCAACAGTCTGTAAGGCCTGCGCATTCGAGCCGCAGGTTGTTCATGGCGTTCGAGTTCGCAACGGCCAGCAATTGGCGTTCGGTCCTGTTCCTGACGCTGACCTGTCTGGTGCTGTTCCTGCCGGGCTTCTTCACCATCCCGCCGATCGACCGCGACGAGGTGCGCTTTGCCCAGGCCACCAAGCAGATGGTCGAAAGCGGCGACTATGTCGATATCCGCTTCCAGGATGACGTCCGCTACAAGAAGCCTGTCGGCATCTACTGGCTGCAGGCCGGCGTATTAAAGACCGCATCCGCACTCGGGCTGCAACGCGCTCAGGTCCGCATCTGGATTTATCGTGTGCCGTCGCTGCTTGGCGCGATCGGCGCTGTGCTTCTGACTTACTGGACGGCGCTCGCCTTCGTGACGCGGCAAGGCGCTGTGCTCGCCGCATTGATGATGGCGAGTTGCGTGCTGCTCGGAGTCGAGGCGCGGCTCGCCAAGACCGACGCGATGCTGCTGTTCACAGCCACCGCAGCGATGGGTGCGATGGCGAGGGTCTATCTGTCGTGGCAGCGCGGCGAGGACCCGACGCATCCGTCGTGGGGACCGCCCGCGATCTTCTGGACGGCGCTGGCGGGCGGTATCCTGCTGAAGGGACCGCTGATCCTGATGTTCGTCGCGCTTGCGATGGCGGTGCTCGCGCTCTTCGACAAGTCGGTGGCCTGGTTTGGGCGCATGCGCCCGGTCTGGGGGCTGATGTGGATGCTGGTGCTGGTGCTGCCGTGGTTCGTGCTGATCTTCCTGCGCGCCGGCGACACCTTCTTTGCCGACTCCGTCGGCGGCGACATGCTCAGCAAGCTCGGCGCGCAGGAATCCCACGGCGCGCCGCCCGGGCTCTATCTTCTCTTGTTCTGGATCACGTTCTGGCCCGGCGCGCCGCTCGCCGCGATGGCCGCGCCTGCGGTCTGGCGCGCGCGGCGGGAGCCCGGTGCGCAGTTTCTGCTGGCCTGGCTGGTCCCATCCTGGATCGTGTTCGAGGCCGTGCTGACCAAGCTGCCGCATTACGTGCTGCCGCTCTATCCGGCGATCGCGATCCTGACCGCAGGCGCGCTGGAACGGCGCGTGCTTTCGCGCTCGACCTGGCTCACGCGCGGCTCGGCGTGGTGGTTTGCGATCCCGGCGGCCGGTTCGGTGCTCGTGATCATCGGCGCCATCAAGGCCATCCATCAGCCGGTGTTTCCGGCGTGGCCGCTGTTTGCGGTTGCGATGGTATTCGGGTTGATTGCTTGGCGTCTGTTCGAGGACAGCCGCGCCGAACGCTCGCTGCTCAACGCCGTGATCGCCGCGGCCCTGATGGCCGCGGGCACCTATGGCGTGGTGTTGCCGCGACTCACGACGGTGTTTCCGAGCCAGGAGGTGGCGCGCGCCCTGCGCACCGTGACGTGCGTCGGACCGAAGGCCGCAGCGGCCGGGTTCCTCGAGCCGAGCCTCGTGTTCATGACCGACACCTCGACGATCCTGACCGACGGCTCGGGGGCGGCCGATTTCCTGTCGCAGGGCGCCTGCCGCTTCGCGCTGGTCGAACAGCGTTCCGAGCGCTCCTTCGTCCAACGCGCCGAGGCGATCGGGCTGCGCTACAACGCGATGGTACGGATCGAGGGTTACAACATCTCGCAGGGCAAGGCGGTCTCGATTGCGATCTTCCGCTCCGAAGGAACGGAATGAGATGGCGTTGCCGACCGTGCCGCAGGACACCGGAAACTATTTCGGACGATTGCTGACGCTGGTCTGGCTGTCCCTCGCGCAACTCGTTCGCGCGCCGTCGCATTCGCGCCGGGCCGAGGCGGCGCGGCGCTCGGCCCGTCATGTGCTGCTGCTCGTCGTCTTCACCGGCGCCGCGATCATCACGCTGATGTATCTTGTCGACGCGCAGGAGATCACTCTGATGCCGCCGCGCGGCACGCCGAGCCTGTGGTGGGTGCGAAGCCTGACGGATTTCGGGAAAGACGTGCACGTGCTGTGGGCGCTTGGCATTCTGCTGATTGTGGTTGCGCTCGCGGCTCCCGCGCTACACGGCGTGTCGCGCGGGACCCTGCTAGGCCTTGGGACGCGGCTGCAATATCTGTTTCTGTCGGTCGCGTTCTCCGTGGCCGTGGGTGAAGTAATCAAATGGGTCGTCGGCCGCGGCCGGCCGTTTGTCGGCGGCAAGGCCAATGCCTTCAACTTCCAGCACTTCGCCGGGACCGAGGCCTATTCGAGCTTCCCGTCGGGTCACGCGATCACGGCATTCGCGCTGGCGTTCGCCGTATCGGCGGTCTGGCCGCGGGCACGCTTCATCATGCTGTTCTACGCGCTGATGATCGCCGCGACGCGGCTGGTGCTGCTGGCTCATCACCCGAGCGACGTGGTGGCCGGCGCGCTGGTCGGCGTGATCGGCGCGATGACCGTGCGGTACTGGTTCGCCGCCCGCCGCCTTGGTTTCGCCATTGATCGCGACGGCACCGTTCTGGCGTTGTCCGGACCGTCGAAAGGGCGCCTCAAAAGGGTTGCGGGGAACGCCTTCGCCCCATAAAAGCGGTCGCCCGACGGCCGGATCGGGTCGGTTCCAGCCGGAAACAACACCAACCACGAGTGCCGATTTGCCTCCTCCCGACCAGACGCCGGTCGCCGTCTCCATCGTCGTGCCCGTGCGCAATGAGGCGGACAACATTGCGCCGCTGATCGCCGAGATCGCGGCAGCGCTCGACGGCCGCTGGGCCTACGAGATCATCTACGTCAATGACGGCTCGACCGATGCCACGGGTGACCGGCTGGCCGCGATCATGGCGCATCGGCCCAATCTCAGGCAGCTCCGGCATGCCGTGTCGTCAGGCCAGTCGGCTGCGGTGCGCAGCGGCGTGCGCGCCGCGCGCGGCGCCATCGTCGCGACGCTCGATGGTGATGGGCAGAACGATCCGGGGTTCCTGCCGGACCTGATCGCGGCGGTCGAGAGCGGCAACGGCCGCGTCGGCCTCGCCGCAGGCCAGCGCGTCGGGCGCAAGGACACCGGCTTCAAGAAGATGCAGTCGCGGATGGCGAACGCGGTGCGTGGCGCAATCCTGCGCGACGGCACCCGCGATACCGGTTGCGGACTGAAGGCGTTTCCGCGCGAGGTGTTCCTGTCGATGCCCTATTTCGACGGGCTGCATCGCTTCCTGCCGGCGCTGGTCCGCCGCGAGGGGTTCGCGATCGCCTATGTCGACGTGATCGACCGTCCGCGTCATGCCGGCGTGTCGAACTACGGATTTTTCGACCGGCTCTGGATCGGGATCATGGATCTCGCGGGCGTGTGGTGGCTGATCCGCCGCAAGAAGCCGACGCCGGTCGTCACTGAAGTGACGGGCGTGACCGAGGTGAGGTAATGCTGATTCAATACAGCCAGGCCCTGAACGCCTATTTCTATGACGTGTTTATCGCCAAGTTCGACTTCTGGCTGGCGTTCGGCCTCGTCGCGCAGCTGCTGTTCACCGCGCGCTTCCTGGTGCAGTGGATCTCCAGCGAGCGCGCCGGCCAGAGCGTGGTGCCGATGGCGTTCTGGTTCTTCTCGATGGGCGGCGGTTTCATGACCCTGGTCTATGGCCTCGCCAAGCGCGAGCCGGTGATCATCATCGGGCAGGGCCTCGCCACGCTGATCTATGTCCGCAACATCATGCTGATCGTGAAGAATCGCGGCAAGGCGTCGAGAACGCTGGACCGCTGATCACGGCCGGCCGGCGGCCGGCGCCGGCAGGTCTGCGGTCTTTGCCGCGCGCTCGCGATAGGCTGCGGTCTCTCCGGCAGCGTCGAGCACCGGATAGGCGACCGAGCAGATATGCGAATGGATGCGGCGGAGATCGCGCAGCACGTCCAGATGCAGCGACGTGGTCTCGATGGTCTCGGGCCGGCCCTCGCGCAGCCGATCAAGATGACGTTCGACGGCGGCAAGCTCGGCCGCGCGTAGCGCGGTCTTCTCGGTCAGGAGCTTGCGCGCCTCGTTGACATCGCCCGACATGAATACGCCGAACGCGATCCGCAGCGAGTCGATCGTGCGCTTGTGGAACGCGGACAATTCCTCAGCGCCTTCGGCCGAGAATTGCAGTCGGCGCTTGATCTTCTTGGTCGCGAGCTCGCTCAAATTCTTGTCGATGATGTCGCCGATATGCTCGAGATTGATCGCGAAGGCCACGATCTCCATGGCGCGCTGGCCCTCGCGCTCGTCGAGGCTGCCGCGGGTGAGCTTGGTCACGTAGAGCTTGATCGCCTCGTTCAGGCTGTCGACGCTGTTGTCCATGCGCGAGACCTGGTCGACCAAAGCGCGATCGTTGGTCATCATCGCCGCCATCACCTTGCGGAGCATGGCCTCGACATGATCGCCCATGTATAGGACCTCACGCGCGGCGTCGGCCAGCGCGAGCGAGGGCGTCTCCAGCGCGCTCTCGTCGAGATAGCGCGGCCGCGACGGATCGGTTTCCTGAACGCGCTTGGGCAACAGCCGCTTGAGCACCCGCGCCATGGTGTCGAGCACGCCGATGAACAAGATCGCGGTCGCGACGTTGAAAGCGATGTGGAACGCGGCGGTCGCCTTGGCGAGATCAGGCTGCCAGGCCTGGATGTGCTCGGTGATCGGACGAAGGAACGGCGCCACCAGCAGGATGCCGACGACGCGGTTGACGAGATTGCCGACCGGCAGGCGATAGCTCGCCGGATTGTCGCGGCGCGCACCTTCCATCAACGGGTTGATGGCGCTGCCGAGATTGGCGCCGAGCACCAGCGCAAATGCTGCGTAGGGTGATATGAACTGGGAATAGGCCAGCGACATCACCAGCAGCACGCTCGCGACGCTGGAGTGGACCAGCCAGGTGACGATGGCGCCGATGAAGATGCAGAGCATGGGATCGCCGGTGATCGCGTTCATGAAGACGCGCACGCCGGGGGCGTTCTCGGCCGGCGCCAGCGTATCGAGCAGGATATGCAACGCGAGCAGCATCAGACCGAGGCCGATCGCGACTCGGCCGAGGTCCTTGATCCGGGAACGCGGCCCGGTGCGAAACGCGACGAGGCCGAGAATGAACAACACCGGCGCGACGGCTGAGACGTTGAACGACAATACCTGCACGATCAGCGTGGTGCCGACATTGGCGCCCAGCATGATGGCGAGCGCCGGCACCAGGCTGACGAGGCCCTCGGCGGTGAAGGAACTGGTGATCAGCGCGGTCGCGGTCGAGCTCTGGAGCAGGGCGGTGAGACCGAGGCCGGCGGCAAAGGCGCTGAAGCGGTTGTTCAGCGCCTTTGCCAGGAGCAGGCGCAAGTCTGGGCCGAAGGCGCGCAGGATCCCGCTGTGGACCATATGAAGGCCCCACAGCAGCAGTGCTACGCCTCCCATCAGATCGAGCAGAACCATGCTTCCCATGCTGTTGACGTCCCGGCGAATTCGAGTCGAAGGGGTCACGCTATCGCCAATCGACCGCGGATCAACCCCTTTTTGTTCTCATGGAACCCGGCCCGCTGGCGGTGCGGCGGCAAGGCGAATTAAGATCTCGTTAACCTTCGGCGTGGGGCTGAAGGTAAATCAATCCGGAATACATCCGCTCAATTGCGAGAGGTTCCGCTAGGCGGTTCCCAATCTTTCCCCGCTATGACTGGCGGAACCAGAAACTTGTCCAGCCATGCTTGGGGATCAGGATGTTTGTGAATCGCCGCAAGAGCGAGCGTCGCGTCTGCAGAAGCGTCGCCAAGATTCAGATCGGGACCGGCTCGCTGCCGCGCGATTGCATGATTACCGATATCTCGTCCGGGGGCGTCAAGGTGATCGCCGAATACCTGGAAATTCCGCCGGAATTCACCATCATCTTCTCGACCGGCAGCCCGCGCCAATGCCGCTTGGCCTGGCGGATCGGGCACGAATTCGGCGCCCAATTCGTCGACTAGCGGCTCCAGCCGCGCGCGGCAGGGCCTGTGGGCGCTTGGTGTGACGGCGGCATAATGCCAGCCTTAACCCGAACTTAGGGTTAAGCTGTGAGCATCCGGGAACCTTCGCTCTCCCGAGTCCCGTTGATGTTCCAGAAATCTCCCCGACAGATAAGCCGCGTGAACCGTGTCGCCGGCGCCATATCGGCTACGGTTCTGCTGGTCGGGCTGTCAGCCTGCCAGACGTCGGGGCCAGATATCGCCGGAGATATTACTGGGTCACTGGGCGACACCGCAAAGCCGAGCGAGGCGTCGGCCGATCCGCGGCGCGACATCGAAACCTACCGCGAGCGCGTCCGCGCCAATCCCAAGGACGTCGATGCCGCGCTCAAATACGCCAAGGCGCTGCGCGCCACCGGCCAGCGCGAGCAGGCGGTCGCGGTCATGGAGCAGGCGGTGCTGGCCCAGCCCAGCAACAGGCGGCTGCTCGCGGGCTACGGCCGGGCGCTTGCCGACAACGGCAATTTCCAGCAGGCATTCGAGGTGCTCGGGCGCGCGCACACTCCCGAAGACCCGGACTGGCGAATCCTGTCCGCGCAGGGCGCCGTGCTCGATCAGCTCGATCGCCATGACGAGGCGCGCGAGTACTATGGAAACGCCTTGAAAATCCGACCCGACGATCCGTCGGTGCTCTCCAATCTCGGATTGTCCTATCTGCTCTCCAAGGATCTGCCGAAGGCGGAGGAGACACTGCGCCGGGCCCGGAAGCGTGCGCCCGACGACATGCGTGTGCGAACCAATCTTGCAGTCGTGGTGGGTCTTCAGGACCGGCAGTCCGAGGCCGAAAACATCATGAAGGCGGATTTGCCGCCGGACCAGGCCGCCGCCAACGTCGCCACGCTGAAGAAGCTCCTGGCGCGCAAGGACGCAAGCCGGACCGATAAGGACAGAATCCCGGTCGCAGCCAACCGTAATACCGACTAGCCAGCGATCCCATAACGAAAGACCGGATCATCATGATCCGGTTTTTTTTCCGTTGTGCTCTGGTTCAGGCAACGACCTCGGTCGATCAGCCCGCGGCCTTGCGCTTGGCGTCGCGGTTCCCTTGCAGCTTCCTGAGAATCGGCGATAGCAGCGACTCGCGCTGCTCTGCGAGGTCGGGGCGGCCGGTCAGCCGTTGCGCAATCTGCAGGAAGGTCCGCGTGGTGCGATGACGCGCGGAGACCTCCGAGATCATCTGGCCGTTGTTGGCGGCTTCACCGAACAGCCGGCAGTCGAACGGGATCGTCGCGATCGGCTGGCTCTCGATGGTCTTGGCGAACTCCTTGACCTCGATCTCGGGACGCTTCGGCATGCCGACCTGGTTCAGGCAGTAGAGCGGCGGCCGGTCGTTGGGGCGCGACGTCTTCAGCAAGCTCATCATGTTCTTGGTATTGCGCATGTTGGCAAGATCGGGCTCCGCGACGATCAGGATGTCGTCGGCGCCGACCAGCGCGCGCTTGGTCCATGCCGTCCATTGATGCGGCACGTCGAGCACGATGCAGGACGTGGTCATGCGCATCGTATCGAAGATCGCATCGAACGCATCGGCACCGAAATCATAGACCTGATCGAGCGTGGCCGGCGCCGCCAGTAGGCTGAGATGGTCGCCGCATTTGGCGAGCAGGCGGTCCATATAGGCGGTGTCGGGACGTTCGGGCGAGAACACGGCGTTGGCGATGCCCTGCACCGGATCCTGGTTGTAGTCGAGTCCGGCGGTGCCGAAGGCGAGGTCGAGATCGATCACGACGGAATCGAGCCCGAGGTCCTGTGCGATGGTCCAGGCGACGTTGTGAGCAATGGTCGAGGCTCCGACCCCACCTTTGGCGCCGCAGACCGCGATCAGGCGGCCGACCGAGACGGCTTCCGATGCAGAGAACAGGCTGCAGATCGAACGCACGATGTCGAGCACCTTGACGGGACCGACGACGTAATCGTTGACGCCTCGGCGCACCAGCTCGCGATAGGGCGCGACATCGCTGGCGTTGCCGAGCATGACGACGCGCGTGCCGGGGTCGCAGACCGAGGCGAGTTCGTCGAGACCGGCGAGGAAATCGTTGCCCGGCTCGGTCTCGATGATGATCACGTTCGGCGTCGGCGCCTTGTGATAGGCGTCGATCGCAGCGGCGATGCCGCCCATATGGACCGAGAGGTGCGCCTTGGCGAGGCGGCGATCCTCGGCGGCGGCGCGCGCGGTGGTGGCGGTCGCAACGCTGGCGCAGAAGGCCTGCACCGAAATGCGCGGCGCCGGCGCGATGTAATCGTCGATATGAACTGGTTCGTCTTGTTGTTGGGCGGTCATTTGCCTTAGTCGCTCAGCTTGGCCTTCTCGGTTTCAGGATAGGAGGTCGCGGTCGCCACGCCCTTGCGGTACTTGTCGAATGCGATCGAGCGGCGCGGCGTATAGGCAGCGGTCTCGGTGCGCGGCTGTACGAGGTCGGACGGATTTGCAACCATCGCCGCCAGGTTGCGCTGACTGGCGCAGCCGAAATTGTAGTACTCTTTGTTCTGGATGTAAGCGGGGTTGTCGAGCGATGGACCGAGATCGGCCGGCCACACCCCGCAAGGGCCGGCCACCGCCGCCATCTTGGGATAGCTCAGGCGGATGGTCGGGAGCGCGCGCGGATCATCGACGTGATAGGTCCGCTTGGTGATGGCGTGGCCGGGCACGCCCATCGATGCGAGCAGGCCGCGGATCTCCTGATAGACTCCCTCGGCCGCACGGGCATTCGGCGTATCGGCCGGGACATCGACGGCGATCGCACCGGTGCCCTCGCGGCGCCAATTGCGGGCCAGCCCCACGACGTCGTCGCGCTGCGTCTCGGTCAGGTTGCCGCGGGAATGACCGACGAACACGACGAGCGATTGCTCACCTTCGGTCACGGCGATCGGGTGGCGCTGCCGGTAGTCGTCCGGAACGGTCCCGGTCACGACTTCGGTGGTCGCCATGTTGCAGCCGCCGAGCGCGAAGGCCGTGACGACCAGGATGCCGCGCAGCGGCAGTGCCGCGGCGCGTCCGGTGAGTGCGTTGCGTGTCATCGTTCGATCCCCCAACCCTCAAGACCCGTGTCAGTCGATGATGAACCCGAAATTGGCCGGCGTGGCTCCGATCGGCTCGGCGCGGGCAGCAACGCCATAGATGCGATTGATGCGCGCCAGCAGTGCCGACTGGGAATCGGAGGCCGAGGCAAACCCGTCATCCGGACGCGACAGTTCCTTTTGCGCGACGGCGCGCACCACATACGGCGTCACGATGACCATGAGCTCGGTCTCGTTGTTGACGAAGTCCTGGCTTCTGAAGAGCTGGCCGAGGACCGGCAACTGATCCACGCCGGGCATACCGTTGATGGCCTGCTTGGTCTGCTCCTGGATCAAGCCGGCCATCGCGATTGAACCACCGGAGGGGACCTCCAGCGTGGTGTCCGCACGACGGGTCTTGATCGATGGAATTGTCGTTCCGCCCTGGCCGCCGGTCAGGGCGTTGTCCATCGAGACCTCGGATACCTCGGTCATCACCTTCAGGCTGATCCGTCCCTCGGACAGCACCACCGGCGTGAAGTTCAGCGAGATGCCGAACTTCTTGAAGCTGACCGTCTGCACGCAGTTTCCCATGGTGCCCGATGTCGTCGTCTGGCAGGTCACGCCGGTCGGAATTGGAAATTCGCCGCCCGACACGAAGGTCGCGGATTCACCGGAGATCGCCGTGAGATTTGGCTCCGCCAGGGTCCGCACCACGCCCGCGGTCTCCATCGCGCGCAACGTCGCGGTGACTGATGGCACACCGGCCTTGTTCAGGGCCGCGGCGGTCAGCGAGTTGCCGGAGACCAGCGGTCCGTTGTTGGCGGTGAACGGATTGCTGTTGTTGAAGACGACCGCGGCGGTGCCGTAGTTCATGCTGGCGCCGAGATCGATGCCGAGCTGCTTGACGATATTCCGCTGCACTTCGGCGACGGTCACTTTCAGCATGACCTGGTCACGGCCGCGCACCACGATCGAGTTGACGACCTTGTCGGCGCCGCCGACCAGCTTCGCGGCGACGTCGCCGGCCTGCTGGGCTTCGACCGGGCTAGACACCGATCCGGTCAGCACGACGCTGTCGCCGACACCCTCGATATTGACGCCCGGCAGCATCTGCTTGAGCGCGGCGCGCAGGCCGTTGAGGTCACGTTTGATCGCAATGTCGTAGGAGGCGACCTGCGCCCCGTCGGCATCGAAGAACACCACGTTGGTCTGACCGACCGCAGCGCCGATGATGTAGGCTCGCTGCGCCGAGCGGATCACTGCATTGGCGATCTTGGGGTCCGCAACGAGCACGTCTTTGGCTTCGCGGGGCAGGTCGACCACGACCGACTTGCCGACACCGAGCGAGACGAAGTGCGTCTTGACCGGGATGCTGTTGGTTACCAACACGTCCGCCGTCTTGTCGGGATCTGCCGCAATGGCCGGGGACAGGACAGGGATGACGATCAGCGCGGCGACCGCGGAGGATGATACTGAGCGGACCAGTGCGGTCCGCGCTCTTGATTGTCTTGCACCCGATATCATCTCGAAGCCCCCATCACTTCTGTGCCGTCTGAGAGCTGAGGACGCCGAAGCGAACCACACTGATGCTCTCGCCCCGCTTCGGGGCATGCTCGTTGGTCGAGGTCTCGACCGTATTGTCATTGGCGTCGGCGATGCTACGCAGCGCGAGCGACAGCGTGCCGCTTTGCCGGGCGCGGGCGAGCGTCTCGGCTTGCTCCGGCTTGAGCTCGAGGGTCGCGGTCTTGCCGACGAGGGAGTTGCTGCCGTCTTTCTCTTTCGGCGCCTGGTCGATCGCCAGCACGCGGACGTTGGACAGCAGGGTCTCGGTGACGACGACGTCAGCACCGAGACGATCGGGATTCTTGTCGCGCCTGGACAGGATCACGTCGACGCGGTCGCCCGGCAGGATGAAGCCGCCGGCGCCGGTCTCCGGCGTGATCTCGGTGGAGATCGCGCGCATGCCGGCCGGCAGGATCGCGGCCATGAAGCCGCTTCCGTTGGCCTTGACCAGCTTCTGCTCGCGGATCGGTTCGCCGTTGATGAAGGGAGCTCGTGCGATCGAGCCGATCACATCCTTCATCGCGTCAGCATTGGCGTCGCGGCGCATGAAGCCGTTGCTCGCGGTCTCTGCCGGCCAGCGCTGCCATTGCACGTCTTCGGGTTTGATCGACTGACCGAGGCCGATATCGGACTTGGCCACCAGCACCTCGACCGTCGGCATCTGCGCGACCGGAGCGACGGGCGCCGGCTTGTTATTGCCGCTGGTGCTCGCGAGATACGTGGCCGCGAGGCCTGCGACGCCGGCAATGGCCAGGACCACGATGCGTGCCGTCTTCATGTGATTAACTGAATGCCCTTACGCCAGGCGGTCGCGACCTTGCGGTGCTGACAGCCCTTCCCGGGAGCATGACTACGGCAGCAAAAGTGTAAGGGAACTTGCTAGCAGGCTTGGCTGATTAAGGGATTGGTGGGGATGGTGAACGGCTGGTTATCGGTACTGTCACACCCCCGCAAAAACCCGGAGCCGCTGGTGATCGACGCGCGCGATGTCGGTCACGATACGCGATGCCACGGCACGACAGCCGTGGTTAACATTGTCCTTGCGTTGCGCGTGTGCGGATCAGCGCGCGGCCCTCAGCGCTGCAAACCCGCGATCGAGATCGGCCTTGAGGTCATCGACATTCTCGAGGCCGATGTGCAGCCGCAACGTCGGTCCACCCGGCACCCATTTGGTCGCAGTGCGATACTCGCTGCAGTCGAACGGGATCGCGAGGCTCTCGAAGCCGCCCCATGAAAAGCCCATGCCGAACAGGGTCAGCGTGTTGAGCATCGTATCGACCGCCTGTTGCGGCACCGGCTTCAGGATGATGCTGAACAGGCCGGACGCGCCGGTGAAGTCGCGCTTCCAGATCGCATGGCCTGGATCGGTTTCGAGGGCAGGGTGCAGCACGCGTTCAACCTCGGGGCGTGCAGCAAGCCAGCGCGCCATATCGAGCCCGGAGCGGTGATGCTGTGCGAGCCGGACCGACAGCGTGCGCACGCCGCGCAGCGCGAGAAAGACATCGTCGGGTCCGGCGCAGACGCCGAGCAGGCGGATCGCCTCCGTGACCAGCGGCCAGGCCTTCGCATTCGCCGAGATGGTGCCGAACATGATATCGGAATGGCCGCCGATATATTTGGTGGCGGCCTGCATGCTGATGTCGGCGCCTTGCTCGAGCGAACGGTGATAGAGCGGGGTCGCCCAGGTGTTGTCGTCGATGACAAGCGCGCCGCGGGCATGGGCCACCGCTGCGATCGCAGGAAGGTCGGGCATCTCGAAGGATTGCGAGCCCGGCGCCTCGACCAGCACGGCACGGGTGTTGGGCTTGAACAACGCCTCGATACGGGCGCCGATCAACGGATCGAAATAAGTGGTCTCGACGCCGTAGCGCGCGAGCATACCGTTGCAGAAATTTCGCGTCGGCCGATAGGCATTGTCGCAGACCAGCAGATGATCGCCTGTCTTGAGCACCGCGAGCAAGGTGGTGGAGATCGCCGCCAATCCCGACGGCGCAAGCCCGACGCCGGCGCATTGCGGCCCCTCCAGCGCCATCAGCACGTCCTGCAACGCCTGCGTGGTCGGGGTGCCGTGACGGCCATAGGTGAATTCGGCGCGGTGGGCGTGGAGGTCCTCCGCGGTCGGGTAGAGCACGGTCGAACCATGGAAGACCGGCGGATTGACAAAGCCCTTTTGAGCCTTGGTGTCGCGGCCGGCCGTGACCAGGCGGGTTGCGGTGTGTTGCGGGTGGGCGGGCGTGGAGCCGTCGGAAGAGGTCATGGGATCGTCGCCGTAAGACTTTTTGCCGCAGCCGTACCGCGTCGGGACGACGGAGTTAGGCCGGGAGGTGTTACTAACAGGACGCGGAAGACATGCGTCAACCCCTTGACCCGGCTCGTCAGTCGCTATGTGATGCGGCGCAACTACCAGTCGCCGCACGTTGAGGGGCCTGCCGCGACCATCGATCCTGTTGCCTGACCGATTTGCACTCAAACTGCCGGTCGGATCAGCATTTTTTGCTGCAAAGGGATCATTGGGGTGGCCCGTGACGCCAAGCGATCAAAAAGCAACGTCCACCGGACGACCCTCTGAAAGGCCCCTGCCAATGAAACGCGTTCCCCTGGCTCTAACCCTTGCCGCTGCCGCCGCCCTGTCGGTCCAGGCCGCCTCGGCGCAAACCCTGAAGACGGTCACGGACCGGGGGATGCTGTCCTGCGGCGTCAGCGCGGGTCTGCCGGGCTTCTCGTCACCGGACGACAAGGGCAACTGGACCGGGATCGACGTCGACGTCTGCCGCGGGATCGCGGCCGCGATTTTCGATGACCCGACCAAGGTCAAGTTCGTGCCGCTGTCGGCCAAGGACCGCTTCACCGCGTTGCAGTCCGGCGAGATCGACGTGCTGTCGCGCAATACCACCTGGACGCTGTCGCGCGACACCTCGCTCGGCGCCAACTTCACCGGTGTGACCTATTATGACGGGCAGGGGTTCATGGTGAAGAAGTCGCTCAAGGTGAACTCGGCGCTCGAATTGAACAGTGCCTCGGTCTGCGTGCAGACCGGCACCACGACCGAGCAGAACCTCGCCGACTACTTCAAGGGCAACAACATGAAGTATGAGGTGATCGCGTTCGCCTCCGCCGACGAGACCGTGAAGGCCTATGAGAGCGGCCGCTGCGACGTGTTCACCTCGGACGTGTCCCAGCTCTATGCGATGCGGCTGAAGCTTGCCAACCCGGCTGATCACGTCGTGCTGCCCGAGATCATCTCCAAGGAGCCGCTCGGCCCGATGGTCCGTCACGGCGACGATCAGTGGTTCGATATCGTGAAGTGGGTGCTGTTCGCCCAGATCAACGCCGAGGAGATGGGCGTCACCCAGAAGAACGTCGACGAGATGGCCAAGTCGGACAAGCCCGACCTGAAGCGCGCCTTCGGCACGGACGGCAATCTCGGCGAACAACTCGGCCTGACCAAGGACTGGTTCGCCCGGATCATCAAGGCCGTCGGCAACTACGGCGAGATGTTCGATCGTAACGTCGGCGCGGGTTCGAAGCTGCAGATTGCGCGCGGTCTCAACCAGCTCTGGAATAAGGGCGGCATCCAGTACGCGCCTCCGATCCGCTGATCGCCGACGAAGCGGCCGTGGTGATGACCACCGAGCCCCGAAAACCACCGCCTCAATATGTCCTCCGCGTGAAGCGGGCGCTCGGCGGCCAGGCCGGCTGGACCGGTCTAGCCGTGCAAATCCTGTTTGCCGCGGTGCTGGCCTGGGTCACGTACGAAATCGTGGCCAACGCCCGGGCCAACCTCGAGACGCAGCGGATCGCCTCCGGTTTCGGATTCCTCAAGAACACGGCGGGCTTCGACGTCAGCCAGAACCTGATCTCGTACACGGGATCGGACACCTACACGCGGGTGTTTCTGGTCGGCCTCCTGAACACGTTGCTGGTCTCGGGGATCGGCATCGTGTTCGCCACCATCATCGGCTTCTCCATCGCGCTCTGCCGGCTGTCACCGAACTGGCTCGTGTCGCGGCTCGGCGAAATCTACGTCGAGATCGTGCGCAACCTGCCGCTGCTATTCCAGTTGCTGTTCTGGTACCTCGCCGTGCTGGCGGCGCTGCCGGGCCCGCGGCAGAGCATCAACCTGTTCAACGCCTTCTTCCTGTCCAATCGCGGTCTGGTGATTCCGCGGCCGATCGGCCAGGTGGGTCTCGATCCGTTTCTTGTGGCGGTCGCCATCGGTATCCTCGGGTCGCTGCTGCTGCGCGGCTACGCCCGGCGGGCGCTGTTCCAGCGCGGGCAGGCGATCCGGATCTGGCCTTATGTGCTTGGCCTGCTGATCGGGCTTCCGACCGTCACGATGCTGATCTTCGGCGTGCCGTTGACCTTCGAGCTGCCGCAACTGAAGGGCTTCAACTTCTCCGGCGGATCGCGTGTCATCCCTGAACTTGTTGCGCTCGTGGTCGCGCTGTCGACCTATACTGCGGCGTTCATCGCGGAGATCGTCCGAGCCGGCATCCTGTCGGTCCACAAGGGACAGATGGAAGCCGGCTCCTCGCTCGGCCTCTCGCGCGGCGACACCTTGCGGCTGATCGTGATGCCGCAGGCGATGCGCGTCATCGTTCCACCGCTGACCAATCAATACCTCAATCTGACCAAGAACTCGTCGCTCGCGGTCGCGATCGGCTATCCCGATCTGGTCTCGGTCTTCGCCGGCACGACTCTGAGCCAGACCGGCCAGGCGATCGAGATCATCGCCATCACGATGGGCGTCTATCTCGTGCTCTCGCTGATCACCAGCGCGGTCATGAGCGTGTATGGCTGGCGGATCAACCGGAGCCTCGGGGCATGACCGACATCACCGCGGCATCCTTCGTCCGGCAGGACCTCGTCCCCGAACGGCCGGCACCGGTGAAGACGACCGGCTCCATCGGCTTCGCACGCACGCGGCTGTTGAATTCGCCGACCAACATCCTGCTCACGATCCTGGCGGTGGCGCTGCTCTGGTACACGGTCATCCCCACGCTCAAATTCCTGCTGGTCGACGCGGTCTGGACCGGCAAGGGCCGCAATGCCTGCCTTGGGGAGAATGTCGGCGCCTGCTGGCCCTATATCCAGGCCAAGCTCACGCAGCTGATCTACGGCTTCTATCCGGCGGCCGAACGCTGGCGCGTCAACCTGACCTTCATCCTCGCGGCCGCATTGCTGCTGCCGCTGCTGGTTCCGCGCCTGCCGGCGAAGCGCGCGAATGCGGGCCTGTTCTTCTTCGCGTTCCCTGTGGTCGCGTTCTTCCTGCTGCGCGGCGGCGGCCTGACCGGCTTCGGCGTAAGCTGGATCGCCAGTCTTTTGCAGCTGTTCGACGACAGCATCGTCAATGCAGGGCAGGTCCTGGTCAATCTCAGCCAGAGCTCGGCGATCGGTCCATTGCTCTGGGGGATCGGCAAAGTCATTGTGCTGATCGGCGGCTTGATCGGCTGTGTGATCCTTCCGCTGAGCTGGCTGCGTGATCAGCTCCAGACGTCCGGCCAGCCGCTGTGGTTCGACTTCCTGGTCTGTGCGGCGATCGTGTCGCTGATCGTCTTTGTGCTCGGCGGCGGCATGCGGACTGGGCAGCGTGCGCTGGTCGCAAGCCTCCTGACCTTTGCCGGCATTGCCATCGTGATCAAGCTGATGGGGCTCGACCGCGGCGGACTTCCAATCGTCGACACGCGGCTGTGGGGCGGGCTGCTGGTGACGCTCGTGGTCTCGGTCACCGGCATCGTCACCTCGATGCCGATCGGGATTGCGCTCGCGCTCGGTCGCCGCTCGACCATTCCCCTGATCCGGATCTTCTCGATTGCCTTCATCGAATTCTGGCGCGGGGTACCGCTGATCACCGTCCTGTTCTTCGCGACATATATGCTGCCGCTGTTCCTGCCGGGCAATTTCAACGTCGACGGCCTGGTCCGCGCGCTGATCGGCATCGCGTTGTTCGCCGGTGCCTACCAGGCCGAGGTGGTGCGCGGAGGCCTGGCGGCGATCCCGCGCGGGCAAAGCGAGGCGGCGAGCGCGCTCGGCCTGTCCTGGTGGAAGACCACGTCGCTAATCGTGATGCCGCAGGCGTTGCGCCATGTCATTCCCGGTCTGGTCAACAGCTTCATCGCGCTGTTCAAGGATACCTCGCTGGTCTCGATCGTGGCGCTGTTCGACCTGCTCGGGTCGCTGCACGCCACGTTCTCCGACCCGACCTGGTCGACGCCGACCACGGCATTTACTGGCTTTGCCTTTGCGGGAATGATCTACTTCGTGTTCTGCTTCGGAATGTCGCGCTACTCGCTCTCGGTCGAAAACCGGCTCAACGCTCACCGCCGTCATTGAACAAGGTCACCATGTCCACAGATCCGATTGTCAGCATTTCCGGTCTCAACAAATGGTACGGCGATTTCCATGTGTTGCGTGACATCAACCTCGAGGTCGGCAGGGGCGAGCGCATCGTGATCTGCGGTCCGTCCGGTTCCGGCAAGTCGACCCTGATCCGCTGCATCAACGCGCTGGAGGAGTTCCAGGAGGGTGAGATCGTGGTCGACGGCATCGATCTCGGACCGAACCTGCGCCGCGTCGACGAGGTCCGCCGCGAGGTGGGCATGGTGTTCCAGAGCTTCAATCTGTTCCCGCATCTCACCGTGCTCGACAATTGCACGCTGGCGCCGATCTGGGTGCGCAACATCCCGAAGAAGGATGCCGAGGCGACCGCGATGAAGTTCCTTGAGCGGGTCAAGATCCCGCATCAGGCCAACAAGTTTCCTGGCCAGATGTCCGGCGGTCAGCAGCAGCGCGTTGCGATCGCCCGCGCGCTGAGCATGAATCCGAAGGTGATGCTGTTCGACGAGCCGACCTCGGCGCTCGACCCGGAAATGGTCAAGGAGGTGCTCGACACGATGGTGGACCTCGCCAGGGAGGGCATGACGATGCTGGTGGTGACCCACGAAATGGGCTTCGCCCGCGAGGTCGCCAACCGCGTCGTGTTCATGGACGCCGGCCAGATCATCGAGTCGAACACGCCGCAGGAATTCTTCGCCAACCCGCAGCACGCGCGATCGAAGTTGTTCCTGAGCCAGATCCTGCGGTGATTTTGCCGTCATTGCGAGCGAAGCGAAGCAATCCATCCTTCCGCATAGAAAGCATGGATTGCTTCGTCGCTTCAGGCGCAAAATTGCTTTGCAATTTTGTCGCGAGCTCCTCGCAATGACGTTTGCGAATGCTTGCGCACCCTCAGACCAACGGCAGCTTGATCGTGCTGCGCTTCTCCAGCCATTCCGGGACCGGCAGGTTCTTCGAGCGCATGAACTCCGGATTGAACAGCTTGGACTGGTAGCGATTGCCGGAGTCGCAGAGGATCGTGACTATGGTCTTGCCGGGGCCGAGCTGCTTGGCGAGCTGGATCGCGCCCGCGATGTTGATACCTGTCGAGCCGCCCAGGCACAGCCCCTCGTGCTGCAGGAGCTCGTAGATGGTTGTCACGGCCTCCTCGTCGGAAACCAGGAACGCGTCGTCGACCTTCGCCGTCTCGACGACCGGCGTCTTGCGTCCGAGCCCGATGCCTTCGGTGATCGAGTCGCCCGGCGTCGATTTGACCTGGCCATTCTTGAACAGTTCGTACATCGCAAATCCGTGCGGATCGGCGCATGCAGTCACGATGTCCTTGTTCTTTTCCTTCAGGTAGCGGCTGATGCCGGCGAGGGTGCCGCCGGTGCCGACCGAGCAGATAAAGCCGTCCAGCTTGCCGTTGGTCTGCTGCCAGATTTCCGGTCCCGTGGAGTCGTAATGCGCCTTGGGATTGTCGAGGTTATTCCATTGGTCGGCGAACAGCACGCCGTTCGGCTCCGTCTTGCGGAGTTGCTCGGCAAGACGCCGGCCGAGATGCTGATAGTTGTTCGGATTGGAGAAGGGCAGCTGCGGCGCCTCGACGAGTTCGGCGCCACACAACCGCAGCATGTCCTTCTTTTCCTGGCTTTGGGTCTCCGGAATGACGATCAGGGTGCGATAGCCACGCGCGCTCGCAACGACCGCCAGCCCGATGCCGGTATTGCCCGCGGTCGACTCGACGACAAGGCCGCCCGGCTTCAGGTCGCCGCGCTTCTCGGCCTCAAGAATCATCCCTTTGCCGGCGCGGTCCTTGACCGACTGGCCGGGATTCATGAACTCGGCCTTGCCCAGAATGGTGCAGCCGGTCAGCTCGGACGCACGCTCCAACTTGATGAGGGGGGTATTGCCGATCGCTTCGACGACGTCTTTGTTGAATGTCATGTCAGGATGATCTTTTGCCGGTCGATGTTTGCTCGGCGCGAACCTAGTGCGCTGATCGCAAAAGGGAAAGGCTTTTGCACTGCGGCGAAGAGGGCTCAATTTACCTCCATCCAGCCGGGGTCGCGTATGTCCCGCAAGGCGCGTAGAACGCGCTTTTGCGGCCACCGCAGCATCTGGCAGAATCTTCCTCAGGATCGCGCGTTTCGCGTGCGTTTGTGCGCAGAAGCCTCCGACGATCAATTCGCGATGATCGATCGCCCTGGCGCAGCATTTTAGGCATCGATGCGCGATCATTCCGCTTTGACGCAGACCGATTGTCCGCCGCTCCACATCGCCGTCTAGTTGGCGTACAGCGGTGCGATCCTTCGCTGCTAATGGCGCCGCGGTCGTCATAGCGACGTGGCGTGTGCCTTGCTGGCGCGACAGCGACTGTCGAGGCCGGCGAGTTGCGGATTCGGCGCAACAGGCCCCGAGAAATCCCCATGAATTCTTCGCAAGGATCGGGATGTCCGCGCGCAGCCCGGAGTGTGCGGCAATGCTGCAAAAACCGGGGAAAGTCGCAATTTCCGTGGTTCCGAATCGAGCCGCGTGCGACATCGCGTGGCCTTGCGAGGGCTGTCCGCCCCATCTTCGCAAGGGTAATATGGCAGCACGGCTCCATTGGAAGCATCACCCGTGAATATCCCGCAGACCATCGTCGCTCGCGTCATTCGTGCGCCACAGGCGAGGTCTGTGCGGAGCGGAGAATGGGTGTGACCCAGCCCGCTTCCGTGACGGTGCCTGGAGGCGGAGCAGGCCTCGTTGTCCGCTTGCGAGACCTTGCCGGGCGCTCGCTCGTCGCGCTCGGTCTTGTCGCAAGCTCCGCCGGCTGCATCCTGACCCAGGATATCCCGGATCCCGCGCTGGATATCCCGCGGGGCTACAAGGCCGTGCAGCAAGCCCGGGCCGGCGACGCACTGCCCACGCTCGACTGGTGGCGGGCCTTCCGCTCGACCGAGCTGACGCAGTTGATGGAGGAGGCCCAGGTCGTCAACCTGGACATCGCCGCGGCCGTGGCCCGATTCCGCCAGGCCGATGCGTTGGCGCGCCAGGCCGGCGCGGCGCTCTTGCCGAGCGTCTCCGTCGGCGGACAGGAAGCCTATTCGCGCACTTCGGGTTCCAGCGCAAGCGGCCTGTCCATCGGCGGCCGCGAGGTCGTCAACTACAGCACGTCGTTGAGCGCGAGCTACCAGCTCGACTTCTGGGGGCAGAACCGCGATGCCGCGCAGGCTGCGGAGGAGACCGCCGTTGCCAACCGATTCGATCGCGAGGTGACGGCGCTGACAACGCTGACGACGGTTGCCACCGCCTATTTCACGGTACTCGGCACCCAGGACCGCCTGCGCACCGCGCAACGCAATATTACCAGCGCCGAACGCATCCTCAATGCGATCAAGGATCGCTTCAAGGCCGGCACCGGCACTGACCTCGACGTCGCGCAGCAGGAGAGCGTGCTGGCCAACCAGCGCGCCCTGGTGCCGCCGCTGCGGCAAACGCTCGACCAGAACATCAACGCGCTTGCCGTGCTGGTATCGCGGCCGCCGGAAAGCGTGCGCATCTCTGGCGGCTCGCTCAACGCGGTCGCGATTCCGAAGGTCACGCCGGGCCTGCCGTCGGAATTGCTGACCCAGCGGCCTGATATCCGCAGACAGGAGGCCCAGCTTGCCTCGGCGACAGCGAATGTCGGCAGCGCACGCGCTCAATTCTACCCAAGCATCCAGCTGACCGGGCAGGGCGGCTATCAGAGCCAGGCGCTGGTGTCGCTATTCCAGCCGCATGCGGCCTTCTTCAACCTGGTCGGCAGCGCGACGCAGCCGATCTTCGACGGCGGCAGGATCCTCGGCAACTTCGAATACAGCAAGGCCAAGCAGGATGAATTGCTGCAGACCTACCGCAAGACGGTGGTCCAGGCTTTCACCGATGTCGACAACGCGCTGGTCGCGATCCGCGAGACCACGAAGAGGCTGCAGCTGCAGCGCGACGTGCTGTCGGCGTCGCGACGTGCCTTCGATCTGGCCGAGCAGCAGCTCAGGGCCGGCACCGCCGACATCGTAACTGTGCTAAACACGCAGCTGACCCTCTTTCAGGCTGAAGATGCCTACTCCCAGGCCCAACTGGCCCGGCTGCTGGCGATTGTGGGCCTGTATCAGGCGCTCGGGGGCGGCTGGGAGCCGAAGATGGAAAGACCGGTCGATGCTCTTTAAGCCCGACACTGGAGATGACGAGAAAACCACGGCGCCGCGCAAGCCGGGCCCGCTCTCGCGCGCGCTCAAGCGCATGGTGTCGCTGATCATCACGCTCGTGATTCTGGGCGGTCTCGGTTATCTCGGGTGGCTTGCGATTCAGCAAAAGCAGGGCGGCGGTGGCGGCCGCCGCGCGGGTATGCGGCCGGACTTGCCGGTCCCGGTGCTTGCAGCGACGCCGCGCGTGCAGGATGTGCCGGTCTATCTCGACGGCGTCGGCTCGGTGAAGGCGCTGAACACCGTGACCGTGCGCTCGCAGGTCGACGGCAAGCTCATCAAGGTGAATTTCGTCGAGGGCCAGGACGTCAAGAAGGACGACGTGCTTGGCGAGATCGATCCCGCGATCTACCAGGCGCAATACGACCAGGCGGTCGCCAAGAAGGCGCAGGACGAGGCGCTGCTCGCCAATCAGAGGCTCGACCTCGCACGCTACCAGCAACTCGCCGCCACCAATGCCGGCTCGAAGCAGCAGGCGGATACGCAGAAGGCGGTGGTGGCGCAGCAGGAGGCGCTGGTCAGGGCCGATCAGGCGGCGATCGAAAACGCGGCGGCGACGCTGAGCTACACCAAGATCATCGCGCCGATCTCGGGGCGCGCCGGCCTGCGCCAGGTTGACCAGGGCAATATCATCCACGCGTCCGACACCACCGGGCTCGTCATCCTGACCCAGCTGCAGCCGATTGCGGTATGGTTCAGCCTGCCGCAGCAGCAGATCACGCGGGTGAATGCGGCGGCGGCCAAGGGCGCGCTTGCCGTCGACGTGTTCGGCAATGACGGTGTCACCGTGATCGATACCGGCAAGCTGACCGGCATCGACAACCAGGTCGATCCAACCACCGGCACGCTGAAGCTGAAGGCCGAATTTCCCAATGCCAGTTACCAGCTCTGGCCCGGACAATTCGTCAATGTCCGCCTCAAGGTGGAGACGCTGGCGCAGGCGATCGTGGTGCCGACCTCGGCGGTGCAGCGCGGCCCGGCCGGCACGTTCAGCTATGTGATCGGCGCGGACAACGTCGTGACCGCGAAGCCGGTCACCGTGACGCAACAGAACGAGCACGACGCGGTCATCGCGAGCGGCCTGACCACGTCAGATCGCGTCGTGACGACCGGCTTCGCCAATCTCGCCGACGGTTCGAAGGTCCTCATCGGCAAGGACGGGCCGGCTCCAGCCGCCGATCTCGCGCCGCGCAAGCGAGGCCGCAATCCCGATGGCAAGGGTGGGGGCCAGGGGCAGGGCAAGAACGGCGAGCAGCACGGCGGCCGGCACCAGCACAGCGAGGGCGATCAGAAGGGGCAGACCGGACCGGCGCCGGCAGCAGGGGGCGAACAGTCAGGCGGCGCGGCGAAGTCGCAGCCATGAGCGTCTCCGAACCGTTTATCCGCCGGCCGATCGCGACCTCGCTGCTCGGCATTGCGCTGATGATTGGCGGCGCGCTCGGCTACTGGGCGCTGCCGGTCTCGGCGCTGCCGCAGGTCGACTTCCCGACTGTGCAGGTCACGACGCAACTGCCGGGCGCCAGCCCCGACGTGATCGCTTCGCTGATCACCGCGCCGCTCGAGCGGCAGCTCGGCCAGATCCCGTCGCTGTCGTCGATGAATTCGACGAGCTCGTTCGGCGTCAGCCAGATCTCGCTGCAGTTCGATCTCAACCGCGACATCGACGGCGCAACGCAGGACGTGCAGGCGGCGATCAATGCCGCGGCCGGCATTCTGCCGAAGACGCTGCCGTATCCACCCGTCTACGCCAAGGTGAACCCGGCGGACGCGCCGGTCATGACGCTGGCGCTGACCTCAGACACGATCTCGCTGCGGGCGATGAGCGATCTCGCCGACACCATCCTGGGCCAACGGCTGAGCCAGATTTCGGGCGTCGGCCGGGTCTCGATCCTCGGCGGGCTCAAACCCGCGGTGCGCGTGCAGGCCGATCTGGCGCGCCTTGCGGCCTACGGCATCGCGATGGAGGATTTGCGCAACGCGATCGCGGGCGCCAACGTGTCGGGGCCGAAGGGATCGCTCGACGGCGCCCAGCAATCCTACACCATCGCCGCCAACGATCAGATCGCCGCGGCCGACGCCTACAGGCCGGTCATCATCGCTTATCGCAATGGGGCGCCGGTCACGATCGGCGACGTCGCAGAGATCGTCGACGGGCTCGAGAACGACCGCACCGGTGGCTGGTACCAGGGCACGCCGGCGGTCATCATCGACATCCAGCGCCAGCCCGGCGCCAACGTCATCGACGTCGTCAAGCAGATCCGGACTGAAATTCCGCGGATGCAGCGGTCGATCCCGGCCGGCGTCAAATTGACTGTCGTGTCCGACCGCACGGTGACGATCCGGGCGTCTGTCCACGACGTGCAGTTCACGCTGATCCTGAGCGTGGTGCTGGTGACGCTGGTGGTGCTGCTGTTCCTGCGGTCGCTGCGCGCGACGCTGATCGCGGGCGTGGCGCTGCCGCTGTCCCTGATCACGAGCTTCGGCATCATGTATTTTGCCGGCTTCAGCCTCGACAATCTGTCGCTGATGGCGCTGACGATCGGAACCGGCTTCGTGGTCGACGACGCTATCGTCATGATCGAGAACATCGTCCGCCACATGGAAGAGGGCGAAACGGTGATGGAGGCGTCGCTGAAGGGCGCCAGCGAGATCGGCTTCACCGTGATCTCGCTGACAGTGTCGCTGATCGCCGTGTTCATCCCGCTGCTGTTCATGTCGGGCCTGGTCGGCCGCATGTTCCGCGAATTCGCGCTGACGCTGACGATCGCGGTCGTGACCTCGGCGGTGGTCTCGCTGACGCTGACCCCGATGATGTGCTCGCGGCTGCTCAAGAACATCCACGAGGAGGTCGCAGTTCGCGGGCTTGCCGCGGTCAGCCGCTTCATCGACTATATGGTGGAGCTCTACCGCCGCACGCTGCTGTGGGTGCTGCAGCGCCAGCGCGCGACGCTCGTGGCGACGTTCGCGACGATCGCACTGACGCTGCTCATGTATGTGATCGCGCCGAAGGGCTTTCTGCCGCTGCAGGACACCTCCTCGATCACGGCGGTGACGGAGGCCGGCCCCGACGTCTCGTTCGCGGAAATGCAGCGCCGGCAGACCGCGGCCTCCGACATGATCAAGGCCGATCCCGACGTGACCGGCGTCGTCTCGGTGATCGGCGCGGGCTCGGTCAATCCGACCACCAATGTCGGGCGTCTGGTGATGACGCTGAAACCGCGCGACCAGCGGCGCGGCGACGTCGCGGCGGTGATCGCGCGCCTCAAGCAGAAAGTGGCGACGATCCCCGGCATGACGGTCTACTTCCAGCCGGTGCAGGATGTGCAGATCTCGACCCAGTCGAGCCGCTCGCAATATCAGTACACGCTGACCGGTACCGACGCCGCCGAAGTGTCGGAATGGGCGCAGAAGCTGGTCGCCGAAATGCGGCGCGATCCGATCTTCCGCGACGTCTCGTCGGAGACGCAGGACGGCGGCTTGCGCGCGGCGCTCGACATCAACCGCCAGCGCGCCGGCCAGCTCGGCGTCAATCTGCAGGCCGTGACCGACACGCTCAACGACGCCTTCGCCCAGCGGCAGATCTCGACGATCTACGGCCAGGCCAACCAGTACCGCGTGGTGCTCGAGGCGCTGCCGATGTATCAGCGCGACCCGTCGATCCTGGACAAGCTCTATGTGCCCGGCACGAACGGCGCGCAGGTGCCGTTATCAGCGGTGGCGACACTGACGCGGACCACGGCGCCGCTGGCGATCTCGCACCAGGCGCAATTCCCGTCGGTCTCGCTCAGCTTCAACCTGGCGCCCGGGGAGGCGCTGGGCGACGCGGTCGCGGCGGTGAAGACGATCGAGACCCGGATCGGCATGCCCGGCAGCATCGTCGGCATCTATTCCGGCGACGCCGCCGAGTTCGCGCGATCGCTCGCGGGACAGCCCTGGCTGATCCTGGCTGCGATCATCACGATCTACATCGTGCTCGGCGTGCTCTATGAAAGCTACATCCATCCGATCACCATCCTGTCGACACTGCCGTCGGCCGGCGTCGGTGCCATCCTCGCGCTGATGCTGTGCGGACAGGATCTCTCCGTGATCGGCCTGATCGGCATCATCCTCCTGATGGGCATCGTCAAGAAGAACGCGATCATGATGATCGACTTTGCGCTGGAAGCCGAGCGGCACAAGGGCATGTCGTCCTATGACGCGATCGTGCAGGCCTGCCTGTTGCGCTTCCGCCCGATCATGATGACGACCTTGGCCGCGCTGTTCGGCGCGCTGCCACTCGCGATCGAAAGCGGCACCGGATCCGAGCTGCGCTTTCCGCTCGGCATCTCCATCATCGGCGGCCTCCTGCTCAGCCAGTTGCTGACACTCTACACCACGCCGGTAATCTATCTGGCGCTCGACCGGCTCAATCGCCGTATCGAGAAGGCGGTACCGGAGGCCGGTCCGCAGGGCCCGCCGGTCGCAGGCGCGACCGAGGGCATGCAGTGATGTCGATCTCGGACCCCTTCATCCGCAGGCCGGTGGGCACCACGCTGCTTGCGATCGGGCTGTTCCTGGTCGGCATCGTCGCCTACGAGTTCTTGCCGGTGTCTTCGGTTCCGAGCGTCGACTTTCCGATGATCCGAGTGCAGGCGACCCGGCCCGGCGCCGACCCGTCGGTGATGGCCGCGACCGTGGCGGCGCCGCTCGAGCGCAAGCTCGGCGAGATCGCCGGCATCGACCAGATCACCTCCACGAGCTCGCTGGGCTCGACCAGCATTCAGGTCCAGTTCTCGATCGGCCGCGACATCGATCGCGCTGCGCGCGACGTGCAGGCCGCGATCAATGCCTCGCTCGCCGATCTGCCGAGCGACCTACCGTCGCTGCCCAAATTCCGCAAGGCCAATCCGGCTGCGGCCCCCGTCTTCGTGCTGGCGCTGACCTCGAAGACGATCTCGACCAGTGCGATGTACGATGTCGCCGACACGGTGCTGGCGCAGCGCATCTCGCAGGTTCCGGGCGTGGGCGAGGTCACCGTCAGCGGCGCCGACCAGCCGGCGGTGCGCATCTCGCTCAACCCGGTGGCGCTGGCCAATGCCGGGATCGCGACCGACGATGTCCGCACCGCCATCGTCAACGCCAATCCGCTCGGCCCGGTCGGCATCTTCAACGGCGACCGGCAGAGCGAGACGCTCTCGATCAACAAGCAGATGCGCACGGCGGCCGAGTTCCGCGACATCATGATCAAGAGCTCGAATGGCAGCTTCGTGCGGCTCTCAGATGTCGCCGAGGTCGCGGACTCCGTCCGTAACGCCCGTTCGATCGCCTGGTTCAATAAGCAGCCCGCGGTCCTGATCCAGATCACAAAGCAGGGCGACGCCAACGTCATCGACACCGTCGATCGCGTCCGTGCGCTGATCCCCGAGCTGAGGCAGTGGATCCCGGCCGGCGTCGAAATCTCGACCCTGGTCGACCGGACCGGCACGATCCGGGCGAGCGTCCAGGACATGCAGCTCACGTTGCTTGCGACCGTGATGCTGGTGATGGTCGTGGTGTTCGTGTTCCTGCGCCGGGGCGTACCGACGATCGCCGCCGGCGTGTCGGTGCCGCTGGCGCTGGCCGGCACCTGCGGCGGCATGTGGCTCGCAGGCTTCTCGATCGACAATCTGTCGCTGATGGCGCTCGCGATCTCCGTCGGCTTCGTGGTCGACGACGCCATCGTGATGATCGAGAACATGTACCGCAATCTCGAGCAGGGCATGGCGCCGTTTCCGGCTGCGCTCGAGGGCGCCAAGCAGATCGGCTTCACGGTGCTGTCGATCTCGCTGTCGCTGATCGCAGCGTTCACGCCGCTGATCTTCATGGACGGGATCGTGGGCCGGCTGTTGCGCGAATTCTCGCTGACACTGACCTTTGCGATCGTGGTCTCGACCGTGGTGTCGCTCACGGTCACGCCGATGATCTGCGCACACTACATCAAGGAGACGACCTCCGACCACGCGACCTGGTACGACCGCGCGATCGAGGGCACGCTGTCGCGGGTTGTGGCGTTCTACACCTGGACGCTGCGCGTCGTGCTCGGTTACCCCTTCCTGACGCTGCTGGTGTTCTTCGCCACTATCGCGCTGACGGTGACGCTCTACATCAAGACGCCGAAGGGATATTTTCCCACCGACGACAGCGGCTTCGTGATCGGCTCGACCCGCGCCTCTCCCGATATCTCCTTCCAGGCGATGCTCGGGCTGCAGCAGCAGCTTGCGGATATCGTGATGGCCGACCCCGCGGTCGCCGGAATCGGGTCATCGGTCGGCGGCAGCACCTCGAACCGCGGCACCATGTTCATCAGCCTCAAGCCGCCGCAGGAGCGGGGCGGCCTGACGACCGAGCAGGTGATCGACCGGCTGCGCCGAAACCTGTTCATGGTGCCGGGCATCCGCCTGTTCATGTTCGCGGCGCAGGACATCCGCACCGGCGGTCGGCAGAGCGATTCCAACTATCAGTATACGCTGTCCTCGACCGACCTCGAGCTGCTGCAGAAATGGGCGCCGATCGTGGCCAAGCGGATGGAGACGGTGGAGGGCATCACCGACGTATCTTCCGACCGCGATCCGGGGGGACTGCAGCTCAATCTCGTGATCGACCGCAAGATCGCATCGAGCCTCGGTGTCCGCGTCCAGGACATCGACAATGCGCTCAACAATGCGTTCTCGCAGCGGCAGATCTCAATCGTCTATACCCAGCGCAACCAGTACATGGTGGTGTTGGAGATCAATCCGAAATTCCAGAGCGATCCCTCGAACCTCGAGCGCATCTACATTGCCGGCGCCAACGATGTGCAGGTCCCGCTGTCGGCCGTGGTGCATTACCAGCGGGGATTGTCGCCGCTGGCGGTCTATCATTCGGGCGGATTCCCCTCGACCACGGTGTCGTTCAACCTGTTGCCGGACGTGCCGATGGGGGTCGCGACCACGAACATCCAGCAGGCGGTCAACGAGCTGCACATGCCGGAGGGCATTCGAGGCAGCTTCGACGGCAACGCCGGCGACTTCAGGAAGACCAGCGGGCGGCAACCCCTTCTCATCCTCGGCGCGCTGATCGCGATGTATATCGTGCTCGGCGTGCTCTATGAGAGCTTGGCGCATCCGATCACGATCATCTCGACGTTACCCTCGGCGGGCCTCGGCGCCTTGCTGGCGCTGCAGGTCACGAATACGCCGCTGACCGTGATCGCCTTTGTCGGCATCATCCTGCTGATCGGCATCGTCAAGAAGAACGGCATCATGATGGTCGACTTCGCGCTGGAGGCCGAGCGCCATCAGGGACTGTCCTCGCGGGACGCGATCTTCGAAGCCTGCCGGGCGCGCTTCCGGCCCATCCTGATGACGACGATGGCGGCGCTGTTTGCAGGCATTCCGCTTGTCATAGCGGCCGGTCCGGGCACCGAGCTGCGCCGGCCGCTCGGCATTACCATCATCGGCGGCCTGTTCGTCTCCCAGATCCTGACGCTCTACACCACCCCCGTGATCTATCTGCTGATCGACCGGCTGCGGCAGCGCTCGGCGCCATCGGCTGTGCATGCGCCGGCGGAATAGGTTGAAATGCGCGATCTCTGGCGTATAGCGGACCTATGTCGGACCCCACCGAAACAAAGACTGATCTTGTTGCCGCACCGCTGGAGGACTGCCAGTGTTGCGGCAAGCCGTTGCCGCTGTGCATCTGCGACAGCGTCACGCCGATTGAGAGCCGCATCCAACTCCTGATCCTGCAGCATCCGCAGGAGCAGGACAGGGCGCTCGGCACTGCGCGGTTGACTGCGCTCCATTTCAAGAACGCGGTGGTGCGGATCGGGCTGTCCTGGGCGAGCCTTTCCAAGGCGCTCGGTCGGCCGGTGGCCGATCCTTCGCGCTGGGCGGTGCTCTATCTCGGCTCGGCCAAGGTCGAGGACCTCGATACCGATGCCGAGATCGTCGCCATCAACCGCAAGGGCGAGCTGGAGCCTGGCCAGCGCGGCATCCTCGCCGACATCGAGGGCATCGTGCTGCTCGACGGTACCTGGAGCCAGGCCAAGGCGCTGTGGTGGCGCAATGCCTGGATGCTGAAGTGCCAGCGGGTGATTCTCGGACCGAAACGGCCCTCGCGGTACGGCCAGTTGCGCCGGGAACCGCGGCGCGATGGCCTGTCCACGATCGAGGCGGCGGCGCTGCTGCTGGCGGGACTGGAGAAGCGGCAGGACATT
Organism: Bradyrhizobium macuxiense; assembly: GCF_001542415.1. Taxonomy (GTDB): domain Bacteria; phylum Pseudomonadota; class Alphaproteobacteria; order Rhizobiales; family Xanthobacteraceae; genus Bradyrhizobium; species Bradyrhizobium macuxiense. The sequence goes on from NZ_LNCU01000072.1 coordinate 206,830, forward strand.
GCGGAAACACTGACCGCCAGTTTCGAGCGGATGCTGGCGAAATTCCGCGAAGTTCAGGCCAAAATGCCGGAACTGGCACCGAAACCGAAGAAGCGGGACTACCGCAGGCGCAAGCGGAGCTAGGGCCTGCGGTTACGTCAACCAGGGCCAATTGGCCCGAAGGGGCGATTGCGGTCCGGCTCGGTTGCCTATCGGAGAGAGGCCGTATATGAGTGCGGCGCGTGGGGCCACGTGGCGGAGTGGTTACGCAACGGTCTGCAAAACCGTGTACACCAGTTCAATTCTGGTCGTGGCCTCCACCCATCTCCTCAATGATTTGCAATCGATAGCTGAGACGCTGCCTTAGCTGGCGGCGTACCAGCCTTCGGGAAACGGAATCAGCGGCCAGGGCGCCTGATTGTCATTGGCGGCGCGCGGCGGCGGCTGGATGCGGGGCAGGGACTGGGCCAAAAAAGCCTCCTCGGAACCAGGCGCGACGGCCGTTCGCACGGCGTCCAACAACAGATCAAATTCCACTTCGCTCATCGCGCTCTCCGGGGTTCGAGAGCGCCATGGTTGCAAAACTGTCTTGTGTCTGGATTGAGCGGATCGTTCGAATTTTAGCTAAAAAACGCCGACGTCCGGCCCGGTGAAATAAACTGCTGATAACTCCCGCCCGGAACTTAAGGTCCGTCAGCCTTGGACCTGCTGTGAGAGAAATCACATTCTCAAAAAATCTGTTCGCGCAATCCCGCCGATGCCGCCTCCGGCGAACAGCTCTAGGGAGACGCGACCATGAAGGCAAGCTGCGGATGATTGTCGGCGATCACAACTCGCGCCCGTCGTGGTGCAACTCGGCGAACACGGCGTGACAACCTCGTCCATCGCGAAGCGCTAGCGCGACCAATCGGCGGTGTTCGAGCAGCAAGACCGTACCATCAGGCCAGCTTGGCCAGATCGCGTGGCAGCATGGCTTTGAACAGCACCAGCATCTGCTGAGCCTGCTTCGGGGGCAGCGTGATGGGCATGATGCATGGTGGCGGCGATCAACGTCATGATCAGGTGAGAATACGCCGTGAGGGCGGCCGGCGGAGTGCCCGGCGCAATGCGCCTGATAGTGTCGGACAACAGGCCTGACAGGAAGGTCATGTCCTCGGCGTCGATTTTCTGCAGGGCGCGGTCGGCTCGCGTCGCCTGCCAGATGTTGCGCATCACCGGCTCGCGCATGAAAATGTCGTAGTAGCTATCGACGACGCGGCAGAGCGCCGGATGCACGTCGCGCACTGTTCTCACCGCAGAAAGGTCGCGGCGCACGCACGCGCGCCCGACGGAATTGTAGCGCTCGGCCAGCGTGCCGATGATCGCGGCCTTGTCCGGGAAGTATTGATAGAGCGAGCCGAACGCCACGCCGCTGCGTTCGACAATGTTGCTCACGCTCTACGTCGCCGGGATGTTCGTGATCCCAATCGTTTTCAACGTGCCGGTCAACGACCAGCTTGCGGCCACCGACCCCGCAACCAGTGCGGGCCGCACCTGTGTAGGCACGTTACCTGACCGAGTGGACATTCTGGAATCACGTGCGGACGGTTGCGTCGACCGCGGCGACGGCGCTGTTCGTTGCGGCCGTCGCCGCGAGATAAGAGGGGCCTCGCATCCAAGTCCGCTGGCGCCCGACTAGGAATCAGGGCGCCGCCGGGGCGCGGATCCTGAGCCTCCTCGAACGGCGCTGCGGGGGAGGCGGAGATCGCGTCCGGCCCCCTACGTGCCCGGGCAAACCCTTGCCACGCAGTCATTTTCCATATCCTGCTAAAGTTGCCCGGAAGCGCCATTTCGTTCTTTGCAAGGCCGAAAGGCTTTGTTATACGCTGCCCCCTCGCGAACAATTGGTTCGCCTATTCCTCGGTAGCTCAGCGGTAGAGCATTCGACTGTTAATCGAATGGTCGCTGGTTCGAATCCAGCCCGGGGAGCCAGTTTTTGGCCCCATCGACACGTCCCAATCGCCGTTCACAAGCCCGTGGCCTGTTACAGACAGGCAAGATTCGTCGTTAAATCGACTTAAAACTTGTCGATCTTTCCTCTCGCCGGCGTTTGAGAGGTGATTTTCATGTCCGATATCCTGATCGATCTGTCGTCTTCACAGCCGACGCTCGTTCCCAGCGATGTCCCCGATATCAGCGACGATGAATGCCTGCGCCGGCTGGCGAAAGCCGTCGAGGAGCATGATTCCGAACATCTCGACGAGGTGGCCCGCCTGATCAGCCGGCTCGCCGTCACCATCGAGTAAACGGATGCCGCACGGCGCCCTGCGGCACGGCCAGGCGCGCCAGCGCCATGTTGCGTTTTGGCGGAGCTTGTTTCAAAAGGTGGCCCTGTTCTAGCTCCCCCAGCGGCTACGCCGCGCGACTTGCAGGGTCCCGCCAATGTCCGGTTTTTCGGCCGCGCGCCAGTATATGGTCGATGGTCAGGTGCGTCCGAGCGACGTCACCGATGAGCGAATCCTCGATGCCATGCTCACGATCCCGCGCGAGGCCTTCGTGCCGGCTGACAAGCAGGCGCTGGCCTATCTCGACCTCGATCTCGACGTCGCCGAAAGCGGTGCCACCAAGCGCTACCTGATTCAGCCAGCGCTGCTCGCCAAGATGCTGCAGGCGGCCGACATCAAGAATAGCGATCGCGTGCTGGTCGTCGGCTGTGCGACCGGGTATGCCGCCGCGGTGGTGGCGCGCTTCGCCGCGCAGGTGAGCGCCACCGAGAGCGATCCCGCCCTCGCGGCGAAGGCGACCGCGGTGTTGACGCAGCTCGGCATCCAGAATGCCTCTGTGAAGTCCGCGGCTGCGGCCGATGGCGATTCCGACGGTGCGCCGTATGACGTCATCGTCCTCAATGGCGCCACCGAGATTATCCCGACCGGTCTCTATGCCCAGCTCAAGGAAGGTGGCCGGCTGGTTGGGGTCTTCGGCTTGACGCAGCCGCCCCGGGTCAATCTGGTGACTCACTACCACGACGATTTCGGACATCGCGAATTGTTCGACGGCACGGCCCCGGTTTTGCCTGGATTAGGACGGCTTCCCGCGTTCGTCTTCTAGGCGCCTCCAACCGTTACCGCGCTGCACACCTGATAAAATCCCGTTCGGAATCAGAAGTGTGGCCCGTTTGCCCCACGTGAAGAGTTTCCGCTGTGTTTCATTGCGGGGTGGTTCCGTTGCCCCTAGCTGCAGACTAAGGTGAGGCGGGACTCACTTCGTCTGAAGCGGCGCCCGGCTCGTGTGCAGGAGCTCGGCGACTACAAAATGAATGGAATTTCGGGGATGCATGGGGTGAAGGTTATCACCGCGGCTGCGATTGCGGTCCTTATGTTGGCTGAGATGGGCCCTGCGCCCGCATTGGCCGATACAATCGAGGCCGCATTGGTGCGGGCCTACCAGAACAATCCCCAGCTCAACGCGCAACGCGCGCAAGTGCGGTCGATCGACGAAAACGTGCCGCAGGCCCTCTCGGGCTATCGTCCGAGGGCCTCACTGACCGTGAGCGGCGGATATCAATATACCGACGAGCAATTGGGTCCGCACACCGATCCGATCCATGGCACCCAAAACCCAGCCAGTGTGGGCCTGACGGTGAACCAGTCCCTGTTCAATGCGCAGACCGCACCCAAGGTACGCGCCGCGGAAAGCCAGGTGTCATCGGCGCGCGAGGGCTTGCGCGTGCTGGAGCAGTCCGTGATGCTGCAGGCGGCGCAGATCTATATGGATTACCTTCGCGATGCCGCGATCGTCGAGGTCCAGCGCAGCAACACGCGCGTGCTCGAGCAGACGCTGAAGCAGACGCAGGACCGCTTCAATGTCGGTGAAGTGACGCGGACAGACGTCGCGCAGTCCGAGGCGCAACTCGCGGCCGGCAGGACCCAGCAGCTCCAGGCCGAATCGAATCTCACCACGACGCGATCGAACTTCCGTCGCATCATCGGCAACGAGCCGGAGAATTTGGCGCCGGGTTCGCCGGTTGATCGTTTCCTGCCGAAGACACTGGCAGCTGCCGTGGAATTGAGCCTGACCCAGAACCCGAACGTGACGTCGGCGATGTATGGTGTCGATATCAACTTCCTCCAGGTCAAGGTCAATGAGGGCGCGCTGTTTCCGACGGTTGGGCTGCAGGCGAATGTCACCCAGGGCTACCAACAGCAGTTGTCGGTGAACCGCGCCTTCAATGCGGCGGCATCGGTTAATGTGTCGGTGCCGATCTATCAGGGCGGTGCCGAGTATTCTTTGATCCGGCAGTCCAAGGAATCGCTTTCGCAGCAGCGCCAGGTTCTGGAGCAGACCCGGAACCAGGCTCGCGCCGACGTCGTCACCGCCTGGGGCCAGTTGGTCGCCGGCAAGGCCCAGGTGGCATCAGCACAATCGCAGGTAACGGCCTCGGAGATCGCGCTGAACGGCGTGCGCGAAGAAGCCAAGGCCGGCCAGCGCACCACGCTCGACGTGCTCAACGCACAGCAGGCTCTCGTGAACGCCCGCAACGCGCTGGTCACTGCACAGCACGATCGCGTCGTGGCCTCCTACAACGTGCTGAACGCGATCGGACGGCTGTCGCCGCAAGTGATGGGCCTCAAAACCAACGTCTATGACGCCAGCGTGCACTATCAGCAGGTGCGTGACAGCTGGGCCGGCGTTCGTACGCCCGACGGCCGCTAACCGCCACATCAACGTCGCCTGACGCGCCTAGTTTGTGGTTCTGAGTCAATCAGGACCACAAACAGGCGCGTTTGCTTGCAATCGATAAATGGCCTGACGTACCGTTTTGTCGGGCAGCAAGGCGATTCGCGGCACGGCCGATGGCATGACGCGACAGTGGGTGTCACGGGCGGCACGAGCCTGCGCGCAGCCTCTGGTGGGCTTGATCTGGGGACAAGTCGGGCGTGAGTGACGAAAATCTCAGCCTGCAAATTCGGAACCGGCGAATCCTCCTGGGCTTGATGTAAAATGGTTTCGATGTGGAGTCGGCGATGACGCAACCTGCAAAGGTCCAAGAGCCCTCGATGGAGGAGATTCTGGCGTCGATCCGTCGCATCATTGCCGACGACGAAGCGAAGCCAGGTGCTGCCGAGAAGCCTGCTGCTGTTGCTGCGCCGCCGGCGCCCAAGGTCGAGCCGCCACCACAGGCCAAGCCTGCCATGAAGAGCCCTCCGCCAGCAGCGGCCCCTGCCGCGAAGACTGCCCCGCCGACTCCGCCGACAGCAAAACCTGCACCGTCGCCGGCACCGGCAGCGAGCAACAGCCAGGACGATATCGATTCGCTTCTGGCCAGCCTCGACGAGGCGACGCCGCCAGCCGATATCAGGGCTTCGCAGCCCGATGGCGACGTGTTCGAACTCACCGACGACATGGCGCTGCCCGAACCCACGCCGGTTCCGGAAGCGGCCCCTTCGTTCCGGAAAGTCGAGCCGGAGGACGATGTCGAATTCGCGGACGCCTCCGCACGGATGCGAGCGCCGATCCATGAACCGGTTCGGGAGCCGCCGCCGATCGACACCGCTTCGATGCAGCCGATCATCTCCGGAAGCACGATGCGGGCGGTGGAATCCGCCTTCAATTCGCTGGCCAATACCGTGCTCAGCAACAATGCCCGGACGCTTGAGGATCTGGTCAAGGAAATGCTGCGGCCGATGCTGAAGGCGTGGCTGGACGATAATCTGCCCGGGCTCGTCGAGCGGATCGTCAAGGCCGAGATCGAGCGGGTGTCCCGCGGACGATAAGCCTGGCCGCAGGGCTTGCGGCCCTCATTCAGCCACCCAAACTTGCCCTAATCGCCGTTTCCGCCTGCCGGTCCGGTTGACTTGGCTCGTTCGGGCGGCTTTCTAGCCGTTTCCATGGTTCAAATCGCATTGTCATGATCGAGAAAAACTACCAGCCCGCCGATATCGAGCGCCGGATGTCCCAGATCTGGGAGGACAGCGGCGCGTTCAAGGCCGGACGGCCCGAGCGCACGGACGCCGCGCCTTTCACCATCGTGATCCCGCCGCCGAACGTGACCGGCTCGCTGCATATGGGGCACGCGCTCAACAACACGCTGCAGGACATCCTGTGCCGTTTCGAGCGGATGCGCGGCCGCGATGTGCTGTGGCAGCCCGGTACCGACCATGCCGGTATCGCGACCCAGATGGTGGTCGAACGCCAATTGATGGAACGGCAGGAGCCCGGCCGGCGCGACATGGGCCGCGCCAAGTTCCTCGAGCGGGTCTGGAAGTGGAAAGCCGAGAGCGGCGGCACCATCGTCAACCAGCTGAAGCGGCTTGGCGCATCCTGCGACTGGTCGCGCGAGCGCTTCACCATGGATGAGGGGCTGTCGCGCGCCGTCGTCAAGGTGTTCGTCGAGCTGCACCGCCAGGGGCTGATCTACAAGGACAAGCGTCTCGTCAACTGGGACCCGAAGCTGCTCACCGCGATCTCCGATCTCGAAGTGCAGCAGGTCGAGGTCAAGGGCAGCCTCTGGTACCTGCGCTATCCGATCGAGGGCCGCTCGTTCAGCCCCGAGGATCCCAAATCGTTCATCGTGGTCGCGACCACGCGTCCCGAGACAATGCTCGGCGACACCGCGGTTGCTGTGCATCCCGACGACGAGCGCTACACCGATCTCGTCGGCCAACACGTGATCCTGCCACTGGTCGGCCGCAAGATTCCGATCGTCGCTGACGACTATTCCGATCCGGAAAAGGGCTCGGGTGCCGTCAAGGTGACGCCGGCGCACGACTTCAACGACTTCGAGATCGGCAGGCGTCACGGCTTGCCGCAGATCAGCGTGCTCGACCAGGAGGGCTGCCTCAACCTGGTTGGCAACGAGGATTACCTGCGCGGCTTGCCCGAGGGCGCCGCGGAGTTTGCCGAGGAGTTTCACCACATCGAGCGCTTCGCCGCGCGCAAGAAGATCGTGACGCGGCTCGACGAGTTCGGATTCCTCGAGCGGATCGAGCCCAACACGCACATGGTGCCGCATGGCGACCGCTCCGGCGTCGTGATCGAGCCCTATCTGACCGACCAGTGGTACGTCGACGCCAAGACACTGGCGCAGCCGGCGATGGCGGCGGTGCGTTCGGGCGAAACCACCTTCGTGCCGAAGAACTGGGAAAAGACCTATTTCGAGTGGATGGAGAACATCCAGCCCTGGTGCATCTCGCGTCAGCTCTGGTGGGGTCACCAGATCCCGGCGTGGTACGGGCCCGACGGCAAGGTGTTCGTCGCCGAGACCGAGGAAGAGGCGGTCGGCAATGCACTCGGCTATTACGCCGAGCAGGAGGTCATCACGCCGGAGCAGGGTCGGGAGATGGCGCTCGACCCCGCCAAGCGCGAGGGCTTCATCACACGCGACGAAGACGTGCTCGACACCTGGTTCTCGTCGGCGCTGTGGCCGTTCTCGACGCTCGGCTGGCCTGACGATACGGTCGAGGTGAAGCGCTATTACCCGACCAGTACGCTCGTCACAGGGTTCGACATCATCTTCTTCTGGGTCGCCCGGATGATGATGATGGGCCTGCATTTCACGAAGCAGGCCCCGTTCTCGACCGTCTACATCCACCGTCTCGTTCTTGACGAGAAGGGCTCGAAGATGTCGAAGTCGAAGGGCAACGTCATCGACCCGCTCGGCGTGATCGACGAATACGGCGCCGACGCGCTCCGCTTCGCGCTGACCCGGGAAGCAGCGCAGGGCCATAACATCCGCCTGTCGCCGCACCTGGTCGAGACCAACCGCAATTTCGCGACCAAGTTCTGGAACGCCTGCCGCTTCGCCGAGATGAACGAGTGCGCGAAGGCGGACATTTTCGATCCGAAGGGCGCGAAGGAGACCTTGAACCGCTGGATCGCACATGAGACCTCGCGGGCCACCCGCGAGGTGACCGAAGCGATCCAGGGCTATCGCTTCAACGATGCCGCCGGCGCGATCTACCGCTTCGTGTGGAACGTGTTCTGCGACTGGTATCTCGAGCTCGCCAAGCCCGTGCTGATGGGCGAGGAGGGGGCGACGAAGACCGAGACCCGCGCCATGATCGCCTGGACGCGCGACGAGATCCTGAAGCTGCTGCATCCCTTCATGCCGTTCATCACTGAGGAGTTGTGGGCGGTGACGGCCAAGCGCGACGGCCTGCTGGTGCTCGAAGCCTGGCCGCGCAAGGCGACCGCCCTGAGCGGCGAAGAGCTGGCGTCGATGGCATTGGCAGGGCCGAATGGTGAGATCATTCCGCCCGTCATTGCGGCACTCGACGCTGACGACTTCAGCGATCCGGCGGCGGAAGCCGAGATCGGTTGGGTGGTCGACCTCGTCACCGCGATGCGCTCGGTCAAGGCGGAGATGAACATCCCGCCGTCGACGCTGACGCCGCTGGTGATTGTGACGACCTCCGGGGAGACACGGGACCGCGCGCAGCGTTGGAACGACACCATCAAGCGCCTTGCGCGGCTGTCGGATATTTCGTTCGCAGACACCGCGCCGGAAGGCGCTGTGCAGCTTCTCGTGCGCGGCGAAGTCGTCGCGCTGCCGCTGAAGGGCGTGATCGATCTGGCCGCCGAGCGCGCGCGACTTGAGAAGGAACTCGGCAAGGCCGACGCCGACATCAAGCGCGTCGATGCCAAGCTCGCCAACGAGAAATTCGTCGCCAATGCGCCGGAAGAACTCGTCGAGGAAGAAAAGGAAAAGCTCGAAGCCGCGCGGGAGCGCAGGGCAAAGATCCTCGATGCACTCGAGCGTCTCAAGAAGGCTTCATAACGGCGCGGATCAAGGCGATGCTGTATCACGTCTCGATCACGGTCTCCGACATCGCCGCCGCGACGATTGGCTCGGCTATGGCGAGCGGGCGCGGCCGGACTGTCCGGACCGCGTCTATCTCTCGATCAGCAAAAGTCCGAAGCCCGAGGAGGCGTTCGGCCGGCACTGGTGCTTCAAGGCGAACTCGCGCACCGAGGTCGGTGCGTTTTGGGACGCAGGCGTCGCCGCCGGCGACACGACGGTACGCCGGGGCTGCGTGATTATCATCCGTCCTACTTGCGGCGCTCCTGCGTGTCTGCCGCCTGGCCTTCGCCAAGCGGCCATTGGGGAGCGAAGCCTATCTGGAGACGGTCGGCTATCATCTCGTCGGACTGCCCGAGGTCTATGTCGCCAAGACCTACGGCAGCGAGCGCGAGGTGGTTGCCGTGATGGACGACGTCGGCGATGAACTCGCGCGGCGCGGGGTGGAGACGGTCCTCAGCGATCGCAAGGCGCGGCTCTCCCACGACTCGTCTTATCAGCCCGATGATTTCAAGTTCAATCCATATGGGATTGTGCACATCGATCGGCGCTGACTGGCCATCTGCATTTTACCGCGCAAACGGCTTGCTGAGGAATTTCGATCCCTTCACCCCGTAACGCCAGGGCAACTCGACCGCCTTGGTGATGCCGATTCGCACGCCGGTGACGATGTCAGGTGTTTCGGCGCGCGCATAGAGCGCGAGCGGCGGACGGTCGAGTGCCAATTCGCTCTCGGCGATCGTGATGCCGAGCGCCTCGCAGAGCTTGCCCGGCCCCGAGCACAGTGCGCGGACATCATCCAGTCCGCGCCGCCGGGCCATGGCGGCAATCCCGTGGGTCGGCTCCAGCGCGCGGATCAGCACGGCACTGGCCGTGCCGGCCCCCTCGCAGACGAAATTCACGCACCAATGGATGCCATAAGAGCGGTAGACGTAGGAGAAACCCGGCGGACCGAACATCACCTGGTTGCGCGGGGTGGGCCCGCGGTATGAGTGTGCTGCCGGCTCGCCCTGATGATAGGCCTCGACCTCGACGATGATGCCGCCGACGCCATTGACCAGGAACGTGGTGCCGATCAGGTCGGGTGCGACTTCATGGACGCTGCGGTCAAAGAAGCTGCGTTTCAGCTGCTTGCCGAGACGCGGCGCAGTCGCTCTGGTCGATTTGGGTTTTTGAGCCATTTTCAGCTGAGAATCGGGGCGGAACGGACCGAAAGACTGCCAATATATCGGGCGGTCTGCTAGGGTCGTGGGCCGGGTTGCGAGCCGCGCCAACACGGATTAGCTAAGGTCTCTCGCGACTTGCAGGCACCTATGGTCACTATCGTCGATACAATCTCAACCACGCCGGTCCGTCCGCGGCACCCCGAAAAGGTGAACCGGCCGGACGCCGTGTCGCCGCCGAAGCCGGACTGGATCCGCGTCCGCGCGCCGAACACGCGCGGCTATGCCGACACGCGCCGGATCGTCAAGGAGAACAGCCTCGTCACGGTGTGCGAAGAGGCGGGCTGCCCCAATATCGGCGAGTGCTGGGACAAGAAGCACGCCACCTTTATGATCATGGGGGACACCTGCACGCGGGCCTGTGCGTTCTGCAACGTCAAGACCGGCATGCCGGCCGCGCTCGAGGCCCACGAGCCCGACTACGTTGCGGAAGCGACCTTCAAGCTCGGCCTGACCCATGTGGTTGTAACCTCGGTCGACCGCGACGATCTCGCCGATGGCGGTGCCGAGCATTTTGCGCAAACGATCCGCGCGATCCGTGCCCGTTGCCCGACCACCACGATCGAGATCCTGACGCCGGATTTCCTGCGCAAGGACGGCGCGCTGGACCGCGTGGTCGCGGCCAAGCCCGATGTGTTCAATCACAATCTGGAAACCGTGCCGTCGCGTTACCTCACGGTTCGCCCCGGTGCGCGCTATTTCCATTCGATCCGGCTCCTGCAGCGGGTCAAGGAAATGGATCCGACCATCTTCACCAAGTCGGGCATCATGGTCGGCCTCGGCGAGGAGCGGCACGAGGTGTTGCAGGTGATGGACGACCTGCGTTCGGCCGAGGTCGATTTCCTGACTATCGGCCAGTACCTGCAGCCGACCCGCAAGCATCATGCCGTGATGCGCTACGTGACGCCGGACGAATTCGGCGGCTATGAGCGCGTCGCCTATACCAAGGGATTCCTGATGGTGTCGGCGAGCCCGCTGACGCGTTCGTCGCATCACGCCGGCGAGGATTTTGCGAAACTGCAAGCGGCGCGCGTGGCTCGCGGCCGCTAAATACTAGGCAGCGGTGACCATGCGTCATCGCGCTCCATCGTTTCATCGAGCACGATCTTTCCGGAAGTCCAGTGCCGGCTTTTCCGAATCGTGTTCCAGCCGTGGACTGACCAATGCAGCGCGTTCTGGTGATGGGATCGTCAGGGTCCGGCAAGTCGACGTTTGCGCGGCGGCTCTCCGACATCACCGGCATTCCATCCGTATCGATCGATGCGTTGTTCTGGAAACCGGGTTGGGTCGAGTCCGACGCGGAGGAATTCCAGCGCCGCATGACGGATGCGGCGCGTCAACCGCGCTGGATCATGGACGGGAACTACATGGGGAGCGGCGCGGGTGAATTGCGCCGCCAGCTCTCGGATACGATCATCTGGTTCGACCTGCCGCGGTCGACGTGCATGTTCGGTATCCTCAGGCGGATCGCCGGGAGCTATGGCAAGGTTCGCCCCGAGATGGCGGCCGGCTGTCCGGAGAAGATCGATCTCGAATTCTTTCGCTATGTCTGGACCTATCGCCAGCAGCAGCGGCCGAAAATGGTCGAGTTCTTCGCGGGTTTGCGTCCCGATCAGGCGCTGGTCTGCTTCACCGATCGGGAGCAGGCGGATGACTATCTGGAGGACCTCGCGCTGAAGCAAAATCGTGCGAGTATCCACTGATGCCCCGATTTTCCAGCAAGCGGCGGGTTCGCCACGCCGCACAGCAAATGTTCGATCTGGTCGCCGACGTCGAGCGCTATCCGGAATTCGTGCCGCTGTGCCATTCGTTGAAGATCCGCCAGCGCACCCCGAAGGACGACGGCACCGAGGTCGTGATCGCCGACATGACCGTCTCGTTCAAGCTGGTGCGCGAATCCTTCACCAGCAAGGTGACGCTGGACCGGCCCAATATGAAAATCCTGGTCGAATATTTGCGGGGCCCTTTCAGCAATCTCGAGAATCGTTGGACCTTCGAGGCGAAGTCCGAAACCGATTGCGACGTCGGATTCTTCCTGTCCTACGAGTTCAAGAGCCGGATGCTTGCGCTGCTGATGGGCTCGATGTTCGACGCCGCGTTTTCACGCTTCGCGGCCGCATTCGAGAAGCGGGCAGATCAGATCTATGGGAAACCGCAAGCTTCGACCTAATGGGCCGGCTCGCGCGTTTTCAATGTTGCGTATCCGCAGAAACGACAATGCCCGGCGCGAGGCCGGGCATGACAGAACCGTTACGGATTCTGCTTACGGGCAGGGGCGACGTCCGCCGCTGCTGGAGAGATAGGTCCCAGACGCCGGATCGTAGGAGCGGAAGCGCTGCGAGCAGTAGGCGTCGTTGTTGGCTTTCGCCTGGCTCGCGGCGATTGCGCCGCCGATGATCGCGCCGGCGGCGAGGCCGCCGATGATGGCCGCGCCGTTGCCGCCGTGCCGATGGCCATAATATCCGCCGCGATAACCGTAGCCGCCGCGATAGCCAGGACCGCCATGCCAGTGACGATACTGCACCTGCTGGACGGATGTCGGCTGATCCTGCAACGCTGCAGGCGCAAGTGGCGCGGCGAACGAGGGTACGACGGCCGAAAGCGTCATGGCCGCCGTCGTCGCAGCCACAAGCATGGTTCGCAGCTTCATTATTGTCTCCTTGTTGGGCTGGGAATCAAAGGCGAGGGTGATCGAGTGATAACAGCCGACGAGCTGCTTCGTTCCCGCTGAACGAGCGTCACCGGGTCGCAGTTGACACGCGGCAGGACGAGGCCTTGTGCACGTGACTCATTCCGCGCCGATCATCCGCGGGGTGATCGGCGACGTTTCGTGGCGTGACTTCGCGGTGAACGGGCAACCCGCGGCCGCAAACGGCTCACAGCCTCGCGGCGTGGCTTGGCGGTCTGCGGAGGACGCGCCAATTCCATCAGCATTCGCAAGGCTTCGACCACGGAGCGTTGACGCACTGCGCTGCGTCCGATCGCACCGAACCGTTGTTCGCGGTGAATGATGCGGCCGTCGCGCGCCGCAACGGCGAAATGCACCAGCCCCACCGGCTTGCCCGGCGTCGCGCCGCCTGGGCCTGCGATGCCGGTGATGGAAACTGCGAGATCGACGCCGGCCTTCTCCAGCGCGCCGATTGCCATCGCGGTCGCGGTTTCCTTGCTCACCGCGCCGAAGGTCTCGAGCGTTGCCGCCTTGACGCCGAGCATCGCCCGTTTGGCCTCGTTGGAATAGGTCACGAAACCGCGGTCGATCACGTCGGAGGAGCCGGGGATGTCGGTGAGCGCACCGGCAACGAGCCCGCCTGTGCAGGATTCGGCGGTCGCGACGGTCAGCTTGCGCATCCGGCACAGGTCGAGCAGCGAGCGGGAGAGGGCACGAGCGTCGCTGCCGCCCATGTTACGCGCTCCGGCCTTTGTCGTCCCAACCTTGATCGGTCCAGGGGAGGCGGATGGTGGCGCTCGCGGTTGCCGCGATGCCTTCCTCGCGACCGGTGAAGCCGAGTCGCTCGCTGGTGGTCGCCTTCACCGCCACGCGTGAGATGTGAACGCCGGAGATCTCCGCGATCCTCGCGCGCATGGTGTCGCGCAGCGGGCCGATCTTCGGGCGCTCGCAGATCAGCGTCACCTCGAGGTTGGCGATACGTCCGCCGCGCGCCGTGACGCGCTCGACCGCGTATTTGAGAAACTGGTCGGACGAGGCGCCCTTCCATTTGGCGTCGCTCGGTGGGAAGTGCGAACCGATATCGCCGTCAGCCAGGGCGCCGAGGATGGCGTCGACCAGCGCGTGCAGCCCGACATCGCCGTCGGAATGGGCGAGAAAGCCCTTGGTATGCGGCACGCGCACGCCGCAGATCATCAGGTGGTCGCCGTCGCCGAAGGCGTGGACGTCATAGCCGGTGCCGGTCCTGATGTCGCCGAGCTGGCTGGCCAGTCGCGCTTCCTCGCGGACGAAGTCTTCGGGCGTCGTGAGTTTCATGTTGGCAGGATCACCTTCAAAAGTCGCAACCGTCAATCCCGCCCACTCCGCGAGCGCGGCATCGTCGGTGAAATCGCTGCGGCCTTCACGCGCCGCGCGACGATGCGCTTCCAGTATCACGTCGAAACGAAAGGCTTGTGGCGTCTGCGCGATCCGCAAGCGTGCGCGCTCCGGCGTCGCCTCGACGTCGCCGGTGTCGCCGGTGAGCTTGATCGTGTCGGTCACGGGGACCACCGGGATCGCAGCACCGGTACGGCCCGCGGCCGCGATCGCGCGCGAGATCACGGCTGGAGTGACGAAGGCGCGCGCGGCGTCGTGGATCAGCACGATATCAGGCTTTTCCTTGGCCAGCGCCTCGAGCCCCGCATGCACGGAGGCCTGTCGGGTCGCGCCGCCGGGAGTGGGCGGCTGATGACGGAGGCCGGCGACGGCCTCGCGGAAAAGGGCGGCATCGTCGGGATTGACCACGGGCTGGACCGCAAACACGTCCGGATGCCCGGAGAAAGCCTCCATCGCGCGGTAGATCACGGTCTGTCCGCCGATGGTCCGGTATTGCTTCGGCCCGCCCGCGCCGGCGCGCAGTCCGCGTCCAGCTGCGACAAGGATGGCTGCGGTACGGTCAGGCTTCGGCATTTTGAACCAGTGACAGACGAATCAGGGATGAGGGAGACGCGACGGGGGCGCCGCGCACAGCCCTTAGCATGACCGCTGCGCAAAAACAGAGCGTTTCCAGATGACTGTGGGAAAAGCAGATTTTGTTGCAGTGCACTTGCGCAAATGGTGGAAGTGTCTAAACTGTAGGCAAGAAGCTTGACTGCACAAGATTTGTGCTCACAATATGCGATATCGGCTGCAATGGCGTGGTCGACGAAACGACGAGACGACCGTGACCGGCGTGCAAAGTGTCCCTCGTAACCCGTTGAAGATAGGCGACATTGCTGTCGCCAACCGGGTTCTCCTCGCGCCCATGTCCGGCATCACCGACGCGCCCTTCCGGCGACTCGCGGCCACGCTCGGTGCCGGATTGGTGGTCTCCGAGATGACCGCGAGCGACGATCTTGTGAACGGCAAGCCGATGTCCAAGCTGCGCTGCGAGGCAGCCGGGATCGGCCCGCATGTCGTACAGCTCGCGGGCTGCGAGACCCGCTGGATGGCGGAGGGCGCCCGTATCGCCGAGGCTGCCGGCGCCGACATTATCGACATCAACATGGGCTGCCCGGCCCGGCACGTGACCGGCGGCCAGTCCGGCTCGGCGCTGATGCGCGATCTCGATCACGCGGTCACGCTGATCGAGGCGACGATCGCAGCGGTCAAGGTCCCGGTGACGCTCAAGATGCGGCTCGGCTGGGACGATCGCTCGCTCAATGCGCCGGAACTGGCGCGCCGTGCGGAGGCCGCCGGCGTTCAGCTGATTACCGTGCATGGCCGTACCCGTTGCCAGTTCTACAAGGGCGAGGCTGACTGGAGCGCCGTGCGCGCCGTAAAGGACGCCGTCACGATCCCGCTGGTGGTCAACGGCGACATCACCTCGTTCGACAAGGCCACCGCTGCGCTCGACATGTCGGGTGCCGATGCGGTCATGATCGGCCGCGGTGCGCAGGGCCAGCCCTGGCTGCCGGGCCAGATCGGCCGCCGGCTGGAAACCGGCGTCGCCGAGGCTGTGCCATCGCTCGCCGAGCAGCTCGCGCATGTCCGCGCGCTCTATGACGAGGTCTGCAGCCATTACGGCATGCGCATCGGGTTGAAGCATGCCCGCAAGCATCTCGGCTGGGCGCTCGAGACGGCGGCAGCCTGCAGCCGCGCGCCGGCCGCGACGCTGAAAGCATGGCGGCAAAGGATCCTGACCTCAGACGAACCGTCCAGCGTGCATCGGTCGCTCGAAGATGCCTATGACGATTTTGCCTGGAGTGCTGCCGCATGACGTCAGCCATGGAACAGCGCCGGCCCGTGCCCACCGATGGCGAGGCGATCCTGAACGCACTGCCCAATCCGGTGCTGCTGGTGGCGCCGGACGGACGGATTGTCGACGCCAATATCGCCGCCGAATCCTTCTTTGAGATATCGACGCAGTTCTTGCGCCGGCAGTCGTTGAAGGAGCTGGTGCCATTCGGCAGCCCGCTGCTCGCGCTGATCGAGCAGGTGCGGACGAGTGGTTCGCCGGTGAACGAATACAAGGTCGATCTGGGCACGCCGCGCATCGGCGGTGATCGCCAGGTCGACCTGCACGTCGCACCGTTGACCGAACGGCCCGGCCACATCGTGGTGATGCTGCAGGAGCGCACCATTGCCGACAAGATGGATCGTCAGCTCACCCATCGGAGCGCGGCGCGCTCGGTGATCGCGCTGGCCGCGATGCTCGCGCATGAGATCAAGAACCCGCTGTCGGGCATTCGCGGCGCCGCGCAACTGCTGGAGCAGCAGGCATCCTCCGAGGACCGGCTGCTGACGCGGTTGATCTGCGACGAGGCCGACCGGATCGTCACGCTGGTCGATCGCATGGAAGTGTTCGGCGACGACCGGCCGGTGGCGCGAGGCCCGGTCAACATCCATTCCGTGCTCGACCACGTCAAGCGGCTGGCGCAATCGGGCTTTGCCCGCAATGTCCGCTTCATCGAGGACTATGATCCGTCGCTGCCGCCGGTGCTGGCCAATCAGGATCAACTGATCCAGGTGTTCCTCAATCTGGTGAAGAACGCGGCCGAAGCGGTCGCCGATCTCGGAAGCGATGCGGAGATCCAGCTCACCACGGCGTTCCGTCCAGGCGTACGGCTATCGGTGCCGGGCAAGAAATCGCGGGTCTCGCTGCCGCTCGAATTCTGCGTCAAGGACAACGGAAGCGGCGTGCCGGAAGACCTGCTGCCGAACCTGTTCGATCCCTTCGTCACCACAAAGCAGACCGGGAGCGGGCTGGGCCTCGCGCTGGTCGCCAAGATCATCGGTGATCACGGCGGCATCATCGAATGCGAGTCGCAGCCGCGAAAAACCACGTTCCGTGTGCTGATGCCGATGTACAGCGCCGCCAAACAACACGACCAAAGCAACCGCGATGACGTTCCGGGTACGCCGTCGCCTGCCTCTCAGGATATACGATGAGGAACAGCAATGCCCGCAGGTAGCATACTTGTCGCTGACGACGACACCGCAATCCGGACCGTCCTGAACCAGGCGCTGTCACGCGCCGGTTATGAGGTACGCCTCACCGGCAACGCCGCCACGCTGTGGCGCTGGGTCAGCCAGGGCGAGGGCGATCTTGTCATCACCGACGTGGTGATGCCCGACGAGAACGCGTTCGATCTGCTGCCGCGGATCAAGAAGATGCGGCCGAACCTGCCGGTCATCGTGATGAGCGCGCAGAACACCTTCATGACCGCGATCCGCGCCTCGGAACGCGGGGCCTACGAGTACCTGCCGAAGCCGTTCGATCTGAAGGAGCTCATCACGATCGTCGGCCGCGCGCTCGCCGAGCCGAAGGAACGGGTGTCGAGCGCCGCCGACGATTCCGAGTTCGATTCGATCCCGCTGGTCGGCCGTTCGCCGGCGATGCAGGAGATCTACCGCGTGCTGGCGCGGCTGATGCAGACCGACCTCACGGTGATGATTTCCGGCGAGTCAGGCACCGGCAAGGAGCTGGTTGCCCGGGCGCTGCACGACTACGGCCGTCGCCGCAACGGGCCGTTCGTTGCGGTCAACATGGCGGCGATCCCGCGCGACCTGATCGAATCCGAATTGTTCGGCCATGAACGCGGTGCATTCACCGGTGCCAACACCCGCGCTTCCGGCCGCTTCGAGCAGGCCGAGGGCGGCACCCTGTTCCTCGACGAAATCGGCGACATGCCGATGGAGGCCCAGACCCGCCTGCTGCGCGTGCTGCAGCAGGGCGAATACACCACGGTCGGCGGCAGGACCCCGATCAAGACCGACGTGCGTATCGTCGCCGCCTCGAACAAGGATCTGCGTATCCTGATCCAGCAGGGCCTGTTCCGGGAGGACCTGTTCTTCCGCCTCAATGTCGTGCCGCTGCGGCTGCCGCCGCTGCGCGAGCGCATCGAGGACCTGCCCGATCTCATCAGGCACTTCTTCTCGCTCGCCGAAAAGGACGGGCTCCCGCCCAAGAAGCTCGACGCCCAGGCGCTGGAGCGGCTCAAGCAGCACCGCTGGCCGGGCAACGTCCGCGAGCTCGAAAACCTCGCCCGTCGGCTGGCCGCCCTCTATCCGCAGGACGTCATCACCTCGTCCGTCATCGACGGCGAGCTTGCACCGCCCGCCGTTGCCTCGGGCGGCAATGCGACCGTCGGTGTCGATAATCTCGGCGGGGCGGTCGAGGCGTACCTGTCTTCGCACTTCTCCGGTTTCCCGAACGGGGTACCGCCGCCGGGCCTCTATCACCGCATTCTCAAGGAGATCGAGGTGCCGTTGCTGACGGCAGCGTTGGCGGCCACCCGCGGCAACCAGATCCGGGCTGCCGACCTGCTCGGGCTGAACCGCAATACGCTGCGGAAGAAGATCCGCGACCTGGATATCCAGGTCTATCGCAGCGGAGGCTAGGCCTCCGCGGTCACGGGAAACCCGGAAGGAACCAAAACCGGAGATTTTCCGGGCCGGCGCCCCGGCTTGGTGGGCGGCTCTCGCCTGCCGGTATCGCCTACGGCGTCGGTGCCGCTTGTGGACCCTGATCAACATTCAATTAACGCCGCGGAAATGTCGCAATTCGGCAACATTGTGATATGATTGCATCAGTTCGCAATTCCCGCGGGCGCAAGCAGTCACTTCAATTGCCGGTATGACCAGCGCAGAGACCACGGCTTCAACGCTAGACACGTCACGCCCAGAGCAGAAGGGCTTTCCCCTGCGGAGATGGCTTGCGCCATTTGCGGCGGTCACGGCATTGCTGTCGGCGTCCCTGACCTTCGTGGTGCTGAGCGGGCTGACCCCGATCCAGCCAACCAAGCACGTCGTCTACTCATTCCTGCTGATCAATACCGCCATCATCCTGCTCCTGGTCGGAATCATCGTCCCGGAGGTCTGGAAGGTGTTCCAGGCCCGCCGACGGGGCCGGGCGGCGGCACGGCTGCATGTCCAGATCGTCAGCCTGTTCTCGGTCATCGCGGTGCTGCCGGCGGTGCTGGTCGCCATCATCGCCAACGTGACCCTGGACCGCGGCCTCGACCGGCTGTTTTCGGGGCCGACCCGGGAAGCGATCCAGAACTCGCTCAGCGTCGCCCGCGCCTACACCTACGAGCACGCCCAGCTGATCAATGGCGACATCCTGTCGATGGCCAACGATCTGTCCAGCGCGCGGCCGCTCTATGACCAGGACCGGCAGACCTTCCAGCAATTCCTCACGGTGGGCGCGGCGGCCCGCAACCTGACCGGGGCGATGCTGCTCGACAAGGACGGCAACGAACTGGCGAAGGCCGAGACCGGGATCACGAAATCCTTCGTGACCCCGCCGAAGGATCTGCTCGACAGCGTCACCGACAGCAAGCCGGAGATATCGGTCTTCCCGGAGGAGAACTACGTCGCAGCCGTAGTTCGCCTGCGGGGTTTTACCGACACCTTCCTCTATGTCGCGCGGCTGCTCGATCCGCGCGTCATCAGCCAGCTGAAGCAGACGCAGGCGAGTGTCGCCGAATATGCCCAGACCGAGTCGCGCCGGCTTGGTATCCAGGTGACGTTCGCGCTGATGTTCGCCGTGATTGCGCTGACTATTCTGATGGCCTCGGTCCTGATCGGACTTAATTTCGCCAACTGGCTGGTCGAGCCGATCCGCAACATCATGAGTGCGGCAAACCAGGTTTCGACGGGCGATCTGCATGTGCAGGTCCCGGTGGTCAAATCCGAGGGCGATCTCGCCCAGCTTGGACAGACCTTCAACAAGATGACGCAGGAGCTGCGCACCCAGCGTGACGAGCTGGTCAGCGCGAGCGAGCTGATCGACAGCCGCCGCCGCTTCATCGAGGCGGTGCTGTCCTCGGCGAGCGCCGGTATCATCGGCGTCGACGCGTCCGGTAGCGTCGGCATCCTCAACCGCTCGGCCGAGAAGCTGATCGGGCACGCCGAATCCGAGACGCTGGATCATCCGCTGTCGGACGTGCTGCCCGAGCTCGACGAGATGATGAAGACCGCGCGGGAGGGCACCCAGCGCCTGGTGCAGGGCCAGATCACGATCAATCGCGACGGCCACGAGCGCAATCTTTCGGTGCGGATCTCGGCCGAGATGACCAGCCACTCGCGCGACAGCTACATCATCACGCTCGACGACATCACCGAGCTGGTGTCGGCGCAGCGCACCTCCGCCTGGGGCGACGTCGCCCGGCGCATCGCCCACGAGATCAAGAATCCGCTGACCCCGATCCAGCTCTCCGCCGAGCGCATCCGCCGGAAATTCGGCAAGACCATCACCGAAGAGAAAGACAAGTCGATCTTCGAGCAGTGCACCGACACCATCGTGCGCCAGGTCGACGACATCAGGCGCATGGTCGACGAGTTCTCGCGATTCGCGCGGATGCCGAAGCCGGTGATGGAGGGCGAGGACGTCGCCGACGTGGTGCGCCAGGCGGTGTTCCTGATGAAGGTCGCTCATCCCGACCTCGACATCGAGGCCGACATCAAGCAGTCGCCGCTGCCTGCGCAGTTCGATCGCCGGCTGATCTCGCAGGCGTTGACCAACATCATCAAGAACGCAACCGAAGCAATCGAGCAGGTCCCGCCCGAGGAGCTCGGCAAGGGCCGGATCGACGTCGTCGCGCAGCGCGAGAACGAGGACATCATCATCGACGTCGTCGACAACGGCATCGGGCTGCCCAAGGTCGCTCGCGCCCGGCTGCTGGAGCCCTATGTCACGACGCGGGCAAAGGGCACCGGCCTCGGGCTCGCGATCGTGGGCCGTGTCCTGGAAGACCATGGCGGCCGTATCGAGCTCAAGGATGCATCGGACTTCCGCGAGGGCCAGCGGGGGGCCTGGATGCGCCTGCGCTTTGCCGTATCGGGCCAGGCGGCCAAGCCCGAAATCAGGGAGCAAGGCCCGGATGTAAAACCGGAATCGGCCGGACAGAAACTTGAAAAAAATCCGCCGGAGGAGGCGACCAGCGCCCCGGCAGAAGCGACCAACAATGAACCAAAAATCAAAGCCGCGACGGGCGACTGACAAGACAGGTGTATCTCATGGCTAGCGACATTCTGATTGTCGATGACGAGGCTGATATTCGCGACCTTGTTGCGGGCATCCTGGACGACGAGGGATTTTCCACCCGCACCGCGCGTGACAGCGACTCGGCACTGACCGAGATCACCAACCGCCGGCCGCATCTGGTCTTTCTCGACATCTGGCTGCAGGGCTCCAAGCTCGACGGCCTGCAGCTGCTCGAGCAGATCAAGAAGGACAATGCCGATCTGCCGGTGGTGATGATCTCCGGCCACGGCAACATCGAAACCGCCGTGGCCGCGATCAAGCGCGGCGCCTATGACTTCATCGAGAAGCCCTTCAAGTCGGACCGGCTGATCCTGGTGGCGACCCGGGCGCTGGAGACCTCGCGGCTGAGGCGCGAGGTGAAGGAATTGAAGCAACTGGCTCCGGCAGCGAGCGTTCTCACCGGCCGCTCGGCATGCATGAACCAGCTCCGCCAGACCATTGATCGCGCCGCCAAGGCCAACAGCCGCATCCTGATCGTCGGACCTGCGGGCGCAGGCAAGGAGCTCGCCGCCCGCACGCTGCACAACGCATCGGGGCGCGCCGAGGGGCCGTTCGTGGTCATCAATGCCGCCGCGATCACGCCTGAGCGGATGGAGGTCGAGCTGTTCGGCGTCGAGGGATCGAACGGCGAACAGCAGCGCAAGGCCGGCGCGCTCGAAGAGGCGCATGGCGGCACGCTGTTCATCGACGAGATCGCCGACATGCCGCGCGAGACCCAGAACAAGATCCTGCGCGTGCTGGTCGACCAGACCTTCCAGCGCCAGGGCGGCACTGCCAAGGTCCATGTCGACGTCCGCATCATCTCGTCCACCGCACGCAATCTGGAGGAGGAGATCGCGGCCGGCCGCTTCCGCGAGGATCTCTATCACCGCCTGTCCGTGGTGCCGATACGCGTTCCGCCGCTGTCCGAGCGGCGCGAGGACATTCCCGAATTGATCGACTACTTCATGGACCAGATCTCGGCCACGACAGGCCTGCCGAAGCGGCAGATCGGGCAGGACGCGATGGCGGTGCTGCAATCGCATGTCTGGCCAGGCAACGTCCGCCAGCTCCGCAACAACGTGGAGCGCGTGATGATTCTCGCCGGCGGTGGACCGGAGGCGATCATCACCGCCGACATGCTGCCGCAGGACGTCGGCTCGATGGTGCCGGCGATGCCGAACTCCAACAATGGTGAGCACATCATGGGCCTGCCGTTGCGGGAGGCGCGGGAGGTGTTCGAGCGGGACTACCTGATCGCCCAGATCAGCCGTTTTTCCGGCAACATCTCGCGCACCGCGGAGTTCGTCGGCATGGAGCGGTCGGCGCTGCATCGCAAGCTGAAGGCGCTGGGGGTCGGCTGACCGCCAGGTTACAGACCGAATCCGCTGGACGATCGCCGGGCGCGGTCGGTGTAAGGGCTGGTTATCAAGTGGCTTTGCAGGGCTTGGGACGGTTGTCGCGGGGCTTAAATCGGATAGCTCGCCGAGCGTGTCTTGGTGCGACTTATCCACCTACTTGAGAATATTTGTCTCTTTTCACGGGCTTTCTTAGAATTGCCACCGTGTTCCTACGGAGTGACGCGCGAACCGGCTTGCCTAAAAAGCGCGCGTAGCCTCTAATCGTACCGCTATGCCTGCCGGAGGGGGATCTCAGGACGGGTGAGCAGCCGGGGAGGCTCCGTCAGAGAGCAACAACCGGTTCAATAAAAAAGAAGCACAAGCTTGCGGGATAAAAACAAATGGCGGCAGACCGCGCACAAAATCTACAAGACACCTTCCTTAATCACGTTCGTAAAACCAAAACGCCACTGACGATATTTCTGGTCAACGGAGTGAAGCTGCAGGGGATTGTCACGTGGTTCGACAATTTTTGCCTGCTGCTGCGGCGCGATGGTCATTCGCAACTCGTCTATAAGCACGCGATCTCGACCATTATGCCTGGAGCTCCGATCCAGTTGTTCGAAGGCGGTGAGGACGCACCGGCTTGAGAGTGAACTGATTGGAACCCTTCAATCGTGAAGGGGGCGCCGACCGGACCAAGTCTAGGCCCGGGTCGGCGGGGGACAGCAACACCGGGCGGGTGATCGTCATCGGCCCGTATCTGCGCGCGCGCCGCGGCGACGGTGACGGGCAATCGGATGCGTCTGTCCGCGACTATGAGGCGCGGATCGAGGAAGCGGCAGGTCTTGCGCGCGCCATCGATCTCGCCGTCGTGGAGTCCGTCGTCGCTGTTATCAGCCAGATTCGTCCCGCGACCTATCTCGGCAAGGGCAAGGTCGAGGAGTTCACCGGTCTCATCGCCGGCAACGCGATCGAGCTCGTGGTGATGGATTGCGCGCTGTCGCCGATTCAGCAGCGCAACCTGGAGAAGGCCTGGAGCACGAAGGTGCTCGACCGCACCGGCCTGATCCTCGAAATCTTCGGCCGCCGTGCCAAGACGAAAGAGGGCGCGCTGCAGGTCGAGCTCGCGCATCTCAATTATCAGCGCAGCCGTCTGGTGCGGTCCTGGACCCACCTCGAGCGCCAACGCGGCGGGTTCGGCTTCATGGGCGGTCCCGGCGAAACCCAGATCGAGGCCGACCGTCGCCTGATCAGCGAGCGCATCACCAAGCTCGAAGGCGAATTGAAGAAGGTACAGGCGACGCGGCGGCTGCATCGCGCCGGGCGCCAGCGCGTGCCGTACCGCGTGGTCGCGCTGGTCGGCTACACCAATGCCGGCAAGTCGACGCTGTTCAATCGCCTGACCCGGTCAGACGTGCAGGCCGCGGACATGCTGTTCGCGACGCTGGACCCGACCTTGCGCGCACTCAACCTGCCGCATGGCGGCAAGGCGATGCTGTCGGATACGGTCGGCTTCATCTCCAACCTGCCGACCCAGCTCGTGGCAGCATTCCGCGCCACGCTGGAGGAAGTGCTTGAGGCCGACATCATCCTGCACGTTCGTGACATCTCCCACGAAGACGCCGAAGCGCAGGAGCGCGATGTCGAGGCCGTGCTGCGTCAGCTCGGGATCGATCCCGATGCCGATGGCGGCCAGCGCATCATCGAGGTCTGGAACAAGGTCGACCGTTTCGATCCCGATGAGCGAGAGAACCTGCGCAACATCGCTGCGCGCCGGCCGCCGGAGCGGCCGTGCTTCCTGGTCTCCGCCGCCTCAGGCGAGAGGATCGACGAGCTGCTCTCCGCGATCGAGGACCGGCTCGCGGCCAAGCGCATGACGCTGCACCTGTCGATCGATGCCTCCGACGGTGCCGGCATCAGCTGGCTGCATCGTAACGCCGAGGTGCTGAACAAGGAGCTGCGCGGCGAACGCTTCGACATGACGGTGCGGGTCGACGAGACCAAGCGCGACATCGTGATGTCACGGTTCGACGCGGTGCCGAGCGGCGCGTAACGCTCCTCCGCACGTTCGGCAGGGGCTCGGGCCTCCGCGGAACGCAGCTTGCGACCATCTGCCGCACTTTCTGTTTGAAATTCCCATCGCCTTGGTTCATTGCGCTGCTGGACGCAAAGCCGAGGGCGATTGATGCAGAATTCCAGCGAAGCCGTGGAGCGCATGACGCGCGCCAGCCCGAACGGGGATCTCGCCCATGAGCGGGCGCCGGAAATCGTCGAGGCGCTCAATGCCCAGGAACCGGCGGATGCCGCAAGGATGCTGCGATCGCTGCCGGCCGAGAAGGCGGTCGAGGTGCTGGACTTGCCCGGGCTCGACAACACCTGCGAGATCATTGCCGAGTTGCCCACCGACACCGCAGTCGCACTGCTGTCCGGCGTCTCGGACGACCGGGCCGCCGACATCTTCAAGGAGCTGATCGAGCCGCTCCGAACCACGCTGCTGAACCGGCTCAATCCGGACACCAGGGCGACCATCTCGGCGCTGCTGGCCTATCCGGAACGCAGTGCCGGCAGCATCATGACCACCGAATTCGTGAGCGTGCCGTCGACCTGGACCATCGCCGAGGTCCTGCATCACATCCGGATGGTCGAGCGCACCCGCGAGACCGTCTACTCGATCTTCGTGGTCGATCCGATCAAGAAGACCTTGATCCAGGCGGTCTCGTTGCGCCGCCTGATCTCCGCCGATCCCCACGCCGGCGTCCTGAGCGCAGCACCTGCGCGCCGGCCGCTGATGATCTCGCCGGAAGCCGACCGTATGGAAGCGGCCCGGCTGATCTCGCGCTACGATCTCCTGGCGGTTGCGGTCGTCGATGGTCCGGGGCACATCCTCGGCATCGTCACGGTCGACGACGTGATCGACACCATCGTCGAGGAATCCACCGAGGACGCCCAGAAGTTCGGCGGCATGGAAGCGCTTGACGAGCCCTATTTGCGGATCAGCTTTCTCGAGATGATCAAGAAGCGCGGCGGTTGGCTGTGCGCACTGTTCCTCTCCGAAATGCTCACCGCCAGCGCGATGCAGACGTTCCAGAATGAGTTGGAGAAGGCGATCGTGCTGACGCTGTTCATACCCCTGATCATGAGCTCGGGCGGTAATTCCGGGTCACAGGCGACATCGCTCCTGATCCGTGCGCTGGCACTGCACGAGTTGCGCCTGCGCGATTGGTGGCGCGTCGCCTTGCGCGAGCTGCCGACCGGTATTGCGCTTGGCGCCATCCTGGGCGTGATCGGCATAGCGCGAATCACCGTGTGGCAGACGCTCGGATTCTTCGACTATGGGCCGCATTGGGAGCTGGTGGCCGTGACCGTGGGTATGGCCCTGATCGGCATTGTCACGTTCGGATCGCTGGCGGGATCGATGCTGCCGTTCGTGTTGAAGCGGATCGGCTTTGATCCGGCGAGCGCGTCGGCTCCGTTTGTCGCGACGCTGGTCGACGTCACCGGCCTCGTGATCTATTTCGGCGTCGCTGCCGTCATTCTCCGTGGCACGCTGCTGTGAGGTGAGGGGGCGCATCTGCGTATCTTGGCGCTGCCGCGTCCACATATTCGCAGTCGTCCCTGCGAAAGCAGGGGCCCATAACCACCGGCCGTGGTTGTTGAGGTCGATCGCAGTTATCGCAACTGCGCTTTGGCGGTGAATTGCGCGCGGGACTGACGTCGTCGGCCTACCGATGGATCACGCGGTATGGGTCCCTGCTTTCGCAGGGACGACAGCTTTTTTCGCCTCGTTCCACAGTGCGTCCATTTCCTGCAATGACGCCTCGCCGAGCGAACGGCCGCGCGCGACGAGGGCCTTCTCGATATAGGCGAACCGCCGTTCGAACTTGGCGTTGGTGCCGCGGAGCGCCGTCTCGGGATCGGCGTCGACGTGGCGCGCCAGGTTGACGAGCGCGAACATCAGATCGCCGGTCTCTGCCGCAAGCTCCTCCTTGTCGTTGCGGTCGAGCGCAGCCTCGATCTCGTCGGCCTCCTCGCGGATCTTGGCGAGCACGGCGCGCGGGTCGTTCCAGTCGAAGCCGACGGTGGAGGCCTTGCGCTGCAATTCCATCGCGCGCGTCAGCGCGGGGAGGCCGGCCTTCACGCTCGCCAGCAACGAGCTGTGCGCGGTGTCGTCCGGCGGCCGACGCGCGGCGCGCTCGGCCTTCTCTTCGGCCTTGATGCGCTCCCAGGCGCTCTTGACGCCGGCCGGCTGGATGTTGCCGTCCTTGTCGGCAAAGACATGCGGATGACGGCGGATCATCTTTTTCGTGATCGCCTCGACCACGTCGCCGAACGCGAAGGCCTGCTGCTCCTCCGCCATCTGCGCGTGATAGACGACCTGGAGCAGGAGATCGCCGAGCTCGTCGCGAAGATCCTCGAAATCACCGCGCGTGATGGCGTCGGCCACCTCATAGGCTTCCTCGATCGTGTAGGGGGCGATGGTCGAAAAATCCTGCTCGAGGTCCCACGGGCAGCCGGTCACCGGCGTGCGCAGCGCGGCCATGATCTCGATCAGGCGGGAAATGTCGCGGGAAGGGGTCATGGGGCACCGGACTTTGAGGGCAGTGGCTTTATGCCAAAACGTCGTCAGTGATCCCAGCAAAACGCGCCGAAATCGCGATGCTGTCCACCGATTGGCCGGGCGACCGAGGACTGGATTTTCCTGGGGCGACGCGTTTTCTTCACACGAACCGGTGCCCACTTCGCTCGAAAACGCTATAAGCCCGTTCCATGAACGACCAGATCAATCCAGACACGGCGCTGGTGCTGTTTTCCGGCGGCCAGGATTCCACCACATGCCTCGCCTGGGCCCTGTCGCGCTTTGCCCGGGTCGAAATGCTCGGCTTCACCTATGGCCAGCGCCACGCCATCGAACTCGAATGCCGCGATCGCCTGCTTGATGGCATCAAGGCGCTGCGGCCGGACTGGGCCGCCAGGCTCGGCGACAGCCATACGCTCGCGATCCCGACGCTGTCGGAGATTTCTGATACCGCGCTGACCCGCGACGTCGCAATTGAAATGGGGGCGGACGGGCTGCCCAACACCTTCGTGCCGGGCCGCAACCTGGTGTTCCTCACCTTCGCGGCGGCGCTCGCCTACCGCCGCGGCATCCGCCACGTCATCGGCGGCATGTGCGAGACCGATTACTCCGGCTACCCGGATTGCCGCAACGACACCATCAAGGCGTTGCAGTCGGCCCTCAACCTCGGCATGGCCAAGAACTTCGAGCTGCACACGCCGCTGATGTGGCTCGACAAGGCGGCGACCTGGCGGCTTGCAGATGAGCTCGGCGGGGCAGGGCTGGTCGACCTGATCAGGGAGCACTCCCACACCTGCTATCTCGGCGAACGCGGCGCGCTGCACGATTGGGGCTATGGCTGCGGCGAATGCCCGGCCTGCACGCTGCGGGCGAAGGGCTGGCGGGAATATGCGGCGCAGCACGTCAATCACTGAGTTGCCCGACGGCGCAAGGTGGCGTCCTGGAAGTGGTTGGAATTGGTGTGGCGCGTCTGCGGGTTCATTGAAGGTATCTGATCATGCGACGAGGTCAATTGGCTGATCATCGGGTTTGGTGTCGAGCGTCCGCCAGCCATCGACTTTGCGCAGATTGATCTGGCCCGAGGCGAGCAAGGCCCAAAACAACATGGCGGCGGTGTCTGCCGATGGCAGCACGCTCTGTGTCTTGATCCGGCGTTTGAACTCCTCGTGCAGACGTTCAATAGCATTGGTGGTGCGCACGCTCTTCCACTGGCTCGGCGGCAAACGTGCGAAGGTGAACAGCCGCTCGCCAGCCTCCTCCAGGCTGTCGGCCACGGCGCGATGTTTGAGCCGCCATTTGCGGATGAAGGCCCTGCGCCGGGTGGCGATCTGCTCGGGGGTCGTGGCATAGATCATGCCGTTGTAATCGGCGGTGATCTCCTCATGCAGGCGCTCGGGTGCGTGCGCCA
>NZ_LNCU01000073.1:0-59140 GCF_001542415.1 Bradyrhizobium macuxiense
GCCGCATCTCAATCACGCCGCTTCCTCCCGGGGTGGGGCACGGCGGGGTCGGGACGCAGCAAATCGTGATTGAGCTCGCAAATCTGCTCGATCGTCTCCTTCAGTTTCTGGTAGTTGTCCAGCCAACGACGAACCTCGGCCACCCGCTCCCGCCGTACGCTGATCTGTTGCGTCTGTCCGCGCCCATAACTGACCGTCAGCACGTACACCTGATGGCCCTCGCCGCGCGCGCATTTCGGACAGCCGCTCTTGTGACGCACGACTCGCTCCAACAGCGTCCCACGCAAAAGCTCGCCGGTGATCGGCAGCGTTCCAACCAGTTTCTTGCGCTTTTGAAGCGTGCGTTCACGAATCATCCCAATCAATGAATCAGGGGCGCGCACGGGCGTCAAACTCAAATCCGTCCAGGCTTGCAGAAAATCACAACTGCGCCGATTCTGCCCCAACACTCGGGCTCACGAATTTTGCGCCGGAAAGTAGCTAGTAGTCGAGCCGGCCGCGCAGCTCCCCGAACGGAATCATGATGTGGGTTCGAAACGCCGGACGCTGCTGCAGCCTGTGATACCAGCGTTCGACCGCGGGTAGATCTGGCCGTACAATTTCCAGCTCGAAATAGCGGTAGAGCGATGTTCCGGCCGTGATGTCGGCCAGCGACAGCGTGTCGCCGAGCAGGAACGGCCTCATCTCAACGAGACGCTCGAGCTTGGCAAAGTGCCGCTCGCAGCGCGCCAGCGCCGCGCGGATCGCGGGCCGGTCGCGCTGGGACCAGAAGCGCTCCGCGCCACGACGCGCGGCGAGGTAGCGCAGGATGGCGTGGGATTCCCAGACGGTCGCGTCGTCATCCCTGATCACAGGCACGCGGCCGTGCGGGTTCATCGCCAGGAACTCCGGTGCATCGAGCCCGCCGAAAGCGCCGCCGGCATCGATGTGCTCATGCGCCAGATCGAGCTCCCCGATCAGCCACATTACCTTCTGCACGTTGAACGAGCTGCGCCGTCCCCAAACCTTGAGCATGGCGATTGCCTCTCTCCGTCAGTGCTGCACTTCCGCCCGCAGATATTCCACGAGCTGCTTGGCCGGCCGCGGGAGCGCCCTGAAGCTGCGCGCGCAGATCGTCAGCCGCCGGTTGGCCCAGGCGTCGCGGATCCGGATCGTGACGATCGGCATCGCCGCCGCGCAGCGTCGCGCCGCGGTTTCAGGAACCACGGCAACGCCGACATCGGCCGCAACCATCTGGCAGATGGCGTCGAAGTCGCGCAAGCGGGCGCGGAAGCGCAGCCGCGCACCGAGCTTTGCCGCATGCTTCGACACATGAAGCTGCAGCGCAGTCGTCGCTGTCAAACCGACGAAGTCGCGATCGACCACTTCCTGAAAATCGATCTGGCGGCGGTTGCCGAGTTCGCTGCGCCGCGCGGCCACCAGCATCAGCCGGTCCTCGCTGAACAGGAAACGTTCGATGCTGTCGGGGAGCGCGTGCTCGGCGGCGAAGCCGAGATCGGCGGCGCCGCTCGCGATCGCGGTCGCAATATCCGTGCTCTCGCGTTCCTCGACGTCGACATTGATGTCGGGATGTTCGCGCAGGAAGGTCGCCAGCGCCCGCGGCAGATGCTCCGACAGGCCCGACGTGTTGGCGAGCAGCAGCACGCTGGCGCGGATGCCGCTGGCATAGGCGGCGAGATCGCCCTGCAAGGCTTCGACATTGTGGATCACGACGCGCGCATGGTCGAGCAGGCTCTCGCCCGCCGCCGTCAGTTCGACACCGCGGCGGCCGCGCTTGAGCAGCGCGACGCCCAACGCTTCCTCGAGTCCCTTGATTCGTTCGCTTGCCGAGGCTAGCGCAAGGTTGGCGCGGGTCGCGCCCTGCGTGATGCTGCGCGCATCGGCCACCGCGATGAACAATTGCAAGTCGATCAGGTCGAACCGCATGACGTTTCCAGCCCCTGTCCTTCGGTCTGCCCGAAGGCTAACTCCGTAACCTCCAAATTGTGCCGATCGTGCCCATCGGTCAATGTGCCGACATGATCGACCATCTCCTGATTTTCATCACCTTCGCCTTCCTGCTGGCCGGCTTCGTCAAGGGCACGCTTGGACTCGGCCTGCCGACGGTCTCGATGGGCTTGCTCGCGGTGACGATGCCGCCGGGCCAGGCGATCGCGATCGTGATCGTGCCGGCGATCGTCACCAATATCTGGCAGACGTTCGTCGGTCCCTATCTGCGTGACATCGTCAAGCGGCTGTGGCCGCTGATGCTCGGCACCGTGGTCGGCATCTGGCTCAATGCCGGGCTCTTGACGGGACCTTATGCGGTGTACGGCACCGTCGTCCTCGGCCTGTTGCTGGTGATCTACGCGATCGTCGGTCTGAGCAAGTTCAGCTTCAAGGTCGCGCGGCGCAACGAGAAGTGGATCGGCGGCATCGTCGGCGTCGTGACCGGGATGATTTCGGCCGCAACCGGCGTCCAGGTCATCCCCTCGATGCCCTTCATGCAGGCGATCGGGATGGAGCGAGACGAGCTGGTGCAGGCGCTTGGCGTCTTCTTCACCACCGCGACCGTCGCGATGGCCTTCAACCTCACCGCCTCGGGCCTGCTGACCGCCGCCACCGCACTGCCGGGCGCGGTGGCAATGGTCGCGTCCTTCGTCGGCATGTTCATCGGCCAGGCCGTCCGCACACGGATGGAGCCGGACGTATTTCGCCGCTGGTTCCTGATCTCGATGATCCTGCTCGGCATCTACCTCGCCGGCAGCGCCCTACTCAAAATCCACGGCTAACGCGCTTCCAGCATCGCGACGCGGAAGCCGAGATAGATAAAGAGGCCGCCGAGCGAGCGGTTGATCCAGGTGATGATGCCGGTGGATTGCCGGATGCGGCCGGCGGCCCGCGCCGCAAAGGCTGCGACACCGAGGCACCACAGCGTGCCGTTGACGATGAAGATCAGCCCGAGCACCAGGAAGGCCAGCGCCTTGTGCGACGAATCCACCGCGACAAACTGCGGCAGGAAGGCCAGGAAGAACAGCGCCACCTTGGGGTTGAGGACGTTGGTCAGCGCCCCCTGCCAGAATACGCGGGAGACCGAGGTTTCACCGCTCTGCGCCGCGATCTCCGCGATCGGCTTGGCGCGTGACAGCAGCATCTGCAGGCCGGTCAGCACCAGATAGGCCGCGCCGACCAGCTTGACGGCCAGGAACGCGGTCGACGACGCCATCAGCAGCGCGGATAGCCCGATCGCCGCACCCAGCACGTGCACCAGGCAGCCGCAGCTGATACCGATCGCGGCCGCCGCGCCGCCGCGCCACCCGAGCTGGATGCTGCGGCCGATAATGTAGGCGGTATCCGGCCCCGGGGTGATGTTGAGCAGCAGGCCCGAGAGGACGAAAAGCCAGAGTTCGTGAATCCCAAGCATGTCAGCGAGATTAACCTATGTGAGTAAGAAACTGGAAAGGGCGCTCGGTCAGGATAACGCCATCCCTACGACACACGAATTCGGTAGAGAAATGGACCATAAGGTCCGTTCGTAGCATGCCAATTCTGCTACAATGCATTATAGCTGCCTGCAAACCGAACTTCCGCCAGGCCCGGCATGTCTTGTAAGTATTGGATTCGGTCACGTCGGCTGAGTGGCCATCCAGGGCACAGGAGACATGGAAAGACGGCTAGCTGCCATTCTTTGCGCTGACATCGCCGGCTACTCCCGCATGATGGGCGTCGACGAAGCGGGGACGCATGCCTCGTTCAAGGCCCACCGCAGCGCGATCTATCCGATTATCCTCAACCATGGCGGCCGGATCGTCAAAAATACCGGCGACGGCTTCCTGCTGGAATTTCCGAGCATCATCGGCGCCATCGAGGCCGCCGTCGCGATGCAGACCCTGATGGCCGAGCGCAACGAGCACCTGCCGGCCGATCGCGCCATGCACTTCCGGATGGGCGTCCACATGGGCGACGTCATGGCCGACGAGGACGAGGTGTTCGGCGACGACGTCAACATCGCCGTCCGGCTCGAGACGGTC
Source organism: Bradyrhizobium macuxiense (assembly GCF_001542415.1). Classification (GTDB taxonomy): domain Bacteria; phylum Pseudomonadota; class Alphaproteobacteria; order Rhizobiales; family Xanthobacteraceae; genus Bradyrhizobium; species Bradyrhizobium macuxiense. Next base: position 4,011 of record NZ_LNCU01000073.1, read on the forward strand.
GCAGCCCCCGGCGGAATCGCGGTGTCCGATAAGGCCCGCACCGAGGCCGGGCGGCGGCTTGCCGTCACCCTGATCGACGCCGGCCCGCACCGCTTCAAGAACATCGCCGAGCCGATCACCGTCTGGACCTGGTCGCCCGCCGGATCTGACATCCAGGAGAAAGCCCCGCAGGAGGGCCCCCATTTGCCGGGACAGTACCGGACCGCGATCGTCGGCGTGCTGCCGTTCGACAATCTCAGCGGCGGCGCCGACGAATATTTCTCCGACGGCCTGACCGAGGATCTGATCCATGCGCTGTCGCTGCAATCCTTCTATCGCGTGCTGAGCCGCAACTCGACCTTCGCCTACAAGGGCAAAAATGTCAGCACCCGCCTGATCGCGCGCGAGATCGACGCGACCTATCTGATCCAGGGCTCGGTCCGGCGCGCCGGCAACAAGATCCGCGTCACCGCCGAATTGATCGCGCCGGAAAAGGGCGAGCAGCTGTGGACCGGACGCTACGACCGCGACATGGGCGACCTGTTCGCGATGCAGGACGAGATCACCGCGAACCTCTCCGCGGCGGTCGCCCAGGAGATCTATCGCGCCGAGGCCTCCGCGCCGGCACGCGCGCCGGACTCCGAGTTGACGGCGTGGGATCGCTTCCTGAAGGGCCTGTCGCACTACTATCAACAGACCAAGGCTGATTTCGAGATCGCGATCGCCCTGTTCAAGGAAGCGATCGAGCTCGATCCGGCGCTGTCGATCGCGCGCGCCTATCTCGCCACCATTCAGATCCAGGGCTCGCAGTTCGGCTGGATTCCGAGCACGCGCGAATTGTGGGCGTCGTCGGTGAGCCTCGCCGAAAGCAGCGTCCGGCTCGACCCGCGCTCGTCGTTTGCCTTCTCGCTGCTCGCCTATCTGCACGCGATGCAGGGGCACTACGAAGCCGCGATGGACGCGATCAAGCGGGCGATCGAGCTCAATCCCTACGACATGGGCGCGCGCGGCGTGCTCGGCATCTGCCACATGGTGATCGGCGATCATCGCAGGGCGGTCGAGCTGTTCTCGATGGCGGTCCAGCGCGACAACAGCGATCCGCGCTATCAGTGGGGTGCGCTGAATGCGTTCAGCCATTACCTGCTCGGACAATATGACGCGTCGTTGTCGTGGTCGCGCGAAACGCTCTATCTCAACCCGAACCATCTGCAGGGCCTCGCGGTGCGCGCCGCGGCGCTGGCGCAGCTCGGGCGCGCGGACGAAGCGAAACAGGCGGCCGAGGCACTGCTCAGCATTTATCCGAACCTCACGGTCGAACGGCACTTGCGCAATTTCCACTGGAAGAACCCGGCCGACATCGCCCACTATCGCGATGGGCTCTTGAAAGCCGGCGTCCCCTTCGGCAAAATCGCTCTGGTTGCATCTGCGTCAAAATTCGCCGTGGACTCCTGAGCCAATTCATCACTTGGCGACGGGTGCTTTTTAGACTGAACATTTTTCAGGATGCGATTTCATGCCCGATCCCGCTGCACACAAGACGCCCGCCCCACAGGTTTCATCCGATAATCCCTGCCCGTTCCTGCGTGCGCTGGTCGCCGGCGACTATGTCGGCGGCCATATCGTGCCGTTGCCGGAGCTGACCAGGACCATCGATCGCGCGACCGGCAAGACCGGCCTTCCTGCGCTGATCGCCGGCGCCCAGATCTTCATGGTGGCGCAGATGGCAAACGGCATCGGTCCGTTCAGCCTGCTGCGCAGCCTGACCAAGGGCGCCATCCTCGACGAGTTGCGCAATGGTCCGCTCGACAAGCACGGCGCCGGCTCGCGCATCCTCGACCAGCATGCCGTGGTGCATGAGGACGAGATCGCGCGTCTCGCGACCTTCGGCAGGGACTACAAGAGCCCCGACGGAAGCGTCGAGCGCGGGCTGTCGGCGTCAGACATCAAGACCTTCATGACCGCCAATTTCCAGCGTGCCAAGGATGAGCATTCCTGGACCTACGCGATCCTGCGCTGTTACTACCCGCTCCTGATGCTCGGCGAGTGGCCGGTGCTGCTCGACATCATGGGCAAGGGCGATGGCAAGGATCGCTATCTCAGCGTCGCCGAGGTCAGGACGCTGTTCGTCGAGCGGCGCTTTCCCGATCGCATCGTTGCGCTGCTCAATCGCTGAGCCACCCGCTTCGCGCCGGAACGCGACGCCTTACTTGAACAGCGGCGTGCCCGGCACGAAGGCGTCGAACGCCGCCCAGAACTGCGAACGGTAGCGGTCCTGCTCCTGCAGGATCTCGTGCTTGGAGCCGGCGATCACGAGGTGCGCGCCCGCACGCAAATGATAGGCGAACTCCTCGATCGCCGGTGTCGACACCACCTCGTCATTGCTCGCCGCGAGCATCAGGATCGGCTGGCGGATTTCACTCGGATAGGTCAGGCCGCGGAAGGTGCGCATCGCGGCGAACGCCGTGTCGGCCCAGGCGACCGTCGGCGCCGCGATGCCGAGCGTCGGGTCTTCGTCCAGGATCGCGGCATTGCGGGCGTAGCGCACCGGATCGCTGGTCACGGGATTGCCGATGAAATCGCCGGTCCCGACGAGCTTGTCGCTGCCACCGGGAACGTAGTTGCCGCCCTGCCCGGTCAATCGCATGATCCGCAGCAGCGCGCTGGGGAAGAAGGACACGCGGCCGCGCGGCAGGTCGATCATCGGGGCCGACAGCACCATGCGGTCGAACCAGCGCTTGCCGGCATGCGCCAGCCGCAGCATCACCGCGCCGCCCATCGAATGCGCCAGCGCGAAATAGGGCGGCGGGCAATCCGGCAGCACCACCTGCTGCACGAAGGTCTCGACGTCGACCTCGTAGTCGGCGAAGTTGCGCACATAACCCTTGCGCGGATCGCGCAGCCGCCGCGACGAGTGGCCCTGCCCGCGCCAGTCGATCATCGCCACCGCAAAGCCGCGGTCACGCAGATCGCGCACGGTCTCGAAATACTTTTCGATGGTCTCGCCGCGCCCGGCGAAGACGCAAACGGTGCCCTTGCGGCCGGGCGGCGGCGCCCAGCGCGCGAAGCGCAACTCGGCTCCGTCGGGAGTCTTGATCGTGCCGCTGACAACATCGTCCGGGACCGGATTGGCGGGAATCGAGACGAGCGTCATGCAGCGAACCGGCAATGTGAAACGGGGTGGAGATCAAGGACACGGGCGCCAAAAAGCGACGCGGCTTCGGGCTCTTGAACGTGGCGTAACCCCTCCCATATCACCTCAGTGCAGGCCGCTACCAGTGTTTCGGACCCGGAACATCAGGCTGCACACACGTAAAGCCCGGCCCGATGGCGGGCGGGTAACTGAAACAGTCGCTCATTGGAGGACTACCCTATGCGTAGCTATGATCTCACCCCGTTCTACCGTTCCACCGTCGGCTTCGACCGCCTCTTCAACCTGCTCGACCAGGTGACTTCGGACGGCAGCCCCGGCTATCCCCCCTACAACATCGAGCGCACCGGCGAGAACGCTTACCGGATCAGCGTCGCGGTCTCCGGCTTCTCGCAGACCGAGCTTTCGATCGTCGCGAAGGAAAACACGCTGACGATCAAGGGCGAGAAAACCGCCAACGAGAACTCCGGCAACAGCTCCGAGGTGCTCTATCGCGGCATCGCCTCGCGCGCCTTCGAGCGCGTCTTCCAGCTTGCCGATTTCGTGCAGGTGAAGAACGCCTCGCTCGAGAACGGCCTGCTCCACGTCGATCTCGTCCGCGAGATCCCCGAGGCCAAGAAGCCCCGCAGCATTCCGATCGGCGGCGGCGAGAAGGCCCCGCAGGTCGTCGACGGCTCGGCTGCCAAGGTCGCTGCCTAAGCAAGTCCCGCGTCGGCAGATATTGGCCGCACGCGAAAGCGCCCCGGGAAACCGGGGCGCTTTTTTGCGTATTGAAACGTCATTCCGGGGCGCGTGAAGCGCGGACCCGGAATGACGCTGTTGGATCTACTCGAACCCTTGCACCTTCGGCATCTCCTGGGTCGGCAGGATCGCAGGCGCTGGCGCAGCCGGCGGAGCCGCCTGGCCGATGGTCGGCGCCTCGGCCCGCGCAGGAGCAGCCTCGGGTGCGGCCGGGGCCTCTGGCGGCTTCGACGCCACAGCCGCGGTCTGCTGCGCCGGGGCCGGTGCCGGGGCGGCCGCCTCCGAGGGCGCGGGCGCCGGCGAAGGAGCGGGTGCCGGCAGCGCCGCCTGGGCCGGAGCTGGAGCCGGCGCGGACTTGGCCGCGAGCGGGCTCCGCTTCGGCGCCGGCACGGAGCGGGTCGCAACATGAGGGATCGGGGCCGGCGGCCGCGGCANCGCGGGCCCGGATCGGCCGCGGCATCGGGCCGACCGGCCCGTAGGTCGCGCTCATTTCGTTCTCGTAATTGTCGCCCATCCGGTAGGCCGGCATGAAATTGACGATCCGGCCATTGCGGGCGTCGATCACCAGCCGCCCGTCCTCGCCGTCCCGGTCGATCACCGAGATGGTGTAGACGAAGCCGCGTTGCTGCGGGGCGCCGAGCGGCAGGTACCCGTTCTCGCGGAGCACCGTGTAGACCTCCATCGGCGGCAGCAGGCTCGGCACCCGGCCATAGCGCGGCGGGGGCGGAACGTCCGGGGGCATGGCCGCATAAGGCCCGTCCAGGTCGGACACCTTGACGTAAGCCGGACGGCCGAACTGAGCGGGTGTCAGCAACTGCGCCTGCGCCGAGGCGGCGCCGAGCGCCAAACCGGCGGCCGCGACCCAACCTGTGTACAACTTCATCGCCTTCATCGCCGTCACTCCTGTCTGCCCGCGCCGTGGAGCGTTCTTGCTCTCTTGTCGGTTGCCCGGCGCGAAATTTCATGATGAATTCCGGCGGTCCTTGGTCGGTCCTTGGGCCACTTCGGGGCGCGTTTGCTTCAAATCGGGGGCGATCGGCGCGCGTCGAGACGTCCGTTTCGAGCATGCGGGCGGGGACTTTCACGCGCTTGTGTGATAGAGAAAAATTTGGCAAGGTCGGAGTTAGGACAGCAAAGCTGTCTCAATTTCGGGGCCATCCCGGCATAGGGATTGCAACGAAACCTCGGTGCCCCGGGCTCCGAGAATGCTGCAGGCAGGGCCGTTCCTCAGGGACGTTGAACGCCCTCGCCTGAATTAAAGAAATTGCGGCTCGCGGCGGACGAGCGGTGGCCCGATGGGTGCCGCAACGCCCAAGGTGCGCCAATGACAGTGAGGCCCCTTACGGAAGGGAGAAAACACATGAGCGGGTCGGAATTCGAGCGCGAAATCATCGTGACAGAAACGCTGTCGGCGACCGCGGACTCGAAACCCGCCGAGCCCGCGCGTGAGCTCCACACCTGGCGTCCGGAAGCCGAAGGCCTGTACGACCCGAGCCTGGAGAAGGACTCCTGCGGCGTCGGCTTCATCGCCAACATCAAGGGCCAGAAGTCGCACCAGATCGTCTCCGACGCGCTGAGCATCCTGTGCAACCTCGAGCATCGCGGCGCCGTCGGCGCCGACCCCCGCGCCGGTGACGGCGCCGGCATCCTGGTGCAGATCCCGCACGCCTTCTTCGCGCGCAAGACCGCCGAGCTCGGCTTCAAGCTGCCGAACCCGGGCGAGTACGCGATCGGCGCGCTGTTCATGCCGCGCGACTCCGCGTGGCGGAACGTGATCAAGAGCATCATCGCCGACGAGATCAAGAACGAGGGCTTCAAGCTGCTCGGCTGGCGCGACGTGCCCAGTGACAATTCCTCGCTCGGCGTCACCGTGAAGCCGACCGAGCCCTATCACATGCAGGTCTTCATCGGCCGCAACGGCGCAGCGAAGACCGAGGACGACTTCGAGCGGCGGCTCTACATCCTGCGCAAGTCGATCTCGCAGGCGATCTACCAGCGCCGCGATCGCGGCATGTCCGGCTACTACGTCTGCTCGATGTCGTGCCGCACCGTGATCTACAAGGGCATGTTCCTCGCCGACCAGCTCGGCAGGTACTATCCCGACCTGCATGAGGCGGATTTCGAGAGCGCGCTCGCGCTGGTGCATCAGCGCTTCTCGACCAACACCTTCCCGACCTGGTCGCTGGCGCATCCCTACCGGATGATCGCCCATAACGGCGAGATCAACACGCTGCGCGGCAACGTCAACTGGATGGCGGCGCGGCAGGCCTCCGTGCATTCGGAGCTCTACGGCAAGGACATCAGCCGTCTGTGGCCGATCTCCTATGAAGGCCAGAGCGACACCGCCTGCTTCGACAACGCGCTCGAATTCCTCGTGCAGGGCGGTTACTCCCTGCCGCACGCGGTGATGATGATGATTCCGGAAGCGTGGGCCGGCAATCCGCTGATGGATGAGCAGCGCCGCGCCTTCTACGAATATCACGCAGCCCTGATGGAGCCGTGGGACGGCCCGGCCGCGATCGCCTTCACCGACGGCCGCAAGATCGGCGCCACGCTCGACCGCAACGGCCTGCGTCCAGCGCGCTATCTCGTCACCAAGGACGACCGCATCGTGATGGCGTCCGAAATGGGCGTGCTTAAGATTCCGGAGGAACAGATCGTCACCAAGTGGCGGCTCCAGCCCGGCAAGATGCTGCTCGTCGACCTCGAGCAGGGCCGCCTGATTCCGGACGACGAGATCAAGGCCGACCTCGCCAAGAGCCATCCCTACAGCGATTGGCTGCATCGCACCCAGATGCAGCTGGAGGAGCTGCGGGATGCGCCGACCAAGGGCGTGCGCTCCAACCTGCCGCTCTTGGACCGGCAGCAGGCGTTCGGCTACAGCCAGGAAGACATCACCATCCTGATGACGCCGATGGCGGCCATCGGCGAGGAAGCTGCGGGCTCGATGGGCAACGACACGCCGATCTCGGCGCTGTCCGACCGGCCGAAGCAGCTCTTCACCTATTTCAAGCAAAACTTCGCGCAGGTCACCAACCCGCCGATCGACCCGATCCGCGAGGAGCTCGTGATGAGCCTCGTCTCGATCATCGGGCCGCGGCCGAACCTGTTCGATCTGCAGGGGCTGGCCTCGACCAAGCGCCTCGAAGTGCGGCAGCCGATCCTGACCGATGCGGATCTCGAGAAGATCCGCTCGATCTCCGACGTTGCCGAGACGCATTTCAAGTCGCGCACGCTCGACACCACCTTCCACGCCGGTTTCGGCGCGGCGGGCATGGAGCAGGTGCTCGACGAGCTCTGCGCGCGCGCCGAGGGCGCGGTGCGCGAGGGCATCAACATCATCATCCTGTCCGACCGCATGACCGGGACCGACCGGATCCCGATCCCGTCGCTGCTCGCTTGCGCCGCCGTGCATCATCATCTGATCCGCACCGGTCTGCGCACCTCGGTCGGCCTCGTGGTCGAATCCGGCGAGCCGCGCGAGGTGCATCACTTCGCCTGTCTGGCCGGCTACGGCGCGGAAGCAATCAATCCCTATCTCGCGTTTGAAACCATCCTCGCGATGAAGGACAAGCTGCCCGGCGCGCTTGACGACTACGAGATCGTCAAGCGCTACATCAAGTCGATCGGCAAGGGCCTGCTCAAGGTGATGTCCAAGATGGGCATCTCGACCTACCAGTCCTATTGCGGCGCGCAGATCTTCGACGCGGTCGGCCTGAAGGCGGACTTCGTTGCCAAGTATTTCGCCGGCACCCACACCCGCATCGAGGGCGTCGGCCTCGCCGAGATCGCCGAGGAGACCGTGCGCCGCCATACCGACGCGTTCGGTGACGCGCAGGTCTACAAGAGCGCGCTCGACGTCGGCGGCGAATATGCCTTCCGCACCCGCGGCGAGGACCATGCCTGGACCGCGGAATCGGTCTCGACGCTACAGCACGCCGTCCGCGGCAACTCGCTGGAGCGCTATCGGGCCTTTGCCAAGATCCTCAACGAACAGTCCGAGCGGCTGCTGACGCTGCGCGGCCTGTTCCGGATCAAGACCGCCGAGGACGACAAGCGCAAGCCGGTCAAGCTCGAGGATGTCGAACCCGCCAAGGAGATCGTCAAGCGCTTCTCCACCGGTGCGATGTCGTTCGGCTCGATCTCGCGCGAGGCGCACACCACGCTCGCGATCGCCATGAACCGGATCGGCGGCAAGTCGAACACCGGTGAAGGCGGCGAGGAATCCGACCGCTTCAAGCCGCTGCCGAACGGCGATTCGATGCGCTCGGCGATCAAGCAGGTCGCCTCTGGCAGGTTCGGCGTGACGACGGAATACCTCGTCAACTCCGACATGATGCAGATCAAGATGGCGCAGGGTGCCAAGCCCGGCGAAGGCGGCCAGTTGCCCGGCCACAAGGTCGACGCGACGATCGCACGCGTGCGGCATTCGACGCCGGGCGTCGGCCTGATCTCGCCGCCGCCGCATCACGACATCTACTCGATCGAAGACCTTGCCCAGCTGATCTACGACCTCAAGAACGTCAATCCGGACGGCCAGGTCTCCGTGAAACTCGTCTCCGAGGTCGGCGTCGGCACGGTTGCCGCCGGCGTCGCCAAGGCGCGCGCCGACCATGTGACCATCGCGGGCTTCGAGGGCGGCACGGGTGCCTCCCCGCTCACCTCGATCAAGCATGCCGGTTCGCCGTGGGAGATCGGGCTTGCCGAAACCCACCAGACGCTGGTGCGCCAGCGACTGCGCAGCCGCATCGCGGTCCAGGTCGACGGCGGCTTCCGTACCGGCCGTGACGTCGTGATCGGCGCGCTGCTCGGCGCCGACGAGTTCGGCTTCGCCACCGCGCCGCTGATCGCGGCGGGCTGCATCATGATGCGCAAGTGCCATCTCAACACCTGCCCGGTCGGCGTTGCGACCCAGGATCCGGTGCTGCGCAAGCGCTTCACCGGCCAGCCCGAGCACGTCATCAACTACTTCTTCTTCGTCGCCGAGGAAGTGCGCGAGATCATGGCGCAGCTCGGCTACAAGAAGTTCGACGACATGATCGGCCAGGTCCAGATGCTGGACCAGACCGCGCTGGTCTCGCACTGGAAGGCCAAGGGCCTCGACTTCTCCAAGCTGTTCGTGCGGCAACAGGAAGAGAAGGGCCAGACGATCTACCACTCAGAGAGCCAGAACCACCATCTGGAAGCCGTGCTCGACCGCCGTCTGATCGAGAAGGCGCAGGCCGCGCTCGATCGCGGCGCTCCGGTGAAGATCGAAGAGGAGATCAACAACACCGACCGTTCCGCCGGCGCGATGCTGTCGGGCGCGGTGGCCAATATCTACGGCCATGAGGGGCTTCCGCTCGACACCATCCATGTCGACCTGAAGGGCACCGCAGGACAGGCGTTCGGCGCATGGCTCGCCAGGGGCGTCACCTTCGAGCTCGAGGGTGAAGGCAACGACTATGTCGGCAAGGGCCTCTCCGGCGGCCGCATCATCATCAAGCCGCCGAAGATCTCCGGCATCGTGCCGGAAGAGTCGATCATCGTCGGCAACACCGTGATGTACGGCGCGATCGCGGGCGAGTGCTACTTCCGCGGCATCGCCGGCGAGCGCTTCGCGGTGCGCAACTCCGGCGCGGTCGCGGTCGTCGAAGGCTCCGGCGACCATTGCTGCGAATACATGACCGGCGGCATCGTGGTGGTGCTCGGCAAGACCGGGCGCAACTTCGCGGCCGGCATGTCCGGCGGCATCGCCTATGTGCTCGATGAGGCCGGCGACTTCGCCAAGCTCTGCAACCTCGCGATGGTCGAGCTCGAGCCGGTGCTGTCGGAGGAGATGATCAACGCCGGCACCTACCATCACTCCGGCGATCTTGAGGCGCACGGCCGGGTCGACGTGTTCCAGAACCTGCTCGACTCAGACGTCGAGCGGCTGCACGTCCTGATCACGCGTCACGCCAAGCTGACCGGCTCGCAGAAGGCGGCCGAGATCCTCGCGAACTGGAAGGCGTGGCTGCCGAAATTCCGCAAGGTGATGCCGGTGGAGTACCGCCGCGCGCTGAAGGAAATGAAAGCGAACGCCGACGCCGAGCCGAAGATCGCGATCGGAGCGTAGTATCACCGAGCGTCATTCCGGGGCGCGCGCAACGCGAACCCGGAATCTCGCAAACCAAACCTTGAGATTCCGGGCCTGCGCCTCGCGGCGCATCCCGGAATGACGGAACAACTGAGATGCAGGGGCATCAGGTTTAATGGGAAAGATCACAGGTTTTCTCGAGATCGACCGCAACGAGCGCAAGTATGAGCCGGTTGCCGACCGGCTGAAGAACTTCAACGAGTTCGTCATTCCGCTCAGCGAAAAAGACACGCGCGACCAGGCCGCGCGCTGCATGAATTGCGGCATCCCCTATTGCCACGGCACCGGCTCCGCCGCGCCGGGCACGCCGGGCTGTCCGGTCAACAACCAGATCCCTGACTTCAACGACCTCGTCTATCAGGACAACTGGGAAGAGGCCTCGCGCAACCTGCACTCGACCAACAATTTTCCGGAGTTCACCGGACGCATATGTCCGGCGCCATGCGAGGCGTCCTGCACGCTCAACATCGACGACAATCCGGTCACCATCAAGACCATCGAATGCGCGATCGTCGACCGCGCCTGGGACAATGGCTGGCTGAAGCCGGAGATCGCGGCCGAGAAGACCGGCAAGAAGGTCGCCGTGATCGGCTCCGGCCCTGCCGGCATGGCCTGCGCGCAGCAGCTCGCGCGTGCCGGCCACGAGGTGCATGTCTACGAGAAGTTCGCCAAGGCCGGCGGTCTGCTCCGCTACGGCATTCCCGACTTCAAGATGGAAAAGAACGTCATCGACCGCCGCGTGGCGCAGATGGAAGCCGAGGGCGTGACCTTCCACTACGGCAAGCCGGTCGGCGGCTCAGCTCCCGGCGCGATCGATCCGCAGGAACTGGCCAAGCAGTATGACGCCGTCGCGCTGACCGGCGGCGCGGAAGCTCCGCGCGACCTGCCGATCCCCGGCCGCGATCTCGCCGGCATCCACTTCGCGATGGACTTCCTGCCGCAGCAGAACCGCCGCGTCTCCGGCGAGCCGCTGAACGGTGCCCCCGATATCCTCGCCGAGGGCAAGCATGTCGTCGTGATCGGTGGCGGCGACACCGGTTCGGACTGCATCGGCACCTCGTTCCGGCAGGGCGCCAAGTCGGTGACCCAGCTCGAGATCATGGCGGCCCCGCCCGAGCACGAGAACAAGGGCGTGACCTGGCCGAACTGGCCGTTGAAGATGCGCACCTCGTCGAGTCAGGCCGAAGGCGCGGTGCGCGAATTCGCGGTGCTGACGACCAAGTTCGAGGGCGCCGACGGCAAGGTGACCAAGCTGCATTGCGTCAAGGTCGACGACAAGTTCAAGCCGCTGCCCGGCACCGAGTTCACGCTTCAAGCCGAGCTCGTGCTGCTGGCGATGGGCTTCGTGCATCCGGTGCACGAGGGCCTGCTCAAGACGCTCGGCGTCGATCTCGACCAGCGCGGCAACGTCCGCGCCAATTTGCAGGACTACAAGACCTCGCAGGCCAAGGTGTTCTCCGCCGGCGACATGCGCCGCGGCCAGTCGCTAGTGGTGTGGGCGATCCGCGAAGGCCGCCTCTGCGCACGCTCGATCGACACCTTCCTGATGGGGAAGACGGACCTGCCGCGGTAACGCCGCGGCGGTTACGCGGGACTCCCGCTAGCCCCAAACTCCGTTGTCCCCGATCGAACGGGGGTAGCTAGCAGATTCGGCGCCACGGCGGGCGCGACGGTAGGTCCGCCTGCATTGCGTCAGACAGGAACAAGTTCTCGTACTGTCCAGAGACTGGTAGAGAGTTTGCCACTGGGCGCTTCCACCGCAACACTCCCTGCCCTATGTCACGAACGGCGTGAAATTGGAAAGCTCAAAAGCTGGCCCCCGACGCAAAATTCCGAGCAACTTATTTGGCGTGTCACCCGGTCGCACATCAGAGCCAGCACCCGTGCTCTTCAAGACAAGATGATTGTTTACAAAATCCAGAACTCGAATGTTGCGCTTAAAGCGGCTACTTGCGAACTGACTAAGATCTAGCATGTAGACCTCAGACCTGTGCCCGGCCAAGCGCTCGTCTGAAACGCTCGAATTGATTAAATGGATTAGGCGCAAGTCCATCAAGCTTTGCAAAAGATCATACTCGCGCTGGTGAACCTCCTTGTCCCGGAAGTCTACCCGAAAGTAGGTCGTTTGACGTTGGTCGAGAAGGAACGCCCTGATACTTGTGAGAGCATCCTTTCTAGCGTTAGCACTTCCGATTGAGGAAGCCGCGTCGTCCTCAAGCTCCTGCAGCTTTGGCTGTGCATTTCGACCAGCAGCTTCATTGACGTCTTGAACACGCGCAGCTTTCGCGTTGCTGCGCTCACGCGCAACCTGAATGGCCAATGACCCAAGCACCATGAAGTCTCGGGGCACCCCGCCGGACGCCAGCACCAAACGATCGAGAGCTGATTTCGAAATAGCGCTCGAAGCGCTTGAGACACTGACTTCTCGCGCATAGCTCTCCAATATGTTTGAAAGGAACGCCTTAGCCTTTGCAGGCTGCTCGAGAGTGATGTCTAGATTGATGATTGCCGCATCATGGCCCGTTTGGAGGCCTAGGGATCATAGTCGGCACGATTCCTCTCAAGCCTAGCTGTCTTGATTTCATTCTCCCAATGCGCCCGATCAACGAAGTCCTTGGGAAGGTTCTTTGGCACATCTTGGTGAGACTCGTGATCATCCCCCCTGTGCACGAAGAACACAACTGACCGCGCCGCGTGATACATCGCGTAGTAGGCGCGCGCTAAACCAATTCGACAATTCGGATTTGGCCCTATTAGGACGCGGCGCGCTGTTTTTAAGAATCCCTGCGCCAAGTGGAACCTATCCTTGCAAGCATTCTCGACTAGCTGATCAAGCGTCAGACCCGATTGAGACGATAGATGGATGCCGTAACCCATCTTGCCAATGGCATCCATGGTACTCTTGGTAAAGAGTAAGCGGTGCTTGTCGGACAGCTTGGGCATGGAGGCTAAAAACCCTTGAGCATTATAATTTCAGCAACTACTATCGTTAAGGTTGTGGACCTTCATCATTAGATTCTCGAAAGAACAAATGCATTAAGAAATTGGAGAGCCCTTTCTAGTTCTGCACCCGCACGCCCAGCATCACTACGGTCGAGGCCGAGCTCTGCAGCGGCTGGTTCGAGTCGAGCCAGTCGCGGCGGATCGTGCCCTTGATCCAGAGGCTGCGGGTCATCTTGTAGATGATGTCGGTCGAGACCGAGTAGATCGCGTCGGTGCGGTTGTCGCCCTTGTACTCGAGCGTGCCGTAGGTGAACTTGCCGATCGCGGTCAGCCAGCGGCGGAAGTCGTGGTCGACCTCGACGGTATAGGTGCGTGATATCACGCCCGACGTGCCGGGCAGCGTGGTCTCGCCGAGCTGGGTGTCGGAATAGAATTTAGCCGTCGTCAGCGGCGTCGCGGTCCAGGTCAATGAGGCTGTGGTGAGCAGGCCCTCCAGCCGGCCGAGCCGCGTGTCGGCATAGTCGCGCATCGCGTAGCCGATCGAGACCTCGCCGAACAGAAGCCGCGTGAATTCGAACGACGTGCCGGCCTTGGCGTAGCCGCCGTTCGAGTCGCGCGCATAACCGGCGCGGTCGAGATAGAGATCGTGGACGCGGCTGTCGCCTTCGACCTCGATAAACGGCTTGACTGCGGGCGTCAGCTCATAGCTGACCCGGCTGACGCCGCCATATTGGGTGAAGTTGCGATCATCGTTCGACGATGTCGTGCCGTCGGTCAGCTTGGACCACTGGTAGTCGGTGCGATCGATGGTGGCGCCGGCGGCGACATTCAGGCGGTTGAAATTCTGGTCGAAGCCGAAGGTGCCGCCGATCGTGCTGTACAGCGGATATCTGGCGAGGCCGGCCTGCACGTTCGGGCTGCCGGGATTGTCGGTCGAGACCAGGAAGCGCGCCTGCGCGGTGAGGTGCGTGTTTCGGGAGACGTCGAAGCGGCCGTCGATGTGGCCGACGAAATTGGGACGGTCGATGTCGAGCGGCGCCGACAGCGGCGTGCCGTCGGCATTCGGCGTCAGCTCGCTGCCGTAGCCGGTGAAGGAGCCGCGCAGATCGGCAACCACGGCATGGCGCTCCCAGTCCGACACCGCGAGGAATTCAGGCGAGACCATGTAGAACGCCCGGCCCTGCGGCTGATACAGCCGGCCGGGGTTGGTGTCGTAGCCGGCCATCACCTCGACCGCGGTCTTGACCATGAACGAGCCGACGTAGTCGCCGACCGCGCCGAACGGGTCGTCGTCGAGCTTCAGCCGCCGGCGCGGCGGTTGTCCTTGAATGGTGCCGGCCATCGCCGGCGGGATCGGCGCTTTGTTGGCCGTCGCCGATGGCGGGATCGACAGCCGCAACTGCCCGGCTGCGTCGACCGGCGGCGCAGGAGGCGGCGGCGTGCCTGGGCCCGGCGGCGGCTTCGGCCTGGCCTGGCCCGGATAATATCTCGGCCGCTGGCGCTTGCGATTGAGCGAGTCGTAACCCGAGGTCGAGGCGCCGTTGGCAGCCGGCAGGCCGTAGATCGGGGCTTGGCCCGTACCGAGCTGGCCGGTGCCGGCCTGGGCGGTAGCGGTCCGCGATGGCGCGCGCCGATTGCGGTTGAGATCGGGCAAGCCTGAACCATTGAGCTGATCGCTCGCATCGGCCGCGATCGGGCGCAGCGGCGAGTTCGGATCGATGAACTGGCTCTGGCGCGTCGGGCTGAACAGATCGGGCGTGACGGTTTGGGCGTTGGCGAGCCCCGTGGTCGCGGTCAGAACAAGGCACGGCAAGGCGACGCGAACGAGACGCCCACGCCCAGCCCAGCCCCTCGCTGGCCTCCGCACCACGATAGAAAATACTCCAACAAATTCATGCACTTGCAGGACACATTCCGGCGACCGCCGGAAAACGTCGTTAATGCAGTAAAAACAATTATGGTTAATGAGCCGTTGAGGGCCGCACACCGCGCGTCGCCTCCCAGAATGGACCGTGCTAAGGGAGGACGCCCGGGGCGCGAAGCCCCTCCCCCTGGAATCCAAGATGGCCAAACCGAAACCGCTGATGACCAAATCATCCGGCCCCGACGACGGCGCTGTTCAATCGGCACTCCGCACTCTCGATGCCGAAGCGAGCGGCATCGCCGCGATCTCCGCGGCACTCAAATCCGACCTCGGCGAGACCTTCACTGCGGCGGCCGAGCTGATCCGCAAGCTGAAGGGGCGCGTGATCGTCACCGGGCTCGGCAAGTCCGGTCATATCGGCCGCAAGATCGCCGCGACCTTCGCCTCGACCGGCACGCCGGCGTTCTTCGTGCACTCGGCCGAAGCCAGCCACGGCGACCTCGGCATGATCACCGCTGACGACGTGATCCTGGCGCTGTCCTGGTCCGGCGAGCAGGCGGAGATGCGCAACCTGATCGCCTATGCGGCGCGCTTCGGCATCCCGCTGATCGCGATGACGGCGGACAAGGACTCGACGCTGAGCAAGGCGGCCGATGTGCAGCTGACGCTGCCGAAGGCGCGCGAGGCCTGCCCGCACAATCTGGCGCCGACGACGTCCTCGCTGATGATGCTGGCGCTCGGCGATGCGCTCGCGATCGCGCTGCTTGAGGGCCGCGGCTTCACCTCGACCGATTTCAGCGTGCTGCATCCGGGCGGCAAGCTCGGCGCGATGCTGAAATATACCCGCGACCTCATGCATGGCGGCGACGCCGTGCCGTTGAAGCCGCTCGGCACCAAGATGTCGGACGCGCTGGTCGAGATCACCTCGAAGGGCTTTGGCTGCGTCGGCATCGTCGATCACAGCGGCCACATCGTCGGGATCATCACCGACGGCGACCTGCGGCGGAAGTACCGCCCGGACCTGCTCACTTTGTCGGTCGACGAGGTGATGACGAAGTCTCCCAAGACGGTCGGCCGCGACACGCTGGCCGGCGAGGCGCTGGAGCTGCTCAACACCTCGAAGATCACCACGCTGATCGTGACCGATGCGAAGAAGCCGGTCGGCATCCTCCATCTGCACGATCTGCTGCGGGCGGGCGTGGCATAGGCATCCGTGGGATGGGTTAGCCTTACTGCGTCAACCGTCATGGTGAGGAGCGCGGAACGCGCGTCTCGAACCATGAAGCCCCATCTGTGGCCTACATCCTTCGAGACGCTTGCTTCGCAAGCTCCTCAGGATGAGGGGATACTACGTCTATGACGCAGTACGACTAACATACCCTACAACCCCGGAAACCGCGCCGCGGTCGCCTCCACAGGCATGGCAAGCGCGTTGGTGAGATAGGAGACCGTGCGGTAGAAGCCGCACAGCAGGATAATCTCCAGGATCTGGTCGTCGTCGTAATGCACTCTCAGCGCGGCGAACTCGGCATCGCTCAAGGTTGCGCGCGCATGCAGCGCGTCGACTGCAGCGATCATCGCTTGTTCAGCCGGCGACCAGCAGCTCGCGTCTGCGGGACCATGCGGACCTGCTCCTCCGAGAGCTCCGCGGCCGCGCCGAAGGCGGTGACATGCACGCCCCATTCATACTCGCAGGCGTTCAGCGCGCAGGTGCGATCGATCACGATCTCCCGCTCCCGCAAGGGCAGCGGTCCGCGGTCGAGCAGGCTGCCGCCGCGAAACTTTTCCCAGGCGCGCGGATGTCCCGCCATGATGCGAAACAGCACCAGCGGCGGCTTGCCGCGCATGATGCGGTCGAAATGCTGTTGAACGTCGGCTGCGTAAGGCGGATCGAGTGGCGCGATGCGTGACATGGCCCGAGGTCTTTGCTACAATTAATGTAGCAGAACGCTACAATATCTGTAGCGGCGCGCAAGAGGGATTCGTGCCCATGCCGAAGCAGGCTCCGACCGCCAAACGCAGCGTCCGCGGCTCACGGACCGGGCGCCCGATCATGGCACTGCTCGACCTGCTGGGCCACCGCTGGACGTTGCGGATCATCTGGGAACTGCGCGAGGTCGCACTGACCTCGCGCGCGCTACGCACCGCCTGCGACGAGGCGTCGCCGACGATCCTGCAGACACGGCTGACCGAGCTGCGCGACGCCGGTTTCGTCGAGCTGACTGCCGATGGCTACTGTCTCACCGAATTGGGCAGGGAGCTGTTCGAGACCTTCACGTCGCTCAATCGCTTCGCCGAACGCTGGAGCAAGCACGGTCGTTAGTCCTCTCCCTCTCCCCGTTCTTACGGTGAGAGGTGAAGCAAGGACCTAGTTTCGTGAAGCTACGCCGCCGCGACCGTCAGGCTGGCGCCGTCGGCGCGGATGATCTTCACCCGGCTGCCGGCCGGGGTGTCGGGACCGGCGATGCGCCAGATCGTGTCATCGATCCGCACCGTGCCGGCGCCGTCGATGATCGGCTTCTCCAGCGTGAATTCGCGACCGATCAACGCTTCGTTGCGGCGGTTGAGGAACGGGTTGCTCTTGCTGGCCTGCCCGCTCCTGGCGAAATGCCGCCAGGCCGGCACGGCCGCCGCCGCGAACACCGCGAACATCAGGAGCTGCGTCTGCCAGGACGGATTGATCAGAAACGACAGCAGGCCGACCAGCAGCGCCGCAAGCCCGATCCAGAACAGGAAAACACCGGGCGCCACCAGCTCCAGCGCCATCAGGATGACGCCGAAGATCAACCAGTTCCAGGTGCCCAATGTCGAAAACATCTCGGCCATGACACGACCTCTATGATTGCGGGCGTGACGCCATCACGCTCTCACCTCTGCGACGGCACTGCAGGCGGCGCTGCCGGACCGGCCGGCGGCACCGAGCCGCGCCGCGCGGCTGCCGTTGCTGACGCAGCGCTCTCGCCGAACGTGGCGCGCGCGATCTCGCCGATGCCCGCGAGCGAGCCCAGTACGCTCGAGGTCTCGATCGGCAGCATCACCACCTTCTGGTTCGGCGATTCCGCGAGCAGGCCGAACGCCTTGATGTACTTGTCGGCGATGAAATAGTTCAGCGCGGCGACGTCGCCCTTGGCGATCGACTCCGACACCATCTGCGTCGCCTTGGCTTCGGCCTCGGCGAGACGCTCGCGCGCCTCGGCGTCGCGGAAGGCGGCTTCGCGGCGGCCCTCGGCCTGCAGGATCTGGCCCTGCTTGGCGCCCTCGGCGCGCAGGATCTCGGACTGCCGCTGGCCTTCCGCCTGCAGGATGTCGGCGCGCTTGACGCGCTCGGCCTTCATCTGCCGGCCCATCGCCTCGACCAGATCGGCCGGCGGCACGATGTCCTTGATCTCGATCCGGTTGACCTTGACACCCCAGGGCGCGACCGCGGCGTCGACGACGCGGAGCAGCCGCTCGTTGATCTCGTCGCGATGCGACAGCACCTGGTCGAGATCCATCGAGCCCATCACCGAGCGGATGTTGGTCATGGTCAGCACGGTGATCGCCTGCGTCAGGTTGGCCACCTCGTAGCTCGCCTTGGCGGCATCGAACACCTGGAAGAACGCGACGCCGTCCGCCGTGACGGTGGCGTTGTCCTTGGTGATCACCTCCTGCTCGGGAATGTCGATCACCTGCTCCATCATGTTGATCTTGCGCCCGATGCGATCGAAATAGGGCACGATCAGATTGAGGCCGGGCGACAGCGTGCGGGTGTATTTGCCGAACCGCTCGATGGTCCAGTCATACCCCTGCGGGACGGTCTTGATCCCGGCGAACAGCGTAACGATGACGAGAAGAACAATCGCGATCGCGAAAATGTCGAAACCAGTCATAAAGTCCTCCAGAGCCGGCCAGACCATCGCCGGACGCGGTCGTGCATTGGTCGGCAGGACCGCTACGCCGGTTCAGCCGGCTGTTCTTTGACCATTACGTAGGAAGCGGTCTGGCGGGCTGCCAGATGTATGAAGGCCGAACGGACGCCGCGAGTCCAGCGTCATCGATCGTTTACAATCAGATCGAGCCGTTCAAACCCGGCCCTTCAAATCCAGCCTTGCAGCTCGCGCAGCACCAGCCGGCGGATCACTGTCATGCCGCCGTCACTGTCGTTGAGGCAAGGGATTGCGGCGAACTGCTCGCCGCCATTGTGCCGGAAGATCTCGGCATTCTCCTGCGCGATCTCCTCCAGCGTCTCCAGGCAGTCGGCGGAGAAGCCCGGCGTGACCACGGCAATTCGCCGCACGCCGTCCTTCGCCAGCTTCTCGACCGTCTTGTCCGTGTAGGGCTGCAGCCACTCGGCGTTACCGAAGCGCGACTGAAACGTCAGGATCAGTTTGGAGGCATCGAGCCCGAGCCGCTTGCGCAGGGCGTCCGTCGTTGCGATGCACTGCGCCTGGTAGGGATCGCCCTTCTCGACATATTCCTTCGGCATGCCGTGGAAGGACGCGAGGATGATCTCGGGCTGGAACGGCAGGCTTGCCAGATGCGCATCGATCGACTGCGCCAACGCCTCGATATAATCGGGATGATCGTAGTAAGGCGGCGTCACCCGCAGGATCGGCTGCGCGCGCATGCCGGCCAGCACGCGAAACACCTCGTCGCAGACGGTTGCCGAGGTCGCGGCTGAATATTGCGGGTAGAGCGGCACGACCAGGAGACGGCTGCAGCCGCGGGCGGCCAGCGCCTCGATGCACGACTGGATCGACGGGTTGCCGTAGCGCATCGCCCAATCGACCACGACATGGTCGTGATCGGCGATGGCAGCCGCGAGCTTCTCGGCCTGCGAGCGCGTGATCGTCTTCAGCGGCGACTCGTTCTTCTCGACGTTCCAGATCTTCAGGTAGTCGCGCGCCTTGCTGCGCGGACGCACACGCAGGATGATGCCGTTGAGGATCAGCTTCCAGCGCAAGCCCTGATCCTCGATCACCCGCGGATCGGACAGGAATTCCCTGAGATAGACCCGCACGCCCGCGGCATCGGCAGTATCGGGCGTGCCGAGATTGACCAGCAGCACGCCGACGCGCTCGGGCGTCGCTTCCGCGGCCCGCTTCGCGTTTCCGAATGGAATGACCGTGCTCATGATGGCCCTGTGCTTCAGGTCTTGGGCTTCGCGCGTTGCTCCAACCTTGTCAAGCCGAGTGCGCCTTGGCTACGTTCCGGTCCAAAGATGGGGAAAAACCATGACGGTCGCCGAATGGTGCGTCTTCGGAACGCTGATGCTCTCGCTCCTGACGATCGCATCCGTGAAATGGATCGGCTTCCGCCGCTTCGACAATTCCCGGCCGCGCGATCCCGACTTCTACGATGATCCGATCCGGTCGCGGGCGCTCGGCGCCCACCAGAACGGTATCGAGGCCTTCCCGTTCTTCGCCGTCGCCGTGCTGCTCGCCGAGTTCCGCCTCGGCCATTTGCGGCTGATCGATGAGCTGGCGGTGCTGTTCCTGATCGTGCGCGTTGCCTACGTCTTCACCTATATCGGCAACCGCCCGACGTTGCGCTCGATCCTCTGGAGCATCGGTTTCGCGATCAACATCGCGATCTTCTTCCTGCCGGCGATCCGGGGCTATCTGACGCGCTGAGCCTGCTTCTTCTCCCTCCCCCCGTTCTTACGGGGAGAGGGTTGGGGTGAGGGGCTGCTTCCAAGAGTTGTGGCAGTGGAGATACGTGTACCCCCTCACCCGAAATTCAAGCTGTGCTTGAATTTCGACCTCTCCCCGCAAGCGGGGCGAGGTGACTTTAAAGACACGTCACCCGCTCAGCCGCGACATAACCGAACAGCAGACCGAGCCCGAACAGCAGCACCAGCGCGGCGGCGACGAATTCCACGCCGCGCATGATCAGCATGCCGCCGCCGTCGCGGGCGGCGCTGAGCTTCTCGGCCACGCCGCGCGCCGATACCGCGACGATGGCGATTGCCGCCACCGTGATCGCAGTGCCGATGCCCATCACGAAGGTCGCGGCGATGCCGGCCCAGAACAGGCCCTGCGCCAGCGCGAACACCAGCACCAGGATCGCGCCCGAGCACGGCCGGATCCCGACCGCGAAGATCGCGCTCAGGCCGCGCCGCCAGCCGCCGGGGCCGGCGAGCTCGGCCGGCGTCGGCCCGTGCGAATGGCCGCAGTGCTCGTCATGGACGTGGTTCGGATCATGACCGTGATCATGATGATGATCGTGGTCATGATGTTCGTGAGCATCGTGATGATGGTGGTCATGTCCATGGTCGTGGTGGTCGTGACCATGCTGATGGGCGCCTGCCATCGCCAGCGCCGGGCGCGGCATCTGCAGCGCCCGGATCAAACCGCGGCCCTTGACCCAGAGCAGCCGGGCGCCGAACGCAGCGATCAGCGCGTAGCTCGCAATCTCGATCGCCTTCTCCGCCCCGCACATGGTCTTCGCCGTCGCATTGAGCAGCCAGGCAAAGACCCCGACGATGACGACCGCGACCAGCGACTGCATCAGCGCCGAGGCGAACGACAGCACGATGCCGCGGCGCGCGGTCTCGCGATTGGCGACCAGATAGGACGAAATCACCGCCTTGCCGTGGCCGGGGCCCGCGGCGTGAAAGATCCCGTAGGCAAAGGAGATCGCAAGCAGCGTCCAGACCGCCGAGCCGTCGGATTTGGCGGCACGGATCGTCGTGGACATCTCGCGATAGAACTCCGACTGTTTCGCCAACAGCCAGCCGACCAGGCCGCCCTGCGGCTCGGCCGCACGCGGCGCGCCGAACGGATTTTGCGCCAGCAGCGTGTGGAGCACGCCGTCGAGCAGGATCACCGCGCCCAGCACGGCGGCGGACACGGCGAGGCCGCGCATCACGCGGGACAACACGAGCGTCATGGGCAATCCACCAGGATCTTGTTGGCGAACATCATGCCGAAATTGCCGGCGCCGCCATCCAGGAAATTCTGCTCGCCGAGCTTCTGCGCGGCGGCGGAGCCGTCATTCGGCCGTTCGAACTGCATCTTGCATTCGGCCGCTGCGCCGACCAGCTTCACCGGGTCCTTGTCGGCATATTGGAAGTCGATGAAGTAGGTGGGATCGAACACTTCGAGCGAGAGCTGCCTGGCCTTGAACGGTGTCTTCACCGGCAGCGTGAAGTGCAAGGTCAGCGCCGTGTCCCTGTATTCGAGGAAATAGTCGACCGGCTCGGTGAACTTCTGCTTCTTGCCGTCGGCCTTGGCGAAGGTGAAATAGGCGTACTCCTTCAGCGACTCGACATTGGTCTGCGCCAGCGGCGCCAGCTCCTCGCGGGTGTAGACGCCCTTGGTCTTGGTCTCGAGCCCCTGCAGCGCGTAGGTCGAGAACATATCGTCGAAGGTCCAGGCGTGACGGACCCCGGTGATAGTGCCGTCGGGAGCGTAGATCAGCTCGCTCTTGGCCGTGATCCAGACATGGGGATGGGCCTGCGCGGCCGCCGCACCGAGCACGACGGCCGCCGCGAGCACGAGCCACGCTGTGAGGCGGCGCAGGACCGGCCCCACGTCAGGCCGCCTCTGGCGTCTCGAGCAGGCCGCGACGGCGCAGCAGCGCGTCCGGCTCGGGCTCGCGGCCGCGGAAGGCGACATAGGCCTCCTCCGGGTCACGTGAGCCGCCCGACGAGTAGATGTCGTCATGCAGCCGCTTGGCGGTCGCGGGATCGAAGATGTCGCCGGCCTCCTCGAAGGCGCCGAAGGCGTCGGCGTCCATCACCTCCGACCACATGTAGCTGTAATAGCCCGAGGCATAGTGATCGCCGGAGAAGATGTGGCCGAACTGGGTCGGCCGGTGCCGCAGCGAGATCTCGGCGGGCATGCCGATCTTCTCCAGCTCCTGCTTCTCGAAAGCCCGGACGTCCCGGCTGGCCGCGGCCGGCTGGGTGTGGAATTCGAGGTCGACCAGCGCCGAGGAGACGAACTCCACGGTGGCAAAGCCCTGGTTGAACCTGCGCGCGGCCAGGAAGCGCTTGAGCAGGTCATCCGGCAGCGGCTCGCCGGTCCGGTAGTGCCGGGCGAAGCGCTGCAGCACCTCGGGCCGCTCCTGCCAATGCTCGTAGAGCTGCGAGGGCAGCTCGACGAAGTCGGTGAAGACGGAGGTCCCCGACAGCGAGGGATAGGTCACGTTCGAGAGCATGCCGTGCAGGCCGTGGCCGAATTCGTGGAACAAGGTCCGCGCGTCGTCCGGTGACAGCAGCGACGGCGCGCCGTCGGCGCCCTTGGCGAAGTTGCAGACATTGATGACCAGCGGCGCGGTGTCGCCGTCGAGCTTCTGCTGGTCGCGGAGCGAGGTCATCCAGGCGCCGGAGCGCTTCGAAGACCGAGCGAAGTAGTCGCCGTAGAACAGCGCCTTGTGCTCGCCGTTGCGGTCCTTGACCTCCCAGACCCGCACGTCCGGGTGCCAGACCGGAACGTCCTTGCGTTCCTCGAAGGTGACGCCGAACAGGCGGGTGGCGCAGTCGAAAGCGGCCTCGATCATGTGGTCGAGCACCAGATAGGGCTTGATCGCGGTATCGTCGAAATTGGCGCGGCGCTGCCGGAGCTTCTCGGCGTAGTAGCGCCAGTCCCAGGGCGCCAGGGCGAAGTTGTTCCCCTCCTCGGCGATCAGCGCCTGCAGCGCGTCGCGGTCGGCGAGCGCCCGCTCGCGTGCCGGCTTCCAGACCCGCTCCAGCAGCCCGCGGACCGCCTCCGGCGTCTTGGCCATGGAATCCTCGAGGCGATAGGCGGCGTAGGTCGGATAACCCAGGATGCCGGCGCTCTCCTCGCGGAGCTTGAGGATTTCCACAATGGTCTCGTTGTTGTCGTTGGCGTTGCCATTGTCGCCACGGGCGGTGAAAGCCTTGTAGACCTTCTCGCGCAGGTCGCGGTGGGTCGAGCTCTGCAGGAACGGCTCGACCGAAGAGCGCGACAACGTCACGATCGCCTTGCCGGGCTTGCCGCGCTCTTCCGCCGCAGCCTTGGCGGCTGCCACAAATGTGTCGGAGAGGCCGCCGAGGTCGCCCTCGCCGAGCTCCATCGACCACTCCTGCTCATCGCCGAGCAGATGATGGCTGAAGGAGGTGCCGAGATGGGCGAGGCGCTCGTTGATCTCGGCCATCCGCACCTTGGCGGCGTCGTCGAGGCCGGCGCCGGCGCGGTGGAAGCGGGTATAAGTCCGCTCCAGCAGCCGCAGCTGCTCGCCTGATAGGCCGAGGCTGGCGCGCTTCTCGTGCAGCATGGCGATGCGGCCAAACAGCACAGCGTTCATCATGATCGGATTCCAGTGCCGCGCCATCCGGAGCGACACCTCCTTGTCGATCTCCAGAATCGCCGGGTTGGAGTGGGCCGAGACCAGGTCGTAGAACACGGCCGAAACCTTCGACAGCAGCTTGCCGGAGCGCTCCAGCGCGGTGACGGTGTTGTCGAAGTCGGGCAGCGCCGGATCGTGCGTGATCGCGGCGATTTCAGCCGAATGGTCGGCGAAGGCCTGCTCGAAGGCGGGGAGGAAATGCTCCGGCGCGATCTCGGCGAAGGGCGGCGTCTCGAACGGCGTCTGCCATGCCTTCAGGAGGGGATTGGCAAGATTCTGAGCGTTGGCCTCTGCGCTGATTTCTGACATCTAAAGTCCCGTTTTTCGCCTTGAAATTGCGGCCAGTCTATATCACGCGATACGGCATTTTTGGGCCTTTTGCGCTTGATAGATGGGCACTTTTCGGAGAGATTGCGCTCCCTGAACAGGACCTATTTCATGAGCATGCAGCCCACCACCTCAGGCAACCGCACCATCGTCTGGCCGAGCGTCATCACCGTCATCTCGGCGGCGATCCTGATCGGCGCGGAAGTGTTCGGCGCGGCGTTCGCCGGCGGCTGGGCGCTCGCGATCCTGTTCGGGCTCGACACCATGGGCGCGCACATCCTGCAGGCGGTGCTGTTCGGCATCGGCGTGCTGATCATGATCGCCTTCATCCGCGCCGCTCAGCGCGTCGAGCCGTTCACGCGTCGCGCGTAACATCAGCGATTCAAGAAAGCGCTGCGGCACAGGGCTAAAACGCACACGCTTCGTTAGTCATTCTTAACAGCCGTTCATCTTCAACACGCTGACGCGCGCGCCGTGCACGAGATCGCAAGCACGCGTTAGGGAAATTTGTCGCTATCGCAAAAAAATTCTTGCGCAGCGAAATCAAAAGACTTATTTCCTCACTTGCCCAATTTCGCACGTGCCTGTGGTCGTGTGTCAGTCGGTAGGTATCCGGACAAGAGGCCGGACAGCCGCCAAGGGGTGGAAGAACCGAGGGTCGCTCCCGTCCGTCAGGATGGATCAGGCGGCCAGCATCTCTCTCCAGGGATGCCGTTGAAGGTCTCACCGCTGCTTGCAACCGTGACTGGCAGCCGGAGGCGAACCGGCGCACCCCGCTCTCAACGGGGGACGCGACTTAAAGCAACGACGGAGCGGGCTTTTTTGGTCTCTACCGGCATTCCAACGCCGGCGCGGGCTACTGAAAAGGCTTGTCCTTCATTGCCAGGTGAGCGGGCGGGAGACTCTCCCAACCAATCCACGGCAGCACAGTCTGGTTTGAGTTTTTTGGTCTCAGCGCGCCTCCATCGCGCGATGTGGCCAGAGCGCTCTTATCCGACGTCACGTTGAGCGGATCCCGTCGCTGGGGCCGTTGGAGAGTGCCATGACCGAACGCATCCAGGAATTCCTGCGTCACCGCCGCAGCGAGGGCCTCGACACCGAGCCGTGCCTCGTCGTCGACCTCGAGGTCGTGCGCGACAACTACCAGACCTTCGCGAAGGCGCTGCCGGACAGCCGCGTGTTCTACGCGGTGAAGGCCAACCCGGCGCCCGAAGTGCTGTCGCTGCTGGCTTCGCTCGGCTCCTGCTTCGACACCGCGACCGTCGCGGAGATCGAGATGGCGCTGGCCGCTGGTGCGACGCCGGACCGCATCTCCTTCGGCAACACGATCAAGAAGGAGCGCGACATCGCGCGCGCCTTCGGGCTCGGCATTCGCCTGTTCGCGGTCGACTGCGCCGCCGAGGTCGAGAAGGTCGCCCGTGCCGCTCCCGGCGCCAAGGTGTTCTGCCGCATCCTCTATGACTGCGCCGGCGCCGAGTGGCCGCTGTCGCGCAAGTTCGGCTGCGACCCAGAGATGGCGGTCGAGGTGCTCGACCTCGCCAAGCGCCTCGGGCTCGAGCCGTGCGGCATCTCGTTCCATGTCGGCTCGCAGCAGCGCAAGGTGAAGGCGTGGGACCGCGCGCTCGCAATGGCGTCGACGGTGTTCCGTGACTGCGCCGAGCGCGGCATCAACCTGACCATGGTCAACATGGGCGGTGGCTTCCCGACCAAGTACCTCAAGGACGTGCCGCCGGTCGTGCAGTACGGCCGGTCGATCTTCCGCGCGCTGCGCAAGCATTTCGGCAACCAGATCCCGGAGACGATCATCGAGCCGGGTCGCGGCATGGTCGGCAATGCTGGCGTCATCGAGACCGAGGTCGTGTTGATTTCGCGCAAGAGCGACGAGGACGAGGTGCGCTGGGTTTATCTCGACATCGGCAAGTTCGGCGGTCTCGCCGAGACCATGGACGAGTCGATCCGCTACGCCATCCGCACTCCGCATGACGGGGCGGACATGACGCCGTGCGTGCTCGCGGGCCCGACCTGCGACTCTGCCGACGTGCTCTACGAGAAGCTGCCGTATCCGCTCCCGGTAACGCTCGAGATCGGCGACAAACTGCTGATCGAAGGCACCGGCGCCTATACGTCGACCTACTCGTCGGTGGCGTTCAACGGCATTCCGCCGCTGAAGACCTACCACATCTGACCCGCCTCCGTTTCGAGGCCTGACGAACCGGGAGCCGGCGAGCCGGCTTCTTCCCTGACCATTTTCGATTCTCTGAACGACGCTTGCCGCGGCGTACGCAATGCCGTTGCAAGCGAGGACTGACGTGCCATGACTGCAAAGCGGAACACCCCCGTTGCCCTCATCCGGAATGCCGCTCCGTTCGCGATCCGTGCGGAACGAGCATCGGACGTCGTCGCGCGCGAAGCGCTGCTGGATGCCTGCTTTGGCGAGAACCGCCATGCACGCGCCTGCCAGCGCCTGCGCGACGGACGCGCGCCCGCCGCAGGCCTGAGCCTGGCGGCCGTGCGCCAGGACGGCCGGCTGGTTGGAACCGTGCGGCTGTGGCACGTCAGCGCGGGGGGCCGCAGCGCGCTGATGCTGGGGCCGCTGGCAGTCGATGACGACCGCCGCGGCCTCGGCGTCGGCGCCGCGCTCATGCAGCGTGCGCTGGCCACCGCGAAGACGCGCGGCCACGTCGCAGTGATCCTGCTCGGCGACGCGCCCTATTACGCCCGCTTCGGTTTCTCCGCCGCCAAGACCGGCGAACTCTCCCTGCCCGGCACGTTCGAGCGCGAGCGGCTGCTCGGCCTGGAGCTTGTCGAAGGTGCCCTCGACGGCGCCTGGGGCATGATTGTGCCGACCGGCGCATCCCTGTCCAAGGCCAAGGCACCTCGGACAGCATCCCGTAGCCGTAACCGCAAGGCACCGCTCCCCGTGCCGCACGCGGCGTAAGGGCGGCCGCCATGTCCGAGAACCTTCGCCCAGCCGATGTCGCGCGCCCGCGTTTGCGCAGCCTCGTCACCACGGTCATGCTGCTCCTGATATCTGTCATGATCGTCAGGGACATCCTGATCCGGCGCTGGACGGCTGCGCCGCCGTCGTCGCCCGACACCACCCAGCAGTCCCGCTGACGTCATCCGTGGGGGTTGCACGGGCGCTCGAAATGCCCGTAAACCCCGCGCAACGCCCTTTTTCAGTCGAGGTCCAAACATGTCCCGTCGCCTGATTTCCACCGGCTCGCCCTTTGAGAAATCCGCCGGCTACAGCCGCGCCGTGATCGACGGCGACTTCGCCTTCGTCGCGGGAACCACCGGCTACGACTACGCCACGATGACGATGCCCGATGATATCACGAGCCAGTCACGGAACTGCTTCAAGACCATCGAGGCTGCCCTCAAGGAGGGCGGCTTTGCGATGGCCGACATCGTCCGCGCGACCTACTACCTCACCGACCCCCGTGACGTGGACGCCCATTTCGCGGTCTGCGGCGAGGTTCTCGGCGACATCCGCCCGGCCGCAACGATGCTGATCGTCGCGGGGCTCTACAAGCCCGAGATGAAAGTCGAGATCGAAGTTACCGCAAAGCGACGCACTCCCTGATCCACTCTACCCGCCGCTAGGCACTCTCCTGGAGAAAATGATGAACCCCTCCTCGCAGATCTACGCGAAGATCACCGGCCCGATCGTCATGGTCGGCTTCGGCTCCATCGGCAAAGGCACGTTGCCGATGATCGAGCGGCATCTCGATTACGACAAGTCACGCATCACCGTGATCGATCCCAAGGACGAGGGCCGCAAGGCACATTGCGAGAAGCACAATGTCAGGTTCATCCAGCAGGCCGTGACCAAGGAGAACTATCGCGACTTGCTGACGCCGCTGCTCACGGAAGGCGGCGGCCAAGGCTTTTGCGTCAATCTCTCGGTCGATACCGGCTCTACCGACATCATGGAGCTCTGCAACGAGCTTGGTGCACTCTATATCGACACCGTCAACGAGCCCTGGCTCGGCTTCTATTTCGATTCTTCGAAAGGCCCGGAAGCGCGCTCCAACTATGCCCTTCGCGAAGTGACGCTGGCCGCCAAGAAGGCGCGCCCCGCGGGCTCGACCACGGCCGTCTCCTGCTGTGGCGCCAATCCCGGCATGGTCTCCTTTTTCGTCAAGCAGGCGCTGCTCAATGTCGCCGCTGATCTGAAGCTCAATGCCCCCAGGCCGAAGACCAAGGCGGAATGGGCGGACTTGATGCGGCAGGCTGGCGTCAAGGGCATCCACATCGCCGAACGCGACACGCAGCGCTCCAAGTCGCCGAAGGAGCCTGATGTCTTCGTCAACACCTGGTCGGTGGAAGGTTTCCTGTCGGAAGGCGTGCAGCCGTCCGAACTCGGTTGGGGCACCCATGAAAAATGGATGCCCGAGAATGCGCGTACCCACGAAGCCGGCTGCGGCGCCGCCATCTATCTGATGCAGCCCGGCGCCAACACGCGCGTGCGCACCTGGTGTCCGACCCGCGGTGCGCAATATGGCTTCCTCGTCACCCACAACGAGTCGATCTCGATCTCCGATTACTTCACTGTGCGTGACGCATCGGGCACGGCGATCTATCGGCCGACCTGCCACTATGCCTATCATCCGGCTGACGATGCCGTGCTGTCGCTGCATGAAATGTTCGGCCGCGCCGCGAAGATGCAGGAAAAGCATCACATCCTCGATGAGAACGAAATCGTCGACGGCATCGACGAACTCGGCGTGCTGCTGTTCGGCCACGACAACAACGCCTACTGGTACGGCTCGCAGCTCTCCATCGAGGAGACCCGCAAACTCGCGCCCTATCAGAACGCCACCGGCCTGCAGGTGACCTCCGCGGTGCTCGGCGGCATGGTGTGGGCGCTGGAGAATCCGAAGCAAGGCATCGTCGAAGCCGACGAGATGGACTTCGATCGTCTGCTGGAAATCCAGCTGCCGTATCTCGGGCCGGTCAAGGGCTTCTACACCGACTGGACCCCGCTGACGGATCGTCCGGGACTGTTCCCGGAAGATATCGACACCAGCGATCCCTGGCAGTTCCGGAACGTGCTGGTGCGCTGACAAGCGCACCTCTTCGCCTCCCGCGCGCTCCCGCGATGGCCTTCCGGCCAATGGCCTTGGGCCGGCCCAGGTGCTAACCAGCCGGCCGGCTGCAAGGCATCTGGGAGGATCGCATGAAGTATTTCGCCTGCATCGCGGGAGGCGTCAGCCTTTTGATTGCGTCTACCGCTCTCGCGGCGGACACCGGGCAGTTGCCCTGCAAGACCACGCAGGAGTGTAACGAAAACGCCGCGAAGGTCGGCGCCAATGCCCCGAGCGGCACGCTGCCCTCGACCAGCAAGTCCGACGCCGCCGAAGATCAGTTCTACTGGCTCAACAAGATCAACAAGGCCTCCACCGTCATGCTGATGGAGGAAGGGATCTTTCCAAAGGACGTCGGCCAGCTAATCGCCAAGGGCGTCGAGTATACGATCAGCCAGGCCAAGCAGCCCGACGGCAAACGCCCGAGCGACGTCCTCCAGATCGAGAAGATCATGACCGACAAAGTCGGCGAGGAAGCCTCCGTCATCCATGCCGGGCGCAGCCGTCAGGACATGTACGCGACGTATCGTGCTGCCAAATTACGCAACCAGACGCTGGATTTCGCCGAGGCGCTGCTGGGCTTGCGCGCCAGGCTGCTCGCCAAGGCGGCCGACAACCTCGACACGCTGATGCCCGGCTACACCAACGGCGTGCAGGCCGTGCCGATCACCTACGGTCATTACCTCCTCGCCTACGAGGAATCGCTTGAGCGCGACCAGCAGCGCATCAGCGACGCCTGGCGCCGGCTCAACCTCAGCCCGATGGGCGTCGGCGTGATGTCCGGCTCGATCTGGCCGCTGAACCGCGCACGGCTCGCGCAGCTGCTGGGCTTTGACGGCATCGTCGAAAATTCGATGGACGCCAACCAGGTGATTCCCTTCGACAACCAGCTCGAGGCCACGGCGATCGCCAACTCGGCCGCCATCCGCGTCGGCGTCATGATGCAGGATTTGCACACGCAATACGCCGAGGTCCGACCGTGGCTGCTGCTGCAGGAGGGCTCGACCTACACCAGCAGCGCGATGCCGCAGAAGCGCAATCCGGGCCTGATCATGCAGGCGCGGATCGCCGCGTCCGACGTGGTGGGCCTGTCGGACGCCGTGTCGATCCGCGCGCACAACGTCACGTCGGGCATGGTCGACTACAAGTTCGAGTTTGAGGATCTCGGCCTGTTCCCGCGCGCCATCAAGATGGTCAACGCCGCCGACCGGGTGTTCGACGCGATCATGGTCGACAAGGCCCGCGCAAAGGAAGAGTTGGAGAGCGACTGGACGTCGACCATGAACCTCGCCGAACTGCTGTTGCAGACGCACCAGATTCCGTTCCGCGTCGGGCATGGCTTCGCGTCGCAGATGGTCAGCTATGCGCGGCCGCTGAACCTCACGCCGAAGACCATTCCGTTCAACACGGTGACGGACCTGTTCGCCAAGACGCTCGCCAAGTTCAACATGCCTGCGCAGGCCTTCCCGATGAGCGAGGCTGAGTTCAGGGAGGTCATGTCGCCTGAATGGATCGTGACCCACACCAAGGGGGTGGGCGGACCGCAGCCTGCCGAGACCGGACGCATGCTCAAGGAGGCCGAGCGGCGCCTCGATGCTGACAAGGCCTGGCTCGCCGGGCAGCGCGACAAGCTCGCGAAAGCCGATGCCGCGCTCGATCGGGCCTTTGCGGCGTTGCTGCCACAGGACAAGGCGCAATAGTGACGAACCGGGGCGCGTCATGGCGCGCCCCGGTCACCTCGTCATCTCGCGAGATAGTCGAACGCCACGGTGCCCAGCCCCAGCGTCAGGTCCGCCCGGTAGTGCAGCGCCGAGACCACTTCGCGCACCGGCAGGCGGGCAACGTCGCAGAGCGCGTGGGGAAACAGGCCGAGCGCGGCGGGACCGGTCCAGGCTTCTTTCAGCACGATGTCCTCGAGGTGAAAGCGCACCAGCTCGCAGATCCGCGGGCCGCCGTCGACATGCGGGATGATCTTCAGGATGAAGTTCGGCACCTTCATCGCGTCCAGCAAGGTGTCGTGGTCGATCTTGCGGTGCTTGTAGCCCATGGTGGCGGAGGCGCAGAGCACCGAGCCGTAATGCAGCGAGCCGACCAACACGTCGCTCTCGACCTTGATCTTCGGCCGCGCCAGCTTCTTCGGAAATCCCCACAGCTCGCGGCCACCGGCGATCGGACCTTCGTCGTCCAGATACATCGCGTGGGTGTAGGCACCCAGTTCGCCCTTGAAGCGGACCGGGATCACCTGCCCGGTTTCGGTGTAGTCGCCGAACCCGGTCGAGTCCGGCATGCGGATGAATTCGTACTTCACCACCGGCTCGGCGACTTCGAGCGGCTCCGGCACCACAGCGGCGAGCGCCTCGGGATCGGTCTTGTAGGTGATGATGAAATATTCGCGGTCGAAGAACCGATAGGGCCCCGGCGGAAATGACGGGTTGGTGAGCGGCATCGAATAGGCGGTGCGCCTGATCTCGTCGATCTTCATGGAAGGCCCCATCTGGCGTTGCGTGAGCGCGGATTATGGGGCGGGTGGGCGGTCGAGGCGAGACCGGAATATCGGCACCGCTCGTCAAATGCACGTCACAATGCGTGACACGCGACGGTCTTATTTCTGCTTGATCGGCGGTGCGGTCTTCTCTGCGGGCGCCGGCGGCAGGACCGGCTTGGCTCCCTCCCTCTGCGCGTTGGCGTCCGGATGCGCCGGCTCCGGCGCCGGCGTGGTCGGACGTTCGCCGCCGGGCTTCGACTCCGCCGGCGGCGTCTTGTGCGGCTCCGGCGATGGCTGCAGCGGTTGCGTCGCCTGCGCCATCTGCTCGGAATCGGTCGCGTTGATCTCGCGTATCGCAAGGCCCGCGATCGCGACGCCCGCCACGACCAGCCCTGCTGCGATCAGCATGTTCTTGCGCGGCATTCGCTTGCCAGGGTCCACAGCCATCTCGTCCACTCGCGACTTGTTCGCGACGTCAACGATCCGGCTCCGGCATCGTTCCTGGGCGTCAGCTCACGGGAACTCAGTCCGCGGTATTGCTTTCCCAGGTCGCGTGGCGCACGCCGGGCTGGCGTTCGAGGTCGGCGAGGACCGCATTCAGCTCGGTCGGATCGATCGCGGTCGAGACCAGCGTCGCCACGATTTCCGGGATATCGTCGCCGATCTCGACCACGGCGACGTCGGCGACCGGGTAGCTCGCGGCTTCGAGCTTCTCCACCAGGCGATCGCGCATCGCCGGCAGGGCTTCGGTGGTCACCGCGACCTTGACGTAATAGGTCGCCTCCGAAGCCTTCTCGTTGAGCGGGATGCGGTTGATGGCATTGACCAACGGACGCAGCAGCGTGTTGCCGGCGATCACGAAGACGGTCAGCACCGCCGCCTGCGCCACCAGATCGGCGCCGGCGCAGGAGCCGACTGCGGCGGAGGACCACAGCGTCGCCGCGGTGTTGAGGCCGCGCACGTCCATGCCCTGCTTCATGATGACGCCGGCGCCGAGGAAGCCGATCCCCGACACGACATAGGCGATCACGCGCACCGCACCGTCGGCGCCGGCGAGGTGCATCGCCAGATCGACGAAGGCCGCCGCGCCGACCGCGACCAGCACATTGGTGCGCAGGCCCGCGGTGCGCTGCCGATACTGCCGCTCCGCCCCGATCAGCGTGCCGAGCACGAAGGCCGACGCCAAGCTTATGATCGTATCGATGAAGTCGGCGGTTTGGAATGTCGTGAGGAATCGCATGGCGTCACCCGGCTGGATGCCGCGATCTCTTACATTTCCAGAATGCCCGCGTCACCATCTTCCGCGGCAAAAGCAAGCAGCGTGCCCTTGGCATTCCACGCCAGCCCCGCGACCGCCGCGCCGCCATTCCGCCGCACCAGTATTTCGGCGCCGTCCTCGAGCCGGACCATCAGCACGGTGCCGTCGCCATAGCCGACCGCCATGATGTCATTCTTCGGATGGCAGGCCACCACCGCGACCCGCGTCGGCATCGGCGCCAGCATCGCCGGCTCCTTGCCCATCGGGCCGTCCTTGCTGGCGAACGGCCAGACGATCACGGTATCGGCGCCCGAGGTCGCGAGCCCCTTGCCGCCGGCGCTCCATGACATCGAGCGCACGCGGCCGGGATAACCGCTCATCCGCATGTGCCTGTTGTCGGCGAGCCGCCAGCCATGCATCGCCGGCTCGTGCATCGCCGTCACAAGGAATTTGTTGTCCGGGCTGAACATGACGGCGAGATGCGAGCCGGCCCATTCCAGGAATTCCGGATTGGCCGCCATGTTGGGAAACCACAAGGTCACGCCACCGTAATGCGCGATCGCGAGCCGCACGCCCTTCGGCGCAAAGGCCAGCCCGCCGACGGTCGACGGCACGTCGAAGGTCTTGGCCTCGCCCTTGGCGCCCTGAACGAAGGCGGTCTTGCCGGCCGACCACGCCACCGTGCCGTCGCCGTGCAGCGCGACATTGTCGATCCAGCGCCGCTTGGCGTCGGTCGCAAGCGTCGTCGTCCCGCCCTTTGCATCAAGCGCGATCAGCTTGCCGTCATCGCCGCCGGTGACGAGACGCTTGCCGTCGGAGGCCGCGCAGAGGATGCCGCCGAAATGCGTCGGCACCTTGCTGATCTCGCCGTCGATCGTCGCCAGCGCGACACTCTCTTCCGCACCGACGAAGCAGGCGCGCTCGCCGAGGAAATGCACCGAGCCGACCGCCGCGCCAATGGCAAGCGGCTTGACCCGATCGGTGATCGAAACGATGGAGGCGCTCTCGCCCGGGTCGAACTCGCTCGTCACGTCGTGATGCACTTCTCGAAGCCGTCGCGGATCGCCTGTTCCGGCAATTCGCGACCGATGAAGATGACCCGGCTTTCGCGCTTCTCGCCGTCCTTCCATTTCCGCTGGTGATCGCCCTCGAGCATCATGTGGACGCCCTGGAACACGTAGCGGTCGTCATCGCCGGTGAAGGCGAGGATGCCCTTGGAGCGCAGGATCTTCTGGCCCTCGGTGGCGACGAGCTGCTGCAACCACGGCATGAACTTGGTCGGGTCGAGCGGCTTGTCCGAACGCAGCGATAGCGACTGCATGTCCTCGTCGTGATAGTGCTTCAGCCCGCCATGGCCGTGGTCATGATCATGATGGTGGTGATGATGATCATGGTCGTGATGGTGATGATCGTGGTCATGATCGTCGCCGGCTTCGAGGAAATCGGGCTCGATCTCGAGGATGCGGTCGAGATCGAACGCGCCGCGCTCCAGCACGTCGGTCAGCCCCACCTGGCAGCGCTCGGTGCGATGCAGCTTGGCATAGGGGTTGATGCCGCGGATGCGGGCCTCGACCTCGGCAAGCTCGGGCTTGGAGACCAGGTCGGTCTTGTTCAGCACGATGACGTCGGCGAAGGCGATCTGGTTCTTGGCCTCGGGCGCATCCTTTAGGCGGTCGCTCAGCCACTTGGCGTCGGCCACCGTCACCACGGCATCGAGCCGGGCATTCTTCTGCACATCCTCGTCGACGAAGAAGGTCTGCGCCACCGGCGCCGGATCCGCGAGACCCGTGGTCTCGACGATGATGGCGTCGAACTTGCCCTTGCGCTTCATCAGGCCGTCCATGATGCGGACGAGGTCGCCGCGCACCGTGCAGCAGACGCAGCCATTGTTCATCTCGAACACTTCTTCGTCGGCGCCGATGATCAGGTCGTTGTCGATGCCGATCTCGCCGAATTCATTGACGATCACGGCGTATTTCTTGCCGTGGTTCTCCGACAGGATGCGGTTCAAGAGGGTGGTCTTGCCGGCGCCGAGATAGCCCGTCAGCACGGTCACAGGAATTTTTTGCGAAGCTTCAACCATAGCAACTCCGAGGAACTTGAAAGGCGCTCAACCCCGGCAGGGAGGCCCCTGCCCTAGTCGGCGAGCGCGCTGGTCAGGGCCTTTATATTGTGCCTGACCATGTCAATGTAAGTGGGCGCATCACCGTTTTCGCCCGTCAGACTGTCGGAGTAAAGGGTCCCGCCGACCTTGGCGCCGGTCTCGGCCGCGATCTGCCGGATCAGGCGCGGATCGCTGATATTTTCGAGAAAAACTGCCGGAATTTTCGCATCCTTGATCTGGGCGATGATGGCGGCGATATCGCGTGCGCTGGGCTCGGAATCCGTGGAGACGCTGAGCGGCGAGAAGAATGTGACCCCGTAGGTGTCGGCGAAATAGCCGAAGGCGTCGTGGGTGGAGATCACCTTGCGCCGCTGTTGCGGTATCTTCGCCACCGCCTCGCGCACCTCGCGGTCGAGCGCCTCCAGCTTGGCCAGGTAGGCGTCGGCATTGGCCTTGAAGACGGAGGCATCGCCGGGGTCCGCGGCGATCAGCCCGTCGCGGATATTCGCAACGTAGATCTTCGCGTTGGCCACGGATTGCCAGGCATGCGGATCGTCATGGCCGCCCATCTTCCGCGGCATGATGGCCTTGGTCGCCACCATGATCGGCGCCTTGCTGCCGGAGGCCTGCAACAGGCGCGGCAGCCAGCCCTCGAAGCCGAGCCCGTTGATGACCAGAAGCTTTGCCGCGGCAACCTTCTTCGCGTCGGCAGGCGTCGGGGCGTAGACATGCGGGTCGCCGCCCGGCCCGACCAGCGCAATCACGTCGACGCGGTCGCCGCCCACGTTCCGCACCATATCGGCAAGGATCGAGAAGCTCGCAACGACGTTGACGCGTCCCTCGGCGCGCGCTGCACCGCTCGCCAGCAGCAGCGCCAGACCGATCAACCCCAACAACCTGCGCATCGGCGTCACGCCTCGAGATGCCGGCCAGGGAACAGCTGCCGCACCAGGCCGCTGACATTGCCGAACAGCAGCGAAGCGACATAGAGCCCAGCCGCGACCAGGATGATCCCGGGGCCGGACGGGATCCGCGTCTGATAGGACAGCACGAGCCCGGCATAGCCCGAGAGCATCGCGCTCGCAACCGCGATGCAGATCATCGTGGTGATGTCGCGCGACCAGAACCGCGCGATGCCTGCGGGCAGGATCATCAGCCCGACGCCGAGCAGCGTGCCGAGCGCGTGGAAGCCGTTGACGAGGTTGATGACGACCAGCGCGAGGAAGGCGAGATGCGCCGGCGCACCGGCCCGGCTTACGGTGCGCAGGAACACGGGATCGACGCATTCGATCACCAGCGGGCGATAGATCACGGCGAGCACCAGCAGCGTGAGGGTGGCGTTGAAGGCGATCACCAGCAGCGTCTGGTCGTCCATCGCCAGGATGTTGCCGAACAGCACGTGCAGCAGGTCGATATTGGTGCCCTTGATGGAGACAATGGTGACGCCGAGCGCCAGCGAGACCAGATAGAAGGTCGCAAGCGAGGCGTCTTCCTTCAGTTCGGTGTTGCGGGCGACGAGGCCCGCGAGCAGCGCCACGGCAAAGCCCGCGATCAGGCCGCCAGTCGTCATCGCGAATAGATTGAGCCCCGACAGCAGGAAGCCGATCGCGGCTCCAGGCAGGATCGCATGCGCCATGGCGTCGCCGACCAGGCTCATCCGCCGCAGCATCAGGAACACGCCGATCGGCGCGCCGCCGAGCGACAGTGCGATGACGGCCGCGAGCGCGCGGCGCATGAACTCGAATTCGGTGAACGGGCCGATCAGCGCATCGTAGATCATGGCAGTCAGGCAGCCCTCGAGCGCGGATCGGCCGCGCAGGCGGCGGCACTGTCGTCGAAGGCCTCGCACATCCGCATCGCGACGGTCAGATTATCAGGTGTCAGCGCTTCCGCGGTCGGCCCCCATTCGACCGGGCCGCGGGCCAGCAGCAGCGTTTCCGGGAAGTTGTTGCGCACCATCTCGAGGTCGTGCAGCGCCGCCAGCACCGTGCGTCCCTCGGCATTCCAGCGCTTCACCAGCGCCAGCAGGTCGGCGGTGGTCTTGGCGTCGATGGCGTTGAACGGTTCATCGAGCACGATCAGGCGCGCGTCCTGCAACAGCACGCGCGCGAACAGCATGCGCTGCATCTGCCCGCCCGACAGCGTGCCGATCGGACGGTTCTCGAAACCATTGAGGCCGACTGCGGCCAGCGCGGCCAGGATCTTCTCGCGAGCCGCCTTGCCCATTCCGCCGAAGAAGCCGGTGGTGCGCCACAGCCCGGTGCCGACGAAGTCGAACACCGAGATCGGGAAGCTGCGGTCGATGTCGGCGCTTTGCGGCAGATAGGCGATATCCCTGTGCTCGAGTCCGTCGAGATCAATCACGCCCGAGAGCGGCTTCAGCACGCCGGCAACGCCGCGCAACAGCGTCGACTTGCCGGCTCCGTTCGGGCCGATCACCGCCAGCAACGCACCTGATGCGACTTCGCCGTTCAGGTGATGCACCGCCGGGTGACGGTCATAGCCGAGCGTGACATCGCGGAATGTAACGAGCGCAACCACGGATCACCTCATCGCCAGCCAGACCACGGCCCACAGGCAGGCGCTGACCGCCAGCGCCGCGGAGAGCCGGGCCGGCACGGTCATGCGCAGGATCGACCAGTGCGTTATCTGTGCCGGATGCGGCGACGTTGAACCGTGGCTGTGCCCGTGGGGGTGGGCATGGCCGTGGTGACGGGCGTGATCGTGGGGATGCGCGTGTGTCATGGCGAATAGTGTTATATTATAACATAACGCGAGTCCACAAAGCGGAACCATCATGGCTGGCAGGCAAAATCGGGACAGATTCGAGCTCCGCCGACAGAGCGACGACCTCGTCTACACCTTCGTGCGGCAGACCAGCACCGATGGAACCGTCGGTTACCAGCGGCAGGACCAGGATTTTTGGATCGAGCGCCGGAAGGATTGGGGCTGGGTGGCCTGGGATAGAGCGAGCCAATCGTGCACTGGGCGGCCCTGGAATATGCTGCCGGCCGATCAGCGCGAGCATCCCCCGGAGGGCGACTGGGTAAGCCGCAAGGGGCCGAAGTCGTATGTCTATAGCCTGGTGTATGTGCATTCCCCGTGATGCAGGAGAGGCGCAGGCTCTCTCCACGTTGTCGTCCCTGCGAAAGCAGGGACCCATACCCCGCGGCGGATGTTGTGAACGGGACTCGTCGTTCCAGCATCGCGCAACAATAGAAATTCGTGGTGGGTCCCTGCTTTCGCAGGGACGACAGCGAGTGTGTTGCAGAGCCGATGAGTCAAACATCCACATTCTCGCGGCACGATGTGTCCGAGGTTTTCATCAATCTTCGCCGCTCTGAGAACAGAGGGCGCAGGGAAAGCCGGGTGCCGATCGCACCCTGGGCCCCGAGCAATGGTAGAAAGCTCGGGGGTAGGACCACAGGTGTAACCGGAGCAATCCGGCTTTCCCTGCGCGATGGTTTACGGCTTATACGTGTTCTCCCCGGCGAGACTGGGCTTGCTTGTCACCGTCATCAGCAAGAGTTCATGCCTCTCGCTGAAAAGACACCTGCCACTAGGGCGTCAGGCCTGCACGACTTCGCCGTCCGCTTCATGCGTGTTCGTCGACCACACAATCCGCGTCCACCGCATCTCACCGCAACACCCGTGACGATCGCGACGCGCCCCTCAATCGGGTGAGACGGGCGCATTAGACCGCTGAGTTGGGTCAAACGCGAAGCGGAATTTTGCCCGTCGGGTTACTATGTCGCAGGTGTCGCGTCCCGCCGCCACAACGTCATAGGGCGCATCAATGCGCCAGCGTGTCATCGGTCTTGTCGTAGACGACGCCGCAGGTCCGGTGCGAGTAGCAGGAACGCAGGTGACATCGTCGATCGAGCGCGCAGCCGCCGTAGATCAAGGCAAAATAGCCGACGACCGCGACGGCGGTCACGCCAAGCAGGAATCTGGTCCAGAGATCCATGACAGCCTCGATCCTTACGTCTGTAGCGGTGTGCGCACGGACGTCCGTTTGTGCGATCGAACCGGGAAGTGGTTCGTCCTCCGCTCACGCCTCCCGCGCATAAGTCTTCAACCGCGCCTCCAGCACGGCGAGCACGCGGTCGCGGATCGGGTCGCGCGAGCCGCGGAGCCAGGCGGCCGCGAGCGGCAGGCGACCAGCGCTGCTGCCGCGCTTCAGCCTGAGCGGCACGAAACGAACGCCGGGGATCGCCATCCGCGCGGTCCAGCGCGGCACGATGGCGACGCCAAGCCGGGCCGCGACCATGTTGACGATGGTCTGCTTCTCATCCGCGATCTGGCGGATGCGCGGCATCAGCCCGGCCTCGTCGAACAGCTTGACGGTGAGATCATGGCTGTGCGGCCGGGAGCGGCGTGCCGGCACGATCAAGGGCTGGTCCGCGATATCGGCGAGCGAAATCACCGCGCGCCGCGCCAGCGCGTGTTTCCGCGACACGGCGACAACAGCCGTCTCCTGCAGCAGGGACACGAACTCGATCCGCCCATCGGGGCGTTCCGGTGGGCGCACAAAAGCTAGATCGAGTGCGCCGGAGAGCAGCTTCGGCAATAGCCGGATGGTCTTCTCCTCCAGAAGCTGCACGGCGATGTCCGGATGCGCGTTGCCGATATCGCGCAGCAAGGCCGGCAGCAGGCCGGCCGCGGCGCTGTCGATCGCGCCGATCCGGAACCGCCGCGGCGACGGCTTGCGCTGGCGATTGCGGAAGCCGTCCTCGATCGCCTCGGCGCGGCTCAACAGCGCGCGCCCCTCGCGCAGCAGCGTCGAGCCGTCCTCGGTCAGCGACACCGCGCGCGTGGTCCGCGCGAACAGCCGCGCGCCGAGGTCCTCTTCCAGCAGCTTGATGTGGCGGCCGAGCGCCGAGGGCAGCATCTGCAGGCGCTGCGCGGCACGGCCGAAATGCAGTTCCTCGGCGGCGGCCACGAAGCAGCGGAGCTGATGCAGTTCCAAGATGTGTTCACTCCTGTGCTGGCTGCCGTCGTTGCGAGCCAACGGGTCGCGCGAACGCGCGCCCGATGACAGGCTCCGCGAAGCAATCCATTGCCACGACATAGAAAGATGGATTGCTTCGTCGCTCCGCTCCTCGCAATGACGATTGGGGATTATATCATATTTTTGTATAAACCGGCGCGGGTTGAACGCAAAGGCTGCGGCCCTCTAGGCTTGCCGTTGGCGTAGTGAAAGCGCGCTGCCCAACAAGAACACCAACCCGAGGGAGGCCCATGGCCGGCGAGCTTCAGACGCGCGTGTTGCGCAAGATTACGCTCCGCATCGTCCCATTCATCATGCTGCTGTACTTCGTGGCCTTCATCGACCGCGTCAACATCGGCTTCGCGTCGCTGACCATGAACAAGGATATCGGCCTGTCCCCGACCGTCTACGGCTTCGGCGCCGGTATCTTCTTCTGGGGCTACTTCCTGTTCGAGGTGCCCTCCAACATCATCCTGCACAAGGTCGGCGCGCGGATCTGGATCGCGAGGGTGATGTTCACCTGGGGCCTGGTCTCGGCGGCGATGGCGCTGGTACAGGGTGCGACCAGCTTCTATGTGCTGCGCTTCCTGCTCGGCGCCGCCGAAGCCGGCTTCTTCCCCGGCATCATCCTCTATCTGTCCTACTGGTTTCCGGCGCGCCAGCGCGCGGCGGTCACCGCGCTGTTCATGGCCGCGGCGCCGCTGTCGACCGTGTTGGGCTCGCCGGTCTCGGGCGCTCTGCTCGAAATGGACGGACTGCTCGGCTTCAAGGGCTGGCAATGGCTGTTCGAGCTCGAAGCCGTGCCGGCCATCATCCTCGGCTTCGTTGTGCTGGGCTTTCTCACCGACCGGCCGGAGCAGGCCAAATGGCTCGCCGACGACGAGCGCGACTGGCTGGTCAGGACCATGAAGGCGGAGGACGACGGAAAGGCCGCGACCGCAAGCCACAGCATCTGGCGCGGCCTCGCCGATCCGCGCGTGCTTGCGCTGGCGCTAGTCTATTTCGGAACCTCGGCGGGGCTCTACACACTCGGCGTCTGGGCGCCGCAGATCATCAAGCAGTTCGGTCTGTCGTCGCTTCATGTCGGCTTCCTCAACGCGGTACCTGCGACGATCGCCGTGGTCGCCATGATCCTGTGGGCGCGGAATTCGGACCGCACCGGCGAGCGCACCTGGCACGTCGTGATCGCCTGCCTGATCGCCGCGGCCGGCCTGGCGCTGGCGGGATCGTGGACCGGCCTTGCTGCCGTGATCGCCGCGCTGACCTTGGTCAATATCGGCATCTCATCGTCGAAGCCGCCGCTGTGGAGCATGCCGACGATGTTCCTGTCCGGCTCGGCCGCCGCGGCCGGCATCGCCACCATCAACTCGATCGGCAATCTCGGCGGCTTCTTCGGGCCTGCGATGATCGGCTGGATCAAGGAACGAACCGGCAGCTTCGACGGCGGTCTCTACTTCATCGCCGGACTGCTGTTGCTCTCGGCGGTGCTCACGCTGCTGCTGTCGCGGACGCACGGCGCCAAGGCCGAGACGGCACCACAACCCACCCCTGCCCGATCCCACTGACCTCACTCGCACTCAGGAGATTTTCATGCGCACCCATTCCATCGCTGCCATTCCCGCCGACGGCATCGGCCCCGAAGTGATTTCCGCGGGCGTCCGCGTGCTCGAGGCACTCGCAAAACGCTCCGGCGACATCAGCTTCAACGTCAAGACGTTCGACTGGGGCTCCGACTATTACAAGAAGCACGGCGTGATGATGCCCGCCGACGGCCTTGCCGAACTGAAGAAGTTCGACGCGATCTATTTCGGCGCGGTCGGCGCGCCCGACGTGCCCGATCACATCACGCTGTGGGGCCTGCGGCTGCCGATCTGCCAGGGTTTCGACCAGTACGCCAATGTGCGGCCGACCAAGATCTTGCCCGGCGTCGCCTCACCGCTGCGCAATGTCGGCGTCGGCGATCTCGACTGGGTGATCGTGCGCGAGAACTCCGAGGGCGAGTATGCCGGCATGGGCGGCCGCGCGCACAGGGGCCTGCCGGAAGAGGTCGGCACCGAAGTGGCTGTGTTCACCCGCGTCGGCGTGACGCGGATCATGCGCTATGCGTTCCAGCTCGCGCAGTCGCGGCCGCGCAAGCTGCTCACAGTGGTGACGAAGTCGAACGCGCAGCGTCACGGCATGGTGATGTGGGACGAGATCGCAGCCGAGGTGGCCAGGGATTTCCCCGACGTGACCTGGGACAAGATGCTGGTCGACGCCATGACGGTGCGCATGACACTGCAACCAAAGAGCCTCGACACCATCGTTGCGACCAATCTGCACGCCGACATCCTGTCCGACCTCGCCGGCGCGCTGGCCGGCAGCCTCGGCGTGGCGCCGACCGGCAACATCGATCCGCAGCGCCGCTTCCCCTCGATGTTCGAGCCGATCCACGGCTCAGCCTTCGACATCACCGGCAAGGGCATCGCCAACCCGGTGG
Source organism: Bradyrhizobium macuxiense (assembly GCF_001542415.1). Taxonomy (GTDB): domain Bacteria; phylum Pseudomonadota; class Alphaproteobacteria; order Rhizobiales; family Xanthobacteraceae; genus Bradyrhizobium; species Bradyrhizobium macuxiense. The sequence continues at coordinate 46,831 of NZ_LNCU01000073.1, forward strand.
CAACCTTCTGGACCGGGGCGCAGATGCTGGAGCATCTCGGCGAGAAGGACGCCGCCGTGCGGTTGATGGCGGCAGTGGAGAAAGTGTGCGCGGCGGGTGTGCTGACGCCAGATGTCGGCGGCAAGGCCACCACGAAGGACGTGACGGATGCGGTGATCGACGCGATTCATGGATCGAATGTGTAGGGGAGTTCTACTCCCTCTGCGTGGTCGCGAGACTCTCTCCTTCGCCTCTCCCGCTTGCGGGAGAGGGAGCCTGAGCTGCGTGCTCACCTCACCTGAAGTGCATCGCGTGCACTGACCGCATCACATCATTATCCCCCCAAACGCAAACCGCCCGTCTGCTTTCGCAAACGGGCGGCTCGTGGCCATTCAGGTGCTATGGGGGCACATCGCCTGAAGGCTTAGTCGTTCCGAAAGATCAGCCCTGCGGCGGCTGGGACGGCTGGTCGTTCGGCGGAGTCGGCTGGGTCCGGTGCTGCGCCATGAAGGCGTCGAACTCCTGCTTGTCCTTGGCGTGACGCAGACGCTCGAGGAAGTTCTTGAACTCGACCTGCTCTTCCTCGAGCCGGCGCAGCGTCTCGGCGCGATACTCGTCGAAGGCGCGGTTGCCGCTGGAGGGCGGACCGAAGCCGCCGAACGGGAAGCCGCGGCGCTCCATGCGGTTCTTCATCCGCTCCATCTTGTACTGCATGCGCTCCATCTTGTTCGCCCAACGATCCTGGTCGTAGTGACTCCAGCAAGCCATTTTTCTGCTCCCGAGTGTGAAGAAGAGGAGGGCGAGACCGATCGGCCACCAGATCATGAAGCCGAGGATGATCCCGGCGATCTTCAGGGGATGCCACGGCGCCCAGTACATGTGCGGGCGGTACGGATCTTCGACGGGACCGCGCCAGCGATCAGCATCTGCGGTGTAGGCCATTTCACGCTCCATCACGGCATCACGCCGTTGTGAATGTAAATAACATTTACATACCTAGCCCATCCCTTCGGAAAGTCAAGCGGAGCGGTTGACGCACCCCTGCAATTATTTTTGGAATTTTATTTCGCCTTGCCCCAGGGACCGGCGGCTTTTTGCTCGGCCGCCGCGGCCTCGGCCCTGCGCTCGGTGGGGAAGCCGAGGCCACGCAGATAGATCAGCACCTCGGCTTCAAGCAGCTCTTCCGGCGACATCGGCAGCTTGCGCCGCGCGGCATCGCCGCGGCCGAACAACGAGGCGACGCCATGCGACATCGACCAGATGTGGAGCGCCATCATCATCGCCGGCGGACGCGGCATGCCCGGCGGCGCCAGCGCCGCAAGCCGCTCGGCGGCAGCGCGGATGATCGCGAACGCACGCTCGCTCGCAGCCATGAGCGTTGGATTGGCGTCGGGAGGCAGCCCGGATTCGAACATCGCCGAGTAGAACGCGGGCTCGTTGCGGGCGAACGCCAGATAGGCCTTGCCGACGCGCTCGAACGCGGTGACGGTGTCGGGCCGGCCATCGTCCCAGGCCGCGGTCAGCAGCGCCTCGAACTGCTCGAAGCCGCGCTGCGCGATGCTGGCGATCAGTTCGTCACGGTCGCGGAAATGCCGGTACGGCGCGGCCGGGCTGACACCGGCCATACGCGCGGCATCGGCGAAGGTGAAGCCGGCCGGCCCCTTCTTCGAGATCAGGTCGAGCGCGGCCTGCAGCAACGCCTCTTTGAGATTGCCGTGATGATAGCCGCGCTCGCTGCGGCCTTGGTCCTTGGTCCAGCTCATGTGAATAACTTTTACATGAGCCGGTCGGAAAGGTCACTAGCGGGGGAACGGGCCGTCATCAAGATTAACGGACGGCGCTCTCGCGGGGCTGCCGTTCATCGCAGATGGCTGTCACAGGAGAAGCTCCTCTCCCCCTCCCGCCTGCGGCTTAGCGGCCCGGGATCGGCAGCACTGGCATGATCTCGACGGCCTCGCCGGGGAAGATCGCGAAATGCGGATGGTTCTCGAACAATTTTGCGGCGGCCTCGTGCGAGGCGGCGCGCACCACGGTAAAGCCGGTCATCGTGTTGGTGATGTCGGCGCCTCCGTTGGCATCGACCTTCTTGGTCTTGCCGAGCGGGCCGCCCATCTCGACGATAACGTCGTGATGCTTCTCGACCCAGGCGCCCCAGGCGGCCATGCCCTGCTGCTCCTTGGCGCGCCGCTCGGCCTCCGGCATCTTGTTCCAGGCCTCCATGCGCGCGCCATTCTTGCTGCCGAGATAGACGGCGAGGAACGTGTTGGTGCTCATGTCTTGCTCCGTTGCGCTGGTGGGTTGACGACGGTCTTGGGTTGACGATGGTTTGAAGGATTAGCGCAGGGCCTTGCCCCAGCCTCCTTGCGGATGCTCGAAGCTGGCGGCGGCCTGCTGAACCTCTTCGGAGAAATCCGCCATCTCCTGCACCTGGCGGATCTCGATGATCTCGTTGCCGGAGGCCGGGCATTGCTTGGCCCATTCGATCGCCTCGGCGCGCGAGGCGACCTCGATCATCCAGAAGCCGCCGAGCACTTCCTTGGACTCGGCGAACGGACCGTCGGTGACGACGGGCTTGCCGCTCGCGAACGTGACGCGCGCACCGGCAGCCGGCGGATGCAGGCCTTCGAGCGTGATCAGCACGCCCGCGTCCTTCAGCGCCTGATTGTATCGCATCATCGCGGCGACGCGCTCGGGGTCGAGGTCGAGCTCGGCCGGCGCGCTCTCATAGCCGAGCGGGATCATCAGCATCATGAAACGCATTGAATGGCACCTTTCGGTTTGCAGCCGCTCCGGGGCGACGTGTTGCGTCGCGCCCGAGAACCGGCTCTCGCATGTAAGACGGCCGGTGTTCTGCACAACCGACACGCGGTGGGAAATTATTTCGCACGTCATTGACGGAGCCCGCTTGATCCACATTGCACGAAGCTCTCAGCGGTCCTGCCTGACGAGTGAGCCGTCCTGGTGCGACGGGCCGAAATAGACGTCGACGCGCGTCACCTTGTCGCCGTCGAACACGAAGAACTCGGTGTTGCGGAAGCTCTTGCCGTCTTTGGCGATGCAGCGATAGGTGACGAAGGCCTCGCCGCCTTCGACCATGATCCGCTCGATCTCGTGGCGGCCGATCCAGTCGCTGTCGCGCCAGCACTCGGCGAAATATCTCGGCTTGTCGATGTTCTCGCCATAGGGCGTGTTGAAGCGGAAGTCGTCGGCAAACGCCGCTTCCACCGTCTTGCGGTCATTGGCGAGATAGGCGGCGAAGATCGCGCGGATGATCTCCGCTCTGTTGCCAGCTGCAGCCATGTCGTCTCCATCAGCCCGGGCGCGCGCGATCCGGCCGGAAAAATCCGCCGGATCGCACGCCTCGACTGGAAGACGAATGGAACCGGCCGGACAAGACATCCGGGCCGGATTTATTTTCGGAGGCAGTCGGGAGCTCAGGCCTCGGGGAACATGCCGAAATAGGGCTCGGCCTCCTTGAGGACGCGCGCAAAGGAGGGCCGCGCCTTGAGCCGCTCCAGATAGGCATTCAGGTGCGGCAGTCTGTCGCCGATCGGCTCGACCTTGTTGCCGTAGAACAGCGACGGCGCGGCCGAGCAATCGGCCAGGCTGAAGGTGTCGCCCATCATCCAGCCGCCCCGCGCGACCTGCTGCTCCATGATCGCGTAGGAGGTGCGAAGCTGCGCCCGCGCTTCCGCGACGCCATGCGGGTCCTTCCTGTCCGCCGGGCGGAGCCGGTCGCCGACGATCTTCTGCGTCTGCAGATGGACGTAAAGGTCGATGAAGCGGTCGCGCAGCCGGGTGTTGCGCGCGAGATCGGGATCCTCCGGTATCAACCTGACGCGGCCGGGATAATGCCGGTCGAGATATTCGATGATGATGCTGGATTCGGGTACCACCTCTCCCCTCACCTCGTCGCTGAGCACCGGGAAGCGGCCGATCGGTGAGATCCGCAGCAGCGCCGCGCGCTGGTCGGGATCGGCGAGATTGACGAGGTTCGCCGTGAACGGCGCGCCGTTCTCGTAAAGCGCGACCAGCGCCTTCCAGCAGAACGAGGACAACGGGTGGTAATGCAGTGTAAGCGACATCGGAGCTCCTTCAGGTCATCAGCCACAGGACGAACTAAAGGCCGCCGTGCCGACATCTCGTGCGGCGATTATTTTTGTGGGATCGACATGGCATCCTCGATGTCGTGTGCTCTCCCACCCAGCGCCGAAAGGCGCCCGCTGACTTAGAAGCAACGTCGCCCGGTTGACACCGCGCAATAAAGGCCGCAGACGCTCCCTTGATCGCGAGCAGACGCCGCTCGACTGAACAATGGATCGCATCATGACCTCGTCTGTGCCCAAAGTCGCACTCGTCACCGGCGCCGCGCGCGGCATTGGGCTCGCTGCGGCGAAACGCTTTCTCGCCGACGGCTGGCGCGTTGCGCTGCTCGACATCGAGGGTGCGTTGTTGGAGAACGCGGTCGCTGCGCTGAAGAAGCCCGAGGACACGCTGGCGCTGACCTGCGACGTCGCCGATGCCGAGGGCGTCGCGGCGGCGATCGCTTCGATCAATCGCCGCTTCGGACGGCTTGATGCGCTGGTGAACAACGCGGGCGTCGCCGTGTTCGCGCCGGTGCTGGAGACTTCGGACGCCGACTGGAACAGGATCATGGCCGTCAACCTCACCGGCCCGTTCCTGTGCACCAAGGCGGCCGCACCCGTCATGCGCGAGCATGGCGGCGGCGCGATCGTCAACATCACCTCGATTTCCGCGGTGCGCGCCTCGACGCTGCGCTCGGCCTACGGCACCAGCAAGGCGGGTCTCGCGCATCTCACCAAGCAACTCGCCGTCGAGCTCGCCTCGCTCGGCATCCGCGTCAACGGCGTGGCGCCGGGCCCGGTCGAGACTGCGATGGCCAAGGCCGTGCACACGCCGGAGATCCGCGCCGATTATCACGACGCGATTCCGCTCAATCGATACGGGCTGGAAGAGGAGCTGGCGGAAGCGATCTTCTTCCTCTGCTCGGATCGCGCGAGCTACATCACCGGGCAGATCCTCGCCGTCGACGGCGGCTTCGATGCCGCCGGCATCGGCCTGCCGACGCTGCGCGGCCAGCGGCGGAACGGGTAAGCCTTTCTCAGCGCCGTGTGTAGAGGGCGAGCTTGAGCGCCGGATCGTCGTTGGCCTGGAAACTCGCGTATTCGTAGCGCACGACGCCAAGTGTCGGGTGACGCAGGTGCTTCGTTCCGGATACCGGCGCACCGACCCCGTGCTCGAACCACCACGCGTCGAACTCCCGACAGCTCGCGCGAACCCGGTCCACAAGGGCGGCGAAGGCCATGTCGCCGGGCCAAAGGTCATGCGCCGCACGGAACAGCGAAACAATGCGCCGCGCCTCCTCCGCCCAGGTCTTGCCGAACACACGTCTGGCGGCCGGATCAGTGAGCATCCAGTGCAGGATGTTGCGATCCTCGGGCGCGAGTTGGCCGAAGTCCCCGAAGAGCGCCGCAGCGGCATCGTTCCAGGTCAAGACGTCAAATCGCTGCCCGGTGAGGTAAGCAGGCTCCGATAGGCTGGCAACTATGCGACGCAGCGCATCGGGTGTGTTCTCGCGCCGGAACGGCTGTCGTCCACCTGACACGGCAAGCGAGCGGAGGTGCGCCAACTCCACCCGATCAAGCCGCAGAGCACGACCGAGTGCTTCCACCGTCTCGGCCGAGGGAGAGACGGCACGGCCCTGCTCCAGCTTGACATACCACTCGGCGCTGATGCCGGCACGCTGTGCCACTTCCTCGCGCTTGAGGCCGGGCGTGCGACGCCGCTGCCGGGTCGCATCGCTGACCTTGTCCGGGTTCAGTCGCGTGCGACGTGAACGCAGGAAGTCCCCGAATGGGCGGTTGCCTGCCATGCCATCCTCCTGAAGGTGGTATCGCTGAAGACTAGTATCGTACCGGTTCTTCCTGCAAATCCGGCGGGCTCTATCTTTGGGCTTCATTGTCCAGGGAGTTTGCACATGAAGGCTGCCGTCCTACACAATTTCGGAGTGCCGCTGAGCCTCGAGCAGGTGACAGATCCGGTGATCGGTACAGGCGAGGTGCTGGTGGACGTCGTCGCCGCACCGGTGCTGTCCTACACGGACGAGGTGCTCAGCGGCGCGCGGCGCTACCTGTTGCCTACGCCGGTGGTGCCGGGCGCCGGCGCTATCGGCCGGGTGCGCGCGGTCGGCCCGGACGCCACTCGGCTGCAGCCCGGCGATTGGGTGTTTTGCGATCCCACGGTGCGGTCGCGCGACGGCGCGACCACGCCCGACATCACCCTGCAGGCCGCGAGCGCTCGAGGGGAAGGCGGGCAGAAGCTCCAGCGCTACTTCCGCGATGGCACGTTTGCCGAGAAGGTCCGCGTGCCGACGGAAAATGCCGCCCCTATCGGCACGATCGCCCCCGCTGAAGCTGGGCGGTGGTGCGCCGTCGGCACTTTGCTGATCGCCTATGGTGGCTTGCTCGCGATGGATTTTCGGCCCGGCGAAACGCTGCTGGTGAGTGCAGCCACCGGCAACTTCGGCTCGGCGACCGTGGCGTTGGCGATGGCGATGGGCGCACGCTGCGTGGTGGCGCCTGGTCGCAACGGCACCGTGCTGGACGATCTGCGCCGGCGCTTCGGTGAGCGCCTGGTGCCGGTGCAACTGACGAGCAATGCGGCGGCGGACACGCGGGCGATGCAGGAGGCAGCACCGGGGCCGATCGATGCGGTGATGGACTTCCTGCCGCCCTCCGTGGGCGCGGCCGTGGCACGGGCAGCGATCATGACCCTGCGGCAAGGCGGGCGGGCCGTGCTGACGGGTGGCGTGGGCATGCTGGGCGGGGAGGACCTGTCGCTGCCCTATCCGTGGATCATGCGCAACCTCATTACGGTGCGCGGACAGTGGATGTATGACACGGCCGCCATACCGGGCCTGGTGGGCCTGGTTCGCAGCGGGTTGCTGGACCTCGGCCATTGGGCCGTGACGGCGTTTCCGCTGACCGGAGCCAACGACGCCGTCGCGCACGCGGCGGCCAACGCCGGGCCGTTCAAGCTGACGGTGCTCAAGCCGTAGCCTGAGGCCCGTTCACCGCGACCACGCGCCAAGCATTGTCCAGCCGGTCGATGCGCGTCAGCGACAGAGGGTCGATGACGAAGCGCAGCGCGCGCTCCGGCGCGAGCTCGAGTGCGATCGCAAGGATGGCGCGGATGGTGCCGGAATGCACGACCAGCACCGCATCGCCTGCAGGCAGGCGCGCAAGCCCTGCCCGTGCGCGCGCAATCTGATCGGCAAAGCTTTCACCGCCGGGTGGCCGGTTGTTGCCTGGCGCGTTCCAGAATGCGCGGTAGGCCACGCCGAGTTCGGCCTCGAGCTCGCTGTGGCGCCGCCCGGTCCAATCTCCGAAATCCTGCTCGCGGAAGGCGTCGTCCTCGATCGCATCAAGGCCGAGCCGCACGGCAGTCTCGCGGGTGCGCCGCGCCGGGCTGCAGACAGCAAAGGCTGAGGCCGGCAGCCTTGCCTGCAGCGCGGCGAATGTCGCGGCATCGCCGAGATCGGCCGGTGCATCGGGCGCGTGGATCACGCCGCGCGGGCCATCGACCGGTGCGTGGCGGATCAGCCAAAGATGCGTTTCGCGCTCCACTGTGCTCACCCGAGCCGCGCCGCGAGCAGCACCAGGATCGCGGTCTCCGCGACCTGCTCGGCGCCTCCGAGCACGTCGCCGGTCTGGCCGCCGATGTGCCGCTTTGCCAGCAGCGCCACGATACATGCACCGGCTCCGGCCACGATCGCCGCCAGCAGCGCATCGGAGAAGCGCAATGACAGAAATGCGATCGCGAGCGCGATGCCCGCCGCCACCGCGGCAACCGCGCCGTCGGCCCGGCCGGCATTGGCCGCGAGCCCATCCTTGCGCGCGTAAGGCAGGCTGATCGACATCCAGGGCAACACGCCGCGGCCGAGCGCATGCGCGGCGATCAGGCTCTGTACGACCGCACTGTCGGGGATTGCCGCCACCGCCGCGATCTTGGCGGCAAAGCTCACCAGCAACGCCAGCGCGCCATAGGTGCCCAGCCGGCTGTCGCGCATGATCTCGAGCTTGGCCGCGGTATCGCGGCCACCGCCGAAACCATCAGCGACGTCAGCCAGCCCATCCTCATGCAGCGCGCCGGTCAGCAACGCACCGCCGCCAAGCGCGAGCGCCGCCGCAGCCAGATCCGGCACGCCGATCACGCGCAGAAACAGGCAGGCGAGCCCGATGGCGGCCCCGATGAAGGCACCGACCAAGGGAAACATCCGTTGCGCCCGCGCAAAACTGTCCGGCCGTGCGCCATCCGGATGCGGCATCGGCAGGCGGGTCAGGAAGCTGACGGCAATCCTGAGATCGTCGAGCCATTGATTCATGGTAGCGGCCTGCAAATTGAACTAAAGCGCGCTGAAATCAGGTTGGATCATCATCGCGCTCTGGCTTCTTGTTTGAGCATGATCTGTTCGGAAAATCGCTTCACACTTTTCCGGATCATGCTTTAGCTTGCGGCCCGCTCGACGAGGGAATCGCATGCAGTTCAATACTCTAGACGACATCCGCGGCTTTTGTCGCGACCTGCCCGCGGGCGATGAGGCAAGCGCCGAAGCGGCTGCGCAGCGCCAGCAGAGCCTGACCAAGCCGCCGGGAAGCCTCGGGCGCCTGGAGGAACTCGCGATCTGGCTGGCGGGCTGGCAAGGGCGCGAGATGCCCCGGCTCGACCGCATCACCATCGCCGTGTTCGCCGGCAATCACGGCATCGCAGAGCGCGGCGTCTCCGCCTATCCGTCCGAGGTGACCGCACAGATGGTGGCGAATTTCGCCGCGGGCGGGGCTGCGATCAACCAGATCGCCAGGCTTGCTGGCGCCGAGCTGCGCGTCGAGCCGATCGAGCTCAACCGGCCGACGCGCGATTTCACCACCGGGCCGGCGATGGACACGGCCGATTTCCTGGTCGCGCTCGACACCGGCTGGCGCGCGGTGCCCGAGGCAGCCGACCTGCTCGTGGTCGGCGAGATGGGGATCGCCAACACAACGGTGGCCGCGACGCTCTGCGCGGCGTTGATGGGCGGGCGCGGCGTGCGCTGGGCCGGCCGCGGCACCGGCGTCGACGATGCCGGGCTCGTGCGCAAGCGCACCACGATCGATGCCGCGCTCAAGTTCCATCGCGGCCTGCTCGACGATCCGCTCGGCGTCGCAGCGGCGCTCGGCGGACGCGAACTCGCGGCAATCGCGGGCGCCGTGCTGGCGGCGCGGGCCAGGCGCATTCCGGTGCTCCTCGACGGCTTCGTGGCGACCGCTGCGGTGCTGCCGCTGGCGCGGCTGGCACCCGATATCCTCGCGCATTGCCGCGCCGGGCATGCCTCGGCAGAGCTTGGACACCGCGAATTGTTGCGCGAGCTTGACCTCGCGCCATTGCTCGATCTCGATATGCGGCTCGGCGAGGCCTCCGGGGCCGCCGTCGCGATCCTGCTGCTGCGCGCCGCCCTCGCCTGTCACGGCGGCATGGCGACCTTTGCCGAGGCGGGCGTCTCCGGCGCGGACTGAGCGGTCTCGCAGCTCCGGTTCCGGAACTTGGGGCACGCGGCGCGGCTGACGACGGTATTGCCGGGCGAGGCAGATGATCAAGAAGCCGGTGCATACATGCCGCATTCGCACACAATCTTCGCGTGTGCAGCATGACCTTTGCGTTTCAGCAGCCTAACCTTCGCATTGTGCGCCGCCAGTCAGGCGCCGCACCGATGCTGGAACAGGTACCGGGGAGAATCACATCATGTCGGGAGTTCTCATCAATCTGATCATTCAAGTCATCAGCGGAGCCATCGGTGGCAATGTCGCCGCAGGGGCGGCCAAGAACGTCGATCTTGGCACGCTCGGAAACACCATCGCAGGCGCCATCGGCGGCGGTGCCGGGGGACAGCTGCTCGGCACGCTGATCCCGCTGCTCGCCAACTCCGGCGCGACGCCTGATATCGGCAGCATCATCGGACAGGTCGCCGGCGGTGGCGTTGCCGGTGCAGTGCTCACCGCGATCGTCGGTGCGCTCAAGAACCGGTCGGCGGCCTGATCGATTCGGGGACGGAGACGGAGTGTCGGTCTTGATGATGCCCCGATCCGCGCGCATGTCTGCGGGCAACGGATGCGGCGCGGTGCCGATTGCACCGGCAGTGTGGATTGCCCTGATGAAGAAGACGCTTCTCGCGGCGGCCGGGCTCTGCGCGATGGTTTCGTCCGCGGAGGCAGAGGTGCGCATCCTCGCCAGCCCCGGCGGCCAGGTCGGTCCGTTCATCGAATTGTTCGACAAGGTGCGTGAGTCCGGCGAGCGCGTGGTGATCGACGGCCCGTGCCTGTCGGCCTGCACGCTGGTGCTCTCGATGGTGCCGAGCGACCGTATCTGCGTGACGCGACGCGCGGTGCTCGGCTTCCATGCCGCGCGTTCGATCGACCGGCGCGGCCGGACCTATGCGGAGCCGGAAGCATCCGAGGCCGTGCTGGAGGCGTATCCGGAGCCGGTGCGCGGCTGGATCATCCGCCGCGGCGGACTGAGCTCGCGACTGCTCCTGCTGCGCGGCCGCGAGCTCGCCGCGATCTATCCGCGGTGCCGGTAGGCTACGTGGATCTCGTAGGGTGAGTTAGCCGACGGGTCCGCGGAAAGCGCGGCCCGATGACAGGCTCCGCGTAATCCATCACCGTCGCCGCACAGGTACTTGTGCAGATGAGAGACCGACGATGGGTTACGCCTTCGGCTAACTCACCCTAGGATTCTACGATTCTGATCTTGAATCCTCGGCCTACATCTGGGCCGGGCAGTTCACCATCCAGGGGATGCCGAACTGGTCGACGCACATGCCGAAGCCGTTCGAGAAGAAGGTCTTGCCGAACGGCATGGTGACGGCGCCGCCTTCGGCGAGCGCCGTAAACCGGCGTTCGGCCTCGGCGGGGTCTTCGACCTGCAACGCGACATGAAACCCCTGCGGCTTCTGAAAATGGCCGGGAGGCGCATCCGACGCCATGATGATCTCGCCGTCGATCGTGACCCGGGCGTGCATGATCTTGTCTTTCCAGCCGGGCGGCGTCTGCATCTCCGCATTGCCTTCCCCGTAGGGGAATGATTCCTCGATCCGCGCGTCCAGCACCTTCTGGTAAAATTTCAGCGCGGCATCGCAATTGCCGTCGAACGACAGATAGGGATTGACCTGCATCGGTTGCTCCTTGGCGTTGTTATTTTTCGGCCAGTGTCTTCAGATTGGCGAGGCCGACCTCGAAATCCTTGCCGATCATGTGATCCAGGTTCATGAACACCTGCATCAGCTTCGACATGAAGGCGGCCGGACCATACATGGTCCATGTGACGTTGGTCGCATCGCCCTGCGGCAGCATTGTGAACTCGGCGGTGTTGTGAGCCTCGAACGGAGTGAGGAAGTCGAGCTTGATGACGATCTTCGACGGCATCTCGGCGTCCAGGATCTCCATCCGGCCGGAGCCGACATTCTTGTTGCCGTCCCACGCATAGACCGCGCCCTTGCCGCTCGCCGAGCCGTCATAGCTGCGCTTCATCGCGGAATCCCTGGTCTCGTAGGGCGACCACGTCGTCCACTTGTGAAAGTCGCTGATCATCGGGAAGACGCGTTCCGCCGGCGCCTTGATGCCGATCGCGCGCGTGACGCGGAACGTGTCCGGCTTGATCGCCGCCAGAATGAGGACGACTGCGATCGCGATCGCCAGAATGACGGCGATAATGGCAATGATCTCGAGCATGACAATCTCCGGAAGGATGAATGAACGAACAGATCAGCGGCGAAACGGAAACAACCTGCGCAGATTGGCATCGCGCAGATACAGCCCGCCCCAGACCATCAGGCCGAGATAGAGCCCGAACAGCGTGTGCGTGAACAGCGGGCTGCCGATCCGCACATGCGAGGCGATCGCGCCGCCGAGATAGCCGGTGAGCAGGATCGCGCCGAGGATCGAGGTCGGCGGCACCGAATAAAGCAGCGTGCAGACGATGGTGATGATACCGAGGCTGCGTGCAAGCTGTTCGCTCGCACCGTAACCCATCCGGTCCATCGTCTCGGTGACGACCGTCCACGGCACCAGCTTGATCGCGCCGTCGAACAGCAGGAAGACGATGACAAGGCCGCTCATGATGCGACCGGTGATGCGCGCTGGGTTTGAGACTGCGGTCTCGGCATTCGTCGGCATGGTTGGCTCCGCAAGGCTTGGTGATGCTCTGCCATCATGACGAACGGGCGAGTGCGTGGCCGACAACCTCGACGCGATTTTTTTGGAGGTTCGTCATGGCCGGG
>NZ_LNCU01000073.1:59153-128208 GCF_001542415.1 Bradyrhizobium macuxiense
CCCGGCCATCCACGTCTTCCTAGTCCCCGAAAGCAAAGACGTAGATGCCCGGGACAAGCGCGGGCATGACGGATGAGAGATGTTCGGCGACTACTTCGCCTTCTTGTTGCGCGGCTGGCTGTCGCGCATCAGGCGGTCGATATGCATGCGGATGTGGGCGGCTTCCGCGGTGGTGTTGGCAAGCGCGATGGCGCGGTCGAAGGCGACGCGTGCCTCGTCGTTGCGGCCGAGCTGCATCAGAAATGCGCCGCGCACGCCGAAATAATGGAAGTAGTTGGAGAGCCGCGGCGCCAGCGGCTCGATCATGCCAAGGGCGGCTTCGGCGCCCCTCACCTTCGAGACGGCGACCGCGCGGTTCAGCGTCACCACCGGCGACGGCTGCATGAGCTCGAGCGCGCCATAGAGCAGATCGATCTGCGTCCAGTCGGTATCCTCTGGCTTCGCCGCGCGGGCATGCAGTGCTGCAATCGCGGCCTGCACCTGATACGGCCCGCTCCGGCGGTGCCGCATCGCCTTGTCGATCAGCGCCAGCCCCTCGGCAATCAGCTCCTTATTCCAGCGGTTGCGATCCTGGTCGTCGAGCAGGATCACCTGGCCGTCCGCATCGAATCGCGCGGCGGCGCGGGCGTGCTGCAGCAACAGCAGCGCCGTCAGCCCCATGATCTCCGGCTCGCTCTGGAACAGGCGGAGCAGCAGGCGGGCGAGGCGGATCGCCTCCTCGCACAGGGGAGAGCGGACGTCGGCGGTGTCGCCGCCCGCCGAATAGCCCTCGTTGAAGATCAGGTAGATCATCGCAGCGACCGAGGCNCGCTGCGCTCGACGGCGCCCGGCGTCTCGAATGCGACCTTGGCGTCGGCGACGCGCGCCTTCGCCCGCGTGATGCGCTGCTCCATCGCCGCCTCGCTGACCAGGAAGGCGCGCGCGATCCGCTTTACGGTAAGGCCGGAGACGATGCGCAGCGCGAGCGCGATCTGCTGCGTCGCCGGCAGGTCCTTGTGGCAGCAGATGAACAGGAGCCGCAGGATGTCGTCGCGATAATGCGAGCCGTCGAGCCGCTCGGCGATCTCGTCCTCGGCATCGTCGAGGTCGGAGATCGCCTGGTCGTCATCCGGCAGCGGCTCCTGCTTCTTGTTGCGGCGAACCTCGTCGATCGCGACGTTGCGGCCGACCATGATCAGCCACGCCGCGGGATCGCGCGGCGGGCCGTTCTGCGGCCAGCTCTTCAGCGCCCGCAGGCAGGCGTTCTGGAACGCCTCCTCGGCCGTATCGAGGTTGCGGAAATAGCGCAGCAGTGCACCGACCGCCTGGGGGCGCGCGGACGTCAGCGCGGCATCGATCCAGGCGGTATCGGTCATGGCTTGACGCTCCCCGGGTTGAAGACCCCGACGGGGCGGATCTCATAGGTGCCACCGGGATTGGCCTTGCCGAGGTCGCGGGCGACGTCGAGCACCTCATCGAGGTTCTTGCAGTCGACGATGTAAAAGCCCAGCAGCTGCTCCTTGGTCTCGGCGAACGGGCCATCGAGCACCAAAGGCGGATCGTCCTTGCGCAGCGTGGTTGCAGCCGTGGTCGGCAGCAGGCGCGCCACCGGGCCGAGCCGACCCTGCTTGGCAAGCTTGTCCTGCACGACGGACAGTTTCTGCATGACGCTGGCGTCGTGTTCCTTGCTCCAGGAACCCACCATGTCTTCATCGTGGTAGCAGAGGATGGCGTACAGCATCGAAAGGGCATCTCCGTTCATTTCAAGAACGAACGATTATGCCCGCCCCCGACAGCGGAACGAAAGAAATTTTGCTCGCAGGTTCTGACGCCTACGGCCCGATGGGATCACTGTCGATCAAGACGGCATTGCGGCTACCAATAGGTGCCGTAGCGCGCGGCGATCCGGCGCGCCTTCGCCTCGTCGCTCTCCCGGCGGTAGGAGTAGGTCGGCTTCACCGTCCGGTATCTGCGCAGCCCGGGTCTGGACCGGCGGCGCCTGGTCGGGTTGAGCCTGGGTGGCCTGCGGCGGTTGAGGTGCCTGCGGCGGCTGAGTAGCCGGCGCGGTCGCCGCCGCCGCAGCAGCTGGCGTGTCATTGACCGCGAGCACGAGGCCGCGGCTCTGGCCGGCCTGGGCCGAGGCGAGCGTCACGGCGGAGATCAGGATCAGTTTGCGCATGGAAGTTCTCCCCGGTTGATGGCAGGAGACTGGGAGCGCGGTTCGGTCCGCTCTGTGATGTGGATCACGTTGGTTTTGGAGGTATCTGGATGGGTAAGGGCGCGCTCGCGCTGCTGGTGAACAGCAACCAGCAAAACTGGTCGCCTCCGCGCTGGAAGGCGCGGTTCGAGGAGGTCTGCCCCGACCGCCGTGTGGTGCTGCTGCCGGACCCGGCGCTCGACCCCGCCGAGGTGCACTATGCAGCAGTGTGGAAACCGAAGCCCGGCGACTTGGCCGCCTTCGCCAATCTGCGCATCATCTTCAATCTCGGCGCCGGCGTCGATGCGCTGATGGCCGATCACTCGCTGCCCGACGTGCCGCTGGTGCGCGTCGCGGTCGGCGACCTCACCGACCGCATGACCGAATATGTCGTGCTGCATGTGCTGATGCACCACCGGCAGGAATTGTATCTGCGCGAGTCGCAGCGGGCGAAGCGCTGGGCGCCGAAGTACCAATGGGCGGCGGGCGCGCTCACCGTCGGCATCATGGGGCTCGGCACGCTCGGCGCCGCCTCGGCGCATGCTTTGCGGGCGCTGGGCTTCCGGGTGGTCGGCTGGAGCCGCAACGAGAAGCGGATCGACGGCATCGCCTGCTTCCACGGCGCCGACGGGCTCGACGCATTCCTGCGCCAAACCAACATCCTGGTCTGCCTGCTGCCGCTGACGCCGGAGACGCGGCACGTGCTCAATCGCGACGTGTTCGCGAAGCTGAACCGCGAGAGCCTGCTCGGCGCGCCCGTCATCATCAATGCCGGCCGCGGCGGCCTGCAGAACGAGGCCGACATCCTGCGCGCGCTCGACGACGGCACGCTGGGCGCGGCCTCGCTCGACGTCTACGAGACCGAGCCGCTGCCGGAGGCGAGCCCGTTCTGGAGCCACCCGAAAGTGGTGCTGACGCCGCACAATGCCGCCGACACCGACGCCGACGAGATCTCGAAATACGTCGCGCAGCAGATCGCGCGTTTCGAGGCCGGCCAGGCGCTGGAGAACCTCGTCGACCGCAAGCGGGGGTATTAGGCCCGGAACGTCATTGCGAGGAGCGAAGCGACGAAGCAATCCATGTCTCCACTTGCGGCACGATGGATTGCTTCGCTGCGCTCGCAATGACGAAGCGGAGAAACCTGTCTCGGCGTGACTAAGGTCCGCCGACCTACGACGGCTTGCGCACAAAGGTGACGTGCGTCGCGTTCGGGCTCGCGACATGCGAGTCAACGACATAACCCAGCTTCGGCAGGTCGAGCCCCGAGAACAGGCTCTCACCCTGCCCGAGCACGACCGGCGGCAAGACCAGGTTGAGTTCGTCGAGCAGACGCGCCTGCAGGAACTGGCGCACGACCGACACACCGCCGCCGACCCTGATGTCCTTGCCCTGCGCCACCGCCCGCGCCCGCTCCAGCGTGGCCTCGACCCCTTCGTTCACGAAGTGGAAGGTCGTGCCGCCTTCCATCTCGAGGTCAGGCCGCACATGATGGGTCAGCACGAATACCGGCGTGTGGTACGGCGGGTTGTCGCCCCACCAGCCCTTCCATGAGTGATCCGGCCACGGTCCGCGGATCGGACCGAACATGTTCCGCCCGAGGATCCAGGCCCCGATGTTCTCCATCGACTTGCGCGCGATCTCGTCGTCGAGCCCGGTGGTCCCGCCGCCCGGGCCAAACATTTCGCGGAACGTCCGCGTCTCGAAGAACCAGCTGGCGGGCAGCGCCAGCCCGCCTTCGCCGAATGGATGTTCGAGGCTCTGACGCGGAGCGGCACCAAAGCCGTCGATCGAGACCGTGAACGCTGAAGTCCTGACTTTTCCCATGATGTTCCGCTTCCGTGAATGAGGGCACCTTACGGAAGACGGCCGGGGATGCCAGCGGCCGACATTTGACGCCGGCGAAATTTCGCGGCGGCTATCTGGCCGCGCATATCACGTCGAGGGCGCCATTCACGATCGCCTCGAGCTCCTTGCGCGGCACGCGGGCGCGCGCGCGGATCGCGATGGTGTGGATGGTGGCGGAAGCGAGGTGCGCCAGAGCAGTGCCGTCAGCACTGTCAGGCAATTCGCCGCGCTCCTTCGCGAGGCGGAAGCAGATCGAAAACGCCTTGTCGAGTTCGGTCAGCCCCTCCACCACCATGGCACGGATATCGGGATCGGACACCGCTTCGGAGCCCGCGGTCATCACCGTGAAGCAGCCGCGCGGGCCGGTGTCGCCGGAAAGATAGATGTCGAGCGCGATCGCATAGATGCGCGCAAGCCGCTCCCGCAGGGGCGCCTCGGCGCGGAAGATGTCGACCATCGCCGCACGCGCCTCGTCGCGATAGCGCTGATAGCTCTTGATGTAGAGCTCGCGCTTGTCGCCGAACGCGCCATAGAGGCTCGGCCGGTTCATGCCGGTGGCGGCGCTTAGATCATCGAGCGAGGTCGCGGCGAAACCGTCACGCCTGAACAGATCGAGCGCCTTGCCGAGCGCGACGTCGGGCACATAGGCGCGCGGCCGACCGCGCCGCTTCGGCGCACCCGGCGCATCGATTTTGGCAGCAGATGGCGGCTTCCTATTTTTTTGTACCATTTCGCAATTAAATTCCTTGACCATCCCGATATTATTCGAGACAGTACAAAAATCAATATCGGCCGGGACCACCCGCGCCACGCACCCCAAGGAGGCACCAATGGATCTTTATTTCTCGCCGCTCGCCTGTTCGATGGCGACCCGCGTCGCGCTGTACGAAGCCGGCCAGCCGGCCAATTATCTCGAGGTCGATCCGAGAACAAAGCAGGTGCGGAGCGATGGTTCCGACTTCAACAAGGTCAATCCGCTCGGGCTGGTGCCGACGCTGCGCACCGATGACGGCGTGGTGCTGACCGAGAACGCGGCGATCCTGCAATATGTCGCGGACCGCTTCCCGCAGGCCGGCATCGGCACGGCATCGAGTGCCGAGCGCTCAAAGCTGCACCAATGGCTGTGCTTCATCGGCACCGAACTGCACAAGGGCCTGTTCCTGCCGCTGCTCGACAAGAAGGCCCCGCCGGAGGCCAAGAGCTACGCGCTGGAGAAATACGTCTCGCGGCTCGACTACCTCGAGGATCACCTGAAGGGCCGCGACTATGTGCTCGACCATTTCAGCGTCGCAGACGCCTATCTCGTCACCGTCATCAACTGGACCATGGCGACCCCGCCGATCGAGCTCGCGAAGTGGCCGGCGCTGAAGGCCTATTCCGAGCGCCTGCGCACGCGGCCCTCGGTCGCGAAGGCGATCGCGGAGGAGTTCGAGCTCTACAAGGCCGAGAAGGCCAGGGAGAGGGCCGCGGCGTAAGCCACGCTGCGCTCCCTCTCCCCGTTCTTACGGGGTCGAGACGAGCGAAGCTCGCTCTTAGAGGGTTGGGGTGAGGGGCTGCTTCCACAAGTGATGAGCGAGGTTGGACCTGTACCCCTCACCCGGATCGCGTCGTGCGATGCGATCCGACCTCTCCCCGCAAGCGGGGGCGAGGTAAACACAGATCCCGTGGCGCGGATGGAGCGCCGCGCAATCCGGGGAAAGATTCAGCCGCAGGAGAGACTGTCCCGGATTTCGCTTCGCTCCATTCGGGCTACGAGCCGATCAGAACGGACTGTCACCCAATCCCGGCACATCGGCCGGCCGCGCGCCGGGCGCGGGCCAGTGAAAGCGGCGGTCCTTCTCTGGTATCGCGATGTCGTTGATCGAGGCTTCGCGGCGGCGCATCAGGCCGTGCTCGTCGAACTCCCACTGCTCGTTGCCGTAGGAACGAAACCAGTTGCCGCCGGCATCGTGCCATTCGTACTGGAAGCGCACTGCGATGCGGTTGCCGTCGAACGCCCAGAGATCCTTGATCAGGCGATACTCACGCTCCCTTTCCCATTTGCGGGTCAGGAAGGCCACGATCGCCTCGCGGCCTTCGAACACCTCGGAGCGGTTGCGCCAGCGGCTGTCCTCGGTATAGGCGAGCGCAACGCGCGCTGGGTCGCGCGAATTCCAGGCATCCTCCGCCATGCGCGCCTTCTGCGCGGCGGTTGCACGGGTGAAAGGCGGCAGCGGCGGGCGTGACATCGGCGATCCCTTTCGGTTGTTATCAGGCGCAAATCTAGTGCGCCGACACTGAGAGTCGATGGCCCGGCGCCTATCGGCCGATAGCTAGACCATATCGGCCTTCATCAGCGCGCGAATGGCCTTTGGAATCGGCTGCGCGCGGCCGCCGCTGATGAAGGCGACGCGGACCTGGGCTTTCACAAGCACGTCATCCCCGCGCTTGACCTCCTGCGCCAGCATGATGGACGCGCCCTTCACCGCGATCGGCCAGGTGACGACGTCGAGGATGTCGTCCATCCGCGCTGGCTTGAGGAAATCGAGCGTCATCGAGCGCACCACGAAGGCAAAACCTCCGGTCTCGTCCTGCGCCTCCTCGAACAGCGCCTGCTGCTCGGCGCCCATCAGGCGCAGATGGTTGGTACGCCCGCGCTCCATGAAGCGCAGATAGTTGGCGTGATAGACGATGCCGGAGAAATCCGTGTCCTCGTAATAGACGCGGACCTGCATATGGTGGCGACCGTCGCGGATCGCGCCGTCGATATGAGGATAGGTCACTTGCGGCCCCGATTGCGCTACATCTGTGGTCGTTGTGCGCAAAATCGCGCGGCCGCGCAAGCGTGGTCAGGAGACCACCGGCCCCTTTGCACCGAGCGTCACCTGCACGATCTCCGGGGGAACGCCGAGGCGGAACGGCATGATGCTGCAGCCGAGCCCGCCGGAGACGATGACGTCGGTCTTCAGCTTGAGATGACCGTAGGCGAGCCGCATGCCGTGCTTCACGGGCACTGCGGGCGACCAGCCGAGCAGCCGGATCTGGCCGCCATGGGTGTGGCCGGACAGTTGCAGCGCGACGCGCGAGGGCACGCGGAGAGCGATATCGGGCTCGTGCGCGAGCAGGATCACCGGCGCATCATCGGTCACCTTATCGAGCGTGGCGCCGAGATCGTCGATGCCGACATGCGCCATGCGGCGATAGCGCCGCGCCGGCAGATAGGCGAGTTGGTCGCCGAGGCCGGCGAGCCAGAACGGACGGCCGTCCTTGGTGAGGCGCACCGCGTCGTTCTCGTAGACGGGAATGCCCGCCCGCTCCAGTGCCCGGCGCGCGACCGGGATGCCCTTCCCCAGGCGCTGCACAGTCTTGTCTTCCCAATAATCGTGATTGCCGAGGATGGCGTGCACGCCGAGCGGCGCCTTGAGGCCTTTGAGCACCGCGGCCCATTCGGATGCCGGGATGAAGCGCGTGACGTGACGAAGCCCCGCGACATAGTCGCCGAGCATGACCACGATATCCGCGTTCAGCGCGTTGGTGCGGTCGACGATCTCCGATATGCGATCGAGCGACATCCAGGGATCGCAGGCATGGATGTCGGCGAGCACGGCGATCTTGAGCGGAAAATCCGCCGGCCACTGCCGGGGCGACAAATCGTAGCGCGTCAGCGTGAGCCGGACGACGGGCTCGCTGACGCCATAGGCAGCTGTAGAGACGCCCGCGGCGCTCAATCCGCCGACGGAACGAAGAAGCTGGCGACGTGAAATCATGGGACGTGCGATCAATGATGCCTGGTCGAGCATAGGCCCGTTGATTGAAGCGAAATTGGGCCGCGTTTGTGCAGAAGACCTGCAGCCACGACCCAATGGTTACCCCTTAGGGTTACCGGGCAACGCCATGCGCTGCACCAACACGTCTTTTCACGTCTTCGAGAGCGCAACGGCAATCCCCGCCAGCAAAGGCCGGATGATGCTGGCGGCAAATTGCAACTACAGGTATTGTCTTTCTCGGTTCACCTGCAAGGATATTGTCGTGCCCTTCCACTTTGCCGTCACGAAATGCACGCTGCCGGTCGCGCATGATGTCTGTTTCAAATTGACCGGATTGAAGACCTTCTACGTCACGTCGCAGCCGATCTACATCTGGCCTGGCGCGAGCCCGTATCAGGCGATCGCGCAGGCCGGCATCGAGTCGGTGCTGTCGGTACGCGACCCCGCCGAATACATCTCTCCGCTGGTGCCGTTCGACCTGACCGAAACCGATCAACTCATTCTCAACGGCGTCGCCTACGGCAACATTCCGCTGCCGCACATTGCGATGTCGCAGGCCCAGTTCAACCATCAGGGGCATGCGATTGCGCGAGCGCTGAATGAGTGGACCCCACCGGGCCTGCTGCATTGTTCATCCGGCGACCGGGCGTCGGCCGCCTTCGCCTGCTATCTGATCAGCTTTGGCGGATTCACCAACGCGGCGGCGCTGCAATTCGCGCAAGGTCTCGCGTTGGAGAACGAGCAATTCATCGACTTCGTGAAGGGCTATTCCTAACCGAAGCTCCGGGATCGCGCTTCCCTCACGCGAATCGCTGCCCGCTTCGCTCGCAAACACGCGAGCGGATCAGTCCTCGTCGCCATTGCCGCCGAACAGGCCGAACTGCGCCGCATCGCGGTTGGGCTCGGCAAGGCCGAGGTGACGGAAGGCGTGCGAGGTCAAGAGACGGCCGCGCGGGGTGCGCTGCAGATAGCCGCACTGGATCAGATAGGGCTCGATGATGTCCTCGATCGCGTCGCGCGGCTCCGACAGCGCCGCGGCCATGGTCTCGACGCCGACCGGGCCGCCGCCATAGTTCATCGCGATCGTCGTGAGATAGCGGCGGTCCATCGCATCGAGGCCGGCGCTGTCGACTTCGAGCGCGCTCAGCGCGCGATCGGCGATGCCGCGGTCGACGGAATCGGCATCCGCCGCGGAAGCAAAGTCCCTGACCCGNCCCGCCGCAGCAGGCGGCCGGCGATGCGCGGCGTGCCGCGGGCGCGCCGCGCGATCTCGTTGGCGCCGTCGGGGCTCATGCCGATGTTGAGCACGCGGGCGCCGCGGGTGACGATCTTCTCCAGTTCCTCCTCGGTGTAGAAGTTCAGCCGGATCGGAATGCCGAAGCGATCGCGCAGCGGATTGGTGAGCAGGCCCGCGCGCGTCGTCGCGCCGACCAGCGTGAATTTCGACAGCTCGATCTTCACCGAGCGCGCCGCCGGCCCCTCGCCGATGATCAGGTCGAGCTGAAAATCCTCCATCGCCGGATAGAGCACCTCTTCCACCGCGGGGCTGAGGCGATGGATCTCGTCGATGAACAGCACGTCGCGCTCTTCGAGATTGGTGAGCAGCGCCGCGAGATCGCCGGCCTTGGCAATCACCGGCCCCGACGTCGCGCGAAAACCGACGCCGAGCTCGCGCGCGACAATCTGCGCCAGCGTGGTCTTGCCGAGACCCGGCGGCCCGACAAACAGCACGTGATCCAGCGCCTCGCCGCGCTTCTTGGCCGCCTCGATGAAGATCGAGAGATTCTTGCGCGCCTGCGCCTGGCCGACGAACTCAGTCAGCGACTGCGGACGCAGCGCAGTGTCGCCGACATCATCGGAGCGACGTTCGGGCGTAACGATGCGGGAGGGCGTGTTCATGACGCAAAACCAGCACGAGAGCGTTGTTCTCCCTCTCCCTGCCCTTGCGGGGGCGAGACGAGCGAAGCCCGCTCTAAGAGGGTTGGGGTGAGGGGCTGCATCCGCGAGCGAGACGTGCGTTCAGACCTGTACCCCCTCACCCGGATTGCATCTGCGATGCAATCCAACCTCTCCCCGCAAGCGGGGAGAGGTAAAGAAAGGACCGGTTTCGACACACAACTCACTTCGACAATTCCTTCAGGCCCAGCCGGATCAGTTGCGCCGTCTCCGCCTTCTCACCCGCGCTGCGCGAGGCGGCGGCGATCGCGGCGGCGGCCTGCGGCTGGCCGTAGCCGAGATTGACCAGCGCCGAGATCGCGTCCGTCACGGGACGCGGCGCGCGGTTGTTGTCTATCGCGCCCGAAAGATGCACCACGGCCGGATCGACATCGGCAAAGCCCGGCGCCTTGTCCTTCAATTCGCTGACGATGCGCTCGGCGACCTTCGGCCCGACCCCCGGCGTGCGGGCGACTGCCGCCTTGTCGCGCAGCGCGATGGCATTTGCGAGGTCGGTCGGCGGCAGCGTGCCAAGCACCGCGAGCGCGACCTTGGCGCCGACGCCCTGCACGGTCTGCAGCAGGCGAAACCATTCGCGCTCATGATCGGTGCGGAAGCCGAACAGCTTGATCTGGTCCTCGCGGACGTAGGTCTCGATCGACAGCACCGCCGCGCCGCCCGGCGACGGCAGCGCCTGCAGCGTGCGGCTGGCGCAATGCACCTGGTAGCCGACCCCGCCGACGTCGAGGATCACATAGTCCTCGCCATAGGAATCGATCAGGCCCTTGAGCTTGCCGATCATAGTGACCACCCCGGCGCGGCAGATACCTCTCTCTCGTCATGGCCGGGCTTGTCCCGGCCATCCACGTCTTCGACGCCGCGAAGAAAAAACGTGGATGCCCGGCACAAGGCCGGGCATGACGGCGGCGGGTTTCCGCCGATCATAGGTTCGCCACCTTGAGCCGCAGCGCCGCGCTCTGGCGGTGATGCGCGTGCGTGATCGCGATCGCGAGCGCATCGGCCGCGTCGGCGGACGGCGGCTCGGCTTTCGGCAACAGTATCTTTAGCATCACCTGGATCTGGTTCTTCTCGGCATGCCCGGCGCCGACCACGGTCTTCTTGACCTGGTTCGGCGCATATTCCGCAATCGAAATACCGAACATTGCGGGCGCCAGCATGGCGACGCCGCGCGCCTGCCCCAGCTTCAGCGTGGCGGCGCCGTCCTTGTTGACGAAGGTCTGCTCCACGGCTGCCTCGGCCGGCTTGTAATCACCGAGCACGGCGGCGAGCCCCTCATGGATCGCGAGCAGACGGCTCGCCAGCGGCAGCTTGTCCGGCGGCTCGACCGAGCCGCAGGCGATGTAAACCAGCCGGTTGCCCTCGGTCTCGATCACGCCCCAGCCGGTACGGCGGAGACCCGGATCGATGCCAATGATGCGGACGGGGGAGCGAATCGGCTGCGATGTCATGGCGTAGTGATACTGCCTGCGCCGAGAGAACGAAACACAAACGGAGTGTCCCCCGCTGGTCATCCCCGCGAAAGCGCGACACCCGAAGGTCGTCATGCGCGGGCCTGACCCGCGCATCCATCAATCAAAGAGGTTCTTTTGAGCGATGGATTGCCGGGTCGAGCCCGGCAATGACAGCAGGCAACTAGCCGCCCATCTTCGCGATCAGCGCGTCGGACACCTCGAAATTGGCGTACACGTTCTGCACGTCGTCGTGCTCGTTGAGCAGGTCCATCAGCTTCAAGAGCTTTTCGCCGGTCTCGTCGTCGACCGAAACAGTATTTTGCGGCTTCCAGGTCAGTGCCGCCTTGCGCGGCTCGCCGAACTTCGCCTCCAGCGCCTTGGCGACTTCGCGGAAGGTGTCCTGCGAAGCGTAGACCTCATGGCCGCTTTCGCTCGAGACCACGTCGTCGGCGCCCGCTTCGATCGCGGCATCCAGCATGGCATCGTCGGACGCGGCGCTGGCGTCATATTCGATGATGCCGGTGTGGTCGAACATGAAGGCGACCGAGCCGGTTTCGCCGAGATTGCCGCCGGATTTGGTGAAGAAGGAGCGGATGTCGGAGGCGGCGCGGTTGCGGTTGTCGGTCAGCGCCTCGACGATCACGGCGACACCGCCGGGGCCGTAACCCTCGTAGCGGATCTCGTCATAGTTCTCGCCGTCGCTACCGGCCGCCTTCTTGATGGCACGCTCGATATTGTCCTTCGGCATGTTCTCGGCGCGGGCTGCGACCACGGCAGCGCGCAGACGCGGATTCATCGCCGGATCGGGGGTGCCGAGCTTGGCCGCCACGGTGATTTCGCGGGCCAGCTTGCCGAAAAGCTTGGACTTCTGGGCATCCTGCCGGCCCTTCCGGTGCATGATGTTCTTGAATTGGGAATGGCCGGCCATGCGTCGTCTCTTGAAAGCTTAGGTCAGGTTGGGTGGAAAACGCGGCCTTATAGGCCCCTCACCGGCCAAAATCAAAGATCGGCGAGACGTTCCGTCGCACATACTACCGCATGCCGGAATATGAGGCACTTGTTAACCATGACTTCATGCCCGGGTGAGAGGATGGGCCGTTCCTTCCCAACTCCGAAGAGTCCCCCATGGCGTTCGGTTTGTTTCGCAGGCGAGGGCCGGAGCCGGTCGCACCTGCCGCAGAGTCAAAGGTTCCGGTCACCCCGGAAGCTGCCACCTCGACTGAGAGCGATTCGGCGAGGGAAATCCTGGAACTGCTGGAACTGGAGCTTGGCGGCATGATCCGCCAGCTCGAGCGCGCCGCGGGTTCGGTGGCCGACGGCGCTGATGCGACGGCCGCAACGCTCGCGACCATCCGCGCCCGCACCGACGCCCTGACCGGCCGCAGCAGCGCCGCACAGAGCACTGCGACGACATTTTCGGAAGCCGCCGACCGGTTCACCCATTCGGCCGAAGGCATCGGCCAGCAGGTGCGCAGCGCCAGCATGCTGGCTGACGACGCCGCAGCCGCCGCGCGCGAGGCCACCACCAATGTCGATCGCCTCCGCGAATCCTCGGCCGCAATCGGCAACGTCGTCAATCTGATCGCGCAGATCGCGCGCCAGACCACGCTGCTCGCGCTCAACTCGACGATCGAGGCGGCGCGCGCCGGCGCCGCGGGCAAGGGCTTTGCAGTGGTTGCAACCGAGGTGAAGGCGCTCGCGGTGCAGACCCAGAGCGCCACCGAGGAGATCACGAAGAAGATCGAGGCCTTGCAGAAGGACGCGACCGGGTCGGCCGACGCCGTGCATCGCATCTCGCAGGCGATCGAGGCAATCCGCCCCGTGTTCGAGAACGTCAACGGCGCGGTCGCCGAGCAGAACCAGATCACCGGCGAGATGGGCCAGAACGCGGCGTCCGCCTCTCATTTCATCGTCTCGGTCGGCACCAGCGCCGGCGAGATCGACAGCGCGACGCGGCAGGCCGAGGCGCATGGCGACGACGTCGCCAGGGCCGGCAAGGCCGTGACCGCCTTCGCCCAGAAGCTGAAGGCGCGCTGCGCGGTGCTGCTGAGGCAGAACGAGCGCGACGATCACCGCAAGACCGAGCGCCTGCCCTGCAGCCTCACAATCGAGATCAAGGCCGCCCGCGGCACGATCACCGCGCCGGTCTACGAGCTCGCGATGGACGGCATCCTGATCGGCGGGCCGGAGGCCGACAAGCTACCCGCCCATGAGAGCCTGAGCGCGACGCTGCAGGACATCGGGCCCTGCCGGGTCAAGATCGGCGAGCGCTCCAAGGCCGGCGCGCAGGCGCGGTTCGAGGCGGCAGACGCGAGCTTGCGCGGAAAGATTGAAGACAGGATGTGGGCGATCCACGAGGAGAACACCGAGTTCGTCACCCGTGCGATGGAAGCCGGCGGCGCGCTGACCCGGATATTCGAGAACGCCATCGCGAGCGGCGCAATCACGATCGAAGACCTGTTCGACACCGACTATGTCGAGATACCAGGCACCAATCCGGTGCAGCACCGCACCAGAATGCTCGATTGGGCGGAACGCGCGCTGCCCACGTTCCAGGAGGCGTTCCTCGCCAAGGACGCGCGGATGGCGTTCTGCGTCGCGATCGACCAGAACGGCTACCTGCCGGTTCACAACAAGCTCTACTCGCATCCGCAGCGGCCGGGCGACGTCGCCTACAACACCGCCAATTGCCGCAACCGCCGCATCTTCAACGATCCGGCGGGGCTCGCCGCCGGCCGCAACCAGCGCGCCTATCTGATCCAGACCTATGCGCGCGACATGGGCAACGGCACCACCGTGATGATGCGCGAGATCGACGTGCCGATCCGGGTGCGCGGCCGGCACTGGGGAGGTTTCCGCACCGCCTACAAGCTTTGATCGGATTTCTTGTAGTCACGACAAGCGCGAGTGCACGCTCAGGCAAGACCGAAAGCGCGAATCACGCTTTAGGTCAGGACGGGAATGCCGCGGCGGGTCGACGGCCCGCTCACACGGAAGGACGCTCGAAAATGTCGGCAGCTCAGCTCGCAGTTCTGGACACGTCATCCAGCCGGACGCTGGCCGAACGGCTCGTCGACCAGCTCGCCGACCGTATCGGCGGCCTCGGTGTGGAACTTGCCGACATCGCCGGCAACGTCCAGGAGGTCGCCAACCGCGTCACCAACCAGTCGGAGCGGTTCCACCACCTGCAGAAGACAGCCGAGACGATGGTGTCGGCCAATCACGACATCGCCAATGCATCGCAGGCGGTGCAATCGACCGCATCCGCCGCGGTCGGCCAGATCGCGGAGTCGCGCAACGCAATCGAGACGGCGGTCGGTCACATCTCGGAACTGGTCGCGGCGGTCGCACGGATCGAGACGCGGCTTGCCGCCGTCGGCTCCGCGCTGAGCCAGGTCGCCAAGGTCTCCGGTTCGATCGAGGCGATCGCGAAGCAAACCAACCTGCTTGCACTCAACGCCACGATCGAGGCCGCGCGCGCCGGCACCGCCGGCCGCGGCTTTGCCGTCGTCGCGAGCGAGGTGAAGAACCTTGCGGAAGCGACCCGCCAGGCGACGCATCAGATTTCCGACACCGTGCGCGATCTCGACGGCCAGATCGGCAGCCTGATCGGCGAGAGCAGCGACGCTTCGCTGCGCGCGAAGAGCGCCGGCGAAGGCGCCCAGCAGATCTCCGGCATCATCATGCGCGTGCAAGAGGGGTTTTCATCGGTGGGCGCCGAGATCGGCAGCGTCGCGCGCGCCGCGACCTCCAATCTGGGTCATTGCGACACCGTGATCGCGGAGCTGAACGAACTTGCCAAGGGCGTCGATCTCTCCTCGCGCGATCTCAAGCACGCCGACGAGCGGGTGGCGAAACTGCTCGATATCTCCGAAAGCCTGATCGTGACTATCGCCGACAGCGGCGTTGAGACCGCGGATGCGCCGTTGATCCGCTGCGTGATCGAGACGGCGAAGCAAATCTCCGACCTGTTCGAGAACGCCGTCGCACGCGGCGAAATCACGCTCGCGCAATTGACGGACGAGACCTACCGCGAAATATCAGGCACCAATCCGAAACAATATCTGACCGACTACGTCAGCTTCACCGATCGCGTGCTGCCCGCGATCCAGGACCCGCTGCAGAAGAGCGACCCGCGCATCGTATTCTGCGTCGCCTGGGCAAGAGGCGGCTATCTGCCGACCCACAATCCGAACTATCGCCTGCCGCAGGGCTCCGATCCGGTCTGGAACAACGCCAATTGCCGCAACCGCCGCCTGTTCAACGACCGCGCGGTGAAGAAGGTCGCAGGCAGCACCAAACCGTTCCTGCTGCAGACCTACCGTCGCGACATGGGCGGCGGCAATTTCGTGCTGATGAAGGACCTGTCATCGCCGATATTCGTCCGCGGCCGCCACTGGGGCGCATTCCGCATGGGCTTCCGGCAGAGCTGACAGTTGCCGCCGTCATTGCGAGGAGCTCGCGACAAAATTGCAAAGCAATTTTGCGCTGAAGCGACGAAGCAATCCATATCGACGCTTGCCGCGCAATGGATTGCTTTGCTTCGCTCGCAATGACGGGGGCAGATCGCAGCTCGCGCCCCGAATGACGCAGCATTCACTTCACCCAGAACCCCGGTACCGCGGGCGAAAGTCTCCCGCCGGCCCGCACCGGCGCGATCTTCACGGCGAGCCCCGTCGCATCGTCGGTCTCGACCGCAACGCCGCTCAGCGTCGCCACTCCCGACGCCGGCTCGAAGCGGGCAGACGGAATACCGGTGAGGAAGCGCTGCAGCGGCTCCTCCTTCTGCATGCCGATCACCGAATCATAGTCGCCGGTCATGCCGGCGTCGCTCATATAGGCGGTGCCATTGGGCAGCACCTGGTGATCGGCGGTCGGCACATGGGTGTGGGTACCGACCACGAGGCTGGCGCGGCCATCGCAGAAGAATCCCATGCCCTGCTTCTCGCTGGTCGCTTCGCCGTGGAAATCGACCACGATGGCATCAGCACCCTCGCGCAATGGACAGGCTTCGAGCTCACGCTCGATCGCGGCAAACGGATCGTTATTGGACGGCTCCATGAACACGCGGCCGATCGCATTGATGACGAGCGCGCGCTTGCCGTTCTTGGTGTCGACCAGCGCGGCACCGCGGCCGGGCGAGTGGCGCGGAAAATTCAGCGGACGGATCAGCCGCGGCGCGCGCTCGATGAAGACCAGCGCCTCCTTCTGATTCCAGGCGTGGTTGCCGAGCGTGATCGCATCGGCGCCGGCGTCGAGCAACTCGTGGTAGATCGCCTCGGTGATGCCGAAGCCGCCGGCGGAGTTCTCACCATTGACGATGACGAGATCGAGCGACCAGTCCCTGATCATGCCGGGAAGGTGGTCGGTGATGGCGGTGCGGCCGGTCCTGCCGACGACGTCACCGACGAAGAGAATACGCAATGCTAGGCACTCCGGAAATCGAACGTCTTGCGCTCCGTTAACACATAATCCAGCGGAACGTCGTGCGACAACGCTGGAATCGCCTTGGTTTCCTGCGCGGCGAAGGCCAATCCAACGCCGATCACATGCTTGACCTTGCGCAGATGCGCGAAGGTATAGTCGTAATACCCGGCGCCATAGCCGATACGGTGGCCAAGCTTGTCGAAGGCCGCAAGCGGCACCAGCATCACGTCAGGATGCACTTCGGCCGCGGCCGGCGACGGCTCGGGGATGCCGAGCGGCCCCAACATCAGCTTTTCATGAGGTGACCAGGCGCGAAAGGTCAGCGACTGGCCGCGCGCATTGATGCAGGGCAGCGCAAGCCGCCCGCCCTTGGCCGCAAGCTTCAGCATCAGCGGCGTCGGATCGATCTCGCTGCGGATCGGCGCATAGCCCGATACGATCATGCCTTGCGTGATGTCGAACGGCGCACCGCGTTTGGCCAGCGCCTCGGCGGCGTCGCTGCGCTGCGCGTCGCTCAGCGCATCGCGCTTGGCCAGCGCCAGGGCCCGGAGTTCGGCCTTCGATGGAGATGCATGCATGACCATCTTCCACTGTTATCGTCCGTGACGGCGGACGATCCAGAATTCCAGAGACGCGTGCAATCTTACGGCCAGGCCGCGGCTCACCGGATACTCCGCATCGGCGGAGCAAGCACTGCCACTCGATCAAACCGCCGCAGCGCGACGACCAGGAAACAGCAGATACTCAAAGCATGATCCGGAAAAATATGAAGCAATTCTCCGGAGGCTCACAACGCCAAAGCGCGATGATCCCATCGCGCTTTGGAGTGCGAAGCCGCAGAGGCCGTTGGAGCGCTCGATCCCGGAGTTCCCTACGAAAGTAGGTGGGCACCATATGTCCGGGTCCACGGACCCGGCCAGGGACAGTTCCCTAAAGGATCGATAAGGCCCCGGGGATATATGGCTCCTGACGCACGACGCAGCTTCGCAAAGGCCAATGTAGCTATGAAGTGGTTATTCCGCCAGCGGCAAGACAACTCACGTCCTGGCCTTCGCCGAGATGACCGGGATCAGCCGATCGCGATGCCGCCGCCGACGGTGCGGTTGAGCACCTGCGTGGTGCGCTCGATCCGTTCGGCCGCGGCATTGAGCGCATTGCAGACGGCAACCTGGGTCGCGCGGGCGCGGTCGGCCGCGGCAACGCGTGCGCTGCGGAGCTGCTCGACCTCTTCCTCGAGACTGCGGATGCGAGAGGCTGAGTCGACCAGCTCGTCACAGGCCGTGAGCGCCGCCATCACCGTCAGCCGTGCATCGCCGATCTCGCCGAACTTGCCGCGCAGCGATTCGATG
The DNA here is from genome assembly GCF_001542415.1 of Bradyrhizobium macuxiense. GTDB lineage: Bacteria > Pseudomonadota > Alphaproteobacteria > Rhizobiales > Xanthobacteraceae > Bradyrhizobium > Bradyrhizobium macuxiense. The sequence goes on from NZ_LNCU01000073.1 coordinate 77,104, forward strand.
CGCTGCTCCAGGCTCTCGGCGAGCTTCAGCAGCCGCACCTCCTGGCCCTCCTCGCAGGCCATGCGGTATTGCCGGCCATTGATGGTGACGTTGATGTGGCTCATCTCGTCTCTCCGCTCTCCAGCACGGCGCGGATGGTGCCGATCGCCGCGTCGAGCTTTTCCGCGATCTCGCGATTGGCGCGTTCGAGCTTGCGCGTCTTGACCAGCGATCCGTCGAGCTCGTCGGCGAGCCTCGAGCGATCGGCGCCGAGCGCCTGGATCCGGCTGGCCAGCTCGTTCTCGTCGCGATCGGCCTCGCGCCGCCGCTCCACCGAGCTCTCCAGCGCATCGAGCGCCGACATCAGCCGCTTGGTCGCGGCATCGATATCGGCAAGTGGTGCCTCGGTATTGCCAGACCCGTTGGCGGGACGATCACTCATGACACGCGGCGCAGACCCTTCAAGTAAGGTGGCTGGGATAGCCTGCTCAAGATAAGCCTGCCGCACGGCAAAACCGGCGTATCGGCAAGCGCTTAGGAGACGAAATTTACGTGGTGAGCGAGGCCGGCGCAATGTCGGCGCAGAACTATGCACCGAACAATCAATATGGCCGGTTTTGAGCAACTTTTCCCCGTTTTGGGGTGTTTGATCGCCTTGGACTTGGGGAATTGAGGTGCTAATCCACCCTCAACCCCGTAAGGCCATCACGCGCGTGTCGCGGCTGCCCGCCCCGATGCGTCTCGCAACCAACTCCTCATTCCAGGCGGATTTTTCATCATGACGCAGGTCGATCACACCCGTATGGCCAATGCGATCCGTGGCCTTGCCATGGACGCTGTCGAGAAGGCCAATTCCGGCCATCCCGGCCTGCCGATGGGTGCGGCCGACATGGCCACGGTGCTGTTCACCCAATTCCTGAAATTCGATGCGGCTGATACGGCCTGGCCCGACCGCGACCGCTTCGTGCTGTCGGCCGGCCACGGCTCGATGCTGCTCTATGCCTTGCTGTACCTCACCGGCAACAAGGACATGACGCTCGACCAGCTCAAGCATTTCCGCCAGCTCGGATCGCTGACGCCGGGACACCCCGAGAATTTCCACACCAAGGGCATCGAGACCACCACCGGCCCGCTCGGTCAGGGCATTGCAACCGCGGTCGGCATGGCGCTGGCCGAGAAGATGCTCGCCGCCGAGTTCGGCAAGAAGATCGTCAACCACCACACCTATGTGCTCGCCTCCGACGGCGACCTGATGGAAGGCATCTCGCAGGAAGCAATTGCGCTGGCCGGCCACTGGCGGCTCAACAAGATGATCGTGCTGTACGACGACAACGGCATCTCGATCGACGGTCCGACCTCGATCTCCGACTCCGTCGACCAGGTGAAGCGTTTCAAGTCGGCCGGCTGGGCTGCGGAGTTGATCGACGGCCAGGATCCGAAGGCGATCGCCGCCGCGATCGCCCGCGCGCAGAAGTCGAACAAGCCGTCGCTGATCGCCTGCAAGACCACGATCGGCTACGGCGCGCCGCACAAGGCCGGCACCGCCAAGGCGCATGGCGAGGCGCTCGGCGCCGATGAGTTGAAGGCGGCCAAGGAAAATCTCGGCATCTCGCTCGAGCCGTTCTCGGTGCCCGATGATGTGCTGAAGGCCTGGCGCGAGGCCGGCAGCCGCGGTGCGGAAGCGCACAAGGCATGGGATGAGCAGTTCGCCCAGCTCGGCAGCCGCAAGCGCGCCGAGTTCGAGCGCCGCATACGTCACGAGCGCCCGCAGTCGCTGGCGAAGGCGCTGCGCGCGCACAAGAAGGCGCTGTTGGAAAATCCGCTCAATGTCGCGACCCGCAAATCGTCGGAAGCCGCGATCGAGGTGATCGCTGCCGCGATGCCGATGGAGTTCGTGGCCGGCTCCGCCGACCTCACCGGCTCCAACAACAACAAGGCGAAGTCGGCGGTGGCGTTCGCTGCCAAGACGCCGAAGGGCCGCTTCATCCATTACGGCATCCGTGAGCACGGCATGGCGGCGTGCCTGAACGGCATCTTCCTGCATGGCGGCTTCGCACCGAATGGCGCCACCTTCCTGGTCTTCACCGACTATGCGCGCCCCGCGATGCGGCTGTCGGCGCTGATGGGCACCGGCGTCGTCTATGTCATGACCCATGACTCGATCGGCCTCGGCGAGGACGGCCCGACTCACCAGCCGGTCGAGCATCTCTCGGCGCTGCGCGCGATGCCCAACATGCGCGTGTTCCGTCCCTGCGACGCGGTTGAGACCGCCGAGTGCTGGGAACTGGCGCTCAACCGCATCGACGGTCCGACGGTGCTGGCGCTGACCCGCCAAAATCTGCCGCAGCTCCGCACCACCGCGCCGAACGACAATCCCTGCAGCCACGGCGCCTATGAGCTGGTGGCGGCGCAGGGTGACGCAAAAGTGTCATTGTTCGCCTCCGGTTCCGAGGTCCAGCTCGCGGTCGAGGCGCAGAAGCAGCTCGCCGGGCGCGGCATCGCGACGCGGGTCGTCTCGGTGCCCTCGCTGGAATTGCTGCTGGCGCAGCCCGCCGAGCGGCAAAACGCCATTATCGGCAACGCTCCGGTCAAGATCGCGATCGAGGCCGCCGTGCGCTGGGGCTGGGATGCCGTGATCGGCCATGATGGTGAATTCGTGGGCATGCACGGATTTGGGGCCAGCGGCCCGGCGAAGGACCTTTTCAAGCACTTCGGCATTACTTCTGAGGCCGTCGTTAACGCTGCGTTGAAGCGCGTCTGACGCTGGCCAGACACCCGCCGGCCGAAGGTTGAGCTTGCCGCAAAAAAGGATTACCAAAGCTCCATCTTTTCCGTCCGCGCCCGGCTGAACCGGGCGTTCCGCCGTAAAACCCTCGTGGGAGCCCTCCCGCGGGGCTGGCACCAGCTTTAGAGGAGAGACGAGCATGGCAATCCGCGTCGCGATCAACGGGTTTGGCCGCATCGGCCGCAATGTGTTGCGCGCCATCGCCGAGTCCGGCCGCAAGGACATCGAGGTGGTCGGCATCAACGACCTCGGCCCGGTCGAGACCAATGCACACCTGCTGCGCTTCGACTCCGTGCACGGCCGTTTCCCCGGCACCGTGACCGTCGATGGTGACACCATCAGCGTCGGCGACAGCAAGATCAAGGTCTCCGCAGAGCGCGATCCCTCCAAGCTGCCGTGGAAGGCGCTCGGCGTCGATGTCGCGCTGGAATGCACCGGCATCTTCACCGCGAAGGACAAGGCCTCCGCGCACCTCACAGCCGGCGCCAAGCGCGTCCTGGTCTCGGCCCCTGCTGACGGCGCCGACGCCACCATCGTCTACGGCGTCAACCACGAGACGCTGACCAAGGACCACATGGTGATCTCGAACGGCTCCTGCACCACCAACTGCCTGGCCCCGGTCGCCAAGGTGCTGAACGACACGGTCGGCATCGAGACCGGATTCATGACCACGATCCACGCCTACACCGGCGACCAGCCGACCTTGGACACCCTGCACAAGGACCTCTATCGCGGCCGGGCGGCGGCGATGTCGATGATCCCGACCTCGACCGGTGCGGCGAAGGCGATAGGCCTGGTGCTGCCGGAGTTGAAGGGCAAGCTCGACGGCGTCGCGATCCGCGTCCCGACCCCGAACGTCTCGGTGGTCGACCTCAAGATCGTCGCGACGCGCGCAACCGATGCCAAGGAAATCAACGAGGCGATGAAGCGCGCCTCCGAGCAGCAGCTCAAGGGCATCCTCGGCTACACCACCGCGCCGAACGTCTCGATCGACTTCAACCACGATCCGCACTCGTCGACCTTCCACATGGACCAGACCAAGGTGCAGAACGGCACGCTGGTGCGCGTGATGTCGTGGTACGACAACGAGTGGGGCTTCTCCAACCGCATGGCCGACACCGCCGTCGCGATCGGGAAGCTGCTGTAAGCCCGACTATCCGTCATGCCCGGCCTTGTGCCGGGCATCCACGTCTTTGGCCCCGCATTTCAAGACATGGATGGATGGCCGGGACTTGGCAAAGCGAAGTGATGCCGTGCCTTGGACGGCTATGCCCTGCCATGACGTTAGGAAACGCTCCGTGACAAAATCATTCCGCACTCTCGACGACGTCGACGTGAAGGGCAAACGCGTGCTGTTGCGCGTCGACCTCAACGTCCCCATGGAAAATGGCCGCGTCACCGACGCCACCCGGCTCGAGCGCGTCGCGCCCACCATCACCGAGATCTCCGACAAGGGCGGCAAGGTGATCCTGCTCGCCCATTTCGGCCGCCCCAAGGGACGCGATCCCAAGGAGTCGCTCAAGCCGGTCGCCGAAGAATTGTCGAAGGTCATCAAGCGTCCCGTCGCTTTCGCCGAAGACTGCATCGGTGAGCCCGCCGCCACGGCGGTCGCAGCGCTCAGGGATGGCGATATCCTGTGCCTCGAGAACACGCGCTTCCACAAGGAAGAGGAAAAGAACGACGCCGGCTTCGTCACGGAGCTGGCAAAGCTCGGCGACATCTGGGTCAACGACGCCTTCTCGGCCGCGCACCGCGCGCATGCCTCGACCGAAGGCGTCGGCCACAAGCTGCCGGCCTATGCCGGACGCACCATGCAGGCCGAACTCGATGCGCTCGGCAAGGCGCTGGACGCCCCGACCAAGCCTGTCATCGCGATCATCGGCGGCGCCAAGGTGTCGACCAAGATCGATCTTCTCGAAAACCTGGTGACCAAGGTCGACGCGCTGGTGATCGGCGGCGGCATGGCCAACACCTTCCTGCACGCGCAGGGTGTCCCCGTCGGCAAGTCGCTGGCCGAGAAGGATCTCGCTGCGACCGCGCTCAAGATCCTGGACAAGGCCAACGCCTCGAACTGCGCGATCATTCTGCCAGTGGACGCCGTGGTCGCCAGCCAGTTCGCGGCCAATGCGCCGTCGCATGCCTACGGGCTCGACGCGATTCCGGCCGACGGCATGATCCTCGACGTCGGCCCGCAATCGATCGCGCGCATCCATGCCACGATCGACGATGCGGCAACGCTGGTCTGGAACGGACCGCTCGGCGCCTTCGAGCTGACGCCGTTCGATCGCGGCACCGTGGTGTCGGCGAAACATGCCGCCGAACGGACCAAGACCAAGAAGCTGATCTCGGTCGCCGGCGGCGGCGACACCGTCGCGGCGCTGAACCAGGCTGGCGTCGCCGGGGATTTTTCCTACGTCTCGACCGCGGGCGGCGCGTTTCTTGAGTGGATGGAAGGCAAGCCGCTACCCGGCGTCGAAGTTCTGAAGAAGGGCTGATTCACCGGGGTTCACGCGCGAAAGCGCTGCAATACAGGGAGAAGACTGAATGGCTCGCATTACGTTGCGGCAACTGCTCGACCACGCGGCCGAGCATGATTATGGCGTTCCGGCGTTCAACATAAACAATATGGAGCAGGCCCTGTCGATCATGGCCGCAGCCTCCGAAGTCGATGCCCCCGTCATCATCCAGGCTTCGCGCGGCGCGCGCTCCTATGCCAACGACGTCATGCTCAAGCACATGATGGACGCCGTCACCGAGATCTATCCGCAGATTCCGGTCTGCGTGCATCTCGACCACGGCAACGAGCCAGCCACTTGCATGACCGCGATCCAGGCCGGCTTCACCTCCGTCATGATGGACGGCTCGCTGAAGGCCGACGGCAAGACGCCGGGCGACTGGGACTACAATGTCGGCGTCACCAGGACCGTGACCAACATGGCCCATCTCGGCGGCATCTCGGTGGAAGGCGAGCTCGGCGTGCTCGGCTCGCTCGAGACCGGCATGGGCGACAAGGAAGACGGCCATGGCGCCGAAGGCAAGCTGTCGCATGACCAGCTGCTCACCAATCCCGACGAGGCCGTGAAGTTCGTCAAGGAGACCAAGGTCGACGCGCTGGCGATCGCGATGGGCACCTCGCACGGCGCCTACAAGTTCACCCGCAAGCCCGACGGCGACATCCTCGCCATGAATGTGATCGAGGAGATCCACCGCAAGCTGCCGAACATGCATCTGGTGATGCATGGTTCCTCGTCGGTGCCGCAGGACCTGCAGGACGTCATCAACGCCAATGGCGGCAAGATGAAGCCGACCTGGGGCGTGCCGGTCGCCGAAATTCAGCACGGCATCAAGAACGGCGTACGCAAGATCAACATCGACACCGACAACCGGATGGCGATGACCGGTCAGATCCGCAAGGTTCTGAAGGACCATCCGGAAGAGTTCGATCCGCGCAAGTACCTGAAGCCCGCCATGGAGGCGATGACCAAGCTGTGCAAGCAGCGGCTGCAGGAGTTCAATACCGCGGGCCAGGCCAGCAAGTTCAAGAAGGTGCTGACCACGGCGGAAATGGCCAAGCGCTACGCCTCGGGTCAGCTCAACCCCAAGATCGCCTGATCACAAGATCGCCTGACAAACATTAACTCGGGATACCGGTTCTGACACAGTCGGAGCCGGTGTCCCCCGCGGCGGCCCCGCTGCAACCGCGGCCCGCGACGAACGTTTTCTAGGCAATTGCCCGAGAACCGCCTATTTTGGTTTGCAAAGGCATGCGCTCCGGAGGACGTCTCGATGAATCTTGCTGACCTCAACAAAGTCGCCCGCGCCATGGTCACCCCGGGCAAGGGCATCCTCGCTGCCGACGAATCCTCAGGCACCATCAAGAAGCGGTTCGACGCCATCAAGGTGGAGTCGACCGAGGAGAACCGCCGCGACTATCGCGAGATGCTGTTCCGCTCGCAGGAAGCGATGAGCAAATACATCTCCGGCGTCATCCTCTACGACGAGACGATCTGGCAGAACGCCAAGGACGGCACGCCGCTGGTCAAGCTGATCGAGCAAGCCGGCGCCATCCCCGGCATCAAGGTCGATGAAGGCACCCAGCCGCTGCCCGCCTGCCCCGGCGAACTCGTCACCGTCGGCCTCGACAAGCTCGCCGAACGGCTGAAGAAATATTACGAGCGCGGCGCGCGCTTCGCGAAATGGCGCGCGGTGATCGATATCGGCAGCGGCACTGACGGCCGGGGAATCCCATCGATGACCGCGATCCGCGTCAACGCTCACGCGCTGGCGCGCTACGCCGCGCTGTGCCAGGCCGCACAGATCGTGCCGATCGTCGAACCTGAAGTGCTGATGGACGGCGATAACGACATCGACCGTTGTTACGATGTGACACAGCGGGTGCTGAACAAGACGTTCCAGGAATTGCGGGTACAGCGCGTCGCGCTCGAAGGCATGATCCTGAAGCCGAACATGGCGATCTCGGGCAAGAAGTGCGCGAAGCAGGCCTCCGTCGCGGAAGTCGCTGAGAAGACGGTCCGCCTGCTCAAGAGCTGCGTGCCGGCTGCCGTGCCGGGCATCGCCTTCCTCTCCGGCGGTCAGAGCGACGAGGAAGCGACCGCGCATCTCGACGCCATGAACAAGATCGGCAACCTGCCCTGGCCGCTGACCTTCTCCTATGGCCGCGCGCTGCAAGCGGCGCCGCAGAAGGCGTGGTCCGGCAAGGCCGGCAATGTCCCCGCGGGCCAGCAGGCCTTCTCGCATCGCGCCCGGATGAACGGACTGGCGAGCACCGGCAAGTGGGACGCCGGCCTCGAGAAACAGGCGGCATAGTTGGCCACAAAGCCCGTTCCGCCGCGGCCGGCGCCGCGCCTCTATCTCGCGACGCTGCCCGTCGACGAACCCGCGCAACTTGTGGCGGAGCTTCCCGATCTGCTGGCCGCAGCCGACATCGCCGCGGTCCTGGTGCGGCTCAACGAGACTGACCAGCGCACCATGATCTCGCGGATCAAGGCGTTGGCGCCTGCGATCCAGAACGCCGGCGCAGCGCTGTTGATCGACGGCCATCCCGAGCTGGTGGCCCGCGGTGGCGCCGACGGCGCGCATCTGAGCGGCATCGCGGCGATGGAAGACGCGGCACCGTCGCTGAAGCCGGACCGCATCGTCGGTGTCGGCGGGCTTGCGACGCGTCACGATTCCATGGCTGCGGGCGAAGCCGGTGCCGACTACGTGCTGTTCGGCGAACCCGATGCCAAAGGGCAGCGCCCGTCCGCCGAGGCCATCGCCGAGCGGCTGGAATGGTGGGACGAATTGTTCGAGCCGCCCTGCGTCGGCTTCGCCACCTCGCGTGAGGAGGCCGAGGCGTTCGCCGCGGCCGGAGCGGATTTCGTCCTGGTCGGCGACTTCATCTGGGCCGATCCGCGTGGCGCGAAAGCGGCCCTGATCGAGGTCGGTGAAACGATCACGCAGGCGCATGCGAGCGTGATCGCAAGGGCCAGGGCCGAGGGATGACTCCGGAATGAAGCGCCTGCGTCCGATAGGTGTCGCGCTCGGCTGCACGATGCTGGCGAGCGGCGCGGTGGCGCAGCTGTCGATCACGCCCCCGGCGCAGCAGGCGCCGGCGCCGAAGAAAGAGGCCCCGAAGCAGCCCAAGCCGAAGGTGCATTCGCCGGTCGCCAAGAAACCCACGCCGAAGCCGGCGGCCGCCGCTTCGCCGACCCCGACGCCCTCGCCGACACCGACGCCAGGTTTCGAGGATCCCAACGTCGATCTCGTCTACGGTGCCTATCAGCGCGGGCTGTACAAGACCGCGTTCGACCTGGCGACCACGCGAGTCCAGTACAACAACGATCCCAAGGCCATGACGATGCTCGGCGAACTCTACGCCAACGGGCTCGGGGTCAAGCGCGACTACGCCAAGGCCGACGACTGGTACAAGCGCGCGTCCGACGCCGGCGACCGCGAGGCGATGTTCGCGCTTGCCATGATGAAGATCGCTGGCCGCGGCGGCCCGGTCGACAAGGATGCCGCGGTCAAGCTGCTGGCATCGGCGGTCAAGCTCGGCGAGCCCAAGGCGGCCTATAATCTCGCGCTGCTCTATCTCGACGGCCAGACCCTGCCGCAGGACGTCAACCGTTCCGCCGAGCTGCTGCGCATGGCCGCCGACGCCGGTAATCCGCAAGCGCAGTACGCGCTGGCCACCTTCTACAAGGAGGGCACCGGGGTGCCCAAGGACCTCGAAAAGGCGGCACGGCTGCTGCAGGCCGCGTCGCTGGCCGACAATGTCGACGCCGAGGTCGAATATGCCATCGCGCTCTACAACGGCACCGGCACGCCGCGGAACGTGCCGGCCGCGGTGGCGCTGCTGCGCAAGGCGGCCCGGCAGAACAGCGCGATCGCGCAAAACCGCCTCGCCCACGTGCTGGCGACCGGCGCCGGCGCGCCGATGGACAAGGTCGAGGCGCTGAAATGGCACCTGGTGGCCAAGACCGCCGGCAAGGGTGACCCCGATCTTGACGACATCCTCGCCGACATGACCCCGGATGACCGCGCCAAGGGCGAGGCAGCCGCCCGGAAATGGATCGGACACGACGTCAAATGACGCCTTGACGGCGCGGGCTCCAGAGGGCAACCCAGTCGGGAAACCTCGGACAGCCTCATCGCTCTCTTTCACCGTCATCCTGAGGTGCGAGCGAAGCGAGCCTCGAAGGATGCACGGCCCGGCTGGTGGCCGTCGATCCTTCGAGACGCGCGTTCCGCGCTCCTCAGGGTGGCGGAACCACGTTCCGCCGCCCCGCCTATCAGCACCAAAGAAGCCGTCGCCCCATGCTCTACTCCGCCCTCATCAATGTCATGGTCAAGGCCGCGCGGCGCGCCGGCCGCAGCCTCAAGCGCGACCTCGGCGAGATCGAGCATCTCCAGGTGTCGCTGAAGGGGCCGGCGAATTTCGTCTCGCTCGCCGACAAGCGCGCTGAGGAGATGCTCTACACCGACCTCGAAAAGGCCCGTCCCGGCTACGGCTTCCTCGGCGAGGAAGGCGGCAAGCGCGAGGGCTCCGACAAGAGCCACACCTGGATCGTCGATCCGCTCGACGGCACCACCAACTTCCTGCACGGCATCCCGCAATTCGCGATCTCGATCGGGCTCAAGCGCGAGGACACCGTGATCGCGGGCGTGATCTACAATCCCGCCAATGACGAGCTCTACATCGCCGAGCGCGGCAAGGGCGCCTTCCTCAACGACCAGCGCCTGCGCGTCGCCGGCCGCCGCCAGCTCAACGAATGCGTGGTGGCCTGCGGGCTGCCGCATATCGGCCGCGGCAACCATCAGGTGGCGCTGCACGAGATGGCCGCGCTGCAGACCAAGGTCGCGGGCTTCCGCCGCTTCGGCGCCGCCTCGCTCGACCTCGCCTTCGTCGCCGCCGGCCGGCTCGACGGCTACTGGGAGCGCAATCTGCAGCCCTGGGACATCGCGGCCGGCATGTTGATGGTCAGGGAGGCCGGCGGCACGGTCTCGGGCATCCAGGGCAATGACGACCCGCTGCAGACCGGTCACGTCGTCTGCGGCAACGAGTTCGTGCACGGCGAGCTGATCAAGATCTTGAAGCCGCTCGGGCAGTAAGAGCTCGTCATGCGCGGGCTTGACCCGCGCATCCATCGACCTTCGAAAAAGCCGTTCCTATGATGGATGGCCGGGTCCCGTCTACGCCAAGGCTTCGACGAGGCTAACGGTCTGAGGCGCGCCGAAGCCTTAGCGAAGGCGGCAAGCCCGGCCATGATCATTTAGCGCGTCCCCTGCGCCGGCGCGGGCGGGCCAAAGACCTCCGCTTTCTCTGCCGTCTCCCGGTCACCCGCCAGCACGCGCTGCACGCTGACGAAGAACACCGGTACCAGCAGCAGCGCCAGGATGACGACGGCGATCATGCCGCCCATCACTGATGTGCCGAGCGCCTGCTGGCTGGCGCCGCCGGCGCCGGTCGCGATCGCCATCGGCAGCACGCCGCAGACGAAGGCAAGGCCGGTCATCAGGATCGGGCGGAAGCGCAGGCTGCACGCCTCGATCGTGGCCTCGACCAGCGGCTTGCCCTGCGCGCGCAGATCCTTCGCAAACTCGATGATCAGGATCGCGTCCTTGGCGGCGAGACCGATGATGGTGATCAGGCCGACGGTGAAATAGACGTCGTTGGAGAGCCCCCGCAGCGTCGCCGCCACCACGGCGCCGAGAATGCCGAGCGGAATGGTGAGCAGCACCGCGAGCGGAATGGTCCAGCTCTCGTAGAGCGCGGCGAGCAGCAGGAACACCACCAGCACCGACAGCGCCAGCAGGAACGGTGCCTGCGAGCCCGACAGCTTCTCCTGCAGCGACTGGCCGGTCCATTCATAGCCGAAGCCGCGCGGCAGCTTGTCGGCAAGGCGCTCCATCTCCGCGATCGCATCGCCCGAGGTGAAGCCGGGCTTGGCCTCGCCGGAGATGCGCACCGCCGGATAGTAGTTGAAGCCCGCGATCTGCGTCGGTCCCTTCGCCCACTCGATGGTCGCGAAGGCGGAGAACGGCACCAGCTGGCCGCGGCTGTTCTTGACGTTGTAGTTCAGGATGTCGTCCGCGTTCATGCGGCTGGTCTTGTCGGCCTGCACGATGACGCGCTGCATGCGTCCGCGGTTCGGGAAGTCGTTGATGTAGTTCGAGCCGAGATTGGTCGAGATCGTGTTGTTGATGTCCTCGAAGGTAACGCCGAACGCGCCCGCTTTCTCGCGGTCGATCACCAGATTGACCTGCGGCGCCGAGGGCAGACCTTCGACATAGACCTTCTGCAGGATCGGGCTGGCATTGGCTTCGGTGACGAGGCGATCCGACGCGGCGATCAGCGCCGCATAGCCTTTCTGGCCGCGGTCCTGCAGGCGAAACGAGAAGCCCGAGGAGTTGCCGAGATTGTCGATCGGCGGCGGCTGCAGCGCCGAGATCCTGGCGTCGCGGAGCGACGACAGCTCGCGGTTGATGTCGGCGACGATGGCGGCCGCCGAATCCTTCGGGCCGCGCTCCGACCAGTCCTTCAGGGTGATGAAGGCCTGCGCGGTGTTCATGCCCTGGCCGAGGAAGCTGAAGCCGGTGAGGAACGTCACGTTCTCGATGCCGTCACGCTCGAGCAGATATTTCTCGACCTTCTCGACCGCGGCTTCGGTGCGCCCATAGGACGATTCCGACGGCGTCTGCACGTCGGTCGTGATGAAGCCCTGGTCGTCCACCGGCAGGAAGCCGCCGGGCAGCCGCACGAAGCCGTAGGCGACGGCTGCGAACAGCACGGCGTAGAGCACCATCAGGCGACCGGTGCGCTTCAGCGACCCCTGCACCGTGCGCGTATAGCCGGCGCGGCTGGTGTCGAGCACACGGTTGAACCAGCCGAACACGCCCTTGCGGGCATGGCCGTGGCCCTTCTGCACCGGCTTGAGCAGCGTCGCGCACAGCGCCGGCGTCAATGACAGCGCGAGCAGCGCCGAGAACGCGATCGCCGCAACCATTGTAACCGAGAACTGGCGGTAGATGATGCCGACCGAGCCGGGGAAGAACGCCATAGGCACGAACACCGCCATCAGCACCAGCGTGATGCCGATGATGGCGCCGGTGATCTGCGACATCGCCTTCTTGGTCGCTTGCTTCGGCGGCAGGCCCTCCTCGGCCATGATGCGCTCGACGTTCTCGACCACGACGATGGCGTCGTCGACCAGAATGCCGACCGCCAGCACCATGCCGAACATGGTCAGCATGTTGATCGAGAAGCCCACGATCATCAGCGTGGCGCAGGCGCCGAGCAGCGCCACCGGAACCACGATGGTCGGAATGATGGTGTAGCGGATGTTCTGCAGGAACAGGAACATCACGATGAACACCAGCACCACCGCCTCGACCAGCGTCATCAGCACCTTCTCGATCGAGGCCTCGACCACCGGCGTGATGTTGTAGGGGATGTCGTAGCTGATATTGGCCGGGAAGAAGCGCGACAGCTCCTTCATCTTGGCCTCGACCGCGCTCGCGGTCGCCAGCGCATTGCCCTTCGGCGACAACAGCACCGAGAGGCCCGCGGTCGGCTTGCCGTTCAGGCGCGTGTTGAACTGGTAGCTGAGGCCGCCGACCTCGATTCGCGCTACGTCGCGCAGGCGGACGGTCGAACCGTCATTGTTGGCGCGCAGGATGATCGCGCCGAACTCGTCGGGCGAGGAAAGCTGGCCCTTCACCAGAACCTGCGCGGAGATCTTCTGCGTATCGGTGCTCGGCTCGGCGCCGATGCTGCCCGAGGCGACCTGAGCGTTCTGCGCCGTGATCGCCCGGTTGACGTCGTCAGCCGAGAGGCCATAGCCGACCAGCTTGGCCGGATCGATCCAGATGCGCAGACTTCGCTCGGTCGAATACAGCGTGGCGCGGCCGACTCCGGGAATACGGCGGACCTCGCCCAGCACGTTGCGTATCATGAAGTCGCCGAGGCCGACCTCGTCGAGGCTGCCGTCGGTCGATTTCAGCGTGATGATCTGCAGCACCGCGGACGAGGCTTCCTCGACCAGGATGCCCTGCTGGATCACGGCGCGCGGCAGCCGCGCCTCGACGCGCTTGAGGCGGTTCTGCACCTCGACCGAGGCCTGGCTGGTGTCGGTGCCCGGCTTGAAGTTGGCGATGATCTCGACCTGGCCGAGCGAGTCAGAGGTCGATTCGAAGTTCAGGATGTTGGCGGCGCCGTTGAGCTCCTCCTCGATCAGCCGCGTGACGCTGTTGTACAGGTTCTCGGGCGATGCGCCGGGATAGCTGGTCGAGATCGAGATCGAGGGCGGCGCAATGATCGGATATTGAGCGACCGCGAGCAGCGGAATCGAGATCGCGCCGACCAGACAGATGAACAGCGCGACGACCCAGGCGAAGATCGGCCTGTCGATGAAGAAGCTAGGCATATCGGATCACCGCTCGACGTGGGCGGCTTGCTGCGCGTCCGTCGCGGCCCCGGCCGACGCGTCGACCTGCTGCCAGAGATGCGGCCGAACCTTGTCGCCCGCGGCAAATTTCTGGAAGCCTTCCACGACGACCTTGTCGCCGGCCTTCAGACCGTCGGTGACGAACCACTGGCCGCCCTGCAGCGAGCCGGTGCGCACGGACTGCACCGCGACATGATTATCGGCCTTGACGACATAGACCTCGCTACCGCCGCCGCCGTTGCGCTGGATCGCCTGCTGCGGCACCGCGATGGCATCGCTGTCGATGCCCTGCTCGATCTGCACGCGAACATACATGCCGGGCAGCAGGACCTTGTGCGGGTTCGGGAACTCGCCGCGCAGCGTCACCTGGCCGGTATAGGCATCGACCTTGGCGTCGGAGAACAACAGCTTGCCCGGCTGCGAATAGATCGTGCCGTCGTCGAGCACGAGGCGAACCTTCAGCGCATCGGCCTCGATGCGCTCGAGATCGCCGTTCTCGAAGGCACGGCGGAGCTGGTTCATCTCGCTGGCCGACTGCTGGAAGTCGGCATAGATCGGGTCGAGCTGCTGGATCGTCGCGAGACTCGTGGCGTCGTTCTGCACGACGAGCGCGCCCTCGCTGACCAGCGCCGCGCCGACAATGCCGTCGATCGGCGCGCGGATCGTCGCATAGTCCAGGTTGAGCTTGGCACGCGCGACATCGGCTTCGCGGCCCTGAACGTCGGCCTCGGCCTGCTTCAGGTTGGCGATCGCCCTCTCGTTCTCGGCCTCGGAGGTCGCGCGCTGGTGGGTCAGGGTCGCAATGCGGCGGGCCTGCAACGAGGCCTGCTCGAGCACCGCCTTGGCGCGCGACAGCGCCGCCTCGTTCGATTGCAACTCGACTTCGAACGGGCGCGGATCGATCTGGTAAAGCGGATCGCCGGCCTTCACCTCGCTGCCCTGATGGAACATGCGGTTGACGATGATGCCGGAGACGCGCGGGCGGACGTCGGAAACGCGCGTCGGCGCGATACGGCCCGGCAGCTCGCGCACCATCGCGCGCGCCTGCTGCTTCACGGTGACGACGCTGACATCCGGCTCGGGTGCCTGCGCGGCGGCGGTCGCCGTGTTCGGTTCGTCGCAGCCCGCAAGCAATGGCGCCGCCACGGCCAGCATCAACGCAATGCATGCCGATTGCGCGCGAAGTCCAGACATTGAAGAGGTCGCCCCTGATTGGTGTGAACAAACAAACGGCGGCATCGCATCGACACCGCTCCGTTGCCGGTAGAAAATAAAATGTGCTTGCTGCGACGCAATGCGTTCAGCGGGCGGCTCATTGTCACATAAGCCTATCGCACTGAATTTGCGGCATCTTTTATCGATTCACCGGATTGTGAGCGGGTTCCATCGCAGGCTGTGAGGCTCCATTAAGCAATGCGTGAGCGCGAACGCGGCATTTGCATGCGTGCGAGGGTGGCATTGCCGCAACTTTGTGAGGCGACGTCGCCGAATCGCCGCCCTCTCAACCGGCACTGCGAGCCCGACGCGCGCGGCTCCATGGCCTGCGGCGGGACGGTCATCGGCGGCAACGTCCAAGGACGCGCGGGAAACGCCGGGACGGCTTTGCGAGGTGTGTGCGAAAGGTCGCCTTCAACCGAAGAATCCCCCTTCGCGGCCCGGATGCGGCTTTCCTCACTTTCCTCCCTCCGCCGCTGTGCCATATTGATCGCAGATGCGGCCTTCGCGAACGGATGACCCGGCAATGCCTCCTTCCCGCTCCGATATGGAGATCGAACTGAGCAAGCTGTCCTCGCCCCGGATCTTCCTGGTGCGGATGCTGGTGTTCCTGGTGCTTTGCGGCCTGGTCGGGGTTGTGCTGTACAAGCAGATCATCATGGCGTTCTTCGCCAATCCCGGCCTGAACGCCCTGATCGGCCTGGTTCTGCTCGTCGGCATCATCCTGGCGTTCCGCCAGGTGATCCGGCTCTACCCCGAGGTTGCCTGGGTCAATAATTTCCGCATCGCCGATCCCGGCCTTGCGATCGACCGCCGCCCGACGCTGCTGGCCCCGATGGCCGCGATCCTCGGCGGCGAGCGCTCGGGGCGGATGAGCATCACGCAGCAGACCATGCGGCATCTGCTCGATTCGATCGCGACCCGCCTCGACGAGGCCCGCGACATTTCGCGCTACATGACCGGCCTGCTCGTCTTCCTCGGCCTGCTCGGCACCTTCTGGGGCCTGATCGAGACCGTAGGCTCGGTCGGCAAGGTGATCGACGGGCTCAAGGTCGGCGGCGATGCCGGCGCGCTGTTCGATTCGCTGAGGGAGGGCCTCGCCGCCCCGCTCGGCGGCATGGGCATCTCGTTCTCGTCCTCGCTGTTCGGCCTCGCCGGCTCGCTGATCCTCGGCTTCCTCGATCTGCAATCGAGCCAGGCCCAGAACCGCTTCTACACCGACCTTGAGGACTGGCTCGCCACCACTGTGCGCGGCATTTCCGGCGAGGAGGCCGGCGTGGGCGGCGGCGAATTGCAGGGTGCGATCGACCGGCTGCGCACCGCGGTCGAGGAAGGCGGCGGCCGCAGCACCACCGCGGCGATGGCCAATCTCGCCGAGGCGATACAGGGCCTGGTTGCGCATATGCGCACCGAGCAACAGATGATCCGGGAATGGGCCGACGGCCAGGGCGAGCAGAATCGCGAGATCAAGCGCCTGCTCGAGCGTCTCGCCCGCCAGCCCGAGAAGAGTTAGCCAGGAGGCAAGCCCATGGCCCTTGCCCGCGCACGCCGCAGCGAGTCCGCCTTCAACTATTGGCCCGGCTTTGTCGACGCGCTGTCGACGCTGGTGCTGTCGATCGTGTTCCTGCTCACGGTGTTCCTGGTGGTGCAGTTCTTCCTGTCGCAGGAAGTCACCGGCAAGGACAAGGCGCTGGAACAGCTCAACGCCAAGATCGCGCAGCTCAACGATCTGCTGTCGATGGAGAAGCTCGGCAAGCTCAACCTCGACGACCAGATGGCGCAGCTGCGCGCCAGCCTCGCCTCCGCCGAAGGCGAGCGCGACCGCATGAAGGGGCTCTATGAGGGGCTCGCGAACTCCGGCAACGACGCGGAGGGCCGCGCCAACGAGCTCAACAAGGCGCTGGAATCCGAGAAGGGCGTCTCGTCGCGCGCGCTGGCGCAGATCGAGGTGCTGAACCAGCAGATCAGCGCACTGCGCCGCCAGCTCGCGGCGCTCGAAGAGGCGCTCGACGCCTCCGAGAAGCGCGACAAGGAATCGCAGAACCGCATCGCCGATCTCGGCCAGCGGCTGAACGTCGCGCTGGCGCAGCGGGTGCAGGAATTGTCGAAGTACCGCTCCGAGTTCTTCGGCCGTCTGCGCACCATCCTCGGCAACCGCCCGGATATCCGCATCGTCGGCGACCGCTTTGTGTTCCAGTCGGAAGTGTTCTTCGACACTGGACAGGCCACCCTGCTGCCCGAGGGCAAGACTGAGCTCGATACGGTGGCTAGCGCGCTGATCGATATCGACAAGAAGATTCCGAGCGAGATCCCCTGGGTGCTGCGGGTCGACGGCCACACCGACGTGCGGCCGATCAACAGCCCGGTGTTCAAATCGAACTGGGAGCTGTCCTCGGCGCGCGCGATCTCGGTGGTGCAGTATCTGGTGTCGCTCGGTGTGCCGCCGCAGCGGCTCGTCGCCGCCGGCTTCGGCGAATTCCAGCCGCTCGACACCGCGCAGACCGAAGACGCCTACAAGCGCAACCGCCGCATCGAGCTGAAGCTGACGGAACGCTAGGTGGCACACGGCTTCGAGCTTCGTCCCTATCGCGCTGCGGATGAGGACGCGGCCATCGAACTGTGGCGGCAGACCTGGCAGCAGGCCTATCCCTCGATCGACTTCACGGCGCGCGTGGCGTGGTGGCGCGAGCGTTGGCGGAGCGAGCTGGTGCCGAGCGCCGCGATCGTCGTCGCCGAGCAGAGTGGCGCGCTGACCGGCTTCGTCACCATCGACAAGGCCGGCTATCTCGATCAGCTCGTGGTCGATCCCGCTCACTGGGGCTCGCCGCTCGCAAGCGCGCTGGTCGACGAGGCCAAGCGCCTGTCGCCCGATGGCGTCACGTTGCTGGTCAACAAGGACAACGCCCGCGCCATCCGCTTCTACGAACGCAACGGCTTCGTGCATGCCGGCGAGGACGTCAACCCGACCTCGGGACGGCCGGTGCTGAAGATGGCATGGACGAGGTAGGAGATGGGCGCGTGGCGCTCTCGATGCATCGTCCCAATGAAAGTTGAAACCGAGATGGCGACGCATTCAAGGTCGCAGTCCCCGTAGGCCGATCTGGCGCCACATCCTCCGCTGTCGTCCCTGCGAAAGCAGGGACCCATAACCACAGGGCTGTATCGTTGAAGTGAGCTTTGGCCACAGCGCAGCAAGCCAACTGGCGCCGGTGGCTATGGGTCCCTGCTTTCGCAGGGACGACAGCGAGTTTGTTGCGCGGTCTGTGAGACATACTTTCGCATTCTCGCGACATGAATTGCCTGAGCTTTGCATTTCGTTTCGCCACTCTGAAGCAGAAGACGCAGGGAAAGCCGGGTGCCGATCGCACCCATGGGCCCCGAGCAATTGGCGCCCCGCTCTCCGCGTAGCCGGCGCTGCGAGCGGCGTCGTCCGGTCCGCTTACGCGGGCCGGACGACCAACTCCGCAGGCTTCGCTATCGCTGCGGAGCTGAATATCGACCGGGAGTCGCCGATATCGCCGCGACGGTCCGCGCCAGGCGCTGGCGGCCGAGCAGCCCGGCCGTTGCGAGCATCGCCACGCCGCCGATCCACCATGAGCCGATCACCAACGCCCAGGCCCGGGACGGCGTCTCGTCGAAGATGATGCCGTAGACCGACACCAGCGCGGCCATCGCCGCGAGGAAGGTGCCGCTTGCACTGAGGAGCTCGACTGCATCGAGCTTGCGCGACCGGATCGCGGCCGGCCGCCGCGGGACATCGATCCCGAGATAGAAGCCGACGGCACCGATCACGATCAGCATTGCGATGAAGGCAAGCGTGTCGAACATCGCGACGTGCCCCTTCGCGAGCTGGGCGGCAACGAAGGTCCCGCCCATCGCACCGGCCATCGCCAGGCCGGCGCGCTGCAGCACATGCGCGGCCCGGCTGACCATCAGCATGTCGCGCGCGAAGGCGGCTCTGCCCCCCGATTTGCTTGCGGTCCTCATCTACAGTCTCCTTTTTAGAACGGGTAGTAGCGGAGCTGGGTCATGACGATGTGGTCGTCCGTCTTCGGCGCGCCGCCGACACCGGAGAAGGCGAAGCGCTGGGTGTAGGAATATTGCGCCCCGGCCTTGATGGTGCCGTAGGCGCCTTTGAAGATCGTGTCGTAGAAGCCTGCGGTGTACTGCCTGACCTCGGACGTGTTGCCGTTGCAGGTCGCCGCCGGCGAGTTCTCGATATTGCAGCCGAGATTGTTGTAGAGCGGATTGCCATAGCCGAACGGCACGGTGCCGACATCGGAGAACGTCGCCCTGGTCTTCTCCAGGCCCGCATAGGCGTAGAGATCGAGCGACGGCGTCGTGTGCCACACGGTGCCGACCAGGAATGCGGTGATCGGCAACGGCTGGATCGAGCCGTCCTGCCGCACCGTCACGTCCGGGAACGGCGTCGCCGTGAAGCGGCCAAGCGCGCCGTAGGACGCCGAGGCCTGCAACTCCAGCGTCTTCGGCACGATCTCGGCCGAGAGATGAACGCCGAAGCTCGCCGTGTTGACGTCGTGATTGGCAAAGTTGAAGCGATCGTAGAAATCGCGATACATCGCCCAACCCTCGAGATGCAGCTTGTACGGACCCAGCAGCGGATCCCACGCCGCCTTCACCGTGATATCGGGGACGTGGTTGAGGCTGACATTGTTCAGGCTGTTGAAGAAGCTGCCGCCCGGGCCGGTCAGGTTCACCAGCAGGTTCGGATTGAGCACGCCCTGCGGCCCGACCGCCGGCATGCCGACCAGCGGCGTGTTGCCGCCGAAGAACGAGGTCTGCGGATTCTCCGCCGAGATCGCCAGTTTGAACTCGGGCCCGATGTCCTGCCAGACGCGGATGCCGGGCTGCCGCGCGCCGAGGAAACCCGGCACCAGTTCGAAATCGATCACGCCGGGCGTATCGGCAACGCGCGGGTCGATGCCCGCCTTGCTCGGCGCGTTCAGCGACCACGTCTGGCCAGCGAGCACATGCAGGCCGAGATCGGTGCGATCGATCTCGATGCTCGCCTGCCGCAGCCGCGGATTGTACGAATTGGTCGCAACCGAATTCGCGGTCTGCGCCGCGCCCTCGAAATCGATCTCGCCGAAGCCGGCAATGTGGGTGTCGGTCGTCGCATTGGCTTCGGCGAGCACCGAGAGGCGAGTCTGGCGCGCGGAGAAGCGCGCTTCGTCGGTGTTGAAGTTCCTGCTTTGCGGGAACGGGATCGCATTGAAGAC
The DNA here is from genome assembly GCF_001542415.1 of Bradyrhizobium macuxiense. Taxonomy (GTDB): domain Bacteria; phylum Pseudomonadota; class Alphaproteobacteria; order Rhizobiales; family Xanthobacteraceae; genus Bradyrhizobium; species Bradyrhizobium macuxiense. Next base: position 97,272 of record NZ_LNCU01000073.1, read on the forward strand.
CGAACCGGTATCGGATGCGAGATTGCGGCTGCGATAGATGCCGGTGAGATCGATCCAGCCGCCGAAGGTGAAGCTGACGCCCCTGTAGCAGAGCTTGCCCGGCGCGCAGGGATCGAATGGCGACGGCGCCTTGGTCGCGACCTGGGTGTCGGCTCTCGCGGCCAGCGCCTCCTGCCGGCGCGCCTGCTGCTCCATGCGCTGCTCGAGCTGCCTCAGCCGCGCTTTCAACGCCCGCAGCTCGGATGCATCGTCGTCGGCCCATGCGGGACCGGCCAACACAAGCATGCTGCCGAGCAGTATCCCCCCGAGTCCTTTCATGTGCTCCCTCCCACGCGAGGATGTTTCCTCAGGCAGGAGAGAGCGGCACTCAGGCGCTGTTATTCGCGGCAGTCCGCAGATTGGCGGTCACGTTTTTCTCATCGCGGAGGCGGGAATAGTTTGCCGCCAGCTGCGATATGCGCGCGGGAGGAAGTCGTTATGCCCCGGGGCTTGTCCCAGCCATGGCGACGTGGAGACCGAGATACACCACGCCGTCGGCGAAGCGCCGCGGGAGGCTGCGCGCCTTCGAGCGAGGCTTCGGTGCCGTGTGGATTAATGCCGGCCGTGACGCCGGACGGCGGCGCGCACACGCATCAATCAGGAGAGCGGCTTGAGCATACTTCGCGGATTACAGCGCGCGCTTCGCTTGCCGAATCGCGATAGGCCGCACAAACTATAGTAGCATCCCATTCGCGTCCGCATCGAAAGGGCCCGCATTTGGTCTCTGAAGGCGACCTGGAAGCTACCCTTGAATTCGTCCGAGCCCGGGCCGCGGGACAGGTCGAAGGCATTTTTGGTCCAGCCTCGATGACCTGGCGGATGGACAGGGAAGCCGTGATCTTTTTGGGCGCCGGTCGTGCCTTGCTGCTTCAGCTTGCGCACCCCTGGGTCGCCGCCGCCGTGGCCGAGCACTCGCGGACCTTTGCGGATCCGATCGGTCGCTTCCATCGCACCTTTGACGTCGTGTTTACGATGGTGTTCGGCTCGCTCGACGCGGCGCTTGCTGCTGCCCGGCACCTGCACCGCCGTCATGCCACGATCGTCGGTCGCCTGCCCGAAGGCATCGGCCCCTTCGACAGCGGCTCGCCTTACCGCGCCAACGAGGCGGCGGCATTGCGCTGGGTTCACGCGACCCTCGTCGATACTGCTCTCATCGTGCACGACCTGATCCTGCCTCCGCTCACGGCCGACGAGCGCGAACGGTATTGGGCTGAAAGCCGGTTGTTCGGGGCGTTGTTCGGGCTGACGTCGAGCGATTTGCCAGCGGATTGGGAATCGTTCGCCGCCTACAATGCGGCGATGTTGCAATCGGATACGTTATCGGTCAGCGCCGCTGCACGCGAGGTGGCCGGACAGATCTTCGCCGGCGGACGACCGTGGCTGCGGCCGCCGCGATGGTACCGCACTCTTAGCGCCCAGCTGTTGCCGGACCGGCTGCGCACGGGCTTCGGATTCGCCTTTGACGAGCGTGACGCGAAGGCCGAACGTGCGCTTGCGCGGATACGACGCGTGTATCCCAAGATACCGACCCGCCTCCGCTACGTCGGTCCCTATCAGGAAGCCCTGGCGCGGCTACAAGGAAAATCGGATCTCGGCTGGACCACGCGATGCCTCAACCAGGTCTGGATCGGGCGGCCGCAATTGGACCATCGTTGGAACAGGTGAGTTCTCCCGGACGCAATCGGCAACGGTGACGCTGTCGAGATATCCCGCTCAGAACAACGGCGGAATCTGCGCGACCTTGAGCGGGCCCAGGAACACCGCGCCGTCGGAGAAGCGCAGCGGGAAGCTGCGGGCTTTCTTGCCCTCGAGCATGGCTTCGGTGCCGAGCGAGTTGATGCCGGCGGAAATGCCGGCATTGGCGTTCTGCTTGATCACCTTGCCGAGGCCAGGAATGGCGCGGTCGAGCGCGCCGAACAGATTGCTGATGTCCTGGCTCTTCACGCCGGGCGCGACGCGATCGAGCGTCGATTGCGGCACGCCCTCCTCCAGCATCTTGTCGATGCCGAGCGCGGGGATCACGCGTTCGAGGCCGGCGACCGTCATCTGCAGCTCGCCCTCGATGCGTCCCTGCGCGTTGAGGCGCAGCGTGCCGGCGGCGACCGAGAGAACATCGCCCTGCTCGATCCGCGACTGCATGATCTCGACACTGCCGCCGGCAGCCTGGAGCTCGCGGAAACGATCCGGCCAGGGCTTTGGCGAAAAATCCTTCAGCCCGTTCAGTCTTGCGTGGATGTCGGCATTGAACGGCTGCGTGAGCAGCGGATGCACGTCCTGCAATGTGCCGTTCGAGATCTGCAACACGGTCTCGATCGCCGGGCTGTCCGGCGTCGGCCCGTCGACCTGCCGTCCGTGCAGTTCGACATGGGCGACGCGCGCGACCGGCGCCGGGGTGGCGCCGCCGATCCGGTCGATGGCGAGATCGTCGAACACCAGCGAAGCGCGCTGCGGCACCGCCGGCAGTCCAACCACGCTGCTGCGCCCCTTGCTCCAGTTGATCGACAGCGAGGGCTGGGCGCCGCGTTCGGCGAGCGTGGCCGGCCCCTTGAACTCCGCGATCACGAGCTTGGGATCATAGATCTGCGCTACGACCAGGATCTCGGCGAGCCGCGCCACGAACGACATTTGCGGGGACGCGGTCTGGGAAACCAGCATCACGCTCGGATCCGAGCAGCGGACCTCGAGCCGGAACGGGTACCCCGCCACCGAACGGTTGCCGCAATCATAAACACGGCCGGCCTCCGCCTCGTGGGCCCGCCAGGCATCGGCCTGCACCCCGACCTGGGACGCGGCAAAGAACCAGAACCCGCTCCACGCCACCGCGGCGATGAGGACCAGGACAGGCACGAAGTAGAGGCCAAAACGCGAGCGCCGGCGTGGCGCGGAGGTTGTGTCGGACATTCCGGTCCTTTGGCGGGCGAATTTGTCAAAATCTAAGCAGCAGCAAGCTCCGGAAACAGCGCGGAATTCGCTTCGCCTGGGCGATTCGTTCTGCTAGCCCATCACCGCCATGGCAGCAAACAGTCCCCCCTCACCCGATCCGTCGGACGGCGACCTCTGGGTGTTCGGGTACGGCTCGCTGATGTGGAAGCCGGGCTTCGCCTTCCTCGAACAGGTGCCGGCGCGGCTGATCGGCGAGCACCGCGCGCTCTGCGTCTATTCCTTCGATCACCGCGGAACGCCGGAAAAGCCCGGCCTGGTGCTGGGGCTCGACCGCGGCGGCGCCTGCCGCGGCATCGCGTTCCGCGTCGCCGCCTCACAGCGCAACGACACGATCGCCTATTTGCGCGCGCGCGAGCAGACCACCCACGTCTACCGCGAGGTGATGCGCTCGGTCTGGCTCGAGAACGAGGCGCGGCAGCGGGTGAGCGCGCTCGCCTATGTGGTCGATCGCGGCCATGTGCAATATGCCGGACGGCTGTCGCTGATCGAGCAATTGCGCCTGGTGCAGCAGGGCCACGGCCGCTCCGGCAACAACCGTGACTATGTGCTTTCGACCGTGACCTCAATCGAGAAGCAGGGTTTTCGCGATCCGCAGCTGCATCAGCTTGCGGTGATGCTGCACGATGCCGGCCCGCTGCATCGCGACACCCATCCGGCAGGCGGGCTCGACCCGGCTTGACTGACGCGCGGACCGGGGGACGCGGCGTCACAGACGGACGCGGAGAGCGCGTGTAATATCCGCCATATCTGTTCCGGCGTCTTCGAACAGGAGGCCGACGATGACCACCGATCGACCAAGGCTCCGGAGTGACGAGCCGCTTGCCGCCGAGTTCACGGCGGTGATCAAGGCCGGCAAATCCGAGCGCCTGCGCGAGTTGCTCGCATCCGATCCCCGGCTTGCGCTGTGCGTGGTCGAGGATCACAAGAGCGGCGGACGGCCCCCGCTGCATTTGCTGGCCGATTGGCCGGGGCACAATCCCAATGCGGCCGAGACCGTGCAGATCCTCGCTGCGGCGGGTGCCGACCTCGATGCGCCGGCGGTCGCGATGTGGCACCAGGAGACCGCGCTGCACTGGGCAGCCAGCAGTGACGACGTGACGTTGATCGATGCGCTGCTCGATGCCGGCGCCGATATCGACCATGACGGCTCATCGATCGACGGCGGCCCGCCATTGTCGTCGGCGGTCGGCTATGGGCAATGGGCGGCGGCGCGACGGCTGGCCGAACGCGGCGCGCGCACGCAGCTGTGGCACGAGGCCGCACTGGGCCTGATGCCTGAGCTCACGCGCCGGCTCGAAGCCGATCCCGCCCTCGAAACCGACGAACTTTCCGGAGCATTCTGGAATGCCTGTCATGGCGGGCAGCTCGCCACCGCGCGATATCTGCTGGAGCGTGGCGCCGACCTCAACTGGCTCGCTCCCTGGACCGGCCAGACGCCGCTCGATATCGCGGAGAAGGCCGAACGACACGACATCGCGGCATGGCTCCGCGAGAGCGGCGCGACGCGTGGAGAAAAGAGCGACCCGGACGCGGTCTGAAGGGCGCGCCCTCGCATTCCGACGGTCCTCCTGGTGAGTACAGCGCCGCTGCTCGCAGCAACGAAATCGCGGCGGAGGTATGGCGGCGGCCTTTGACATTTGGGCTTTTGCATCGCGACGCGGAGGGATAGAAGCTCAGCCGCAACGACGCCGATCGCGAATTCGATGAATCTCTCCGCCCCTTTTGTCCGCCGTCCGGTCGCTACCACGCTGCTGTCACTGGGACTCGTGGTGGCCGGCGTCATTGCATTCTTCAAGCTGCCGGTCTCGCCGCTGCCCGATGTCGACATCCCGACCATCATGGTGCAGGCGACCCTGCCCGGCGCCAGTCCGGCGGACGTCGCCGCCACGGTGGCTAGCCCACTCGAGCGTCACCTCGGCCAGATCGCCAGCGTCACCGAGATGACCTCGGTCAGCTCGCTCGGCTCGGCCCGCATCACGCTGCAGTTCGACATCGATCGCGACATCAACGGCGCCGCGCGCGATGTGCAGGCCGCCATCAACGCCGCGCGCGCCGACCTGCCGACCAACCTGCGAACCAACCCGACCTACCGCAAGTTCAACCCGGCCTCGGCGCCGATCCTGATCTACACCCTGACCTCGGATACGCTGACGCCGGCCGAGCTCTATGACGCCGCCTCGACGGTGCTGGCCCAGAAACTGTCGCAGGTCGCGGGCGTCGGCGAAGTCTCCGTCGGCGGCGGATCGCTGCCCGCGGTGCGCGTCGAGCTGATCCCGTCGGCGCTCTATCAATACGGCATCGGGCTCGAGGACGTCCGCGCCGCGCTCTCCAGCGCCAATGCGCATAGCCCCAAGGGCGGCATCGACGTCGGCGAGCGGCGCTACCAGATCTACGCCAACGACCAGGCCAGGAAGGCTGACGACTACAAGCCGCTGGTCGTCGCCTATCGCAACGGCGCGCCGGTGCGCCTCACCGATGTCGGCGACGTCATCGATTCCGTGGAGAATGTACGCACGCTAGGCCTCTCCAACGGCAAGGCGGCGATCGTGATGATCGTGTACCGGCAGCCCGGCGCCAACATCATCCAGATGGTGGATCACGTGAAGGGGCTGATGCCGCAGCTCAAGGCCTCGGTCTCGCCCGCGATCGACATCACGCTTGCGGTCGACCGCTCGAAGACGATCCGGGCCTCGCTGCACGACGTCGAGATCACGCTTCTGATCGCGGTCGCCTTGGTGATTCTCGTCGTGTTCGCCTTCCTGCGCAACGCGCGCGCCACGCTGGTGCCGGTCGTCGCCGTCGGCGTGTCGCTGATCGCGACTTTCGCCGTGATGTATCTATTGGGATACACGCTCGACATCTTCTCGCTGATGGCGCTGACGGTGGCGACCGGATTCGTGGTGGATGACGCCATCGTCGTGCTGGAGAACATCACCCGTCACATGGATGCGGGGATGTCGCGGCTGGAGGCGACGCTGCAGGGCACCCGCGAGGTCGGCTTCACGGTGCTGTCGATGAGCGTGTCGCTGATCGCGGTGTTTGTCCCGATCCTGCTGATGGGCGGCCTGGTCGGCCGCCTATTCCGCGAATTCGCCATGACGATCACGATCGCGATCGTGATCTCGCTCGTGGTCTCGCTGACGACGACACCGATGATGTGTGCCGTGCTGCTGCGCCCCGAGCGCGGCCAGTCGCACGGGTGGATCTACCGGGCCTGCGAGCGCGTCTTCGATCTGATGTTGAGCGGCTACCGCTGGACGCTCGCCATCGCCTTGCGCCACCCGGTGCTGGTGATGGTGATCCTGGGCACGACCCTCTATTTGAACTTCCATCTCTACGGCGTCGTGCCCAAGGGCTTCGTCCCCCAGCAGGACACCGGACTGTTGATCGGCTCGATTCAGGCCGACCAGAGCACGTCATTTCAGTTGATGCGGCAAAAGCTCACGCAGTTCATCGACATCGTCAAAAAGGATCCGGCGGTCGATACCGCGGTCGGCTTCACCGGCGGCGGCGGTGCGGGCCCGGGCGGCGGCACCAACACCGGAACCGTGTTCGCATCGCTGAAGCCGATGGACGAACGCAAATTACGCGCCGATCAGGTGATCGAGCGGCTGCGCGACAAGCTTTCGGAGGTGGCGGGCGCCACCCTGTTCCTGCAATCGATCGGCGATCTCGGCGCCGGCGGGCGTTCCGGCAATGCGGCGTATCAATACACGCTGCAGGGATCGACATTCGAGGAGCTGAATGAATGGACGCCCAAGCTCGTCGCAGCGTTGCAGAAGGAATCGACGCTCACCGACGTCAATAGCGATCAGCAGAACAAGGCGCTGCAAAGCAACCTGATCATCGATCGCGATACCGCCGCCCGCCTCGGGATCACGGTCAGCCAGCTCGACAACACGCTCTACGATGCCTTCGGGCAACGCCAGGTCTCGACGATCTTCGTCGCGCGCAACCAGTATCACGTCATCATGGAGGTCGCGCCACGCTATTCGCAGGACCCCGAAACCTTGAGGCAGGTCTATATCTCTAGGTCGGGTGGATCGGCGACCGGTTCGCAGACCACCAACGCGGTTGCCGGAACGGTGGCCTCGTCCTCGCAAAAGAGCTCGGTGAATTCGGTCGCGGCCAATGCGGTGCGCAATCTCGCGACCAATTCGATCGGCGCCACCGGCAAGGGCAGCTCCTCCACTGGAACGGCGGTCAGCACCGCCGCTGAGACGATGATCCCGCTGTCGAGCGTCGCCCGATTCGAGCATGGCGTGACACCGCTGGTCGTCAACCACCAGGATCTGCTGGTCTCCAGCACCGTCTCCTTCAACCTGGCGCCCGGCGTCTCGCTGAGCACGGCAACCACGGTGCTCGAGACCACGATGCGGCAGATCGGCATGCCGACGGGCATTCATGGCGCGTTCGCGGGAGCCGCCAAGATCTTCCAACAGTCGCTGGCGAACGAGCTGTATCTCATCCTCGCGGCGCTGGCGACGATCTACATCTCGCTCGGCATGCTGTACGAGAGCTACATTCATCCGCTGACCATCCTGTCCACCCTGCCCTCGGCCGGCGTCGGCGCGGTAGCGGCGCTGATGCTGTCGCATACGGAGTTCGACATCATCGGCATGATCGGGGTGATCCTGCTGGTCGGCATCGTGAAGAAGAACGCGATCATGATGATCGACTTCGCGCTCGATGCCGAGCGCCAGCGCGGGCTGTCGTCGCGCGAGGCCATCTACGAAGCCTGCCTGATGCGGTTCCGGCCGATCATGATGACCACGCTCGCCGCCCTGTTCGGCGCGGTGCCACTGATGATCGGCATGGGCGAAGGCAGCGAGTTGCGCCAGCCGCTCGGCATCGCGATCTTCGGCGGCCTGATCCTGAGCCAGATCCTGACGCTGTACACCACGCCGGTGGTCTATCTCTATCTCGATCGCGCCCGGCTCTGGACCTCAAGACGAAGGGCGGCGCGCCGCGCGCGCCGGGCACAGTCAACCTCGTCCTGAACTTCGGTCGTTGACAGAGCAGTCCCGATCTTGCCAACCTGCCGCCGACGGCAGACGCAAGGAAATCGCCTGTGACTCTCGCACCGGAACTCGCAGTGTCGCGCTGGTTCAACACCGGCGAGCCCCTGACATTGGCGGCGCTGCGCGGCCGCCCGGTTCTGCTGCATGCATTCCAGATGCTGTGTCCCGGTTGCGTCGCGCACGGCACGCCGCAGACACAGCGCGCCTTCGAGCTGTTCAAGCATTCCGACCTGCAGGTCATCGGCCTGCACACCGTGTTCGAGCACCATTCCGCGATGACCCCGGTGTCGTTGGAGGCCTTCATCCACGAGTACCGGCTGACCTTCCCGATCGGCGTCGACGAGGCCGGAGACGGCACGCCCATACCGGTCACCATGCAGCGCTACGGCATGCAGGGAACGCCGACCAGCATCCTGATCGGACGCGACGGCAGCGTCGTGCATCACGGCTTCGGGCAGCAAGGCGACATGGCGCTCGGCGCCATCATTGCGGCGGAGCTTGCCGCCGTGCGCGGCTGACGGCGGCAGGCCCCCGTTTGCAACTCCGCTCACGCGACTGCGTTATGACGGCGTCGCGCAATGCGTGATATCGTTTCCTTAAACCAACACTGCCTCGACGCGTGGGAGGATATCGTGAAGACCTATCAGCTCTACATCAACGGCCAGTATGTCGACCCCGCCAATGGCGAGTGGTTCGAGACGATCGATCCCTATCGCGGCGAGGCCTGGGCCAAGATCCCGCGCGGCACGGCCGCCGATGCCGACAAGGCCGTGAAGGCCGCCAACGAGGCGATGTGGCGCGGCCCCTGGGCGAAGATGACGGCGTCCGCACGCGGCAAGGTGATGCGCAAGCTCGGCGACCTCGTCGCCGCCAATGCCGAGCGTCTCGCCGAGATCGAGGTGCGCGACAACGGCAAGCTGATGGCCGAGATGCTGGGCCAGCTGCGCTACCATCCGGAGTGGTGGTGGTATTTCGGCGGGCTCGTCGACAAGCTCGAAGGCGGCCTCGTGCCGATCGACAAGGCGGAGACCTTCGCCTACACGACGCATGAGCCGGTCGGCGTTGTCGCAGCGCTCACCGCGTGGAATTCGCCGCTGCTGTTCGTCGCCTGGAAATGCGCCGCCGCGCTTGCCGCCGGCTGCGCCGTGATCGTCAAGCCGTCGGAGTTCACCTCAGCCAGCACGCTGGAATTCGCCGCCCTGACCAAGGAAGCCGGGATTCCCGACGGCATCTTCAACGTGGTGACCGGCTTCGGGCCCGAGGCCGGCTCCGCGCTGATCTCGCATCCCGGCGTCGCCAAGATCACCTTCACGGGATCGGATACGACCGGCGCCAAGGTCTACGAGACCGCGGCTAAGAGCCTGAAGCGTGTCTCGCTCGAGCTCGGCGGCAAATCGCCCAACATCGTGTTCGAGGATGCTGACCTCACGGCCGCCGCGGCCGGCGCGATCTCCGGCATCTTCGCCGCGACCGGCCAGACCTGCATCGCCGGATCGCGCCTCCTGGTGCAGAGCTCGATCAAGGAGAAGTTCGTCGCGCGCGTGCTGGAGCTCGCGAAATCCGCCAAGATCGGCGATCCGATGCAGTCGGACACCAATGTCGGCCCGATCACGACGCCGGCGCAGTACAAGAAGGTGCTCGACTACATCGACATCGCCAAGGCCGAAGGCGCGCGCTGCCTGCTCGGCGGCAAGCCGGCATCCGGCGACGGCATCAAGGGCGGCCAGTTCGTCGAGCCGACCATTTTCACCGACGTCGACAATACCATGCGGATCGCGCGCGAGGAGGTGTTCGGGCCGGTGCTGTCGATCATCTCCTTCGACACCGAGGAAGATGCCATCAGCATCGCCAACGACACGATCTACGGCCTTGCCGCCGGCATCTGGACCAAGGATCTCGCCCGCGCCATCCGCGTGCCGAAGCAGCTGCGCGCCGGCACCGTGTGGGTGAACACCTACCGCGCCATCAGCTACATGATGCCGTTCGGCGGCATGAAGTTCTCCGGCGTCGGCCGCGAAAGCGGCATCGACGCGGTGCGCGAATATCAGGAGACCAAGAGCGTCTGGATCTCGACCGCGACGGACGTGCCGGCGAATCCGTTCGTGATGCGGTGAGGAGTCTCGCGAAGACTGCACTCCCTCTCCCGCTTGCGTAGGGCGATCGCATATGACGCCGGGAAGCTTGGCGCAGGCGCTGCCACAATCGTCATGGCCGGGCTTGTCCCGGCCATACACGTCTTTCTCTCGCGGAAAGCAAGACGTGGATGCCCGGCCCAAGGCCGGGCATGACGAGTGTGTGGAGTGATCGAGCCCATATGCGATTGCCCTGCCCGCAAGCGGGAGAGGTGCACCGTGTGCGCCGCTCGACCTATTGAATTGAAGTCAGTGCCCTACCCCTTCGCCGGGCTCGGCACCCCGCCGAACAATTGCGCCTGCTCGGCGCGGGCGGCCTCGACGATGCGGGTAGTGGCGGTTTCTATCTGGTCGCGCAGGCGGGTCATGAACTCGTCGCGCGGGAGGCCCGGCGGCAACGGATCGAGGAATTCGACCACCAGCGTCCCCGGATAGCGCATGAAGGTGCGGCGCGGCCAGAACAGCCCCGAATTGAGCGCGATCGGCAAGCACGGCACGCCGCTCTCGGCATAGATCTGCGCGACGCCGGCCTTGTAGTTCGGCGGCGCGCCGGGCGCGGTGCGCGTGCCCTCGGGGAAGATCACGAGCTGGCGGCCGAGCTTCACTTCCGCTGCCGCGCGCTTCAACGTCTTGATCAGCGAGCGCGGGCCACCGCCGCGCTCGACCGAGATCATGCCGACTTTCTTGAGATACCAGCCGAACACCGGGATCATCATCAGCTCGCGCTTGAGGATGAACAGCGGGTACTCGAAGAAGCGCACCAGCGCGAAAGTCTCCCAGAACGACTGGTGCTTCGAGGCGATGATCAGCGGGCCCTGCGGAATCTTCTCGACGCCGCGGAATTCGATCCTGATGTTGCAGATGACGCGCATCAGCAACAGGCTGGTGTTTGCCCACAAGGCCTCCAGCGCCATCAGGGCCTGCCGCGGCAGCAGCAGCGCCGGGAGCGCGATGATGCAGATCACCACCAGCACCAGGTAGAACAGCACGTTGAAGACAAGCGAGCGCAGGAAGATCAGAGCCATCTCAACACACTATCCTCTACATCGTCATTCCGGGGCGCGTAGCGAACTCTGGTGCGCAATCGCGCATCTGAGAATCCGAGATTCCCCGATACACGATTGTGTATCCGAGGTCTGGTGCTGACGCACCATCCCGGAATGACGGTGCAAGATACATCAATTCGCCTGCGCCGTGGTCGGACGGTGCGGCGCGGCCGCCGGCTCGCCGAGATCCGAGGTCAGGTCGAGGCCGACATCGGCCAGCCGCACCCGCACCTCCGCGGCGACATATTTGGCGTATTCCGATAGCAGCAGACGAAACGTCGCGCCACTCGTCCACCAGGGCTCGTCGCGCCATTTGTCGCCGACCACGGCGAACGGGATCAGCGAGACATCAGGCATCGCATGCGACAGTTCCACGATGGCGCGCGGCATGTGATAATTGGAGGTCACCACGATCAGCGACTTGAAGCCGCGCGCGCGCACCCAGCGGCGCGTCCCCGCCGCATTGCTACGCGTGTTCACCGCCGAGTGGTCGAGATCGACGCAGCAGCTCATCAGGCCCCGGCTGTCCGGCACCGAGCGCGAGATGTCGCCGGCGTCATTGGTCGGATGCACGCCCGAGATCAACAGCCGCTTGCCGTAGCCGGCAGCCAGCAGCTCCATCGCATCCGACACCCGCGACGAGCCGCCGGTCAGCACCACGATGCCGTCGGCATCATGCGGCGGATCGGCCTCGACGCCGCGTAGCTGCGACAGGAAGCCGACGAAACCGACGGCCGCGGCGACGAAGGCCAGGGCCAGCGCCGCGACGACGGTCGCGCGCAACCGGCCCCGCGGGCGCACGGCACGGCCGTTCGGCGACGTATCGTCGGTCTGCGAACTCATGTGATGCAGTTGTCCTTCCCCCCGGGGGATTTTAGAGCATGATCCGGAAAAGTGGAAACCGGTTTTCCCGCGACAACGCGGAAGCGAATGCGCGACAGGTCACACTCAAGCGGCGCATCACAAGGCCGGCATCATGATCGTGATCTCGCCGCCGTCAGTCGATATCGTCGAGGGTCGCAAACAGCGTGCGCCGCGACGCCCATGCGGTGATCGCCGCGATCAGCACCGCCTGCGCCGCCAGCGCCAGATAGCCCGACGGACGCAGCGAAAACGTGCCGAGCAGCGCCGCGAACTGGTCGCCGACCGGCGTGCCGGAGAACCAGTTGGCGATCGATTCCGAGAAGCCGAACGCCAGCATCGCCGCGCCGCCGCCGATCAACCCGCCTTCGAGACCGAGCCGGAGAAAGTGCCGCAGGAAGCGGTTGGCGATATAGCTGTCGCCGGCGCCGACGAAATGCAGCACCTCGACGATCGGACGGTTGGCCGCCATCGCGCCGCGGGTGGCGAACGACACCGAGATGATGGTGGCGATGATCACGAGGATCAGGATGCCGACGCCGGCGAACACCGTGGCGCCGGTCATCGAGCGCATGCGCTCGATCCAGGCGCGGTGATCGTCGACGCTCGCGGTCGGCGCGGCCTGCGTCACCCGCGCGCGCAGCGTGGCGAGATCGAGCGTCGTGCCCGGTTGCACCCGCGCGACGATGACGCGTGGCACCGGCAATTCATCGATCGAGAGCCCGCTGCCGAGCCACGGCTCGAGCAGCTTGGCTGACTCCTCCTTGGTGAACGGACGCACCTCGACAATTCCCGCTTGCGCCCGCATCGCGTCCGCCGCGGCCTGCGCGTCGCGATCGAGGTCGCGTCCGGCCACCGGCCGCACCTGGATGGTGATCTCGCTTGCGACCTCCGACTGCCACTCGGCCGCCGAGGCGCTGACCAGCAGCACGGCGCCGGTCGTGATCGAGGCAAGGAAGGTCATGATCGCGACGACCGCGACCAGCGCGCGGCCGGCGATCGAGGCGCGCGGCACGATCGGCGACATGTTGCGCGCCGTCGCCGGGACCTGCGGGCGTTCGCGCCCGAGATCGACCAGCGACACCTGCTCCTCGCTCCTATTCATAGATGTGCAACCGTCCCTGGTGCAGCACCAGGCGCCGCGCCTCGTACTGATCCATCAGCGTGATGTCGTGAGTCGCGATGATGACCGCAGTGCCTGACTTGTTGAGCTCGATGAACAGCCGCAGCAGGCGGCGTCCGAGCGTCGGATCGACACTGCCGGTCGGCTCGTCCGCCAGCAACAATTGCGGCCGCGAGATCACCGCGCGCGCGATCGCGGCGCGCTGCTTCTCGCCGCCCGACAGGATCGGCGGCAGCGCATCCATGCGCTCGCCGAGGCCGACCCATTTCAGGAGATCGATCACCTCGCGCCGATAGCTCGATTCGTCCCGACCCATGACCCGGAACGGCAGCGCCACGTTCTCATAGGTGGTCATGTGGTCGAGCAGGCGGAAGTCCTGCAGCACGATGCCGATGCGTTTGCGCAGGTCGGCGATCTGGTCCTTGTTGAGCAAGGAGACGTCGTGGCCGAACAGGTTGACCAGCCCGCGCGTCGGCCGCAGCGACAGGAACAACAGCCGCAGCAGCGAGGTCTTCCCCGCGCCCGACGGTCCGGTGAGGAACTGGAACGAGTGCGCCGGGATCATGAAGGAGAGGTCGCGCAAAATCTCCGGGCCGAGCCCGTAACGCAAACCGACATGTTCGAACCGAACCAAGCGCTAGCTCCGTTCGAGATGGGCAACAGCCCAAACCCCTGCACAACGGGCCCGCCGGCCGGCGAACCGGCCGCGAACCACACAGCAGGGTTTTGCTTCGGTTATGGTTTCCGATTCGTTAACGGTCGCCAGGTAGCATCCGGGGAGAGACACGATGAAGATTCGGCTCCATGCACATCATTTGCCCGCATTGTACAACATCCTACGCCATCAAGCTGGCCACCCTGGGCGAGACCGGACGCACCGTCCGCTGTTCCCGCTGCAAGGAGGTCTGGCTCGCACGCCCCGAGGATGCCGTCGGGGCTCCGGTGGCCACCATGGCGGCGGCCGCCCCCTATGCCGGCTCCGACGCTGCCGCCGAATGGGAGGCGATGGCCCGCGACGACGCCGAAGAGACCCCCGTGGTCGAGAGCCCCTCGATTTCGGCCGACTGGCCGGCCGAGGGCGATAACGCCGCCCGGGATTGGCCCGAGGTGGCCAGGGAAGACGCCAAGGCCCATGCCGAGGTCCAGGAAACCGATGGAACCCGGCGCCGCTTCGGCCTCGCGGGGCTGTTCCGGCGGGCCCGGGTGCGCCTGCCCTCCCTGCCCCGAATTCCCTTCATGCCCGTGGTCGGCGCCCTGCCGACCGCCTGCGCCGCAATGTCCGCGCTGGTCGTCGCGCTGCTGGTCTGGCGCAACGATGTGGTGCGGCTGCTGCCGCAGACGGCGCTGTTCTACAAGATGGTCGGACTCGACGTGAATCTGCGCGGACTCGCGTTCAAGGATATCAAAGTCACCAGCGAGACCGTCGACGGCAAGTCCGTGCTGGTGATCGAGGGCATGATCGTCGGCCAGACGCGCAAGTCGGTCGAGCTGCCGCGGCTGCGCTTCTCGGTCCGCGACGCGCAAGGCAGCGAGATCTACGCCTGGAACGCGGTGCTGGAACAATCGATGCTCAATCCCGGCGAGCAGGCATTCTTCAAGTCACGCCTCGCCTCGCCGCCGCCCGAAGGCCGCAATATCGACGTACGCTTCTTCAACAAGCGGGATCTGACAGGCGGCCGCGCCTGAGGCCGCTATCGACCCCTCCAGGAACCGATTGATCGTCATGCCGCGTGTCCTGATTGCCGACGACGAAGACTCCATGCGCACGCTGGTGGCGCGCGCGATCGCCATGGACGGCCACGAAACCGTGACCGCGCAGGATGGCGCCGAGGCGCTCGAGATCCTGAGCCGCGACGAGGGCGCCTTCGATCTCCTGCTCACCGACATCCAGATGCCTGTCATGGACGGCATCGCGCTGGCACTCACCTCGGCGCGCGACTTCCCGGACCTGAAGATCCTGCTGATGACCGGCTTTGCCGATCAGCGCGAGCGCGCCTCCGGCCTCAATGCGATCGTGCACGACGTGGTGACGAAACCGTTCTCGGTGGCGGATATCCGCACCGCAGTGGCGGACGCGCTGGCGGCAAGGAAGACGCCGTAGTTCGTCATTGCCGGGCTTGCGCCGACAATCCATCGCCAAGAAATCCATTGTTGCGAAGTGTGATGGATGCGCGGGTCAAGCCCGCGCATGACGAGGGTGTTGCGCAGGAATAGCTCGGACACCGTCATTGCGAGCGAAGCGAAGCAATCCATCGCGCCGCATGCGGAGACATGGATTGCTTCGTCGCTCCGCTCCTCGCAATGACGCCGAAGTTCAATAATCCTTCAGCAGCCGTTCGATGTAGTCGAGCTCGGTCTGCGGCCGCGACGGATCGGCGAGGCGGCGGCGCAGCTCTTCGAGAATGCGGCGCACGCGCTGCACGTCGATCTCGCCCGGGATCTTCACCGTGTAGTCGTCGCCGAATTCGCGGCCGTGCAGTGGCCGGCCCAGCGGGTCGGTCTGGTTGCCGCCGCTCTGCTGGCGGCCGGCGCGGTTGCCCTGGCCGTCGCCCGGCTGGTCGCCGTCGCCCTGCTGCATGGCTTCGGCGAGGCTCTGCTGGCCCTTGCGTAGCGCATCCAGCGCTCTCCCTTGCGAGTCCACCGCGCCGTCGCTATTGCCTTCGCCGAGCCGTCCGGTGGCGTCGCCCATCGCGGAATCGGCCTGATCGAGGCCGTCGCCGTCATCACCCTGGTCGGCTTGATCGCCCTGATCGCCGCCTTGCTGGCCCTGCTGCGCCTGATTGCCCTTCTGGCCCTTCTGGCCCTTCTGGCCGCGCTGGTCCGGTCCCATGCCGCGCTTGGCGAGTTCGTCCTGCAGCTTCTTCAACCGGTCGCGCAGCGCCTGCTGATCCTGCTGCAGGTCGGACATCGACTGGTCGCCCTGCTTGCCGCGCATTCGGTCACGCCGCGAATCCTGGCCCTGCTTGAAGGTCTTGTCGCGCAACTGCTGCTGCTTGCGGATCATGTCGCCGAGCTCGTTGAGCGCCTGCTCCATGTCGTTGTCGCCCTGATTGGGCTGCGCCATCTGCAGGTTTTCCAGCATCTGCTGCATCTGATCGAGCAGTTGCCTCGCCGCATCCTTGTCGCCGGAGCGCGACAGTCGCTCCATGCGATCGAGCATGTTCTTCAGATCCTGCTGACTCAGCATCTTGGTGTTGGGATCGAGCGGCCGCGCCAGGGCTTGCGGATTGTTGCGCGACTGCTCGGCGAGCTCGCGCAGGAAATTATCGAGAGCCGCGCGCAGATTGTCGGTGAGCTTCTTGATCTCCTCGTCGCTCGCGCCACGCTCCAGCGCCTGCTTGAGCGCGTCCTGCGCCGCGCGCAGCGCCTTGTCGACGTCGCTGAGATTGCCGTCCTCAATGGTGACGGCTAGCGCCCACAGGCTGGCGACGACCTCGCGCAGCTGGTCGTCGGTGCGTGCCGCCTCTAGCTGCCGGCTCACATCGTAGATGCCGAGATAGTAGCCGGTCTCCGGCGTGAACATCTCGGGCGCGATCATCAGCGCGTCGAGCGCGGCGAAGACCTGCCCGTTCTGGTTGGCGTCGAGCGCGAGGATGCGGCGCTGCTCGATTAGCGCCCGCGCGAGCGGCTTGGTGAACACGCGCTCGGGCAGGCGCATGTTGAACGGCTCGCTCTTGCCCTCGTTGCCGGCCTCATCCTTCGCGGTCAGGGTCAGCGTCACGTCGGCGCCGGCATAGGGGTCCTCGCTGAGGTCCTTCACCGTCTGGCCGACCCCGTTGCGGGTGCGCGCGTTCGGCAACACCAGCGGGAATTGCGGCGCTTCGAATAACGGGCGCGGCGCCGCGGCCTTGTCGCCGTCGCGGCTCGGATCCTTCTGGACCTCGCTCGGGCGCGCGACGAACTGCGCGCGGGCTTCGGTGACGCCGTAATCATCCTCGAGCTTGTAGGACAGCTGCAGCGCGCCATGCGCCTGCCGCTCCGGATCCTTGGCGAGCGCAATGCTCGGCGCCCGGTCGGGGATCGCGGAGAACTTCCACTGCGGCTGGCCGGCCGGCGCGCGGACATGCGCGGTGCCGTCGCCGGCGATCTTGAAATGCCGCTCGCTGGTGCCCTTGGGCGCCTCCTCGGTGGCCGCGACCTCGGTCACGCCGCCACCGGCCACGACGTCGATGGCGCCGCCGCTGGAGCGCACCAGCAGCGTGCTGCCGGCCGGCACCGCCAGCGCGCCGTTCTCGGCTGCGGCGGCGTCCTTGTTGGCGTTCGACAGGATGATCGGCGGCTTGCCGGTGTAATCCGGCGGGGTCACCCAGGCATCGACCCGGACGTTGGCCGGCGCCATGATGCCGTTCCAGTCGAAGGCCGAGGCGACACGCAGGCCGCGCTCGTCGCCAGCCGCGATATAGGTTGCGACCATCATCACGATCACCAGCGCGCGCAGCGCCCAGGGATCGTGCAGCGCGACGCGCGGATGCGGCAGGCCGGCGCGAATACGCTTGATCGAGGCCAGCGTGCGCTCGCGCTGCGCCTGCCACAGCGCCAGCGCGAACGGATCCTGCGTCGTGAGCGTATCGGAAAGCGTGGTCGCCGGACGATGGCGGATGCCGGCGCCGCGATCGAGCCGACTCAGCCCCTCCTCGCGGGCCGGCCAGCGGAAGCTCACCAGCGGCACCAGCGCCGCGAGCGCGGCAAGCCCGAACAAGGCCGTGCCGCCCACGCGTGCGGCAAACGGCAGCACCAACCACAGCCCGGCCCATGACGCGACCAGGAACAGGCCCGCGACCGTGAGGAACCGCGCCAGATGCGGCCAGGCCCGTTCCCACGCGATCGCAAATTTTGCCCGCTGCAGAGCCTCCGTCAGTTTCAGCCGCGCGATCGCGTCGCTGTCGCGCGCTGCGCGTGACGTATTCTCTGACGGGTCGAGGTTGGCACCGCTCAATCAAATCTCCGGGTTGCCGGCACGTCAGCCTACCACAACGGCGCCATTGAGGCACCCGTTCCGCGGCGTAACCCACACCGGGAAATACGCATAACACGAAGGCGTGACTGCGGCGTTTCGACCCCGTAACGTCCCGGCCGAACCATCGCATCAACGTGAGGAAACATCATGGACCAGAAAACGCACGACAAGGGGCTCGAGATCCGCAAGGCGGTGCTCGGCGAGGCCTATGTCAACAACGCGCTGAAGAACTCCGACAGCTTCAACAAGCCGTTCCAGGAGCTCGTCACGGAATATTGCTGGGGCGCGGTGTGGGGCCGCGAGGAACTGCCGCGCAAGACGCGCAGCATGCTCAATCTCGCCATGATCTCGATCCTCAACCGGCCGCACGAGTTGAAGGCGCACATCAAGGGCGCGCTGACCAACGGCGTCTCCCGCGACGAGATCCGCGAGATCTTCATGCAGGTGTCGATCTACGCCGGTATCCCCGCCGGCGTCGACAGCTTCCGCATCGCGCGCGAAGTGTTCGCAGAGCTCGACAAGGCCTGAGCAGCGCATTCCCTCGTTGTCGTCCCGGCCAAGCGAAGCGCGAGCCGGGACCCATAACCACAGCACGTTGTCGCTACGACGGCTGTGGCCCCAGTTGAATGAGATAATTCCGTCCTGGGGTTATGGGTCCCTGCTTTCGCAGGGACGACATCGAGTTCGAGACAAGCTGCCTCGCACACAACACAGAGGAAACAACTCATGGATATCGGATTCATCGGCATCGGGAAGATGGGCTTCCCGATGGCGCGCCGGCTGATCGAGGCCGGTCACAAGCTCACCGTGTTCGACACGCGCAAGGACGCCGTCGACCAGTTCGTCGCGCTCGGCGCGGCGGCGGGATCGTCGCCCAAGGACATCGCCGACCGCGTCGAGACCGTGATGGCAAGCCTGCCGTCGCTGCAGGCCTCGCTCGACGTCGCGACCGGCCCGGGTGGCGTGAGCGAAGGCAAGCGCGTCAAGCGCTTCATCGACCTATCGACCGTCGGCTCGCAGATGGCGGTGAAGATTCACGATCTGCTGGCAAAGAAGAACATCGTGCAGATCGACAGCCCGGTCTCCGGCGGCGTCGCCGGCGCCGAGAAGGGTACGCTGGCGGTGATGGTGTCGGGCCCGAAAGCCGATTTCGAGCTGGTGAAGCCCGCGCTCGACATCATCGGCAAGGTGTTTTTCATCGGCACCAAGCCGGGCTCCGGCCAAACCATGAAGCTCGCCAACAACTTCCTCTCGGCGACCGCGATGGTCGCGACCTCGGAAGCGGTGGTGATGGGCGTGAAGTCCGGCCTCGATCCGGCCGTGATGATCGACGTCATCAATGCGGGTTCGGGGCTGAACACCGCGAGCCGCGACAAGTTTCCGCGGGCGGTGCTGCCCCGCACTTTCGATTTCGGCTTCGCCACCGGGCTGATGGTGAAGGACGTGCGGCTTGCGGTCGAGGAGATGCGATCGATGGGACTGTCGATGGAGGTCGCCGAAGCGGTCGGCCGGATCTGGGAAACCATCATCCGCGACGAAGGCGCCGACTCGGACTTCACCGCGGCGATCAAGCCTATCGAGAAGGCCGCGGGCGTGATCGTCGGCGGCGGCAAGGGCGGCGGCCACGCGGCGAAGTAATGCGTAGGATGGGTGGAGCGACCAAATAACGCCGTCGTCCCGGGCAAGCGAAGCGCGACCCGGGACCCATAACCACAGGATTTCGTGGTTAGCTGAGCTGGAGCCCGAGCTTAGCATGACGATCACGGACGGTGGTTATGGGTCCCTGCCTTCGCAGGGACGACCCCGAATATGAAGCGCCGTCGCGCTTCACAACCACGGCGCCGGCTTGTCCATCGCAATCAGCGCGTCGACGTCGATGCGCGGGCGGACCACGGCGTACAGGTCGTCCTTGACCAGCACCTCAGGCACCAGAGGCCGCGTGTTGTAGGTGCCGGACTGCGCCGCGCCATAGGCACCGGCGGTCATGATCGCCAGGAGATCGCCGGCCTTCGGTTGCGGCAGCGTGCGGTCGAGCGCGAGATAGTCGCCGCTCTCGCAGACCGGGCCGACCACGTCCGCGATCATGGTCGGCGTGCCCTGCGCCGGCTGGCGCACCGGCAGGATGTCGTGATGCGCCTCGTACAGCGTCGGCCGGATCAGGTCGTTCATCGCAGCATCGATGATGACGAAGTTCTTGGCCTCGCCCGGCTTCACATAGATCACGCGGGTGACGAGGATGCCGGCATTGCCGACGATCAAGCGGCCAGGCTCGAACATCAGCGTGCAGCCGAGATTGTGGGTCACGCGCTTGACCATCGCGGCATAGGCATCGGGCGCCGGCGGCGCGGCGCGGTCCATGTAATAGGGAATGCCGAGGCCGCCGCCGAAATCGATATGCGAGATGGTGTGGCCGTCGGCGCGCAGGGTCTGCACGAATTCGGCGAGCAGGCGGAACGCAGCCTCCAGCGGCCCGAGATCGGTGATCTGGCTGCCGATATGCACGTCGGTGCCGGTCACCTTGATGCCCGGCAGCTTCGCCGCGCGGGCATAGACCTCGCGCGCCCGCGCCAGCGGAATGCCGAACTTGTTCTCGGACTTGCCGGTCGAAATCTTGGCATGCGTGCCGGCATCGACGTCGGGATTGACCCGCACCGAGATGCGCGCGGTCTTCCCCATCTCGACCGCAAGCCGCGACAGCACCTCGAGCTCCGGCTCGGACTCGATATTGATGCAGAGGATGTCGGAAGCGAGCGCGGCGCGCAGCTCGGGTTCGGTCTTGCCGACGCCGGAGAACAAGATCTTGGAGGGCGGAAAGCCCGCCGCGAGCGCCCGCTTCAATTCGCCGCCGGACACGACGTCGGCGCCGGCTCCGAGCTTGGCCAGCGTGCGCAGCACCGACTGGTTGGAGTTCGCCTTCATCGCGTAGCAGACGAGCGCCTTCTCGCCCGCAAAGGCTTCGGTGAAGACCCGGTAGTGCCGCTCCAGCGTCGCCGTCGAATAGCAGTAGAACGGCGTGCCGACGGCTTCGGCGAGCTCAATGAGATTGACCGCCTCGGCATGCAGCACGCCGTTGCGATAGTCGAAATGGTTCATGACACGCTTTTGGTTGTCGAATTAATTGCCGAGCAGCGGATCGAGGATGAAGGATTTCTTGCTGCCTTTCGGCGCGGCCGGCGCGGCGTCCGTTCCATAGGTCGAATTGAACACGCTGGGCTGGCTCGCCCGCTCGGTCTCGGTATCGCCGGTCACCTGCGCGGTCGGGGCGGTGTTGGACGCCGTCGGCGGCAGCTCGAGCGGTCCCTTGCGGCCGCAACCGCCGAGTGCGAGCGCGGCGGCAGTCAGCACAATGATGCCCCATCCCGACCGGGTCAGGCTTGTCTTGCTAGTCACGACGAAATCCCCAATTCGGGCTGCACCATACAAACATTGCCACGCTCTGGCGAGACCCGGGCGGCCTCGAAATGACAGCGAATTTTTGGGTTCAGCCCAATTTTCGCTCTTTTTCCAGCCGCTTGGCCCACACCTTGGCCTGCGCGAGCACATTCTTCGGCGCGGTGCCGCCAAAGCTCGTCCGGCTCTTCACCGAAGCCTCCACGCTGAGCACCTTCAGCGCATCCACCGTGATCTTGGGTTCGACCTCCTGCATCGCCGCCAGCGGCAGCTCATGCAGCGCCACGCCCTGCCTGGACGCAAGTGCGACAATCCGTCCGGTGACGTGGTGGGCATCGCGGAACGGCATCTTCAGGGTGCGCACCAGCCAGTCAGCGAGATCGGTCGCAGTGGCATAACCGTCGCCGGCCGCGGCCTTCATCTTCGCCTCGTCAGGCACGAGGTCCTCGACCATGCCGGTCATGGCGCGGATCGCGAGCGACAGCGCGGCGAAGGCTTCCATCGCGCCCTGCTTGTCTTCCTGCATGTCCTTTTGATAGGCGAGCGGCAGGCCCTTCATCACGATCAGCAGCGCGGTGAGCGCGCCGATCACGCGCCCGGTCTTGGCGCGCACCAGTTCCGCCGCGTCCGGGTTGCGTTTCTGCGGCATGATCGACGAGCCGGTGGTGAACTTGTCGCTGAGCCTGACCAGGCCGACCAGCGGCGAGGTCCAGATCACGATCTCCTCGGCAAAACGTGACATGTGCACGGCGCAGATCGCTGCCGCCGACAGCGTCTCCAGCACGAAGTCGCGGTCGGAGACCGCATCGAGCGAATTGGCCATCGGGCGATCGAAGCCGAGCGCCTTTGCGGTCGCGGCGCGGTCGATCGGAAACGAGGTGCCGGCGAGCGCGGCGGCTCCGAGCGGCGATTCGTTCAGCCGCTTGCGTGCATCTGCAAAGCGGCCGCGGTCGCGTCCGGCCATTTCGACATAGGCGAGCAGGTGATGGCCGAAGGTCACCGGCTGTGCGGTCTGCAGATGGGTGAAGCCCGGCATCACGGTTCCGGCATGCTCCAGCGCGCGGTCGACCAACACCTGCTGGAACGCGGCGAGCGCCGCGTCGGTTTCGTCGATGGTGTCGCGGACAAAGAGCCGGAAGTCGGTCGCGACCTGGTCGTTGCGCGAGCGCGCGGTGTGCAGCCGGCCCGCGGCGGGACCGATCAGCTCGGACAGCCGCGACTCGACGTTCATGTGAATGTCCTCGAGCGCGCGCTTGAAGTCGAAACCGCCCTTGCCGATCTCTGACAAAATCGTGTCTAGACCTTTGCCGATATTTTTCGCATCAGCACCGGTGATGATGCCTTGCGCGGCCAGCATGGCGGCGTGGGCCTTGGACGCGGCGATGTCCTGGGCATAAAGGTGACGGTCGACGTCGATGGAGACGTTGATTTCCTCCATGATCGCGTCGGGACGCTCCGAAAACCGGCCGCCCCACATCTTGTTGCTCATGACTTCTCGCTCACGACTTTGTATTTCAGGCCTCGCTGGTTCATCGCCGATCCGGCGAGACAGCATGGCGGTTCCGATCATAATTCCCGGCACTGCATAGCCATATCTGCCCCAGGATGACAAACGATATGCCCGAGACGACCCCACCCAAGCCAGCCGCGACACGTCGCCTGCCGCTCGTGATCGGCGCGGTGCTGGTCGGAGCCGTGCTCGGCTATGTCGGAATATCCAGCCTGAAGCGGCCGACCGGCGACGTGGCCTGCAACGGCGCGGTGGGCCTGGCCAAGAAGATCGCTCCGCTGGCCCAGGGCGAGGTGGCGGCGCTGACCATGGCGACGACCCCGCTGCGGTTGCCGGACCTGACCTTCGAGGACGCCAACGGCCAGACCAAGAAGCTGTCCGACTGGCGCGGCAAGACGGTTCTGGTGAACCTCTGGGCGACCTGGTGCGTGCCCTGCCGCAAGGAGATGCCGGCACTGGACAGTTTGCAGACCAAGCTCGGCGGCAAGGATTTCGAGGTGGTCGCGATCAACATCGACACCCGCGACCCCGACAAGCCGAAAAACTTCCTGAAAGACGCCAATCTGACCAATCTGGGCTATTTCAGCGACCAGAAAGCCAAGGTTTTTCAGGATCTTAAGAACATAGGCAAGGCGTTGGGCATGCCGACCTCGGTGCTGGTCGACCCCCAAGGCTGCGAAATCGCCAATATTGCCGGTCCCGCCGAATGGGCCAGCGACGATGGCATCAAGCTGGTCAAGGCCGCCGTGCAGCCGGCCTCGGCGGGATTTTAAAGCGCGATGAGATTGAGTTGAATCGTCATCGCACTTTAACTCTTTGTTTGAGCACGATCTTTTCGGAAAACCGCTTCACACTTTTTCGGATCATGCTCTAGATATCAGGCCGTGACGTTGAGGTTGCCGCCGACGCCGGACGCCAGATTGGCGGTCGAGGGCGTGCCGAGCAGGGTCTGAACCGCGAATTTCTCCGCATCGATGTTCTGCTTGGTGAGCTTGGTCGCGATCTGGCCCTGCAGGTTGCCCTGCTGCATCGACAGGATGCCCGTCACCATGCTCATCATGTCCATACGCGGTACTCCCAGAAACATTTGGACATTAACCAGCGCCGGTTAACGAGACATGCCGGGAATCAAACGGAACCGCACGGCGGACAAGGGAGTGCAGCCCCCCAGCATTCCGGCGATTGATCGAGGAGATCGCAGGCGCGGCGCAGGGGCGATACCACCCGCCCGATGCGCGTGCTCGCACTTACCGCGTCGGGACCGGCTTGTCGCCGCGATAGTCGTAGAAGCCGCGCTGGGTTTTGCGCCCGAGCCAGCCGGCCTCGACATATTTCACCAGCAGCGGGCACGGCCGGTACTTGGAATCGGCCAGCCCCTCGTGCAGCACCTGCATGATCGACAGGCAGGTGTCGAGGCCGATGAAGTCGGCAAGCTCGAGCGGGCCCATCGGATGATGCGCGCCGAGCTTCATCGCGGCATCGATCGCCTCGACGTTACCGACGCCCTCGTAGAGGGTGTAGATCGCCTCGTTGATCATCGGCAACAGGATGCGGTTGACGATGAAGGCGGGGAAATCCTCTGACACCGCGACCTGCTTGCCGAGCTTGGCGACGAAGGCCTTGGCGGTGTCGAAGGTGACATCGTCGGTCGCGATGCCGCGGATCAGCTCGACGAGCTCCATCACCGGCACCGGATTCATGAAATGAATCCCGATGAAGCGTTCGGGGCGATCGGTCGACGCCGCAAGTCGCGTGATCGAGATCGACGAAGAGTTGGAGGCGATGATCGCCTCGGGCTTCAACGTCGTGCAGACCTCGTGGAAGATCTTGCGCTTGGTCTCTTCCTTCTCGACCGCCGTCTCGATCACGAGATCGCAATCCGACAGCGCATCGAGCGACTCGGCGGGAGTGATGCGGTCGAGTGCCTGCTTGCGCTCGGCGTCGCTGATGGCCTTCTTGGCGACCTGACGCGTCAGGTGGCCGTTGATGGTTGCGAGTGCCGATTTCAGCCGATCGGCGGACACGTCATTGAGCACCACGTCGAAGCCGGCCAGCGCGGCCACATGCGCAATGCCGTTGCCCATCTGGCCCGAACCGATCACGCCGACTTTCTTGATTGCCACCGTCATCTTGTCATCCACCGGAACGGCGCGCACATCACGCCTGCCCAATCCCAACGATATCCGAAGCGAAGCCTTCCGGGTGCCCTATTCGCCGGAAAAACGGCCCCTGAGGCCATGATGCGATAAGTGATCGCATGATAACCTCTTCTCTTGCCAGAGCATGGTCCTTTCGAGACACCCGTTCCCACTTTTCGGGAACATGCTCTGAAAATAATAACACCGGCCGGAGCTTACCCATCCGGCCGGTGTCTTGTCGCTTACTTTCCGAGCTTGCCGAGCGCTTCGGTCAGCTCAGGAACCGCCTGGTAGAGGTCGGCGACCAGGCCGTAATCGGCGACCTGGAAAATCGGCGCGTCTTCATCCTTGTTGATGGCGACGATCACCTTGGAGTCCTTCATGCCGGCCAGATGCTGGATCGCGCCGGAGATGCCGACGGCGACATACAGTTCCGGAGCCACCACCTTGCCGGTCTGGCCGACCTGCCAGTCGTTCGGCGCATAGCCGGCATCGACCGCAGCGCGAGAAGCGCCGACACCGGCGCCGAGCTTGTCGGCGAGCGGTTCGATGTACTTGGCGAAGTTCTCGCGGCTCTGCATCGCACGGCCGCCGGACACGATGATCTTCGCCGACGTCAGCTCCGGACGATCGCTCTTGGCGACTTCCTCACCGATGAACGTGGACAGGCCCGGATCGGCCGCTGTGGCGGCGTTCTCAATTGCCGCGCTGCCGCCCTCGCCGGCTGCGGCGAAGGTCGAGGTGCGGACCGTGATGACCTTCTTGGCGTCCTTTGACTTGACGGTCTGAATCGCGTTGCCGGCATAGATCGGCCGTTCAAAGGTGTCGGGCGCGACGACCTTGATGATCTCCGAGACCTGCATGACGTCGAGCAGGGCCGCAACGCGCGGCATCACGTTCTTGAAGCGCGAGGTCGCCGGCGCGACGAAGGCATCGTAGGACGGCGCCAGCGCCACGATCAGCGCAGCCAGGGGCTCGGCGAGGTCGTGCTCATAGGCCGGACCTTCGGCAACCAGCACCTTCGTGACGCCAGCAAGCTTGGCTGCCGCTTCAGCAGCCGCCTTGGTGCCCTGGGCGCCGCCGGCGACCAGCATGTGCACGTCGCCGCCGAGCTGGCTTGCCGCGGTCAGCGCCTTGTTGGTGGAGTCCTTCAGGGTCTCGTGGTCGTGTTCAGCAATCAACAGTGTCGTCATCAGAGAACCCCGGCTTCGGTCTTGAGCTTGTTCACGAGTTCGGCGACGTCCTTGACCTTGACGCCCGCCTTGCGGCCTGCCGGTTCCGCGGTCTTCAGCACTTCCAGACGCGGCGTCAGATCGACGCCGTAATCCGACGCGCTCTTGTCGTCGATCGGCTTCTTCTTCGCCTTCATGATGTTGGGCAGCGACGCATAGCGCGGCTCGTTGAGGCGCAGGTCGGTGGTGACGATCGCCGGGCCCTTGAGCTTGACGGTCTGCAGACCGCCGTCGACTTCGCGCGTGACCTTGAAGTCGGATCCCTCGACCTCGAGCTTGGAGGCGAAGGTCGCCTGCGACCAGCCGAGCAGCGCGGCCAGCATCTGGCCGGTCTGATTGCTGTCGTCATCGATCGCCTGCTTGCCGAGAATGACGAGGCCAGGCTGCTCCGCCTCGACCACCGCCTTCAGGATCTTGGCGACCGCGAGCGGTTCGACATTGCCTTCGGCCTTGACCAGGATGCCGCGATCGGCGCCCATCGCAAGCCCGGTGCGGATGGTCTCGGAGGCCTGCGCCGGTCCGATCGACACCACCACCACCTCGGTCGCCTTGCCGGCTTCCTTCAGCCGCAGTGCTTCCTCGACGGCGATCTCGTCGAACGGGTTCATCGACATCTTGACGTTCGCGAGCTCGACGCCCGATCCGTCGCTCTTGACGCGGACCTTGACGTTGTAGTCGACGACCCGCTTTACCGGCACAAGAACCTTCATCGATCCTCTTTCGCTTGATTTTGTGGGTTTCGGTTGGCTGGCGCGGAACCTAAAGGTCCCGATACCCCCGGTCAACGCGCCAAAACCAAAAATCCGCCCGCCGGGTTTTGAGCCATTTTAACGGTTCTGGCCCGGCACCCACAACACGTCTCCCGCCCCCTTATTGTTCTGGAAGCGGCTGGCAACGAACAGGAAATCCGATAGGCGGTTCATATACTGGATGCCAGCGGCATTGACCGGCTCATCGGGCCGGGCGGCGAGTTCCACCATCATGCGTTCCGCACGGCGACATATCGTGCGGGCGAGATGCAGATATGCAGATGCCTGCGTCCCGCCGGGCAGCACGAACGAGGTCAGCGGCGCGAGCTGATCGTTCAGGCTGTCGATGTCACGCTCAAGCCGTTCGACCTGGCTCGCCAGCATCCGCAAGCGCTCGGCCTTGCCCTCGCGCTCGGGCACCGCGAGATCGGCACCGAGATCGAACAGATCGTTCTGGATCCGTCCGAGCATCGCATCGAGCTCTGGACTGTCGGCGAGATGCAGCCGCACCACGCCGATCGCGGCATTGGTCTCATCGACCGTGCCGTAGGCGGCGACGCGCAGATCGTATTTCGGGCGGCGCTCGCCGGAACCGAGCGCGGTGGTGCCGTCATCGCCGGTGCGCGTGTAGATCCGATTGAGAACGACCATAGTGCTGGTCTCCAGGAAGAAGCGTGCGCTAGCGTCCCATCGCCCAGACCGCAAGCATGGCGATGACGATCGCGACGAACTGCAGCAGCACGCGCAGGCGCATCAGTTTCTGCGACGTGTTGGGCGAGCCGCCCTTCATCATGTTGACGAGGCCGAGCAGCAGCACCAGCGCCACGGCGGCGACGGCGATGGGAAGGATGAACGAGCTGAGAAAGGATGCCATCTTCGGTACATAACACCGCATGACGCGGACTTCCACAGACCCCCGTCATGCAACCAACTGGCTTTTCACGGCGTAATATCGGAAGCTGGCTTTGTTCTCGGACCGAGCCGTTTTCGACAATGCCGGGTGGAATGTGAAACAGCTTCGTTACGTCACGCATGTCGTGATCAATGCCTTTTACACGTTCCTCGCCGACGACGGCTGGGCGATCGCAAGCCACATCGCGCTGTCGACGCTGATGGCGCTGTTTCCGTTCCTGATCGTGCTGACGTCGCTGGCCGGCTTCTTCGGCTCCAAGGAGCTTGCCGACCAGGCCGTCGGGCTGCTGCTGCAGGTCTGGCCGGAGCGGGTTGCGGAAGCGTTGTCCGGGCAGATCCATGATGTGCTGACACAGACGCGGGGCGACATCCTGACGATCGGTGCGGTGCTCGCGGTCTACTTCGCCTCCAACGGCGTCGAGGCGTTGCGTGTGGCGCTGAACCGCGCCTATGCCGTGGCCGAGCCGCGGCGCTGGTACTGGCTGCGGCTGGAGTCGATCGGCTACACGCTGGTCGCGGCAGTCACCTCGTTGGCGATGGCATTCCTGATCGTGCTCGGGCCGCTGATCATCGAGGCGGGGCGGCGCTATATTCCGTTTTTCGTCGAGTCCAACGAGAGCCTGCTCAACACCGCCCGCTACGGCATCACGATCCTGGCGCTGGTGATCGCGCTCTTCATCCTGCACGCCTGGCTGCCGGCGGGACGACGCAGCTTCCTGCAGATCCTGCCCGGCATCATCTTCACCGTGGTGGCGTCGCTGATCTCGGGCGTCGGCTTCGGCATGTATCTGGCGCGCTTCGCCAACAATTACGTCACGATGTATGCGGGGCTCGCCTCGGTGATCATCGCGCTGGTGTTCCTGTATTTCATCGCTGCAATCTTCGTGTTCGGCGGCGAGCTGAACGCCGCGATCATCAAGTCGCGGCTGCCACGCGGCGTATCGCTTCAAGCAGCGCAGTCGCTAGCGCCCGCGGAGACACAGGCTTGACCAGGAAGGCGTCGGCGCCGGCGGCACGCGCGGCCGCCTCGTCCTCGCTGCGGCCGGAGATCCCGATGATCGCGACGCGGCCGTGCGGCGGCGGCAGCGCGCGGATACGCCTGATCGCCTCAACCCCGCCGATGCCAGGCAGCACCATATCCATCAGCACCGCATCGAACGCACCTTGCCCGACCCGATCGGCAGCGGCTTCGCCCTGACCGATGAATTCGGCATGGTGACCGAGTTCGGTCAGGATGGTGTTGAGCACCACGCGGCCGAATGGATTGTCCTCCACGCTGAGCAGCCGCAGTCCCTGCGACGCACGCGCGCCAGCGTCGTCGGACATGATGCTGACGGGTCCCCTGGCCGGTGCGAGCACCACGCTCAGCGTGAAGGTGGTGCCGCCGCCGTCCCGCTGTGCCGCGACGATGTCGCCGCCCATCGCCCGCGCGAGCTGCTTGACCGAGGACAGGCCGAGCCCGGCGCCGCCGAACCGCGAGGCGATCGAGACATTGGCCTGTGAGAACGGCTGGAACAGGCGCCGCACCTCCTGCAGCGTGAGGCCGATACCGCTGTCCGAGATCGCGAAGGCGACGCCGATCTTGCCCTTCGGCGCACGGACCGGGGTGACGCGCAGCGCGATGCCGCCCTGCTCGGTGAACTTGACGGCATTGTCGATCAGGTTCTCCAGCGCAGCCCGCAGGCGGACGGGATCGCCGACCGCGAAGGCCGGCAGCCTGTCCGAGACCTCGACTGTGGCCTGCAGCCCCTTGGCCGCGGCCCGGCCGGCCAGCGAATCGCCGGCGTGCCGCGCCAGCGTCCGCAGATCGAAGAAATCCTGCCGGACCTCGAGCCCCGGCCCTTCGCTTCGGGCGGCATCGACGAAGAGGGTCGCAAGGCTCGCCAAATGCTCGGCGCCGGTCTTGATGGTATCGACCCAGCGCCGCTCGCGCTCGCCGAGATCGGAGGTCGCGAGCAGGTTGCTGATCGCCAGGATCCCGGTCAGCGGCGTCCGTACCTCATGGGCGAAGGCGGCAAGCGCGGTTTCGACCATCCCGCGGCCGGTCTTCGGGGACGCCTTCGGCGCGGCCCGCTTACGGCGCGGCTTCACTGCCGGCTTGGCTGCCGCCTTCACCGCTGATTTGGACGCACGCGTCCTGGAAGCCCGCGTTATGGACGCACGCGTCCTGGCCGGCGTCCCCTTGGATCGCCGCTTGCTGCGCGGTGCGCGCGATGTTGCCGCCATGGTCTCCGTGATCCCCGCCCCGGCCACAGCATGGCACGCCGGGAGTGCCAGAGTCACGGCGGGGGTTGGGTGCTCGCCATTGCCTCGGCGGCATAATCCGAAAGTGTGTTAACGGGCTTTCGCTCGGACAAATCTGCCGCGCCTGCGCAGCCATTGCGCGCTATGGCAGATTGACGAGGCGGCGGATGTCGGAGGGGCTCGCGCCCGCCGCGCGCAACTCGCGCAGCCCGGTCGCGCTGGTCGATTTAGAGAGTTTCTGCCCGGCCGCGTCGCGAATCAGCCGGTGATGCCGGTACGCCGGTGGGGTGAGGCCAAGCAGTTCCTGCAACAGCCGATGGACGCTGGTCGACCAGAACAGGTCCAGTCCCCGCACCACGTCGGTGACGCCTTGCAACGCATCGTCGATCACGACGGAGAGATGGTAGCTGGTCGGGGTCTCCTTGCGCGCCAGGATGACATCGCCCCAGGCTTCCGGCCGCGCGGCGACGTCCCCGGTTTCACCGGCCGGACCCTCACCCGATTCGCGCCAGCGCAGACCATCCGCGCGCGCCAGCGCTGCCGTCATGTCGAGCCGCAGCGCGTAAGGCATGCCCTGCCCGATCAGCCGCTCACGCTCCGCAGACGGCAGCGATTTGGCCGTACCAGGATAGAGCGGCGC
>NZ_LNCU01000073.1:128216-134626 GCF_001542415.1 Bradyrhizobium macuxiense
GCCGTCGGGATCGCGCGGCCACCCGCCGCCGGCCTCCTTGTCGGCGACCAGGCGCGCGATCTCCGCCCGGCTCTCGAAGCTTGGATAGACGAGCCCTCGGGCCGACAGGCGTTCGGTCGCCTCGCCATAGGCGGCAAAGTGTTCCGACTGCCGCCGCACCGGCTCGTCCCAGGAGATGCCGAGCCAGGCGAGGTCCTCATAGATCGCCTGCTCAAATTCCGGCCGGCACCGTGTCGCGTCGATATCCTCGATCCGCAGCAGGAAGCGCCCGCCCGATTGCCGCGCCAGGTCGAAATTGAGCAGCGCCGAATAAGCGTGGCCGAGATGCAGGTAGCCGTTCGGGCTCGGCGCAAAACGGAAAACGGGTGGCATGGCGATCGGTCGCGCGTCATTGCCGGGCATAGCCGTCTGAAGGACGGCGTCGCTTCCGCTCGCCTATGCCCGGCGATCCATCTGGGAGAGACTCTGTTACGATAGGAGATGGGGCGGGTCATCCCCAATCAGACACGAGACGTGTGCCCGCTCGCGACAGGTTGATGCCGATCCCACCATGCTGATTCACCTCGAAACCCAGGCCGACCTCGACGACGCGATCGAAAAGCTCGTCGACCAGGACCGACGCCTCCGCCCGATCCTCGAACTGACCGGCATGCCGGCGATCCGCCAGCGTGAGCCGGGCTTTGCCGGCCTCGCCGCGATCATCTGCGGCCAGCAGCTCTCGACCGCGAGTGCGGCCGCGATCTGGGGACGCGTCAGCAAGGCGTTCGATCCGTTCCATCACGATGCGATCCGCAAGGCCCGCACCGACCGGCTGGGCCGGCTCGGGCTATCCGCCGCCAAGATCAAGACGCTGAAGCACATCGCGCGCGAGCTCGCCGAGGAGCGGCTGAACCTCGACGTGCTCGCCAACGAGGAGGCGGATGCCGCGCACAACACGCTGACCGCGCTGCCCGGCATCGGGCCGTGGACCGCCGACGTCTATCTGTTGTTCTGCCTCGGCCACGGCGACGCCTGGCCCGCAGGCGACCTCGCCGTGCAGGAAGCCGTCAAGGTCGGCCTCGGGCTGAAGGAACGGCCGACGCCGAAGCAGATGGCACCGCTCGCCGAACCATGGCGCCCCCTGCGCGGCGCCGCCGCGCATCTGTGGTGGGCCTACTACCGTGTGCTGAGGAAGCGCGAGGGTGTGCTTGCGCAATAAATCCGCTGCGCGTGTTTTGGAAGGGCTGCAGCGCCCTTCGGCGGCGCACCTGGCCCGGATACAAAATATCGAAAACAACCCCATGCAAAGTAAGAATGGGCCCGCTTGCAGGACCGCGATTTAGCGGGGCCTGGCGGTAGCGCCCTGCCGGCCGATTTGTCCGAGACATGTGTTTCTCTCTTGCCGGCAGCTTCCGGTCCGCGGCTATCAACGGACATCATCAGATCGGCCCGGTTCGTCTGCAGCGGGCCACAAGCGGAAATAGCAATCGACACAACCGCTTTTCTTCCTCCATGCTATCCTCAAGTTCAAATTAAGTACGATTGCCTGACCAATCACGCGAATTACCGATTACCCTTGGAGGAAATTGGCATGACCACACGCCGTCATTTTCTCAAGACGGGCGCCGCTGCTGCCGCGACTGGCATCGTCTTTTGCGGCTGCGGCCTCCAGCACGGCGCGAACGCCCAGCAACCGGCACGACAGAAATTACCCGTCATGATCGGTGGCAAGCGGGTCAAAACGATCGACGTGCACGCCCATTGCCAATTCCGCGAAGCCGGCGAACTGTTCAACGCCGGCGCAGCCGCCAGCCAGCTCGTCGACGGACGTTCGCGGTCCGACGTCGCAGCGGCGGCTTTTGTCGAGATCGACAAGCGGCTCGCCGCCATGGACTCGCAGGCGGTTGACATGGAGGTGCTGTCGATCAATCCATTCTGGTATGGCAGCGAGCGTGATCTCGCCGGCCAGATCGTGAAGCTGCAGAACGAAAAGCTGGTTGAACTCTGCGCCGCAAAGCCCGATCGCTTTACCGCCTTCGCCTCGCTGACCCTGCAGGCGCCCGATCTCGCCGTGCAGGAGCTAGAAACGGCGGTGAGGAAACAGGGACTCAAGGGAGCGGCGATCGGCGGCACGGTCAACGGCGAGGCATTTTCCGATCCGAAATTTCATCCGGTGTGGGCCAAGGCAGAAGAACTCGACGTGCCCCTGTTCATTCATCCGACGGGCATCCCCGAGCTTGCGAAGAAACTGGCCGGCAACGGTTGGCTCTCCAACACGATCGGCTATCCCCTGGAGACAACAATCGCGCTCTCGCACCTCATCTTCGAGGGCACGTTCGATCGCTTTCCGAAGCTCAAGGTGATCGCTGCCCATGGCGGCGGTTATCTGCCGTCCTACGCAGATCGTTCGGACCATGCTTGTCTCGCCAGTCCAAAGAGCTGCAATCCGAATATCCACCTTAAGAAGACGCCGACCGAATATCTCAAGCAGATCTATTTCGACTCACTGGTCTTCACGCCTGAGGCGATGCGGCATCTGGTGGCGCAGGTCGGTGCCAGTCAGGTCGTGCTCGGCAGCGACACTCCCTATCCATTTCAGTTGCAACCGGTCGATCACATTTTCGCGTCGGAGTCCCTCTCCGATGACCACAAGGCCGACATCCTCGGCCGGACCGCTGCACGACTGTTGAATTTCACCGCCTGACAGCGGCGATCCTGGTCGGCCATGTTGACGTTCGCTGGTGGCCTCTGGAAGGCCTAGGATGACTATCCGACGAAATGCGTTGGGAGTGGGTCACTTCCGAGATGGGTCCAAAAGCGTCGTTTGAGCAGTTGGCCAGTCACTTCCGATCTACACCAACAAGCAGACCATTCCAGAGCCCGCCCGAACGTCGCTCCCGGGCCAGAAGCCGACTAATCAAGTGGTGCGCCAAGGCCGCTCGGCAGTATGACTATGATAGCGTTCTGTCCTTCCTCGGGGTGGCGCGAGATGTGTCCTTTCCCGTGCGTATCCTCGACGAGAACAGCTTTTCCCGCCGGAAGGCGTCTCACCTCTCCATCGCTCGTTTCAAATTCCACGTGGCCATCGAGCCATATGGCGAGGAGTCGTTCCGGCGGCCTGTGAAAGCCCACGTCGCGCACCCCGGCGGGGATGTGAGAAAAACGGATGCGTGACGCTGGGTAGTAGGCCGAAATTTCAAACGGCGCTTCGTTGGGAAACGCCGGCTTCATCATCATCGGGATATCGACTTCTCCAAAATGGGACTCCCCGTCGGGCGTTGCATATATGCGCAGGCACCTCATCCTCCACCCCCAATCGCTCCATATAGCTCAGCATATGGTGCAGCCTCTGTGTGGGCAATGCAAGGTCAGCTCCGGGTCAAAATGCGAAGAAGTCAAGTTGAGCAAATCTTGTCCGCTCCGGCGCCATGAGCGGACTTCCGTGCGACGCGGCGCAACTTCGCAGATGGGCCAATTCCGGTCGTGCTGACATTGAGCAGCACTGAGACTATGATGCCGTTTTTCACCATTCAGTTTAGTCCGCTCGTAAAGGACAAACCGATGACCCGCTTGTATTTTGAAGATGCCGAAGTCGGTACTACGAATGGGGCCGGCCCTTATCCGGTTTCGAAGGAAGAGATTGTTCAGTTCGCGAAGCAGTATGATGCGATGCCTAGCCACATCGACGAAGAAGCTGCAGCACGGTCAATCTTGGGAGGACTAACCGCATCGGCAGCTCACACTTTTGCAATCTTCATTTCGCTTACGACAAAGCTCCGGCCCGGGCTCCACGGCATCGCTGGAATGGGATATGATGAGGTAAGGCTACCGAACCCGGTACGTCCCGGCGATGAACTATATCTCGAAGTGACTGTTCTGGAAAAACGAGTATCAAAGTCGAAACCTGATTGCGGGATCGTGCGCAGCCAAATCCGACTGCGCAATCAAAGAAGCGAAATCGTCTTGCAGTGCATGAGTAGTCTTCTCGTTGCGAGGCGACCCGACGCGAAAACATCGGCGTGAGCCGCTCTGCAAAGTGCCGTCGGTTGGTTTCGCTGCGATGTCTCTTGCGGGTCAAAGGCCGACCAAAGCGACTGAACCGGGGACTTCCGGTTCACCCAAATGAGCCGACGTTCTCGATGGTCATACAGACCGTCAGCTATGGGCCAATGCGACATCCGCGGATTCGCGGCTAAGCGATATCTGCGAGTATCCGGGCTAACTCTTCGGGCCTGTTGATTGCGACCATATGATTGGTAGCTATCTCGTGGTAATGCCAAGCTGGCGACGCCTTCGCGTGCCGGGCCGCTTGCCAGCGGGCCTCGTAGCCGGCATCGCTTCCCGGCTTATCCTGTGTCGCCTTGATGTAGGTTCTGGCAAACGGAAACGACTCCAGCGGCTGTGAAAGGAAAACGGGTTCTGTGAGCGTTCCCATTGGATGAGTCGTTACGCGCGCACGCATCCACTCCGCTTCCGCAGGACTGTCGTATTCACGCACAGGACTTGTTGAGAGCCAGTTCTGACCAAGCTCGATCTTTGTGCGGGCCGCACCTCCAACGTGCGAAAAAACCGTCTCCCCATTTTTGGGGACTAATGCATCTAGAAAGACAAGGTGTGAAACGCGTTCTGCGATGTGCTCCAACGCGCCTGTGATGACAAAACCGCCGTATGAAAACCCTAGCAGAACGATCTTGTTTATATCCTCGTACAATACGTGGTTGACCACGTCGCGGATGTGCGTACCGAGGCTGACCTGCGGGCTGGATAGGTGGACGCGCTCACCGACACCGGTCAGGCTAGGCGTCGACACGTCGTGGTGTTCCGCACAGAGCAATCGACGCACATGTCTAAAGCCGTGTGCGCCACCCCAAGAACCATGGACTAGGACAAAAGCAGTCATCCCAATGCTCCTGACACGGCTTTGCGCGGTTATCGAACCGCGCGGATGCTAGCGTCCATCCATCGAATGGGCAATGTCGGCTATGGGTCAATCGCGGCGGTTTTGCCCGATCTCGGTTGGGTCCGGTCTACCCCTCAGAGTCGACATTGAGGCGACAGGCGGAATTCGTCGCGAAGGCCCAGTTGCGGACAAAGGTGGCGTGTCTCTGTCATGCAGGATAACGTGCGCACTCTGATTGTACCGCCGGGAGACACGGCCTTGCTGAAGTATGTACGCATATACGCCGATGATCGTGGCGAAAGCCATTTTGACGTGCACAATGTACCGATGACGATGAAGGAATTTGCGCCGCCTGCCGCGCCTCTTGCCGTCTCAGCACCAGAGGCTGCATCAAGCTTTGTCTTGATCCAGCTACCGGTCGCATGGGGAGGAGATGAGCCGCACCCGTCTCCAAGCCGACAGATGGTCTACTGTCTTTCTGGTAGCTTTAAGATCACAGTCAGTGATGGCGAAGCCCGATCGTTTCAAGCGGGCGACGGC
The DNA here is from genome assembly GCF_001542415.1 of Bradyrhizobium macuxiense. Classification (GTDB taxonomy): domain Bacteria; phylum Pseudomonadota; class Alphaproteobacteria; order Rhizobiales; family Xanthobacteraceae; genus Bradyrhizobium; species Bradyrhizobium macuxiense. Next base: position 133,636 of record NZ_LNCU01000073.1, read on the forward strand.
CTGCTGCTGGCAGACACCAACGGTAAGGGACACGTAACCGAGGTTACTTCATCCATCCCAGTCAACTGCGTAATGATCACCGTTCTGTAGGGCTTCTCCCTTCGACCGAAATTGGCTGCTTAGGGTCATCTTCGACCGATTCAGCTGGCTTTGCTGGCGGTTCATGTCCACTTAGCTCTCAATAGCGACCGTAGTGTTGCGTCGCCGCGCGGCAACGAAATGACGCGAAGGAACAAAGGGCGACATCGCGGCGGCTTGTGCAACGTAAGCATCCGGTGAGGACCGCGGTCACTCAGGCTGCCTGATTGACTTGCTTGTTTCGGTCTCGCCAATTCCAGGGCAGCAGTTCGTCAAGCCTTTGGGCTGGATGTGCAGCGATGCGGGCCAGGACGTCGGCGAGCCAGGCTTGTGGATCCACCTCGTTCATTTTGGCCGTGACGATCATGCTGTACATCACCGCGGCACGGTCACCACCGCGGTCGGAGCCGCAAAACAGCCAAGACTTCCGACCGAGGGCGATGCCGCGCAGGGCTCGTTCGGCGGCGTTGTTGGACAGGCAGATGCGGCCGTCGTCGAGGAAGCGGGTGAACGCGCCCCAGCGCTTGAGCATGTAGTCCATCGCCTTGGCGACATCATTGCGCCGTGAGAGCTTGGCGCGCTGCTCACGCATCCAGGCTTCCAGAGCGGCGACCAGCGGCGCGCTGAGCTCCTGGCGGACGGCCCGGCGCCGTTCGGGCGTTTCGCCGTTGATGCCCCGCTCGATCTCGAACAAGGCGTCGATCCGGCGGACTGCTTCCAGCGCCAGAGGCGAGATCACCGCCGGCTTTTTGCCCTGCACTTTGCGGCGCGCATTCTCGGCCAGATCAGCCATCACGAAGAACGGCCGTCGGGCATGGACCCAGCACGCGGCTTCCAGAATCGGACCTGCGTTGCGGCCCGGGTCGTAAAGCCTGCCATAGCCACCATAGGCATCGGCCTGGAAGATGCCGCT
>NZ_LNCU01000074.1:0-14152 GCF_001542415.1 Bradyrhizobium macuxiense
GGCGTGGTCTGGGCCGGCAACTCCAGGCACAAGGGCGACCGCCAGCGCTCGCTGGCGGCGGAGGCCGTGCTGCCGCGGCTGATCGTGCCGGGCGCGCAGCTCTACAGCCTGCAGAAGGAGCCGCGGCCTGAGGATGGTCCGGTGCTGCGGCGTCTTGCCGGCAATGTCGTCGACCTTGCACCGGCGCTGGGCGATTTCGCCGATACCGCGGCGGCCATTGTCGCGCTCGACCTTGTCATCGCCGTCGATACGTCGGTGGCGCATCTGGCCGGCGCCCTCGGCCGTCCGGTGTGGCTGCTGTGCCCCTACGCGCTCGACTGGCGCTGGCTGCGCGACCGCGAGGATACGCCCTGGTATCCGACCATGCGGCTGTTCCGTCAGCACAAGCCGCAAGCCTGGGAGCGCGTGCTGGCGCGAGTCTCCGCCGAGCTCGCGCGTGTCGCAGCCGGTGAGCGCGAGCTGCTTCTGCCGCCGGTAGCGCGGGCGTAAGACGCTGGCGGTGGGTTTGTCGTCGGGGCGTCTGGCGGCGGTGCAGACTATGCTGGCGAGAGCCGTATCCGGAATTTGCTGCCGGTTGCCTTGGCAAACCGCAACAGCGTCTTGGTGCTGGGAAGTGTATGTCCGCTTTCGAGGCGGGCAATCGTCGACTGGCTGGTCCCCATCCGGGACGCGAGCTCGGATTGCGACAGTCCCGCTCGCTGGCGCGCCCGAAGCAATTCGGCGGCGATCTCGAACTCAGGCGCGAGTGCATCATATTCCGCCTTGACCTTGGGATTGGCCAGCAGGCGGGCCTTGAGCTTTTCGAACGGAACGGTCACGTGATTGCCTTTGCTCGCCGCAACGCCAACTCGATCTCGCCCGATGGCGTCTTCTGAGACTTCTTCACAAACGCGCGGACGACCACGACGCGGTGGCCGGACGCTGTCACATAGAGTGCTCTTGCGATTCCGTCGCGCCCGGTCAGTCGCAACTCCCACAACTTGCCGACCAGATGCTTGACGTGCGGTTCAGCCGAACTTTCGAGCCCAGCAGTGATAATGCGCTCGGAGAGGCGGATGAAACGTGCCTGCATGTCGACCGGCAATGCCGCAATCTCTCCCGCAACGACCTCGTTCAGGATTTTCGACACGCCAAGACATCGTGTAGATATCTCATTTTTGAGATGATGGGAAGCGGCAATGTGCCGGGACGCGCCGCTCTATCGCCCGGCACTCATTCCCTGCGCGCCGCCGAGCAGCTTTGCGTTGAGCTGGCCGCCGTCGAACAGCATGTCGTTCAGGGCGCTCCCGATATCGGCCGCGGTGACGTCGTTGCCGCCGTCGCGGACGATGCTCGCCTGGGCGAGGCGGCGCATCAGTTCCTTGATGAAGGCGGCACTGACGCCATCGGTGCGCCGCACCGCTTCGTCGATCACGGGCTGTTCGAGCGGCAGGCCCTTGCCATAGAGCTGCACCAGCTTGCCGCGCCCGGTCTCGTCGGGCAGCGGCACCTCGATCGCCTGGTCGACGCGGCCGGGACGGCCGGCGAGCGCGCTTTCGAGTTCTTCCGGCCGGTTGGTGGTGAGCACGAACAAGATGTCGGAATCTTGCTTCAGCCCATCCATCTCGTTGAGCAGCTTGTTGAGCAGCGATTCCTCGCAGGGTCCCATCTCCTCGCGGCTGCGCGCGATCAGGTCGACGTCCTCGATTACGACCATGGTCGGCTGCAGCAGGCGCGCCAGGCTCATATACGCGCCGAGCAGGCCAACCTGCTCGGCGGTGATGATCAGCGTCGTATGATCGGGCAGGTTGGTGGCGAGATAGCGAATGGTGTGCGTCTTGCCGGTGCCGGGCGGGCCGTAAAGCAAAATGCCCTTGCGGGTCGACTGCCCGAGCTCGCGCAGCCGATCACGGCTCCCGACGAAGTCGAGCACGTTGCGGTCGAGCAACCGCAGCGTCCGCTCCGGCAGGATCACCTCGTTGCGATCGACGGTCGGCAGGCGATGCACGGTCACGCCGCGCGCGCGGCCGCGATAGTCAGCACCGCCGTCCAGCGAGAGGATCTTGCCGCGATAGGACCGCGCCGAATGCACCGCAACTTCCAGCTCGGCGAGCGTGCGTTGCACGAGGGCATTGCCGGCGGCGCCGACGGGCACCGCGAGCTCGATGCGCAAGGTCGGCTCATGGTTATAGTCGCGATGGAAGCTGAGCAGCATCGCGTAGCGCAAGTCCCCGGTGCGGCACAGCCACAACCCATTGACGAGACACTTCACCGGCTCGTCCTCGCCGATGTCGACGTCGTGATATTGCGGCGGAGCGATCGCCGGCGCTCTGCGGTCGTCGTGCATCAGCTCCGCGAAATCGAGAGTCTCGTAGCGGTACTCCTCGTGAACGCCGAAGAAATGGATCGGTGCGGTGAACAGCCTGTCGATCGCGATCTGAACGTCGGCGCGCATGTGACCCGGAAATTGCCGCGACCGCGTCAGGATGTGGTTGCGCGGGATTCCGGCGAAATGCCATTCGAGCGCGGCGAAGGCATATCTGAACTCGCTGCTCGGCAATTCCTCCGAGCTACGGCGTGCGGCGAGCAGGCAGTCGCTGCACAGGGAGGCCGTCGTACCGGACAGGATAATCTCCGTAACCGCTCTCGGTGCTTCGCAGAGATCGCAGGGGCGGCTGGCGTCGGCGGATTCGGTTGTGATCAGCAAGGGCTGGCCCTTGGAGCGGATCAACAGCTTCGCGCTGTTGTACAACGCGCGCGCGACGGGTGAGGGATAGGGGCCGCATGGAATTGCGCCCTTGACCTCGATCAAGGCGGTGGAGGCGATCGCTTCCTGCCGGGATTTGCCGAACACCGTGCAAAGCAGATCCTGGACGAAATCCCGCGGTGTCTCCCCGTCGTCGTGAATGAACAGCTGAACCGGGCCGTCGTCGGCAAAAACGTCGTGCATGAAATCCTCGAAACGCAACTGGAGATCGCAAAGAACAAACAAAGAACATCATGAAGCGACGCGAACGTCAAGCCCGGCGATTTCCGCCGCGGCTTAGGGTCGCGGCGCGAGTAGGGAAAGAGGAACAGTCAGCGCGCGTCGAAGGCGCTTGCGTCCTTAATAACCGCTCAACGCTTGTGACGATTTTGTGCTGCGGCAAATGCCAAGAGAACGCCGCCGCGAAGGCAAACTTCCGACACATCATCGGGGCGAAAAGGACTATCCGGCATGACGCGAGCGCGAGGGCTGATTCCACCCTAGGGATTCGCCGTCGCGCAATTATTTTAAGAGGCTCTCGTGTCGCACAAACTTCGTTTTGCGATTCTTATCGTCCTCACCCTGTTCGTCTCTCCTGCCGTTGCGCAGCCCAGTGCCAAGCCGGCGCCGCCGCCACAGCAAGCCAATACCGGCGATGCCCTGACGCCTGAGCAGGCCAGGCGCGCGCTCGAAACGCTGCAGGACGACAAGAAGCGCGGCGAGATCATCAATACGCTGCGCGCGATCGCCAATGCCGCGCCGCAGACGGCGCAGCCTGCACCGGCTCCCGCACCGGAACATCACTCCCCGATCCCGCTCACCGCCGACAGCCTCGGCGCGCAGCTCCTGCTGATGGTGTCGGAGCAGGTGACCGACATGTCGCGCGAGGTAGCCGATGTTGCGCGCACGCTGACGCATTTCCCGGCGTTTTATTACTGGTTCGTGCGCACCGCCAATGATCCGACAGCCTATGGTCTGCTGATCGACATCGCCTGGAAGCTTGCGCTGGTGCTCGCCTGCGCGCTGGCCGTCGAATGGGTGGTGTTCCGCCTGATCAAGCGGCCCGTGACGTTCCTGGAATCGCGGCTGCCGCAGACGGCGCGCATGCCGCTGCAGGCGCTTACGGTCGCCGATCCGCCGTCGTCGGTCGCCGACGTCGCGCCGGAACCCGAACTGCAGCGCCGCCGGCTTAGCTTGGCGCGGGCCTGGCAATCCATCATCCGGCTGCCCTTCGTGCTCGGCCGCCTCGTTCTCGAGCTGCTGCCGGTGGTCGTCTTCGTTGGTGTCGCCACCGCGCTGCTCGGCACCGAGATCGGCGACCAGTCGACCACGCGGCTGGTGATCCTGGCTGTGGTCAACGCCTATGCTTTCTCGCGCGCGCTGATCGGCGCCGTGCGGGCGCTGGCCGGGCCGTTCGGCCTGTTCCGGATCCGCGCCGAGACTGCGGCCTATATCGAGATCTGGGCGCGGCGTATCGTTGCGGTCGGCGTATCAGGCATCTGCTTTGCCAATGTTGCGCTGCTGCTCGGCCTGCATCGGGCCGGCTATGCCGCGCTGCTGCGGCTCGTGATGCTGATCGTGCATCTCTTCGTCGTCGTCATCATCCTGCAGTGCCGCCGGCAGGTGGCGGATGCGATCCGCCCCCCGGCCGATCGCGTCGGCCTCGCGGCGCGGATCCGCAACCGCGTCGCCGGCCTCTGGCATGTGCTGGCGATCGCGCTCGACCTCGCGCTGTGGGCAGTGTGGGCGCTCAACATCCGCAACGGCTATTCGCTGCTGCTGCAATATTTCGTCGGCACCATCGCGGTGCTGCTGGTCACGCGCCTCATCACCATGGTGGTGCTGAGCCTGATCGATCGCGGCTTCCGCATCAGCCCGGAGCTGCTGCAGCGCTTCCCGGGGCTGGAGGTGCGCGCCAACCGCTATCTGCCGCTGCTGCGCAAGATCGTCTCGTCAGTGATCGCCTTCATCGGCTTCATCGCGCTGCTCGAGGTGTGGGGCGTCGATGCCATCGTCTGGTTCTATGGCGGCCAGATCGGCAGCCAGCTGATCTCTGCGGTGGTGACGATCGGCATCGCGGCACTCGCGGCGGCCGTGATCTGGGAAGCGGCCAACGCGTTCATGGACCGCCAGATCAACACGATGTCGCGCGAGGGACATTTCGCCCGCGCCGCGCGGCTGCGCACCTTCCAGCCGATGCTGCGCACCGCGCTGTTCTGCGTGATCGTCGCCGTGGTCGGGCTTACCGCGCTGAGCGAGATCGGCGTCAATGTCGCGCCGCTGCTGGCTGGCGCCGGCATCGTCGGCATCGCGATCGGCTTCGGCTCGCAGAAGCTGGTGCAGGATCTCATCACCGGGCTGTTCCTGCTGATCGAGAACACCGTGCAGGTCGGCGATAGCGTTACCGTGTCAGGGCTTTCGGGCGTGGTCGAGAACGTCTCGATCCGCACCATGCGGTTGCGCGCCGGCGACGGCTCGGTGCATGTCGTGCCGTTCAGCGCCGTGACGACCATCACCAATGCCAGCCGCGGCGCCGGCAATGCCGCGGTCAGCGTCAACGTCGCGTTCAAGGAAGACACCGATCGTGCCGGCGAGATCCTGAAGGACGTCGTGGCCGAGATGCGCCGCGAGACTGCGTTCCGTGCGCTGATCCGCGGCGATCTCGAATTGTGGGGCGTCGACAAGGTCGATGGGTCCGTCGTCACGATCGTCGGCCAGATCCGTTGCACCGACAGCGGCCGCTGGTCGGTGCAACGCGAGTTCAATCGCCGCATGAAGCGTCGCTTCCAGGAGGAGGGGATCGAGATCGCCTCCGCCGGCCAGACCATCCTGATGCAGATCCCGGCGCCGTCCGAGCCCGACGGCAACGCGCTGCCGCGCCGCGCGGCGGGGTAATGCGATGAGCCTGTGAGGCTTCGCTTCACCTCGCCCCCTTGCGGGGAGACGTCGGAACGCATCGCCAGATGGCTTTCCGGGTGAGGGGGAGTCTCCGCAAGCACAGCGATCACCGTCTGTGCGGAGACAGCCCCCCACCCCAACCCTCTAAGAGCGAGCTTCGCTCGTCTCGACCCCGTAAGAACGGGGAGAGGGAGCAAACAAGCTGAACGTCATCGCCGCGTCTCACCGTTGCGACACCGTCTCGCGACGGTGAGACGGTGTTTGCGGTCGCGAGCCCGCACTTCGGCTGCACCCGGCCGAAAACCCGGCCTTCCCTCTCATTATCGGCGATTTCCACGCTGGCACAGCGCTTGCTCTTTCCTCTCGCGAATGCGCGGCAAGACGCATTGCACCAGTGAATTTCTAGCGAGAAGGAAACACGCCATGGAGCTCGGATATTTCACCATGCCCTCGCATCCGCCGGAGTGCGGATTGAAGGAGGGCCACGATTGGGACCTGCAGACCCTGCGCTGGCTCGATGAACTCGGCTATCAGGAAGCCTGGATCGGCGAGCACCACACCGCACCCTGGGAGCCGCATCCATCGCCCGATCTTCTGATCGCGCAGGCGCTGTTGCAGACCAAGAACATCCGCATCGGGCCCGGTGGCTTCCTGCTGCCGTATCATCACCCCGCTGAGCTCGCCAATCGCGTCGCGGTGCTCGATCATCTCTCGAACGGGCGGCTCAATTTCGGCGTTGCCGCATCGGGCTTGCCGAGCGACTGGGCGATGTTCAATGTTGATGGCATGTCGGGCCAGAACCGCGACATGACGCGTGAGGCGCTCGAGATCATCCTGAAGATGTGGACCGATCCGGCACCGTGGACGCACAAGGGCAAGTACTGGACGGTGACGAAGCCCGACACGATGTTCGATTTCCTGAAGCCTCACATCAAGCCGGTGCAGGCCCCGCATCCGCCGATTGGGGTCGCAGGTCTGTCGAAGAATTCAGACACGTTGAAGCTCGCCGGCGAGCGCGGCTTCATCCCGATGAGCCTCAATCTCAACCCGGCCTATGTCGGCAGCCATTGGGAGTCGGTGGAGGCAGGTGCTGCCAAGACCGGTCGCAAGCCGAGCCGCCGGGACTGGCGGATGGTGCGCGAAGTGTTCGTCGCCGACACCGACGAGGAGGCCTGGAAGCTCTCGGTCGGCGACATGATGGGCCGGATGATGGGCGAATACTTCCTCCCGCTGCTCGGACACTTCGGCTTCAAGGACTATCTGAAGCATGCGCCCGACGTGCCGGACAGCGACGTCACCGTCGAATATTGCGCGCGCCGGAATTGGATCGTCGGCTCGCCCGCAACCGTCACCGAGAAGATCGAGAAGATCTATCGTGAGGTCGGCGGGTTCGGCGTGCTCTTGGTGTTCGGCTTCGACTACAAGCACAAGCCGGAAGCCTGGCGGCACTCGCTAAACCTGCTCAAGAACGAGGTAATGCCGCGGCTCAAGCACCTCGGCGCCGAGTTCGAGAAGGCTGCATGACTGGTGCGCAGGGTGCGGGGCTTGCCTCGCACCCTCTGTCGCATATCTTGAAGGGAGTTTTAAGGACTGGGGTTTGCGGCATGACCGTCGATGCACAGAGTTTCAAGCAGGCCATGCGCCATTGCGCCGGTGCCGTTGCGCTGGTGACGGTGGGCTCCGAGCCCGGCAGGCGCACCGGCCTGACGGTGACCTCGGCCTGCTCGCTCTCCGACCATCCGCCGTCGGTCCTGGTCTGCGTTAACCGTAACGCCAGCGCGCACACCCGCATCCGCGAGGAGCGCCACTTCGTCATCAACTTCCTGAACGAGGAGCACGCGCTGCTGGCGCTGACCTTTTCGGGCCAGAAGGGCGTCAACGGCGACGACCGTTTTGCGTTTGGACGCTGGACGGTCGGAGCGACCGGTGCACCGGTGCTGGAAGATGCGGTCGCCGCGTTCGATTGCGTGCTGACGCAGGAGCTCGAGACCAAGACGCATTCGGTCTTTATCGGCGAAGTCCAGCACGTGCGCGCCGCGACCACGGTCGATCCCCTGGTCTATCTGCGCAGCGGCTTCCACAGCGTGCGCGACATCCGCGATCCCGTGACGCTCGGCGATCTCGACGCCCGGCGCGTGAGCTGGAACGAGTTTTCCTGATCGCTTGATGGAATCGGCGATCGATTGGATCGCGCCGTGACAATTTCTCCCTTCGATCCTCGACGTCTTGATTCTTGATCTTCCGGTGCGTCGTCGCGCGGCTTAGCCTCAACGACTTGGCCGCGTCCGCCACGCGCCCGCGGCTGGCCGACAGGCTTGCTCCACCTCACGCCGCTGTTGATGGCGTTGGCCCGGCGCGGCAACGCGGCCGCCACCGGGCCAATGCCCGCGTGAGGCGTCACTGTCCTTTGTTGAGGGCCCGCCGGTGCTGCGCTGCTATGACCCCGGTGTTTTCACGTCGAGTTTGATGTTCAGGAGATTGACCCCCTTGAACGGATTCGGCGCGCTGTCGATCGTTCCCGTGCCCGTCGCGTTCGCATAGGCACCCGTGCCCGAAAGGATCGTATATTCGCCATGCGATTTTCCGTCTTTGACCGCACCGGTGTAACGCGCCGTGATCGAGCCTTCCTCGAACGTGTAGGTGCTGTAGCCGTAATAGGAGCCCGAGCCCTTGAGCATGTCTCCCGAATGGACGAACTCCTTCACCCCGATACGGCCGTCATTGAAGACGGCGACCCCAAAGAACTTGCCGGCAACGACCGACTGCCCCTCGACGTTTGCTGCCTCGATGACCTTGACGTCCATCGGCTTGGTGACGAGCTTGAACTCGAGCACCTTCTCACCCGCGACGGCGGTTGAGGCCGCAGCGACAATTGCCACGCTGGAAACGAAAATGGTGATAAAATTCCGCATAGACTCCTCCTGCGTTTGCTGAAATCAACTCAAGGAGTGCACAGCGGGCTATACGTCATGCCCAGCATTTGCGTTGCAGCACGAAAGGGAGCCCGCGGTGATGTCCCGGCAGCGGCTGAAGCTTTCAGTACCCCAGCATACTGGCCGGGACGCGCCCGTTAGTCTACGCGACGGTAAAAGCTTCAGCAAGCGTAGCTCCGGATGAGCCAACGCGGCGCGCAATACGCGCCCGATGACCGGTTCCGTGACATCAGAGCCCCCCGTAGCATGCTATAGTGTGATTGCGTGCGAGCGATCGAGGAGACCGCGCGAGCTCACCCGTCCTTCTCCGCGCTGCCGTGGACGGCTCGCCGGCAAATGCTGAAGCGGCGAGCGCGTCTTACGACACCTCGTCACCGACAAGGAGGATCATCAATGAAGATCGTTGTCATCGGCGGCACCGGACTGATCGGTTCGAAGACCGTTGCCATTCTGCGTCAGCGCGGCCACGAGGTCGTCGCTGCTTCTCCCAGAAACGGCATCAACGCCATCACCGGCGAGGGGCTCAAGGAAGCCGTGGACGGTGCGGCTGTCGTGATCGACCTGGCCAATTCGCCGTCATTTGAAGACAAGGCGGTGATGGCGTTCTTCGAGACCTCCGGCCGCAACCTGCTTGCGGCGGAGTCGGCCGCCGGCGTCAGGCATCATGTCGCGCTCTCGATCGTCGGGACCGACCGGACGCCCGACAATGGCTACTTCCGCGCCAAGGTGGCGCAGGAGAAACTGATCGAAGCGTCCGGTATCCCCTACACCATCGTCCGCGCGACGCAGTTCATGGAATTCATCGGGGCCATCGCCGATGCGGGTGGAGACGGAAAAACGGTCAGGCTCTCGCCGGGCCTGTTCCAGCCGATCGCGGCGGAGGATGTTTCTGCCTTCGTTGCCGATGTAGCGCTTGAGCCACCGCGCAACGGCATCGTTGACATCGCCGGCCCGGAACGCGCGCCATTCAACGAAATCATCGCCCGCTACCTGAAAGCAATCGGCGATCCGCGCGAGGTCGTGAGAGACCCCGAGGCTCTCTATTGGGGCGGCCGGGTCGAGGAGCTCTCGCTCGTGCCGCTGGGCGAGGCTCGCCTCGGCCGCATCGATCTGAACGAATGGCTGCGTCGCTCGCGGGCCGGAGTCTGAGCAAGCGACCTCAGCCCTCCAGCCCGATCTTCAACGCCTTGATCTTCCGATACAGCGTGGCGCGGCTGAGCTTGAGTGCCTTTGCGGCGTCCGTCACCCGGCCGCCGTGGGCGCGCAGCGCTTCGACGATCGTCGCGCGCTCACTCGCCGCCTGATCCTGCTCGACGCTGCGACCGCCCAGCGGCGGCAGGTCGAGGTCGGCCTCGTTGATCTCGCCATCCTCCGCCATGCAGCCGGCGAGCCGCAGCACGTGGCGGAGCTGGCGCATGTTGCCGGGGAAGGGGTACGACATCAGCCGCGCCCAGGCCGCCTCCGAGATGCGGCAGGCCGGCGCCTCCTCGGTTGCGATCTGCGCAATGACATCGGCCTTGTCGGCGCGCTCGCGCAAGGCGGGCAGGCGGATCTCCATGCCGCGCAGCCGGTAGTACAGATCGGAGCGGAAGCTGCCGTCCTCCGCCATCCGCGCGAGGTCGCGGTGCGTGGCGCTGATCAGGCGGATATCGACCGGTACCGGCTTGAGCGCGCCGAGCGGCCAGACCTCACGATTCTCCAGCACGCGCAGCAGCCGCGTCTGCAGCGCCAGCGGCATGTCGCCGATCTCGTCGAGGAACAGCGTGCCGCCGCTCGCCTGCACGATCAGCCCCTTCGATCCCTCGCGCCTCGCGCCGGTGAAAGCGCCGGCCTCGTAGCCGAACAGTTCGGCGTCGATCAGGCTCTCCGGCATCGCCGCGCAGTTCAGCGCGACGTAATTGTTGCGGGCGCGATTGCTCGCCGCGTGGATGGCGCGCGCGAACACGTCCTTGCCGGCGCCGGTCTCGCCGTGGAGCAGGATCGGCAGATCGAGATTGCCGACCGTCATCAGCCGCTTCACGCCCTTCATCAGTACGGGATCGCGGCCCGCGAGCTTGTGCAGCCCGCTGAACTGTCCCATCGATGGGTCGCGCGGTAGGGGACGCGGCGATCGCGTGCGCACCGGCGGCGCCACGCGGCCGCGGCCCCACGGCGTGCCGTCAGCGCGGCGCAGTGCAATGCTCTCTCCCGGCGCTTGGGTCGCGCGGTCGTCGAGCTGGATCAGATGCGTCAGATCGATGCCATCGGCGATCATTGCGTCGGTCAATCCGAACACGCTCCGCGCGGTGCGGCAGGCGCCGACCACGCGGCGGTCGTCGTCATAGGCGAGCATGCCGTGCCCGTCGCCGGGCAGGGTCGCGATCCATGCGGCGCGGTAGCGCCGGCGGAAGAACGAGCGCTCGATCCGCCGCGTTGCGTCCGTGGTGACGGCCAGGGCCAGCTCATGAGCGCCGCGGCCGAGATCGCTGCGGCACGAGGTGATGTTGACGGCGCCGGCGAGCCGCCCGGCATGATCGAACAACGGCGACACCGCGCAAGTGAACATGTGCCACTGCTCGCGGAAATGCTCGTCGCCATGCACGATGATCGGCCGTTGCTCGGCAAGCGCGGTGCCGAGCCCGTTGGTGCCTTCGAAGGTCTCGGCGAAGTTCGAGCCGGTATAGATCTTCCATTCCAGGAACATCCGCGCGTAGTCGCCCTCGGGCAGGCGGCTCACCAGCATGGTGGCATTGGGATCGGCGAGATTGACGCAATAGCCGGAGTCGCGCAGCACGCGCGCCAAATCTTCCAGTTCCGGAATCGCAACCTGGATCAGGTCCTCCATCGGCTCGGCGATGTGGCGGACCTCGGCTTCCGTCAGCGTCTGCGGCGGGCCGCGCCGTGCGGGGTCGAGCTTGTGGCTGACCAGGCAGCGCCGCCAGGACGTGGCAATCCGCGCCTCGGTGTCGACGCCGGCCATCTGATTGGCCGCCGACAAAACACGGGCGACATGATTAGAGGCCGCGAGATTGGCCATCCAAAGGTCTCCACCCTGTATTTTTGTCGAAGTCTGGCAGCCCGACGGCGAATGTCAATCGGCCGGCAGGGGCTGGGAGGCCCGGCCCGTCATTCCCGGCTGATGCTTCGCACGCCCCGGAATGACGGGAGTAATGATGTGTGGCCGCCCTACTTTACCTCACCCGCTGCAAGCAGCAGGAACGAACGGCCAGTCACCTTGTACGTGCTGCCGAACTCAAACCTGGCGCCGGGCGCTTCCTCTGATGCATTGGTGTCGAGCAGCAGCGACCAGTGCGGGCCGGCCGAGGTCTGCGGCAGCTTGAAATCGACTTCGCCTTCAAAGCTGTTCAGCACCATCAGCACGGTGTCGTCTTCACCCTGGCGCGCAATCGCGGTCTTGCGCGCGCGACCGTCCAGCACCACGCCGAAGCATTTGACCCAGCCGGTGGTCCAGTCGGGCTGCGTCATCTCGGCGCCCGAGGCGTTGATCCAGACCACGTCGCGCAGGTCGAGCTGCGCGTCGCGGTCGCCAGAGAGGAAGCGGCTGCGGCGCAGGATCGGATAGTCGCGCCGCAGCTTGATCATGCGCTTGGTGAAGGCGAGCTGCTTCTCGGCATTGTCCGAAAAATTCCAGTCGAACCACGAAATGTCGTTGTCCTGGCAATAGGCGTTGTTGTTGCCGCGCTGGGTGCGGCCGAACTCGTCGCCGCCGAGCAGCATCGGCGTGCCCTGCGAGGCCAGCAAGGTTGCCAGCATGTTGCGCTTCTGCCGTTCGCGTAAGCTGATGATATCAGGCTTGTCGGTCGGGCCCTCGGCGCCGCAATTCCAGGAATGGTTGTCGGACGAGCCGTCATTGTTGTGCTCGCCGTTGGCTTCGTTGTGCTTGTTGTTGTAGCTCGCCCAGTCGTTCAGCGTGAAGCCGTCATGGGCGGTGATGAAGTTGATGCTGGCCCAGGTGCGTCGTCCCTCGCGGTCGAACACGTCGTGCGAACCGAGCAGCCGCGGCGCGAGCGCGCCCGGTGTCGCCTCCGCGCGCCAGAAATCGCGCACCGTGTTGCGGTACTTGTCGTTCCATTCCGCCCAGCCAGGCGGGAAGCCGCCGACCTGGTAGCCGCCGGGGCCGCAGTCCCAGGGCTCGGCGATCAGCTTGACGGTCGCGAGCAGCGGGTCCTGGTTCATCGCCTTCAGGAAGCCCGACTGCTCGTCGAAGCCGTAGACCTCGCGTGCCAGGATGGTGCCGAGGTCGAAGCGGAAGCCGTCGATATGCATGTGACCGGCCCAGTAGCGCAGGCTGTCCATCACCATCTGGATCACCCGCGGATGGGACAGATTGACGGTGTTGCCGGTGCCGGTGTCGTTGATGTAGTAGCGCCGCTTGTCGGGCAAGAGCCGGTAGTAGCTCGCATTGTCGATGCCCTTGAACGACAGCGTCGGGCCGCGCTCATTGCCTTCGGCGGTGTGGTTGTAGACGACGTCGAGGATCACCTCGAGGCCGGCGCCGTGCAATCGCGACACCATCTCCTTGAACTCGCGCAGGCTGTTCGGCACGTCGGCGGCATAGCGCGGGTCGGGCGCGAAGAAGCCGATCGTGTTGTAGCCCCAGTAATTGGTGAGGTGTTTGTCCAGCAGGTTGCTGTCGTTGATGAAGGAATGCACCGGCAGCAGCTCGACCGAGGTAATGCCGAGCGCGGTCAGGTAGTCGATCGCCTGGCTCGATCCGAAGCCGGCGTAGGTGCCGCGCAGATGCTCGGGGATGCCGGGGTGCTGCTTGGTGAAACCCTTGACGTGGGTCTCGTAAACCACGGTCTCGTCCCAGTGGACGTCCTGCCGCTGCGCCTCCTCGACCCAGTCGAAATTAGGATTGACCACCACGCATTTCGGCATGAAGGGGGCGCTGTCGCGCTCGTCGAAGGTCAGGTCGTCGCCGGTCTCCATCTTGTAGCCGAACACCGCCGGATTCCAGGTCAGATCGCCGGCGTGGGCGCATGCGTAGGGGTCGAGCAGCAGCTTGTTCGGATTGAAGCGGTGGCCGCCCTCGGGCTGGTAGGGGCCGTAGACGCGGTAGCCGTAGAACGTTCCCGGCTGCACCCCGTTGATGAAGCCGTGAAACACCTGGTCGGTGTATTCCGGAAGCTCGAAGCGATGGGTTTCGCGTTCGCCGTCGAACAGGCAGACCTCGACCTTGGTGGCGTTGGCGGAAAACACCGCGAAATTGGTGCCGTGACCGCTCCAATGGGCGCCCAGCGGATAGGGCAAGCCTTCCTCAACGACGAAATCGGACATCGCGTCCCCCAAGGTCTGGTCAAGGCAATCAAAGCAACCTGCAACAAACGCCGCTGCGCGGGAAACGTTGCATGGTCTATTCTATGTGCGCTGGCCGGTGGCTTGTGTGACGTTCCGAGGCGGTGTTCGCTAAGTTGTGTTATCTCTCGCTGCGTCGCTTCGGGCGCGTGCTATTTCGCGCGAGGTCCGAAATGACGGTGAGGTGAGCATACTTTTCAGGCTCTCTCCCCCTTGTGGCAGGGCAATCGCATGTGACGCCGGGAAGCTTAGCGCAGACGCTGCCACAATCGTCATGGCCGGGCTTGTCCCGGCCATC
>NZ_LNCU01000074.1:14168-42400 GCF_001542415.1 Bradyrhizobium macuxiense
CGGGGGAGAGAGGCGCGAAAGCGTCACTTCCCGCGGTGTTTCAGCTTCCGGGGCGACCGGCGAGTTGCGGCACGAACATGTCGCTCCACTTCGCCGGCTTGACCTTGATCGAGCCCGCCTTGTGCATGAACTCGGCGAATTGCATCACGCCTTCCGGCGTTGCGGTGAAGCGCGCATCCTTGTCCTCGATCATCTGCTGGACCTCAGCGGGGGCAACCTTGACCTTCGAGTTCTTGGCGTAGATCTCGGCGGCGAGCTTCTTGTCCCCGGCGATGAGCGCAGTAGCATCGTCCATCGCCTCGATGAAGGCCTGGGTCATCTTGGGATTGGCGTCGACGAACTTCTTCGGCGCGAAGGTGACGTCGAGCGTGAGATTGCCGAGATAGTCGACCGAGTTGAGCACACGGTGGATGCCTGGGCTCTTGGCTTCCAGATACTGGAAGGGGGGCGAGGTAAAATGTGCCTTGACCTCGGTCTTGCCGCCGACGAGGGCGGCGAGCGCCTCCGGATGCGGCAGGCTGATCGTCATCGGATCCATCTTGGCGTAATTGGCATCGCCGAATTCCTTGGCGGCGATCATCTGGAGCACGACAGCGGCGAGCGAGGTCTTGATGCCGGGCAGCGCGATCTTGTCGGTCGGGGTGAAGTCCTTGAGCGACTTCAGCTCCGGCTTGTTCGCCATCAGCCAGAGCGAAGTGGAGCTCATGCCCGAGACGCCGACGACCTCGACGCCGGGGATGCCCTTGGCCTTGGCCCAAAGCGTGACGAAGCCCGGCGCGCCGGTGCCGGCGAAATCGAGCGTGCCGGCCATCATCGCATCGTTGATGACGTTGCCGCCGTCAAGCATCAGCCAGGTCACCTTGATGTCGCCGAGCCCGGCGGCCTTGGCGCGCTTCTCCAGGAACTGCTGGTCCTGCATCACGATCAGCGGCAGATAGAGGATGCCGAAGCCCTTGGAAATGCGCACTTCGCCGACCTCGGCGCGGGCCGGGGCGCCGAGCGCCGCCGCGAGCACTGCGGCAGCCGCAAGCGAGCGGACGATGTTCTTCAATCTCATAAGTCTCCTCCTGGGAAAGCCGGCCATTTGCCCCGGCTACAGTGGTTGTTAGTGTTGCATGCCCCAGCGACGGATCGTCCTGCGCTCGATATTGGCGAAGACGACGTTCTCGACGAAGAGGCCAATCAGGATCACGGTGAACAGACCGGCGAAGACGTTCGCCGTCTCGAGCTGGTTGCGGTTCTCGTAGATGAACCAGCCCAGCCCGCCTGAGCCCGACGAGACACCGAAGACGAGTTCGGCGGCGATCAAAGTGCGCCAGGCGAAGGCCCAGCCGACCTTGAGGCCGGTCAGGATCGCCGGAAAAGCTGCCGGGATCAGGATGAGGCGCACGAGCTTCAGGCCGCGCAGACCGTAGTTCTGCCCGACCATACGCAGCGTGTTCGAGACCGAGCGGAAGCCGGCATGGGTGTTGAGCGCGATTGCCCACAGCACCGAATGCACCAGCACGAAGATGATGCTGCCCGTGCCCAGCCCGAACCAGATCAGCGCCAGCGGCAACAGCGCGATGGCCGGCAGCGGATTGAACATCGAGGTCAGCGTTTCGAGCAGGTCGGCGCCGATCCGCGAGCCGATGGCCAGCGTCGTGAGCAGTGCCGCTAGCGCGATGCCGATGCCATAGCCGATGACGAGCGTCTGCAGCGAGACCAGCATGCGCTGCGGGATGACCCCGCTGGCGACGTTGCTGACGAAGGCCTCGACGGTCTGGCCAAAGGTCGGGAACGGCAGCGGGTTGCCGAGCCAGCGGCCATAGATCTCCCAGGCCACGGCGAGGACGGCGAGGATCGCCGTCTTGCGCACGAAGCCGAGACGATAGATGCGCTCGGCCGGGCTGAGCGTCTTGGCGACGACGGGAGCGTCGCCCGACTGGACTTCGCGGATGATTTCCGGACGGAAGCTGACGAGATCGGTCATGACGGTCGCCTCGGCTCAATGGCTCGCGAAGAGCATGTCGTTGATGCGGGTTTCGAGCGCGGCTTGCTTGCCGGTGCCCATCGCCTCCGGCGGCACGCTGTTGAGCTCGGCCTTGACCTCTCCCGGATGCGGCGAGAGCAGCAGGATGCGGGTGCCGACGCGGATCGCCTCCTCGATCGAATGGGTCACAAACAGCACCGTGAAATGCGTGTCGTCCCACAGCCGCAGCAATTCGTCCTGCATCTTGCGCCGCGTCAACGCATCGAGCGCGGCGAACGGCTCGTCCATCAGCAGCACGTCAGGTTCCATCGCCATGCCGCGGGCGATCGCGACGCGCTGCTTCATGCCACCGGAGAGCGTGTGCGGATAGCTGTCGATGAATTTGGTCAGGCCGACCTTGTCGATATAGGCGCGGGCCCGCGCTTCAGCTTCTGTCTGGCCGGCGCGGCCGGAAGCGGTCAAGGCGAACACGACGTTCTCGCGCACCGTCTTCCAGGGCAGGAGCTGATCGAACTCCTGGAACACCATCATTCGGTCGGGACCCGGCCCGGACACCTTGCGGCCTTTCAGGCTGATCTGCCCCTCGACGGGGATGAGGTAGCCGCCGATCGCCTTCAGCAGGGTCGACTTGCCGCAGCCGGACGGTCCGAGCAGCACGAAGCGGTCCGCCGGGTAGACGTCGAAGGAGACCCGGCGCGTCGCGGTCACCACGGCGTCAGGCGTCTTGTACTGGAGCGTCACACCCGCTACGGAAAGCAGCGGCGACGCGGATGCGGCATCAGATGGCGCGAGCATGTGGCCCTCCCTTGTGTTGTGCCTTGCGTTGTGTCGTTGCGCACTTATGGGCGCTTGGCAGATGAGATAGCGTGCCTCACTGACGCGAAACTGACTCAGGACGCCGGAGGCTCCCGTTTTGCGGGTACTCGTTGTCGAAGACACCGTCGATATTGCCGAGGCCGTGGTCATGCGCCTCGAGAAGATCGGGCACGCCGTGGACTGGGAGCGGGACGGCCAGACGGCCGCCGAGCTGCTTCAAGTGCAACTCTACGATCTCGTGATCCTCGACCTGACGCTGCCGGGGCAGGACGGAATTGCGGTCCTGAAGGGCATGCGCAGCCGCAAGCTCGCGACGCCCGTGCTGGTGCTGACCGCCCGTTCCACTGTCGATGAGCGGATCGGCGCGCTCGACCTCGGCGCCGACGACTATCTGGTCAAGCCCTTCGACTATGGCGAGCTCGAAGCCCGCGCCCGCGCTCTGCTGCGTCGCAGCGCAGGCCAGCCTGATAACTTGCTGCGTGTCGGCCCGCTGGTGATCGACCGTGCCGGCCGCGTCGCGACCGTCGCCGACAGGCCGCTCAACCTGACCCGGCGGGAGCTGACGGTCCTCGAAATCCTGGCGGCGCGGCCCGAGCGCATCGTTCCCAAGGAAGAACTCGTCGAGCAGCTCTTCAATTTCGATCAGGAGGCGAGCCCCAACGCTGTCGAGCAATTCGTGGCAAGGCTGCGACGCAAGCTCGGCGATGCGCCGATCGAGATTCGCACCCTGCGCGGCCTGGGCTATCAACTTGCGGCACTTTGATCTGCGTCACTCGCTGCGCATCCGGATCATCGCCGTCCTGTCGGCGGTGCTGGCGCTCGGCGCGGTGATCCTCGGCTTCGCTGGCTGGCGTTCGGCCTCCATCGCCGCGCAGCAGGCCTATGACCGCATGCTGAGCGGCGGGGCGATCCAGATCGCTGAGAACGTCTATGTGCAGGGCGGCGTCGTGACGCTGGAGCCGCCCGTATCTACCATCGCCGCGCTGGCGGCCTACGACCTCGTCTTCTACAAGGTCGTCGACCCCCGCGGTGTCGTCGTGGCCGGCTACGAGGACCTTGCCTCGGAAGCAAAGCCCGAGCAGACCCGCAATGGTGTGGTGATCGAGGACGGGCTTTATCAGGAGCAGCCGGTTCGCATCGCCACGGTCGCCAAGCAGATCGAAGATCCCGCCGTGGGCGGCTGGGTGACGATCGTGCTGGCTCAAACCACCGAAGCCCGTCGCGCCCTGGCGCGTGACCTTACATTGAAGGCGCTCGGCGTGATCGCAGCCATGAGTGCGCTCGCGCTGCTGGCAACGAGCTATGCTGTCACGTTCGCCCTGAAGCCGCTCGCGCGCATCGAGCGCGAGATCGTTGAGCGCCGCCCGGATGATCTGCGACCGCTTCAGACCGAGCCGCCCGTCGAAGTCCGCAACCTTGTGCATGCGATCGATGATTTCATGCGGCGGCTCTCGGATCGCATCACGCTGATGCAACGCTTCATTGCCGATGCCGCGCATCAGATCCGTACGCCGCTGGCGGCGCTCGACGCCCAGGTCGAAATCCTGTCGGCGACGCCGCCGTCGCGGCAAAAGGCGGTCACGGTGGCGCGCATTCGGGAGCGAACGTCCGAGCTGGGCCGGCTCACCGGCCAGCTTCTCGATCACGCCATGGTCATTCACCGGGCTGACGCCGTCGCCATGACGCCTATCGACCTCAATGTGCTGGCAAAGGGCGTTCTGGCCGCGGCGGTTCCGTTGTCCCTGACGCGCGAGGTCGATATCGCTTTCGTGCCGGCTGAGCCGACGCCAATCGTGAATGGCGACGCGGTCAGCCTGCGCGAAGCGCTGGGCAATCTCATCGACAACGCGTTGAAGCATGGCGCCCGCAGCAAGCTCGTCGTTTCCATCGGCGCCGATGACGGCAGGGCATGGATCGAAGTCGCCGACAATGGTGGCGGATTTGCCGTTCCGCCAGGCGACGTCATCCGGCCCTTCGCGAAAGGACCCCACTCCATCGGCTCTGGTCTCGGCCTTGCTATTGCGGCCGAGGTCGCTCGTGCGCATAAGGGAGAAATAGCCATCTCCCGTGAGGGAGGGACGACGCGCGTTCGTCTGCTGCTCGCGACATAGGTGCAGCAGTCCAGTCGCGTTCGATCTCAAATCAGCCGCATCCCCTTCAAGCTCGCATGGCCGTTCTTGCCGACGATGATGTGGTCGTGCACGGCGATCCCGAGCGGTTTTGCG
Organism: Bradyrhizobium macuxiense; assembly: GCF_001542415.1. Classification (GTDB taxonomy): domain Bacteria; phylum Pseudomonadota; class Alphaproteobacteria; order Rhizobiales; family Xanthobacteraceae; genus Bradyrhizobium; species Bradyrhizobium macuxiense. The sequence goes on from NZ_LNCU01000074.1 coordinate 19,182, forward strand.
ATCTCGACGATCGCTTTCGTCATCTGGATGTCGGCCTGCGACGGCGTCGGGTCGCCGCTCGGATGATTGTGCACCAGGATCAGCGCGGTCGCCGACAATTCCAGCGCGCGCTTGATCACCTCGCGCGGATAGACCGGCGTGTGGTCGACGGTCCCGGTCTGCTGCACCTCGTCGGCGATCAGCTGGTTGCGCTTGTCGAGGAACAGCAGGCGAAACTGCTCCTTGTCGGCGAAGGCCATGCCGGAGCGGCAATAGTCGATGACGTCGTTCCACGACGACAGTGCGACGCTGCGCCTGATCTCGCCTTTCGCGATCCTATCAGCGGCCGCGGCGAGCAGCTTGAGCTGGTTGATCGAGGCATCCTTGACGCCTTCGACCTCGCGCAGCCGCGCCACCGGCGCATGCACGACCTCGGCGAACGAGCCGAACTTCTTCAGCAGCGCCTTGGCAAGCGGCTTGGTGTCGCGACGCGGGATGGCGGCAAACAGCGCCATCTCCAGCAGCTCGTAATCGCTCAGCGCCGCTGGTCCTGCCGCGTAGAAGCGTTCGCGCAGCCGTTCGCGATGGCCGTGATAGTGCGGCGTCTCGTCGGCTTCGGTTGGGCTGTCGGCAGGCTTGGCGGGCATCGGCCACAACCATGCCGTGCCCGCCGGGTTTTGCAAGAGCCGTGCGTCGTTCTATCGGCCGCGTCTCAGGCCGGGGATCAATGCCGCGAGCCGATCCTTGATCTGACGTCCGTGCATCGGGCCGCCCGGCATCATGCCCGGCGGAGGCGGGCCGGGCGGATGGCCTGGTGGCGGTCCCGGCGGCGGGCCGCGCCGCGCCTGCGTCGCGACCTCGGCGCGGCGGTCGACGCCGAGCGTCAGCGTTGCGACATAGCGCTCCTTCTCCTCCTTCACGGCGCAGAAGGCGCGGCGATCCGGATCGGAGAGCTCGACGACGTGGTCGTTGGCATTGAGCGTTGTGCGCGGCCGCGGGCGTCCCGCGTAGTCCTTCACCTTGGTGTAGATGAACTCGTTCAGCGCATCGGGCAGGAAGGTCTGGCCGGTCAGCACATTCTTCTGGTCGAGGAAGACCTTGAAATGGATATGCGTGGCGCGGCCGTCGTACCAGCCGGGATAAATGGTATCGAAGGCGACCCAGCCCGCGGCGTCAGTCACCTGCGTGCCGCGCAGGAAGCTCTTGCTGGATTCGTCGATGTTGTGCTGGTCGCCCTGGCCGGGAAACGCCGAGTAGAGACCCTGCGCGTCGCAATGCCAGATATCGACCCGCGCACCGGTGATCGGCGTGCAGGGCCCGGCCTCGATCACGCGCAGCCGCAGCGTCAGCGGAATGCCGGCCTTGCCGTCGGTGATGTCGGATCGCACCAGCTTCGGATCGGCATAGAACGGCCCTTCCTCGGCCTGCGGTGTCAGGATGCAGGCCTCCGCGCTGTCGACGGGCGGGCTCTCGGCAGCGGCCTGCGCCTGCCGTGCCGGCAGCAGGCCGGCCGCACTTGCCGAGACCAGGCCGAGGAAACCGCGGCGTGTGGAATTGTCCAAGCGTCACTCCTGTCGATCGAGGGACCTTCCATTTCCCAGCCGGCGTGGCGACATCAGGACCGTTTGATTTCTCAATGTGGCCCCGCCTGCGACGGTTTGCCACGATGCGGGGACCGAATTACCGTCCGTTCCATCCGATGCGTCGTTCGGAGATTTTGAGAGAGGTGCCGGTGTGACTTCGTTCAAGGTGATCCGGGCGCGCGCTGAAAAGCGCAAGGGTGGCGCCAAGGCGCTGGAGAAGGTGTTGCGACCGGTGGCGAGCGCAAAGGCGCTCGCCAAGCTCGGCGACGACCGCGTGCTGGCCGAAATGACCAAGCGCGTGTTCTGCGCGGGCTTCGCCTGGAGCGTGATCGACACCAAATGGCTGGGTTTCGAGGAGGCCTTCCTCGGCTTTCAGCCGGCCAAGCTCGCCTTCAAGCCCGACGAATATTGGGAGAAGCTGACCAGCGACACCAGGATCGTGCGCAACGGCGCCAAGATCATGTCGGTGCGCGACAACGGCCGCTTCGTGCAGGAGATTGCGCGCGAGCACGGCAGCTTCGGCAAATTCCTCGCGGCCTGGCCCTCATCGGATGAGGTCAGCCTGTTGGACCTGCTCGCCAAGCGCGGCAGCCGGCTCGGCGGCAATACCGGGCAGATGCTGCTGCGCTTCCTCGGCTGGGACGGCTTCGTCACCTCGCGCGACGTCATCGCCTGCCTGCGCGATGCCGGCCTCGATATCGCCGAGGAGGTCAAGTCGAAGCGCGATCTGGCCAAAGTGCAGGCGCAGTTCAACGCCTGGGCCGAGGAGAGCGGCTTGCCCTACACCCACATCTCGCGGATATGCGCGATGTCGATCGGAGAAAATCACACGTCGGACGAGATCATCGAACGCATGCGGAGCGACACCTGATTGCGCCGCGGCCGGTTACACAGCTAGACCGCGACCCAGGGCTTCTCGCCGTGACGCTCGGACAGCGTGAAGATCTCGACGCCATCGGCGGTGACGCCGACCGAGTGCTCGAACTGCGCCGACAGCGAACGGTCGCGGGTCACCGCGGTCCAGCCGTCGGACAGGATCTTCACATGCGGCTTGCCGAGGTTGATCATCGGCTCGATGGTGAAGAACATGCCGGGCCGCAAGGTGACACCCTCGCCCGGGCGGCCGATGTGGATGATGTTCGGCTCGTCGTGGAACAGGCGGCCGAGACCATGGCCGCAGAAATCGCGCACCACGCTCATGCCCTGCGGCTCGACGTAGCTCTGGATGGCGTGGCCGATATCGCCGGTGGTGGCGCCGGGCTTGACCGCGGCGATACCGCGCATCATCGCCTCATAGGTCACCTCGATCAGCCGCTCGGCCTTCCGCGCGATCGGGCCGATGGCGTACATGCGGCTGGAGTCGCCGTACCAGCCGTCGACGATGAAGGTGACGTCGATATTGATGATGTCGCCTTCCTTCAGCGGACGGTCGCCCGGCATGCCGTGGCAGACCACGTGGTTGATCGACGTGCAGGTCGAGTAGCGATAGCCGCGATACATCAGCGTCGCCGGATAGGCGCCATGGTCGAAAGCGAAGGCGCGAACGAACTCGTCGATGACGGAGGTCGGAATCCCCGGCTTCACGATGTCGGTGAGCGCATCGAGGCACTTCGACACCAGCGCGCCGGCCTTGCGCATGCCGGCAAAGCCACTCTGGCCGTGCAGCTTGATCTGACCGGTTTTGCGCAGGGATGTGTCGGTTGCTTCGATATAGCTCATGAGGCGGGTCGGTTCTGGGGGCAAGAGGCTGATTTCAGGCCCTAATTTAATGATTGGCGCGGCCGGTGCAAGCCAAGGTTGGACATGGGGACGATGTCCAAACGGCTGATTTCCAAGCAAAAGCTAGCTGGAAACCTCCACCACGCTCTCGACCGGGAGCGCGCCGCCGCGGACCCGGAGTTCCCGCACCGGATAGGGCACGCGGATGCCGCGGCCCTTGAAGGCGTCCCACAGCGCCAGCATCACGTCGCTCTTCACCCGGTCCATGCCATCGGGATCGGCGATCCAGAAGGTCAGCGAGAACTTCATGCCGAACTCGGCGAATTCGGTGAGGATGCAGTTCGGCGGCTTGCCCTTGATGGCGCGCTCATGGGCGGCGGCGGTGTCGACGCCGAGCTGGCAGACCAGCCGGGGATCGGCGTCGTAATTGGCGGCGAAGGCGATCTTCACCAGCGTGTTCTTGTCAGTATAGGTCCAGTTGGTGACTTTCTGCGTCACCAGGTCTTCGTTCGGGATCAGGAACTCGCGGCCGTCGCCGGCGGCGACCGAGATGTAGCGCGTCTTCATCGCGCTGATGCGACCTTGCATGTCGGCAATGGTGACGAGGTCGCCGGGCTTGACCGATTTGTCGACCAGCAGGATCAGGCCGCTGATGAAATTGGCGACGATCTTCTGCAGGCCGAGGCCGATGCCGACGCCGGCGGCGCCGGTGAACACGGCGAGCGCGGAGAGGTTGATGCCGACCGCATCGAGCGCGATCGCGACCGCCAGCACCATCAGCCCGATGCGGATGATCTTGACCAGCAGCACCTGGATCGACGGCGTCAGGTCGGTGGCGCGGTTGATCCGGCTCTCGGCGAAATTGCTGGCGATGTTGGTCAGCCACAGCGCCACGATCAGGACCGCGCCGGCCTTGATCAGCAGCAGCGGGGTCAGCCTGAGGCCACCGACCACGACGGCGACGGAATCCAGCGTGTCGGCGGCCCAGTCGAGTTCGCCGATGATGCTCAGGGCTGCGACCACCCAGGCCGCGATCGAGACCGCCTTCACGATGAAGGCGTTGTCGATCACTGACGTCACGAGGCGGATGACCAGCCAGGCCAGCGCCAGCTTGGCCGAGACCGCGATCAGGTAGCTGCGGCTCGGCCAGGTCGTGTGCCACATCACGATCCGCGAGATCACCATCAGGACCGCGAACACGGCCGTGGAGGCGCTCGCCACCATCACGCGGGCGAAGTGCCGGAGCGGCAGCGGCCAGCGCGAGGCCAGCGAGGACGTATTGACCCGCGCATGAATGGCGGTGTCGGCCGCGTATGAAATCCCCGCGGCCGCGAGGATGATGCCGAACTGAAGGTAGAACCAGGGGGAGGCGATCTCGGCGCCGACCGAGCGCGCGGCCATTTGGATCGATTCCAGGACGTCCTTGAGGGTCATGTCCATCGGCAAAATCTCAACTCAAGCGCGGGTCAGGCGAATGTGATTCGAATGGCCGGTAGAATCCCACAAAGGTGCGCATGCGACCATCGATACAACACAGTGTCGAGGCGACTTGAGGCTGTAAAATCGGGCACATTGCCGCTGATATGAGAAAATGGGTTGGCGTCCAAGTGTGGCGACGATAAGGATGCAATTGCAAGTATCTGATCCCCCTGAAGGCGCATGGCTTCCCTCGACTCCGTCAGCATAGCAATCCTGCTCGGCGCCGTGCTGGTGATGGCCGGCATCCTGTCGAGCCTGCTGGCGTTGCGGTTCGGCGCCCCCCTGCTGCTGGTGTTCTTGCTGGTCGGCATGCTGGCCGGCGACTCCGGGCCGGGCCACCTCCAGTTCGACGACGTCCGCACCACCTATCTGGTCGGATCGGTGGCGCTGGCGCTGATCCTGTTCGACGGCGGGTTGAAGACGCGATTTGCCAGTATCCGCGCCGTGCTGGCGCCGTCGATGATGCTGGCGACCGTGGGCGTGCTGCTGACCGCGATGATCACGGCGCCGGTCGCCCGCTATGTGCTCGATCTCAACTGGACCGAGTCGCTGCTGGTCGGCGCCGTCGTCGCCTCGACCGACGCCGCGGCGGTGTTCCTGCTGGTGCACACCCAGGGCCTGCGGCTGCGTCCCCGCGTCGGCGCGACGCTCGAGGCGGAGTCCGGCACCAACGATCCGTTCGCGATTTTCCTCACTCTGATGCTGGTCGAGTTCATCTCGATCGGCCAGAGCTCGGCCTCGCATATAGTGCTGGAGTTCATCCAGGAGGCGGTGCTCGGTGCCATCATCGGGGTGATCGGCGGCCGGCTGGTGGTGCTGGCGCTGAATTACGTGGCGCTGCCGCAGGGCCTGCATGCTCCGTTCGTCACCACCGCCGCGCTGGTGATCTTCGGCGGCTCGCAGATCGTGCATGCTTCGGGGTTTCTCGCCGTCTATCTCGCCGGCATCATCATCGGCAACCGGCCGACCCGGGCGCATAATTCCGTGGTGACGTTCCTCGATGCCGCGACCTGGCTGGCGCAGATCGTGATGTTCGTGCTGCTCGGCCTGCTGGTGTCGCCGCATCGCCTGCTCTCGAGCGCCGGCGGGGCGGTGCTGGTGGCGTTCGCGCTGATGCTGGTGGCGCGGCCGCTGGCGGTGCTGATCTGCCTCGCGCCGTTCAAGTTCAACTGGCGGGAGAAGGTCTTCATCGCCTGGACCGGCCTGCGCGGCGCGGTCGCGATCTTCCTGGCCTCGATCCCGATGCTGGTCGGCCTGTCGAAGGCCTATCTCTATTTCGACGTCGCCTTCGTCGTCGTCATCATCTCGCTGCTGTTGCAGGGCTGGACCCTGGCGCCGGCGGCGCGGCGGCTGCATGTCGCGCTGCCACGCACCGAACGCCGCCCGCGCCGCGTCGAGCTGGACCTGCCCGGCCAGCTCGAGCAACAGCTGGTCGGTTATCCGGTGCGGCCGAAGAGCCTGTATTTCCGCCGCGGGCTGATCCCGTCCTGGTCGAAGCCGACGCTGGTGATCCGCGACGAGCGGATCCTGACGCCGACCGAGGCCGATCCCGTCGAGGCCGGCGACTACCTCTATCTGCTGGCGCCGCCGGAGCGTGCCGAGGCGCTCGACCGCTTCTTCGTCGACATGGCGCCCTCGGCTGCGCCCGATCCGCATCTGCTCGGCGACTTCATGGTCTCGGGCGAGCATACGCTGGGCGAGCTCGCCGAGATCTACGGCGTCAAGGTCGATGAGAACGCGACCAAGCTGACGCTTTCGGATTATTTCGACGTCCATCTCGACCGCGCCCCTAAGGAAGGCGCCGAGCTTGCGCTCGACTCGATCGTGCTGGTGGCGCGCAATATCAGCGGCGGCCGCGTCAATGTCGTCGGCCTTCGCCTGCCGGAAGAAGACGAGGAGGTCGTGCCGCAGACGCGCATGCAGACCGTCCGGCGCAAGCTCGCGGATATCTGGGCGTCGGTGGCCGGGGTCTGAGTCCGGCGCGCTCGGCCGGAGGCGGGTCAGGTCTTGCGCAGGAAGTTCGAATCCGGCGCGAATTTCTTGATCATGTCCGACAGGTCCGCGTCGGCCGGCGGGGACGGCGGCTCCTTGGCGGCGGGGGCCGGCTCGGGCGGGTTGGTGCGGTTCTCGCCGGAGATCTCGGCAAGCGCCGCGAGCAGCGCCTCATCGCGGTCATCAGCCGGGGCACCCGCCGGCGGCGGGGCGGGCGGTGGCGGCGTGGATGCGGCGCGGTTGTCCGGCGGACGCTCCGATGGCGGCGCCGGTTTGGGCGCATCGGCACGCTTGGCCGATGCCTCGGTCACGGCCGCGATCAGCGACGCTTCGAGGTCGGCGGATGGGTTGGACAGCGGGGGCAGCACCAACAGGTGGTCGGGCCTCGCTTGCCTCGGCACGCGGCCGAACTCCGGCTCCCGCCGGGTCACCGGCGCCGGCCGCGCCTCGGCCCTGGCAGGCTTGGGTGGATCCTTGGGCGGATCCTTGGGGAGATCCTTGGGGAGATCCTTGGGCGGATCCTTGGGGAGATCCTTGGGCGGATCGATGCGTTGGGCTAGGGACCTGGCGGACGCCTGCTCGACGGCGGCGATCAGGGACGCTTCGAGCGCGTCGGTCGGGTTGGCCGGCAAAGGTGGCGGGCTCCCCGGCCGTGCGGTCTCGGGCGCGACCAGGCCTTGCGGCTCCGGCGAAGGCGGCTGCGATCCCCGTGTCGGCTTGGGGGCCGGTGCTGGCTGGCCGCCGCTTGCCCGCGCGATGATGCCGTCGACGATGCCGCCCAAGCGGGCCTTGTCGGGCGCGGCGAGATAGTTGATCGCGAGCTCGTCGACATATTGCGGGCCGTAGTCGGCAAGCACCTTGGCGAGCCGGGCAATATCGGGGTCGCTCTCGACCAGCCGATGCCAGGCCTCCCGGTCATAGGGCGCGTCGCTGCCGTTGGCGGGCCAGGTCACCCTGCGAGGTTGCCGCGCCGGCGGGCCGTCGCGCTGGGCGGGTTCGGAGGTCGGCGGCTGCAGCCCGGCGACGACCGACGGCGGGACGAACCCCGTCGATGCCGCGGCGGATCCGGCCACCGTCAAACCGGCCCGGCGCCGGCCGCGCTCGGCGACCTGAAGCGAGATCAGGCCGATGCCCATCAGCAGGAAGCCGAGGGCTGCCCAAGCGATCGTCGCACACAGCACGACGCCGATCAGCAGCAATATCCAGCCAGTCAATCGCACGACGCATCTTTCCCTATGCGTCCGGTCCGACGCCACAGGACGTCTAACGGACAAGCTGGGCTATCTTATGCCGTCTTTCGGTGAAACGGCCAGCTACGACGTCGCCGTGAGCACCTTAACACCGCCGAAGGCGGTCACCTGACCGTGGCGCAGCATGACGATCTGGGTGGCGAGCTGCCGAAGCTCGGCGGCGTCGTGGCTGACATAGACCATGGGGACGCCGGCCTCGTCCCGCAGCCGCACCAGATAGGGCAGGATCTCCAGCTTGCGGCTCTCGTCGAGCGCGCCCAGCGGCTCATCGAGCAGCAACAGTCGCGGCTTGGACAACAGCGCCCGCCCGAGCGCGACGCGCTGACGCTCGCCGCCGGAAAGCTTGCCGGGGCGCCGGTCAAGCAGCGCGCCGATGTCGAGCAGGTCGACGACGCGCTTGCGCTGCGCCGGATCGTCGGCAAGCCGGTTCATGCGGCGGCCGTAGTCGAGGTTCTGCCGGACATCGAGATGCGGAAACAGCCGCGCATCCTGGAACACGTAGCCGATGCGGCGGCGATAGGTCGGGACGTGGATGCCGGCTGTGGTGTCGTCGACGGTCTCGCCGTCGATCACGATGGTCCCGCGGTCGGGACGCAGCAGCCCCGCGATCGTGTTGATCAGCGAGGTCTTGCCCGAGCCGGAGGCGCCGAACAGCCCGGTGACGCGGCCCTCGCTCGTGAAGGACGCAGCAACCGTGAACTCGCCCAGCTGCTTTGTGATGTCGACGCGCAGCATCGCTAGTGTCCGTGCAGGCGCGCGGTGGCGCGGCGCGCAAACCATTCCGCGGCGACCAGCGCGCTCATCGCGATCACGACGGAAATGATCACCAGCCGCCCGGCGGCGCTGTCGCCCTCCGGCGTCTGGATCAGCGAATAGATCGCCGATGAAATGGTCTGGGTCTCGCCGGGAATGTTGGAGACGAAGGTGATTGTCGCGCCGAACTCGCCGATCGCCTTGGCGAAGCCGAGCACCATGCCGGCGAGCACGCCCGGCAGCGCAAGCGGCAGCGTCACGGTCGCGAATACCCGCCAGGGTGCCGCCCCGAGCGTCTCGGCGGCCTGTTCGAGGCGCCGGTCGATCGCCTCGATCGAGAGCCGGATCGGCCGCACCAAGAGCGGAAACGACATCACGCCGCAGGCGAGCGCTGCACCAGTCCAGCGAAAGGCGAAGACAATGCCGAGGTGATCGGCAAGCCAGGCGCCGACCATGCCGCGCTTGCCGAAGGTCAGCAGCAGGAGGTAGCCGGTGACGACGGGCGGCAGCACCAGCGGCAGATGCACGATCGCGTCGAGGACGGATTTGCCCCAGAAGTCGCGCCGCGCCAAAAGCCAGGCGAGCGCGATTCCGAACGGGGTCGCCACCAGCGTCGCGATGACGGCGACCCTGAGCGAGAGCAGGATCGCCGTCCATTCTGTCGGCGAGATCTCAAGCACGCTTACGTCGTCGGGCTGATCAGGAACTTGAAGCCGTACTTCTCAAGGATCGTCTTCGCCGCGGACGAGCGCAGGAAGGCGAGATAGCCTGACGTCTCCGGCTTCGCGGTCGTAGTCGCCGCCACCGGATAGATGATGGCGGGGTGGGTGTCGGCCGGGAAGGTGCCGACGATCTTGACGCCGGGCTCGACCTTGGCGTCGGTCGAATAGACGATGCCGAGCACGGCCTCACCGCGTGCCACCAGCGTCAGCGCGGCGCGCACGCTTTCGGCCATCGCGAATTTCGGCTCCGCCGCCTGCCACGCGCCGAGCTTCTCCAGCGCGGCCTTGGCGTATTTGCCGACCGGCACAGCCTTGACGTCGCCGGTCGCGATCCTGCCGTCGGCGGCGAGCTTGGCGAGGTCGAAGCCCGGACCGATGTTGACGTTGTCGATCTTGGAATCCTTCGGCGCGATCAGCACGATGGAGTTGCCGAGCAGGTTGACCCGGGTCGGCTCGTTGATGTTCTTCTGCTTGATCGCATAGTCCATCCAGTCGGTGTCGGCGGAGACGAACACGTCCGCCGGCGCGCCCTGCTCGATCTGCTTTGCGAGCGTCGAGCTTGCGGCATAGCTGGCGTTGATCTTGACGCCGGTCTTGGCGGTATAGGCCGCGTCGATGTCGTCGAGTGCATTCTTCATCGAGGCAGCGGCAAAGACCGTGAGCGTCTTGTCGTCGGCGAAGGCAGGCGAATGCAGCGCGCCGAGCAGGATGAGGAAGGCGGTGAAGAATCCGGCAATGCGTGACATGGAAAGCGCTCCGTGCGACCTCGCGCGCGAACGAGCGCGCGCAAAACAGGCGTTGAGTGGGTTCTGGGCCGCGATCGGCGGAAGCGCTGTTCCGCTGCTTCCCGGAGGACTTACGGTCATCAGGGATATCGCACTGCAAACATAGCAGGCTGAGGCTTACGGTAAAGGCGCCCCTTTGTCTAACGGATCGTCGCCTAACGGATCGCCCTATTCGCTCGGCTGGATCGCGACCGAAATCGAGTTCTCCCTGGCACCGGTGACCTGCAGCACGAACGGGCTCGCGGAGAGTTCATACTTCATGGTCTTGCGGATGCCGTCGCAATCGGTTGCGCCGCTGAAGGCCTTGGGCTTGAGGAAACGGCCGTCCTGCACCACGTCGACCCAGGCGCCGGCGGAAAGGCTGATGGTGTAGAGCCCGGCCTTCGGCGCGGTCCTGAAGCTGGTGAAGCCGGCAAAGGTGCCGTCCTTGGGCGCGCGCTCCGGCGGCGTGGGAAGCTTGGCTTCATCAGGTGTGACCAGCGCCAGCGTGATGCCCGTCGACGGCAGCGCCGCCTGTTCGCTGCCCGACGTGAGCTTGGCGCGATCCGGCGCGGTGAGCGCGGCGCGTGCATGGTCGATCGGCCATTTGAACTTGTCACAGCCGCTCGGCTCCTCCGCCGCAAGAGCGGGTGCTGAGACGAGCAAGAGCGATGCGGCGAGAAGAAATTTGCGCATGTCTGATCCACTGCAAGGATGACGGATGAAATAGATCAGCGGCCCCGATCCATCGCTCGAACGCGCTTGCGGCGCGACGATCGCGAAACCATAGCGCATTTCGAGCGCGCCGGAATAGCCGCCTGACGAAGATGTTATTGCTTCGCGTCCGGCGCTTTCAGCACGACTTTGCAGTCGGCCGGCAGTTGCGCCAGCGTCACCGGCGGGCGCGGCTTCGGCGGCTTCGCTGGCGGCTTCGGATGCAGCACCGAATCCTTGAACCAGAAGGCGAGGTCGGAGGGCTTGCAGCCTTCGCCCGCGGACTGCGACGGCTGTCCCTTGCATTCGGGGCTGCCCGGCGGGCAGCGGATCCGGATGTGGAAATGATAGTCGTGGCCCCACCACGGCCTGATCTTAGATAGCCAGCTGCGGTCGCCCTTGGCCTCGCGGCACAGCGCCTTCTTGATCGCGGGATTGACGAAGATGCGTTGCACCGCGGGCTCCTGCGCCGCGTCGCGGAGCACGAGCACGTGACCCGGCGTGAAGACGCGCGGGTCGACGTCGAGGCGGTCGTCGCGCACCATCATCACGGCCGACATGTCCTCACGCTCCTCGCGCGACAATTTGTGATCCGGCATCGGCGTCAGCCAGATGTCGGCATCGAGCCCGATCTGGTGGCTCGCATGCCCGCTCAGCGCAGGGCCGCCGCGCGGCTGACCGATATCGCCGACCAGGATGCCGGGCCAGCCGGCGTCCTTGTGCGCCTTCGCCGCAAGCCGCTTCAGGAGCGCGATCATGTTCGGGTGACCCCAATAGCGGTTGCGCGACAGCCGCATCACCTGCCAGGTGGCACCGTTCAGCGGCATCTGCACGGCGCCGGCGAGACAGCCCTTCGCATAGGAACCGATCGATTGCGTCGGCATCGCCGCCGGCAGGATCTTGCGCGCAAACAATTCCTTCGCGCCGAGCTTCGGATCGTTGGGGTTGGCGAGCGGCGGCAGCGGCTTGGGGTCGACGGAGCCCTTGTCCTGCGACCAGGCGGAACTGGCGGCGACGAGGACGGAGAGCAGGAGCGGGATCAGAAACAGGCGGGGCGTCATTCGGATCACTCTGTCTGCGCAAGGCTAACATGGATTTGCGATGAGAGGACCGCGCTTTCATCGCAATTGCTTGATCACCCACAACCTGAATCAAGTTGCCGCGGTTTCTTTGCCCGCATGCGCCGGCCGCTTTGACATCGGCGCACTCTCCGGCGCGAGCCAGCATCGTCGTTCATGTTGACGCATCATCGCCGCGCAGTAGCGCTCATCACGCCTTAACTCCGCGATAACTCTGTCGCGTGTTGACGCATATTCGTGCGGTTGAGGCGGTTTCAGCGCATCCGCTGTGCAACGGCACGTTCGTTTACGCATTCCTCACCATGCCTCGGCGCTTCTAGCTTGCGAATCCGACGTGACGTCACTTGCATGGTGTTGTGCACTCGCGCGATGCGCGAATTCGCCTTCAAAGCGGGCAGTCAGACGTGCGCGCCCGACGCGGCTGCTCACCAATAGACACCAATTTTTCAGATGCTTATCGCAGAAACATGGCCAAGCTGGAATGCGCGTGGGGCGTGCGATGCCGATAATGCGGCCGAAGAAAATCAAGAAACCGAAACAGGCTGCAATGCACCGTCGCCGTAGCCATCAAGCCAAGCGCGCGCCGAAACTGTCGGGCGCTTCGCGGTGCGCCGCCGGTGAAATCGGCGAGCTGGTGCGCCAGCGTGCGCAGGTCGAGACCGCGATCGCGGAGGCGCGCAAGTCCAATGCGCGGCTGCGCGAGGCGATCGATATCCTGCCGCAGGGCATCGTGTTCCTCGACGCCGAGGGCCGCTACATCCTCTGGAACAAGAAGTACTCGGAGATCTACAAGCGCAGCTCCGATCTGTTCGAGCATGGCGCGCGTCTGGAAGACACCATCCGCATCGGCGTCGAGCGCGGCGACTATCCCGAGGCCGCGGGCCGCGAGGAAGAGTGGATCGCCGAGCGGCTCAGGAAGATGTACCAGCCGGGCGAACGGCATGAGCAGGTCCTGGCCGACGGCCGCGTCGTCCTGATCGAGGAGCGGCTCACCTCGGATGGCGGCATCGTCGGGCTGCGCGTCGACATCACCGAATTGAAGCAGCGCGAAGCGTCGTTCCGGCTGCTGTTCGACGGCAATCCGGTGCCGATGATCCTGTGCGCGCTGGACGGCGAGCGGATCCTCAGCGTCAACGATGCGGCGGTCGCCCATTACGGTTATGCCCGCGCCGAGTTCGAGAAGCTGACGATCCGAAGCCTGCAGGCGTTCGATCCCGAACTGCCCTGGGCTGCCGGTCGCAGCAGCGACGAACAGGCGGCTCGAACCTGGAAGCACGTGCGTGCCGACGGCACGCTGATCGATCTCGCGATCTATTCGCGCCAGCTGATGCACGGCGACCAGCCGGCCATGCTGCTCGCGCTGATGGATATGACCGAGCGCAAGCGCGCCGAGGCGCGTCTTGCCTTCATGGCGCAGCATGATGGCCTGACCGGATTGCCGAACCGCAATCTGCTGCGCCAGCAGATGGACGACATGCTGCTGCATACGCGGCGCAACGCGGACAAGATCGCCGTGCTGATGCTTGGGGTGGACAATTTCAAGGCGGTCAACGACACGCTCGGCCATGGCGTCGGCGACAAGCTGTTGCGCGCCGTGGCCAAGCGCCTGCGCTCGACCTTGCGCGAGGAGGACGCGCTGGCGCGGCTGAACTCCGACGAATTCACGATCGTGCAGAACGGTGTGGTGCGACCCGAGGATGCGGTGCTGCTGGCCAAGCGCATCCTGGATGCGATCGGCGAACCCTATCTGCTCGAGGGACATTCGGTGGTGATCGGCGCCAGCATTGGGATTGCGATGTCGCCCGGCGACGGCGAGGATTCGGAAAAGCTGCTGAAGAGCGCCGACATGGCGCTGTCGCGGGCCAAGAGCGAATTCCGCGGCACCTTCTCCTTCTTCGAATCGGAGATGGATGCGCGTGCGCAGAGCCGGCGCAAGATCGAGATCGATCTACGCGACGCGATCCAGAACGAGGGCCTGCGGCCGTACTATCAGCCCCTGGTCGATCTCGGCAGCGGGCGCATCACCGGTTTCGAGGCGCTGGTGCGCTGGCCGCATCCGGAGCGCGGCATGATCTCGCCCGGCGAATTTATTCCGGTGGCGGAAGAGACCGGTCTGATCAACGCGCTGGGCGGGCTGATGCTGCATCGCGCCTGCATGGATGCGGCACAGTGGCCGGATGATGTCCGCGTCGCGGTGAACCTGTCGCCGCTGCAGTTCCGCACCGGCAATCTGCTGTCGCTCGTGACCGATGCATTGAAGCGATCCGGCCTGCCGGCGCGGCGGCTCGAGCTCGAGATCACCGAGACGCTGCTGCTCGAGAAGAGCAGCCAGGTGCTCGCCACGCTGCATGCGCTGCGCGCGCTCGGCGTGCGCATGTCGATGGACGATTTCGGCACCGGCTATTCCAGCCTGAGCTATCTGCGCAGCTTCCCGTTCGACAAGATCAAGATCGACCAGTCGTTCGTGCGCGATCTCGGCTCGAACCGCGACGCGCAGGCGATTGTGCGTTCGATCATTAGCCTCGGCATGGGGCTTGGCGTCACCATCACCGCCGAAGGCGTCGAGACCGAGGCCGAGCTGAGCTGCCTGCGCGCCGAAGGTTGTCACGAAGGCCAGGGTTTTCTGTTCAGCCGCGCCCGGCCGAACGCCGAGGTCGTCAGTCTGCTGCAGGCGCAGCGTGGGGCAGAGGCGGGGACGGCGCTGGTGGCGTAGCGAAGTTGCTGTACCCACAGCGTCATTGCGAGGAGCATAGCGACGAAGCAATCCATCGTCCCGCATATGCGGAGGCATGGATTGCTTCGCTTCGCTCGCAATGACGGTGGAGCTTACGTTGGCCCGTCCGGCTTCCGCTTATTCAGATGATACGTCAGCGCCAGCGCCACGCAGTGGCGCAGCGCCGCCTCCGGGAGCTTGTCGGCGACATCGAGCAGGATCGCGCGATTGCCGCGGTAGCTGAGCTCGGGATAGAGCTCGCGGAAGGTCTCGACCAGATTGGTCTGGCAATGGAAGTAAACCGCGACCTGGTCCGCGGTCGGCTTCACCTGGTCGATGCGAACGGTGCTGCCGCTTCCCGTCTCGGCCGTCAGGTAGCTCAGCTGGCCCCATTTCAATGTCTCTTCCAGCGCGCCGACACCCTTGGTCGCCTTCGCCGTGTCGAAGATCAGCCGGCGCAGCGCCAATAGCTTTGTCTTGACGGGGGCAGGGTAAGCGTCGAACAGCGCATCTGCCGCCTTCGCTTCCGGTCGTCGTGCCTTGCTGGTCGATGTTGCCGGCTTGCGCATGGTGGGCTCCGCGAGGAGGACGCATGGCGTCTCTCTACCACAACGCCTTGAACCTCACATAGAGCGCCATCTGACCACGATTGTCAGTCCGCCGGCCCGTTCCGCGCTGGGCATGATTTGAAGCGCTGCGCCGCCGGTCAGGCGGCGTTGCGCAGTCCGGCGAGGAACGTGTCCACGCTATGCGACAGCGCTGAAGCGTGATCGCCGAGCTGGCTGGAGGTATCGAGCACGTTGCCGGTGAGGGCGCGCGATTGACCTGCGGCTTCGCTCGCGCCCGCGACGTTGGCGGAAACTTCGCCGGTCCCCGCGGACGCCTGCTGCACGCTGCGGGCGATCTCACGCGTCGCCGAGTCCTGCTGCTCGACAGCCGCGGCAATCGCGGTGGCGATGCCCGAGATCTCGCGGATGGTGCCGCTGATGTCGCCGATCGCGCTGACGCAGTTGTCCGTGGCTTGCTGGATCGCGCCGACCTGGCCCGCGATCTCCTCGGTGGCCTTCGCGGTCTGGCTCGCCAGTTCCTTCACCTCGGCGGCGACCACGGCGAAGCCGCGGCCGGCGTCGCCGGCGCGTGCCGCCTCGATGGTGGCGTTGAGCGCCAGCAGATTGGTCTGGCTGGCGATCGCGCTGATCAGGCGCAGCACGTCGCCGATCTTCTCGGCGGATGCGGCGAGGCCAGTCACCATCTCGGTGGTCTCCCTGGCCTTGACCACGGCGTTTTCCGCCACGTGGCTGGAATGGGTGACCTGGCGGCCGATCTCGGTGATCGAGGACGCCAGTTCCTCGGTCGCCGCGGCGACCGCGTTGACGCTGGCCGACGCCTCCTCGGAGGCCGCGGCTGCGGCCGTGGTCCGCTCGGAGGCGCCGTTGACGCTGGTCGTGATCTCGTTGGCGACCCGTTGCATGTCGTTCGACGACCGCGCGACCGCGGCGACCATGCCCCTGACGTCGGATTCGAAACGGTCCGCCATCTGCCGCTGCAGCGCCTGCTTCTCGACCTCCGCCTTCGCCTTGTCGGCCTCCTGCGCCTCGCGCAACGAGGTGGTTTCGATCATGCTGCGACGGAATACGTCGACCGCCTTCGCCATGGTGCCGAGCTCGTCGCGCCGGTCGCTGCCGGGAATCGTGACGCCGGTGTCACCGCTCGAGAGGCGATTCATCACCGCCGTGATCGCGGCCAGCGGCCGGGACAGCCCGCGGCCGAGCAGGAAGGCGAGCAATACGGCCGCGGCCAGGATCGCAACCGTGCCGAGGATCAGATTGCGCTGCGCGCTCGACGCCGCGGCTTCGTAGTCGGTGGTGTCCTTGATGAACTCGAGCACGGCGACCGGCTGGCCGGCATAGTTCCTGATCTGCCCGAGATAGAGCTCGACCGCATGGCCGTTGAGCGTTGCGTCGCGCAGCAGCGGCTCACCGTTCATCACGCGCTTGAGCTCGTCCTGGGTCGCGACCACCGTGTCGCCGAAGGTCGAAGACAGCCGCCGGAAGCTCTGGCCGTCGAAAGAATGCACGGCAAGATCGATGCCGAAGCGCTTCTTGGCGCGGTCGACGAACTCCTTGCCGAAGGCGGCGCCAATGTCCACATTGGCCAGCGTCTTGCCGTCGTGCATGATCGGGGTCATGCCGAAGATCGAAAGCGCCTCGCGGCCGGGCTCGACGCCGACGATCGGCTTGCCGGCCTTGATCGATTCCACCACCGTGGTGCGCCGCGTGGAGGCGTCGTCGCCGAAGACTTTCGGCGCGTGCACCCGGTAGAAGCTCGTTGCCGGGGCCTGCCAGAACGAGATCAGCGGGATGCCTTGCGCCTTCATTGCGGCCCAAGGGGCGCCGAGCAGCTTTCCGAGGCCCTCGCGGTCACCTTTGGCGATAGCATCCTCGACCGGCGGCAACGCCGCGATGACCGCAGAGACCGCAAGCGCGGCACGGCCTTCATAATCGATCGCCGCAATCACGCTGTCATATTGCAGCTTGAGCTGCTGATCGAGCGCGAGCCGCGTCAGCGCGCGCTGCTGGCTGATGGAGAAGCCGCCGAGGATGGCGCAGGCGACCGCAACGGTCAGTGAAATCGCCAGGATCAGGCGGGCGGCAATCGATTGAAGCGTGAACATGGGACCAGCGGGACTCCAGGCATTAGCGCCGTCCGCACACTCTCAGAAAAAGCTTAACAACCGCATGTTGTGCCGCCGGTATTCGCACCGCAATCGTGGCCGCCGGTGCTACTTTGGTACCATGCGGCTAAATCGAGATGAGGTTTGGTTGCATCAGTCGGACCGCAGACGCGCTTCGCCTCTTCCGCTTGCGGGCAGGGCGATCGCATATGACGCTGGGAAGCTTGGCGCGGACGCCGCCACAATCGTCGTGGCCGGGCTTGTNCCATCCACGTCTTTCTCTCGCGGAAACCAAGACGTGGATGCCCGGCCCAAGCCCGGGCATGACGAGTTTGTGGAGCGATCGAGCCCAGATGCGATAGCCCTCTCCCGCAAGCGGGAGAGGGAGCGAAGCGTCCCCACGGTCGTTTGGGCGTGTACTCATAAACGCCAACGGTCCCATGTCCGCTTCCGGAGAATTAGCGGACATCGTAAATCCACTTAGAAATCGGTCGAGAATGACCGAAGCGGGCACTGAGCCGCGGCATCGACGGCCGCGCGCGATGAAGGTTCAGTCCTGCGGACGAAGGGCCGCTTCGGCGCGCTGCATCATCCGCCGCCATCGCTCGCTTGTCGGCCCGCCCATAATTAGGAAGTAGCGGACGATCGCGATCGGCAGCCAGGTCTCCATCGTTTGCCTCAGCGCCGCGACCGGCTTGCCGGACAGCCGCGCGTATTCGGATTGCGCGGCCGCATTGACCGCAAGCGGCCGCTGCGGATTGTCGGTGACATCGAGGGCGAACTCGGTCAGGCTGATGTGAGTGAGCCCATGATCGAGGGCCGCAGGCGCGCGGATCGAAAAGGTCCAGTCGATCAGCCGCGGACCGTCCGCCGTCATGATCACGTTGTTGGGGTGGATGTCGCCGTGGCACAGCCCGTCCCCCGGCTGCTGCAGGCGGTCGATCAGCGCGAGGATGCCCGAGGCGATGTGCTTGGGCACGATGTCGCCCGAGCGCCTGAAGGCGGTGTCCATCCAGCGGCGCAGATAGAAGGCCTCCGGCGGCGGCGGCATCCTGTGAACCGACAGGCCGAGGGACGCAAGGATCGCGCCCGCTTGGGCAAACGTCACGCCGCCGCTGCGCGTGAGCTGCAGCAGTGTCGGTCCGTTGAGGCGGCCGAGCACGATGCCGAAGCGTCCGTCGAGCGTCACCTCGCCGAACACCTCCGGCGCAGGCACGCCGGCGGCGAAGACTGCCTGGGTCATCCGCGCCTCTTGCTGGCCGAGCCGCGGCGGGAAACCTTCCTTGAACAGTTTTACGACCTGACCTGGCGCCCAGGCGTGGATGTCCGCCGTGCCGCCCTGGTTGATCTTCTCCCCAAGGGATCCCTGCATCGCCGGTCCTCCCACCGGTTGCGACCAAACACCGACGGCGGGCAAAAGAGAACGCTCCCGCAATCTTGGCTGCCAGCCACGATCGTGGCTTGTCCCCGGCCGCAGCGTTTGCCAGAATCGCGACGCGACGCGCGGTTTCAAGTCCGGTTCTGGCCCTTCGCGTCATTTGGCTGCGCTGCAGAATTTGGTCGCTATCGAGGCATAGCGGACTCTGGCAAGCAGTGCGCTGGCAGATTTACGGGTCCACTGCCTAGATCAGACACCCGCTTGCAAATCCCGGTCCCGTTGGCGGGGTAGTCTGGGGTCACGGGACCGGGGATGTCAGGTGGGCGTATGAGGTCGTCTCCGCGACCTGGAATCAACCGTGCCTCTGAGATTCGGGCGCGACAGTGACACTCCGAAGGCGACCAGACTCGCGATTGGCGAGAGCTACGCTGAGCGCTGCGGGCCGTCCGTTCGTCAATTTCGCTGCATCCGTCGACAATGACCCCGAAGCTGACACCAGCCGATTTGAACATATAGGCCGGAAGTATGCGTTTCCGCGATTAGAAGCGTCAAACCAGGCAATTGAAACGCATGGCTTGATATCACGGAATTGATGTAGGTTCTTGCACATTGCGGTTGCGGAGTTGGAAATGCCAGTCAAGCCGCCGCCACTTATGGTAAGAGATCTTGCACGGGCTCGTGAAATCGCGCGTTCGTGGAAGCCTCTGGACCAGCTCTCTCCGGCCGACGTCGAGATAGTCGTAAGAGCAATTGCTCAGGGCATTGCGGAGGGACGCAGGTATGGTCTGGAGATTTGGGCAGGCATGCCTCAACCTATGGCGCATGAATGACGTGATCACGCTGGCGTCGACGTTGATCGGGACGCGGCCTTACCAGTGCCGCACCACGGCGTAGGATGTGGTCGCGTCATGGCACGATCTCGCCGCTGGCCAACTGCTCGGCCTCGGCCCTCTTCACTGTGCGCGCCTCGGACGCGCGCGTGCTTTCGACGCCATAGTTCTGGCATTGTCAGTCGCGCAACGCAGGTTCATCCATGCGTTAATTCGGATCGCGGGTAGTAAGCAGCGGCCGGGGAAACGCGCATCACGGGCCACGACAACGCGATTGCAACCTGGCGGTCCAGCACCGCTCGGCGAAGCGCGTACGGCGCCCAAAGCGAACATTTGGGTGGCAGGCAAAGTACGCTGGCTCGGTCGAGAACGACCTAAAGCCGCCGTTGCGCGCTCAGCAGATGCCCGCTAGCATTTAGCCTCGTTCCATAGCCGTGCAGCCGCATGGGGGGCATTTCAAATGACTTCATTTGTCCTGGTCCACGGTGCCTGGGGTGGCGCACACGGCTTTAGACATGTGCGTCGATTGCTCCGTTCGGAACACCACGACGTATCAACGCCTAGCCTGACCGGTGTTGGCGAACGCGTACACCTCTCCAGTCCACAGGTCGGCCTCGGTACTCACATCCACGACGTGGTCAACCATGTATTGTACGAGGATCTCAACGAGATCGTTCTGCTAGGGTTTTCATACGGCGGTTTTGTCATCACAGGCGCGTTGGAGCACATCGCAGAACGCGTTTCGCACCTTGTCTTTCTGGATGCATTGGTCCCCAAGAATGGGGAGACGGTTTTCTCGCATGTTGGAGGCGCGGCCCGCACAAAGATCGAGCTTGGTCAGAACTGGCTCTCAACAAGTCCTGTACGTGAATACGACAGCCCTGCGGAAGCGGAGTGGATGGGTGCGCGCGTAACGACTCATCCAATGGGAACGCTCACAGAACCCGTTTTCCTTTCACAGCCGCTGGAGTCGTTTCCGTTCGCCAGAACCTACATCAAGGCGACACAGGATAAGCCGGGAAGCGATGCCGGCTACGAGGCCCGCTGGCAAGCGGCCCGGCACGCGAAGGCGTCACCAGCTTGGCATTACCACGAGATTGCTACCAATCATATGGTCGCAATCAACAGGCCCGAAGAGTTAGCCCGGATACTCGCAGATATCGCTTAGCCGCAAGCTAACCGATGTCGCGTCTGGCCTAGAACCGACATGCGGTGGTCACCCGGCAATGTCCGGTTTTAGAGGGCAGAGCCGACATGGCGGATCTGTGCGTACGCGCTCCCCCGAGACATCTTGCAAAGAAATGACTAACCACGTTGCCACATGCATGCGCGACGGCATGGGAAGGTCAATCAACCAATGATAGCGTGCGCTTCATTGAATCAACCAGAGGAACTGCCGTGACCGGAATAACCAAGCCTCGCTCTTGGTTTCTGTCAGTTGCTTTGTGGATCGCACTCGTCGGAGCTCTCGTCGTTTGCTTTACGCTCATCAACAAAGCAGGCGGTGGTTCGCCGTCCTGGGTAGTTGGTCTGATCGTCTCCTGGCTACCGTTCGTCGTGCTGGTGGGCGTCTGGGTGTGGCTCTCGCGCAGGCATTGGCGCGGATCGTCCGGGACGAGCTGGGTCGATCTCTGTGAGCGGCAGGTCGTCGAAACCCAGCGTACGAACGCCCTATTGGAGAGGATCGCGGCGGCTCTGGAAAAGCACTCTGCGAGCTAGCTCGAACACTGGAGCGTCGCGGAGAAGTGGTATGCGCTCAGGGATTTCAGCGCGTGTTTGGCTGGTTGCCTTGGTATTCGCGACAGCTGCTGCTGTCAGCCGGCCAGCGGCAGCCGACGACCGACAGGAGTGTCTGAACGGATCGAAGGAAACTGCTGCCGCGACCATCACGGCCTGTACACGCGCGATCCAAAGCGGAGACTACAACGACCGGGACCTGTCCGAGTTGTATCATCACCGTGGCTATGCTTGGTCATGGACAAGCTTCACCGATCGCGTCGACCGCGCCTTCAAAGACTACTCCGAGGCGATCCGGATCGACCCAAAAGCTGTCGGCTCGCTGCTCAATCGGTCGCATATCTACAACCAACAGCACGACTACGACCGAGCGATCGCGGACGCCACCCAGGCGTTCGACGGCGGTCTGTCGGACTATGGAAAGCGGGTCGGATATGGCGAGCGCGGCTACGCTTATCAGGCCAAAGGCGACAACGACCGTGCCATCGCGGACTATACCGACGGTATCCGGCTGGATGCGAACAACAAGGTAGCGCTCACCGCCCGCGGCAACGCCTATCTGGCCAAAGGCGATCCTGGTCGTGCCGCCGCCGACTACGACCGGGTGATCGCACTCGATCCGAAATATGCCATCGCCTACTATAATCGCTCCCTTGCACACAGGGCGAAAGGTGACCTCGATCGCGTCATCGCTGACTGCAGTGAGGCGATCGCGCTCTATCCGAACTATCGGGACGCCTATTACAACCGCGGCTACGCCTATCAAGCCAAGGGCGACCTCGACCGTGCTATCGCCGACTACAATCACATGATCGCGCTCGATCCGAACGACAGGGATGCCCATGACAGTCGCGCCTCTGCGTACCTCACCAAGGGCGATTTCCGCCGTTTCTTCGCGGACTTCGGTCTAGGGCAGGTGCTAACCTGTCTCGCTACCATTGTCTTTTTGGCGGTGGGGGTATGGCTTTGTTACCGAACAGGAAAATATGCGAGCGCGCAGTGGTCTGGCCGGACGGCGATTGAGATCTGCGAACGAGGGGTCGTCGAAATGCAGCGCAAGAACGCTGTCCTGGAGAGGATCGCGGTGGCGCTAGAGAAGCATTCCTTGGGTTAGCTCGGTTGAATGGTAAGCATCCGGTGAGGACCGCGGTCACTCAGGCTGCCTGATTGACTTGCTTGTTTCGGTCTCGCCAATTCCAGGGCAGCAGTTCGTCAAGCCTTTGGGCTGGATGTGCAGCGATGCGGGCCAGGACGTCGGCGAGCCAGGCTTGTGGATCCACCTCGTTCATTTTGGCCGTGACGATCATGCTGTACATCACCGCGGCACGGTCACCACCGCGGTCGGAGCCGCAAAACAGCCAAGACTTCCGACCGAGGGCGATGCCGCGCAGGGCTCGTTCGGCGGCGTTGTTGGACAGGCAGATGCGGCCGTCGTCGAGGAAGCGGGTGAACGCGCCCCAGCGCTTGAGCATGTAGTCCATCGCCTTGGCGACATCATTGCGCCGTGAGAGCTTGGCGCGCTGCTCACGCATCCAGGCTTCCAGAGCGGCGACCAGCGGCGCGCTGAGCTCCTGGCGGACGGCCCGGCGCCGTTCGGGCGTTTCGCCGTTGATGCCCCGCTCGATCTCGAACAAGGCGTCGATCCGGCGGACTGCTTCCAGCGCCAGAGGCGAGATCACCGCCGGCTTTTTGCCCTGCACTTTGCGGCGCGCATTCTCGGCCAGATCAGCCATCACGAAGAACGGCCGTCGGGCATGGACCCAGCACGCGGCTTCCAGAATCGGACCTGCGTTGCGGCCCGGGTCGTAAAGCCTGCCATAGCCACCATAGGCATCGGCCTGGAAGATGCCGCT
>NZ_LNCU01000075.1 GCF_001542415.1 Bradyrhizobium macuxiense
TGGGTCAGCCACTCGCCGAGTTTCTCGGCGGGGCGGGCGTTCAGCGCCGGGAACGAGCCGACGATGCCGGCCTTGCACTGCGCGATCACCAGCTCAGGCCCGGACACAATGAACAGCGGCGAGCCGACGACCGGCAGTTCGAGCTTGTTGGCGAGGGAAGCGGGCAACGGCATCTTTCGGGGTCCTCCATGCGTATGCCGGCTGGTCTGTGGCCAGACGGATCGCGTGCGTGTTGCGATGGCTGGAGCGGCAGCTCTCTTTTGCGGGCCAATATAAGGCTGGACGGCTGCCGGATGGCGTTCAATATTGAACGATCATCGCATCAGGAATGAACACGCTAATCACAGGGATCGCATGGACTGGGAGCTTTGCAAGACGTTCGTGGCTGTTGCGGAGACGCGCAGCCTCGCCGGGGCCGCACGCCGCCTGCGCATCAGCCACCCGACTGTCGGCCGCAACGTGGCGGCGCTGGAGAAGCAACTCGGCACCCGCCTGTTCGCCCGCTCCAATGACGGCCTGTCGCTGACCTCACAAGGCCGCAAGTTCCGCGAGCACGCCGAAGCGATGGCGGCAGCGGCGCTGCGCGCCGAGGCGGCGGCGTCCGCCACCGGTGAGCAGGCCCGCGGCGTCGTGAAGCTGTCGATCGGCGCGACGCTCGCTGCGCACTGGCTGATGCCGCGTCTCGGGCCGTTCCTGCGCGACCACGCCAATATCCAGCTCGAGATCATCACCCATCCGTTCCCGGCGAGCGTCCGTCGCCGCGAGGCCGATGTGGTGCTGCGTCCCGTCGATGCCGGCGAGGAGAACCTGATTGGACGCAGGATCGGGCGGCTCGGCACCGGCTTCTACGCCTCGCGCGACTATGCGGCGGGGCGCAAGCTGCCGGAGCGCCGCGACGAGTGGAGGGGCCACAGCGTGATCGGGTTTGCCGACCAGACATCGAATGCGCATCTGGCGCGCTGGAGCGATGTCATCACGCGGCAGGGCACGCTGGTGATGCGCTGCTCCTCGCAGGGCGACATGCTCGCGGCGGTACGCGCCGGGCTCGGCATCTCCGCGCTGTCCTGCCTGGTGGCCGTCGACTATCCGGAGTTGGTGCGGGTCGCGCCGCAAAAGCTCAGCAGCGTCTCCGATCTCTGGCTGCTCGCGCACCCCGATCTGGTGGATCTGCCTGCGGTGCGCGCCGTGATCGGCTTCGTCACCGATTGCGCCCGCGAAGACCGCGTCAGGCTGCGCGGGTAGCGGTACAATTTTCACTCGGAATGGTCTGATTCGGTCCCGTCAAGCCGGGTTGCAATGTCCGCTGTGCGAGGAATGCCGGACGTGGCGCCGCGGAGGTATCAGGTCTCCGTTTGACCCGAAGCCGACCTCACGCCCCGACATACCAACTGGCGACATTCTCGACACCATGCTTTGATCGTATCGCGATCAGTAGTGGAGAGGGGTGACATGAAAATCGAGGGCAGCTGTCATTGCGGTCAGATCACATTCGAGGCGGAGACGGAGACAACACAGTTTGGAATTTGCCATTGTAGCGAGTGCCAAACGTTGACTGGCTCAGCGTTCAACACTGGCCTGTCTGTTTCGGCGGCAAAATTTGCGCTACTGACCGGTGAACCAAAAAGCTACGTGAAGACCGCGGAGCAGAGCGGCAGGCAGGTCTTGCGTCACTTCTGCGGCAACTGCGGCTCGCCAATTTATAGGCATTCAGTGCTTGATCCATCCATTGTGAGGATAGCTATCGGGTCAATCAAACAGCGCAAAGCGTTTACCCCAGTTCGACAAATCTGGAAGTGTTCCGCATTGCCGTGGGTGAACTCGATTGCCAACCTTCAGACCTTCGAGCGGAACCCGGGAGAATGATCATCTGCGTGGAAACTAGGCGATTGATGTCGCCCCTCTGTCCGTTGCACAGTCTCCCTCCGGTGACGGCCGCCTTGTCAGGTTAAGACGAGTGCTGTGTAACAGCCCTTATGGACAGCAATAAGTGCAGTGCTCAGGTCGAGCGGTTCGAGATTGTCGAGACTGGCCGGCGCCGTCGCTGGACCGATGATGAGAAGCTCAAGATCGTTTTGGAGAGTTTGCAGAGCCCGCGGGCGGTCTCGTCGACGGCACGGCGATACGGCATCTCACGTTCGCTGTTGCTGACTTGGCGTCGATCGTTTGGTGCACGGGCGAGTAGTGATGAAGTGCCTCGGCCCGGCTTTGTGCCAGCGATGGTGGTACCGGACTCGCCGCCAGTGCCGTCGACAGCGTTAGCGGCGACGGCGAGCGGACGCATGGAGATTGTCTCCGGCAAAGCTTATCGAGTGATCGTGGACGCCGGCGTTGATATGATGGCGCTGTCTCGCGTGTTGGATCTGCTGGAGCGGCGATGATCCCGATCGCAGCAGGAGCGAGAATCTGGATCGCAACCGGTCATACTGACATGCGCAAAGGCATGCAGGGTCTGGCGTTGCTGGTGCAGGAGGGCCTGGGGCGAGATCCTTTTGCCGGAGACGTCTTTGTGTTCCGTGGTCGCGCTGGCACCCTGATCAAGGCGCTTTGGCACGACGGGGTCGGGTTGTCGCTCTACGCCAAGCGGCTGGACCGTGGCCGCTTCATCTGGCCGGCGACGGTGGACGGTGTGGTGTCGCTGACGGCAGCTCAGATGGGCTATTTGCTGGAGGCGATCGACTGGCGCAACCCCCAACATAGTTGGCGGCCGCAGAGCGCAGGGTAAGCAGCGCAATAGTCGCGTGAGATTGCAAAAAGGCCGCGCCAAATCGCGGCTTTTGTGATTCCATCGGTGCATGGGTGACGGTCCCGAAAATCTGCCGGAAGACATTGAGGCGCTGCAGGGGGCGTTACTGGCCACGCGGGCCGAACTTGCCAGCGTTCGCGCCCAGCAGTCCGACGACCAGGCGCTGATCGCTCACCTGAAGCTGCAGATCCAAAAGCTGAACCGTGATCGTCATGGCCCTGGCTCGGAGCGTACCGCAAGGCTGCTGGATCAGCTCGAACTGACGTTGGAGGAACTCGAGGCTTCTGCGACTGAGGACGAACTCGCTGCCGAAATGGCCGCGGCCAAGACGACGAAGGTGGCCTCGTTCACGCGCAAGCGGCCGTCGCGCCAACCGTTCCCGGACCATCTGCCTCGCGAGCGGGTGCTCGTGCCGGGACCTGTGACGTGCGCCTGCTGCGGCGGAGCGAGGTTGTCCAAGCTCGGTGAGGACATCACAGAAACGCTGGAGGTGATCCCGAAATCCTGGAAGGTGATCCAGCACGTCCGGGAGAAGTTCAGCTGCCGTGATTGCGAGAAGATCAGCCAGGCCCCGGCGCCATTCCACGTCATTCCTCGCGGTTGGGCCGGCCCCAGCTTGTTGGCGATGGTGCTGTTCGAGAAGTTCGGCCAGCACCAGCCGCTGAACCGGCAGGCCGAACGATATGCCAAGGAAGGCGTGCCGATCAGCCTGTCGACCCTCGCCGACCAGGTCGGTGGTTGTACAGTCGCGCTCACGCCCTTGTTCCGGCGCCTCGAGGCCCATGTGCTAAGCGCCGAGCGACTGCACGGCGATGACACGACGGTGCCGGTCCTGGCCAAGGGCAAGACCGACACCGGCCGAATTTGGGTCTATGTGCGCGACGACAAGCCTTTTGGTGGGCAGGCCCCGCCGGGGGCAGTGTTCTATTACTCGCGCGATCGCGCCGGCGAGCATCCCCAGGCGCATCTGGCCGGCTAT
>NZ_LNCU01000076.1 GCF_001542415.1 Bradyrhizobium macuxiense
TGGGTCAGCCACTCGCCGAGTTTCTCGGCGGGGCGGGCGTTCAGCGCCGGGAACGAGCCGACGATGCCGGCCTTGCACTGCGCGATCACCAGCTCAGGCCCGGACACAATGAACAGCGGCGAGCCGACGACCGGCAGTTCGAGCTTGTTGGCGAGGGAAGCGGGCAACGGCATCTTTCGGGGTCCTCCATGCGTATGCCGGCTGGTCTGTGGCCAGACGGATCGCGTGCGTGTTGCGATGGCTGGAGCGGCAGCTCTCTTTTGCGGGCCAATATAAGGCTGGACGGCTGCCGGATGGCGTTCAATATTGAACGATCATCGCATCAGGAATGAACACGCTAATCACAGGGATCGCATGGACTGGGAGCTTTGCAAGACGTTCGTGGCTGTTGCGGAGACGCGCAGCCTCGCCGGGGCCGCACGCCGCCTGCGCATCAGCCACCCGACTGTCGGCCGCAACGTGGCGGCGCTGGAGAAGCAACTCGGCACCCGCCTGTTCGCCCGCTCCAATGACGGCCTGTCGCTGACCTCACAAGGCCGCAAGTTCCGCGAGCACGCCGAAGCGATGGCGGCAGCGGCGCTGCGCGCCGAGGCGGCGGCGTCCGCCACCGGTGAGCAGGCCCGCGGCGTCGTGAAGCTGTCGATCGGCGCGACGCTCGCTGCGCACTGGCTGATGCCGCGTCTCGGGCCGTTCCTGCGCGACCACGCCAATATCCAGCTCGAGATCATCACCCATCCGTTCCCGGCGAGCGTCCGTCGCCGCGAGGCCGATGTGGTGCTGCGTCCCGTCGATGCCGGCGAGGAGAACCTGATTGGACGCAGGATCGGGCGGCTCGGCACCGGCTTCTACGCCTCGCGCGACTATGCGGCGGGGCGCAAGCTGCCGGAGCGCCGCGACGAGTGGAGGGGCCACAGCGTGATCGGGTTTGCCGACCAGACATCGAATGCGCATCTGGCGCGCTGGAGCGATGTCATCACGCGGCAGGGCACGCTGGTGATGCGCTGCTCCTCGCAGGGCGACATGCTCGCGGCGGTACGCGCCGGGCTCGGCATCTCCGCGCTGTCCTGCCTGGTGGCCGTCGACTATCCGGAGTTGGTGCGGGTCGCGCCGCAAAAGCTCAGCAGCGTCTCCGATCTCTGGCTGCTCGCGCACCCCGATCTGGTGGATCTGCCTGCGGTGCGCGCCGTGATCGGCTTCGTCACCGATTGCGCCCGCGAAGACCGCGTCAGGCTGCGCGGGTAGCGGTACAATTTTCACTCGGAATGGTCTGACTCGGTCCCGTCAAGCCGGGTTGCAATGTCCGCCGTGCGAGGAAAGCCGGACGTGGCGCCGCGGAGGTATCAGGTCTCCGTTTGACCCCAGAGCGGACGTTAGTCGGACCGTGCGGCCGACTCGTCAATTTTCATGATCGGCTGGCCTGCCTTGGCCTGCTGGCCGACTCGGTCACGCACGATTCAAATTTTGTTTTTTGACCTTGAGGCAGGCAAATATCCGCCCGCGTGGTCGTTGCCACCGTGCGCGGCGATGAACATGGCGACGGCCGACCGGCAATAGGATTCGATTTCGTTGTCGTCCTCTGCTCTCGCCTCATCGAAGCGTGCGATCATCAGGAGATCGGATCCTTTGAAAAGCGCAGCAAACAAGCGGGCAGACCGGAGAGGATCGGGCACGTTCAGAAGCGCCTTCGCGTGCAACTGACGCAACAGGGCCTCGATTTGGGCGATGACATGGGCGGGGCCAGCTTCGTAATGGAGCTTGCTTAACGAGTTTTGATCCGTCTTGTCGGCCATGACCATGGCTTCGACACTGCGGACGTCTGATCTCAACAGCGTGCGAAGCAGTGATGATCCCACCGCCATGAGCTGATCTTCGACCGAACCGTCGACGCCTTCAAGAAGGGCGTGTGGTGCAAACAACTGATGGCAGCCGGCCGCGATGGCCGCGCTGAACAGCGCCTCCTTGTTCTCGAAGTGCCGATAGATGCTGAGCTTGGATATCTTCGCCCGCTGGGCGACCTTGTCCAACGTCGTCGCTTGAAAACCCAATTCCACAAAGAGTTCGCTCGCGGCGTCGATGATCGTTTGGCCAAGCGCCTCGTTGGCGGGCCGGCCGCGCCGGCCCTGTCTGTTTTCGGTCACGACAATTCCAGTACTTGACAGTATCCTAATTCTTGAATTACGATACCATGCAGTTTCCGAAATGTGCAAGCCAATGGGTAGGTTTCGACCTGTCCTCCATACGGAGCCCACCACCATGGATGACGTCATCATCATCGGCGGCAGCTTTGCCGGTCTCGCCGGCGCCCTGCAGCTCGGCCGTGCCCGCCGCAAGGTCACCGTTCTCGATACCGGCCTGCCGCGCA
Organism: Bradyrhizobium macuxiense; assembly: GCF_001542415.1. Lineage (GTDB taxonomy): Bacteria > Pseudomonadota > Alphaproteobacteria > Rhizobiales > Xanthobacteraceae > Bradyrhizobium > Bradyrhizobium macuxiense. Next base: position 2,363 of record NZ_LNCU01000076.1, read on the forward strand.
ACCGCTTCGCCGGCCACTCGCATGGCCTGCTCGGCCACGATCACAAGCCACCGCTGGACATCCTGGCCGAAGCGCGGCAGCAGCTGGCGCGTTATCCCACGATCAGGCTGGTCAGTGCCCGGGCCGACAGCGTCTCCGGCGCCATCGACAATTTCAACGTCCTCACTTCCGATGGCGAAAGCCTTGGGGCGCGTCGTCTGATCCTGAGCTATGGCGTCGCCGACCAGATGCCTGATGTTCCGGGCTTTGCCGAAAGCTGGGGCACGTCCGTCGTGCCCTGCCCCTATTGCGACGGCTTTGAAGTCGCCGGCCAGCATTGGGGCCTCGTCTGGTCCGGCCCGCAGTCGCACAATCAGATCAGGCTGTTCCTCGATTGGACCGACAAGTTGACTGTCTTCTCCGATGGTCACGACGTTCCGCCTGATATTCAGGCCGATCTGGCGCGCCGCAACATACCTGTCGTCGATGGCCGGATGGTCGAGATCGCCCATCACAAGGGCCATATCGCCAGCGTCAATCTCGATAGCGGCCGCAATGTCGCAGTCGACATCCTGTTCGCCCATCCGTGCAACAAGCCGTCCGCAAGCCTGCATGAATCACTGGACCTTGCCACGGTGGATACGCCCGTTGGCATCACCCTCAAGGTCGACGAGCGCCGCCAAACCAGCATGCCCGGCATCTACGCCGCCGGCGACCTCACCACGCCCTTCTTGCCCTCGGTTACCCAGGCATCATCGCAGGGCGCGATGGCGGGTATCTTCGCCCAGCAGTCGATGCTGGTTTGAGAGCGCAGATTCCCTTCTCCGATTGCCGCGGGCCATCAAATTGGAGTTGAGGAAGAGAAAACGATGTCGAAAGAACCAATGAACAGCTTCGCCGGAAAATGGGCTCTGATCACCGGGGCGTCGAGTGGCCTCGGCCTTGAATTCGCAGATCTCCTGGCTGCGCAGAAAGTCAATCTCGTATTGGCCGCCCGAGGGCAGGAGCCGATGGAAAAGCTTGCCTCCGATCTCCGCCGCAAATACGGGGTGGATGTGCTGGTCGAGGCGATCGATCTTGCAGCGCCAGGCGCGGCCAGCCACTTGAAAAGCAGTCTCGATGCGAGGTCGGTGACGATCGACATCTTGCTGAACAATGCCGGATACGGCTTGCACGGCGCTTTGTTGGACATGCCGATCGAGCGCACGACAGACATGATCCAGCTCAACATCACGACGCTCACAGAGCTGACCTACCTGTTCGGCCGTGACATGGCCGCGCGGCGATCTGGACATATCCTTCTCGTCGCCAGTCTCATGGCCTTCCAAGCCGTTCCCAGCTACGCGGCCTATGCGGCGACCAAGGCGTATGTACTCGCCCTTGGCGAGGCCCTGCACGACGAACTCCGCCCGCACGGTGTGGTTGTTACCACTCTCTGCCCGGGGCACACCGCGACGGGCTTCGATGCGGCTGCCGGCGCAACACCATCGGCCTTGCTGCGCCTCCTCACCATGAAGCCTCGTCCGGTCGCCGCGAGCGGTGTTCGGGCGCTTATGGAAGGAAAGGCCATGGTGATCGCGGGCCTGGCGAACAAGATGGCAGCCTTTTCAAATCGTCTGACGCCGCGATCAATGCAAAGGGCCACGTTGAAAAGAATAGTGGACGCTTAACTCCTGGAGCGCTGGCGTGTGGGCTCATCGAGCAAGCGGGGGCTCTGAAGGCTGACGAGGCAGACGGGGACTTCGATCCGGATCTGGTCGTTCCTCCGAAGGATCAGCGGAGAATGGATCGCTTCATCCTGTTCGCCCTCGCCGCTCGCTGGAGACGATGCGCGCTTCGGCATCGGATGGCTTAGTTAAGAACGAACCAGAACAAGGATATGTCATGGCGCAGCACAATGCCGATCGGGTCGCCGACTGGAATGGCCAAAGCGGGGAGCGCTGGATCGCCCACCAGGCCCGGCTCGACGCCAGGCTGGCGGTGTTCGGCCAGGTCGCGATCGAAGCCGCCGCGCCCGCGGCGGGCGAGCGCGTGCTGGACGTCGGCTGCGGCGCGGGCGCGTCGAGTCTGGCTCTGGCCGCCCGCGTCGGCGCGGGGGGCCAAGTGCTGGGCGTGGACATATCCGAACCGCTGATCGCCCGAGCGCGCGCGCTTGCGCCACAGGATACGCCGGCCCTGTTCCGGGTGGCCGACGCCAGCAGCGCCGAGCTGCCCGAGGGGGCCCATCCGTTCCCGGCGAGCGTCCGTCGCCGCGAGGCCGATGTGGTGCTGCGTCCCGTCGATGCCGGCGAGGAGAACCTGATCGGACGCAGGATCGGGCGGCTCGGCACCGGCTTCTACGCCTCGCGCGACTATGCGGC
>NZ_LNCU01000077.1:0-9261 GCF_001542415.1 Bradyrhizobium macuxiense
TCAGACCATTCCGAGTGAAAATTGTACCGCTACCCGCGCAGCCTGACGCGGTCTTCGCGGGCGCAATCGGTGACGAAGCCGATCACGGCGCGCACCGCAGGCAGATCCACCAGATCGGGGTGCGCGAGCAGCCAGAGATCGGAGACGCTGCTGAGCTTTTGCGGCGCGACCCGCACCAACTCCGGATAGTCGACGGCCACCAGGCAGGACAGCGCGGAGATGCCGAGCCCGGCGCGTACCGCCGCGAGCATGTCGCCCTGCGAGGAGCAGCGCATCACCAGCGTGCCCTGCCGCGTGATGACATCGCTCCAGCGCGCCAGATGCGCATTCGATGTCTGGTCGGCAAACCCGATCACGCTGTGGCCCCTCCACTCGTCGCGGCGCTCCGGCAGCTTGCGCCCCGCCGCATAGTCGCGCGAGGCGTAGAAGCCGGTGCCGAGCCGCCCGATCCTGCGTCCAATCAGGTTCTCCTCGCCGGCATCGACGGGACGCAGCACCACATCGGCCTCGCGGCGACGGACGCTCGCCGGGAACGGATGGGTGATGATCTCGAGCTGGATATTGGCGTGGTCGCGCAGGAACGGCCCGAGACGCGGCATCAGCCAGTGCGCAGCGAGCGTCGCGCCGATCGACAGCTTCACGACGCCGCGGGCCTGCTCACCGGTGGCGGACGCCGCCGCCTCGGCGCGCAGCGCCGCTGCCGCCATCGCTTCGGCGTGCTCGCGGAACTTGCGGCCTTGTGAGGTCAGCGACAGGCCGTCATTGGAGCGGGCGAACAGGCGGGTGCCGAGTTGCTTCTCCAGCGCCGCCACGTTGCGGCCGACAGTCGGGTGGCTGATGCGCAGGCGGCGTGCGGCCCCGGCGAGGCTGCGCGTCTCCGCAACAGCCACGAACGTCTTGCAAAGCTCCCAGTCCATGCGATCCCTGTGATTAGCGTGTTCATTCCTGATGCGATGATCGTTCAATATTGAACGCCATCCGGCAGCCGTCCAGCCTTATATTGGCCCGCAAAAGAGAGCTGCCGCTCCAGCCATCGCAACACGCACGCGATCCGTCTGGCCACAGACCAGCCGGCATACGCATGGAGGACCCCGAAAGATGCCGTTGCCCGCTTCCCTCGCCAACAAGCTCGAACTGCCGGTCGTCGGCTCGCCGCTGTTCATTGTGTCCGGGCCTGAGCTGGTGATCGCGCAGTGCAAGGCCGGCATCGTCGGCTCGTTCCCGGCGCTGAACGCCCGCCCCGCCGAGAAACTCGGCGAGTGGCTGACCCAGATCGAGAATGAACTCGGCGAGTACCAGGCCCTGCATCCGGAGAAGAAGGTCGCGCCCTACGCGGTCAACCAGATCTGCCACGCCTCCAACGACCGCCTGATGCGCGACATGGAAACCTGCGTGAAGCACAAGGTGCCCGTGATCATCACCTCCTTGCGGCCGCCGTCCGAGATCGCCGAGGCCGCGCATTCCTACGGCGGCGTGGTGTTCCACGACGTCATCAACGTGAAGCACGCGCGCAAGGCCGCCGAGCAGGGCGTCGACGGCCTGATCCTGGTCTGCGCCGGCGCCGGCGGACATGCCGGCACGCTGTCGCCGTTCGCGCTGGTGCGCGAGGTCAAGCAATGGTTCAAGGGCACGATCCTGCTGTCGGGCGCAATCTCCGACGGCTGGAGCATCGCATCCGCGCTCGCCCTCGGCGCCGACCTCGCCTATATGGGCACCCGCTTCATCGCGACCGCGGAGGCCAATGCCGATGTCAGATACAAGCAGGCGCTGACCGAACATGCCGCGCACGACATCGTCTATTCGAACCTGTTCACCGGCGTGCACGGCAACTACCTCGGGCCGTCGATCGCGGCGGCGGGGCTCGATCCCGACAATCTGCCGGTCGCCGACAAATCCAAGATGAATTTCGGCTCCGGCGGCAACACGAAGGCCAAGGCCTGGCGCGACATCTGGGGCTCGGGCCAGGGCATCGGTCAGATCACCGACGCCCCGCCGGTCGCCGAGCTCGTCGAGCGGCTGAAGTCGGAATTCGCCGCCGCGCGCAGCGACTTCCTGCGGGCCAGCGCCTGACGCCATCCAGGCTCGTCCCGGCATAATAATATCGAACGGGACGCTTATCTACCGTTGCAGCTTGCCGGTTCGACGGCAAAGCTGCGTCAGCTTCGGCCGTATCGACCGCCAGGACACACAGAACATGATCATCAGCGGCGACAGACAGATCAGCTACGCTGACATTCACGCCCGCATTGCGCGGGCGGCCACCGGTTTCCGGGCGCTCGGCGTGCGCGACGGCAAGCCGGTCGGCATGATGCTGCGCAATGATTTTGCGTTGTTCGAGGTGGTGGCCGCCTCGGCCGCGCTCGGCAGCCCGGTGGTGCCGATCAACTGGCATCTGAAGGCCGAGGAGGTCGCCTACATCCTCTCCGACAGCGGCGCCGATACGCTGGTCTGCCACGCCGATCTGTTGCCGCAGATCAAGGACGGCCTGCCAGCCGGGATCAAGCTGCTGGTGGTGGCGACGCCGCCGGAAATCGCCGCCGCCTATGGCGTGACTGCGGCGCTCGCGCAGGTGCCTGAGGGCGCGACCGACTGGGACCGCTGGCGCGACACGCAACAGCCGCTCACCGATGCGCCCATCGGCGCGGCGCCGATGTTCTACACATCGGGCACCACGGGCCTGCCGAAGGGCGTGCGGCGCANNCGAGCAGCAGGCGGCCGCCGCGCGCGTCGGCGCGATCAGCTACGGCATCAAGCCGAACGAGGATCAAGTCATCCTGATGAACGGGCCGATGTATCATTCGGCCCCGCACTCCTACGGCATGCTCGCCTTCCGCAACGGCTGCACCATCGTGCTCGAGCCGCGCTTCGACCCCGAGGACCTGCTGCAATTGACCGAGCGTCACCGCGTCACCCACATGCACATGGTGCCGACCATGTTCGTGCGGCTGTTGCGCCTGCCGGAGGAGACACGCCGCCGCTACGATCTGTCGTCGCTGCGCTTCATCGTTCATGGCGCGGCGCCCTGCCCCGCGGACGTCAAGCGCGCGATGATCGACTGGTGGGGACCGGTGGTGAACGAATATTTCGGCTCGACCGAGACCGGCATCCCGGTCTGGCATTCGGCCGCGGAAGCACTCGCAAAGCCCGGCACGGTGGGACGCGCCATCGAGGGCGGCATCGTGAAGATCTTCCGCCCCGACGGCTCGCTATGCGATGTCAACGAGCCCGGCGAGATCTTCATGCGCCAGACGGCGACGTCGGATTTCGATTACCACGGCAACGCCAAGGCACGCGCCGAGGCCGATCGCGACGGCCTCGTGAGCGTCGGCGATGTCGGCTATCTCGACGCGGACGGCTATCTGTTCCTGTGCGACCGCAAGCGCGACATGGTGATCTCGGGCGGCGTCAACGTCTATCCCGCCGAGATCGAGAATGCGCTGATCGGCATGGACGGCGTGCGCGACTGCGCGGTGTTCGGCGTACCCGACGTCGAATATGGCGAGCGGCTGTTTGCGTGCATCGAGCCGGAAGCAGGTGCAGCGCTGTCGGTCGCCGCCGTGCAGGATTTCCTGCGCGGCAAGCTCGCCAACTTCAAGGTGCCTCGGGACATCGAGTTCATGGACGCGCTGCCTCGCGAAGCCACCGGCAAGATCTTCAAGCGCAAGCTGCGCGATCTCCACCGCGACGGGCAGCTGCACGCCGCGCGGTGACGGCGAAGCGAACAGCGTTTCAAACTTTGTTGCTGTTGCAAAAGGATCATCGCTCGACGCAATGATGCGGGCGTATCCGGAGCCGGGAGGCCCTCATGAACTCCACCGACTTCATCGTCATCCGCAACGATCTGCAGCAAAGCAAGGTGATCGAGACGCAACTACCTGACGCGGCGGCGCTGCCGGCCGACGCGTTGCTGGTCAAGGTCACGCGCTTCGCGCTCACCGCCAACAACATCACCTACGCCGTGATCGGCGAGGAATTGAAGTATTGGCAATTGTTCCCGGCGCCGGATGGCTACGGCAACATCCCGGTCTGGGGCTTCGGCGAGGTGATCGCCTCGAAACATCCGAACGTCGCGGTCGGCGAGACGCTGTTCGGCTATTTTCCGATGGCAACGCATCTGGTCATCGAGGCCAGCGACGTGACTAAGCGCGGCCTGCGCGATGCGGCCGCGCACCGGCAAGGCGTGTCGCCGGTCTACAACGCCTATGCCCGCGTCTCCGGCGATCCAACCTATGCAGGACGGCAGGGCGATTACCGCGCACTGCTGCTGCCCTTGTTCATGCTGTCGTTCCTGGTCGATGACTTCCTGGCCGAGAATGATTTCTACGGCGCCCGCAGTGTCATCCTGTCGTCGGCCTCCAGCAAGACCGCGTTCGGTCTCGCGCATCTCCTGCACAAGCGGCCGGGTATCAGGGTGATCGGGCTGACGTCCAAGGGCAATGTCGATTTCGTCAAATCGCTCGGCTGCTACGACGAGGTCATCACCTATGACCGCGTCGCCGCGATGCCGTCAGCTCAGCCCGTCGCCTATGTCGACATGGCGGGCAACAGCGCGCTGCGCGAGACCCTGCACCAGCACTTCGGCGCGCAGATGGTCTATTCCGGCCGGGTCGGACTGACCCATCGCGCGAGCGAACCAGACGAGCCGACTTTGCCCGGCGCCAAGCCAGTCTGGTTCTTCGCGCCCGACCAGATCCGCAAGCGCGCCAAGGAATGGGGACCGGGTGGCGTCGATCAGCGGTTCGGCGCGGCATGGGCGGAACTGGCGCCGCTGCTGCCGGAGTGGCTCGAGGTGATCGAGCGGCGCGGACCCTCCGCGGTGCGCGAAGCTTATCTCGATACCCTGCAGGGCCGCGTTCCGCCGCAGCAAGGCTTGATCCTGTCGCTGGCCGAATAGGCGGCATCCCGTCACGCCCGTTCCGCACGCCTGCGGAATGGGTATAGGCTTGGGCCATGTGAACGCCGCCCAGACGGCCGATGACGAGAGACGCCTGATGCTCGACAAGACGGACGACATTTCGGTTGCCGCCGACAATTGGCTTGTGCAGTTCGAGGACGCACTGGCAAGCCCCGACGATGTGCTGCTCAAACCGCTGTTCCATCCGGACAGCCACTGGCGCGACGTGCTGGCGCTGAGCTGGAACATCCAGACCGTCAATCGCGGCTTTGCCATCATCGAGGAACTGCCCGCGCATGCGCGCCGCAGCAGACCCAACTGCTTCCGCATCGATGCCGATCGCGCGGCGCCTCGGCGGGTGATGCGCGCGGGCACGCAAGCCATCGAGGCGATCTTCAAGTTCGAGACAGCGATCGGCCGCGGCCACGGCATCGTGCGGCTGATCCCCGATGCCGCCGACGACAACCGGCTGAAGGCCTGGACGCTGCTCACCGCACTCGAGGAACTCAAGGGCTTTGAGGAGCAGCAGGGCCATACACGGCCGCGCGGCAAAGCCTATTCGCGCGACTTCCGCGGGCCGAACTGGCTCGACCTGCGCAAGGCGTCCGCCGACTATGCCGACCGGGACCCCGATGTGCTCGTGGTCGGCGGCGGACAGGCGGGGCTCGCAATCGCGGCGCGGCTCAAGCAGCTCGGCGTGGACGCGCTGATCGTCGACCGCGAGGCGCGCGTCGGCGACAATTGGCGCAAGCGCTATCACGCGCTGACCCTGCACAACCAGGTGCAGGTCAATCATCTGCCCTACATGCCGTTCCCGCCGAACTGGCCGGTCTATATCCCGAAGGACAAGCTCGCCAACTGGTTCGAAGCTTACGTCGACGCCATGGAGCTGAACTTCTGGACCGGCACGGAATTCGCGGGCGGCAGCTATGACGAGGCGAGCGGACGTTGGAATGTCGAACTGCGCCGCACCGACGGCACGACGCGCAGGATGCAGCCGCGCCATGTCGTGATGGCGACCGGCGTCAGCGGCATTCCGAGCCTGCCCGATATTCCCCAACTGCAGAACTTCGCCGGCAAGGTGATGCATTCCAGCCATTACGAGGACGGCGAGGACTGGGCCGGCAAGCGCGCGCTGGTGATCGGCACCGGCAATAGCGGCCACGACATCGCACAGGACCTGCACTCCTCCGGCGCCGAGGTCACGCTGGTGCAGCGCTCTTCGACCCTGATCACCAATATCGAGCCGTCGGCGCAGCTCGCCTATGCCGCCTACAACGAAGGCACGCTCGAGGACAACGATTTGATCGCGACCTCGATGCCGCTCGCGCTCGCCAAGCGCAGCCACGTGCTGATGACCGAGCAATCGAAGGAACTCGACAAGCCGTTGCTCGACGGCCTTGCACGCGTCGGCTTCAAGCTCGACTTCGGCGACGGCGGCACCGGCTGGCAGTTCAAGTACCTCACCCGCGGCGGCGGCTACTACTTCAACGTCGGCTGCTCCGATCTCGTCGCAAGCGGCGCGATCAAGCTGAAGCAATTTTCCGACATCGAGACTTTCGTGCGCGAAGGGGCGCGGCTGAGGAGCGGCGAGACGGTCGCCGCCGACCTTATCGTGCTCGCGACCGGCTACCGGCCGCAGGAAGAGCTTGTGCGAAGATTATTCGGCGATGCGATGGCCGCGAAGGTCGGTCCGATCTGGGGCTTCGGCGACGGCCAGGAGCTGCGCAACATGTACACCCGCACGCCGCAGCCCGGCCTGTGGTTCATCGCCGGCAGCCTCGCGCAATGCCGCATCAACTCGCGATACCTCGCGCTGCAGATCAAGGCGATCGAGGCCGGCCTCTTGCCGCGCGACGTCGGGCCGGTGGCAGCTCTCAAATAGCAACGCCGTCATTCCGGGCGTCCGAAGGACGAACCCGGAATCTCTAGATTCCCCGATGCGCAATTGCGCATCTGAGGTCCGATGCTGCGCATCGCCCCGGAACGACATCCCAGAGGAGAGACAACATGCCAGCCATCCTCGGCACCGGTGAACATCGCTACCGCGTGGTGGAGAACTTCGCGAAACTGCCCGACGGCTGGAGCCTCACCGACGTCGCGTCGGTCGCGGTCGACAGCAAGGACCGCATCTATGTCTTCAATCGCGGCACCCATCCGATGGTGGTGCTCGACCGCGAGGGCAATTTCATCAGAAGCTGGGGCGAAGGCCTGTTCTCCCGGGCCCACGGCCTGCACATCGACACCGACGACAATCTCTATTGCACCGATGACGGCGACCACACCGTGCGCAAATGCTCCACCGACGGCAAGGTGCTGCTGACCATCGGCATCCCGAACAAGCCGGCGCCGTTCATGAGCGGCGAGCCGTTCCACCGCTGCACCCACACGGCACTCTCGCCGACGGGCGAGATCTATGTGTCCGACGGCTACGGCAATGCCTGCGTCCACAAATACACGCCGGACGGCAGGCTGATCAAAACCTGGGGCGAGCCCGGCACCGATCCCGGCCAGTTCAACATCGTGCACAACATTGCAACCGACGCCGACGGCTTCGTCTATGTCGCCGATCGCGAGAACCACCGAGTGCAGGTGTTCGACGGCAACGGCAGATACGAGACGCAGTGGAATAATCTGCACCGGCCCTGCGCGCTGTGCTGTTGCGGCGGCGGCAAGCAGCCGAACTTCATCATCGGCGAGCTCGGCCCCGGCATGCCGGTCAACCGCAAGGTGCCCAATCTCGGCCCGCGGCTGTCGATCGTCGACGCCAAGGGCAACCGCATCGCGCGTCTCGGCGGCGAGCACGGCCCTGGCGTCGAGACCGGAAAATTCCTGGCGCCGCACGGCATCGCGCTCGATTCGCGCGGCGACATTTATGTCGGCGAAGTCGGCGTCACCGACTGGAAGACCAGTTTTCCTGATGTCGAGATGCCGGCCGTGGTGCGCGTGACGCGCTGCTTGCAGAAATTAGAGAGGGTTCGGGCATAGTCTTCACACACCGAAGCATCCCAGTCCCGTCACCCTGAGAGCTTGTGAATCTTTGCCGCCCGTCATTGCGAGGAGCTCGCGACAAAATTGCGAAGCAATTTGCGCTGAAGCGACGAAGCAATCCATGCTTCCGCGTATGCCGCGCAATGGATTGCTTCGCTTCGCTCGCAATGACGAACTAGCGGCGAGCGCGCACACCGATCGCGCCGACGACATCAAATCTCCCCGATCACCTCGCGCCGCCGCTGCTCGGATTCTTCCGCGTAGCGCCGCATCGCGTGCGCCTCGGTGAGCAGGCCGATCGGCCGCCGGTCGCCGTCGCCCTCGATCACCGCGAGCGACTCGGCCTCGGCAGCGTCGAACACCGCGATTGCCTCCTGGATGTTCATCACCGGATGCAGCACCACGTCCGCGTAACGCAGGATGGACGCCAGCCGCTTGTCCGCAGCGATATCGGGCGCATGGGCGTCCGCGACCACGGCCAGTCCCGCATAACAGCCCTGGCCGTCGACCGCGACGACCTGCGTCTTCGAGCCCGGTGGGAATTTCTCGCGGAAAACCTTGATCGGGATTGCGGCATCCACCGTCGTCATGTCCTGCCGCATCATCTTGCCGACGGTGAGATCGCGGATCCAGCCGATATCGGCGGCGCTGCGGATGGTCTCGCCGCGCAGATGCAGCCGCCAGGTCGCGAACGAATAGCCGAACAATTCGCGCGTGATCATGGTCGAGATGATGACCGCGACCAGCACCGCGGTGGTGAGCCAGAGATTGCCGGTCGATTCCAGCGCGATGAACGACATCGTCAGCGGGCCGCCGATCACCGAGGCCGACAGCGCGCTCATGCCGATCACCGCATAGGCGTTTGGATCGAGGTTCTGGCCCGGCCACACCACGTCGACGCCGGCGGCGAACAGCCGGCCGCCGAGCGCGCCCATGAACAGCGTGGCGAAGAACAACCCGCCGCGGAAGCCGCTGCCGAGCGAGACGATGGAAGCCATCGCCTTCAGTCCGAAGATGCCGGCGATGACGGCGAGCGGCATCGCCACGATACCTGCGACATGCAGCGCGCCGTGACCCGACGACATCACCTGCGGCGTCACCAGCGCCATCGCGCCGACCGCAATCCCTCCGAGCGCCGGCCGCAGCGGCGGCCAGAGCCGGATCTTCGTCAGGATCGTCTCGCACAGCGTCACCCCGCGCATGATCGCGATGCCGGTCAGGGCTGCGATCACGCCGAGCAGCGTGGCGATCGCAAGGTCGCGCCCGAGCACGTCGCCGACGGTGCCGACCCCGACGCCGAGCGTCAGGGGTGAGAAGGCGTGGGCGACGAAATAGCCGGTGACCGCCGCGACGCCGACCGGGGTGAGGCTCGCCGG
>NZ_LNCU01000077.1:9345-53368 GCF_001542415.1 Bradyrhizobium macuxiense
CCGCATCCGACCATGATTCGCTGGTCGTTGCGGCGAAGGTGAAAGCCGCGTCCGAGCGAGGCGGCCAGGCCGCTCGCCAGCTGGGTGTAGCCGGCCTCGAGCCCAACCGAGGCGCCGACGCCGCTCGACCAGATCGTCTGCAGGGCCACGATCACGCTGCCGCGGAACGACATCCGCCCGCCATAAAGCGCATTGGCCTCGATCGGGTCGATTTCGCGGGCCGGCCGGACCCGCAGCAGCAGGAGAAACGCGATTCCCAGCAACAGCCCGCCAAGCCCTGGAACCACGATTGCACGCAACGGATCGATGCTCGACTGGCTCGACAGCCGCGCACCCCACGGCAAATTGAACAGCACGGCATGCAGCACCGTGACCATCCCGCTCATGGTCGCCACCACGAGCCCGCCGATCGCTCCGATCAGCACGGCCAGCACCACGAGGCTCGTTTCGTGCGCGCGCACGAATGCGCGGAGCCGGCGAGGGGCCTCGAAATAGCTGGACGTCAGGGTCGTCATCGGCAGGGTCCGTCAGTGACCGACAAAGGGCCTCCTGCTCCCTTTAGCGGGCCTGACGGGCCGTATGCAATCGGGGCAGGAACATGGCGAGCGCAGGGCGGATAAGCCGCTCATTGCTCTTCACAATCCCGTCACGCTGCCTGTAGTATGTGAGTGCATGCTGCTTCGCAGCTAATGGGAGTCAGGAGCGTTATTTGAACGCACATGTCTCGCAAGGCGGATGGCCGGTCCTGGTGCTGAATGCGGACTTCCGGCCGCTGAGTTACTACCCGCTGTCGCTCTGGTCCTGGCAGGACGCGATCAAGGCGGTGTTCCTCGATCGTGTCAACATCGTCGAATACTACGATAGGGCGGTACGAAGTCCTTCCTTCGAAATCCAGCTGCCGAGCGTCGTATCCCTCAAATCCTTCGTCAAGCCGACCACCCACCCCGCCTTCACCCGGTTCAACGTCTTCCTTCGCGATCGCTTCGCCTGCCAATACTGCCTCTCGGGCGACGACCTGACCTTCGATCACATCATTCCGCGCAGCAAGGGTGGCCAGACCACCTGGGAGAACGTCGTCGCCGCCTGCTCACCCTGCAATCTGCGCAAGGGCAACCTGACACCGCAGCAGGCCAAGATGTTCCCGAAGCAGACGCCCTACGCGCCGACGGTGCACCAGCTCCACCGCAACGGCAGGCTGTTCCCGCCGAACTATCTGCACGAAAGCTGGCTCGACTATCTCTACTGGGATACTGAGCTCGATCCGTAGGCCTGGATCGCGGCATACGGCGCCTCACGCGCCATCCCTCCCTCACATTCCTGCCTCCCGATGACCGCGCCTTCGCCGGCTATTGCGCGGCGGTCGCGTATCCGGCTAACGTTTTGACGGGGGTTCATTGGAGGCGGCGATCGTGCATCCGCGCCTGGTTGTCCTGTCAGACCTGTGCCGCGACGTCACAATGCCGGTCCTGGTCGTGCTGATGGCCGCATCGTCTGGCCTGACAGGCATTCCCGACAACCTCAGGCTAACGCCCGCAACACACGACTCGCCGCCGTCGCCGACCCAGGCCGAGTTTACCGTCCACGCAGACTCAACGACGCACGCCAGTGCCGATTCGCCGATCGCTGACCAGACGACCGCAAGCCAGCCCGCGGCATCGGTTCAGGCGTTGGCGACGCCCGAGACTGAAACAGCCCCGCCGGCTGCATCGATGCCTGAGCCGGAGGCTGTGCCATCGTCAATTCCTGCGCCGGCGAACATTAGCGACAGTCAGACCTCGGATGCGGCCGCAGTCGATGAGGCCGCGGTCGAGGTCGTTGATGAGTGCCTGGTGCTGGAGATTTGCGTCGATCGATATCTGTGGACGCTCTACCAGCGAGCTCCCAAGGAAGACACCATAAGCAGCGAAACGACCCAACAGGTCACGATCAAGCGAAAGGGCAAGCTGGTCACGAAGACAAAGACGATCACGACGCGGATCGACGAAGATTTTGCGTGGAAGGATGCGAAAGCTGCCGACAAGGCCGGCATGACGACCGAGACCTATGTCATCGGCGGCATGGACGCTGACTTCAAATTGAAGCTGTTCTACATGCTTCATGCGGCCGAGAAAGCGGGCCTGTCGCCCGGCATCACCAGCGGCTTCCGCGATGACTATCGCCAATCGATTGCAAGCGGGCTGAAAGCTGCCAACAACCGCTCCTATCACGGTGGCAGCCTACGCGGAGGCTATGGTCACGGGCTTGCGGCCGACATCGTCAGCATCGAGGGCGCAACCCGAGCGGAGCGGCTCGCTTCGACCCACGTTCTCTGGAAATGGCTTGACGCACACGGCAGCGAGTTCGGCATCGGACGCCCTTACCTTGATAGAGATCCTCCTCACGTCGGTCCGATCGACGGAGAAGAATACGCCAAGCACCGCCTTGGAATACGGCCGCCGCGACTTGAAGCCGAAGAGAAACAAACCCCGCCCGCAAAACGCAAGGTCGCGAAGCACGCCAGAACAGCGAAGCTATGAATACGACGACGGAAGAGTGACGACATGCGAAATGAATTGTGGGGTTGGAGAGCCGCGGATCTCGCCCGTGCCATTGCGAGCGGCGTGATTTCGAGCCGCGAGGCGGTGCAGGCAAGCCTCGATCGCATCGCAACCGTCAACCCGGCCCTGAACGCGATCGTCCAGGTGCTCGCCGATGAAGCTCTTTCGGCTGCGGATACCGCCGATGCTGCGCGCAAGGCCGGCGCTGTGCTCGGTCCGCTGCATGGCGTCCCGGTCACGGTGAAGGTCAACGTCGACCAGCGCGGCTGCGCCACCACCAACGGTGTGGTCGAATTCCGCAACGTCATCGCCAGCGACGACAGTCCGGTTGTCGCGAACTTGCGCAAGGCAGGCGCCGTCATCGTCGGGCGAACCAACACACCGGCGTTCTCCCATCGGTGGTTCACCGACAACGACCTGCATGGCGCGACCTACAATCCCTGGAGCAAGCGGCTCACGCCGGGCGGATCGAGCGGCGGCGCCGCCTCTTCCGTCGCATCCGGCATGGGTGCGATCGCCCACGGCAACGATTTCGGCGGCTCGATCCGCTATCCCGCCTATGCCTGCGGCGTCGCAGGCCTGCGCCCGACACCGGGCCGGATTCCGAGTTTCAATCCATCAGCCACGGCCGATCGCCCGATCACGGCGCAGATGATGTCGGTGCAGGGCCCGCTCGCGCGCTCCGTCGCCGACCTGCGGATCGCACTGGCGGCGATGGCGCAGCCGGACGCACGGGACGGCGGCTGGATCCCGGCGCCGCTCGAGGGGCCGGCCTTGAGCCGCCCGATCGGGGTTGCGATCGCGCCATCGCCGTTCGGCGACGAAGCGGCCGAAGTCAGCGCCGCTGTGAAGCAGGCGGGGCGCTGGCTCGCAGATGCCGGCTTTGCCGTGGAAGAGATTGCCCCGCCACGGCNATATCTGGCATCGGCTCGTCATCAACGAGGAACGGCGCTCGCTCGCGCCCCTGATCCGTCGCTACGGCGACGACAGGAGCCGCTACAATCTGGATTGCCACCTGGCCTATGCCCCGGAGCTCGACGGCGACCAGGTGCTGGCCTGCTTCGAACAGCGGCTCGCCATCCTGCGGGCCTGGCAGCTGTTTCAGGAACGCTATCCGATCATCATCCTGCCGGTATCGGCGCAACTGCCGTTCCGCTTCGGACAGGACCAGGAAGACGCCGCGGTGGTGCGGGCGTTGATCGACGCCCAGCGGCCGCTGCTCGCAGTCCCGGCGCTGGGTTTCCCCTCGGTCGTGGTGCCGACCGGGACTGCCGGTGACGGTCCGGTGGGCGTGCAGGTGATCGCGGGCCGCTTCCGCGAGGATATCTGTCTCGCAGCAGCCGAGGTGATCGAGGCACGCGCGCCACGCCTGACGCCGATCGACCCGAGGGGATGAGCGCATCTCGCTGAGGCGATCATCTTCCTGCTGCGAGACTTTCACCGGCGCGTTGACTTTCGGATCGACGCAAGCGGTTCGTATCGGCGGCGCGCGCCGAACGGCGTCGCAGCNCCAGCCGATCACGACGCCGCTGATCGATATGATCGTGCCGACCAGCGACAGCAGCCAGACCACGATGTCGCGCGACGGGACATAACGCAGCAGCAGCGGGAAATCGAAACTGTGCAGCGCGTTGAAGAGCCAGCGATAGGTGCGGCGTCCGTCGTCACTGCGATCGAGGACCTCGGCGGTGATGGGAGAAATGTGCAGCCAGGTGTGGACCGGATCGTCGAAGCCGACCCGCAGCACCGGAAACTCGCGCTCGTGATGCAGCGTGTACCAGTAAGCATCGGGCTCGTCGATCTGCCGGGAGAACATCATCGCTGCGTCGGGGACGGCGTGGCGCGCGGCGTCGATGATCTCTTCGTGTGACAGACTAATCGGCGCACCCGTCGCTGGGTCGACCAGACTTCGGCGGCCGCTATTGTCGTCCAGCACCATCAATTGGCGTCCGCCGATCCAGACGAAGCGCGCCTCGGCTGCCGGCGTTGGCGGCGTCGATTGGAACGCGGCAACGATGTCAGGCGCGTCGTGACCGCTATACCGAACCGCGATATCCCTCGTCATACCGCGACCCGAGAACGCGTCGCCTGGGTTGAGCGACAGCCAGCCGCTGAACATCCAGGTGAACACGAAGATGCCGCCGATCAGGCCGGCGATGTGATGCCAGGCCATCCAGCCGCGATAGGGCGATACGGCGCCGTGCGCATAACGGCGCGACAGCCGCAGCCGGAGAACGCCGATCCAGAAGCCTGTGACCGCAACCACGAGGCAGATGCCTGAGATCCACAGCACGACCTGCCGCCACAGCGGACCGTCCTTGCGCAGCACGGTCGGATAGATCCAGTGTGGGATCGAACCGAGCCAGTTCCAGATCCGCTCTTGCCGCGTCGTATCGAGCGCGATCTCGCCGCTACGGGATGAGACGTAGAGCTCCGTGCCGCCACGATCGCCGAGCGCGATCAAATAGAGCGGCCGCAAGGGATCGAAGCGCGCCGTGACAGACCATTGATCGCGCGTCACGATCTCGAGCAGATGCGGCTGCACCGCATCAGGGTGATGGGCGGCGATCGCCAGGGCCTGCTCCGGCGTGATGCCGTCAATGATGCTGCCGTCGACTGCGGAAATGGTAACGGCCCTGCCCTTCCACGGAGTCACCCGATAGACAGGGACATCATTCATCATCGAGAGGCGCAGGTCGCGCGGATAATGCTCCACGCCGGCGACCGCCATCGCGCGATCCGGCGTGATCTGCACCTTGTTCCAGGAAATGAAGGGGAGCGCGGCAAGGCGCTCCGCGTCGGTCAGCCGCGGAAAGGCCACGTACATCATGACGAGGCCGGACATGAACCACATCGCAAACAGCAGGCATGTCGCAATGCCGATCCAGCGATGGGCGATGTAGAGCCATCGCCGTCCTCGCCGGATCAGCGCGCTGCGCATGATCAGAACTTCACGTTGAGGGACAGTTCCGCGGTGCGCGGCATGCCCAGGAGCCACTGCCCGGTGCCGTTCGAGGTCACCGCGTAAACCTTGTCGAACAGATTGTAGACCCGGAGCGCGACCGTGGTGCGGTCATCCGGCTTCCAACTGACACCGCCATTGACCAGGTTGTAGCCCGGCCGCACCTGGGTGTTGGCAAGATCGGAATACATCTGGCCGACTATCTGCACGCCGCCATAGGCCGACCAATTGGGCGCGAAGCCCCAGGTCAGCCAGATGTTGGAGACCTGCTGCGGAACGTTGACGGGGACGTTGCCGTCATAGCTGACGATCTTCCCGCCGACCACTTGGCTGTTGTTGTCGTACCTGGCGCGCAGCACCGCAAGATTGGCGTCGATGCGCCAGCCGTCGTTCAGCGCGAGCCCGACCGATCCCTCGACTCCGCGGGATGATTGCTGACCGATCTGCAGTGCCAGGCCGCCTGTGGGATTGCTGGGATCAGGAATGGTCAGGCCGGTCTTGACGATCTCATAGGCCGCCAGCGTCCACTCGCCGCGACCGTTCCAGAACGATTGCTTGACCCCGATCTCGGTCTGCTTGCCGGTGGCGAGCTGGAAGGTCTTCTGCGTGGTCGACAGCGAAATGAGATTGGTGACCGGATCGACGCCAACGGCATATTGGCCGTAGAACGCGAGATTCTTGATCGGCTCATAGACGAGGCCGGCGCGCCAGCTGGTGCCCGACAGCGCGACGTCGAAACTGTTCGACGGCACCCTGTAATCGGTGCGATCGACCTCGGGCCGGTCGTACCTGACGCCGGTGACGAGCGACAGTTGATCGGTCAGCGACAGCCGGTCCTCGGCAAACAGCGCGTATTGATTGACGATTGCATTGAAGCCGGGCGAGGTCGGAGACGTGGTTGCAAAGAACGATCCTGGGTCAAAAACGTAAGGGTTGACCGACGATGCACCGTTGTAAGGTGAGTTGTTGGTGTGGGTGAAATCGATGTGGTTGACGTCGAAGCCCGTGACGAACTGGTTCGCAAGGCCAAAGATGTGACCGCTGAAGGTCGTATCCATCCGGTTGCCGAGCTGCTTCTGGTCGTGGAAGATTTCGATGTAGCTGGAGCGATTGATCAGCTGGGTCGCCGGATTCCAGGTGTAGTTTTCGATGTCGCGCCAGTGCCGCTCGCTGGTCAGGTAGTAGAGCGTGTTGTTGACCTTGATGCCGTCGGCGGCATCCCACTCGGTCTTGAACTGGGTCCAGCCGTCCTGATAGCGGATCGTGCTGTCCGATGCGTTGTAGCTCTTGAAGCGCAGAGCGTCGACGATTCCGCCGTTGATCACCGGCGTACCGAAATAACGCGACGGGCTACGGTCGCCATAGTCCTCGGAGAGTGTGAAGGCGAGATTCTCTGATGCCTGCACCCGCACCGCGGCGGAGACCGCCACGTTCGATGTCTTGTCGCGATCGACCCAGCCGTCCGACATGTTGCCGGTGGCATTGATGCGGTAGGACACATTGGGATTGATCGGACCGGTGCTGTCCACCGAGAGCCGGCGCGTCATGTTGCTGTCCAGCGAGACTTCGGCCTCGTTATAGGGCGTGTTGAGCGGCTTCTTCGGGATCACATTGATGACCCCGCCGATCGCGCCTTCGCCGTACAGCACCGAGGCCGGTCCGCGCAGCACCTCGATGCGCTGCGTCGACCAGGTGTCGTATGGAAACGTCAGGGTTCCGGAGCCGATATAAAAGCGCGTGCCGTCATACAGCGTCATCACCGAATTGCTGCCGGCGAAGCCGCGCGTACTGAACGACAGGCCGCCATTGCCCGGCGCGGGCGTTGCGGTGAAGCCCGCCGCATTCTGCGTGACGGCATCGAGCACATTATGCTGGCCGCGCTCGGCAATAGTTTCGGACGAGATGGTCTCGACGCTCGCCGGTGTCTGCAAAGGCGTCAGATTGAGGCGGCTGCCCGTTCCTTCCGACTGGGTGGCGTTGAGGGTCGGCGAAGCCGAAGCGGACGACACAGCGGGCTGGGGCGTACCGTGCGCTCCCGCGTTTGCTGCCGGGCTCGGCCGAGACCGCGCAGATGCGGTCCTGCTGCTTCGCGCGGCACGTTTCGGTTTGATCGTGTCGGGAGGCGAGACCTGGATGGGATCCAACCTGGTTGACGGAGCGGTCTGCCCCCAGGCTTCAACCGGCAGCAACAGCGGTGATACTGAACAAACGAGGCCAAGGCGCCATCCGAGCGCTATGGGGAAAGACGAGGACATGAAAGGACTCGCGGTTAACGTGGCACGTCACCGCGAACGCGGACACCGCATGCCGCAAGGCAATGCGCCGACCCCCACCAGGACGCCCCCGCCCGATGTGCTCGCGTGTGACCACGACTGACGGCAGGTCTCCTGGCTCACGGGTTATCGCCTGTCGACGCCTTCCCGGGCCGCTTGGCCCAGTGGCAAATTGACGAAAGGCTCGCCGTTTACAGTTGCGGGGACAGCTGCGGCCTTGAGCTCGCGCCCGCACCGCATTCCCTTTTGATCTCCCGAAGGAGAACCGTCGCGATCAAGATAGTTTCATTTGGAAATAACTGTCAATAACGCGCCCGCCGACGCGACAAACCAGAGTGCTCGCGTAGTGGCGCGCGCATGTTGTTCAGCGCCGGACCGTGAACTCGCTCGAATTTCGCCGCGACTCCCACTTGGCCTGCTCAAGCTCCGGCCTGTCACACTCTGTTTCAGGATACCCGATGCAGAGATAGCCGATGAACTTCCAGGCCTCCGGCACATCAAGAATGTCGTGGATGCGAATCGGATTGAGGATCGACACCCAGCCGAGCCCAATGCCTTCGGCGCGCGCGGCAAGCCACATCGAGCAGATGGCAGCCACCACGGAATATTCTGTCGTTTCGGGCATCGTCGCACGCCCGAGGCCGGAGCCGATGGTGCTCGTCTTTTCCGCGAACACAGCCAGATGGCCGGGTGCATCCTCCAGGCCGGAAAGTTTCAGGGCCGCGTACAGCGCCGCGCGCTCACCCGAATAGGACTGCAAGGCATCGGCATTGCAGGCCCTGAAGTCCTCAATGACAGCAAGGCGCCTCGCTTTGTCCTCGACGATGACGAACCTCCATGGCTGGCTCAGTCCGACCGACGGCGACAGGCAGGCCGTGTCGATCAATCGCTCCAGCGTGCCGTCCGGCAGCGGATCCCTTCGAAAGCGCCGCACGTCGCGGCGCCACACGAATAATTCGTGCAGTTGCCGGCGAAACGTATCGTCGAAGGAGATCATCAGCGTCGTCGTCCCATCTTCATTTGAGCTTCATCGGCAAGCCCGCCACGACGAATTCAACTTCGTCGGCGACGCCGGCAATCGTCTGATTCATGAGACCGGCGGCGTCGCGAAAGAGACGTGCCAACGCATTGTCGGGCACGATGCCAAGGCCGACCTCGTTGGTGACCAGGACGACCGGGCTATGCTGGCGCGGCAACACATCGGCAAGACGCGTAACCTCCTGCGACCAGTCGCGCTCCGCATGGAGAAGATTTGACAGCCAGAGCGTAAGGCAATCGACGAGCCGTGCGCCGCCACCGTCAGTTTCAGTGAGCATCTCGACAAGATCGAGCGGCACCTCCCGCTCGATCCAGTCGCGGCCGCGCCGCGCCCGGTGCCGCGCGATGCGCTCGTCCATTTCCGCATCGAGCGCTTCCGCCGTCGCGATATAGACGGGCTGCGCGGGAAAAGAGCGCGCGCGGACTTCGGCGCGCCGGCTCTTTCCCGATCGGGCCCCGCCCGTTATCAAAATGACGGCCATCATGATCTCCTGTCGCCAGCAGTAACCACCAAACGCGGTGAAAGACAAAGCCGAATTCGGTCGCGCAGGGCTTGCGCTCGCTCAATGTCTTGCGCATCAGGGGAGATCGAGGCGGGAGAGTGTGCGTGAGTTTTGCGGGAGCGATGGCGGTGGCAATGGCGGTGGACGCCCTGATCGGCTGGCCGGTGTGGCTGTTCGCGCGCATCGGTCATCCCGTGACCTGGCTCGGCCGGCTGATCAATGCCGTCGATACCGCGTGGAACCGGACGTCTGCCCCGCCTGCGCTGCGTCGCGCGGCCGGCATTGCGGCTGCGATCCTGGTGATAGCGCTGGCAGCGGCGCTCGCCTGGACCATTCAAATCGCACTCCCCGCAGGCTGGACCCGCATCGTCCTGGTCGGAATTCTGGCCTGGCCGCTGGTTGCGTTGCGCTCGCTCCATGACCATGTCGCCGCGGTCGCTAATCCGCTGGCGTCCGGCGATCTCGCCGGCGCGCGCGCTGCGGTTTCACTCATCGTCGGACGCGATCCCGCCACGCTCGATGACGCCGGCATTGCGCGCGCGACGATCGAGAGCCTTGCCGAGAATTCCTCCGACGGCATCGTGGCACCGGTGTTCTGGGGCGCGTTGTTCGGGCTGCCCGGCATCGCCGGCTACAAGGCAATCAATACACTGGACTCCATGATCGGCCATCGCACCGAGCGGCACGAGGCTTTCGGCTGGGCCGCCGCGCGCATCGATGATCTCGCCAATCTGATCCCGGCGCGCCTCACCGGTCTGCTTTTCGTGCTGCTTGCGCCCAAGCCTTCGCAGGCATGGTCGTGCATGCTGCGCGATGCGAGGAGCCATCGCTCGCCGAACGCCGGCTGGCCGGAAGCCGCCATGGCCGGCGCGATCGGCGTGCGGCTGAGCGGTCCGCGCATCTACCACGGCAGCACGGCGAATGAGCCTTGGCTGAACGAGGGCGCGCGCGATCCTGCCGCCACGGATATTCGCCGCGGATTGAAACTCTATCGTCGCGCCATGATGCTGTTGGCTGGGGTGCTTGCGCTCCTGGCCTTCGCGTGAAGGAGCCACAAATGCGTGAGCATGGTGGAAATCTCGACGTCGCCCAGCGGACGTTTGGCGGCCAGCCGAACGACTGGATCGACCTGTCGACGGGAATCAACCGGCTGCCCTATCCCTCAGTCGACGTGGAGCCGCGACTGTGGAGCGCGTTGCCGTCGCGATCAGACATCGAATCGCTGCATGAGGCGGCACAGCGCGCTTATGCCACCGATGCGCCGATCGTGGCGCTGGGCGGCGCGCAGGGGGCGATTCAGTTACTACCGCATCTGTCATCGCGTGGCCGGGCGCGCATCCTTGCGCCGACCTACAATGAGTACGCCGCGATTCTCTCGGCCTCCGGCTGGGACGTCACGGAGGTTTCCGATCTCCAAGCACTCGCTGGCGCCGATCTCGCCGTGGTCGTCAATCCCAACAATCCCGATGGGAGACGCCACGATCGCGGCGAGTTGCTCGCGCTTCTGCCGCGCCTCGGCCGACTCGTGATCGACGAGAGTTTCGCCGACGCCGCCCCGGACCTGTCGCTTGCTTCAGAGGCTGGCCGGGAGGGATTGTTGATCCTGCGTTCGTTCGGAAAATTCTACGGCCTGGCCGGCCTGCGGCTCGGCTTTGCGATCGGCTGCGAGCGAGACATCACCGCGCTTGCCGCGCAGACCGGTCCATGGCCGGTGTCAGGCGCCGCGATTGCGATCGGGCGCCGCGCCTTGCGCGATGATGCCTGGAAAGCCGCGACGTCAACGCGTCTGGCGAGCGATTGCCTCAGGCTCGATGCAGCGGTGCGATCGCAGGGCTGGACGCTGGTCGGCGGCACGGCCTTATTCCGGCTCTATGAAACCGGTGACGCTCTCGCCGCGCAGGAGAAGCTGGCGCGTCGTCAGATCTGGTCGCGCGTCTTCCAGCAACGGCCGGGATGGCTGCGCCTCGGCCTGCCCGGAAGCGAAACAGAATGGTCCCGCCTTGCCGCGGTGTTGTCGCGCTGAAAATCCTAGCGCGCCAGCGCAAGCAATCCGTCGACATCGAGATACGCTTCGATGTAATCGGCGAGCGCATCGAGCGCGCCATCGACCTTGGCGCCGTACGCCTGGTCTGAGGCAGGAATGTCCAGTTGCGCAAGGAAGGCCTTGCGAAATTCGTCCGACGCGAACAGGCCGTGCAGATAGCTGCCGTGGATCCGTCCATCGACCGACACAGCGCCTTCCGGCGCGCCGTCGACCGATGCGAATGGCCGGGCTCGATCCGGGCCGTCGGTCTGCCCGATGTGAATCTCGTAGGCGCTGATCGATTGATCGCTGGCGGCATGAACGGCGGCGACGCGGGTCAGCGTCTTCTGCTCGGTCATGACCGTCGTGACATCAAGAAGTCCGAGGCCGCGCGTATCGCCGGCGGGACCTTCGATCCCATCAGGATCGGCGACGCTCTGCCCGAGCATCTGGTATCCGCCGCACAGGCCCAGCACGTGGCCGCCGCGGCGATGATGCGCCAGCAGATCGATGTCCCAACCCTGCGCACGCAGAAAGGCAAGATCGCCGCGGGTGGATTTCGAGCCGGGCACGATAACGAGTCTGGCATCGCCCGGGATTGCCTCGCCGGGACGCACCATCACGAGATCGACACCGGGCTCGAGCTTCAAGGGATCGAGATCGTCGAAATTGGCGATGCGCGACAACGCAAGAAAAGCGATCTTGCACTGGCTGGGCTTACGCGCATCGCCGAGCCCGAGCGCATCCTCGGCCGGTAGTTCGCCGGCGCGGACGAACCAGGGCAGCACGCCGAACCCACGCCACGAGGTACGCGCTTCGATCAGCCGGTAGCCGTCGTCAAACAGCGTCGGATCGCCACGGAACTTGTTGATGATGAAGCCGCGGATCATCGCGGCGTCGTCGGGATCGATCACCGTCTTGATGCCGACCAGCTGCGCGATCACGCCGCCGCGGTCGATATCGCCGACCAGCACGACCGGAACGCCGGCCCTGCGGGCAAAGCCCATATTGGCGATGTCGGCCTTGCGCAGATTGACTTCGGCGGGGCTGCCGGCGCCCTCGACCAGCACCAGATCGGCGCGCTCCTTCAGCCGCGCGAAACTCTCCAGCACCGCGCCCATCAGCGACGGCTTCATCACCGCGTATTCACGGGCGCGAGCGGTCGCGACACGCTTGCCCTGCACGATGATCTGCGCGCCGACATCGGTCTCCGGCTTCAGCAGCACCGGGTTCATGTCGGTGTGCGGCTCGACGCCGGCGGCAAGCGCCTGCAGTGCCTGCGCGCGTCCGATCTCGCCGCCGTCGACGGTCACTGCCGCGTTGTTCGACATGTTCTGCGGCTTGAAGGGCTGCGCGCGCAGCCCGCGTCGCTTGGCTGCGCGCGCGAGGCCCGCGACGATCAGCGACTTGCCGACGTCCGAGCCCGCTCCCTGGATCATCAATGCGCGTGCCATCGCGTCTGCTTGCCTGGCTATACCGTCAAAATTCGACGCCCGGCTGCGCCTTGATGCCGGAGCGGAATGGATGCTTCACCAGCGTCATCTCGGTGACGAGGTCGGCGATCTCGATCAGCTCCTCCCTGGCGTTGCGCCCGGTGAGCACGACATGGGTCATCGGAGGCTTCGACGTCTTCAGGAATTCGATGACGTCGGCGATCGCCAGATAGTCGTAGCGAAGCGCGATGTTGATCTCGTCGAGCACGACCATGCGCAAGGTGGGATCCGAGATCAGCTGCTTGGCCTTTTCCCAGCCGGCCTGCGCTGCAGCGATGTCGCGGCTACGATCCTGGGTTTCCCAGGTGAAGCCCTCGCCCATCGCGTGGAATTGGCAGAGATCGCCGAAATGCCCGGTCAACAGACGGCGCTCGCCGGTATCCCAGGCGCCCTTGATGAACTGCACCACCGCGCAGGGAAAGCCATGGGCCACACAGCGGACGATCATGCCGAAGGCCGAGGATGATTTTCCCTTGCCCGCGCCCGTATGAACGATGATCAATCCCTTCTCACCGCTCTTGGTCGCCATGATCTTGTCACGTGCGGCCTTCTTCTTGGCCATCTTGGTGGCATGGCGCTCGTCCAGCGCAGCCTCGGAGCCACCAGCTTCGTTCTCGGTGGCGTCTGGTTCGGACATCATCCGGCGTTCCTTCGGCTTGACAAGTTCTGGGCTTGGACGAATGGTGGGCCCACGTTGGTTCCTGTCCTACGACAGGCGAAGAGGGAATGCGATAGGGCTCAAGTCGGCCCGAAGCGCAGCCGCCCCCGCGACCGTGACCGGAGAGATGCCCAAAGCCACTGATTCCCAACGGAATCGGGAAGGCGGGGATCGAAGGGCAAAGCCCTGCTCCGCAAGCCGGGAGACCTGCCAACGCAGACGTTGAGACCAGCGGACGGGGTGTTCCGCGACGGGGAACGAACCTTCGATCGAACGGTTCGTCTGCCTCATCGCCTCCCGCTGTCAATTCAGGAAGGGCGATGAGCGTTACACTTCATGTCTGTATCACCTGCCGCGCCGGCCAGACGCTGGACGAAGGTGAGGTAAGGCCCGGCGCGCGGCTGCATGCCGCGATTCTCGATGCCGGTGTGCCTGATGGCGTCAATCTGGTTCCCGTCGAATGCCTGTCGGCGTGCAACCAGGGTTGCTCGGTCGCGCTCAGCGCGCCGGGGCGATGGTCTTATGTCTACGGCCGCTTGTCCGAAGCCAATGCGAAGGATGTGATTGCCGGTGCGTCCGCCTATGCGGCGGCGCCTGATGGCATCGTGCCGTGGCGCAGCCGCCCGGAGATCTTTCGCAAGCAATCGCTCGCCCGTATTCCCCCCATCGCCGTCGTGCCAGAGGCCGCAGAATGAACACGCTCACCAAGGTGCCTGTCACCGTCGTCACCGGCTTTCTCGGATCGGGCAAGACGACGCTGATCCAGCACCTGATCAGGAATGCCAACGGCAAGAAGCTCGCGGTGCTGGTGAACGAGTTCGGCAGCGAGGGCGTCGACGGGGAGATCCTGAAGTCCTGCGCCCACGACAATTGCCCGAGCGAGAACATCGTCGAGCTCGCCAATGGCTGCATCTGCTGCACCGTCGCCGACGATTTCATCCCGGCGATGGAGCAGTTGCTCGCGCGCCGCGTGAAGCCCGACCACATCGTGATCGAGACATCGGGGCTCGCTTTGCCGAAGCCGCTATTGAAGGCGTTCGACTGGCCGGAGATCCGCTCGCGCATCACGGTCGACGGCGTGATCGCGCTTGCCGATGCGGAAGCCGTTGCCGCCGGCCGCTTTGCGCCGGATCCCGCCGCCGTCGACGCGCAGCGGGCGGCAGACGACAGCCTCGACCACGAGACGCCGCTGTCGGAAGTGTTCGAGGACCAGATCGCTTGCGCGGACATCGTGCTGTTGACCAAAGCCGATCTGGCCGGCTCCGAAGGGATTGAGGCCGCCAAAGTGGTGATCGCGGCCGAGATGCCGCGAGAGGTGCCGATGTTGCCTGTCGTGGATGGCGCGATCGATGCTCGCGTCATCCTGGGCCTCGAGGCCGCCGCCGAAGACGACCTCGCGGCGCGTCCGTCTCACCACGACGGCGAGAACGAGCACGAACACAATGATTTCAATTCCGTGGTGATCGACCTCCCGGAAATCGCCGACGTCGATACGCTCATCGCATCGATCAAGGGACTGGCGCGCGAGCAGAACGTGCTGCGCGCGAAGGGCTATATCGCGATCGAAGGCAAGCCGATGCGCCTGCTGGTGCAATCGGTCGGCGAGCGGGTGAGGCACCAGTTCGACATGCCCTGGGGCGTGCGGCCGCGGCAGTCCAAGCTGGTCGTGATCGGCGAGCACGGCGATATCGATGAGGCCGCCATCCGGGCGCGACTTGGTGTCTGATGCACGTCGTCTTCCGCGAGAGCCGCGGTCTTGAGGAGACCGCGACACCAAGGGATCTCGGCCAGGACCCGGCCGACCTCGTGGTGCTCTCGTTTTCGGACAGCGATCTTGCAGCGTTTGCATTCGGCTGGCGGCGCGGCCGCGGATCGCTGCCGTCGCTGCGGCTCGCCAATCTGGCGGAGCTGCGCCATCCGCTGTCGGTCGACACCTATATCGAACGGACGTTGTCGCAGGCGCGCGGCATCCTCGTGCGCCTGATCGGCGGCGAACCCTATTGGTCCTATGGGCTGGCCGCGCTGCACCGCCTGGCGAAAGAGCGCAACATCGCATTTGCGGTGTTGCCGGCAGACGGCCGCGATGACCTGCGGCTCGATGAATTCTCAACCCTGCCGGTTTCCACACTGCGCAGGCTCAAGGTGCTCTGCGACAAGGGCGGTCCGGTCGCGGCGCAGGCCGTGATCGCACAGCTGGCGCTGGCGTCGGGTCTCTATGCCGGACCTGTCGCCGGCGAGATCGATCTTCCAGAGATTGGTTTCTACGATCCCGGACTCGGCGTCATCGCGACGCCGCCGATGCCTGGCAATCGCCCGCGGGCGCTGGTGACGTTCTATCGCGCCTATCTCGCGGCAGGTGACATGGTGCCGGTCGACGCGCTGATCGGCGCGTTGCGACAGGAGGGCTTCGATGCTTACGGCGTATTCATCACCTCACTAAAGGCAACCGGCGTCGCCGACTGGATGCGCGCTCAGTTCGCGCAATGTGCGCCCGCCGCCATCGTCAATGCGACCGCCTTCTCTGCGATCGGCGACGACGGCACGACGCCGTTCGATTCCGTATCGTGCCCGGTCTTCCAGGTCGCCTTGTCGACCGCACAGCGCGACGATTGGGCGGAATCGCTTCGCGGTCTTTCACCCGGCGATCTGGCGATGCACGTGGTATTGCCGGAGGTCGACGGCCGCTTGTTTGCAGGCGTCGTGAGTTTCAAGTCGCCCGGTGAGCGCGATCCAGATCTGCAATTTGCGCACCTGGCGCACCGGCCTGACGAGGAACGCGTCGCGGCGGTCGCTGCGCGCGTGGCGGCGTGGCACCGGCTTGCGACCAAGCCGACGCACGCGAAGCGGCTCGCGATCGTGCTCTCGAACTATCCTGGCCGTCCCCACCAGATCGCGCATGCCGTCGGGCTCGATGCCCTCGCTTCGGTCGACGCGCTACTGACTGATCTCGCGACGGCCGGCTTCGACGTCGCGATCATGGACTCGCTCGGCGACACTCCGTTGCGGCAGAAATTGACCTGGAGCGTCGCCGACTATCGCACGGCGCTGTCCGCCCTTCCCAATCAGCTTCAGGACGACCTTGCGCGCGCCTGGGGCACGCCGGAGGATGATCCCGATTGCCGCGGCGGCGCATTTCATTTCGCCGCGATCCAGTGCGGCAGGTCCGTGGTCGCCGTTCAGCCGGAGCGCGGTGACATCGGCCATCGCGACGCCGACTATCACGATCTCTCCCGCACGCCCCGCCACGCCTATGTCGCGTTCTACCTCTGGCTCAGGCAGCAGAGTATCGACGCCGTCGTGCACATGGGCGCGCATGGCACCCTCGAATGGCTGCCCGGCAAATCGGTCGCGCTGTCGTCCTCCTGCTGGCCGGAAGCATTGATCGGCGATCTGCCGGTGATCTATCCCTTCATCGTCAATGACCCCGGCGAAGCCGCGCAGGCCAAGCGCCGGATCGGCGCCGTCACGATCGGCCATCTGCCTCCGCCGCTGGCTAACGCCGCACTGCCGGAGAGCCTGCGCCGTCTCGAACAATTGCTTGACGAATATTCCACCGCCGACGGCCTCGATCCCGCGCGGCGCCAGCGCCTGATTGCGGCGATCCGGGATGAAGCCCGTATCGCGGGGCTGGAAGAGGATCTGGGTCTCGCCGGATCGGTCTCGGCTGCCGAGGCCATTCCGCAGATCGACCGCTTCGTCTGCGATCTCAAGGAAAGCCAGTTCGGCGACGGCCTGCATGTATTCGGCCAGGGCGCCTGTGGCGAGGCGGAGATGCAGGCGCTGCGCGCTGCCCTCTCCGGTCAGCGTGTCGCGCCCGGTCCGTCAGGTTCGCCCTATCGCGGTCGCCGCGACGTGCTGCCGACCGGACGCAATCTGTTCGCGGTCGATCCGCGCGCCGTGCCAACGCCATCTGCGCATGCGCAAGGCGTCAAGCTTGCCGAGGAGCTGCTGCGCCGTCACCTGCAGGACCACGGCGACTGGCCGAAAGGGCTCGTCATCGATCTCTGGGGATCATCGACGATGCGCACCGCCGGCGAGGATTTCGCGATGGCCCTACATCTCGCGGGCGTCGCGCCGCGCTGGGATCACGCGTCGGGCCGCGTGACCGGTTATGACATCATCGCGCCGGCAGAGCTCGGCCGCCCGCGCATCGATGTCACGCTCCGCGTGTCGGGACTGTTCCGCGACGTATTTTCCGGCCTGGCCCAGTTGTTCGAAGCCGCGGCCGAGGCGCTGTCCGAACGCGACGAAGAAGGTGACGAAAATCCCTACACGCAGCGCGTAGCGCGCGTGTTCGGACCCCGTCCCGGACAATATGGCGTCGGCGCCGGCGCGACGCCGGATGTCTTCACGCCGGAGTCGCGCGACGCGGCCGGCGAAGCCTGGCTGTCGGCATCGTCATGGGCCTTTGCATCCGACGGCGAGATGCGGTCCGACCGCGCCGGCATCGAGGCAAGGCTTGGTTCGGCCGATGCCTTCGTCCACACCCAGGACCTGCCGGAGACCGACCTGCTGCTGGCGGCGGACTATGCCGCGCATGAGGCCGGCATCGCTGCGGCGGCTGCGCGCCTTGGCGCGAGCGCGCCATCGCTCTATCACCTCGACGCGACGCGGCCGGACCAGCCGCATGCCCGCCTGCTGACCGAGGAGATTTCGCGCGTGGTGCGTGCACGCGCCGCCAATCCGGCGTGGATCGCGGGCATGATGCGTCACGGCTTCCGCGGCGCGGCAGAGATCACCGCGACGCTCGAACACATGGCGGCCTTCGCCCATCTCGCTGGCGCGGTGCCGCCGCATCTGTTCGATCTCTACTATGATGCGACCTTGGGCAACAACGAGGTTCGCGCGTTCATGGAGCGTGAGAACCCGGCGGCGCTGGCGGCGATGGAAACGTGCTTCACCCGCTTGCATGAGGCATCGCTGTGGAAGACGCGGCGCAATTCGATCGCGGCCGCGCTGCGGGAGGCTTCATGAGCACAGTTGCGGTCAGGGGCTGGTGTCCCGGCGCGCTGCGGCCGATGCAGTCGGGCGACGGGCTTGTGGTGCGGATCCGCCCGCGTGGCGGGCGGCTGGACGCTGCGCAGGCGGCCGGAATAGCCGAACTGGCTGGGCGGCATGGCAACGGGCTGATCGATCTGACCAGTCGCGCCAACCTTCAGATTCGCGGCGTCAGCGATGACAGCCACCTGCCTTTGATCGATGGGCTCGCGCGTCTTGGATTGCTCGATCCGGATTCCGAGAGCGAAGCGCGGCGCAACATTCTGGTGACGCCGTTCTGGTCCGCGGGTGACGATACGCCGTCTCTTGCGTCCGAGCTAGAGCTCGGTTTGACCAGCGCTCCGCTCAATCTTCCGACCAAGTTTGGTTTCGCCATCGACGATGGTCATGAGCGGGTACTGGCCGGGGCGTCAGCGGACGTCCGGATCGAGCGCGACTCGGCTGGCGAGCTGCTGGTGCGCGCCGATGGTGCCGACCGCGGCCGTTCCGTCACGCGGAGCGAGGCCGTGCCCGTCGCGCTCGCGCTGGCCGAATGGTTCATCGCCTCCGGCGGTGCCAAGGGCGACAGGCGGCGGATGGCACGGCATATCGCGGCCGGCGCGCGCCTGCCCGACGCGCTTCGCGGCGATGCCGAGCCGGCGCCGCGCGCGGCCGAACCGCTTCCCGGTCTTTATCCGCAAGGCGCGATGGTTGGCGTCGCGTTCGGCCAGGTGCCGCATCAGACACTCAGCCGTCTCGCCACCGCCGCACAAGCGCTTCGCCTGACGCCGTGGCGGATGCTGCTGGCGGAAGGAATGGGCGAGATGCCGCAAGATACGGACCTCATTACGCGGGCCGACGATCCGGCGCTTCGGGCGATCGCCTGCAGCGGCGCACCGCGTTGCCGTAAGGCCCACGCCGATACGCGCGCCTTGGCGTCTGTGCTCGCGCCGCATATACCGGCCGGCGCCCGGCTCCATGTCTCCGGCTGCGCCAAGGGCTGCGCGCATTCCGGTCCAGCCACGATTACACTTGTTGCAACAAACGATGGCTTTGATCTTGTCCGAAACGGCTCGACGCGAGATGCACCTGTGATGCGCGGACTGAGCGGCGCGAGCATTGTCGCGGATCCTTCCGCATTGGCGGGAGACCGCTGATGCCGCATACCTATGAGACCGACGGCGCCGCGATCTATCGGCAATCTTTTGCCACCATCCGGTCCGAGGCGGACCTCGCCCGCTTCACGCCGGACGAGGAGCCGGTCGTCGTACGCATGATCCATGCCGCCGGCATGGTGGGACTCGAAGCCGACATCCGCTTCACGCCCGGCATGGCCATCGCCGCACGTGCCGCCTTGCAGAACGGCGCGCCGATCCTGTGCGACGCGCGCATGGTGTCGGAGGGAATTACGCGCGCGCGCCTGCCGGCCGGTAACGCCGTGATCTGCACGCTTTGCGACCCTGCCGTTCCCGCGCTCGCGCAATCGATGCGCAACACGCGCTCCGCGGCGGCGCTCGAGCTCTGGCGGCCGCACCTGGCCGGCGCGATCGTTGCGATCGGCAATGCGCCGACCGCCCTGTTTCATCTTCTCAACATGCTGGAGCAGCCGGATTGCCCAAGGCCGGCGGCAATCATCGGCTGCCCGGTCGGCTTCGTCGGCGCCGCCGAATCCAAGGCAGCGTTGATGGCTGATCCGCCAGCGCCGGCGTTGACGGTCGAGGGACGTCTCGGCGGTTCGGCGATCACGGTTGCCGCCGTCAATGCACTGGCGAGCCGGAGCGAATAGCGATGGGACGCATCATCTGTTGTGGCCTCGGCCCAGGCGATCCGGACCTGATGAGCGTACGCGCCGACCGCACAGTGCGCGGCGCGAAGCACGTCGCCTATTTCCGCAAGAAGGGCCATCCCGGCCAGGCCCGCCGTATCGTCGAAGGGATGCTCGCCGCTGACGTCTGCGAATATCCGATGGAATACCCGGTCACGACCGAGATCGCGTTCGACAGCCCGGACTACGTCCGGCTGCTGGCGTCCTTCTATGACGAATGGACGGAGCGCCTTGCGCGGCTGGCGCGCGCGGTCGACATCGTCGTGCTCTGCGAAGGCGATCCCTATTTCTACGGCTCGTTCATACACCTGCATGCGCGCTTGCAGGGCCGCCTCGAGATCGAGGTGATAGCCGGCATTCCCGGCATGGCGGGCTGCTGGAATGCCGTCGGCCAGCCGATCGCGCTTGGAGACGACGTCACGACCGTCCTGATGGGCACGCTGCCGGAGGCGGAGCTCGAGCAGCGAATGCGCAATTCCGACGCACTGGTCATCATGAAGACCGGGCGCAATCTGACGAAGGTTCGCCGCGCACTGGCATCCGCCGGCCGTCTCAACGAAGCTTGGCTCGTCGAGCGCGGCACCATGCCGGATCAACGTGTCGCCAGACTCATGGACGTCGACGCCGCCGACTGTCCCTATTTTGCGATCGTGCTCGTGCATGGGCAGGGCCGCCGCGAGGGATCAGCGGAATGACCGGGACCTTGACCATCGCGGGACTGGGACCGGGCGACGAGGCTCTGATCACGCCGGAGGTCTCCGCGGCGCTTGCGGCTGCAACCGACATCGTAGGCTATGCGCCCTATGTTGCCCGCGTACGCCCGCGCGACGGGCTGACGTTGCATCCGTCCGACAACCGCGTCGAGCTGCAGCGCGCCGGCGATGCCTTACAGCTGGCATCCGAAGGACGCCACGTCGTCGTCGTGTCGTCAGGCGATCCCGGCGTGTTTGCGATGGCCTCGGCCGTGTTCGAGGCGCTGGAGGAATTTCCGCAATGGCGGGAGCTGCCCATTCGTGTTTTGCCCGGCGTGACGGCGATGCTGGCGGCGGCGGCAAGCGCCGGTGCGCCGCTTGGCCATGATTTTTGCGCGATCAATCTGTCCGACAATCTGAAGCCGTGGCCGGTGATCGAGAAACGCCTGCGGCTCGCCGCCGAAGCCGATTTCGCGATCGCGATGTATAATCCGCGTTCGGCGAGCCGCCCCGAGGGCTTTGGCCGCGCGCTGGAGATCTTGCGTGAAGCCGGTTGCGGCGAGCGCTTCGTGATCTTCGCACGTGCCGTCAGCGCACCCGATCAGCGGATCGAAACGGTCAAGCTGCACGAGGCAAGCCCCGAGATGGCCGATATGCGCACGCTCGTGATCGTCGGCAATTCAGCAACGCGCCGTGTCGGACGCTGGGTCTATGCGCCGAGGCATGCGCGATGACCGAGCCACTCCATGACCTCGGCCACACTTTCCACCCGCGGTCTGTCCGGAAGTTGCGGTCGCGCGATCATAATCACGGGAAGGCCGAGCATGCGGGCGGCGTCGATCTTGGCGCGCGCACCTGGCCCGCCGGAATTGCGGGCGACGATCCATGCAATGGCACGCGCCCGCATCATCTCCAGCTCGCCGGCGAGTGTGAACGGTCCGCGCGATACGATGACGTCGGCATCGGGCAATGGCAGCGCGACGTCGGGAGGATCGACGAATCGCAGCGTGTAGGCATGTTGTGGCGTCGCACTGAACGGGGCGATGTGCTGGCGGCCGATGGCGAGGAACACGCGGGCGCGGTTCTTTGGCAAAGCCGCGACGGCGGAGCTGATATCCGTGACCTCGATCCAGTTGTCGCCGTCAGCCTTCACCCAGGGCGCGCGTTCGAGCGCGATCAGCGGTGTTCCGGTTTCCGCGCACGCGGCCACAGCATTGCGGCTCATCTCCGCCGCGAACGGATGGGTCGCGTCGACCAGATGCGTGATGCCCTCGCGGCGAAGATAGTCGGCGAGACCGCCTGCACCGCCGAAGCCGCCGATCCGGGTCGGCAGCCTCTGGCCGGCCGGCGCGCGGGTGCGACCGCCATAGGAATAGATCGCCTGAAGCCCTGCTTGCGCGATCTCTTCGGCAAGCAGATTGGCGTCGGCTGTTCCGCCCAGAATCAGGGCGCGCGTCATGGGTGATCCCTGGTTGACCATCATCGGCATCGGCG
The DNA here is from genome assembly GCF_001542415.1 of Bradyrhizobium macuxiense. Lineage (GTDB taxonomy): Bacteria > Pseudomonadota > Alphaproteobacteria > Rhizobiales > Xanthobacteraceae > Bradyrhizobium > Bradyrhizobium macuxiense. Next base: position 31,821 of record NZ_LNCU01000077.1, read on the forward strand.
AAGATGGCCTTGCCGGCCTCTCCGACGCAAGCCGAAAGGCGTTTCACGACGCCGAGACGGTGTTCGGCGGGGAACGGCATCTCGTCTTGGCCGGGATCGCCGAGCGCGGCCGTGCGTGGCCTGTGCCGTTCGATGCGGACGTCGTGCTGAGCTGCCGCGGCCGTCCGACCGTTGTGCTCGCCTCGGGCGATCCGTTTTGGCATGGCGTCGGCGGCAGCATCGCAGAGAAGCTCGAGCCCGGCGAATGGGTCGCCCATTCCGCACCGTCGACATTCTCACTCGCGGCGGCGCGTCTGGGGTGGCGCCTCGAGAATGTCATCTGTCTCGGCGTTCACGCCGCGCCGTTCGACCGGCTGTTGCCGCATCTTGCGCGCGGCGCCCGCATCATCTGCCTGGTGCGTGACGGCAGGGCGGCGGGCGACCTCGCGCGCTGGCTGTCCGATCGAGGCTGGGGACCGTCGCCGATATGGACGCTTGCCGCACTTGGTGGTCCACGGGAACGCATCACGCAGCATCGCGCCGACAACTACGCCGCCGATCCAGACCAGAGCCTGGTCGCGGTCGCGCTGCAAGCCGAGGGCTCGCAAGGGATCGCCCGCAGCTCGGGTCTCCCGGACGAACTCTTTGCGCATGATGGGCAGATGACCAAGCGGCCGATCCGCGCGCTTGCGTTGTCAGCGCTTTCACCGCGACCCGGCGAGAGGTTGTGGGATATCGGCGCAGGCTCCGGTTCGATCTCGGTCGAATGGGCGCTCTGCGGCGGGACGGCGATTGCGGTCGAAATCCGCGGTGATCGCGCCGCGAACATCCGCAGCAATGCCGCAAGCCTTGGGTTGACGCACAGGATCACCGTGATCGAGGCAGCCACGTCCGACATCCTGCCGGGCCTCGCGACGCCGGACGCCGTGTTCATCGGCGGCGGCCTCGATGCTGCGATGTTCGATGCCGTCTGGTCGCGCGTCGCACCTGGGACACGGCTGGTTGCGCATGCCGTGACCCTGGAGACCGAAGCTCTGCTTTCCGACCTGCATCAGCGCCATGGCGGCGAGTTGATGCGGGTCGAGATCGCCCATGCAGAGCCGCTGGGCAAGTACCGCTCCTGGAGAGCCGCGCGGCCGATCGTCCAATGGAGCGCGGTCAGATGAAGGTCGCGGGTCTCGGCTTCAGGCGCGATGCCACGCTCGCCTCGCTCCGAGACGCTCTCCTCGCCGCCGGCGGCTTCGAGGGCCTTGCCGCCGTCGCAACGGTGAGCGACAAGGCCGATGCGCCCGTGCTGAAGTCGCTCGCGCACGAACTGGGACTGCCGATCAGGAGTATTCCCGCAGATATGCTGGCCGATATCGTCACCGCGACACAGTCCGAGCTCATCACGGAAAAGTTCGGCACGGGATCCGTCGCTGAAGCCGCGGCGGTCGCCGCCGCGGGGCGAGGTGCGCGCCTGATTTCGGCCCGGAGCGTTTCGCGGGATCGGATGGCCACCGCGGCGATCGCGGAAGGAGACGGTGAATGACTGTGCACTTCATCGGCGCGGGACCGGGCGCGGCCGATCTGCTGACCTTGCGTGGACGCGATCTCATCGCCGCCTGCCCGGTCTGCCTCTACGCTGGATCGCTGGTGCCGGAAGGCGTGCTGGCGCATTGCCCGCCCGGCGCACGCATCGTCAACACTGCGCCGCTGTCGCTCGACCAGATCATCGCGGAGATAGCTGCGGCACATGCCGACGGGAAGGATGTCGCGCGGCTGCATTCCGGCGATCTGTCGATCTGGTCGGCGATGGGTGAGCAACTGCGCCGCCTGCGCGCGCTGCAGATTCCTTACTCGATCACGCCGGGCGTGCCGGCCTTCTCCGCCGCGGCGGCCGCGCTCGAGACCGAACTCACGTTGCCCGGCCTCGCGCAATCCGTGGTGCTGACGCGCACGCCCGGCAGGGCCAGCGCGATGCCGGAAGGCGAAACGCTGGCAGCCTTCGCCGCGACCGGTGCGGTGCTCGCCATCCATCTCTCGATCCACCTGCTCGACAAGCTCATCGCCGAGCTGACGCCGCATTATGGCGCGGATTGCCCGGTCGCAATCGTCTGGCGCGCGAGCTGGCCGGACCAGCGCATCATGCGCGCCACGCTCGGGACGCTCGATGCCGCCGTCGGCCCCGAGCTCGAGCGGACCGCGCTCGTGCTGGTCGGCAAGACGCTGGGCGCGGAAGAGTTTGCCGAGAGCCGGCTCTACGCCGCCGATTATGACCGCCGCTACCGGCCGCTCGGCCCGGCGCCGCGCTTTCCCGAGGCATCGTGATGACCGCGGGGCTTGTCATCTCCGCGCCCGCCTCCAGCGCCGGCAAGACGACGCTGACGCTGGCGCTGGCCCGCGCTTACCGCAATCGCGGACTGAGGGTACAATGTCTCAAGAGCGGGCCCGACTATATCGATCCCGCCTTTCATGCGGTCGCGACGGGACGTGTCTCCGTCAATGTCGATAGCTGGGCCATGACGGGTGATGCGATCCGGCATCTCGCAAACCGCGGCGCGGATGCCGATCTCGTTCTGGCCGAAGGCTCGATGGGCCTGTTCGACGGCGTCGCCGTGCGCGGCGCGTCCGGCACTGGCGCCACCGCTGACATCGCCGAAATGACGGGCTGGCCAGTCCTGCTGGTGATCGATCCTTCCGGCCAGGCGCAAACCGCGGGGGCCGTCGCCGCGGGATTGCGCGACTTCCGCGCCGGCGTCAAGCTTGCCGGCGTCGTGCTCAATCGCGTCGCGAGCCCGCGGCACGAGGATCTGGTGCGCCACGCCATGGCGAGCGCCGGCATTCCCGTGTTCGGTGCACTGCCGCGCCATGCCGAGATCGCCTTGCCGAAACGCCATCTCGGCCTGGTGCAGGCCGAGGAGCAGACGACGGTGGACGGCTTGATCGAGGAGGCGGCGCGCTTCGTCGCGGAGCATGTCGATCTGGATGCCGTGCTGCAATCGGCCCGCGCCTGGTCACTGCAACCATCGGCTCGCGGATTCGGCTTCAATCCGCCCGGACAGCGCATCGCCCTGGCGCGCGACGCCGCATTCTCCTTCATCTATCCGCACATGCTGGAAGCCTGGCGCAATGCCGGCGCCGAGATCGCGAAGTTCTCGCCGCTGGCCGACGAGAGCCCCGATGCGAATGCCGACGTCTGCTGGCTGCCCGGCGGCTATCCCGAACTGCACGCCGGCAAGATCGCGGCCAACACGCACTTTCTGGGCAGCCTGCGGAGCTTTGCGGAAGCGCGGCCCGTGCATGGCGAATGCGGAGGCTATATGGTGCTGGGCACCGCCCTGACCGGCGCCGACGGCGTGCGCCACGAGATGGCGGGACTGCTCGGCCTGGAGACGAGCTATGCCAAGCGCCGCATGCATCTGGGCTACCGGCTGGCCGAGCTCGCCGCGCCGATGCCGGGACACCGCGCGGGCGCGCGCCTGCGCGGTCACGAATTCCACTACTCGACCATCATCTCTCAGCCCGACACGCCGCTTGCTGTGGTTCGCGATGCGGCCGGCGCGACGGTCGCGGAAACCGGCTCGCGGCGCGGTCACGCGACCGGAACATTCTTTCATCTGATTGCGGAGGACCGGTGAGCGGCTTCGTCTCCTTTGTCTCGGCCGGCCCCGGCGACCCCGAGCTCCTGACGGTGAAGGGCGCCGCGCGTCTGCGTGACGCCGACGTGGTACTCTATGACGATCTCGCGTCGGGCGCGATCCTCGATCTCGCACGTTCCGGCGCCAATCTCGTCGCGGTCGGCAAGCGCGCCGGCCGCAGGTCGACCAATCAGCAACATCTCAACCGGCTGCTGATCGACTACGCCGCCACCGGCGCGCGCGTGGTGCGCCTGAAATCGGGCGACGCCGGAATCTTCGGCCGGCTCGAAGAAGAGATCGAGGCGCTGCGTAGTGCCGGCATCGGTTACGAGATCGTCCCCGGCGTCACCTCCGCCTGCGTCGCGGCCGCACAGGCCGGCATTCCGCTAACGCGACGGCTGACCTCGCGTCGCGTGCAATTCATGACCGGGGCCGATGTCACCGGCGAGCTGCCGGCGGACCTGAACTGGGCGGCGCTCGCCGACCCGGAGGCCACGACCGTCGTCTACATGGGCCGTCGCACGTTCCCGGCGCTGGCCGCGCAACTGATCGCGCACGGCCTCTCGCCCGACACGCCTGCGTTGTTCGGCGAGTCGCTGGGCCACGCCGAGCAGCAGCTCGCCCGCACCACTATCGCAGAACTAGCCGGGCGGCTCACGGACGCGGGTCCGGCGACCGCGGCAACGGTCATTCTGTTCGGTCCGCTGGCCATCGACCATACGTGATGCTGTCATGTTGAAGCTTTCCCTGATCGGTATCGGCTGTGGCGATCCGCAACAACTAACCCGTGCCGCGATCGGCGCGATCAACGCCGCCGATCTGATCCTGATCCCGCGCAAGGGAAGCGCGAAGTTCGACCTTGCCGAATTGCGCCGGACCATTTGCGCCGAGGTGCTGACCAACGACAGGACGCGCATTGCGGAATTCGACCTGCCGGTGCGTGACGCCGGCGAGGAGGACTACCGCAAGGGCGTGGACGATTGGCACGATGCCGTCGCGGCCACCTGGTCTCGGCAAATCGCTGATCATCTCGGACACGAGGGACACGTTGCCCTGCTGATCTGGGGCGATCCGTCGCTGTATGATTCCAGCCTGCGGATCGCGCAACGGCTTGATCCGCTACCGAAGATCGACATGGTGCCGGGCATCACATCGATCCAAGCACTCTGCGCGGCGCATGCGTTGCCGCTCAACGAGATCGGCGGGCCGTTCGTGGTCACGACCGGGCGGCGGCTGCGCGACGGCGGCTGGCCCGCCGGCGTGGATACCGTGGTCGTGATGCTCGACGGCGGCGCAGCGTTCCAGACGCTGGATCCCAAGGGGCTGCAGATCTGGTGGGGCGCCTATCTCGGCATGCCCGATCAGATCATCATGGCGGGCGAGCTTGCCGAGACCGGCCCTCGTATCGTCGCAGTGCGGCGCGCGGCGCGCGAGCGGCACGGCTGGATCATGGACAGCTACATCCTCAAGCGACGATCGTAATCCAGCGATCCACCCACCCGTCATGTCATCCGGGTTCGACGCACCCTTCCATGGTCGCGTCGATCTCGGCGCGCGACAGAACGCCCATCTCGGCAATGAATACGATCCGCGCCCGCGGCTGACCCGGCGTCGGCGTCCCGCCGGCTGCCAGCGTCGCGCGGCCGCCTGCGAGTTGAAACACCATCAGACGTCCGGGCTGTTCCACCGTCTCGAACAATCCCTTCGCCCGCGCAAGCTTCGGCGCCAGCCGGCCGATGGCCTGCTGGAGTCGCGGCAGCCGCACCGGCCGTTCTGACGTCCAGCTCAGCGTCTCGAATCGATCAACCGCGGGCCGGCGCGATTCCGTCTCGCGCGGCATCGGCACGCGATCGAGGTCTGCGGGAAACAGCAGCGCTGAAGGCACTTCGCCATTGATGGCATCGACCACCACCGCCGCCGGACGTATCGCCCGGATCGAGTCGCGTACCTGCGCGCGCTGCTCCGCGCTCGCCAGGTCCGCCTTGCTCAGCGCCACCACATCGGCCGCCCGCAGCTGCGATCGCAGCAGCGCATCGTCGAGCCTGGCCGCGGGTTGCGTCGCGTCCACCACGCACAGCACGGTTTCCAGCGGCGCCTCCTTCCAGACCACCGGATCCATCAGGTTGCGCACGATGTCGGAGGGATCGGCCACGCCGCTGGTTTCGATTACGATGAATTCCGGGCGCGGATCGCGCCGCAGCAGCGTGGCAAGCGTGCGCAGCAGATCGCCTTCCAGCGTGCAGCAGATGCAGCCGTTGCTCAGGCTCACCACGCCGTCGCTGGCGCCGGCGATCAGCTCCGCATCGATGTTGACAGCGCCGAAATCGTTGACCACGGCGGCGATCCGCCTCCCCTGCGCATGCGCCAGCAGATGATTCACGACCGTGGTCTTGCCCGCCCCGAGAAAGCCCGCGACGAGCAGGATCGGGACCGGCACGATCAGCTCGCGACAACAGGCCGGCGTACCGGCTTGCCGGGCCGCGCCGCTACATCGAGCACGCCGTCGGAGATCAGCGGCTGGCCGCTGACCACGAGGTGGCGCACGCCCTCGGCCGGACGATTCATCGCGGTGAAGGTCGCGCGGTCGCTCAACGTCTCATAGTCGAACACCACGACGTCGGCATCCGCACCCGCCTGCAGCCTGCCCTTCGCGCGCATCGCCGGCGTGCTCGCCGCCAGGATCTCAGCCGGGATCAGCGCGCATTTGCGGATGCCTTCGAGCAACGACACCTTCTTCCGCTCGCGCACCCACTCACGGATGAAGCGCGTGAAGCAGCCCGCCGATCTCGGATGCGACGTTGCATCATCCGGCAGCGGCCAGGCATCGCCGGTGTAGACCTTGCCGCTTGACAACGTCCAGGGCATCGCATCGGACGCGATCGCACCGCCGGGATAGAGCACCGAGATGTCCAGGAGATCGCGGTGGTGCGGGTTGTTCTCGATATCCAGCACATGCCACAGCACCAGCGTCGAGGGCTCTTCGGCCTGCGCCGCCAGCAGTTCCTCGCGGCTGCCGAAGCGGTGCCCGTCGGTCACGCGCTGCACCGAATCGTAGCCGAGGCCGTTGCGCTCCTCGAATTGCGGATCGCTGAAGAAGGTCGCCGCCAGCACGGTCGATCCGGTGCCGTAGGGATAGGCTTCCACCGTAATCGGCAAGCCCTGCGCCTGCGCCTGCGCGATCAAGGCGGCGCAGCGCTCGACGTCCGTCTTGCTCGACGAGTTGAAGTGGCAGATGTGCATGTGCGCGCCGGTGGCGCCGGCATAGCCGATCAGCCGGATATAGGCCTCGGCCGCGCTCTCCGGGTCGACCCGCGACATGTAGGCGACGTGGGTGAAGGTCGGCACGGCATGCGCCGCCGCCAGTTGGCACACCGCAGTCAATTCCTGCACGCCGGCACCCGGGGCATAGGCGTTGAGAATGCCGATGCCGATGCCGCCCTCGTTCAACCCGTGGCCGAGGCGTTCGAGGATGCCGGCCACCTCGGTCTCGCTTGCGACATTCTCGATCCAGCGGCGGTCGCGCATGGCGCTGCCGAACGATTCCAGCGAGCTTTCCGAATTGGAGCCGGTCATCGCTCCGATCCGCGCGAATGCCCAATTGGCGGCGGCGCCGTAGTTCAGCACGCGTCCCTTCTCGGCTTGGCGCTTGTACCAGGATGCCACCGGGAGCACGCCGGCCTCGAGGTCGAGCGTCGTCGTCACACCGTCGAAGGCCTGCATGCGATCGGCCGGGATGGTCTGGCCATGCGCGTGGAGATCGATGAAGCCGGGAGCCACCACGAGCCCCGTTGCATCGATCTGGCGTTCAGCACCGCCGAGCCCGGTGCCGACAGCGGCGATCCGGCCGTCCACCACCGCCACGTCGCCGACAGTGTCCATCCCGCTGGCCGGATCCACCACCCGGCCGCCGCTGATTACCAAACCACCCATAGTGCCACTCCCGCATTCCGAAGCTGAGGTCCCACGCTTACGACCGACTGCATGCGACGCCAAGACACAAATCGGCATCGCATCCCTGACGTGACAAGCTGGTCAGGCCGCGCTCGAATGCCCGATGGCCTCGACCTCAGCGTGCCGCGAGAAGGCAGCGCGGGTCATGATCATGAACCATTTCGGCATCATTGTTGCTTCCTGGCAAGGCCGCCGCGTAGACACTCACCGACCATCGTAACCACGGAGCCACCACGATGACCCACATCACGACCAAGGACGGAACGAAAATCGCCTACAAGGATTGGGGAGCAGGACAGCCGATCCTGTTCTCCCATGGCTGGCCGCTCGCCGGTGACGCCTGGGATGCCCAGATGCTGTTCTTCGGTCAGAACGGATATCGCGTCATCGCCCATGATCGCCGCGGCCACGGCAAATCCGATCAGCCGTGGAACGGCAACACGATGGACCAGTATGCCGACGACCTCGCCGAGCTGATCGAGAAGCTCGACCTGAACAATGTGGTCCTGGTCGGTCACTCCACCGGCGGCGGCGAGGTGGCGCACTATATCGGCCGGCACGGGTCGAAGCGCGTTGCCAAGGTCGTGCTCGTCGGCGCCGTCCCGCCGCTGATGCTGAAGACCGACGCCAACCCGGAAGGCACTCCGCTCAGCGTGTTCGACGAGATCCGCAAGGGCACCGCGATCAACCGGTCGCAATTCTTCCGGGATCTCACCATGCCGTTCTACGGGTTCAATCGGTCGGGCGCGAAGGTCAATGACGGCCTGCGCGAATCCTTCTGGCTGATGGGCATGCAGGGCGGCATCAAGGGCGAGTACGACTGCATCCATGAGTTCTCGGAGGTCGACTACACAGCCGATCTGAAGAAGATCGACAAGCCGACGCTCGTGATCCACGGCGATGACGACCAGATCGTCCCGATCGCAGCCGCGGGCGAGAAGACCGCAAAGATCGTCAAGGGTGCGCAGCTCAAGGTCTACAAGGGCGGCTGCCACGGCCTCGCCCAGGTCGACGTCGCAACGTTCAACGCAGACGTCCTCGCCTTCATCCGCGCGTGAGCCGAGATCGCCGGGCCGGCTCCGACCGGCCCGGCCCCTACCTCCCGGCGGCACGTCGCGAGGCCAGCCCTTTCCACAGATCCTCGTTGGGCCTTGTTCGGTTCGCGACGAGCCTCGGCGGTGTCCGGTCCTTCGCGATCGCCGCTTCGAACGCGCGCCTCAGCCGAGGATTGTCGATCTGCGCCAGGAAGCGCCACAGGACGGCCTCCGCCTGCTCGTGGTGTCCGCAGATGGCGCGGCACAGTTCCGCGGTCGTTCTCCGAAAGAAGCGGAAGGAACCGTCGGTCGGCCCGCCGAACCGGTCAACCTCGCCCGCGAGCGCATGCGCGTGCATCCGGTCGTCGTCGTCGAGCGTCACTGCAAAGCGCAGGACCGCGAGCTGCCACGCGCGGAGCAGCTTGCCCTGCGGTTCGATCGCGTCCTCGCAGCTCATCCGCCAAATACCCGCGCGCCGACGTCGCCATGCATCCGCATGAGCCTCCTTCGCCCGTCGAAGGAGATCCGGCGCGACGCGACTATCGCTGCGCGGGAATAGGTTTTCGAGTGAAGCGCGCGATTGATCTCATAGGATTCGCATAAGCGAGGGGCCGATGCACGGAGCGGGACTCTTCCTTTTCGCCTCCGGCGCCGCGCCGACAGAGCCGGCGCGCGTGCTCAAATCCCCTCGAACTGCAGCCGCGCCAACCGTGCGTAGAGGCCGTTGGCGGCGACCAGCTCGGTATGGGTGCCCTGCTCGACGATCTTGCCCTGATCCATCACCAGGATACGGTCGCAGGACAGCACGGTCGCGAGACGATGCGCGATGACGAGCGTGGTGCGATGGCGCATCAGCTCTTCCAGCGCAGTCTGCACCAGCGTCTCGCTTTCGGCATCGAGCGCCGAGGTCGCCTCGTCGAGCAGCAGCAGCGGCGCGTCGCGCAGGATCGCGCGGGCGATCGCGATGCGCTGGCGCTGCCCCCCGGAGAGCGTCACGCCGCGCTCGCCGAGCTGGGCCTCGAAGCCGCCGGGCAGCCGGCGCAGGAACTCGGTGGCGTGCGCAAGGTCAGCGGCGCGCTCGACCTCGGCGTCGGTGGCATCGGGCCGGCCGAAGCGGATGTTCTCGCGCGCGCTGGCGGCGAACACGACGGACTCCTGCGGCACCAGCGCGATGCGCGCGCGCACGTCGGTCGGATCGGCCTCGCGGATCGGCACGCCGTCGAGCGAGATCGTGCCCGCCTTCGGATCGTAGAAGCGCAGCAGCAGATGGAACAGCGTGCTCTTGCCGGCGCCGGAGGGACCGACGATCGCTACCTTTTCACCCGAGCGAACCGCGAGCGACACGCTGTCGACCGCGAGCGCCTTGGGCCGGGTCGGATAGGCGAAGCTGACCTGGTCGAAGCCGACATCGCCGCGCGGCGGCTGAGGCAACGCGCGCGGCGCGGCAGGAGCGGCAATCGCCGGCTTGACGCGCAGGATCTCGAACAGCCGCTCGGCGGCGCCTGACGCCGCAGAGACTTCACCCCAGACCTCGCTGAGCTGGCCGAGGCCGCTCGCGGCGAAAGCCGCATAGAGGATGAACTGGCCGAGCCTGCCCGGGCTGATCGTGCCAATGAGCACGTCGTGCGAACCGACCCAAAGGATCATGACGACGCTGGTGAACACGATGAAGATGACGATTAGCGTCAACACCGCGCGCGCCTTGGTCGAGCTGCGCGCCGCCACATAGGCTTGCTCGACCTCGCGAGCGAAGCGCGTGTTGGCGAACCGCTCGCTGGTATAGGCCTGCACGGTGCGGATCGCGTTGACGAGCTCGCTGGCATAGGCGCTGGCATCGGCCAGCGTGTCCTGGGCGTTGCGCGACAGCCGCCGCACCCAGCGCCCGAATGCGACCAGCGGGATCACGATGATCGGGATCGCCAGCAGCACGAAGCCGGAGAGCCGCGGGCTCGTGAACACCATCATGGCGGCAGCGCCAAAGAACAGCATCAGATTGCGCAGCGCGATCGAGACGGAAGCACCGACCGCGGACTTGATCTGCGTGGTGTCGGCGGTGAGCCGCGACACCAGCTCGCCCGAGCGCGCGGAATCGAAGAACGACGGCGACAGCGAAATCAGATGCGCAAATACGTCGCGCCGGAGATCGGCGACGATGCGCTCGCCGATCGTCATGACGAGGTAGTAGCGCGAGGCGCTGGCACAGGCCAGCACTGCGACGACCGCGATCATCACGCTGAAATAGCTGTTGATCATCGCGATGCCTTCGGGCGTGAAGCCCATGTCGATCATCCGCCTCACCGCGACCGGCACGATCAGCGTCGTGAGCGCAGCGACCGTCAGCGCGATGAAGGCGAGGATCGCGCGTCCCTTGTAACGCGCCACATAGGGCGCGAGCGCGAGCAACGGCTTCAGACGCGCGCGGCTCTTCGCCGGCTCCGTGAGCTGGCTCTCGATGAAGGCTTCCTCCTCCATCAGCGCGTCACGCGGGGGCTGCTGCGGGGTCTCAATCTGTTCGGCTGCGCTCATCATCCCGGACCGGTTTTTCCGCCCCCAGATAGGCTCATGGACCCCCGCTGGCAAATCCGCCAATGTCCCAATCCGGTGATGGGCTTAGCCTTGTTTCTTGGCTTGTTTTAGGGGGCTCCTTGCGTTATAGAGCCGCCCAAATCCCGTATCCCAGACACTTTGAGACGGGCGCCGGCGCGCCGAAGGAACTGCCATGAAAGCCGATATTCATCCGAATTATCATACGATTAAGGTCGTCATGACCGACGGCACCGAGTACCTGACCCGCTCGACCTGGGGCAAGGAAGGCGACACGCTGAACCTCGACATCGACCCCAAGTCGCACCCGGCCTGGACCGGCGGCACCCAGCAGCTGATGGACCGTGGCGGCCGTGTGTCGCGCTTCCAGAAGAAGTTCTCGGGCTTCCTCAAGAAGGACTAAAGTCCGCATCGATCGCGTCGCGGTCAAAATGCAAACGCCCCCATCGCGGGGGCGTTTTTGTTTTGGGGGGACCGTTCCGCGTCAGCGGTCTTGGAAGGCGAGCCGGGCGCCGAGCCCGATCAGGATGCTGCCGCCGATCCGCTGCATGATCCGTTGCGACCTTCGCGAGCGCTGCAGCTTCGACATCACGGCGCTCGCGCAGAACACGCAGACGACATCGACCAGCGAGAACGTCAGGTTGACGATGGTGCCGAGCGCGAAGAGCTGGGCCCAGACCGGCAGGCTTGCCGAGGCGTCGATGAACTGCGGCAGGAACGCCAGGAAGAAGATCGCGGTCTTCGGATTGAGCACTTCGACAACCACGCTTTGCGCGAAGGCGCGCTTTGCCGGGACTGGCGCGAAGTCAGGACGCACCGCATTGTCGCGATCGCGGAACAGCGATAGCCCAAGCCAGACCAGGTAGGCCGCGCCGGCGAACTTCATCGCCATGAACAGCGGCGGCACCGCGTGAAACAGGAACGCAAGGCCTGCGGCCGCGGCGACCACATGGACATAGCCGCCGAGATGCAGGCCAAGCGAAGCCATCAGGCCCGCACGCCTGCCACCCGCCAAGGTGCGGGCAGCGGCGTAGAGCATGGCCGGGCCTGGAATCAGTGCGAAGGTCGCGGTCGTGATCGCGAAGGCGATGTACAAGTCCATTCCGAGCCTTCGCCTTACGTCATCGGGATCATCGTCGCGACCTCGCGGTCGACCGGATTGTCGCTGGCGCCGAGCCCGGCGACGACGCCCGCGCGATCCTCGAGCTTGCGGTTCTGGCTCATCTTCTTCTTGGCATCGATCCGCGTGATCGGCATGCGGATGCCGACGATGCCGCGCAGTTGCGCCTGGATGAAATCGGCCGGCGCATCGCTGACCTGCCAGACTTCCGCGCGCGAACGCTCGTGCAGATTGGTCAGCCGCGTCACGACATCGAGCAGACGATCGGCGTCCTCGAAGAATTCGGCCGGTCCATAGGCGTGCACGGCAACATAGTTCCAGGTCGGCACCACCTTGCCGTGCTCGACCTTGGTCAGGTACCAAGACGGCGTCACATAGGCGTCGGGCCCGGTGAAGATCGCCATCGCCTCGCCGACCGCAGGCGCCCTCCACTGCGGATTGGGCCGCGCGACATGGCCATAGAGCGTGCCGTATTCGCCTTCGCGCTCGTCAAGGATCAGCGGCAGCGGCGTGCCCAGCAGCCCTTCTGCAGTAGCGGTGACCAGCGTCGCGAGCCGCGACGCCCGCATCGCGGCGTGGATCGCGCCGAGCTCGTCGATCTTGAAATGTGGCGGCACATACATGGCAAACCTCATCATCTATTGGCTCGCATATTAGGCGCAGAGTGGTCTATGATAAGGTCCATTCCAGGCCAAATTGACTGAACCACTATGCCGCGCCCACGCGCCACCGTCAGCATTCCCTCCCTCGGCGCGGTCGACCGTGCGGCGGGGCAAGTTGGACGCCAGATCGCGCAAGCGCTGCGCGCAGCCATCGCCAAGGGCGAGTTGAAGGCCGGCGAATTGCTGCCTTCGACGCGCGCGCTCGCGGCCTCGCTCGAGGTCGCTCGCGGCACGGTGGTCGAGGCGTTCGATCAGCTGCAGGCCGAAGGCTATCTGAAATCGCAGGTCGGTGCGGGCACCCGCGTGGCGCCGACGCTGGCTGACTTGCCCCGCCCTGCCCGCACGCCGATTGCACGCGACCGCAACACACCGCCGATCCAGTTGTCGCCGCGCGCGCGGCGGCTGGCTGAGGTTGCGAAGGCCTTCGCGCCGATGCCGGAGGTTCCGTTTGCAATCGCCGTTCCCGGAGGCAGCGTCGCACCCGATGCGAGTTGGCGGCGGCTCGGCAACCGGGTGCGGGCATCGCGCGCAGCAGCGCCGGCAAGCTACGGCGATCCGCGCGGCGTGATGGAGTTGCGGCGCGCGATTGCCGACTATGTCCGGACATCGCGCGCGGTGCATTGCGAGCCGGAACAGGTCGTGATCACCGCGGGCACGCAGCAGGGCCTCTATCTTGCAGGCCGCGTGCTGCTGTCGCGCGGCGATCATGTCTGGGCTGAGGATCCCGCTTATCCCGGCATGACCGCCGTGCTCGACGATCTCGAATTCATCACGACGCGCGTGCCGGTCGATGAGCAGGGCATCGATGTCGATGCAGGCCTTGCTGCGTGCCCCGACGCGCGCGCCGGCTTCGTCACCCCATCGCATCAATATCCGCTGGGCATGCCGATGAGCATGGCCCGTCGCAACGCGCTGCTTGCCTGGGCACAACATCGCGATGCCTGGATCGTCGAGGACGACTATGACAGCGAGCTGCGCTATGCGGGGCATCCGTTCCCGTCGCTGCAAGGCCTCGACCCGTCGCGGGTGATCTATCTGGGCACGCTGAGCAAGGTGCTGTTTCCCTCGCTGCGGCTCGGCTACGTCGTAGCACCCGCGCCACTGGTCGATGCCTTTGCCGGCGCGCGGGCGCTGCTCGACAGGCATTCAATGACCAGCGATCAGCACGTGCTGGCAGCCTATATGCGCGAGGGTCTGTTCGAAGCGCATATCAGGCGGATTCGCGGGGTCTATGCCGCACGGCGCGCAACGCTGATCGCCGCGCTCGAACGCCACATGCCTGACGACGTCACGCTGCAGCCGAGCGATCAGGGCATGCATTTATTGCTTTGGCTGCCGCACGGCGCCGACGATGTGCAACTGGTGCAGGCCGCGCTATCTGAGGGGATTGTCGTGCGGCCGATATCGCCGATGTACAAGGCCGCAGCACGGCCCGGCCTCATGCTCGGCTTCGGCGGCTTCTCACCGGAGGAGCTTGAGACGGCGGCGATACGCCTGCGGCGCGTGATGGATCAGCAGGAATCGCAACAGCGCGCCGAACCGCGCCGCGCGTCCTGACGACGATTTGCGTTGATCTTACTGCTCGAACGCGGCCTTGAGGCGGTTGAGCTGCGGCACCAGCGGGTTGCCGATCGAGGAACGATCGGGCGCCGGCGCATGGATCGTGGTGTCGAGCCGGCGGACGCGCACCTGCAGGTCCATCGAGCGGGTGATCAGGTCCTGCAACTGCTGCGGCAACTTCGCGATCATGTCGGCGGGGCCGGGATCGGCGGCCGACAGCTTGACTTTGGTCTTCTCGCGGTTGGCCTGGGTCAGCGTCATCTCGCCTTCCTTGACCGCGCGATGCAGCAGCAGCCAGGACGCAAGCTGCATCAGCCGGGTGGTCAGGCGCATGCTTTCGGTGGCATAGGTCAGGCTGACGGAACGCTCGAGCGCCTTGGCCTCGGCACGGCCGTCGCCATCGAGATAGGCGGCGGTCTGCTCGACCAGATCCATGCCTTCCCGGAACAGCACGCCGAATGCCGCAGAATTGGTCAGCCGTTCACTGAACAGCACAAGCCCGGCTTCGCTCTGGGAACGATCCGCCATGGTTAACGCCCTCACACCACCGTAACGCCCGCCGGCGTCTAGCGCGCCGGCTTATGATGAACAAATCATTGCGCGGGCGTGGCGAAGAGTCCAGCCGCAACCGGATTTATGGTTTCCAGCGGGTCGGGCGCACAAAAAAGAGCCGCCGTTTCCGGCGGCTTTTGAAGTTGATAACAGGGAGGCGTCAAACAGAGTGGACAGGAGCCACTCGGTGTCCAAACGAGGACAATGCAGTCATAATCGAGAAAGCTTAACTGAGCGTAAACGAACGAATTTCTTCAGCTTTTGTTTGCCATGTCGGCCAGTGACCTAGTTTGAGACATGCGGCGACGCAGCGACGATTCCCGGATCGGGATTCGCTTCATCCGGGCGATGGCAAGGAATGAAGTCGCCGAGCTACGATTTGAAGAACGCGTTGGCTGCATCCTTCGATGCGCGCCTCTTGGTCATCGCCTCCTTCAGACGATCGACTTCGGCGTTGAGCAGCGCGATCCGCTCGGTCAATTCCTCGACCGACAACAGCGAGAGATCCTGTCCGATCTCGTGGGTGATTTTCTTCCGCGGCCGGTCCTCGTCCTCTATCGGCATGCGTCCTCCCGGCAATCCTTGATCCGCGCCAATCTGGCGCTCGCCACCCCAAGATGATATCTTCGCGGTGCAAGGAGAATTTTGCAGTGACTTTCGCATGTGTGCAACAGCTGACGCGAATGCCCCGGCCCGACCGCAAGGAGGCTGACCGGACGGGATAGCGCGCGTCGACGCGCGAGGCATGAGCCGACCCCAAGCCCTTCCGATCATGCGGGAGGGCTTTTTGATTTGCACGAGGTCGGCATCCTCAACCGCGAAAGACCGCACCCCATGAGCAAGATTCTCATCACCAGCGCGCTGCCTTATGTCAACGGCGTCAAGCATCTCGGCAATCTCATCGGCTCGCTGCTGCCCGCCGACGTTCACACCCGCTTCCGACGGCAGATCGGAGACGACGTTCTCTTCATCTGCGCGACCGACGAGCACGGCACACCCGCCGAACTCGGCGCCATCAAGGCCGGCCAGGACGTCAGGACTTTCTGCGACACGCAACACGCGATCCAGGCCGACATCTACCGCCGCTTCGGCCTCTCCTTCGATCATTTCGGCCGCACCAGCTCGCCGCACAACCATGCGCTGACACAGCACTTCTACCGAAGGCTCGACGAGGCCGGACTGATCGAGGCGCGCGAACTGCAGCAGGTCTGGTCGCCCGTCGACCGGCGTTTCCTGCCCGATCGCTACGTGCTCGGCACCTGCCCGCATTGCGGCGACCCATCCGCGCGCGGTGATCAGTGCGACCATTGCGGCGCGGTGCTCGATCCGCCCGAACTGATCGCGCCGCGATCTGCGCTGTCGGGCGACCGCGCGCTGGAGATCCGCGACAGTCATCATCTGTTTCTGCGTCAGTCCGAACTCGTCGCGAAGCTCGGCGCATGGATCGACAGTCGGTCCGGGTGGCCGCCCTTCGTGACCTCGACTGCGAAGAGCTGGCTCACCGCCGACCTGCGCGATCGCTGCATCACGCGCGATCTCGCCTGGGGCATTCGCGTGCCGCGCGACGGCTTCGAGGCTAAGGTGTTCTACGTCTGGTTCGATGCACCGATCGGCTATATCGCCGCGACGCAGGAATGGGCCGCAGCGGCGCCGGAGCGCGATTGGCGGCAATGGTGGTGGCAGGCCGATGACGTCAGCTACATCCAGTTTCTCGGCAAGGACAACATCCCGTTCCACACCGTCAGCTTCCCGGCAACCCTGCTCGGCTCCGGCGAGCCGTGGACAACCGCCGACGTGATCAAGGGATTTCACTGGCTCAGCTATGAAGGCGGCAAGTTCTCGACCAGCCGCAATCGCGGCATCTTCACCGACCAGGCGCTCGAGGAATTGCCGGCCGATCTCTGGCGCTGGTGGCTGATCGCAAACGCGCCCGAGAGCGCCGACACCGACTTCAGCGTTGCGAAGTTCACGGCTGATGTGAACAAGGACCTCGCCGACATTTTCGGCAACCTCGCCAATCGCATCATCAGCTTCGCCCATCACGCCTTCGACGGTCGTATCCCCGACGGCGGTACGCCTGATCACGCCGAGCGCCAGCTCGCAGATGACTTGGAGCAGCGCATCGCCGCACTCCACCGTCATCACACGGCGCTGGAATTTCGTGCCGCCGCTGCCGCGACACGTGCGATCTGGGACACAGCGAATGCTTACCTGCAGCACGCAGCGCCATGGATTGCGATCAAGTCCGATTCCGTTCGCGCAGCCGTCGTGACGCGGACAGGACTGAATCTGGTCACGATCTGCGCAACGCTGGCGTGGAGCGTCATCCCGCATCTGTCGGAACGCGTGCTGCGCGCCTTCGGTCGCGACGACAACATTCCGCGCTGGCCCAATGGCCCACTTGCGCCTTTGTTGGACGGCAATGGCGGCACGCCGATCGCGCCGCTTGGCGCGCTGGTTGAGAAGATCACGCCTGAGAGAGCCGACCATCTGGCGAGGCGTTTCGGGGCTCATTGACGTTTCACTTCGGCGGGAAAAGCGATATGCCATCCACCGACCCCCTTCACTGACCAAGGACGAACCATGCCCCAGCTGCCCGCGCAAATGACCGTCGTCGCCATCAGCAAGCCCGGTGGTCCGGAGGTCCTGGCGCCGGAAACCCGCGCCCTGCCGGTCCCGAAAGCGGGCGAGATTCTGGTCAAGGTCGCCGCCGCTGGCGTCAATCGTCCCGACGTCGCGCAACGCTCCGGCTCCTACCCGCCGCCGCCCGGCGCGAGCGACCTGCCCGGCCTCGAGATATCAGGCGAAGTGGTGGCGCTCGGCGAAGGCGCTGTCAGGCACAAGATCGGCGACAAGGTGATGTCGCTCGTCGCCGGCGGCGGCTATGCGCAATATTGCATCGCGCAGGACGGCCAGGCGATGACCGTGCCGCCCTCGCTGTCGATGCAGGAAGCCGGCGCCACGCCGGAAACGCTGATGACGGTGTGGCACAATGTCTTCGAGCGCGGCGCGCTGCAGGCGGGCGAGACGTTGCTGATTCATGGCGGCTCGTCAGGCATCGGCACGATGGCGATCCAGCTTGCGAAGGCGTTCGGCGCCAAGGTGATCGTCACCGTGGGCTCGCAGGACAAGGCAGACGCCTGTCTCAAGCTCGGCGCCGATCATGCCGTGAACTACAAGACCGAGGATTTCGTCGACGCGGTGAAGAAGATCACCGGCGGCACTGGAGCGAATGTCATCCTCGACATGGTAGGCGGCGACTACATCGATCGGAACTACGAGGCCGCAGCGGTCGAGGGACGCATCGTCCAGATCGCGTTCCTGTCGGGAACTCCGAAGGCGACCGCCAACTTCGCCAAGCTGATGGTCAAGCGGCTGCATCACACCGGCTCGACCTTGCGCCCCCGTAGTAATGCGGACAAGGCGGCGATGGTCGCGGCGATCGAGGCGAAAGTTATCCCGCTGCTGCGCGAAGGCCGCGTCAAACCGCTGATGGACAGCACATTCCCGCTGGAAAAGGCCGCCGACGCGCACCGCCGGATGGAGACCAGCGAACATATTGGCAAAATTGTGTTGCTGGCTTAACGATCGCAGCGGAAGCAGGGGCGGAAACCCTTTGATTCCCTTCGCTTTCATGGCATCTATCGCGCCACCCTTGAGCCGGTCGTCAGGCTCGAGCCGTTTGTCGATCGCGGAGTACTGACATTGCGTCTGATCAGGTGCCTTGCGCTGTTGGCGCTGGGTCTCATGATGTTTGCCGCTGCGCCCGACGCGTATGCGCTCGACGCCGTCAGCGTGCGCAGCGATGCGCCGGCGATCGACCTGACCGGCGTCCTTGACCATCAGCGCAGCGAAACCGATCGCATCCAGGTCTCCACCGCGCCTGGAACCGACGGCATCGTGCGCCGCATCGAGGTTCGCGCCCGCGAGGGCGGGACCAATTGGGTGGTGTTCGCGCTCGCCAACAACACCGACGACCAGCTCGACCGCCTGATCGTCGCGCCGCACTATCGCATCGTGTCGTCCGGCCTGCTGTGGCCCGATCTCGGCCTGTCCCGCATCGCCACGATCACGCCTTCGGTCGGCGATCGCCCCGAGCGGCAGGAGAGTCCCACCGCAGACGTGTTCCGCATCACCCTCGATCCGGGCGCTGTGGTGACCTTCGTCGCGGAACTGCGCACCGACAAGCTGCCGCAGCTCTATCTGTGGGAACCCGAAGCCTACAAGGACAAGGTCAACTCGTTCACGCTCTACCAGGGCATCGTGATCGGCATCTCCGGCCTGCTGGCGCTGGTGCTCACGATTTTGTTTGTGGTCAAGGGCAGCATCATGTTCCCGGCCGCTGCGGCGCTGGCCTGGGCGGTGCTGGTCTATATCGGCGTCGACTTCGGCTTCTGGGGCAAGGTGCTCGACATGTCGAACAACGCCGAGCGCGTCTGGCGTGCGGCGGGCGAGGCGATGCTGGCGGCGACACTGCTCGTGTTCCTGTTCGCCTATCTGAATCTGAGTAGATGGCACGTCCGCTACTCGCACATTACGATCGGCTGGCTTGCCTTCCTCGGCTCGCTGGTGGCGCTGGCGTTGTTCGATCCGGCGGTCGCCTCCGGCATCGCGCGCATGTCGCTCGTCATGATCGCCTTCGCCGGCTTTGCCCTGATCGTCTATCTCTCGACCCACGGCTTCGACCGCGCGGTGCTTTTGATTCCGACCTGGTTCCTGCTGGTGGTCTGGGTGATCGCGGCCGGCATGACGGTCGCGGGTTCGGTCACCAACGATATCGTCGGCCCTGCTCTGCTCGGCGGCCTCGTGCTGATCGTGATGCTGATCGGGTTCACCGTCATGCAGCACGCCTTCGCCGGCGGCGGCGCCACCACCGGCGTCGTCTCCGATGTCGAGCGCCGGGCGCTGGCGCTGACCGGCTCCGGCGACCTGATCTGGGACTGGGACGTCTCCGCCGACAAGGTGTTCACCAGCCCCGAGACCGAAGCATTGCTCGGCCTGAAACGCGGCACGCTGGAAGGCCCGGCGGCGAAATGGCTCGAAGTGCTGCATCCGCTAGACCAGGACCGCTTCCGCGCGGCGCTCGACAGCGTGCTCGACCAGCGCCGCGGCCGCCTGGTGCAGGATTTCCGTCTGCGCACCCCCGACGGTCACTTCATGTGGTTCGCGCTGAAGGCGCGCCCGGTGGTCGGCTCCGACGGCGAGGTCTCCCGCGTGGTCGGCACGCTGACCGACGTCACCGAGTTCAAGAACTCCGAAGAGCGGATGCTTCACGACTCGGTGCACGACAATCTGACCGGCTTGCCGAACCGCAAGCTGTTCATGGACCGGCTCACCGCGGTGGCGAACCTCGCCAAGACCATGCCGAACCTGCGGCCGACGCTGATGGTGATCGACCTCGATCGCTTCAAGCAGGTCAACGATTCCGTCGGCATCGCGGTCGGCGATTCCATCCTGCTCACGCTGGCGCGGCGTCTCACGCGCATCCTGAAGCCGCAGGACACGCTGGCGCGGCTCGCCGGCGATCAGTTCGGCCTGATCCTGCTGTCCGAGCAGGACTCGGCGCGGATCACCAATTTCGCCGAGACCATCCGCAAGACCATCCGCGCCCCGATCGCGTTCAACGACCGCGAGATCTTCCTGACCGCCTCGATCGGCCTTGCGCTGTCCGATCCGCAGGCGCCGCTGACGGATGAGATCATCAAGGACGCCGAGCTTGCGATGTATCACTCCAAGCGCATCGGCGGCGACCGCATCGACGTCTACAAGCCGGCGATGCGCGCGCGGAAGACCGACCGCCTCACCCTGGAGAGCGACCTGCGCCGCGCCATCGAGCGCCAGGAGATCACCATCCTGTATCAGCCGATCGTGCGGCTGGAGGATCGCTCGATCGCAGGCTTCGAGGCACTGGCGCGCTGGGATCATCCCAAGCTCGGCCGGATGTCGCCGTCGGAGTTCATCAACGTCGCCGAGGAGATCGGCCTGATCGTCGATCTCGGCATGTTCGTGATGGACCAAACCGCCCGCCAGCTCGCGGTGTGGCAGCGCGCGATGCGCGCCCGCGAGCCGATCTTCGCCTCGGTCAACGTCTCCTCGCGCCAATTGCTGCGCCACGATCTGATCCACGACATCCGCACCGTGCTGTCGCGCTCCACGGTGGCGCGCGGCACGCTCAAGCTCGAGCTGACGGAATCGCTGGTCATGGAGAACCCAGAGCATGCGGCGCAGATGCTGGCGCGGATCCGCGAGCTCGGCACCGGGCTGTCGCTCGACGACTTCGGCACCGGCCACTCCTCGCTGTCCTATCTGCAGCGCTTCCCGTTCGACACCATCAAGATCGACCAGTCCTTCGTCCGCACCACCAGCCGCGGCACCCGCCCCGTGATCCTGAAATCGATCATCGCGCTGGCGCACGATCTCGGCATGGAAGTGGTGGCGGAAGGCGCCGAGACGGATTCGGATGCGGTCGAGCTCTACCAGCTCGGCTGCGAATTCGCGCAGGGCTTCGCCTTCGGCGAGCCGATGG
>NZ_LNCU01000077.1:53403-60616 GCF_001542415.1 Bradyrhizobium macuxiense
AGGCCGCGAGCTAACGCGGCTTCGGGATGCGCTTGAACTTGACGCTCTTGCCGTCGGCCTGGCGCGTGGCGATGTAGCCGCCGTCGAGACAGGCTTCGCGCTGCGGCATCTTCTCCTGCGGGCTGCGCAATGAGTCCCACCACGACGCCCGATGCGCGGCGCGCGGCAGCGCCGCATCGATGATCGCCTCGATCTCGTCGAAGGTCAGCACGAATTCGGGGAGATGCTGCTTTTTCAGGTAATCCCGCAGCGCGTCGTAGTCGTTCACAGCGTCCTCGATGACAATATCCGAAATTCCCGCAACCACCCGTTAACTCATTCGGCGAGCGCTGTCGCCATTTAAGAACACGACAAGATATCCGGACGCATGACGGCGCTTTGGAGCGAAACATGCCATTTCGACGGGGACGGGACGGAAGGCGGCGCCCGCGGCTATCGGCAAAGCTGCTAATCGCCTCGTCGGTCGCGACCGTCATCGGCTTCTCCGCGATCTGCGCCAGCGTGATGCTCGACATGCGCCGCGGCGAGGAAGAACTGGCCCGACAGACGCTGGAGAACCTCGCCTCAGGCATCGACGCCGACATCAGCCGCAACATCGAGCTCTACGACCTGTCGCTGCGCGCAGTCGCCAGCAATCTCGAGACGCCGGAGACCAGCAATGTCAGCAAGGAAGTCCGGCATCTGATCCTGTTCGATCACGCCGCGAGCGCGAAGCATTTCGGCGCAATCCAGGTGTTCAACGCGGATGGCAACCTGACCATCGACGCCGCGAGCCTCGATCCGCAGCCGGAGAACCGCCGCGACGAGGAGTACTTCACGGTTCATCGCGACCATCCCGACGTCGGGCTGTTCATCAGCCGGCCGATGCTGCATCGCGGCGCCTATGCCATCGTGCTGAGCCGGCGCATCACCGGCGCGGGCGGCCAGTTCCTCGGTGTCGTGGTCGGCTCGGTCCGCTTCAGCTATTTCCACGATCTGTTCGGGCGGTTGAATCTCACGCCCGGCGACACCATCACCGTACTGCGCAGCGACCGCACGATCATCATGCGCACGCCCTTCGACCTCGACGTCATCGGCAAGACCCTGCCGGACACTGCAGGCTGGACGCGCGAGCGCCTGAAGGAAGGCAGCTGGTTTGCCGGCAAGGGCCCGATCGACACGACGCCCCGGCTCTATGTCCGGCGCACCGGCGCGAGCCCGCTCCATGTCGTGGTCGGCAAACCGCTCGCAAGCATCTTCAACCTGTGGCGGACCGAGGCGATCCGGATCGGCGCCATCATGGCGGCACTGATCGTGTTCGTGCTCTCGACGGCGCTGTTCCTCGCCCGCGAGATCGGCCGCCGCGCCGACGCGGAGGACAGGCTCGAGGAGATGGCGACGACCGACGCGCTCACCGGCCTCCGAAACCGGCGCAAGTTCGACGCCGAGATCGAACTCGAATGGCGCCGTGCGATCCGGCACGGCGTCCCGATCGCGCTCATGATGATCGATGCCGATCATTTCAAGGCCTACAACGACACCTATGGGCACCAGGCCGGCGACCAGGTGCTGGTCGGAATCGCGATCTGCATTTCGGATGCGGTGCGCCGCGCCGGCGAATGCGCCGCGCGCTTCGGCGGCGAGGAATTTGCGGTGCTGCTCCCCGGCACCGATGCGATCGAGGCGTTCAAGACCGCCGAGATGATCCGCGCGAAGGTCGAGCAATGGTGCGAGGGCGAGATCATCACGACCGTCAGCATCGGCGTCGCCAGCATGAAGCCTGTGGTGGGCCAGCAATGGGGTGACCTGGTCGAAGCCGCCGACAAGGCGCTCTACGCCGCCAAGGCCAACGGCCGCAACCAGTCTGTGCTCGCACGCGTGCCGCAGATCGCGCTGGTGGCGTGAGGCTGTGGCGCGTCGTGCACCGTCTTGCCGGCGGATCGGCGTCGCGACCGAGCCGGGGTTAGCCATCAGGGCTATGGCGGCGGGCGGCCAGCAGGCGTACGCTGCCCTTCGTGGGTGCTTATTCATCAACGGCAGCAGGATATCGCCATGCCATTGTTGGAATTGCCGCACTGGTTGATCATTGCTGGAACCCTCCTTGTCTTGGTTGGGCTGGTTGGCCTGGCCTTCGGCCCAAGGAAGCGCGCAGAACCCGAACCCGAGCTGCTTCCCGGAGACCTCGACGCGTGGAAAGCCGAGCAGCACCGATCATCGGATGATCACCACAGGAGCGCAGCCGCTTAACAGACTGAGCGAGCATGTTTGAGGAGACACTGGATTGCCGCGGCGCTGCGCGCTCCGCAATGACGACGCTGCACTTTCCGATTTACATATCAAACAGCCTGTCATCACCCGCGCATGCCGAAAGCGGGTGATCCAGTATTCCAGAGACGCCGATGCTTGAGCCGAGAGGCCGCGGCGTACTGGTCGCCCGGTCCCGTCTACGCCAAGGCTTCGACGAGGCCACAAATCCTTGGCGCGCCGAAGCTTTAGCGAAGGCGGCAAGCCGGGCGATGACAGAAGTGCTTGGGATACAGCTTCGCGCTCTCGCGGCATGATTTGCCCGAGCTTTGCATTTCGTTTCACCCTCTCTTGAACAGAGGGCGCAGGGAAAGCCGGGTGCCGATCGCACCCATGGGCCCTGTGCAATGAAAAAAGCACAGGGGTAGGACCACAGGTGTAACCGGAGCAATCCCGGCTTTCCCTGCGCGATGGGTTACGGCTTATACGTACTCTCCCCGGCGAGACTGGGCTTGCTTGTCACCGCTGTTGCAAGACTCAAATTGCGTCTTGCAACGGACACCTGCCACTAGGGCGTCAGGCCTGCACGACTTCGCCGTCCGCCTCATGCGCACTCGTCAGTTGCGCAATCGGCGTCCACCGCATCTCACCGCAACACCCGTGACGATCGCGACGCGTCCCTCAATCGGGTGAGACGGGGGATTCATACACCGAATTGCAATTCTGATAAACAGAAATATTTTTATTGCAGGGGCTTGCCAGGTCGGGCAACTCAGTGATCGGCGTGTAAGGCACCATGGAAGGGTTCCCCCTCCACTCGTGGGAGTCCGAGGCGAGCGAAGCTCGCTCTCGAGGTTAGGGAGAAGGATGACACACGGCGTGCACGCTCCGAATTCAGAACGGCGACACGCGCGAACGAAGATTGCGAGGACGCTGCGCTCATCAATCATCTCGCCCGCAGCTTACCCTCTCCCCAGCCCTCCCCCACAAGGGGAGGAGCCTGAGCGGCGTGCTCACCTCACCGGCGATTCACGACAACGATCGCGGTGGCCTCACTTCTCCAGATACTTCTTCATGTCCGCGCGCAGGCCATCGCGCAGATCGTCGCGCTTGAGGCCGAAGGCGATGTTGGCGCGGAGGAAGCCGGCCTTCGAGCCGCAATCATGGCGCTCGCCCTCGAACTCGACGCCGTAGAATTTCTGCGTCTTCGCCAGCCCGATCATAGCGTCGGTGAGCTGGATTTCGCCGCCGGCGCCGCGCTCCTGCTTGGCCAGGATATTGAAGATCTCCGGCTGCAGGATGTAGCGCCCGGTGATCGAGAGGTTGGACGGCGCCGTGCCCTGCGGCGGCTTCTCGACCATGCCGTCGACCTCGAAGATCTTGCCGGTGCGTTTGCCGACACCGCAGATGCCGTATTGATGGGTCATGTTGTCGGGCACCGCCTCGACCGCGAGCACGTTCGATTTCTCGCCGAGTTTGGTTGCGGCCTCGATCATCTGCTTGAGGCAGCCCGGCGTGTTCAGCACCAGCTCGTCCGGCAGCACCACGGCGAACGGCTCGTTGCCGACGATGTCGCGCGCGCACCACACGGCGTGACCCAGGCCCAGCGGCGCCTGTTGCCGGGTGAAGCTCATCGCGCCGGCTTCGGGCTGGTTCTGCGCCAGGATCTCCTGCTCGACCTTCTTGCCGCGCTGGGCGAGCGTAGTGTCGAGCTCGAACATGCGGTCGAAATGGTCCTCGATCACGCCCTTGTTGCGGCCGGTCACGAACACGAAGTGCTCGATGCCGGCTTCCCTGGCTTCGTCGACCACGTACTGGATCAAGGGCTTGTCGACGATGGTCAACATCTCCTTCGGCATCGCCTTGGTGGCGGGCAGCACACGGGTACCGAGACCGGCGACGGGGAAGACGGCTTTGCGGATTTTCATGGGATGATCGGATGCCTTGAAAACGGGTGGGAGAGGCAATCGCCCCTTGGTAGCTGGTTTGCAGCCGGTAACAAAGGCGGATGAAAGGCAGATGTACGATGCGGCATATTTCCGCCGTTCCAGCCGGCCAAACAGAGGCGGCACCAAATTCTTGCCTTTGTTAAGCGATTGGAAACCGTGACGGGGCCTTCTGAAACGTCACGTTTTTTGGCAGGCGCATCACATGCGGTCGACGGGAACATCGAGAATCAACCGAATCGGCGCGATTGCGATCGCGTTGTCGCTGCTGAGCCCTCTGCTGGTCCCTCGCAGCGCCCTTGCCCAATCGGCGGGCAACGGACTGACGGACCTGATCGACAGTATCTTTTCAAGGGCGAACCAGCCGCCGCAGGCCGCGACCGGGCCGGACGGCGCGGCGCCGCCATGGAGCGGGGAAGACGGCGCATCCGGCCATCCGCTGATGACCGCCGCCGCGATCCGCCAGGCGGCGGCGAACTTTCCGAACTGCATCGCCGCGATGTGGCCAGATGCCGCACGGCGGAACATCACGCAGGAGAACTACGAGCGCTTCACCGCGGGCCTGCAGCCCGATTTGCGCATCATGGACCTGCTCGATTCGCAGCCGGAATTCACCAAGGCGATCTGGGACTATCTCGACATTCTCGTGAGCGACGCGCGACTGGCCAAGGGCCGCGAGATCCTCGCGAAGTACAAGCCGCAATTTGACGCGACCGAGCGGGCCTACGGCGTCGACCGCTACATCATCGCGGCGATCTGGGGCATCGAGTCGAACTACTCGACCCAGATGGGCGACCGCAGCGTGGTACAGTCGACCGCGACGCTCGCCTGCGTCGGCCGCCGCCAGGCCTATTTCAAGGACGAGTTCCTGTCGGCGCTGGAGATCCTCAACCGCGGCGACCTGCGCCCGGAGCAGATGCGGGGCTCCTGGGCCGGCGCGTTCGGCCCGACCCAGTTCATGCCCACCGCGTTCAAGCGTTACGCCGTCGACGCCGATGGCGACGGCCGCCGCGACGTCGTCGACAATCCGGCCGACCTGATCGCCTCGACCGCCAACAACCTGAAGAAGGACGGCTGGCAGAACGGCGCCAGTTGGGGCTACGAGGTCGTGGTTCCCCAGGGCTTCAACTACATGCTGGCCGACCGCGCCAAGGCAATGCCGCTGTCGCAATGGGCGCATCTCGGCCTGAAGCGCGCCAACAACCAGACGTTCCCGCGGCCGTCCGAAAAAGCCTATCTGCTGGCGCCGGCCGGCACCGAGGGACCGGCGTTCCTGATGCTGCAGAATTTCCGGGTCATCATGAAGTACAACCCGGCGGAGGCCTATGCGCTCGCGATCGGGCATTTCGCCGACCGCCTGCGGGGCGGGCCGCCCTTCGTGCAGCCCTGGCCGCGCCAGGAACGGGTTCTGTCGCGCGCCGAGCGACTGGAACTGCAGCAGCTGCTCGCCCAGCGCGGCTTCTACAAGGGCACCCCTGACGGCCAGATCGGCGGCCTGACCCGCGATGCGCTGCGCGGCTTCCAGGTCTCGATCGGGGCTCCGGCCGATGGATTTGCCACCTCCGAGGTGCTGGACCGGCTGCGGGGGCAGTAGGTCGAAAGCCGCCTGAATCTTCGGCTTAGCGCGCGCGCCGCGAGGAGATTGCGCGCCCTCTCCCGCTTGCAAGCGGGAGAGGTAGGTGAGCCCGCGGGCTCGCCCCAAAAGTAACCGTGAAATCCGATATTTGCGCCGCACCTTGACGGCGCCCGGAGAGGCCCGATTTATGGTGGAAAAGCTGCCCGCTTGCGGCCCGATTCCGCTAGTATGCTTGGGCACTTCCAGACCATTGCGACCGAAATTCAATGCCGAAGCCGAGATCGTTTTTGCGCATCTTCACCGAAGCCGGTCCGCTGGCCGCGCTGGCGGTTGCGATCGTGCTGTTGCTCGGCATCGCCGGGCCCGCTTCGGCGCAGTTCTTCAACTTCCCAGGCTTCGGCGGCGGACCACCCCCGCAGCGCCATGCCCCGCAGCGCGGCGGCGGTGGCTGGTTCGGAGGCGATTTCTTCGCGCCGTTCCAGGAGCGGCAAGCGCCGCAACAACAGCAGCAGCAGCGGCCGCGCGAGGATTTCTCGCGTGCCCCGGCCCCGGCCAAGCGCGAGGCCGCGGCGGAACGCAATGTGCTGGTGCTCGGCGATGCCATGGCCGACTGGCTCGCCTATGGCCTCGAGGATGCCTATTCCGACCAGCCCGACATGGGCGTCATCCGCAAGCACAAGACGGTGTCCGGCCTGATCCATTATCAGCCCAAGGGCGATCCGGCGGACTGGGCGGCCGCCGCGAAGGGCATTCTCGCCAACGAAAATCCCGACGCGATCGTCGTCATGCTCGGCCTCAACGACCGCACCTCGATCCGCGAGCCGGTGGTGGAGAAGAAGACCGACAAGAAGGACGAGAAAAAGGACGCGCGCGCCAAGCCGGATGCGAAGCCCGGCGATGCCAAGCCGGACGCCGCGGCCAAATCCGACAACAAGCCGGCCGAAGCCGAGCCGACGCCCGACGACGAGAGCGACGCCGCACAGGCCGCGCCCGAAAAGGCCCCGCGCAACCCCAACGGCGTCTACGAATTCCGCGACGAGCGCTGGGTCGAACTCTACAGCAAGAAGATCGAGGAGATGATCAACGTGCTGAAGAGCAAGGGCGTGCCGGTGCTGTGGGTCGGCCTGCCCGCGATCCGCGGCCAGAAGGGCACCTCCGACATGCTGTTCCTCGACGCGCTGTATCGCGACGCGGCCGGCAAAGCCGGCATCACCTATGTCGATGTCTGGGACGGCTTCGTCGACGAGTCCGGTCGCTACCTGCAGAAGGGCCCCGACTTCGAGGGCCAGATCCGCGTGTTGCGCACCTATGACGGCGTGTTCTTCACCAAGGCCGGCGCGCGCAAGCTCGCCCATTATGTCGAGCGCGAGGTGAACCGCCTGCTGGCCGCGCGCTCCGGCCCGATCGCGCTGCCCAACGAACCTGCAACGACACCCGAGACCAGCACTGAACCCGGCAAGCCCCCGCC
>NZ_LNCU01000078.1 GCF_001542415.1 Bradyrhizobium macuxiense
ACTCCTGGGTCAAGAAGGGGGTCGGATGCGCCAATTCAAGAAGGTTTTTGGTCGATTGCCGGACCCGCGGGCGGCCAATGCGAGGCACGATCTTTTGGAGGTGCTGGTCATCGCGCTGGCAGCAACGCTGTGCGGAGCGGAATCGTGCTCGGACATGGCGGACTTCGGAGCAGCGAAGGAGGAGCTGTTGCGGCTCTTCCTTCGGTTGGAGCATGGCATCCCGAGCCACGACACATTCAGCCGGGTTTTCCGCCTGCTCAAGCCACAAGCCTTCGAGAAGGTTTTCCGTCGTTTCATGGCGGCTTTTGCCAAAGCCAACGGGCTCAAGCTCACCGGAGTGGTGGCCGTCGACGGCAAGGCGTTGCGCGGCGCCTACGAGCGCGGCGGCAAAGCCACGCCGCTGCATCTGGTCAACGTCTTTGCGGTGGATGCCCGCATGGCTTTGGCTCAGCAGAAAGCGCCTGGTCGCAACGAGACGGCAGGCGCCTTGGAAGTGTTGGACCTTCTCAGTCTGGAGGGCTGCATCGTTACCGCCGATGCCCTGCATTGCAGCCGCGCCTTTGCCAGCGCCGTGCTGGAGCGAGGTGGCAATTACACTCTGGCGATCAAAGCCAACCGCGGCCCCCTGTTCAAGGCGGTTACGCAACAATTTGCGCGATCGGGCAGGCGCAGCAGTGCCGAGCAGATCGACCCCTCCAGCCACGATCGGCACGAGGCGCGGCGCGCCACCATCATGCGCAACACCAGCCTGGCTGCGCACCACGACTTCCCCGGCGTCGCAGCGGTGGGGCGCATCACCTCGCGCAGGCGTCTGCGAGGCCACCGGGCCGATGCACCGGTTGTACGCCACTATCTCTTGTCCAAATACATCTCCCCCAAGCGGCTGCTGCACATCACCCGCAGTCATTGGGGCATCGAGAACCAGCTCCATTGGGTGCTCGACGTCCATTTCGCCGAGGACGGCAATCGCGCGCGAAAGGACCATGCTCCCGAGAACCTCGCTACCCTGCGCAGGCTCGCACTCAATATCCTGCGAGCTCACCCCGACCGCGCCTCCATCCGGCGCAAAATCAAGCGCGCCGGATGGGATCATGCCTTTTTCCTCGGCATGCTCGGTCATATGCGATAGCCCTGCCACAAGGGGGGAGGGAGCCCTTCCGCCAGTGCTTCACTCACGCTTGCAACCAGCGTCGCTGCATACGTTGTGACGCGGGAAGCAAAGTCATGAAGCAACGTGAGGAGAGCAAGCTATTCAGGCTCCCTCCCCCCTTGTGGGGGAGGGTTGGGGAGAGGGGTGGCCGCGGGCGCTGGCGCGAGACGTTCGAGACGGTCTTCCCAAACGAGAACGGCGGGNCCGCCGTTCTTGTTTCGATGGATTGCCGGGTCGAGCCCGGCAATGACAGTCAGTACCGACTAATTGTCGAGGAACGACCGCAGCTTCCGCGACCGCGACGGGTGCTTCAGCTTGCGCAGCGCCTTGGCTTCGATCTGGCGGATGCGTTCGCGGGTGACCGAGAACTGCTGGCCGACTTCTTCCAGCGTGTGGTCGGTGTTCATGCCGATGCCGAAGCGCATGCGCAGCACGCGCTCTTCACGCGGGGTAAGCGAGGCCAAGACGCGCGTGGTGGTCTCGCGCAGGTTGGACTGGATCGCCGCGTCGATCGGCAGGATCGCGTTCTTGTCCTCGATGAAATCGCCGAGGTGCGAATCTTCCTCGTCACCGACCGGCGTCTCGAGCGACAGCGGCTCCTTGGCGATCTTGAGGACCTTGCGCACCTTCTCCAGCGGCATGCCGAGCTTCTCGGCGAGCTCTTCCGGGGTCGGCTCGCGGCCGATCTCGTTCAGCATCTGGCGCGAGGTGCGGACGATCTTGTTGATCGTCTCGATCATGTGCACGGGGATGCGGATGGTGCGGGCCTGGTCGGCGATCGAGCGGGTGATCGCCTGCCGGATCCACCAGGTGGCGTAGGTCGAGAATTTGTAGCCGCGGCGGTACTCGAACTTATCGACCGCCTTCATCAGGCCGATATTGCCTTCCTGGATCAGGTCGAGGAATTGCAGGCCGCGATTGGTGTACTTCTTGGCGATCGAGATCACGAGACGGAGGTTGGCTTCGACCATCTCCTTCTTGGCCTGGCGGGCTTCGCGCTCGCCCTTCTGCACGCCATGCACGATCTTGCGGAATTCGCCGATCTCCAGACCGGTGAGCGCTGCCAGCGACTGGATCTCGTGGCGCAAATCCTTGATGCGGTCCTTCTCGTGATGGACGAAGTTCTTCCAGCCCTTGGCCGAGAGCTTCGAGACACGGTTGAGCCAGCGCGGATCGAGCTCCGAGCCCTGGTAGTTGCGCAGGAAATCCTCGCGCGCCACACCGTGGCTGTCGCCGAGGCGCAGCAGGCGGCCCTCGAAGGAGACCAGCCTCTTGTTGATGTCGTAGAGCTGCTCGACCAGCGAGTCGATGCGGGCCTGGTTGAGGCGCAGCGACTTCACCTCGACGATGATCTCGTCCTTCAGCTTCTTGTACTTGCGCTCCTGCGAGGGCGACAGCGACTCGCTCTGCAACTGGTTGGCGATGTCCTGCTCCTGCAGGCGGCGCAGCTTCTTGTATTCGGATGCGATCTTGTCGAAGGTCTCGACCACCTTCGGCTTCAGCTCGGCCTCGATCGCGGCGAGCGACATCTGGTTCTCGAACTCGTCGTCGTCCATGTCGGATTCGGCGGCGGCCTCGCCCGGATCCTTCTCCTCGCCTGCGGCCTCGCCGCCTGCGGGCGCGGCGCGGAACGGAGTCGCCGACGGTGGGGCTGCCGGCGGCGCGACATGCGCGGGCGCAGCAGCGTCGGCGCCGTTGCCATTGGCCTCGGCCGCGCCACCTTCTGCGTTGTTGCCGATCAGGTTCGGATTGATGCCGCC
Source organism: Bradyrhizobium macuxiense (assembly GCF_001542415.1). Taxonomy (GTDB): domain Bacteria; phylum Pseudomonadota; class Alphaproteobacteria; order Rhizobiales; family Xanthobacteraceae; genus Bradyrhizobium; species Bradyrhizobium macuxiense. The sequence continues at coordinate 2,911 of NZ_LNCU01000078.1, forward strand.
CTTGGACTCAGGCCCCGCATAGGTGGCTTCGAGATCGATGATGTCGCGTAGGAAGATCTTTCCTTCGTTCAATTCGTCGCGCCAGATGATGATGGCCTGGAAGGTCAGCGGGCTTTCGCAGAGGCCCGCGATCATCGCCTCGCGGCCGGCCTCGATGCGCTTGGCGATCGCGATTTCGCCTTCGCGCGACAGCAGCTCGACGGTGCCCATCTCGCGCAGATACATGCGCACGGGATCGTCGGTGCGTTCGCCGGGCTCCGACTTCTTGACCTCGGTGACGGCCTTCTGCGTGACCTCGACGAGCTCGTTATCGGTCTCGTCGTCGCCGTCGTCCTTGTCGTCCTCGCCTTCGCTGTCCTCGGCCTCGGTCACGTTGATGCCCATGTCCGAGAGCATCGACATGATATCCTCGATCTGCTCGGGCGAGGTCGTGTCGGAGGGAAGCACTTCGTTGAGCTGATCAAAGGTCACGAAGCCGCGCTTCTTGGCCTGCTTGATCATCTTCTTCACCGCGGCATCCGACAGGTCGAGCAACGGCGACGGCGCGTCGGCGGAATCCTTCTCAGGAGCATCCGCTGCCTTGTCGTCTTTTTCCTTGTCCTTAACCTGCAGCGTCTTTGCCTTGGTGGCCATTCACTAAGCTCCCGAAAACGCGGTCATGCCAAATGGCGCCACGCACGCACATCCGCACGATATCTAGAACTACTCTCGACGCGCAAAGGGCGGCGCATATGATCGCCACCCCTGCCATCCGTCTCGACGGTTTCCATCTGCAATAGCCCGGCGCGCCTTTCGTAAAGGTGGATATCGGTTTTACGATCAGAAGACGCGCCAAATATTTAATCTGACGCATTTTCCTCACGGCGAACCGGGAACCACTTCGCCTGAAAATGCTACGGTGCTATTAAGTTTCGCTTAACCCTGTTTTTGCAGCCAAACCATGGATTTGGCGAGTCTTTTTGCGGGTTCGACCAACGTCGTCCGCATCATTTTGTTATCAGACGTTTCGCTGGAACCGGCCCGACAATTCGCCGAACCCCTCGATCAGGGCTTCGGTCCCGTCGGCTTCTGCCATCCGGGCCTGGATATCCCGCAGCCATGCCATATTGGCGTCGCTGGAGTCTTCAGCCAAAGCCGCCTCAGCATCCTTTTTTTCCCTAAGTAAGGCGTGGGTTTTCTGATGCAAGGCAACAAGTTGCCGCCAGGTCGATAAAACATCCTCCCGTGCCGCGCCGACCTTGGCGCCCCACACCGCCTGGGTTGTCACGGCACGATCAACCCTTTGAAGAATTTGAGAAAATCCGCCATCTTCGAGATCTGACCGCATTTTCTCGGCCTGCTCCTCCTCTTCGGGAGAATGGTGGTGATCGTGAGCAAAGGCCGCGATGATGCCGGCCCGGAGCTTGTGCGCCTCGGGATGGGCCAATTCCAGCGCCGCGACTTCCTCCAGATGATCGTGCAGCAGCCAGGGGTGGTTGATCAGGCACTGCAGGATCAGCGCCTCGCGCCGCGAGATCGCGCTGCGCTGGCCGCGCATGATCGAGCTGTTGGCAAGCTGCGGGCTCGCCGCCTGGTAGGGGCCGCGGGAAAGGCCTGATGTGGCGCCCTTGGGGGCGAACCGGCCGCCCTGGGCCGGGCCGCGGGGAACGAATTGGCGGGGTGATTCGCTGCCGCGGCCCCGGAAATTACCTCTCGCATAGCCGCCGCGCCCACCCTCGGGCGCGAAGGTGCGCTGCAGGCGCTCCTGCAGATCCTGGCGATAATAGCGCCGCACCACCTCGTCGCGGATGCCGTTTGTAAGCTCGCCGATGCGCGCTTCCAGCGCCGCGCGGCGTTCCGGCGTGCCGAAACTGCCGCCCTCGATCTCGCGCGACCAGATCATGTCGGCGAGCGGACGCGCAACCGAGATCACCTCCTCGATCGCGCCGCGGCCGCCGGAGCGCGCGAGATCGTCGGGATCCTGCCCTTCCGGCAGCAGCGCGAAGCGCAGGCTCTTGCCGGGCTTGAGCTGCGGCAGGGCAATATCCGCCGCGCGATGGGCGGCCTTCTGGCCGGCGCGGTCGCCGTCGAAGCAGAGGATCGGCTCGTCCGCCATCTTCCAGAGCAGCGCGAGCTGGTTCTCGGTGAGCGCGGTGCCGAGCGGCGCGACCGCACCGGGAAAGCCTGCGGTGACCATCGCGATCACGTCGACATAGCCTTCGACGACGATGAGCTGCGAGCCGTCATGCGCGGCCTGCCGCGCGGTGAACAGGTTGTAGAGATTGTCGCCCTTGTGAAACAGCGTGGTTTCCGGCGAGTTCAAGTATTTCGCCGGGACGTCCTTCTCCAGCGCGCGGCCGCCGAAGGCGATGACGCGGCCGCGGGCATCTGATATCGGAAACATCACGCGGTCGCGGAAGCGATCGAAGGGCACCGGCTTGTCCTCGCCGGAGACCAATAGCCCCGCCTCGACCATGTCCTCGGTGGAGATGCCCTGCGCGCCGAGATGCTCCTTCAGCGCGAAGCGATCCGGCGGTGCATAGCCCATGCGGAACTGGAGCTGCGTTGCCGGCGTGATGCCGCGGTCGGCGAGATAGCCGCGCGCCTTGGCGCCATTGCGCGAGGCCAGCGTGTTGGCGAAAAACTTCGTGGCAAGTTCCATCACGTCATGCAGCGTGCGACGGCGCTGCTCGTGGCGCGCGGCATCCGGCGTTGCCGCCGGGACGGCCATGCCTGCCATCGACGCCAGCCGCTCGACTGCTTCCGGGAAGGTGACGCCTTCGGTCTCCATCACGAAGTCGAAGATGTTGCCGTGCCGGCCCGAGGAGAAGTCGTGATAGAAGCCCTTCTGGTCGTTGACCGTGAAGGACGGCGTCTTCTCCTGCTGGAACGGCGACAGCCCCTTCCACTCGCGCCCGGCCCGCTTGAGCTTGACGCGCTTGCCCACGACTTCCGAGACCGGAAGCCGCGCACGCAGCTCTTCGAGGAATTGGGGCGTGAAGCGCATCAGGGTGATCTGGGCTCGAGCGACGAATCGCGGACAACCGGCTAGCCATATAGTGACACGGCCGCGCGTGACGAAGAATGTGGGCCTTTTCCGGGCTATTCACAGGCCCGTTGCCTTACAGCGCCCCCGGCGGGCTACCCCGGAATCCGCGGTGGAGAGACCTTGCAGGCAGCTTGAACCGTACCCGGTTCCGGGCTTGGATACCGCCATGTTTACGACATTCCGAGGCGGACAGAGCGGCGGCTGGAAGGTGGCGTCGATCGCACGGGTCAAGGGCGAGACGCTGCCGAAGGTTGCGGCACTGTCGGTGATATCGAGCGAATCGATCGCGCTACCGCTTTTGCCGTCGGCGACCGCGTGGCGGCTTGCCGGCGTCACGAGCCATTTGCGTTATACCGAGCAGGCCGAGAAGGCGCAGCTCGCCGCGGTCGAAGCGAGGCTCGGCCGGAGCGAGGCGACGCATGCGGCACTGATCCCGATCCGCAAATCCGCAGCGTGGTGGGAGCTGACCCAGGACGAGCGACGCAAGGTCATCGAGGACAAGTCGCACCACATCTCGGGCACCTTGAAATACCTGCCGGCGATCGCACGCCAGCTGTATCACGCGCGCGATCTCGGCATGCCCTTCGACTTCCTGACCTGGTTCGAGTTCGCGCCCGATCATGCGAGCCTGTTCGACGAGCTAGTCGGCATGCTGCGCGCCACCGAGGAGTGGAGCTATGTCGAGCGCGAGGTCGACGTCCGCGTGCTCAGGGAAATCTGAGGGCGCTCTTCGTCATGGCCGGGCTTGACCCGGCCATCCACGTCTTTGTCACCGCGAGCCGGCAAGACGTGGATGCCCGGGACAAGCCCGGGCATGACGGAGCATGTCCTAGGGCGCAAGAAAGCGGCCCGACGCGATTCGCGGCAAATTCGTCACCGGCCAGTTATAGAGATAGGTCCACGCCACGCTCACGCTGCCGTCGGCAAGCGTCACCGGCAGCAGCTCGCGGACATACTCGGTCGGCGGCGGAAACCCCTCGCCGCAGGCTTCATACATGTCGAACTCGTGCAGCATGGCGTCGCGCACGCGCAGCCGGAACAGTTCGCCATGCACGATGTCGGCTGGATCGTCCGACGTCACCAGGCCCGGATAATGCTTCACGAGATGGAGCCGGCCGCGGCACCGCGCCTCGCCGAGGAAATCGGCGTTGGCCGACAGCAGCTTCGCCATCGGATGGTCGAAGCCGCGCATCAGCGTGCCGTAGACGAAGAGAAGGTCGGAGGTCATGCGAGTTTATGCAGCCGTCATTGCGAGGAGCTCGCGACAAAATTGCAAGGCAATTTTGCGCTGAAGCGACGAAGCAATCCATACTTCGCTTTCGCCTCGCGGCTCAATGGATTGCTTCGCTGCGCTCGCAATGACGAGTGGCCATGTCACCCAGCCACCACCTCATCCGTCACCACGACGAACTTCATCAGCGTCATGCGGCCGAAGCTCGTGGTCAGCGCGACGTCGGCGGCGTCGCGGCCGGTTGCCATCAGGATGCGGCCGATCCGCGGCACGTTGTGGCGGGCATCGAAGGTGTACCATTGGCCGGAGAGATAGACCTCGAACCAGCCCGAGAAATCCATCGGAACGGGCTCTGGCGGCACGCCGATGTCGCCGAGATAGCCGGTGCAGTAGCGCGCCGGGATACCCATGCAGCGGCAGAGCGTCAGCGCGAGATGCGCAAAATCGCGGCAGACGCCGGCGCGGCTCTCATAGACGTCGTGCGCCGACTTCATGTGATGGGCATGCTGATAGCCGAACGCGACATGCTCGTGCACGAAGTCGGTGATCGCCTGCACCCGCGCCCAGCCGGGCTGCGTGTTGCCGAACAGCGACCAGGCGACGTCGGTCAGCTTGTCGGTCTCGCAATACCGGCTCGGCATCAGGTAGAGCAACAGCTCGTCCGGCAATTGTTCGATCGGCGCCTGCTCTGCCGACGGATTGATCACGTCAGGCAGGCCGGAATCACGCACCAGCGCGCGCCCGCGAAACGTAACGCCGCCGGCGGGCGCGACCAGACGTCCGCAGACATTGCCGAAGCTGTCGCGATAGAGACCGATCGGGACATCAGGCTCGGCGATGATATGCTGGGTGCCGACGATGTCGGCGTAACGCGATGGATGGATCGACAACATGATCACCATCGGCGTTGGCTGCGGGGCCGTGTAGGTGATCTCGAAGCCGACCTTGATCTGCATCGTCAGGCCGTCTCCCGCTCCGCGTCTTCGCCCACGGAAACCACGTTGATGTCGACGTCCATGCGCAGGAAAGCCTCCGCCGAACCGAGATAGACACCGTGCAGCGGGATCGCCTGGCGCGGATCGCGGGCGACGGCGACGCGGATCAGATCGCGCGTGCCGACGATGCCGTTGGTCGGATCGAACTCGATCCAGCCCGCGCTGGGCAGATAGACCTGCACCCAGGCATGGGTCGAGCCGCCGCCGACATAGCCATGCGCGCTGTCGCCGGCGCCAGCGAGATAACCCGAGACGAAGCGCGCGGCGATGCCGAGCCGGCGCAGCGCCTCCATCATGAACAGCGCATAGTCGCGGCAGGTGCCGGACTTGGTCTGCAGCGTGTCGAGCGGATGCTGCGTGCCCTGCTCATGGCGCCTGCGATAACGGAAGCTCTCACGAATGCCATGCGTCATGCCGCTCAGGATCCTGAACGTCGGCGTCGGCGGCTCGGCGTCAAGGAAGCGGCGCGCCCAGGCCGACAGCTCACCATTCGGATCGCCGTATTGCGGCGTGATGAACTGCTGCAGGTCGGGGAATTCCTCGTCGTCATAGAGAAACGGGTAGAAATAGGCGGCATCGTCCGGCGTCAGCGCGAACTCGTGAGCCGGATTGTGCTCCACCGTCGCCGTCGAGACGAACGACAACGTATCGGCGCGCTCGTCGAAGGTCGCGATCGCCACACTGTTGCCGAACACGTCGTGGATCCAGCGCAGCGACATCGGCTGCGGATCGATCACAAGCTCGCTGCCGAGCACACGCAGATCATGGCCGTCGCGCGGGCGCAGCATGATGCAATGCTCGCCGAACGCCACCGGATGCGTGTAGCGATAAACGGTCTTGTGATGGATAGTCAGCAGCGGCATCGTCGAACAATCATCGTGATTTTGGGCGGCTTAATCTATAGAGAATACTGCTCGTTTCCAGACTGCCTCGCCGCATGAATAGGCAAAATTGAGGAAAAGACCTTGAATCACGCCGGTGATCCGTCAATTCTGCTTGCAAGCACCGACGTTTCTCCAGTTCTGGAACGCAATCCGGCCAGCCGTTCGCCGTTCCTGTTCACCTGCGATCACTACGGCAGACTGATTCCCGCGCCGCTCGGCGATCTCGGCCTGGCGGACAGCGAGCTTGAGCGGCACATCGCCTGGGACATCGGCATCGCCGGCGTCGCCGAGCAGCTCTCCGACAGGCTCGACGTGCACCTGATCGCGCAGCGCTATTCGCGGCTCGTGATCGACTGCAATCGCCCGCCGCATGTCGCAAGCTCGATCCCGCTGATCAGCGAAGCGACCACCGTTCCCGGCAATGAAGGCCTGTCGCGCGAGGACGCCGAAACCCGCCGCGCGCGGATCTTCGATCCCTATCACACGCGTATCGACGAGATCATCGACCAGCGCGCGCATCAGGGCATGCCGACGGTGCTGATCTCGCTGCACAGCTTCACGCCGGTTTACGCCGGCATCGCGCGGCCCTGGCACATCGGCACCCTCTATCACCGCGACAAGCTGCTGCCGCCGCTGCTGCTGAAACATCTGCGCAGCGAGGGCGACCTCGTGGTCGGCGACAACGAGCCCTATGCGGTCAGTGACGAGACCGACTATACGATCCCCGTGCATGGCGAGATGCGCGGCCTGATGAACTCCGGCATCGAGATCCGCCAGGACCTGATCTCCGACCAGGCCGGCGAGACCGCGTGGGCCGATCGGCTGGCGCGCATCCTCGTCGAGATCGAGGCGACACTGCGTAAGGAAGCGTTGATCTAGTACCCGGAATCAGAGTTGATTGATACGGCGGCCCTTGAAACGGCGTTGACGGATCTTTTTCTTGGTCCAGACGAAGGGCTCGGCTTTGTCGTTGTAGGCGTTGACGTAGGCATCGATGTGTTCCTGAAGCTGCTTGAGGCTTGTGAAGGAGGTGCCGCTGAGCGACTGCCCCTGCAGGATTGAGAACCATACCTCGATCTGGTTGAGCCAGGACGCACTCGTCGGTGTGAAATGGAATTGCACATTGGGATGGGCCTTGAGCCAGCTCTCATTCTTCTTGTGGGTGTTGAGGTTGTCGAGGATGACGTGAAGCTTTCGGCCCGGAAAGGCCGCGGTGAGGCTGTTCATGAAATCGAGAAACTCGACACGGCGACGGCGTTTTGAATGCGTAGCGATGATCTTTCCGGTGGCGACTTCGAGCGCTGCAAACAATGTCGTGGTGCCATGCCGCTTGTAATCGTGGCTCTGGCCGGTCAAGGCGCGGCCATTGGGCAACTTCAGATAGCCCTGCGCTCGCTCCAAAGCCTGGATCGAGGGCTTCTCGTCCACGCAGAGCACAATAGCCTTCGCCGGCGGGGCGACGTAAAGGCCAACGACATCGGCGGCTTTGGCCGTAAAGTTCGGGTCGTTGCTCTCACACCAGGACTTGCGAGCCGCGAGGTCAATCTTGTGGCTGCGCAGGAACCGCCAGACATATTGGACGTCAACATCGCCTAGCGCCTCGGCCAGCAGAGGGCCGGTCCAGCGCGCAAACCCTTGCGGGGGCGGCTTATCCAGCAGCTTCAGAATCCGCTTGTCGGTCGTCTTCGTATAGATCGGCTGCTTGCCGGGCCGCGGCTTGTCTTGCAGCCCTTCAAGGCCTTGGTCGGCATAGCGATGCCGCCAAACGCTGACAATCCGCGGCTGGACCCCAACTTCCTTGGCGATCGACCGGGTGCTGCGCCCGTCCGCCGCTAACAGGACTATCCGCGCCCGCTTCAAATCGCGCTGCAATGTCATCGGTGAGCGACAACACGCCTCAAGC
>NZ_LNCU01000079.1 GCF_001542415.1 Bradyrhizobium macuxiense
ACTCCTGGGTCAAGAAGGGGGTCGGATGCGCCAATTCAAGAAGGTTTTTGGTCGATTGCCGGACCCGCGGGCGGCCAATGCGAGGCACGATCTTTTGGAGGTGCTGGTCATCGCGCTGGCAGCAACGCTGTGCGGAGCGGAATCGTGCTCGGACATGGCGGACTTCGGAGCAGCGAAGGAGGAGCTGTTGCGGCTCTTCCTTCGGTTGGAGCATGGCATCCCGAGCCACGACACATTCAGCCGGGTTTTCCGCCTGCTCAAGCCACAAGCCTTCGAGAAGGTTTTCCGTCGTTTCATGGCGGCTTTTGCCAAAGCCAACGGGCTCAAGCTCACCGGAGTGGTGGCCGTCGACGGCAAGGCGTTGCGCGGCGCCTACGAGCGCGGCGGCAAAGCCACGCCGCTGCATCTGGTCAACGTCTTTGCGGTGGATGCCCGCATGGCTTTGGCTCAGCAGAAAGCGCCTGGTCGCAACGAGACGGCAGGCGCCTTGGAAGTGTTGGACCTTCTCAGTCTGGAGGGCTGCATCGTTACCGCCGATGCCCTGCATTGCAGCCGCGCCTTTGCCAGCGCCGTGCTGGAGCGAGGTGGCAATTACACTCTGGCGATCAAAGCCAACCGCGGCCCCCTGTTCAAGGCGGTTACGCAACAATTTGCGCGATCGGGCAGGCGCAGCAGTGCCGAGCAGATCGACCCCTCCAGCCACGATCGGCACGAGGCGCGGCGCGCCACCATCATGCGCAACACCAGCCTGGCTGCGCACCACGACTTCCCCGGCGTCGCAGCGGTGGGGCGCATCACCTCGCGCAGGCGTCTGCGAGGCCACCGGGCCGATGCACCGGTTGTACGCCACTATCTCTTGTCCAAATACATCTCCCCCAAGCGGCTGCTGCACATCACCCGCAGTCATTGGGGCATCGAGAACCAGCTCCATTGGGTGCTCGACGTCCATTTCGCCGAGGACGGCAATCGCGCGCGAAAGGACCATGCTCCCGAGAACCTCGCTACCCTGCGCAGGCTCGCACTCAATATCCTGCGAGCTCACCCCGACCGCGCCTCCATCCGGCGCAAAATCAAGCGCGCCGGATGGGATCATGCCTTTTTCCTCGGCATGCTCGGTCATATGCGATAGCCCTGCCGCTTGCGGGGAGAGGTCGGCGCGCAGCGCCGGGTGAGGGGCACCGCGAGTTCGTCTCACTATTATTTGCGGAAGCAGCCCTCACCCGCTCCTCTAAGAGCAGGCTTCGCTTGTCTCGACCCCGTAAGGACGGGGAGAGGGAGAAGACTGGTCACGCCGGCTGCAAGCTGGCCGGCATGTGCCGCTCGATCTCCGCATCCAGCAAGATCGCGAGATCCGCGCTCACCTCCATCATCGGCAGCCGCACCTCGGGGCTGTCGATCAATCCCTGCCGCCACAGCCAGTGCTTGGCCGGCGCCGGGCTCGGCTCGGCGAACAGCAGCCTGGTCAGTCCGGCAACACTCTGCCAGGCCACCAGCGCCGCATCGCGCTTGCCCTGCTTCAGCAGCGTCCGGATCGAGGCGAAGGTTGCGGTCTGAAGGTGCGCCGACAACAGGATGGCACCGTCCGCGCCATCGGAGAGTGCGTCGAATGTCTGTGCGTCCTCGCCGGTCAGCACGCGAAAATCCGCGGGCCGCCGGTTGAGGAAATCGATCGACTGCGCGCGGTCGGCACAGCAATCCTTCATGCCGACGATGTTGGGATGGCGCGCGAGCGCCAGCAGCGTCTCGTTGGTCAGGTTCACCCCCGTGCGGTAGGGGATGTTGTAGATCACGATCGGCGAGGCCGTGTGGTCGGCGAGTGCGGTGAAATGCTGCAACAGGCCGCGCTGCGACGGGCGGGTGTAATAGGGGCTGGCGATCAGGTAGCCGCTGATCGGCCAGTCGGCTGTGTCGTCGAGCGCCTCCTTCATTCTCGCGGTGCTGGCGCCGGAGAGCCCGAGGCAGACCGGCAAATGGCGGGAGCTGGCACTGAGCTCGGCAAGCACCACGCTCACCAGTCCCTCCATTTCGTCCATGGTGAGCGACATGCCTTCACCGGAGGTTGCACCGAGGATGAGGCCATCGACCGGGCCGGCGGCGTAGTGCCGCACGAGGCGGCGGAGCGATGCGACGTCGAGTTCGCCGTCGCGAAACGGCGTGATCAGGGGCAGCCAGAGGCCCTGCAATTGCGGTTGTAGATCGGTCATGTTCCATCTCCTGGGAAGACAAAGCCGGAGACGGGACCGATAAAAAAACCCCGTCCAGGCGGCGGGGTTTCGGGATCGTTCAAATGCGAAATGATCTTATCGCGCGCGATCTCGTGTCCCCGGGAGGGGACCTTTTTTCGACGACAGAGCGGCGCACGAAGTCGTGATCATCCGATAATGATGCTGCGCCGCGTGGTTGTTGTCAATGCGCGTATTGACCGTGGCGTGCGGCCCCCAAAAGGGCACGCGGCGCGCATCGATGAGGAGCGTGAGCGGAAGAAAAAAAGCCGGGCTCGATAGAGCCCGGCTTGAGGTATTGGCCACGTGAGGCCGACACAATCACCTTCCAAGAGGGATTACTGAACTTCCGCGCCACTGGAGGAGGGGGACATATGCGCGACGCGAACGCTCAGCGTGCAAACACTATGATCCTCATCGGCGCTATGCAGCAACCGTCCGAGCCGCATGTCAGACATGCGGAGTCTTGGGGGGCAGCGCAGGGAGCCTATAACAGAAGCGTATAAGGGCCGCTTAATCAGGACGGCCAGCGCTGCGCCTTGCTGACCACGAAGTCGCGGAAGACCTGCACGCGCGCCACCGTCTTCAACTCTTCCGGATAGACGAAGTAGGTGTCGAGCGCGATCGAGTCGGACTCACCGAACAGCTGCACGAGGCGGCTGTCTTCTTCGACGAGATAGTCGGGCAGTGCAGCGATGCCGAGGCCCTGCTGGCAGGCGCGCACCAGGCCCAGGATGTTGTTCACCTTGAAGAACGGTTCGCGCGGTCCAGAGCCGTTGCGCCCGGCATCGATCAGCCATCCCCGATTCTGCAGGTGCGGCAGCACCTGGGCGTCGCCGAGCATGATGATGCGGTGCTGGTCGAGATCATCCAGCGTCCGCGGCGTACCGAAGCGCTTGATGTATTCCGGCGAGCAATAGGCATGGAAGCCGATCGAGAACAGCTTGCGCTGGATCAGGTCCGGCTGGGTCGGCTTGCGGGTGCGGATCGCGACATCAGCCTCGCGCATCGACAGGTCGAGATCCTCGTCGGTGACGATCAGCGAGATCCTGATGTCGGGATAGAGCGCGGTGAACTCGTCGAGCCGCGGGATCAGCCAGTTGATGCCGAGCCCCTGAGGCGTCGTGATCTTGAGGTCGCCGCTCGGCCGCTCGCGGCTGTCGGTGAGCTTTGCGCGTGCCGCCTGCAATTGCATGAACACATCATGCGCGGTGCGAAAGAGCAGGTCGCCCTGTTCGGTGAGAATCAGGCCGCGAGCGTGGCGGTGAAACAGCGAGACCGACAGCTCCTGCTCCAGCGCGCTGACCTGGCGGGAGACCGCCGATTGCGAAAGCCCAAGCTGCTCACCGGCATGCGTGAAGCTCCCAGCTTCCGCTGCTGCGTGGAAGACCTTCAGCTTGTCCCAGTCCATATCCGTAAATCCGTCGCGAGATCGTGCCATGATTATTCCGCCGCTGCGCGATCGCTCGCGCGAAGTGCCAAGAAGCGTTCTGCCTCGAGCGCCGCCATGCAGCCGAGGCCGGCAGCGGTGACCGCCTGCCGATAGGTTTCATCCGCCACGTCGCCAGCGGCGAACAGGCCGGGCACCGAGGTCGCCGTCGAATTCGGTGCCACCTCGACATAGCCTGACGGTTTCAACTTGATCTGGCCCTTGACGAGCTCCGTCGCCGGCGCATGGCCGATCGCGATGAAGACGCCGTCGGTCTTGAGGTTCGTCAGCGCGCCGGTCTTGACATTCTTCAGACGCACATGGGTGACCTTGCTCGGGTTCTCCGAGCCGCAGATCTCGTCGACGGCGGAGTCCCAGACCACCTTGATCTTGGGATGCTTGAACAGCCGCTCCTGCAGGATGCGCTCGGCACGGAAATGGTCGCGGCGGTGCACGATGGTGACCTGGGAGGCGTGATTGGTCAGAAACAGGGCTTCCTCGACCGCGGTGTTGCCGCCGCCGACCACCACGACTTCCTTGTTGCGATAGAAAAAGCCGTCGCAGGTCGCGCAGGCCGATACGCCAAAGCCCTGGAACTTCTCTTCCGACGGCAGCCCGAGCCAGCGGGCCTGGGCGCCGGTGGCGAGGATGACCGTCTCGGCGAGATAGACGTCGCCGGAATCGCAGGTCAGGCGGAACGGCCGCTGGCCGAGTTCCAGCTTGTTGACCAGATCGGTGACGATCTTGGTCCCAACATGGGCCGCCTGCTTCTCCATCTGCTCCATCAGCCAGGGGCCCTGGATGACGTCGGCGAAGCCCGGATAGTTCTCCACGTCGGTGGTAATGGTGAGCTGTCCGCCCGGCTGGATGCCCTGGATCAGCACCGGCTCGAGCATTGCGCGCGCTGCGTAGATCGCTGCGGTGTACCCGGCGGGGCCGGACCCGATGATTACGACCTTGGCATGGATAGGCGCGGGCATTAGCTGATCCCTCTCTGCTGGGGACTTTGGTCAGGACTTGTGTGGGAAGTGCCCCGGAAACACGTCACGGCGGCACCAAAAGTGTCAAATCAAAGTCTATGATATCTGGGAAGCTATGCAAGAATTGCAATTCAAGGCGGCGAATTTTCCCCGGAACTGAAATCAAAATCGCGAAATCGTGCGCTGCACGCGCAATAAAATTGCGCACGGCGTGCCGCCTGCGCTATGAGAGTTGCGGCAGATTTGCCGAGCCTTCCGAACTTCTAGGGAACTGTAGTCGCGTGTCGAAGAACCTTGACGAGATCGACCTCAAAATCCTCGCCGAGATCCAGGCCGATGGCCGAATCACCAATGTGGAACTGGCCAAACGTGTCGGCATCTCGCCGCCGCCCTGCCTGCGCAGGGTCAGGGCGCTGGAGGAGGAGGGCTACATCCAGGGATACCGCGGCCTGCTCGATCCCCGGCGTCTCGGCTTCGATGTCACCGTGTTCGCCTCGGTGCATCTGTCGAGCCAGGCTGACGCCGATTTGCGCGCCTTCGAGAACTTCGTGCGCGCCGAACCGCTGGTACGAGAGTGCTGGATGCTGTCGGGCGAGGTCGACTTCATCCTCAAATGCGTCGCGCCCGACATGGCGACGTTCCAGGACTTCGTCACCCACCTGACCGCCGCGCCGCATGTGCGCAATGTCAGGACCTCGCTGGTGCTGCACAACTCGAAATACGAAGCCGCGGTGCCGCTGGATCTCAAGGCTGCGGGCTGATGCGCGGTCTCCGCTTAACCGCCATTGCGAGCAGCCAGGCGACGACTTGTCCGCCGAAGCTTCAGCCTTCGCTCGCAATGACGACGAATAGGCTCAACCCCTCTTCCGCAGCAGTGCATCGAGGCTGATCGGGCCCCCGCCCGATGTCACCAGATAGAGGCAGGTGAAGCAGAGCAGGATCGCAGCGGTGCCGCCGTTGATGACCGGGTAGAAGTTCTTCGGGAAGTGACCGATAAAATAAGCGAAAGCCATCTCACCCGACAGAATGAAAGCAACCGGCCGCGTGAATAGGCCGAGTATCAGCAGGCCGCCGATGATCAGCTCGATGCTGCCGGCCGCGCCATACAGTGACATCAGCTCCACCTTTGCGAACGGCGAGTCCGGCGGGAACTTCAGTAGCTTGGCAACGCCGTACTGAAACAGCATGAGCCCGGTGATGACCCGAAGCAGGCTCAATGCGATCGGTTGCAGTTTGGAAAGCGTCTGGTCCATTGTCATTTACCCCCTTTTGACACGTTGGAACATTGCGAAGCGTAGAACACGGTGTCTGCCACCACAGCGTGATGTCAACACCCGGCGTTTGGAATCATTCCCTGGTACACGGCTGACCAACGCGTCGAGCGCATGACGCGCAGCAAGCTGCACCACGACGCGCAACGACACCTCGTGTGTGTGTGTGTGTGTGTGTGTGTCGCAGGATCGCCGGCATCGATCCCAAGCCGTCCGATATGATTATGCAGCATAATCATATCGTCGCGATGCGTAGTATGGATCGTGCCGCGCCTCTACTCACAAAGGCGTCAGATTGGCGCGGGACAGACGAAAAGAAAAAAGCCGCGTCCTCGACGCGGCTTCCTTGCACCAGTCACTTGCGGGTAACTATCGCCATTCGACCTTGGTGATCTCGTAGGCTTTGGCGCCGCCGGGTGCCACCACTTCCACGGTGGCGCCCTTCTTCTTGCCGATCAGCGCGCGCGCGAGCGGCGAGGTGATGGAGATGCGGCCCTTCTTGGCATCGGCCTCGACCTCGCCGACGATCTGCCACACCGCTTTCTTCTCGGTGTCTTCATCGACCAGCGTCACGGTGGCGCCGAACTTGATGGTGTCGCCGGAGAGCTTCGAGATGTCGATGACGTCGGCGCGCGCGAGCTTGTCTTCGAGCTCGGCGATGCGGCCTTCGTTGTGCGACTGCTCTTCCTTGGCGGCGTGATACTCGGCGTTTTCAGAGAGGTCGCCGTGCGAGCGCGCTTCCGCAATATGTTCGATGATGCGCGGACGATCCTCCGACTGGCGCTTCTTGAGCTCGTCCGTCAGTGCGGCGTATCCACCCGCAGTCATCGGAACCTTATCCATCATCTTCGTCCTTAATCGTGCGCGCCCGTGGCGAGCACGAGTATTTGGTTCAGCCAACGCAGGAATCGGGGCGCAAGACGCGCCCGGAAGCCCAGTGATTTTCGGCCCCGCTAAGGGCCGATACAACATCCAATCGCGCGGTGAGTTCCAGCCATTCGGCTCACGCTGACCGATTCGGGCCTTCGGCCCGGGCAGCGGTCAGGTCTCGGAAAAGTAACTCTGAAGCGTGCGGACCTCAAGGTCCCCGTCCCGATAGGCCCGTATTCCCTGTGCAGCCGCCACCGCACCGGAAAGAGTGGTGTAATACGGCACTTTATGCAAGAGGGCAGCGCGCCGCAGCGAACGGCTGTCGGCCAGCGCCTGCGGACCTTCGGTGGTATTGAAGACCAGCTGGACATCACCGTTGGTGATGGCGTCGACAATGTGGGGACGCCCCTCAAGCACCTTGTTCACCTTTTCCGTCGGCACGCCGTTGTCGCTGAGATAGCGCTGTGTGCCCGAGGTCGCCATCACCTTGAAGCCGAGCGAGTGCAGCAGCCGCACCGCGTCCGCGATGCGCATCTTGTCGTCGCCGCGCACCGAGACGAACACCGTGCCTCGTCGGGGCACGCGCGTGCCGCCGCCGAGCTGGCTCTTGGCGAATGCGACCTCGAAGGAGCGGTCGATACCCATCACCTCGCCGGTGGAGCGCATCTCCGGCCCGAGCACGGTGTCGACGCCGGGGAAGCGCGCGAACGGGAACACCGATTCCTTGACGCCGACATGGTCGAGCTTCTTCTTCTTCAGCTTGAAATCGGCGAGCTTTTCGCCGGCCATGATCCGCGCCGCGATCTTGGCGACCGGCGTGCCGATCACCTTGGCGACGAACGGCACCGTGCGCGAAGCGCGCGGGTTGACCTCGAGCACATAGATCTCGCCGTCCTTGATGGCGTATTGCACGTTCATCAGGCCGATCACGTCGAGGCCGAGCGCGAGCTCGTGGGTCTGCCGCTCCAGCTCCTCGATGGTCTTTGCGTCGAGCGAATGCGGCGGCAGCGAGCACGCGGAGTCGCCGGAGTGGATACCGGCCTCCTCGATGTGCTCCATGATGCCGACGATGAAGGTGTCCTTGCCGTCGGACAGGCAGTCGACGTCGACCTCGGTCGCGTCGCTCAGATAGCGGTCGAACAGCAGCGGGTTCTTGCCCAGCACGGTATTGATCTGCCCGGTCTTGTCGTTCGGGTAGCGCGCCTTGATGTCGGCGGGCACCAGCTCGGGCAGCGTTCCCAGCAGATAGTCGTTGAGCTGGGTCTCCTCGCGGATGATCTGCATCGCGCGGCCGCCGAGCACATAGGACGGACGCACCACCAGCGGCAGGTCGAGATCGGCGGCCACAAGGCGCGCCTGCTCGACCGAATAGGCGATGCCGTTCTTCGGCTGCTTGAGGCGGAGCTTGTCGAGGACGCGCTTGAAGCGGTCGCGGTCTTCCGCGAGATCGATCGCGTCGGGCGAGGTGCCGAGGATCGGCACTTCGGCGGCTTCCAGCGCGCGTGCGAGCTTCAGCGGAGTCTGGCCGCCGAACTGCACGATCACGCCGTGCAGCGTGCCGTTGCTGCGCTCGGTCGCGATGATCTCCAGCACGTCCTCGGCGGTGAGCGGCTCGAAGTAGAGGCGATCGGCAGTGTCGTAGTCGGTCGACACCGTCTCGGGGTTGCAGTTGACCATGATGGTCTCGTAGCCGGCATCCGCCAGCGCGAAGCAGGCGTGGCAGCAGCAATAGTCGAACTCGATGCCCTGGCCGATGCGGTTCGGGCCGCCGCCCAGGATGATCACCTTCTTCCTGTCGGACGGATCGCTTTCGTCGGCTGCGGCGCCCGCGAACGGCGCTTCATAAGTCGAATACATATAGGCCGTGGGCGAGGCGAATTCGGCCGCGCAGGTGTCGATCCGCTTGTAGACGGGACGGATGCCGAGCGCGTGGCGCCTCGCTGTGACCTCGGCCTCGGTGGTTTCGGTCAGCACCGCCAGCCGCGCATCCGAGAAGCCCATCGCCTTCAGCATGCGCATGCCGTAGCCGTTCGGCGGCAGGCCGTTCTTGCGAACCTTGTCCTCCATCTCGACGATGCTGCGCATCTCGGCGAGGAACCAGGGATCGATCTTGCAGGAGTTGAATATCTCCTCGTTGGACCAGCCGAGCCGCATCGCCTGCGCGACCTGCAGCAGGCGGTTCGGCGTCGGCGTGCCGAGCGCGGCGCGGATCGCGTTCTTGTCGTCGCCGCGGCCGAGCCCTTCGATCTCGATCTCGTCGAGGCCGGTCAGCCCGGTCTCGAGCCCGCGCAGCGCCTTCTGCATGCTTTCCTGGAAGGTGCGGCCGATCGCCATCACTTCGCCGACCGACTTCATCGAGGTGGTGAGGGTGGAGGAGGCGCCCGGGAATTTCTCGAATGCGAAGCGTGGGATCTTGGTGACGACGTAGTCGATGGTCGGCTCGAACGAGGCGGGTGTGGCGCCGCCGGTGATGTCGTTGGCGATCTCGTCCAGCGTGTAGCCGATCGCGAGCTTCGCCGCGACCTTGGCGATCGGGAAGCCGGTGGCCTTGGAGGCCAGCGCCGAGGAGCGCGACACGCGCGGGTTCATCTCGATCACGACCATGCGGCCGTCGTCCGGACTGATGCCGAACTGCACGTTGGAGCCGCCGGTCTCGACGCCGATCTCGCGCAGCACCGCAATCGATGCGTCGCGCATGATCTGGTATTCCTTGTCGGTGAGCGTCAGCGCCGGCGCCACCGTGATGGAATCGCCGGTGTGCACGCCCATCGGATCGACGTTCTCGATCGAGCAGATGATGATGCAATTGTCCTTCTTGTCGCGCACCACCTCCATCTCGAACTCTTTCCAGCCGAGAACGGATTCCTCGATCAGCACCTCGTTGGTCGGCGAGGCGTCGAGGCCGCGCTCGATGATGTCGAGATACTCTTCCTTGTTGTAGGCGATGCCGCCGCCGGTGCCGCCGAGCGTGAAGGAGGGGCGGATGATCGCGGGCAGACCGATGTCGGACAGCGCCATCAGCGCTTCGGCGAGCGCCTGCTGCTGGTAGCGCTTGCGCCGTTCGTTCTCGCCGGCATCCCACTGCGCCTCGAACTCCTCGAGCTCGGCGCCGGACAGCTTGGCGTGATCGGCGAGGTATTTGTCGCGGTCGGATTTCTTCAGCGCCGAGGCGTTGGCGAGCCGCGACTTCGGTGTCTGCAGCCCGATCTTCTCCATGGCGTTGCGGAACAGCTGGCGGTCCTCGGCCTTGTCGATGGCGTCAGCCGTGGCGCCGATCATCTCGACGTCGAACTTCTCCAGCGTGCCCTGCTTGCGCAGCGACAGCGCGCAGTTCAGCGCGGTCTGGCCGCCCATGGTCGGCAGCAGCGCGAAGCCGCCGGGGATGACATGGCGCTCCTTCTCGATGATCTTGGCGACGATCTCCGGGGTGATCGGCTCGATATAGGTCGCATCGGCCAGGTCCGGATCGGTCATGATCGTCGCCGGGTTGGAATTGACCAGGACGATCCGATAGCCCTCTTCCTTCAGCGTCTTGCAGGCCTGGGTGCCGGAATAGTCGAATTCGCAGGCCTGGCCGATCACGATGGGACCGGCGCCGATGATCAGGATGGTGGAGATGTCGGTTCTTTTGGGCATCAGCTCTCGCGGACTGGAATTTGGGCACAAAAAAAGGGCGCGCGTTCCGCGCGTCCCTCGAGCCCTGCGCTACAGCCTGTAGCGCGGGAAGCGCGATCCCTCGCGCGCGGGTGGTCTTTAGACCAGTTTCTGCACCTGCGAAACCCCCAAAGAGGCCCAATCAACCGCGATTCTGGGGAAATTCGAGGTATTTACCTAAGCACGGCTTCGCCCTACTACCTCGAGCGCTGCCTTATCCGTCTACGCT
Source organism: Bradyrhizobium macuxiense (assembly GCF_001542415.1). Taxonomy (GTDB): domain Bacteria; phylum Pseudomonadota; class Alphaproteobacteria; order Rhizobiales; family Xanthobacteraceae; genus Bradyrhizobium; species Bradyrhizobium macuxiense. The sequence continues at coordinate 10,656 of NZ_LNCU01000079.1, forward strand.
TTCGCTAGGCTCAAGCTACGCCGGACACGCTTTGCCCTGCCGGTCTAGCGTGGCTGTGCCACGCGTAGCCCGTCAGGGCGAAGCGTGGAGGCCCGGCCTGGAGTTGAACCAGGATAAAGAGCGATGCACTGCTCCCGCGTCGACGCTTCCGCCACCGGGCCGAAGCAATCATTGCTGAATATTTCCAGGCCCGCCACGGTTACTTTTGGTTAACCTTAATTCGCGGCACAACCTATGATGGATCGTGCGCGACGAACGTCATTCGCCACGGATTGTGTCCGATGTTGCGCGGCGCCCGCGTGGCGCTGAACCCCGCTTTGCCGAGCTTTGCAATCATCTCGGCCTCGCCATAGCGCTGCAGTCCGATCTTGTTGCGCAATTGCCGGTAGTCGGAGAGCGCGGTGCTGACCAGCCCGACCGCTGCGTCGCGCAGGAAGCCGTGGGTCGCGGCGAAGCGCAGCAGCGCCATCACGTCCCTGATCATGCCGACCTCGGGCCGCAGGATGTCGCCGAGCACGAACCGGCCCGACGGCTTCAGCAGGCGATGGATCACCTCGAATGCCGAATCCAGCTCCTCCGCCGTCATGTATTGCGCCACCGAATTCATCACGACGAGGTCGAGCGAGTTCGCGTCCATCTGCTTGAGCTCATCGAGCGAGCGCACCGAGATCTTGGCATTGCGCGCAAACCGAGCGGCGAGCCGTCCGCGGACACCCGGTGCGGGCTCGGCCAGATAGAGCTTGCCACAGGCATCCGCGACCTTGGTCGCGGACAGCGCCTCGCCGCAGGCATAGTCCAGCACCACCGCATCGGGCGAGGTGATGTAGCCGATGATGTCGCGCGCGATTGCCTCAAAATGCAGGTCGCGGTGCAGTCTGCTTGCATAGATCGTATGCGTGGAATCGTAATAATCGATCCATTCATCCATCGCGTTTGGTATCCGGTAGAAGCGGGTTCCCGGCCTGCAGGAACGGGTGGGCAGATGATGCGTTAGCGGTCCGGCGGCCAATGTTCAATGCGCCGAAAGCAGAAATGCAGTTCCTAAACAGGAAGGTCCAACGTGAACAAAGCCAGGAACGACAACAAGTCCGACAAGATCTCCTCCGACCTCGATACGCCGAGCGACCTTCCGCAGGCCGCGGTGGACAAGATTACGACCTCGCTGAACACGCTTTTGGCGGATGCTTTCGCGCTCTACGTGAAGACCAAGAATTTCCATTGGCATGTCAGCGGCCGGCACTTCCACGATTATCACCTCATGCTGGACGAGCAGTCTGACGCGATCTTCGCCACCACCGACCAGCTCGCCGAACGGGTGCGCAAGCTCGGCGGCGCGACGCTGAAATCGATCGGCGATATCGCCAAACATCAAACCATCAAGGACAATGACGAGGACTATGTCCCGCCGCGCGAAATGCTGCGCGAACTGATGGAAGACAACAAGCACATCGCAGCGGCGATGCGCAAGGCTCACAAGCTCGCCGACGACCACGAGGATTCCGGCACCGCGGGCCTGCTCGAGACCTTCATCGACGAAACCGAGCGCCGCACCTGGTTCCTGTTCGAGGCAAGCCGCCAGGAAGGCAGCAACGCGGCTTGAAATTCACCCTCTCCCCTTGCCGGAGAGGGTGGCGCAATCGAGGCGGGAGCGAGATGAAGCCGGTGAAGGGGCTGTCTCCGCGGATGCAGACCCATCCGGCTCGCATCCGTCGATGCGAGCCCCCTTCCCCAAAGGGGAAGAAGGGAAAGTGAGCGCTTGCTTGCGAACTCCTAGCGCTTCCACAGCCGCAGCAGCGGCCCGTCCTTGCCCATCACCGGATCGCTCGGAGGGATCGCGACCAGCGGGATCGTCTTCAGCGCCTTGGCGTGGTTCTCCGGCGTCAGCCGTTGCAGATCCATCGGCGGGCCGGGCGGATAGGCGCCGACCACGCAAAAGTCGTCGCTTGTCGACAGGCATTGATGCCCGGTGCCGGCCGGCAGGATCGCGACATCGCCGGCTGCGATCTCCAGCGCGCGTCCGCGCTCGCCGCCGAACTGCACCCGCGCGGAGCCGGTGGCGACGCCGAGCACCTCATGCACCGTGGCATGATAATGCGGATAGTCGTAGACGCCGTTCCGCCACATCGCACCCCAGCCATTGGCGCTGAACAGGCGTTCGATCGTGGCTTCGGGATTCTTGCTGACGTCGACCGCACCCTTGTAGACCAGGAACGGCATTGGATTGTTGGGCACCAGGCCGTCGTCCCGAAAGACGAAGGTGAGGGGTTCGATATCGGTATTGATGACCGACATGGTGGCTCTCGGCTGTTTGAGTGAACGCGATCTCCGGACAGACCAAAGCGTTGGTCCGGGAGACTGTTCCCGCCAAAGCGCGATGAGATTGAGTTGAATCGTCATCGCGCTTTAGCTCTTTGTTTGAGCATGATCTCCGCGCAAACGCGTTCCGCGTTTGTCGCGACGGAAAACCGCTTCACACTTTTCCGGATCGTGCTTTAGATTTTGAACTTCAGCACGTCGTCCTTGAATCTGAGCCCGTGTCCGGGCCGCTCCGGCGCCGTGATCATGCCATTGGCAATCTGCGGCGGATCGACCCAGAGGTCGTCGATCAGCCCCATGTTCTCGCACCAGATCCCGTTGGGAATCGAGGCGAGCAGGTGCACATTGAGTTCGGGAAACAGATGCGGCGCGATGGTGACGCCGAAAGTGTCCGCAAGCGCTGCGATCTTGCGCAGGTCCGTCATGCCGCCGCGCATCGGGTCGGGCTGCAGGATCGGCAGGCAGGGATTGAGAAAGAACGGCCTCAGATCGTAGCGCGTGAAGTGGGTCGGTCTCGCCGCCGACGACGCGCATGTCCAGCGCCGCCGCGATGCGCTGATAGCCGGCGAAATCGTCGGCCGGTACCGGCTCCTCGAGCCAGTAGATGTCGTACTTCTCGAACTTGCGTCCCATCTCGATGGCGACGTCGGCGCTCCAGCCCATGTTGACGTCGATCATGATGTCGATGTCGGGCCCGAGAGCCTCGCGCATGCGGCGTACATTGTCGAGGTCTTGCGCCGGCGTGTGGACATGCGCGACCTGCATCTTGATCGCCTTGTAGCCCTGCTTCACGAAATGCAGCGCTTTCTCGATCATCCCGTCGCCGCCGGCGCCGCGGAAACAGCCGGAGCCGTACACCGGGATTTGCGAGCGATAATGCCCCCACAGCCGGTGCAAAGGCAGGCCGGCGCGTTTCCCCACCGCGTCCCATAGCGCGATGTCGAGCGCCGACATCGCCATCGCAGCGATGCCGCCGCGGCCATAGGTCATTGTTGCCGTCCACAGGTCACGCCAGATCGCCTCGATCGCGGTGGCGTCCTTGCCCTTGACGCGCGGGATGATGCATTCGTCGAGACAGGCCGCGATCGATTTCATCCCCGGTCGGAACACGAACAGATAGCCCATGCCCGTCACGCCGCCTGATGTCTCGACCTCGCAGATCAGAATGTCGCGCGTGTCGCCCAGCGCGGCCCCCTTCAGCCAGGGATCGTCGGCCCACGGTAGCCGCAACATCGTCACGCGGATGTCGCGGATGGTCATGTCTGAAGCGGCTGATGCCATCGGGTTTCCCCTTTTCGGCCGGATCATGTTTGTCTGATCTCGGACCGGGAAACTCAATCACATGATGCTGCCGCTGATCCAGCGCCGTTCGTCATGCCTCCAATGCGCGAAGCTGCGATTGCCTTCAGGCGGTCTTCGGCAGTTCAAACACCAGGCAGGTGGTGGTGGCATGCGCCAGGAGCTTGCCCTTGTCGTCGGTGATCCGCGCCTCGGCGGTCGCGGCGCGGCGGCCGACATTGAGCGTGCGGCCCTCGGTGCGGATCTTGCCGGTGTCCTTGGTCATGCCGCGGATGAAGGAGATCTTGAACTCCATCGTGGTGTAGCCTGAGCCCTTCGGCAGCGTGGACTGCACCGCGAGCCCCATCGCGGAGTCGAGCAGGATTGCGGCGTAGCCGCCATGCACCGAGCCGATCGGATTGTAGTGGCGCAGTCCGGGCACGCTGTGGATCACCACATGGCCTGCCTCGGCGGTGCAGTCGAACGGCTCGACGGTCTGCATGATCGGCGGCTCGGGCAGGGTGTGGGCAAATATCCCGCGCACAAAGTCGAGGCCCGACATCGATGCCATCACCTCCATCGAGGTGACGCCGTATTCGGTCTTTGCGGTCGGGTTCTCGGTCATATTGGCATTTCCTGTGATTTGGCAGTCGCCATGCGAAGGCGCCTCGGTGCCCGTCGGTGTTTGCGGGACATGACGATCCGTCATGCCCGGACTTGATCCGGGCATCCATCTCTTTTCTTCAAGGGATGGATTGCCGGGGCAAGCCCGGCAATGACGAATGCGGATTTACGCCGCGCGCTTGTTCTGTCGCATCAGGTCGGCGAAGCGCTGGAAAAGGTAATGCGAGTCGCGCGGGCCGGGTGAGGCTTCGGGATGGTACTGCACCGAGAACACCGGCCTGCCCTCGAGCGCGATGCCGCAATTGGAGCCGTCGAACAGCGAGATATGCGTCTGCGTCGCGCCATCAGGCAGCGTCGCCTGGTCCACCGCGAAACCGTGGTTCATCGAGGTGATCTCGACCTTGCCGGTGGTCTCGTCCTTGACCGGATGATTGGCGCCGTGATGACCCTGATGCATCTTCATGGTCTTGGCGCCGACGGCGAGGCCCAGCATCTGGTGGCCGAGGCAGATGCCGAAGGTCGGCGTGCCCGACTCGATCACCTTCTGGATGACAGGCACGGCATATTTGCCGGTCGCGGCCGGATCGCCGGGGCCGTTCGACAGGAATACGCCGTCCGGGTTCATCGCCAGGATGTCCTCGGCGGGGGTCGTTGCCGGCACCACGGTCACCTTGCAGCCGATGCCGGCGAGCAGGCGCAAGATGTTGCGCTTGATGCCGTAGTCGATCGCGACCACGTTGAATTCGGGGGCGGCCTGCCGGCCAAAGCCCTGCTGCCAGACCCAGGGCGTCTCGTCCCAGGTGAAGCGCTGGCCGGAGGTCACCATCGGGACCAGGTCCATGCCCTCGAGGCCGGGCCATTCGCGAGCCTCTTCCTTCAGCCCGTGCAGATCGAACTCGCCGTTCTTCGCATGCGCGATCACGGCATTCGGCATGCCCTTGGAGCGGATGCGCGCGGTCAGCGCGCGGGTGTCGATGCCGGACAGGCCGATGATGCCGCGCGCCTTCAACCACAGGTCGAGATGGCGGGTGGCGCGGTAGTTCGAAGGATCCGTGATGGCGGTGCGCAGGATCACGCCGCGCGCGCCCGGCGTCGCCGCCATGTTCACCGTCTCGATGTCGTCCTCGTTGGTGCCGACATTGCCGATATGCGGGAAGGTGAAGGTGATGATCTGGCCGGCATAGGACGGATCGGTGAGGATCTCCTCATAGCCGGTCATCGCCGTGTTGAAACAGACTTCGCCGACGGCGTGGCCTTCCGCGCCGAGGCCAAAACCTTCCAGCACGGTGCCATCGGCAAGCACAAGGAGCGCGGTCGGTTTGTGGTCCGGCCAGGCGGGAGCGTTTTCGGATGTTGTCATGAGCGCTTTAAATAGACGCCGCACCCTGCGGCGTCAAAGCGAAAGGCCGCGGATTCACACCGCGTTGCCGGCCGATTTGACAGGCCGGAACGGCCTTTTAATCTAAAGTTCCCCAAGCAGGCCGTTTGCTTGTCGAAAATGACCCGGTTCGGAGCCAACGCATGGACAACACGATGCCGATCCTGCTCGTCCCGGGTCTCATCTGCTCACCCCGGATTTTTGCCCCTGTCATACCGGCGCTCTGGCGGCTCGGGCCGGTGACGGTCGCCAACCACGTCAGAGACGACAATATGGGGTCGATCGCGCGCCGGATCCTGGCCGAGGCGCCGCCGCGCTTCGCGCTCGCCGGGCACTCGATGGGTGGCTACATCGCTTTCGAGATCATGCGCCAAGCACCCGAGCGCGTCGCCAGATTGGCGCTCATGAGCACCCAGGCCCGACCCGACACGCCGGAAGCGACGGCACGCCGCCGCGGCATGATGGAGCGTGCCAGGAACGGCCAGTATCGGAGCGTGGTCGACGACCTGTTTCCGGGCTTCGTCCATCCGTCGCGGCAAGGGGACGCAAGCCTCCGCCAGATCGTCGACGATATGAGCGATGATGTCGGCGCGGAGGCCTTCATCCGTCAGCAGATGGCGGTGCTGAGCCGGCCGGATTCGCGGCCGAGCATGGCGTGGATCAAATGCCCGACGCTGGTCCTGACCAGCGATACCGACAACACCGTGCCGAATTTCCTGTCGGACGAGATGGCAAGCGGCATCCCCGGGGCGAAACTCGTGGTCCTCTCCAATTGCGGTCACCTGCCGCAACTGGAACAGCCGAAGGCCTGCGCCGACGCACTCGTTGAATGGTTGCGGGCCTAAAGCGTTTTCAGGCGAAGCCTGCCCCGCGCGATGCGGGGTCGACAGCGGTCCGCGTGACGAAAACGCGTCCAATCAAGAGTTGTTCTGCCATCGCAAACTGCCTACATGAGAGGATTGCCAGTTTAAGGACACCAGGATGCTGCGCGACGACATTAACAATGCGGTCAAGGAAGCCATGAAGGCGAAGGACGAGCGCAAGCTCTCCACGCTGCGCATGGTTAATTCGACCATCAAGAATGCCGATATCGACGCGCGCGGGCAGGGCAAGCCGCCGCTCTCCGATGCGGACCTGCTCGGCGTGCTGCAGAAGATGATCAAGCAGCGCCAGGAATCGGTCGAGCTCTACGACAAGGGCGGCCGCGCCGAGCTCGCCGCCCAGGAGCGCGAGGAGATCGCGGTGATCTCGGCCTATCTGCCGAAGCAGATGTCCGACGACGAGGTGAAGGCTGCGATCGCAGCCATCATCGGCGAGACCGGCGCCGCCGGCATCAAGGACATGGGCAAGGTGATCGGCGCGCTGAAGGCGAAATATGCGGGCCAGATGGATTTCGGCAAGGCCAGCGGCCTCGTGAAGGCCGCGCTCACCGGTTAGCAGGGGAGGCCTCCGGTGTTTCGCGTCACGGCGGACAGTCTGGAGGCCTATCTCGCATTCGATCCGGATCGCACCGCGGATCTCGAAAAGCTGCATGCCGTCTTGCGCAAGGCGGCGCCTTCGCTCAAGCGGCACTTCCATGAGGGCACACCGGCGGGCGAAGCCGGCATGCGCATGAAGATGATCGGCTATGGGCAGTTCCGCTATGCGATCAAGCCCGGCAAGACGACGTTGTGGCCGGTGATCGGCGTCGCGCTGCAGAAGAATTACATCAGCGTCTATGTCACGGTCACACGGAGCGGCAAGCCGCTCGTGTCCTGCTATGCAGGCGAGCTCGGCGCGCTGCGGAGCGGCGGCAACAATTTCAGCTTCGAGACCTTCGAGGACCTGAACGCGCCGGAGGTATCGGCGCTGTTTGCCGAGGCGGCCGACATCTTCAAGGCGGACAAGGAAAACCCGGTCCGCTATATGCAGGGCGAGTGAACGCTGATGCGATCACCGCGCCCTAAAGCATGATCCGGAAAAGTGTGAAGCGGTTTTCCCTCGCGACAACCGCGGAACGCGTTTGCGCGGAGATCATGCTTAAACAATAAGCTAAAGCGCGATGACGATTCAACCTGATCTCATCGCGCTTTAGAGCTCCAGCAGGTCGTGGCCGACAACGAGATTTCCTGAAAAATACGGTCGCACCGCCTCGAACCAGACCTCGTCCTTGAGGAAGGGATAGCCGCCGGGAACGAAGTGCGACAGCACGAGCGTCTTGACTCCCGCTTCGGTGGCAATGCGGCCGACCTGTTCGGTCGTGGTGTGGCTCGCCAGCAGATGTTCGCGCAACGTCTTGGCATTCGGCTCGGTCGCGATCAGTTGGTCGAGCGATGGCAAGTGCATGACCTCGTGGACCAGGACGTCGGCACCCTGCGCAAGCTTGACCAGGTTCTGCGATGGCCTGGTGTCGCCCGAGATCACGATGGAGCGGTCGGGACAATCGAAGCGGTAGGCGAACGCCGGCTCAACAGGCGGATGCTGCACCAGGGCCGCCGTGACCTTGACGTTGTCGTCCTGCATGACGAGCCCGCCGGCGCTGATCTCATGCGGAACGATCAGGTCTTTCAGCGGCGGGCGCCCTTCGTCGGCGATGCGGGTACGGATGTCATAATCGTTGAGGGCGAGAAACAGCCGGGTCATCTCCACAAGCGGCGGCGGCCCGTAGGTATCGACGCGCTTGGCGAGATCGGTCGCCCACGCCAGGAGCAACAGATTGCCGTAGTCGGCATTGTGATCGGAATGGTGGTGCGTCAGAAACACGGAATGGATCGACGCCAGCTTGAGCTTTGCCAGGATCATCTGACGGGCGACGCCATTGCCGCAATCAATCACGTAGGACGTGTTGTTGACGACAATGACCTGTGCGGGAGCCGCCCGATTGGGCTTCGGCGTGGGCCCGCCGGCGGTACCCAGCAGGATCAGGCGCGATTTCGGCTTTGCATCGGAAGCCGGCTTCGCCGTTTCATCGGCGGCAAACACACGAGAGAATGGTGCTGCTGCGGCCAGCGCCGCAGTGCTGCGAAGAATGGTGCGGCGCGTCATTCGCGGCATGAGACGATCCCCCTCATGGTTTGTAGCGTCCCCTATAGTGGTGCGGAGACGTGTGCATCGTGAATTGCCCTGGGATAGCTGAACGTGAAGTGCTCGCAAAGCGCCTCTCGAAAAATCTGTGGTTCGGGTAAGGTCGGGTTTCCTGACATCCGACCGCGCGGATACCCATGCTGACTGAAGCCGCCACTTACGACGAGCTCTACCGCAACTTCCGTTGGGAAGTCCCTGAGCGCTTCAACATCGCCACCGCCTGCTGCGACCGTTATGCCGACGGCACCGGGCGGCTCGCGCTGGTTTATGTCGACGAGGACGGCGGCACCACGCGCACCTCGTTCGACGAAGTCGCGGAGGCCTCGCGCCGCTTTGCCAATGTGTTGAAGTCCGATGGCCTCGTCCGGGGCGACCGCGTCGCAGTGTTCCTGTCGCAATCCCTTGAGCTGCCGGTCGCGCATCTTGCGGCGTTTCGTTCCGCAATGATCTCGATCCCGCTCTTTGCGCTGTTTGGCGAGGATGCGCTGGAGTTCCGCCTGTCGAACTCCGCCGCCAAGGCCATCATCACCGACGAAGCCGGCTGGGAGAAGATCGCCAGGATTCGCGACCGTCTGCCTGACTTGAAGACGGTCTATATCGTCGGCGAACGCATGCCTCCGGGCACGGCGTCGTTCTGGAGCGCGATCAAGTCTGCCTCACCCGAATTCGTCACCGCCGACACCTCGCCCGACGATCCCGGCCTGATCATCTACACCTCGGGTACCACAGGAAATCCAAAAGGGGCGCTGCACGCGCACCGTGTCGTGCTCGGCCATCTGCCCAATGTCGAGATGTGCCACAATTTCCTGCCCAGACCCGGCGACCTGATGTGGACGCCGGCGGACTGGGCCTGGATCGGCGGGNNNATCAACGGGCTGTTCGCGTTCTGGTATCACGGCATCCCGCTGGTCGGTCACCGCGCGCGCAAGTTCGAGCCGCAAGCCGCGATGCAGATGATGGCCGACCTCGGCATCCGCAATGTGTTCCTGCCGCCGACCGCGCTGAAGCTGATGCGTCAGGCCAATGTGAAGAATCCCGGCGTCAAGCTGCGCAGCATCTTCACCGGCGGCGAGTCGCTCGGCGGCGAACTGCTCGGCTGGGTGCGCGACACCTTCGGCATCGATGCCCACGAGGTGTTCGGCCAGACCGAATGCAATCTCGTGATCGGCAGCAACTCCAACTTGTTCCCAATCCGCCCGGGCTCAATGGGCCGCGCCACGCCAGGCTTCGACGTGCGCATCGTCAACGACAAGGGCGACGAGCTGCCGCGGGGCGCGCGCGGCATCATCGGCGTGCGCCAGCCGTGTCCCTGCACCATGATCGAATACTGGGGCAATCCGGAGGCGACCGCGAAGAAGTATGCCGGCGAATTCCTGCTGACCGGCGATCTCGGTGTGCAGGATGAGGACGGCTATTTCTGGTACGTCAGCCGCGAGGACGACGTCATCACCACCGCCGGCTATCGCGTCGGCCCGTCCGAGATCGAGCACACGCTGATGAAGCATCCGGCGGTCGCGATGTCCGCCGTGGTCGGCATTCCCGACCCGATCAGGACGGAATCGATCAAGGCCTGGATCGTGCTGCGGCCGGGCTTTGCACCGAGCGATGCACTGGCGCGCGAGATTCAGGAATTCGTTAAGGTGCAACTCGCCGCCCACGAATACCCGCGCTTCGTGCAATTCGCCGACAGCCTGCCGATGACGGCAACAGGGAAGGTGCTGCGGAGGGAGCTGAGGGCGCTGGGGTAGGTCGTTCTCTCCATCGTCGTCCCGGGCAAGCGCAGCGCGACCCGGGACCCATAACCACAGGGAGTAGTTGTTGCGCGGTGCTGTGGCCTCAGCGAACTCTGATCACGCAATGCGGTGGTTATGGGTCCCTGCTTTCGCGGGGACGACAGCAGCATACAGGGTGCCCGCGCGCCGCAGACCTCAAGACGGCATCGGGATTCCCAATTCCTTCAGCGCGGCCAGCATGCGCTGCGGCGGTTGCATCGGGATCACCATGGCTTGGCCGGTTTCCAGCAGGCTCTTCAGGCTGGAGAGGATCGCGGGCCAGCCGGTTCGTCCGCCGGACAGGATATCGTCGCTGATCGGGCGGTCATGCGACTGCAGCAGCGTCAGCCTCACGCCATCGCCGGCCGGCTCGATCTCGTAGGTGACGAGCGTCGGCCCGAGCTTTTCGATCAGCTGCGGCCAGTTGACGTTGAAGGTGACGGTGAGCCGCCGCAACGGATCGCACTCGATAACCTCTCCGGAAATATGCAGCGCGCCGTCGGGCGTGCGCACGACGTAGGCGCCGCCGACTTTCAGGTCGACCTCGACCGCGTTGCCGGAAAAGTATCTCCGGCTGAACTCGGCCTGGGTCAGCGCTTGCCACACCTTCTCCGGGGTGGACGCGATGTAGATGGCGTAGACGATTGCCGGTTTGAATTTCTCGATGTTCATGTCCGTGCGTACCCTCCGATAGATATTCATGGTTATTCGAAGCCTTCGATCCCGAGCGCCCGCGGCGGGATCGGAGGGACCTTGCCGGTTTCGAGCAGGCTCTTGAGCCCGGACAGGATCGCTGGCCATCCCTTGGAAATGCCGTCGAGCAGCTTGCTGCTGACGCCGAAGCCTTCATGCGTCACGGTCAGCTTGACGAGATTGTCGAAGGGTTCGAGCGTAAAGACGACCTTCGTCGCCGGCTCCTTGCGCATCTCCTCGTCGGCCTCGTGCTTGAACGTGTAGGCGAGGCGCCGCGGCCGGTCGGCGACCAGGATCTCGCCGGTGTCGGTCGTCTTGCCGCTCATCACCAGCGCGAGCGGCGAGCCGACCTTCCAGTCGGATTTCAACTCGGTGTCGAACCAGTATTGCCGCGTGAACTCGCTCTTGGTGAGCGCGTCCCACAACTTCTCCGGCGTGGTCTCGATGTAGGTGACGTAGATAAATTCCGGCTTACTCATCACGCTTCTCCAATTGCCGTTTCAATTCGCTGAGCGCGACCAATTTTCCGCGCTCGAATTTGCTGATCCACCGCTCGGCGATCTGATGGATCGGAACCGGGTTGAGATAGTGCAGCTTCTCGCGGCCGTGCTTGATCGTGCTGACCAGGTTGGCCTCTTCGAGAATCCCAAGGTGCTTCGTGACGGCCTGACGCGTCATGTCGAGGCCGTCGCAGAGTTCGTTGAGGGTCTGTCCGTTTCTGGCGTGAAGCCGGTCCAGCAGCGTTCGCCGAGAGGCATCTGCAAGGGCTCTGAACACCTCATCCATGGATCGGATCATAGGCAACCAAATGGTTGCATGTCAAGAGCGTGTGTTTGGACCCTTGATTCCCCGTGCTATCGTGCTGTCAGCCAACGAAAGATTGGTTTGGAACAAGGGGTGGTGCGCATGGGTGGTCGCGTTACGGCGGTTTGCTGCACGGCGTTGTTGGTTCTGTTCACGAGCAGCGCCCATGGCCAGCAGCAGAAGATCGGCGACCCGCCCGAAGCCTCCAACATGAAGTTGGTCGGATACAACGATCTGCAGGCGCGCAGCGCCTATCAGCCGACCATTCATCACCAGGGCGATAGGTGGATCGCTTATATCGGCCATCACGGCGGCACCGACGACGTTCCCGATCCCGTCAATCCGATGACCGGCAAGGCCGAGCCGAACGGCACGTCGATCGTCGACGTCACCGATCCCGCGCATCCGAAATATCTGCGGCACATCCCGGGACAGGAAGGCAAATATGAATCCGGCGGCGCGCAGATGGTGCGCGTCTGCGACGGCAAGGATCTGCCGAAGGGCGATCGCAATGCGGTCTACATGCTGCGCGCGGTTGGCAGCGAAGGGCATGAGATCTGGAATGTTGCCGATCCTGCCAATCCTGTTCTCGTGACCCACATTGGCGAGGGCTTGAAGGACACGCATAAGAACTGGTGGGAATGCGATACCGGCGTCGCTTACCTCGTCTCGGGCGCGCCTGACTGGCGCACGCGGCGCATGACGCAGGTCTACGACCTCTCCGATCCCGCGCATCCCGTGAAGATCAGGGATTTTGGCCTGCCGGGACAGGAGCCCGGCGCGACCGGCGCGGTGCCGACCGAACTGCACGGACCGATTTCGACCGGGCCGAAAGGCAATCGCGTCTATTTCGGCTACGGCACCGACAAGGGCGGCTTCCTGCAGATCGTCGATCGCGACAAGCTGCTGCACGGGCCGAAGGAGCCGACGCCAGAGAATCTGAAATTCCCCGAGATCGCGCGGATGCCGCTGTCGGCGCTGAACGGCGCGCATACGGTGTTTCCGATGCCTGACATGCCGATCGCGGAATTCGCCCATGACAAGGACGGCCAGCGGCGCGACATCGTGATGATCGTCGACGAGGCGATCCAGAACGAATGCGGCGAGGCACGGCAGATGGTGTGGTTCGCCGACGTCACCACGGAAGCTCGGCCGATGGTGATCTCGAGCTATACGGTGCCGGAAGCGAGCGGGAACTTCTGCGAGCGCGGCGGGCGGTTCGGCTCGCATTCGTCGAACGAGAGCATGGCGCCGGTCTACTACAAGAAGATGGTGTTCATCGCCTTCTTCAATGCCGGCGTCCGCGCGCTCGACATCCGCGATCCCTATCACCCGAAGGAAGTCGGCTACTTCATTCCCTCCATCACCTCGGCGACCGACAAGCGCTGCGTCACCATCGACGGCAAGGCGCGCTGCAAGGTCGCGATCCAGACCAACAATGTCGAGACCGACGATCGCGGCTACATCTATGCGGTCGACCGCGCCAACACCGGCCTGCACATTCTCGAACTGACCGGCCCGGCGCGCGCCGTCGCCNCCTGCCGTGAGCGCATCGTGACGCGCCCGTGGCCCGTGATCGCGGCGATGTTCCTGGCGCTCGGCGGCGCCTCGGCCGTCGCCGGCTACGAAATGGCGCCGCCGCGCACAGGCGAGTGGCACGAGATCGCCTGGCCGTTTCCGCGTGACGGCTGGCCCGCCGGCCGCGCGTTTCGTTGTGCTCCTGCGGATTGCGGCGCCGTTCTCGAGGTCTATGTCCGGCCCAAGCTCGGCTTCTGCAACTGCTCGACCGGCGTCGCCGATGACGACGAGGTCGACCGCGTCGCCGATGTCGACATGATCAGCGCACAGTTCAGGCCGCTAAAGGCGGGCGATGTCGTTGATGTCGCCGACATGCAGGGGCGGATCAGGGCCTATGATATCGAGATGCCCGGCGGCAAGCGCACCGCCATCGGCATCGCGGTGTCGCATCGCTGCGACCTGTTGGTGGCAGCGGCGCAGGGCAGGGGCGACGCGGCACGGATGAGGAGCGAGGTGCTGGCGTTTCTGGGGGCACGAGCGATCACGAAATGGATGATGGCTGCGATGAACGGCGATTAAGTCGCACGGCGCTTCTTCACCTCTCCCGCCTGCGGGGAGAGGTCGGATCGCGCTTGCGATCCGGGTGAGGGGCACAGGTCTGACCGTTCGCACCGCCTCGCGGAGAGAGTCCCTCACGCCGACCCTCCAAGAGCGAGCTTCGCTCGTCTCGACCCCCGCAAGAGCGGGGCGAGGGAGCAAGGCAGTTCCCATCCGCCTCTCTCACATGCATAATGTCGGCAACAACTGGAAGAACCCTCCCAATGTCCATGCAAGCCTATCTCGCTTTCGTCGCTGCCTGCATTGCGCTCGCGCTGTTGCCCGGTCCGATCGTCACGATGGTCATCGCCAACGGGCTGCGCTACGGCACGCGCGCCGCGCTCACCAATGTGCTGGGCGCGCAGGTCGGGCTGACGATCGTGATCGGCATCGTCGCCGTCGGCCTGACCTCGATGATGGCGACCATGGGTTACTGGTTCGACTGGGTGCGCTTCGCCGGCGCCGCCTATCTGGTCTGGCTCGGCATCAAGCTGATCCGCGCGCCGATCGAGGGCATCAGCACCGAAGAGACGCCGCCGCCGCCGCGCGGCGGCTTCTTCCTGCAGGGCTTCCTGGTGCTGCTGTCGAACCCCAAGGTGCTGGTGTTCTTCGGCGCCTTCATCCCGCAGTTCATGGACATGAGCAAACCCCATGTCCCGCAGGTGGCCTTGCTCGGTGCCACCTTCATGGCGACCGCGGTGTTGACCGATGGCGCCTATGCGCTGGCGGCCGGCCGCGCCCGCAAATTCTTCTCCAAGGAGCGGACACGGCTGATGTCACGCATCTCCGGCGGCTTCATGATCGGCGGCGGCATCTGGCTGGCGCTGACCCGCGCGCGGTAAGGCGCGGGGCGGAGCTCCGCGCTACGCTTCGAAGAACCCCGGATGCTTCGCGGCGAAGGACTGCAGCTCGCGCGCGACGCGATCGAGATGATCGGCCATTTCGTTTTTCGCCTGATCCGCCTGATGCGCGGCGATCGCGCGAAAGATCGCTTCGTGCTCGCGGAAGGTTCCCTCGGGCCGTCCCGGCTCCGGCAGCAGCGTCCGGCGGACGCGCTCCAGATGGGTGCGGATCGGATCGAGGATCTCGCCGACGCGAGCGAGACCCAGGCTCTCGGTCATCTGGCGATGAAACCTGGTGTCCAGCTCGTGAAATCCCTCAAGATCACCGCTGGCAATGGCGGCCTCCTGGTAGGCGATATTCTGGCCGAGTGCGGCGATCGCGTTTTCAGGCATGCTGGTCGCGCAGACCCCGACAACCTCGATCTCCAGCGCGCGTCGCATCAACATCCACTGCCGGACATCCTCGAGGTGGATCCTCGCCACGTAAGAGCCGCGCTGCGGTTCGACCACCACCAGCCCCTCGAAGGCGAGCCGGTTGATCGCGGTCGTGATCGAGAGCCTCGACACATCAAACGTGGCGCACCACTCGTTCTTGTCGATCGGGGTGTCAGGCGCGAGTGCGCCTGAGACGATGGCGCGCTTGAGCGCCGAATAGGCCTTGTCGACCTTCGATTCTCCCGCCCGACGCCCCCGCGCTTGGGCCGCACCTCCGCTGAACCCGCCGACTGAATGCATGCCGTGAGATCCCTCGGCTGATTTTTACACGTCCGATGACGCCAAGGCGGACCGAGAGACTTGACGATCATCAACTAGTATAACTAGCATATCAGTAAAACAAGCAACATCACCAGCGGCCCGATATCTCCTGGATTGAGGGCAGTCGGGGAGGAATGCCCGATGGAGACACGCGTCGGCGCGGACGATGAGCGGGGCGTTTCCCGCTCGCCTCGCATGGTCGAGCTCGGCAGCCGGGTCAGCGTGCCAGGCGGACAGATCGTGCTCGCGGCGGCGCACGTCTCCAAATCCTTCGCGGGCGTCAAGGCGCTTAGCGACGTCGACTTCGATCTGCGCCAGGGCGAAGTGCACGCATTGATGGGCGAGAACGGTGCCGGCAAGAGCACCCTGATGAAAATTCTCGCCGGCGTGCACACGAGCTATGACGGCGCCGTTGAGGTCGAAGGCCGCGCCGTCTCGTTCGGCGGCGTGCGCGATGCCGAGGAAGCGGGCGTCGCGATCATCCATCAGGAACTCAATCTCGTTCCGGAGCTGAGCGTCGCCGATAATATCTTCCTCGGCCGCGAGCCGCGCATCGCCGGCCTGTTCATCGATCGGCGGCGCATCATCGAGGCGGCCGCGCAGATCTTGCGGCGCCTCGGCGTCAAGGTCGCTCCCGAGAGCCGCGTTGCCGACCTGCGCGTCGGCGAGCAGCAATTGGTGGAAATCGCCAAGGCCCTGTCGCTGAAAGCTCGCATCCTCATCATGGACGAGCCGACATCGGCATTGTCGGAGTCGGAATGCACGACGCTGTTCAAGATCGTGCGTCAACTGACCGGTGAAGGCGTCGCGATCATCTACACGTCGCACCGGATCGAGGAGGTGCTCGGTCTCGCCGATCGCGTCACCGTCCTGCGCGATGGACGGCGTGTCGTGACCGCCCCGATCGATGGATTGTCGCATGGCGCGATCATCTCGGCGATGGTGGGTCGCGAGATGGCTGTGAGCGACCGGGGAGCGGCGGCGCGAGACGGCGACGTGGTGCTCTCCGTGCGCGACCTGACCCTCGATACACTGGGGCCGCACGGATGGCGGCGGACGTTGCATGGCGTCGACTTCGACCTCAGGCGAGGCGAGATCCTCGGCATCGGCGGCCTGCTTGGCTCCGGCCGCACCGAGATATTGGAGTCGATCTTTGGAGTCGCGCGCGGCTGGCGCGGCGGCCGGATTGCGATCGACGGAGTGCCGGCCGAAATCACGTCGGCGGCGGAGGCCTATCGCCTCGGCCTCGCGCTCGTCAGCGAGGATCGCAAGGAGCGCGGGCTGCATCTCTCCGCGTCGATCTGCGACAACATCGCACTGCCCTCGATCGGTGCGATGTCGCGGTTCGGGCTGCGCACCTTCGCCGGTGAGCGCGCATTGGCCGCCGAGATGGTGCGCCGGCTTTCGGTCCGTTGCACGGGCATCGGCCAGGCGGCCGCGGCACTGTCCGGCGGCAACCAGCAGAAGGTCGTGATCGGCAAATGGCTGGCGACCGACCCCCGCATTCTCCTGCTCGATGAGCCGACCCGCGGCATCGATGTCGGCGCCAAGCAGGAGATCTACCAGCTGATCTTCGATCTTGGCCGGCAGGGCCTCGGCATCATCGTGGTGACCTCGGAGATGCCCGAGCTCTTGCTGCTGTCCGATCGGATTCTCGTGATGTGCGAGGGACGGCAGACCGGAATCCTGCGCCGCGAGGACGCCACGCAGGAGATGGTGATGCGCCTTGCGGCACCCGGCATGGTGCGGCGGTCGGAAGGAGCACCGGCATGAAGGCGCTACGTCTGCTGTCGCGGACCAAGCTCTATTGGGGTCTGCTGCTCATCTGCCTGATCGGCGCGCTGACGTCGCCGCAGACGTCCTCAGGCAGCAATATCTTCCTGTCCTACGCAAACCTCACGGATGTTCTGCGTCAGGTCTCGATCACTGGGCTGGTCGCGACCGGCATGACGATGGTCATTCTGCTCGGCGGCATCGATTTGTCGGTCGGCTCCGTGATGGGTTTCTCGACCGTCATCTGCGCGATGTTGCTGACCAAGTCCGGCTGGACCGCGGCTTCGGCGATGGGCGTGCCGGCCGCGACGCTGGTCGGCGGCGTCACCGTGGCGCTTGCCGCGCGCTTCATCGTGATCGGGCTTTCACGCGGCCATGATGTCGGCGCAGGGCGGCGCCGCGAGATCACGCTGCCGGCCTGGCGCAGCCTGGGAATTCCCGCGGTGCTCGGTCTTGTTGCCGCGATCGCGGTCGCTTGGTGGACGTTGACCCAGGTGACAACCAAGTTCGGTGTCCTTGGTGTGCTCCTGGTCGCGCCGAGCCTTGCACTGTTGCTCGGCGTCACCAACGGACTTCTGATCGTGACCGGGCGGCTGCAGCCGTTCATCGCCACGCTGGCGATGATGGTGAGCGCACTCGGCATCGCCCGCCTCACCGCAGGGCAGGACAATGCCGTCGTGCCGGTCTACACCGGCACCAACGCTACCGAAGCATTCGAATTTCTCCGCTCGATGTTGTGGGGCGTGCTGCCGGTGCCGAGCGTATTCTTCCTGGCGGCGATCATCCTGTTCGGCGCGATTCTGCGTTTCACGACCTTCGGCCGCTATGCCTATGCCATCGGCGGCAATGTCGAGGCCGCCAAGCTTTCGGGCATCAAGGTCGCCCAGGTCCAGCTGACGGCCTATCTGCTCTCCGGATTGCTCGCGGGGATCGCCGGAGTTCTGTTCGTCGCGCAGTACCGGCAAGGCAAGCCCGACGCAGGCACGGGACTCGAGCTCGATGCCATCGCCGCCGTCGTCATTGGTGGCACAAGCCTGATGGGTGGCCGAGGCGGCCTCGCCGGCACCTTCGTCGGTGTCCTGATCTTCGGTCTGCTGTCCGACATCCTGCAGCTCCAGAACATCGACTCGAATGTCCAGCTGCTGATGAAGGGGTTGATCATCGTCTGCACCGTCGTCGTGCAGGAACAGAATCTCGGCCAGCTCTTCGCGCGATGGCGGTTCAGCCGATCGGCGGAAGCAAAGGTCGATCCGCGAACAGCCGAGCCCCATCGGCCGTCAAGCGCCGCAAAGGCGCAATTTGCAAGGGAGGATCTCGATGAAGCGTCGTGAATTCCTGAAATTGTCGACCACCGTGGCGGGCGCCGCGATGACCATCTACATGCCCGCGAATTGGACCCCCGCCAAGGCGGCAGCCAAGTGGAAGGTCGGCTTCAGCCAGTGCACCACACTCGAGCCGTGGCGCGTCCAGTTCAACAAGGATGTCCAGGCCGAGGCAAAGAACCATCCGGATGTCGACCTCGTGATCACCGACGGCCAGGACAAGACCGAAAAGCAGGTTGCCGATTGCGAGAACCTGATCGTGCAGCAGGTCAACGTCCTGCTGATTTCACCGAAGGAGTCGGCGGGGTTGACCGGCGTCGTAGAGAAGGCGATCGACGCCAAGATCCCGGTCATCGTGCTTGATCGCAACGTCGATACCAAGCGGATCACCCAGTTCATCGGCGGCGACAATGTTGCGATCGGTCGCGCCGCCGGCGAATACGCCGTGAAGCTGCTCGGCGGTCCCGGCAAGGCCGCCGGCAATGTCGTCGAAATCTGGGGCGGCATGGGTACCCAGCCGGCGCACGACCGGCACGATGGCTTCCACGTTTTCACCGACAAGGAACCCGGCATCAAGAACCTGCTGAACAACCAGTCGGGCGACTGGAAGCAGGACAAGGCCTACAACATCATGACGACGGCGTTGCGCAATCACGAGAAGATCGATCTCGTCTACGGCCACAACGATCCGATGGCCTATGGCGCGTATCTTGCGGCCAAGGACGCCGGCCGCGACAAGGACATCAAGTTCATGATCGGCATCGACGGCCTGCCCGATGAGGGCGTGACCTGGGTGAGCAAGGGGCAGCTGACGGCGACGTTCCTCTACGCAACACCCGGAGCCGAAGGCCTGCGACAGGCGGTCAAGCTTCTGAACGGCGAGAAGCTGCAGCCGGTCATCACTCTGCCGACGATGTTGATCACGAAAGATAACGCGCCTGACATCCTCAAGAAGAACGGATTGCTTTGATCGTCCGATGTCTTGCGCTAACTGCGGCGGCCGTGGAGTCTGGTCCGGACAATGGAATCAGACTCCGCGCTTGCGTCAGTCGCTGTCGTATGCGGCGGCATGAGACCGGCGGGAACCGCCAACCGAGGTTGAAATGAGCAGCCCGATCTTCCGCAGACATGACGGCGTGTGGTTGAACGAGCCGGAGCGATGGTCGGCCGAGGGCGACAATCTTGAGATCGTCACCGACAAGGCCACCGACTTCTGGCGCGAGACGCATTACGGTTTCAACCGGGACAGCGGACATTTCCTTGGCTTCCGGACAGGCGAGGCATTCACCGCCGAGCTGCGCGTGCAGGGCGACTTCCAGGCGCTCTACGATCAGGCGGGCATCATGGTGCGCATCGATGCGCAGCATTGGGTCAAGGCGGGGATCGAGTTCTCCGACGGCAGCGCCATGCTCGGCAGCGTCCTGACCGACGGCCGGTCGGACTGGGCGACGGCGCGCTATGGCCACGATCCCGGCGACTTCCGGATCCGCGCAACCGTGGTGAACGGCGTGTTGCGCCTGCAGGCGTCCGCCGACGGCAAGCTGTGGCCGTTGATGCGGCTGGCGCCGTTCCCCAAGGCAAGCTCCTATCTAGTGGGGCCGATGGCCTGCACGCCCGAACGGGCCGGGCTGAAGATCGTCTTCTCGGCGTTTCGCCTGACGCCGCCGCTGGGCAAGGGCCTGCACGATCTCGGCTGAGGCGCCGACCTCTCTCTGCGGTCCGCGGGCCGCCGGGCCGCGCACGCTTGTGTGCGCGACATCACGCATGTTCCCGCGTCGCACGCCTATGGTCCACGCACGGTCGTATCAGCTCACACCGATCTTGCGAGGACGCGAACATGGCCCAGGTCTATTTTCACTGCTCCAACACGCGAGGGGTGTTGATGGATCGCCGCGGCACCTCGGTGGCCAGCCTCACCGAGGCGTGCGAGGCGGCGACGCTGATGGCGCGATCGCTCGTCGCATCAGCCAGCCTGGAAGACTGGCGTGATTGGGCCATGCATGTCAGCGACGACGCCGGCGACGAGATCTTTGTCCTGTCCTTTGCATCCATTCTCGGCAAGCCACACTGAGTGGCGCCTCGCGACCGGAGCGCTCCGGCTTGGCCGCCGGCGAGCCCGACATTTGTCCTACTGGCGCGCCGCGGCCGGCTCGCTTAAACAGGTAGGGTACCATATCCTCATTGCCGAGGTCGAAGGTGTCAGACGCCAGGCGAGCCGCCGAGCTCGAAGCTATCCGCCGCAAGCTTGTTCCACTGGCAGCGTACCGTCAGCTTCTCAACGGCCCCGAGCAGGTGTCGGATTGGATGCTGGTCGATCAGTCGATGATCGACACGTTCGCCGATGCCACCCGCGATCATCAGTTCATTCACGTCGACCGCCAACGAGCCGAAAGCGAAACGCCCTTTGGTGGAACCATTGCACATGGATTTCTGACGCTGTCGCTGCTGTCGGCGCTCGCTTTCGATGCGATGCCCGGCGTCGAGCGGACGCGGATGGGCGTCAACTACGGGTTCGAGCGGGTTCGCTTCCTGAGCCCGGTGAAGTCCGGAGCCCGGGTGCGCGGCAAGTTCCGTCTGGTCGGACTGACCGAGCGCGCGGTGTCCATCCAGTCGGCCTGGGATACGGTGGTGGAGGTCGAAGGCATGGTCAAGCCGGCCATCGAGGCGCACTGGATCACCTTGGCGCTGATCGATCCAAACGCGCCGCTTGCAGATTCAAAGTGAGCGAGCCTGTTTCGGGGCAAACTTCAACCGACCGGCACCCCCCGCGGAATTAGCCGAGAATGAGCGGAAGCAGCCTCTTGCGATTTAAAGACTGATTGGTCTATATATCGGCAATGAACCGCCAAACCCTCGTGCAGCCGCCGCGCGGCCGTCCCCGGAGCTTCGATGTGGAAGCCGCCGTCGAACGCGCGATGGATGTGTTCTGGTCGCGCGGCTATCACGCCACGGCGCTCCCGGACCTGCTTCGTGCGACGAAGCTCTCGCGCGGCAGCCTTTACGCCGCTTTCGGCGACAAGCACTCGCTCTTCCTGCGTGCGCTCGACCGCTACATTGCCGATGCACTGACACGGATGGACGTCGAACTCGATCCCCGCCGAGCGGCGGTTGACGGTCTGCGAGCTTACCTTGCTGGTTACGTGGAGCGGACGCGCGGTGCCAATGGCCGGCGCGGATGCCTATTGGTGGCGACAGCGATGGAACTGGCCGGCCAGGATGCTGAAGTCAATCGTCGCGCCGCGGGCTTTTTCAGGGCCATGGAGGCCAGGATGGCAGACGCATTGTCCCGGGCGGAGGCCGCGGGAAAGTTGGCCGATGGCGTCGAGCCTGCAAGCGCCGCCCGCATTCTGGTCTGTTTCGTCGAAGGGTTGCGCGTGGTCGCCAAAACCGCGTCGACACAGATCACGTCGCAAGCCACCGCTGACGCGCTGCTCGACCGCTTCATCAGATAAACGAGGTCAGGACGTCCTGCTTGGACGGCTCCGTCACAGGCGTGCCGATATATGGACCGATCGGTCTTGAAAGGAAGGATTCCATGTCTGCCATCCAGATCGTCTGCGCGGTGGCCGTTCCCTTGCTCTGGGGTTATCAGTTCGTGGCAATCAAAGTGGGCGTGACGGAATTTCCGCCGCTCTTCTTCCTCGCGTTGCGCTTCCTGGCCATCGCGCTGCTGCTTGTTCCGTTCGTCAAGAGGCCTACGCGGCAACAGCTCGGCCCGATCGCGGTTATCTCGCTGTTTCTCGGCGGGCTGAACTTCGGGCTGTTCTATGTCGGCATCGGTCTCGGCTCGGGAAGCATGTCGGCGGTCGCCTATCAACTCGCGCCGCCCTTCACCGTGCTGCTGGCCTGGCCGCTGCTGGCGGAGCGGCCGTCGCTCGTCACATCTGCCGGAGTGGTGCTTGCGTTCGCCGGCGTGGTGCTGGCAGCGGAGCCCGGCACGTCGACGAACGCCTTGCCGCTGCTGCTTGTGGTCGCCGCCGCTTTCGCATTCGCGGTGTCCAACGTTCTGACGAAGCGCTACGGCCCGTTCGATCCGTTGATGCTGATGGGGTGGTCGTCGCTGCTCACGGTGCCGCAGGTCATGTTGATGTCGCTGCTCCTTGAATATGGACAGCCGGCGAGCCTTGTCACGGCGGACGAACGTGGCTGGCTGGCACTCGCCTACACGATTTTCATCGGCGGAATTGTTGGGTTCGGCCTTTGGTTCTGGCTGATCGCGCGCTGCTCGATGGGCCGCGTCGCCCCCTTCGGCCTGCTGATTCCGGTGTTCGCCTTGATCTCGAGCGTGCTGTTCCTTGGCGACCACGTGACGCCAAAGTTGATTGTCGGTGGGCTGCTGGCGATCGCCGGCGTCGCAATTACACAGGTAAGACCGAGCGCTCGACCAATCTGAAACCGCAAGTCGCGCGTGGCGCCCTGCGGGTCGGCTCCTCGCCGTTTGCAACGCTTCCGGACGGCCCGGGCGCGGCGCTTATGGGCAGAAGCGGACATCAACCTGCCGACAGCCTCGCGGCATCAGTCGAAAATGACCCGGAGCGGGCCTAGAGTGGACCCGATTGCACTCCTTCCTGGACGCAGCTATTCGTTTGGGTAGATATTGCAAAGCACCCAGAATGAAGTTCCTTTCGAACCGCGATAAACGCCTATTCAAAGTCGTCACCACCCGATGGCAACGCCGTGCAATATTCTTGCTGGGCGGTCTTGCGGTTGGTGCAGCAGCCGTGGCGCTGGCAAAACTGGCCGACCTCTCGCAAGTCGCCTTTGCGATGCTACTGTCGGTGTCTCGCTACGCACCGCTGGTGGTCACGCCGCTGGGGTTCGCGTTTTCCGTCTATCTGACAAATCGTTTTTTCCCGAATGCGCAAGGCAGTGGCATTCCTCAAGCTATCGCGGCTCGCCATTTGACGGACCAGACGGAGCGCGAGGCGCTCGTGTCACTTCGAATTGCCGCCGGAAAAATCATCCTGACCCTGTTCGGCCTGCTGTGCGGTGCATCCGTCGGGCGTGAAGGGCCCACGGTCCAGATCGGCGCTTCCATTATGTTTGCGTTGGGACGATTCTCGCCGCGACGGCAGCCCGGTTTGATCCTGGCGGGAGNGCCGGTGTCGCGGCTGCCTTCAACACGCCACTGGCCGGCATCGTCTTCGGCATTGAAGAGATGAGCCGGTCCTTTGAGACACGGACCTCCAGCCTGATCATTGCCGCAGTCATCGCCGCCGGTCTGACGTCGCTCGCGCTGATGGGCAACTATACCTATTTCGGCAGCAGTCCAATGACGCTGCGTGGCGGAATGGATTGGCTCGCTATTCCGATATGTGGCGTGGCGGGAGGCGCACTCGGCGGCATATTCAGCCGCATCGTGATCATGATGGCGCGTGGATTTGCCAACAAACCGGGCCGCGCGATCAAACGCCATCCGCTGATCTTCGCGTTGCTTTGCGGGTTTGCAGTCGCCATCTGCGGGATCGTGTCGGGCGATACCATTTACGGCACCGGCTATACGCAGGTGAAGTCGGCGCTCGAGGGTGGGGCGGCGCTGCCGGTCAACTTCGGTATCCTGAAGTTTCTCGCGACGACATTCGCCTCCATCAGCGGAATTCCCGGCGGCATTTTTTCGCCTTCATTGGCGGTCGGCGCAGGATTGGGCGCAAACGTCGCATCCTTCTTTCACGGCGCACCGGTTGCGGCGATCATGCTACTCGGTATGGTTTCCTACTTCGCCGGTGTCGTTCAGGCTCCGATCACGGCCTTCGTCATCGTCACCGAGATGACCGACAATCACACCATGGTTGTACCCGTCATGGCAGCTGCGTCCATTGCCTACGCCACCTCGCGCCTCATTTGCGAAGAAGGCATCTACCACGCTTTAGCCAAGGGATTTATCGAGCGGTCTTCGCAGACGGTCTGACTTGTGGCCCTTCGCGTCATCCGCTGCGGTGCGGCTGACGAAAGCGACAGGCAAAGCTTTCACGGCGCAAAGTTTCTGTGGCTCTTCAGGGACCGTTCGGCACGACGCATGACGGCCGGCTCGGACCTATTGACGCGCAATGGGAACGCCGTCGGGGATCGTCGCGCTCAGGTGCGGCGGCCGAGCGGGCTTGATTGTGATCGAGTTCAGCAGCGTCGCAGCGGCGATCATGACCAGAATGCCGCCGACGCTGACCGCGATCTGCATCGCAATTCCATCCGAGATCTCCAGCAGCGCCATGTGGCTGCCGCAGGCGAGCAGCACGCCGAGGCAATAGATCGGCAGCGAGTACTGCCCACAGCGGATCACGCTGCGCAGCGCCGGGGTCCTTAGGGCCTGCCAGTCACGCGGTATCAGCCGGACCGCGACGATGCCGATCGCGAGAAAATGCAGCAGCCGCGCGGGATCGAGGTTCGACTTGTCCAACTGATGAAACAGCTTTGCGAACATTTCCGGGACCATGGCTTCCAGCGGCTTGATGTGCCAGCTCAGGGCAATGAAGAGGGCGACGAGCAGGTACAGCACGGCAGCGACCAGCACGGCGCGTGACGTTATCAATCGCTGGGCAGGCTTGCCCGCGATCATCCACCACGCGCCGAGCACGACCAGGAACTGCCAGGCCAGCGGATTGAAGGCCCAATGACTGCTTGGCCATGCCGGCACCATCCAGCCGAAGACCTGTACCAGCACATAGAGCGCGAAGGAGGTGGCCAGTGTCGCATTCGGCCAGCGCAGCAACAGCCACAGCAGCGGCGCGAACAACAGGTGGAGCAGCACGAAGATCGGCAACACGTCGGCATTGACCGGGCGGTACTGCAGGATCACGGCGTGCGCGAGCGTCGCGCCCGGATCCTCCAGCAGAACGCGCGTATTGCTCGCGTCGGCAAGATCGTCGCCGCCTGCGAGGTAGACCATGATGGCGTAAGCGAGCGTGAGCAGCAGGAATGCTGCATAGATATACCATCCTCGCCGCAGTGAACGGCTGATCACGCCGTTCCAGCCTTCGTAGCGGCGCGCCCGGCCGTAGGCGAGTGCGCAGGTTACGCCGGACATGAACATGAAGACTTCCGCGGCATCGCTGAAGCCGTAGTTCTTGAGCGTTAGCCAGCTTCCGACGTTGTCGGGGACATGATCAAGGAAGATGCACCACAGCGCGATGCCCCGGCAGGCGTCTATGCGCAGGTCACGACCGGATGCGTTGAAATCCGGCGGCGGCTCGCCGACCGACGGCTTTGAGGTGTGTATGCGATCGTGCATTTGGTTGCCTTAACCGGCGCGCGGCCGCGAGCCCGATCGGTGAGGCACTCCTCCGGAGCACTTTCCAGTTCGCGATGCTCCGGCGTGTGCGGGCCGATCGGCTCGATGCGGTTGCGTGCTTACCGGATGATCGAGGCTTCGCTTGTCGTGGTGGCGTCGTCGAGGCCGTTGGCCTTTCCTGGGTTGGCAGGATTGGTGGCATCCCAATTCATTTCCAGGATGTCGTCGCCGACAACCGGGACCAGGAATTGTTTGCGCATTTCAGCAAGGCGGGCGCGGCAGCATTCCCGATAGAGCAATTCGAGTATGGACATGAGCAAATCCTCACGTAATCGGCACTTATGGAGGCCCAATGCAATTGATCCAGGTCATTTCACCCGCGGCCGATGAGCTAAGCCGGCCGGCATTGCTCCGACGAAGATTGCCGTTGCGCGCCTCGCGTGCGGCACGACATCATCATCGGGCAGGGGACATCCGGGGCGCAGCTTGCGCATCGCATCCCACATCGAATGAATTCGATGGATTGCAAACAACCTTGCAGGCTCGAGCTATGCTCGCGGCCGCGGCGCCGACGAAGTTCAAAACGGACGCGATGGCGGCAACCAGAAATAGCTTCATCATGGCTCTCTCCTCTTTAGAGAGATATTTTCACCACGACTTTCGCAATTACCTTAGTTCAGATTTCGTCGCTTCGACGTGAACTAGCTCACTTGCGGTGTCGATTGCGATGAGTGACACTAGCACTCCGGCGGCATTGTTTCTTGGACTTCTGCGCACCTCGTATTGGAAGGTCGGTGCGCGAAGCGCAAATTGCAGATATCGGCAGTCGATTGTCGGAATAACTCCGGTTGTTGCGTAAGGCTTGGAGATTCCGCATGTCCGCGGGTGCAGCCGATTTCAGATCGATTCGATTTTCCACCCGCGAGCTCCCCGAGCGGATCCGCATTCCGATGTGGCGCGAAGAGTTCGGACGATGCATCGTGCACGCCGATATCGCGGCTGCATCCGACGCTCCGTTTCAGGCCGAAGCAACGCTGCAAGCGCTTCAGGGGCTTCGCGTGCTCGCATGGCAGGGGTCGGCCATGCGCTTCAAACGTTCGCGAACGAACATCGTCGATGGCGATGACTCGATCGGCCTCATCGTCAGCTCTCCGAGCTCGAGCCGGCTATCGCAGCGAGGCCAGGAGATTGAATTCCGCGGTGGCGATGCCATCGCGCTTCTGCACGCGGAGCCGGCCACCGTGCGCTATGTCCAGGGTCTTCAAATCGGTCTGGCGGTGCCGCGCGAGGCATTGGTGCCGCGGGTGACCGATGTCGACGACCTCGTCATGCGGCCGATTTCCCGCCGGACCGAGGCGCTCCGGCTTCTGATGCCTTATCTGAAGCTGGCATTGAAGCAAGGTGCGTTGGCTGCGCCAAAGCTGCGCGATACGATCGTGACCCACATCCACGACCTCCTGGCGCTCACAATCGATGAAGGCGCTTCTTTGGGTGAGAGCAGCGCGAGCGCGGTGATCGCGGCGCGTCACAGCGCCGCACTCGACCACATCGCGGCGCACTTTCAGGATCCGGAGCTCAGCCTGGAGATCGTGGCCCGTCGCCAGGGCATCTCTCCGCGCTATCTGCAGCGCGTGATGGCGTCATCGGGCGCGTCTTTCACAGAGCGCGTCAACGAACTGCGGCTGCAAAAGGCGTTCACAATGTTGATTGTGCCGCGCGACGGTGCGCAGCGAATTTCCGATATTGCGCTGGAAGCCGGCTTCTCGGACATATCGCACTTCAACCGATTGTTCCGGGCCCGCTTCGGCGATTCGCCGCGCGGCGTGCGCAGCATTTGCAGCCGTGCCGCGTGACCTTACGCGATCAACGTTTCCTTGCGCAGCACAGCCTCGATCTCGGCGAGGATGCGCGCCAGCCGATCGGCCCACGCGGTCTCGCCGGAGTTCATCAGGCCGCGCATCTCGTCATGCACGGGGATCGCGCCCGCGGGTCGCTTGTGCTGCCGGCGCGATGTTCTGGTTCAGCCGGAAGAAGTTCGTCGGATCGTATTTGGTCTTGAGCGCAAGCAGTCGCGCGTAGTTCTCGCCGTAGGCAGCCTCTACGCGCTCCGTTCCTTCCTCGCCTAGATTGTTGGCGTAGACGCCGCCGGTTGAAAAAGGTCGCATGGCGTCCCACAACTCGCGTGCCCAGCGGATACGCATCGCGTCCTCGACCGGATCGTCCCAGATGGCAATGGGGAAGCAATCGTACAGCGCATCACGGTTGGCATAAGGCGTGGCTTCGACCGGTATGCGCGCGATGGCTCCGCCGACATGCTGCAGCACAAGCAGCGATTCCGCAGGGGCGCTCGCGTACCCGGCCAGGAGTGTATCGATTGCCGCGCTGGACAGTTCGCGCAGGAACTGTGCCTTCCAATAATAACGACGGCCGCGTGGAAAAATGGCATCGCCGGCGGATTGGATCTCCACATAAGAACGCGGCGCAATTTGATCCTGGATCGGCGCTCCGTATTCGCGCAGCGGCTTGAGGATCCGCTCACCTTCATCGATCGGACCGACATAACAAGCCGAAATGCTGAAGACCCGCTCGCCCGATGGAGTCGTCGCCAGCGCCGCGTCCAGGCTCAACTCGTCCGCGGCTGTGCTCGCAAACGCTTGATAGAAGCGCATCGCGTCGTGCGCCCGTTCGTAGGGGTGCGCGATCGAGCCCGCCAACAGCACGGGACCGACCGGAAACAGCCGGTACTCAAAGCTCGTGACGATTCCGAAATTGCCACCGCCGCCGCGGATCGCCCAGAATAGATCGGAATGCTCCGTGGCGCTGGTGCGCAACAGCCGACCGTCCGCCGTGACGACCTCGGCCGAGACAAGGTTATCGCAGGAAAGGCCATATTTGCGCCCGAGCTTGCCGAAGCCGCCGCCGAGCGTCAGCCCGGCAATACCGGTATCGCCATTGACTCCCATCGTGGTCGCGAGACCGTACGTCTGAGTTGCCGCATCAAACTCGCCGAGATTGAGGCCGGCCTGGGCTCGCGCGGTCCGCTTGTCCGGATCGACCTCGATTTGCTTCATGCGTGAGAGATCGATGACGAGGCCGTCATTGCACACCGACGCGCCTCCGATGTTGTGGCCGCCCGCCCGCACCGCGACGAGCAGGGAGCGCGACCGCGCGAAATTGACCGCCGCAACAACATCGTCGGGGCCGGCGCAGTAAACGATCGCCGCAGGATGCCGGTCGACCATGCCGTTCCACACTTTTCGCGCCTGGTCGTAGGCCACATCGCCTCGCGCGACGACGTCGCCACGGACCGTTCGTCTCAGGCGTGCGACGTCGTGAGTTTGCTGATCTAATTCACCGCTGTCTCTGTCCGTAAGCCTGGTTGCGTCCATGGCGGCCTCCCGTTCTCCCTGCTGCGACGCAGCGCGACGGTCACAAGCGTCTCACGTCGCCCAATCGCCGGCAAAATCGAATTATTGAGTCGCCAGATGAGCTGAATTCACCTACCCTTAGGGAATGCGAAAGCTTCCGCCCCTGGGTTCACTGCGCGCCTTCGAGGCTGCCGCAAGGCACATGAGCTTCCGCGAGGCAGCCGAAGAGCTCGGCGTCACGCCGACGGCGATCAGCCACCAGATCCGGGCACTTGAGGACATTTGCGGCCAGCCGCTGTTTCGTCGTCGCCCGCGTCCTCTTGAACTGACCAGCGCCGGCGAACGGCTTTTTCCGATCATCAGGGGCGGTTTCGACGCATTTGCGAGCGCGATCGCGTCTGCGTCCCCGCGCGCCAGCCACAAGCGCTTGCGAGTGACAAGCCCCAATGCCTTTGCCAGCCGATGGTTGGTGCCGCGACTGCCGAAGTGGCGCGAGGCCTATCCGAAGATTCCACTTGAGATCATCGGGACGGACGCGGTCCTCGATTTGCGCGTCGGAGAAGCCGATATCGCAATTCGGTATGCACGGCGCATGCCACTCGATCTAAACGGAAAGGAGATCTTTCGCGACACGTTCTTTCCGGTATGCAGTCCAGAATTGTTGACGCGGCGCGGACAGAGGATCGATCGTGCCTCCGATCTCCTGCACTATCCATTGATTCACTTCGATTGGATGAACCGCGACCGTGACGCGCCGACCTGGTCGCGCTGGCTTGCGACCGCCCGCTCGATCGACCCCAGCATTCCCGAGACCAACAAAGCGTGGGACCTGAGTTTCAGGGAAGAACTTCACGCAATCGATGCGGTCGTCGCAGGTCAGGGCATCGCCATGTTCAGCGACGTCGTCGTTGGACGCGAACTCGAGAGCGGAGTTCTCGTCAAGGCCCACGATCTGTCGCTGTCAGGCTATGGCTTTTACGTTGTGCACGTTCCCAATCACCCCGAGCATCCCAGCATCGAAGCCTTCTCCGCCTGGTTGCGCCTGGTCGTATGACCTGCCCTCAGCAAGCCGAATTCTTATGCGCGATTTCAGAGAGGTCCGGTCATGGCCCCCTTCGCGTCATATCGCGCTGCCGCACGAGCATGGTCGCCATAGGGGCAAAGCGGACATAGCCTTCGCCGTATCACGCCGTCAGGTTCATGCGTGCGCCGCCCTAGTACCCGCTTTTCTTGGAACGTGAGTCGTGATTCAAGGTCGGGATGATACCCGAAGCAAGAGAAGTCCGCCTTTCGAGGAAAGATCGCAAGGTGCTTGAGAGTCTCCCTCCGGTGACGGCCGCCTTGTCAGGTTAAGACGAGTGCTGTGTAACAGCCCTTATGGACAGCAATAAGTGCAGTGCTCAGGTCGAGCGGTTCGAGATTGTCGAGACTGGCCGGCGCCGTCGCTGGACCGATGATGAGAAGCTCAAGATCGTTTTGGAGAGTTTGCAGAGCCCGCGGGCGGTCTCGTCGACGGCACGGCGATACGGCATCTCACGTTCGCTGTTGCTGACTTGGCGTCGATCGTTTGGTGCACGGGCGAGTAGTGATGAAGTGCCTCGGCCCGGCTTTGTGCCAGCGATGGTGGTACCGGACTCGCCGCCAGTGCCGTCGACAGCGTTAGCGGCGACGGCGAGCGGACGCATGGAGATTGTCTCCGGCAAAGCTTATCGAGTGATCGTGGACGCCGGCGTTGATATGATGGCGCTGTCTCGCGTGTTGGATCTGCTGGAGCGGCGATGATCCCGATCGCAGCAGGAGCGAGAATCTGGATCGCAACCGGTCATACTGACATGCGCAAAGGCATGCAGGGTCTGGCGTTGCTGGTGCAGGAGGGCCTGGGGCGAGATCCTTTTGCCGGAGACGTCTTTGTGTTCCGTGGTCGCGCTGGCACCCTGATCAAGGCGCTTTGGCACGACGGGGTCGGGTTGTCGCTCTACGCCAAGCGGCTGGACCGTGGCCGCTTCATCTGGCCGGCGACGGTGGACGGTGTGGTGTCGCTGACGGCAGCTCAGATGGGCTATTTGCTGGAGGCGATCGACTGGCGCAACCCCCAACATAGTTGGCGGCCGCAGAGCGCAGGGTAAGCAGCGCAATAGTCGCGTGAGATTGCAAAAAGGCCGCGCCAAATCGCGGCTTTTGTGATTCCATCGGTGCATGGGTGACGGTCCCGAAAATCTGCCGGAAGACATTGAGGCGCTGCAGGGGGCGTTACTGGCCACGCGGGCCGAACTTGCCAGCGTTCGCGCCCAGCAGTCCGACGACCAGGCGCTGATCGCTCACCTGAAGCTGCAGATCCAAAAGCTGAACCGTGATCGTCATGGCCCTGGCTCGGAGCGTACCGCAAGGCTGCTGGATCAGCTCGAACTGACGTTGGAGGAACTCGAGGCTTCTGCGACTGAGGACGAACTCGCTGCCGAAATGGCCGCGGCCAAGACGACGAAGGTGGCCTCGTTCACGCGCAAGCGGCCGTCGCGCCAACCGTTCCCGGACCATCTGCCTCGCGAGCGGGTGCTCGTGCCGGGACCTGTGACGTGCGCCTGCTGCGGCGGAGCGAGGTTGTCCAAGCTCGGTGAGGACATCACAGAAACGCTGGAGGTGATCCCGAAATCCTGGAAGGTGATCCAGCACGTCCGGGAGAAGTTCAGCTGCCGTGATTGCGAGAAGATCAGCCAGGCCCCGGCGCCATTCCACGTCATTCCTCGCGGTTGGGCCGGCCCCAGCTTGTTGGCGATGGTGCTGTTCGAGAAGTTCGGCCAGCACCAGCCGCTGAACCGGCAGGCCGAACGATATGCCAAGGAAGGCGTGCCGATCAGCCTGTCGACCCTCGCCGACCAGGTCGGTGGTTGTACAGTCGCGCTCACGCCCTTGTTCCGGCGCCTCGAGGCCCATGTGCTAAGCGCCGAGCGACTGCACGGCGATGACACGACGGTGCCGGTCCTGGCCAAGGGCAAGACCGACACCGGCCGAATTTGGGTCTATGTGCGCGACGACAAGCCTTTTGGTGGGCAGGCCCCGCCGGGGGCAGTGTTCTATTACTCGCGCGATCGCGCCGGCGAGCATCCCCAGGCGCATCTGGCCGGCTAT
>NZ_LNCU01000080.1:0-3395 GCF_001542415.1 Bradyrhizobium macuxiense
ACTCCTGGGTCAAGAAGGGGGTCGGATGCGCCAATTCAAGAAGGTTTTTGGTCGATTGCCGGACCCGCGGGCGGCCAATGCGAGGCACGATCTTTTGGAGGTGCTGGTCATCGCGCTGGCAGCAACGCTGTGCGGAGCGGAATCGTGCTCGGACATGGCGGACTTCGGAGCAGCGAAGGAGGAGCTGTTGCGGCTCTTCCTTCGGTTGGAGCATGGCATCCCGAGCCACGACACATTCAGCCGGGTTTTCCGCCTGCTCAAGCCACAAGCCTTCGAGAAGGTTTTCCGTCGTTTCATGGCGGCTTTTGCCAAAGCCAACGGGCTCAAGCTCACCGGAGTGGTGGCCGTCGACGGCAAGGCGTTGCGCGGCGCCTACGAGCGCGGCGGCAAAGCCACGCCGCTGCATCTGGTCAACGTCTTTGCGGTGGATGCCCGCATGGCTTTGGCTCAGCAGAAAGCGCCTGGTCGCAACGAGACGGCAGGCGCCTTGGAAGTGTTGGACCTTCTCAGTCTGGAGGGCTGCATCGTTACCGCCGATGCCCTGCATTGCAGCCGCGCCTTTGCCAGCGCCGTGCTGGAGCGAGGTGGCAATTACACTCTGGCGATCAAAGCCAACCGCGGCCCCCTGTTCAAGGCGGTTACGCAACAATTTGCGCGATCGGGCAGGCGCAGCAGTGCCGAGCAGATCGACCCCTCCAGCCACGATCGGCACGAGGCGCGGCGCGCCACCATCATGCGCAACACCAGCCTGGCTGCGCACCACGACTTCCCCGGCGTCGCAGCGGTGGGGCGCATCACCTCGCGCAGGCGTCTGCGAGGCCACCGGGCCGATGCACCGGTTGTACGCCACTATCTCTTGTCCAAATACATCTCCCCCAAGCGGCTGCTGCACATCACCCGCAGTCATTGGGGCATCGAGAACCAGCTCCATTGGGTGCTCGACGTCCATTTCGCCGAGGACGGCAATCGCGCGCGAAAGGACCATGCTCCCGAGAACCTCGCTACCCTGCGCAGGCTCGCACTCAATATCCTGCGAGCTCACCCCGACCGCGCCTCCATCCGGCGCAAAATCAAGCGCGCCGGATGGGATCATGCCTTTTTCCTCGGCATGCTCGGTCATATGCGATAGCCCTGCCGCTTGCGGGGAGAGGTAAGAAGGACGACCTCACTCCTGCCACGCCTAAGCCGCGTACACCGACCCCTTCGGCAGCGGGAATACCGGGTCCTGGGTCCTGATATTGGTCGGCCACACCACCGAGATGTGCTCGCCGGCGTTCTGCATCACGACCGGCGTCGAGCGCTCGTTCTGGCCGGCCATCGGGGTGCCGGGCGGAAAGAACTTCACGCCATAGCCCTGGATGGTGCCGCCGGGCGGGATGTCGACGTCGAGCGCCGCCTTGCGGATCGCTTCCGGATCAAAGCCGCCATATTTCTCCTTGGCGACCGGCAGCACGTTGTTGAGCAGGATCCAGGTCTGGTTGAAGCCCATCGAGCAGTGCGGCGGCACCTCGGTGGCGTTGGTCTTTGCCTTGAAACGCTCGACCATGATCTTGGTGAGATCGCCGACCCCCGGCGCGAGCTTGGCGGGATCGAGCAGTTGCGCCGGGACCGGATCGATGTTGCAGAAATTGTCGATGTCTGCGCCGAAGGTCGCGCGCAGCTTGTCGAGCTGGCTGTAGCCGGCGCCGGCGCCAAACAGCATCTTGAACTTCAGCCCGCTTTCGCGCGCCTGGCGCAGGAACAGGGTGATGTCTGGGTTGTAGCCTGCATGCGAGATCACGTCGGCCTTGGCGCGCTTGAGCTTGGTCACCAGCACCGAGAGATCAGGTGCGGCTGCCGAATAGCCTTCCTTGAGCACGATCTGTAGCCCCGCTTCCTTCGCGAAGGCTTCGTCGGCGGCGGCGACGCCGACGCCGTACGGACCGTCCTCGTGGACCAGCGCGACCTTGACGTCCTTCGGCTCCACGCCGAGCTTGGCCTTGGTGTGCTCGGCGAGGAAGCCCGCGAAAGCCTGGCCGTACTGGTCGGAATGGATCTGCGCGCGGAAGACATATTGCAGGTTTCGGTCCTTGAACACCGCGGTCGAAACCGCCGTCGTGATCCAGAGGATCTTCTTGTGCTGCTCGACCTTGGCCGCCAGCGGCACCGCATGCGCGCTCGAGAACACGCCCAGGATGATGTCGAGCTTCTCCTGGTTGATCAGCCGCTCGACCTCGTTGATGGCGACGTCGGCCTTGCTCTGGGAATCGACCTTGACGGTGTCGACCTTGTACTTGCCGCCGATGCCGCCCCGCTCGTTGCAAAGCTCGATCGCGATATCGGTGCCGACAGAGGAGGCGATCGAGCCGCCCGCGGCGAATGGTCCGGTCATGTCGTAGACCGATCCGATGCGGACCGTTTCGGCCTGGGCCAGTGCGCGCGTCCAATCGAAGCTGAAGGCAGCGGCAGCCGCCGCAGACGTCTTCAGCAGCGTCCTGCGTGAAGTCGGCATGATGTCCTCCCCTGAAGCCGTTCTTTGACGGTCTTTTCTTGTTTTTGCGGAGTATTGGGAGGCGGCGCCGGAAAGTCAACGCGATTGCAATCCGTGCGGGCTCAGGAGGGCACGTATCGGCGGCGTCGTCCGGCGAAGGCCGGGACCCATAACCCCAAATGCAGATTGTTCTGCGACGCTGGGGCCGTGATCCCTTTCACGACACAATACGGTGGTTATGGGTCCCGGCCTTCGCCGGGACGACGATAGCTTCGGCCAGCGAAAGCCTACTCCATCACCGCCGCATGGTCCGAGGGCCCGGACTGGTTGCGCAGCGCCGCTTTGGTCGAGCCGATCATGATCGCGAGCGGAATCGAGCCCAGGATGAACAGCATCACCAGCATGTAGTCGTGCGAGAAGGCGATGATCTGCGACTGCGCCGCCACCATCTTGTCGGCGAGCGCGCGGCCGGCGTCGGTGTTGAGGTTGATCATCCCGGCGACGTCGGGCATCTGCAGCGCATGGTTGAACGGATTGATGTGCTCCGACAGCGTCGCATAGATGCGTCGCCCGCCCTCGGTGAGCTGCGCGATCACGATCGAGATGCCGACCGAGCTCGCGACGTTGCGCAGCAGCGTCAGCATCGAGGTGCCGTCGGTGCGGAGGTTGTTCGGCAGCGTCAGGAACGACACCGTCGACAACGGCACGAAGACGAGGCCGAAGCCGAACCCCTGGATGATGCTGACCGTGATGATCTCGGTCGCCTGGGTCATGTCGGTCCAGCCTGTCATCTGGAACAACGATCCCGCCGTCAGGCTGAGGCCTGTGATGATCAGCGTGCGCGCCTCGATGTAGCGCATCAGGCGGCCGACCAGCATCATCGCGACGAAAGTGCCGAAGCCGCGGCTCGCCAGCAGCAAGCCCG
>NZ_LNCU01000080.1:3415-16263 GCF_001542415.1 Bradyrhizobium macuxiense
CCCGCCGTGATGATCGGATAGCCGATGACGTTCTGCAAATAGGGCGAGGACAGCGCCATGGTCGAGTAGAGCACGAGGCCCATCACGGTCATGAACACGCAGCCGCCGAGGAAATTCTTGTCCTTGAACAGCGCGAACTGGATGAACGGCCGGTCGGTGGTCAGCGAATGAGCCAGGAAGAAGTAGAAGCCGATGCCCGAGACGATGAACTCGATCATGATCTCGTTGGATTCCAGCCAGCCGAGCTGCTCGCCGCGGTCGAGCGCGAGTTGCAGCGAGCCGATCGCGACCGCCAGTGCCGAGAAGCCGAACCAGTCGAAGCGCAGATTGAGGTCCTGCTTGGTCTCGTCCATGAAGATGGCAAGGCCCAGCACCGTGATCGCGCCGAATGGCAGATTGACGAAGAACACCCAATGCCAGGAATAGGTCTCGGTCAGCCACGCGCCCAATGATGGTCCCATGATCGGGCCCATCATCACGCCCATGCCCCAGATCGACATCGCCTTGGCGCGCTCATGCAGCGCGTATGAATCGAGCATCACCGCCTGCGACAGCGGCACCAGCGCCGCGCCGAACACGCCCTGCAGCAGGCGGAACAGCACCATCTGGTTGATGTCCTGCGCGAGTCCGCACAGCACCGAGGCGATGGTGAAGCCGGCCGAGCAGATGATGAAGATGCGCTTGCGCCCGAAGCGGTTGGCGATCCAGCCCACCGGCGCCGTCATGATCGCGGCGGCGACGATGTAGGAGGTCAGCACCCAGTTGATCTGGTCCTGAGACGCCGACAGCGAGCCCTGCATATAGGGCAGCGCGACGTTGGCGATGGTGGTGTCCAGCGCCTGCATGATCGTCGCCGTCATGGCGCACACCGTCACCATGTTCCGGCGCAGGCCGGGGACGGCTGATGGCAACGGTGCGTTCATTCTAGTTCAGTCCTGTTAGTCCCGAGCGAGGGAGATCATCTCCGCCGCGCACGGGCGGTCGCAATCAGATATCGCGGCTGTCGTCCCCGCGAATGCGGGGACCCAGTATTCCAGAGGCCATGCCGTGAACCGCAAGGCCGCGGCGTACTGGATCCCCCGGTCCCGTCTACGCCAAGGCTTCGACGAGGCCATGAATCCTTGGCGCGCCGAAGCTTCAGCGGAGGCGGCGAGCCGGGCGATGACAGCGGAGCGTGTGAATCGGGCGGCCACATATCGACGTCCCGTCGTCAATCCTGCTGCGCCGACGCCGGCGCGAGGCCGAGCAGGCCGGCCAGCGTGCGGCGGTGGTTGGTGTCGATTGTGGCATAGACACTCATGCCGGCCTTCAGCTTTTTGACGAACGGGTCATCCTTGTCGAAGTAGATGCGCACCGGCACGCGCTGCACCACCTTGACGAAGTTGCCGGTCGCGTTCTGCGGCGGCAGGATCGCGAACTGCGCGCCGGTGCCCGGCGAGAGCGAACCGACCGTGCCCTTGAACACGTGGTTGGGGAAGGCGTCGACGTCGAGCGTCACCGGCTGGCCCACCGCGACATAGGTGAAGTCGCTTTCCTTCGGATTGGCGTCGACCCATGGATTATCGATGTCGATCACGGAAAACACCGGCGAGCCCGCGGCGACGAAGCGGCCGAGCTGGATCTGGTCGACCTGGGTCGCAACGCCGTCCATCGGCGCGCGCAGCACGGTGTGATCGAGGTTGCGCTGCGCGTCGTCGAGCTTGGCCTTGGCCGCGGCGTAAGGCGGGAACTGCTCGATCGGCAAATCGACGTTGCCGAGCAGCTGCGTCTTGGCGTTGGAGATCTGCTGCCTGACATATTGCGCCAGGCTCTCGGCGGTCACCTGCGCGTTCGCGGCGTTGTCGAGGTCGAGCTGCGAGCCGAAATTCTGCTTGGCGAGCGTCGACTTGCGCTCGACGTCGCGCTTCTTCAACTCGATGCTCTGCTCGGCGAATGCGAGCATCTTGGTGTTGATCTTGATGTTGTCGACCAGATTGTCATAGGTGGTCTTGGTCTGGTCGAGCGCCGCCTTGGCCTGGTCAACCGCGAGGCGGAACGGCACCGGATCGATCTCGAACAGCTCGTCGCCTTTCTTGACGTGCTGGCCTTCCTTCACCACGATCTTGTCGATCTTGCCGGAGATCTCCGGCGTGATCAGAACCTTCTGAGCGCCGACATAGGCATCGTCGGTGCCGACATAGCGGCCGCCATTGAGATAGAACACGATGCCGCCGATCACAGCCACGATCGGCAGGACCACGAGCAAGAGCGTGCGGCGATAGCGCCGCAGGCCGCCCATCAGGCCGCCGCGCTGCTTGCCGGAGGTCTGCTCGGACGGCGACGATCCCGGATTGCCCTTCTGCTCGGGCGCCAGTTTGAGGACGGTTTCAGCCATAGCGCTGTTCCTTTCGGGAGGATTCGCTGGCCGGGCTTTGGATGGCATTGCGAACGTTTTCCTTGATCGATTCCAGTTGAGTGAGCAGGCGATGCGCGTCAGCGGGGCTGATGCCCTCGAGCGCGGTCGCGGTGAGTTCGGAGCGGAGGCCGGCGAGCTTGCCGAGCAGGGGGTGCGCGGCCTTCTTCAGATAGAGGCGGTTGACGCGACGGTCGTTCTCGTCGCCGCGGCGCTCGATCCAACCATTGTCGCAGAGCTTGTCGATTAGCCGGGTCAGCGTGATCGGCTGGATGTCCAGCTGCTCGGCGAGCTCGGTCTGCTTCAGGCCCTCGTTGCGCTCCACCTTGGTGAGCACGGCCCATTGCGCGCGGGTGATGCCGTAGCGCGCTGCTTCCTTGTCGGCGTAGACCCGGATCAGCCGGAACACCTCGCCAAGCGTAAAAAGGAAGTTCGTATCCACGGAACCGGGCATGCTCCTGCCTCCATAAGCTTGGGATATAATAAGCTTGCTTATTAATTCTGCATGCGGGGTTAACGGACAGCTGCCCCGCACTGCACACATGGCTTGTGGGCGCAGGCCGCCTGCGCAGGCTTTGGCAACGGGCGCGAAAATGTTACATTTCGGTGAGATGAGCCTCGCCAAGCCCACATTCCCTGCGCCCGATCACGATCACGGCCGCTGCGCCGCTGACGCGATGACCCATGCCGAGCAGGTTTGCGCGCGCCGGGGCCAGAAATTCACGCCGATCCGCCGCCAGGTGCTGCAGGCGCTGCTGTCGAGCCACCGTCCGCTCGGCGCCTATGAGGTGATCGACGAGCTCGCGAAGTCGATGCCGCGGCCGGCGCCGATTACCGTTTACCGCGCACTCGACTTCCTGATGGAGAACGGCCTCGTCCACCGCATCGAGAGCCGCAACGCCTTCCTCGCTTGCGCGCACGACCACGACGAGACCTCGATGGTCGCGTTCCTGATCTGCGACCATTGCGGCTCGGTCGGCGAGATTCCGGCGGCTCCGGTGGCGCAAAGCCTAACCGCGGCCGCGCGGGCCTCGGGCTTCATCCCGAAACTCTCCGTCGTAGAGATCGCCGGCACCTGCGCGCATTGCCGAAAATGATCGAGCGCGACCGAAGTCCTCACCTCCGTGTCGTCCCTGCGAAAGCAGGGACCCATAACCACCGATCTCAATTGTCGCACATGACTGGAATGACGAGTCCCGTTTACAACACAGGCCGCGGCGTATGGGTCCCTGCTTTCGCAGGGACGACGGCGGTCAGGTACATTCAAGGTCGGCTCTGCACGCCGGTCCGAACATAAATCGAGCCTGAACGACAACAACACGGCGGATAAGCCGGCCCGCGAGGAAACGTGTCGACCCAAGCGATCACCACCAACGCCGCAAGGCCTGTCACCGCCGGGCACGGGCTGCCGCCCGGCGCCATCGCGATCATGCTGATGCTGTGCGTGAGCTGGGGCTTCAACCAGCTCGCGGTGAAGCTCGCGCTGCCCGACGTGCCGCCGATGCTGCAGGCGATGATCCGTTCCGCCGGTGC
The DNA here is from genome assembly GCF_001542415.1 of Bradyrhizobium macuxiense. Taxonomy (GTDB): domain Bacteria; phylum Pseudomonadota; class Alphaproteobacteria; order Rhizobiales; family Xanthobacteraceae; genus Bradyrhizobium; species Bradyrhizobium macuxiense. Next base: position 7,341 of record NZ_LNCU01000080.1, read on the forward strand.
GCTGCCTGTGATGCTGATCGTCGGCTGGGCGCGCGGCGTGAAATTCTTCGAACGTGACGGCACGTTGCTGCCCGGCCTCGTTGCCGGGCTGATGTTCGGCGTCGAGTTCGTGCTGATCTTCACCGGGCTCGTCTTCACCTCGGCCTCGCGCGCGTCGGTCTTTCTCTACACTGCGCCGTTCTTCGTCGCGCTCGGCTCGCACCAGTTCCTCGGCGAGAGGTTGAGCGCAACACAATGGAGCGGGCTGGCGCTGAGCTTTGCCGGCGTCGCGCTCGCGATCGGCGTGCCGCAGCCGAATGTCGACGCCAAGGTGCTGCTCGGCGACCTCCTGGTGGTCGGCGGCGGCGTGCTGTGGGCGGCGACCACGCTGGTCGCGAAGGGCACGAACCTGCGCAGGGCCGCGCCGGAAAAGGCGCTCGGCTATCAGGCTGCGGTGTCGGTCCCGATCCTCGCGCTCGCCGCCTGGATATCGGGCGAGCATCTCACGCACATGCCGAGCGCATTGTCGATCTCGCTGCTTGCCTATCAGGCGATCTGGGTCGTCGGCTGCACCTTCGTGATCTGGTTTGCGATGGTGAAAACCTATTCGGCGAGCAAGCTCTCGGCCTTCACCTTCATCACGCCGCTGTTCGGCGTGGTCGCGGCCTATTTCATCATGCACGACACGCTGACCGCCGTGTTCGGCGTCGCCGCCCTGCTCGTGGTCGCCGGGCTCTATCTCGTCAACAAGCCCGATCCGAAGGTGACGCCGGATCCGAATGTCCCGGCGTGAGACTGTCCCGGCGTTGCGGAAGGACGCGCATACTCAACTCCTTCTCCGTCACGCTGAGGTGCTCGCGAAGCGAGCCTCGAAGGGTGACGGTGCGGGAGTTGCCGTGGCTGGCGTGACATCGTCATTGCGAGCGAAGCGAAGCAATCCATAGTGCAGCATACATGGAGGCATGGATTGCTTCGTCGCTATCGCTCCTCGCAATGACGGGGCGAATAGATTCACAGGCTCTCAGGATGACGGGTTTGATAGTTTGGGCAGGGACGACGTGCGGAGAGAGTCCTGCGCGCAGCTAACCCGTCTCGATCGGTAGCGATGCGTCCTTGGCCCATTCGCCCATCGAGCCGTCATAGAGCGTGAGGTTATCGTAGCCGAGCCGATGCAATTGCAGCAGGTCGACCGTGGCCGAGATGCCGCCGCCGCAATAGGCGATGACGCGCTTGTCTTTCGTGATGCCTTGCGCTGCGAATGCCGCTTCGGCTTCCTTCAGCGGCAGGAACGTCTTGCTCTTGGGATCGACCAGCGTTGCCGCCGGCACGCTGACGCTGCCGGGGATGCGGCCGGGACGGCCGTAGCGGCTCGGCTCCAGGCCTTTGAAGAATTGCGGGCCGAGCGCGTTGACGATCACGGTGTCGCGGTCGGCGGTGGCGGCGAGCACGTCATGCCTGTCGACGAACAGGCCGGCCTTCGGCCGGGCCGTGAAGGTCGCAGGCGGGTAGCCGCCGGCAAGTCCGGTCTCGATGTCGCGGCCCTCGGCGGTCCATTTGTCGATGCCGCCGTCGAGCACGGAGGCACCCGTAAAGCCGAGCGAATGCAGCATCCACCAGAAGCGCGTCGCCCACATCGCAGTCCCGATCGAATAGAGCACCACGCGGCTGTTGGCCGAAATGCCGTGGCGGCCGAGCGCGGCCTGAAGCTGCGCGACCGGCGGCATCATGAAGCGCAGTTCGGTGTGCGGATCGGAGAATTCGGCCTGCAAATCCAGGAAATTCGCTCCGGGGATGTGCCCGGCCTCGAAGGTCTGTCGTCCGGAGACGACGATATAGGGGGCGCTGCTTCCCGCTGGCGCAGGTTCCAGATAGGTCGTGCAGTCGAACAGGCGCAACTCGGGGCGGGTGAGGATGTCGGCGAGTTCCGCCGTGGTGATGAGTTCGTTACCTGTCGCCATAGGTCACCTCCCGACACCGCTTTAAGAGGATGCTAAGGTGCCCGGGATCAGATGAAAAGCCGTCACTTTGCCCTTTGAATCACCCAAGTTCGGGCCAATATAGCTGACCATGCAGACCGCCGCTGCATGGCTTGCTTTCGATCCCGATCGGAGCCATAAGCTGTTGAATTAGCAGCGGAAGTAGATGAATCGCGGGCGTGAATGCGCTCCTGGTCGCCCCCTTGGTGAATGTCACCGAAACCTGATATTCGAGACGCCATGAACAAGCCCGAGATTTTGCCGCAAGACGACGTCGCCGGCCCCGCGCCGCGGCACCAAACCACCCAGGTCATGGTCGGTAACGTCGCCGTCGGCGGCGGTGCGCCGATCGTCGTGCAATCGATGACCAACACCGACACCGCCGATGTCGATGGCACCATCGCCCAAGTCGCAGCGCTTAGCCGCGCCGGCTCCGAGATGGTGCGCATCACTGTCGATCGCGAGGAGGCCGCGGCCGCCGTTCCGCATATCCGCGACGGCTTGCGCAAGCGCGGTATCACCACGCCGCTGATCGGCGATTTCCACTATATCGGTCACAAGCTGCTCGCCGAGCATCCGGCCTGCGCCGAGGCGCTCGACAAGTACCGCATCAATCCCGGCAATGTCGGCTTCAAGAACAAGCGCGATACCCAGTTCGCCGACATCATCGAGATCGCCAACAAGAACAACAAGCCGGTGCGCATCGGCGCCAATTGGGGTTCGCTCGACCAGGAGCTGCTCACCAAGCTGATGGACGAGAACACGGCCTCGCCGAATCCGCGCGATGCGCGCGCGGTGACCCGCGAGGCGATGGTGCAGTCGGCGCTGTTGTCGGCCGCGCGCGCCCAAGAGCTCGGCATGCCGAAGAACAAGATCATCCTGTCGGCGAAGGTGTCGGCGGTGCAAGATCTGATCGCGGTCTATCAGGAAGTCGTGCGCCGCTCGGATTACGCCATCCACCTCGGCCTCACCGAGGCCGGCATGGGCTCGAAGGGCATCGTCGCTTCGTCCGCCGCGCTCGGCATCCTGTTGCAGCAGGGCATCGGCGACACCATCCGCATCTCGCTGACGCCGGAGCCCGGCGGCGATCGCACGCTGGAAGTGCAGGTCGCGCAGGAATTGCTGCAGACCATGGGCTTCCGCACCTTCGTGCCGCTGGTTGCGGCTTGCCCGGGTTGTGGCCGCACCACCTCGACCACGTTCCAGGAGCTGGCGCGCTCGATCCAGGATTTCATCCGTGACGAGATGCCGACCTGGAAGACGAAATATCCCGGCGTCGAGCAGCTCAACGTCGCGGTCATGGGCTGCATCGTCAACGGCCCCGGCGAATCCAAGCATGCCAACATCGGCATCTCGCTGCCCGGCACCGGCGAAGCGCCGGCCGCGCCGGTGTTCGTCGACGGCAAGAAGTTCCGCACCCTGCGCGGCCCGACCATTGCCACCGAGTTCAAGGCGCTGGTGATCGACTATATCGACCAGCGCTACGGCAGCGGCGCCAAGCTGCCGGAGCAAGCCGGCGCCGCGGAGTAGTTTTCACTCCACTCGCGCAACACACTCCGCGTCGTCCCTGCCTAGTGCGCGATTGCGCACGGGAGCAGGGACCCATAACTACCGGCGGCGGTTATGGCACGAGACGTGGGTTACGAGCCTTCGCAAAACCCAGCCCTGTGGTTATGGGTCCCGGATCTGCGCTCCGCTTCGCTGCGCTTGTCCGAGACGACAGATAGGTTGGAGGTGCGGATTGCGCTTCCTTCGACGCGCGTTACCATGCTCCCAATCAAGAACGATTGGGAGCATCGCCCATGAGCTCACTGTCCGGCAAGCAGGGCCCCCGCTATCGCCACGTCACCGGCGAATCCGAGCCTTACGAGACCATCGGCGTCGAGAAACTGACGCCGATCATCGGAGCGGAGATCTCCGGCGTCGATCTCGGCAAGCTCGTCTCCGACGATGCGCGCTCCAACCGCCAGATGGACGAGATCCATCGCGCGCTCGCCGAAAACCTCGTCATCTTCTTCCGCGACCAGCAGATCACCCCGCAGCAGCATCTCGCCTTCGGTCGCAAGTTCGGCGACCTGCATGTGCACCCCGCAGCACCCAACGAGGGCGATCCGGCGCTGATGAAGATCTACGCCGACAAGGATTCCCCGCGCGCCAATGGCGAGGGCTGGCACACCGACGTGTCCTGCGACCTCGAGCCGCCGATGGGCTCGATCCTCTACATCAAGAAGTGCCCGCCGCGCGGCGGCGACACGCTGTTTGCCAACATGTATGCGGCCTATGAGGCGCTGTCGGACCGCATGAGGGCCTATCTCGACGGGCTGACCGCGCTGCATGACGGCGAGCAGACCTATCGCGGGCTCTATGCCAACTACGGCGTCGCCGACAAGCAGGCCTATCCGCGCGCCGAGCACCCGATCGCACGCACCCATCCGGTGACGGGGAAGAAGGCGCTCTACGTCAATCGCGGCTTCACCCGATTCATCGTCGGCATCCCGCGCGACGAAAGCGACGCGATCCTGGCTTATCTCTACCAGCACGCCGAGAACCCGCTGTTCCAGTGCCGCTTCCGCTGGACCGAGAACGCAATTGCCTTCTGGGACAATCGCTGCACCCAGCACCGCGCGATGTGGGACTACTGGCCGCACACCCGCTCGGGCACGCGGGTGACCGTGAAGGGAGAACGGCCGGTCTGAGGGATTGCGTAGCCGCGCATCCTGCGAATGAAACTACGAACCAAAACAAAAACGAATCCGGGAGATCGCTCATGCTTCGGGCCGAAGACAACAAATTCCTCACCGAGTCCGGTGTGGGAACGGGGATGGGCGAGCTGCTGCGCCGATTCTGGATGCCCGTGCTCCTCTCGGAGGAATTGCCCGAGCCGGATAGCGACCCGAAGAAGATCACGGTGCTCGGCGAGGAGCTGCTTGCCTTCCGCGACTCCCGCGGTGTGGTCGGCGTCATCGATCAATATTGCCCGCATCGCGGCGCCAATCTCTGGCTCGGCCGCAACGAGGAATGCGGCATCCGCTGCGTCTATCACGGCTGGAAGTTCGACACCGACGGCCGCTGCGTCGATATGCCGACCTCGTATCCGGATCTCAACGCCAAGGACCTGATCCGCATCAAGTCCTATCCGGTCCGCGAATGGGGCGACATGATCTGGGCCTATATGGGCCCCGCCGACCAGGTGCCGGAGCTGCCCGCGCTGGAGATGGCGCTGCTGCCGGCCTCGCACCGCTTCGTCAGCAAGAAGTGGCAGGACTGCAACTGGGTGCAGGCGATGGAAGGCTCGATCGACACCGCGCATTTCACCTTCGCGCATCTCTCCTTCGAGAAGGAGGAGAACGAGATCCTCGACATCAAGAAGCACTTCGTGAACCCGCTGACGCGGGTTGCGACCGACCACATGCGCTGGATCGCCGAGGATCCGCGCCCGGTGATCAAGATCAATCCGCATGATGCCGGCCTCACGGTCGCGGGCGGGCGGCTCACCGGGTCCGACAATATCTACTGGCGCATCGCCCAGTTCCTGATGCCGATCCATTCCTACGCGCCGAGCTCAATGCCGGGTGAGAACATCTTCGGCCAGACCTTCGTGCCGGTGACTGACACCAATTGCTGGATCTACACCTATGCCTGGAATCCGCACCGGCCGCTGACCGAGGCGGAGCGCGATGGTTACGCCAACGGCAATGGCGTGATGGCTGTTGTCGACGAGAACTATGTGCCGCTGCGCAACAAGGGAAACGACTATCTGATCGACCGCAAGCTGCAGCGGACCAAGAGCTACACCGGCATCAAGGGCGTCTCCGAGCAGGACGCCGCGGTGCAGGACAGCCAGGGCCCGATCGCCGATCGTACTCGCGAGCATCTCGGGCCGACCGACCTCGGCATCATGCACTTTCGCAAGCTGGTGATGGATGCCGCCCGCGCATTGCAGAAGGGCGAGGCGCCGCCGCACGTCAAGCACCAGGATCGCTACACCGTGCGCTCCGGCGCCTGCGTCACCAGCAAGACCAAGGATCTCACCGCCGTCATGATCGAGCGCTTCGGCGATCCCGCGGGCTTCGTCGGCAGTCCCGGGCAGAACGCGGCGGCGGAATAAGCACCACTGTCGTCCCTGCGAAAGCAGGGACCCATAACCACCCATGCTGGTGATGAGAGACGTTGGGGCCGCAGCGAACCACAACAACAGGCGGTGGTTATGGGTCCGGGTCAAGCCCGGGACGACATCGAGCTACAGCGGAATCCGCCGATACTCGCGGTTGGCGAGGCTCGCCTCCTCGAGATCGAGGTCGCGCTCGATGCGGCGGCGGGTTTCGTCGGTGATCTTGCCGTCGCGCAGCAGCGTATGGATGAACTTGCGTTCGGACGCGATCAGCTCGCGCGTCAGCTCGGTGCCGGTCGCGGAGGCGTCATGCTTGTCGGGATCGAGAGAGTCCGGCAACTGATTGATGCGGATCTCGTGCCGCGAGCGCAACAGCTTCACCACCTCGTCGGACAATTCGCGGTCGTCGGTGATGGCGTCGAGCGACTTCAGCGCGGCCGCCAGCGCATCGCGCCGCGCCGCGATCTCCTGTTCATGCTCGGCGATATGCTCGCTGCGGCCGTCCTTGGCGAGGCCGAGCCAGCGCACCACCGGCGGCAATCCGAGACCGAGGCCGACCAGCGTCACGAAGATCACGCCGAAGGCCACGAACAGGATCAGGTCGCGATAGGGAAACGGATCGCCGTTCGGGAGCGCCAGGGGGATCGCCAAAGCCGCGGCGAGCGATACCGCGCCGCGCACGCCGGTGAAGGCGACCACGAACACCGCCCGCCAGGACGGCAGCGGGTCCCGCTCGCGCACGCGCCGGCTGATCCAGCGCGGCAGATAGGTGCCGGGAAACACCCAGAGGAAGCGCGCGACGATAACGATGACGGCGACCAGCGCGGTGGCGGCGAGGATGTCGTGCAGCGGAAACGCCTTTGATCTCTCGAACAGCGAACGCATCTGGAAGCCGGTCAGCAAGAACAGCAGGCCCTCGATCACGTAGATGATCAGGTCCCAGAAGAAGATGCCCTGCAGGCGCGTTGCGGCCGAGATCAAAAGCGGCCCGTTCCAGCTCATGTAAAGCCCGCAGGCGACGGTCGCGATCACGCCGGAACCGCCGATATGCTCGGGGATCCAGTAGGCGACGTAGGGCGTGATCAGCGACAGCGTGATCTCGACCTGGGGATCGCGGGCCCGGCGGCGTGCGCGCAGGCTGAGCCAGCCCACGGCCGCGCCGAACAGCACCTCGCCGGCGACGATGACGAAGAAGGTGCCGGTCGCCTTGGGCAGCGAGAACAGTCCGGTCGAGATCGCCGCCACCGCGAAGCGATAGAGGATCAGCGCGGTGGCGTCATTGGCGAGGCCTTCACCCTCGAGCACGACCATGATGCGGCGCGGCATGCCGAGCTTGCGCGCGATCGCAAGCGGAGCGACCACGTCCGGCGGCGCGACGATGGCGCCGAGCAGGAAGCCGACGCTCCAGGGCAGGCCGATCAGATAGTGCGTCGCGGCCGCGACCATGAAAGCCGTGAAGATCACGCAGCCGACCGACAGCAGGATGATCGGGCGCAGATTGGCCTTGAACTCGCGCCAGCTCATCGCGACGCTCGCCGAATAGATCAGCGGCGGCAGCACGACCAGCAGTACCAGCTCGGGCGGCAGTTCCAGCGACGGCATGCCCGGCACGAAGGCGAGCACGACGCCGACCAGCAGCAGCAGGATCGCCGGGGCAATATTGACCCGGCGCGCCAGCAGAGCGGTTCCCGCCAGCAGACCCAGCAGGGTGAGAAAGATCTGAAACTTGGCTTCCATAATGGGCTCAATTCGCCCGGAAACCAGCGCCAGTCAATGCGGATCGATCAGTGTCGGACCGCCCGGTCCCGTCACAAAGCCGTCGTACGGCACCCGNNNCCCGCCGAAGCAGGGGATGCCGTGCGGCGATGCGGGCGATCGGCGGCGGCACGTCCGCCGCCGGCGATCAATCCCGGAGGTCGTAACGATAGGATTTCGAGACGATCTGCCAGCCATCCGCAAGCTTCATCGCCACCAGATAGTCGGTGAAGAAGCGCGGCGGCAGCTGGCAGCGGACCTTGATGAAGGCGGTCTTGTCGTCGGAGCGATCGATGGTGACGATGAAGTCCTCGCGCGGCTTGCCTTCCGCCTTGGCTGACGGCCGCTTGCGGACGCGCTCGAGCCAGTCCGGCACGGTCAAGACCTGCAGTTCGCCCTTCTCGACCCAGCGGAGGTCGGCGGACGGATGGAAAATCGTGCCGAGCTTGTCGGCGCTGCCTTCGTAAAGTCCGTCGAAATAGGTCTGCACGACAGCTTCGACGCTCGATCGATCTTGGCTCATGGGTTAGTCCTCCCGGCAGGAACTTGCGCCGACGGGATCTAGCCATGAACCGCCGAATTGCACCATCGCCGCCTGCAAAAATCCGCGTGAAGGAGTGAGCCATGACCGAACCTGCACGGCCAAGCACGCGCATACTTGCCGGGGAATGCTTCTGCCGAGCGGTGCGTTATGAGGTCGCAGACGCGTTCGACTATGCGCTGAATTGCCATTGCTCGAATTGCCGGCGTACCACGGGATCGGCGTTCAAACCGTTCGCCGGGATCGCACGCGAGCGGCTCACCGTCGTCGACGGCGCCGATCGCCTCATGATCTATGGCGATGCCATGACCCATGACGCGCATTGCCGCGGTTGCGGCTCGCTGCTCTATTCCGTCGTCCGCGAGGGCGCCTTCGTCCATGTCACGATGGGAACGCTGCGTGATACGCCGGCGATCCGGCCGACCGCACACATCTTCGTCGCCTCCAAAGCGCCTTGGTACGACATACTGGACGACCTGCCGCAATATCGGGAGCATGTCACGGCCGACGGGGAATAAGCTCGTGTCGGCCCCAGTCCTGGCTTCGAGGCGACGCAGGCGG